>JAYFQX010000020.1:0-45212 GCA_034926635.1 Christensenella sp. | reverse complement strand
ATAATCTTCCACACAATCCGGCAGAAATGTCTTTTGGTTTCTGCTTTCACCTTTTACGTATTCCATCCCTTTTCACCGCCACTGTGCTTTTCTTCATTGTACCACTCTTGTGCCTTTTCAGCGACTTTTTGGACAGTCTGGCCAACAAAACGGCATCATGCAAAGCATGGTGTTTTTTTGTTGATCAAAGAGGATGAGAACCCGTCGAGGGTTCAAGCAATGCAAGCCCGTAGGGCGTAGCTGCGCTATCCCTCCCTTTCCGCCAACAAAACGGCATCATGCAAAGCATGGTGTTTTTTTGTATATAAATAGCAATAAAATAACAGCATTTTTTAGTACCAAAATATTTTTAAAAAATAAAAAACAAGCGGAAGCCGAAGCTCCCCCGCAAACAGCTTAAGCTGTCCCGCAGGGGCGACGCAGCGCCATCCCTTTGCCAATAAAATTATTTCTATCTTTATGTGATCTCATTGCGTCAGACTTTATCGCTACGAAAAGTTACCGCCTCGCCGTACGCAACGATATCGTTAAAATAAACTTCCTATATGCTCTTTTCAAATTGATCAATGAATAAAATCGCTGCGCCCGCTGCAATCGGATCATTCTTCCATTTGCAAACCTGCACATAATCAGCATTGTCTTCAAATGGATTCCTTTTCTTCAGCAGCATCTTCAGTTGATCCAAATACTCTTCCAAATAGACGCCGACATACCCTCCAAGAATAATTTTGCAATCAAACAACATACGTGTATTATTCACAGCAAGAGAAAGATAATATAAATATTCATCAAACCGCTTTTGGCATTCCGCATCGCCTTTTTTTAGTTTGCGGAAAAACTGCTCTAAATTTTCATCTTCCTGCTCCGATAACCGCAACGCACTGCAGTATGGATCGGTACACCCTTTTTGCCCGCAATAGCACTGTAAGCCGTTTGGCACTATCGTAATATGCCCCACTTCACCGCTGCGCGGACCTTCCCCGGAATAGGGTTTGTCATAGAGCCTGACTGAACCACCCACATAATTGCTTAATGAAATATAAAACACATTGCTCATCTGCGGGTTTGACCACGTCTCCGCAAGGCATGCCGCATTTGCATCTTTTATAAATACGCAGGGATATTCGATATATTTATTAAAAGCAGTAATTTTCAGTCCGGAGAAATCCGTTAGAGTTTTCCCGTAAAAAATTTCCGTTCCATCATCTGTCGCCAATCCAGGGATTCCTATACCAACGCCTAAAATCTGTTCCTGTGAGAATCCATTTTTCTTGATTTCTGCTTTTACAAGTTCTCCTACATATTGATAATATGAATCCTTCAATTCAAATCTCTTTCGGAGACTCAACCGCGAAAGAATTTCCCCCACCATATTTACACTGACAATCGTGATATGATTTTTGGTAACATCTATACCAATTGCAATTCTTGCATTTTTATTTATTGAGTAAGTACATGCCTTTCTTCCTACACCTGTGCTGCATGTCCCGCTTTCACACGCTAAGCCTTTCTCCAAAAGATAATTTAAATAAACCGTAACCGTTGGCAGGCTCAGTTTCAACGCTCCGACAATATCTTGTTTGGATAAATCGCCTCTATTTTTAAGCAGCATATAAATATTGTTTCTGTTAAGGCGCTTTATTTCAGAAACCGTTACGCTTTTATTCCCTACCATAATTCACATCTTTCACATATCATATTTTATAAAATACTTTTGTAAAATCATTCTATCAAAATTCATTTTTAAGCGCAAGTGCCATTTCCCCTTCAAGCAATCCGCATCAATTACTTAAATGTATTTTTAAAAACTTATTGACTTTTATAAAATACAGTTTTATAATCTAACTAATTTATAAAAATATATTTATAAAAGTCTTTTTATATAGTATTTTTTTAAGAGCTTATTTTGACAGAACGTCTGATAAAAATAAAAAATACGGAGGGGGATTCAAATGTTACCAAAGAAAATGAAAGCAGTTGTGGCGTATGCGCCAGGGGATTATCGTACAGAAGTAGTGGACACACCTCGCGCAAGAGAAGGCGAAATGATTTTAAAAGTGGAGGCTTGCGGTGTATGTGCGGGAGATACCAAAGCCTATGCGGGCGCACCAAGTTTTTGGGGTGGCGATGGAAATCCGCCCTACATCAAAGCGCCGATGATTCCGGGTCACGAGTTTGTAGGCACCGTTGTTGAAATCGGCACAAACGTCAAAGGTGATTGGAAGTTGGGTGATCGTATTTGTCCGGAACAAATCGTTCCCTGTGGCGAGTGTATGTTCTGCAAAACAGGGCGGCATTGGATGTGCGAAAAGCACGATTTATACGGATTCCAGAACAACGTAAACGGCGGAATGGCGGAATATGTTCGTTTGACTAAAGAGTCCATCAATTATAAGGTTCCTTCGGATATGCCTATCGAAAAAGCTGCGTTAATTGAACCTTATGGCTGTTCTTTTCATTGCGTCGAGCGTTCGCAGGTCACTCCCCGTGATTTCGTCGTGCAATCCGGCGTAGGTACCTTAGGTCTCGGTATGGTCGGTGCAATCAAGCAGCACAACCCCAAATGTCTCGTTGTTTTGGATATGAATGACGAAAGATTACAGAAAGCCAAAGAATTCGGAGCTGATGTTGTAATAAACCCGGGCAAAGAGGATGCAGTTGCAAGAATAAAAGAAATGACAGGCGGGTATGGCTGCGATATTTATATTGAAGCAACCGGGCATCCTTCCAGCGTGCAGCAAGGTCTGGAAGCGATCCGGAAGATGGGACGTTTTGTTGAATTCAGTGTATTTGGTGATTTAGTCAAAGTGGATTGGAGCATTATCAGCGATAGAAAAGAGCTGGATTTATTGGGTTCTCATTTAAGTCCGTTTTGCTATGATACGGTTATTGAATGGATATGTAATGGGAAACTCCCAACACAAGGCGTGGTTTCCCACAAATTTGCACTTACCGATTGGGAAAAAGCTTTTCACATGGCTAAAACAGGGGAAGATAACGCAATTAAAGTTGTGTTGATCCCTTAATTTCAGAAACGAGGAAATCATTATGCAAAGAATAATAAACGATCCAGACAATGTTGTAGAAGAAATGCTGCAAGGTTTTTTAAAAAACCATAGCGAAATCGTTACCGGCACAGACAATCCTCGCGTTGTTAAATATAAACAGGCGCCCCTCTCTGGGAAAGTCGGAATTGTCACCGGCGGAGGTTCAGGACACAAGCCTGCATTTGTTGGTTATGTGGGAAAAAACATGGTAGATGTAGCCGCAGTTGGAGAAATCTTTTCTTCGCCAACTGCAAAATCTTTTTATGATGCGTTTAAGGAAGCAGATGGCGGCGCAGGTATCGCTTGTTTGTATGGAAATTATGCAGGGGATAATATGAATGTCAAAATGGCTGTTAAAATGGCAAAAAAAGATGGTCTTACCATAAAAACAGTTGTTGCAAACGACGATGTTGCATCTGCACCTAAAAACGAATCAGAAAAACGCCGCGGCGTGGCGGGCGAAATCTTCATGTGGAAAGTTGGCGGGGCTGCAGCGGCAAAAGGTTATACGCTGGATGAGGTCATACGTGTGGCGCAAAAAGCAATCGATCGCACAAAAAGTATAGGCGTCGGTTTAACGCCGTGCACAATTCCAGCAGTCGGTCATGCTAATTTTGAAATTAAGGAAGGCACCATGGAGCTTGGAATCGGTCACCATGGCGAGCCAGGCATTGAAGTAGTTCCTTTGGCAAGCGCTGATGAAATTGCACAAAAAATGTTGGAAATCATTTTACCGGACCAGCCGTTTCAATCCGGAGACGAAACCGCAGTCATCGTATCCGGGTTGGGCGCAACGCCATTGATGGAACTTTATATTATTTATAACAAGGTATTTGATCTTTTATCTGAAAAAGGCATTAAGGTATATCGTTCCTATGTCGGAAATTATTTTACTTCTCTCGAAATGATGGGCGTTACATTATCAGTCATGAAGCTTGATGATGAATTAAAAGAATTCGTAGATACAGAGACGCAAACCATGGGTCTCACGCAGTTTGGGAGGTAATAATCGATGGATTGTTTTACAAACGAGGCAGGCGCAGTCATTGTTGACAATATGATCTCTGCGCTTCAGGAACACAAAGACTATTTAAGCGAAATTGATGGGAAAATCGGAGACGGCGACCACGGCATCAACATGAATAAGGGCTTTTCTTTATGTGCCAAGCGCCTAACCGGAAAAGAGAACCTAAGCCGCGCTATGGAAACGCTTGGCGACATTCTTTTAACAGAGATCGGTGGTTCCATGGGACCTATCTACGGCTCTTTTTTCGAAGGAATGAGCGCGGCAACCGCAGACGCAGAGATCATAGATAAAAAAACATTTGGCGAAATGTTATCTGCAGGTCTTGCCGGCATCCGCGAACTTGTTCCAACAACCGTCGGAGATAAAACGCTGCTAGATGCACTCATTCCCGCTGTTGACGCTTACCACTCGGCAGTTACAGCAGGTGATAGTTTTGAAGCCGCATTAGATAAAACCGCTGCCGCCGCCGAGGCCGGAAAAGACGCTACAAAAAATATGATCGCAAAAGTAGGTCGTGCCAGTCGGCTCGGGGAACGTTCCAGAGGAGTGTTAGATGCCGGTGCAGCATCTTGCGCATTGATTATCAATTCGCTATGTAAAACTTCAAAAAATTTATTAGGGGGGATAAATTAATGGGTAGAAAGGTTATTATCGGCTGCGATAACGCAGCAGTAGAATTAAAAAACATAATAAGAGCTTATGTGGAAAACCTTGGTTACGAAGTGGAAAATGTTGGCTGTGACTCGGCAGAAGACTCCACTTATTATCCTTATATCGCCGAAAAGCTATGCGAAAGGATTAAAGAAACCGGATATGAAAAACAAGGGATTCTGATCTGCGGTACAGGAATCGGCATGGCGATGGCCGCCAACAAATGTACTGGGATCAGGGCAGCAGTATGCCATGACAGTTATTCTGCCGAAAGGGCAAAATTAAGCAATAATGCAAATGTTCTGTGCATGGGTGCACGCGTAATCGGACCCGAGCTCGCAAAAAAAATCACCAAAGAATGGTTAAGCTTAAATTTTGTTGACGGCAGTTCTACCCCCAAGGTTAAAGCAATTATGGAAGTCGAATCAGCAAACTTTAAATAATATTTATTGTACTTTTCCTGAAGCCAATAGCTAAAAAAATGACATAAGTTTTTTTACCGTCTTTAGCGCACAGCATTTATTTCCGTGCGCTTTTCTATCTCAGTCTTTCTGCATTTGTTTTCTGCATTTTCCTGTAAAGCAGCGGAAAACCAAAGCCCGAAAACGAATTTTATTTCATCTTCTCGCGCAACTACGTTTGTGGTACAATAAAGAAAAGAGTCGAAACAGGAGGGGCAATTTTTTGACATTAAAAGAACTGTCTGAATTTTTAACTGTGCGAAAGGCTGATTTCGAGCTGATCCAACACGAAAAACCGGTTATAAGCGTCGATGATGCGCTTGCTTTATTCGAGCCGGAACAATGTGCCCCGGTCTTTGTTTTGCAATCCAACAACCAGGGGTTAATTGCATTGATTGTAAACGCGCAACGCGGAAAAATAAATTTAAAACAGATGGCCAAGGATCTCAATTATGCAAGTCTTCGGTTGGCAGATCCTAAGGTTGTGCAGCAAGCTACAGGTTACAAGGCAGGATGTGTTCCTTTAATTGGGCACAAACTTCCTTGTTTATTCGATAAAGCCCTCACAATACATGATTACATTTACGGCAGTACCGGCGATCCGCAGTGTACTATGAAAATAAAACCAGAAGATGTGATCCGTTTCAATAACGTCATTTCATTTATAGAATAAAAACTTTCGGCGCGCGATCACCCGTCACGCGCTTTTTGTTTTCCAAGCTTACTCTTCTTGCAGCGCCATTTTGATAAAATCGTATGTATCGCGTGTTTCTTGCGCATCAGCAAAACCAATATATACATTTTCATTCTGTTTTCGCTCAATTAAAATAACGGAAGGCGCACTCGAGTCCACAAAAAGCATAAAAGACCCAAGCTTCTTCGACTGAAAATAACCTTTCAGCATCCCGCCGAATCCATCAAACCCATTCGTTCGCACCCTGTCAGGCGCAATCGTTCGGATATCCTGCTCTATCAATTTCACCGTTGCAATATCAGAAAACGGAATTTCAATTCCATACATTCCATCAATTTTAACTGTCTCGTCCCGAATGGTCACCGAAGTTGGTCGATCTCCCCACAGAAGCATAATTCCCACGATTGCAAGCACAATAATTGTAATATAAATACCATACTTTCCAGGTTGCGCATTGCTCTTTTCCACAATAATTCTTTCCTTTTTTTGAGGGTATCACCAAAAGCAAAAGAGGAAAAGGTATTCTCTTTTCCTCTTTTATCTCGATTATATCAGGATGCTTCCTTTTCACCCTTGGTGAATTGGCTATTATAAAGATCTGCATAAAATCCGTTTTTCTTCAGAAGCTCGTCATGCGTCCCCTGTTCAATAATGTCGCCGTCCTTCATCACGAGGATCAAGTCTGCATTTTTGATCGTAGAAAGCCTGTGGGCAATTACAAAACTCGTCCTGCCCTCCATTAACTTATCCATCGCTTTTTGGATCAACCCCTCTGTGCGTGTATCGACCGAACTGGTTGCTTCATCCAAAATCAAGATGTCCGGATCCGCCAAAATCGCACGGGCAATCGTAAGCAGCTGTTTTTGTCCTTGCGATATATTTGATGCGTCTTCATTGAGCTCCATTTCATAGCTATGCGGCAATGCCTTAATGAAGTGATCAGCATACGCAGCTTTGGCTGCCGCCATAACTTCTTCATCCGTTGCATCCATGCGCCCATAACGAATGTTTTCCATGATCGTATCATTATAGAGCCATGTATCTTGCAGTACCATACCAAAATGCTTGCGTAATTCACTTCGCAAAAAATCCTTCGCGTCATGACCGTCTATCAAAATCGCGCCACTATTCAAATCATAAAACCGCATCAACAATTTGATCATTGTTGTTTTCCCCGCGCCTGTTGGACCAACAATTGCAATTTTTTGTCCTGGCTTCACTTTCGCAGAAAAATCATTGATGATAATCTTATCCGGATTATAGCCAAAGTGCACATCTTTAAATTCTACGTTTCCATCCACCTTGTCAAGTTGTATCGGATTTTGCGTATCCGGCGTTTCCTCCTGCTCGTTTAGAAACTCAAACACACGCTCTGATGCTGCCGCCGTTTGCTGAAGAACGCTGGAGATATTTGCAAGCTGCGAAAGCGGCATGGTGAAGTTCCTCACGTATTGCACAAAGGACTGAATGTTACCCACCGTGATGGTTCCTTGTGCCGCAAGGTATCCTCCCAAGACACACGCAGCGACATAACCGATATTTCCAATAAATTGCATGATCGGCTGCATTAGCCCGGATAAAAAGTTTGCTTTCCACGCAACGCCATAAAGTTTACCATTCTCCTTGCGGAAGGTCTCTATGCTTTCTTCTTCCCCATTATATGCCGCAATGACATTGTGTCCGCCATACATTTCTTCAACATGACCGTTTACCGCCCCAAGATATTCCTGTTGCTTCTTAAAATATTTCTGGGAACGCTTTACTACCCGAAAAACAAGCAATAGCGCAAGGGGTACAATGACAATCACAACCAGTGTCATCAACCAGCTGATTGTCAGCATCATGACCAATACGCCGATTACCATCGTCGTAGATGTCACAATCTGAGAAAGGCTCTGGTTTAATGTTTGATTGATGGTATCCACATCATTGGTAACACGCGAGAGTACATCACCGTGGCTGTTCTTATCAAAATACGAAAGAGGTAATTTATTAATCTTTTTGCTGATATCCTGACGCAGTCGATAGGTTACCTTCATAGATACGCCCGTCATAATATAACCTTGTATATAACCAAAAAGCGCCGAGATCCCGTACAAAACGATCAGGGTTACGAGAATGTTTCCTATCTTTGTAAAA
This sequence comes from Christensenella sp., assembly GCA_034926635.1. Taxonomy (GTDB): domain Bacteria; phylum Bacillota; class Clostridia; order Christensenellales; family Christensenellaceae; genus Christensenella. Next base: position 37,193 of record JAYFQX010000020.1, on the reverse strand, counting down.
TCAACGCCTGTGCCGCTTCCGCTAATTTGCCCCATCACGCCTTCAAACAACACCGTTGTCGCATTCCCCATCAACTTCGGACCTATAATTGCAAAAATTGTAGAGGCAATGGCAAACACAAATACTACGACGATCGCCGCCTTATATTTCCCAAGATATTTTAAAAGTCTTCCCATGGAACCCTTAAAATCTTTTGCTTTTGGACCGCCCATCGCCATGCCGCGTCCGCCCATCGGTCCTCTTCCTCCCTGCGGAGGTATGTTTTTCGTCTGCTCGCTCATGATTTCAATTCCTCCTCCGAAAGCTGGGAAAGTGCAATCTCGCGGTAGGCTTCACACGTTTCCATTAGTTCCTTATGCGTCCCTTTTCCTACAATTTTTCCTTCGTCTAAAACAATAATTTGATCCGCATCCATAATCGTACCAACGCGCTGTGCGATAATCAGCACAGTTTTATCTTTTGTTTGCTCGCGGATCGCAGCACGCAGCTTTGCATCCGTTTTAAAATCCAACGCAGAAAAACTATCATCAAAAATATAAATATGAGGGTCTTTCACCAAAGCCCGCGCAATCGAAAGCCTCTGTTTTTGACCACCCGAAACATTTGCACCCCCTTGAGAAATCCTACTGTCCATCCCGCGTGCATTCTGCTTAATAAACTCCATCGCCTGTGCTTCCTCCGCAGCTTTATCAAGCTGTTTTATGGTTGCTTCCTCATCGCCCAACCGCAGGTTTGAAGCTATTGTTCCTGAAAAGAGAACTGCTTTTTGGGGAACATAACCAATTTGGTCACGCAGCTCGTGCCGGGTCACGTCGCGAACGTCTATTCCGTCGATTTCCACGCTCCCGTCTGTTACATCATAAAAACGCGGAATCAAATTCGCAACAGTTGATTTCCCCGAGCCTGTCGAGCCGATAAATGCCGTCGTCTCTCCTGGTTTTGCCGTAAAATCAATATGAGAAAGCACATCCGCATCCGCACCCGGATAAGCAAAGCAAACGTCCTTGAACCGCAATACCCCTTTTGGATCTTTAAAACGTTTGGGATCCTCAGGATCCCTGATTGCCGGTGTCGTATCCAGCACATCCGCAATCCTGTGTGCGGAAACCGAAGCGCGCGGCAGCATAATAAACATCATGGACATCATGAGGAATGCCATAATAATTTGCATCGCGTATTGAATAAACGCCATCATATCTCCCACTTGCATGGAAGACTGTGCAATCTGCTGCGCCCCCACCCAGATAATCAAAACAGATACGCCGTTCATAATCAGCGTCATAATCGGCATCATCCATACCATAGCCCGGTTGACAAACAAAGATGTTTTTGTTAGATCCCGGTTGGCAATATCAAATCTTCCCTCTTCAAACTTTTGGGTGTTAAACGCGCGGATCACCATCATCCCCGAAAGGTTCTCGCGCAAAACAAGGTTCAGTCTGTCCACCAGTTTTTGCATAACCTTAAACTTCGGCATGACAACAGCAAAGATACACAGGATAAAGCCAAGCAAAACAATCACTGCAAGCACAATGATCCAGGACATGGAGACGCTCTTATTCAACGCCATAACGACTCCGCCCGCACCCATAATCGGCGCATAAATCACCATACGGATCATCAAAATCACCACAAGCTGAATCTGCGTAATGTCATTTGTACTTCGCGTGATCAACGATGCAGTAGAGAAACGGTCAAACTCCACATTTGAAAAATTTTCTACCTTTACAAACGTTTTTTCCCGCAAATCACGTGCCATACCCGCGCCGGTTCTGGATGCAAGCAATCCTACTACAATCGTGCAAGCCCCGGAAATCAACGCCAAAAGCAACATAAACAGACCGTTTTGCCAAATATAGTTTTGCTGGATCGCCACTGTATCAATTCCCAGCGCCTCATATTCCTGCTGAACCGCCGGAATTGCAGTCTGAGTGAGCAGGCTGGTATCCATACCCCCAAGTTTTTCCTGCAATAAACTGCTTAACTCCTGATAAACTTCGGCTGACTCAGGGTATGCGTTAAGCGCGGTAAAAAATCCCGTTCCCTGCGGCTGCTGCGCATAGTAGCCAAGAAACGCCGCCAGCGTCTGTGGTATTTGCACCGATTGCTCTGTGCCGGATGTGCTTTCTTCTTTGTTCAGCGCAAGGGAATCTGTGCCATCTTGCTGTGCTGTCGTCATTTGTTCGATGACATACATAGAAGCAAACGACTTAGAAAACGCCTCATTCAAAAGTGACTTTGCATTTGTATCCATTGGAGCTACCACATAAATATCTCCATCGGCAAGTGATGGATATTCCTTTAAATAGTTCTCATAATCAGAGCTGCCTTTTCCAATTTCTGTGTAATATTGTTCTACCAGTTCCTGCTGATCCGTTGTCATAAAACCAAGAAGCGTCTGTATCGTGCTGCTTTGCACCGCTTGCGGAACTGCATCCTCAATTCCCCCTTGCTGCAAACCCGTATCTACAATTTTGGACATATAATTAGGGAGCGATAAATCACAGTATGCTTGCGCAAACAGCAGCACAACTGCGGCAAGGATCAATGTGGCATAAGGCTTTAAATACTTTAATATGCGCCTCATAAATTCCATTCCTTTCAGAAAAACTAAAAACTTTTGATTGATTTATGATACCTCGGTATAATAATATTGTCAATATATACGTATAAAATGTTGACACCGGTATCTTTCTATGCTACTCTCGATTTGTAATATATAAAAAGGAAACAATTATCATGGCGGAAAACCAAACAAAGAAAAAAATCAAAGAGATTGCCATAGAGTTATTTCGTGAAAAAGGATTTGAAAACGTTACCCTCGGTGAAATTTGCCAAAAAAGCGGTATTAACAAGCATACTTTTTATTATTATTTCAAATCCAAAGACGACCTCCTAAAGGATTTTTATCATTTCCCCCGTGATATCGGTATGGAATACTTCATCCAGATCCTTAACGCTCCCAATTATGCGGAACAACTTTGGCTTTCCTATAAACCGTTTTTAGATCATATAATCGCTTGCGGAATAGAAATCCAACGCCAATTATTTATCAAAAACATCATCCATGATGTCGGTACCTTTCAAGAGGCTCCGCCTCATATTGAACACATAAAAATGCAGGCAGGGATTATCCAAAAAGGTCAGGAAGCGAAAGAAATACAAAATTCTTCCGATCCTCTGGTGTTATGTCGGCTGATGCATCAAATTTTTATTAGTACGTTATTGATGTGGTGCATCCGGAACGGCGAATTTGATCTTCGTGCTTTTACACGCGCAAGTATAGAATCTATGTTGGATATAAAACCAGAGCTCCGGGCTTATCCTGATTTTATGCCTGACGAATTCCGTTTTAACCAAAAATGCAGTCAGGAATAAAAAAACGTTCGCGCATTTAAAGCCACGAACGTTCGTTTTTATTCAATACTATACTGCAGGCTTATTTCCAAATCTGCATATTGACTATCCTTATGCTTTTACAAATACCGTCGTGCCGCCGTTTGCTTCAAATGTCAGCGCTTCACCGTCAAGCACACCTTCTGAAGTTTCACCATTGGATTCAATCGTAATTTTATTGCCATCCTGGCTCCATGTGCCTTCTATCGTTTGTCCTGCCGCTGTGACAGATAACACGCCGTCTGCTTGAAATTCATAAGAAATCTCGCCCATTACTGACGACATTTCATCGCCCGTCATCTTATTTCCGTCCTCATCCGTCACACTGCTTACCTTCCACGTTGTGCCCTCTACCGAAGCCGCTTCGCCCTGCGCCGCATTATTGTTTCCGCACGCCGTAAAAGCTAAACAAAGAGCCAAGCAAAGAACCACCGCCAAAACCACTATAACCTTTTTTTTCATTTTTTCCTCCTGTATAAAATCGTTTTCAACTGCAATTGGCAGTTATCTGATAGCTTACCATGCTTAGTCACAAATTACAATACTTTTATTATAAGTTCGATCGAACCGCGACCCACATATTGAAGCCAGCAAACCTCCATGGTACAATATTGTTATGAAACAATATGACACAACTTTGAAAATAGCTGTTTGCGAAGACGAAAAACAGGAACAACAAGCTTTAGGAAATTTGCTGGAAGACTACTTTAGCGCAAAACAGTTTCATTATACGATTGCCTATTTTCCCAATGGCACAAAATTGCTGGAAGCTTTTGAAAAGCAATCTTTTTCACTTGTTTTTATGGATATTTTTTTACAAGATGAAAACGGCATGGCAACAGCACGTGCTCTTCGCAGTAAAAAGATTAATACCCCTATTATTTTCACAACCACAAGCCATGATTATGCGATAGACAGTTACGAAGTAGCCGCGCTTTATTATCTTGTAAAGCCAGTATCCCCGCAGGCACTGAAAGTTGCGCTTTCTCGTTATATAAAGGAAGATGATGCGCGCTATCTTGAAATTGTCTCCGGACGTGAAACCATTCCTGTACTGCTTCATGATATTTTATATGCAGAAGCATTCGGAAATCAAATCATTCTTCATACGGCAAGCGGCGATATCCCAACCTACCAATCTCTGGACATTCTGGCACGCCAGGCTGGTCCGTCGTTTCTGCGCTGTCACCGCAGTTTTCTGGTAAATATGGACGCCATCCATTCCGTAGACAAAAAAGAGTTTATTCTATGCAATGGACTCCGTGTGCCTATCCGTATCAACGGTCGCGCAGAGGCAGTACAAGCGTATAATCATCATTTTATAGAATCAGTGAGGAAACAGCCGTGAGTATTCCCCTAAGTGTTTCTACGCTTATTTTATATGCCGTTACCATCATCCCCTACGCCATCGGATGCTACATTCCATATTGGAACCAATTGAAAATAAACCGCCGTACGCTTTTAGTGCTGCTCGCATTGGCATTTGCAGCAGAAACCCTGATTTTGGGATGGATTCCGGATTCAGACCTTTCTAACCTTGTTTTTTTTGTAATCTGCATTTTCAACTTTGTGCTTTTTATCAAGACCGTTGCAGCAGACGCTATGCAGCTATTATTTATCTTTTTGCTTTTTATGCAATTTGCCGCTCTGCTCCGTGGAATCAGCTTTTTTATCGAAGCGCATTATTTCCCGGAAGAGCAGCTTTTCTCTATGACTGTTCCTGCAAATTATATTTTCGCATATCTGCTTGAGCTGGGACTCAGTATGCTAATCATCATTCCGATCAGCATACTTCTGAAAAAACACCTTGTACCGCTCATTTCCGCTATTAACATGCGCCAGTGGCGTTTGCTTTTTGTTATCCCGTTGATGTTTCTCGCAGTTATTTTGATTATCACACTTTTTATGACCAACCAAGTAGCGAATTTTTTATATTTATTCCTTTTAATTTCGCTGGCTGCAGGCAGCGTAGCCATCTATTATATTATATTCCTCATGTTGCGCGGCGTTGCCGATACTGCCAGCCTGCGAGAAGAAAACCTTACTCTTGGATTCCGTGAGCAGTATTATAATATGATTTCCGAGCGAATTGACGAGTCACGAAAAGTCAGGCATGATATGCGCCACCACATTCGTCTCCTTGCAACTTTTCTGGAAAACCAGGAATATGATAATGCCCTTGAATACCTTGAAGAATATAGCGAAATAATTTCCGCGTCCGACAGCCTTGCTTACTGCAAAAACTATGCGATAAATGCAATTTTAAATTATTATATTCAGCGTGCCCACGCAGATGAAATTAAAACAGTCGTTTCTGCGTCCATTCCCGAAGAATGCTTTGTGAAAGCAACCGATTTATGCGGGCTGCTCGGAAACTGTCTGGAAAATGCAATAGAAGGATGCAAGCGGCAGACTTCCGGCAAAAAATGGATTCATATTCACTTGAATGCCGACGAAAACAAAATGGCTATTGCAATCGATAATTCCTGCGGCAACGTTCAGTACACTAAAAAAGGGGATTTCTTATCTACAAAAACCGAACGAATGGGCATCGGTCTTTCATCTATACATTCAGTCGCGCAAAAATATGATGGCAGCGCTTGGTTTGAATCCGATGGTTCTATTTTTCAAACTTCTATCGTTCTGCATAAAGGAACATAAAATTTCTTTAGAATCTTACTATAACAATAAAAAGGCTTTGTACAACACAAAACCTTTTTTATAGCAATAATCAACTTTTTAAACCTCGCACAGCATCCTGTCAAATTTCATATACTACTTAAAAACTTTCTTTCCAGTATCGATTAAAAAGATGCTTCATATGATTTTTCATTTTTTGCGTCGCCATTTTCTGGTCTTTTGCCCTAATTGCTACCGCAATTTCTTTGTGTTCCTCAAAATTGACTTGCCTATGTTCCGGAATCGTAACAGTACGATCTCTAATCAGCGACCACATTTGCTGATCCATGGCCTTTGCAAGATCTAACATAATTAATTTATAAACTTCATTATGCGAAGCTTCCGCAATTAATTCATGAAATCTTTTATCGGTATCCGGCAAATATACGCCTTCGTTGACTTCCTGCTCCATCGTACCGATAATCATATCCAGTTCTTCCAAATTTTCTTTTGTTGCGTTTATCGCCGCCAGTCCCGCTAAATGAGGTTCAATAAACGTCCGCGCTTCAATAATATCATGTGGCGGAATTTGCATTTCTTCCGTACCGTCTTGAAAATCAAGGCTCGTCACATAAACGCCTCCGCCACGGATTGAATCAACAATACCATTTAATTCCAGTGCACATAATGCTTCCCTAACCGGTGCCCGGCTTACATTAAACTGCTTACAAAGCTCTTTTTCGCTGGGAAGTTTATCTCCCACCTGAAAAGCTCCGCTTTTAATCTTATCCAAAACCTGCGTATATATCTGTATATACAACTTTTGATTGTTTACCGGGTCAAAATCTACACTCATTGGGTTACCTCTTAACTACTTGTCTACTTTCCTAACAAATCACTTATTTTATATTAATATAAGTTAAGATTTTTCGCAAGCATTTTATTCTGAAATCGCAACTGCACGAACGGGTGCGCCGCTACATCCTTTCAGCTTAAGAGGAAATGAATACATCATCCACCGTTCGTGTTCCAGCAATTCTCTTGGAAGCCGGTATTCTTCTCCTATCCAGATTTCTTTTCCAAGCAACATTTCATGTTGATACAGCGCCTCTCCATCACGCGGGCCGCCGAGGCTCATGACGTCGATCACAATTCCTTTCACGCCCTTTTCCGCAAGCCAATCTGCACCTTTCACAGAAAGATATGGCCAATTATCACAATATTCACTATTCCAACCGCGTTTCTCTCCAAAACCCGTACATAGCATAACAATATCGCCACGTCTTATTTTTTCATCATATTTCTCCAATTGGTTTGGCCCAATTTCTGCATGCGGTGCAATTCCAAACAAATCTATCGGTATAGCTGGACCGCAAAACAACGATAGATCCATCTCGTCAATTGACTTACCATCCGTAATATGATGATAGGGCGCATCAATATGCGTTGCAGTATGTGTATTGAACGCAACGCGTTCCGAAGTATAGCCATCGCGCGGCTTTATCTTTTCAAGCGAAAACTCAGTCAATTGATAAGGAAAATATCCCGGATTATTGTGATATATTTCAAGCGAAAGATCTATAATTCTCTTTTCTTCCATTTTTTTCTCCTTTCTGCCTCATCCATTCTTTTTCTTTTTCTCGCTCATCATTCCGATTAATACCGCAATCACAAGCACGATGCCCGTAATCGTTCCATTCCAGAAAGAATTAATCCCCATCAGGTTAATCCCATTTCTAATCGCAACGATAATCATCGCGCCAATAGCGGCGCCCACCGGCGTGCCCAATCCACCGGACAAGCTTGCGCCCCCAATTACAGTTGCGGCGATTACCGACATCTCCATACTAACGCCCGCCGTACATTCTACTGTCATAAGGTAGGAAGCATTCAGCATAGCAGCCAATCCACAGAATACACCGCACATCGCATAGGCCAAAAATTTAACCTTGGAAGTCGGAACCCCAACAAGGTGCGCCGCAGATTCATTACTACCTGTCGCATACACCCACCTTCCAAACAGGGTTTTCCGCATCACAAACTGCATCACAATTACTATTACTACCATATAGAAAATATAATTAGGTACCCCGAAGAAAAATGAGCCTTTATCAAATTCCCCAAACGCGGCAGCATTGGTAATTGTCTGAGAATTTCCTCCTGCAATAATAAAAGTAAGACTGGCTGCGGCACTATACATCGCCAACGTTGCAATAAAAGGAGCCATTTTCAACTTCGCAACCAAAAGTCCATTACAAGCTCCGCATGCAAACCCAACGAAAAGCGCTACGATTACGCCAGGCGCAATCCCAAAATTAATCATTGCCAAAGTTCCGGCCATCCCCGATAAAGAGAATATCGAACCAACAGACAGGTCAATCCCTGCTGTTACAACAATCATCAATTCGCCCATCGCCATAATCAAGTATGGCGCAGCTGCCTGGAAAACATTCAACAAGTTATTGCTTGTCAACGCTCTTCCCGTAATCACCTGCATCACTACAAAAATACCAACCAAGACAAAAAACATAAAAAATTCGCTTTTATATGTTTTGAACAATCCGGTAAAACCGCCATTGCCCCTCATTTTTATTTGCTGTGGACGCGTTTCCATTTTTAGTTTACCTCCTTTGTTTTTGTATCCGCCATTGTGATACACGCCATAATATAATCTTCATTAATTTCATCGCCCGAAAGGATTCTATCCAAATGCCCGTCCCTTACAATCAGTACCTTGTGACAAAGTTCCACAAGCTCTGAAATTTCAGAAGAAACAACCAGCGACGCCGATCCCTGGTCAGATAACTGACGTATCAAGCTATAAATATCATGTTTTGTATGGATATCTACACCCCGTGTTGGCTCATCCAGCAAAAATAGCTTTGGCGTATTGATAAACCACTTTCCGAACAGCAATTTTTGCTGATTACCACCCGAAAGCGCCCTTGGTGCACTCTCAACAGAAGGGATTTTTACCTTCAGCATCTGTACTACGTCCGCAACTTTTTTTCCTTCGCCTTTTCCAATAAACTTTTGTCCATCATAAATCCGGTTAGGCATCATAATTGTTTCCGTAATAGGCATATCCAAAAATAGCCCTGATATTGCACGATCCTCGCCAATATATGCAATATCCCTTTTCAGAGAATCCTTTGGTGATTTTGGCGTATATGGACGGCCCAGGTAAGAAAGCTCCATATCTGTTCTCGGATTAACTCCCCAGATTGTACGCAAAAGAGCACTCCTACCCGACCCCGCCAATCCTGCGACGCCGACGATCTCCCCAGCCGCCAGCGAACAGCCAATATTCGTTTTCTTGTATTGGATATCCAGCACACTTCCTTTATTCGAAAAGGAAACCATACTTTTCTTATTTTCTTTAGCACTTTCCACAACAGGCGCTGATCCGATCATATCGCGAATTAATTCAGAATCGCTTTTGTCGCCGATCAGAACGCCATCTACAACAGTTTTACCATCTTTAAAAATGGTAACACGATCGCAGATTTCCCTAATTTCATTCATGCGATGTGAAACAAATATAATTCCAATTCCTTGTTTACAGAGGCCACGAATTACCTCAAATAGCTTTTCTGTTTCGTTGAAATTGAGCGACGATGTTGGTTCGTCAAGCAGAATAATATCTGCCCCGTAGCTAATTGCACGGGCAATCTCCACCATTTGCTGTTGATCTGCGCGAAGAAAGGAAACCGGTACATCCAACTCAATTTCATTTGCCGATTCTCCAAGTTTTTCAAGCGCCATCCGCGAAATTTCACGCGATTTATTCCAATCAAAAAAACCATTTTTTATTGTTGCCGGATTGTTCATGGTAAGATTCTCAGCCACCGTAAGATGCGGCAGCAAAGAAAGTTCCTGATATACACAGGCGATTCCATTTCTCCTGGAATCTATGGTGCTTTTAAACCTTACTTCTTCTCCCCGCAACATAATGCTGCCGCCGTTCATTGTGTTTGCGCCGCTAATAATGCTGATGATTGTAGACTTCCCTGCGCCGTTCGCTCCCATCAAGGCATGAACTTCACCCGGATAAATACGCAGCGACGCATGGTCCAACGCATGGGTGGCGCCGTATGTTTTCACAATGTCTTTCAGCACCATAACAGGGGCCTTTTCCTGACTCATTTTTGCACCCTCCATTTAGTGTTATTATGCCGGCATACGCAGTAAGATGCGAATGCCGGCATTTAATCAGTTTACCTTATTCCCCAATCGTTCATAATTCTTAGTAAGAGCCCGCGGATGCCGGATACACCAACTTCAAGATTTCCTGAATATCGGGGTCATCTACGTTTTCCGTTGTTACCAGCGGTTCCGGTAACGGAATATTTTTTTCTGTAATCTCTTCACCTTTAATTGCCTTAATTAATTCCTGTGTCGCCACAAGACCCTGTCCAACTGCCTCCTGCACTACGATTCCCGCAATTTTTCCCTCACGAATCATAGCAATGGACTCCGGGCTGCCATCCGAAGAAACAATTGTATAGTTATCAGCCGCCCCCGATGTCTCCACGGCCGCTACCGCGCCAATGCCTGCTTGCTCATACATTCCATAAATACCCTTCATATCCGGGTTTGCAGTCATAAGGTCATTTGCTTGTTGTGTTGCAGTATTTACCGTCAAATCCTGGGTCTGCAGCACTTGGCAAATTTCAATTCCTTTTTCTTCACACGCTTTTTCCAAACCTGCCATTTTCTGCTGTGCATTAGAACGATCCAAAGGCAAAGACAGTACACCGATCGTACCACCGCCAGCAGCAAGCACTTTCTCGCATAAAAACAGACCGTTTTCGTAACCAGAAGTATAATCATCTGCCGTTACGAGGCAAGCATAATTTTCTACGCCCTCATCCGGACCAATCGCAGCAATTGTTACTGGGATCCCTGCAGCTTCTGCTGCATCCAATACCGGTGTACAACTCGGGGAACTGACAGGCGAAAGAACGATTCCATCAACTTCTTGCGTAATAGCTGTATTGCAGTTGTTCTGTTGGCTTGATACGGAATTTTGCGCATCATAAGTTACCAGATTTGCTCCAATCTCTTCGCAAGCTTGTTTAACTCCCGCCTCTACCCACTGCCAATATTGAATATCTTTTGAAGGAGCAAGATAAACAATGTTGAGTGCTTCATCAGAAGTTCCACTCTGCGCTGTGCTTTCTTCTGACGCAGCAGATTGCGCTGTGGTTGCCGCTGCACTTTCATCCGCCGAAGCAGTGCCTGCATTTTGAGCACCACAACCCGCAAATAGGGTCAGCGTCAATAAAATGACTACAACGATCGATACTATTTTTTTCATTTTTCCCTCCATGGTATGTTTATATTACGCCCAAGGCGCTAAAATATTTGCGATTACCAATTACAAACAAAATTTTTGTATTGCCAGACTCTTCAGCCCAATAATAAGTTGTTTTTTGCGTCCTGTATTTTTTATGCCATATAACTTTCTATTTATGAAAACGTTTTTGTCATCTTGTAGATTTGTATGACAAGTATACTTCCTTACAATTACCTTGTCAATAGTTTTTCTCAAAGTTATTTATTTCACAAAAAAGTCTTGATTTGCCTTATTGTAAGTATTTACTATAGTAGGGAAAAAGAAAAAGCCAAAAAATATTTTTAATTGTTAAAAAAATCGCAAATAGAACATATAACTTTTTCAAAGCATTCCACTTATTTATCTCAAAAATATCGTCGTCACATAAATCAATCAACGTGATCGTAAAAGTACCCGTTGTCCACTATTTCTTCTATATTTTTTTCATCCCTATTGATAATCGCATCATAAATCTTTCTATGTGCAAGCAAAAGCGTATTTCCCATTCCCGCGCCTAACATGTTAGTAACCGTGCGATAACGCATATCATAAGTCAGAGTCCGCACTAAAGAATTAATCCTGTCAATCACCGGATTTCCTCCAATCTCCGAAACAACTTTATGAAATTCATTATCTGCTTCAAAAACAGCATCAATATTCACCGGCTCATTTTCCAAGACAGTTTTAAAATTATCGTATTTTTCTAAAAGATTAATCCTATCTTCCGCAGTATACTTATGCATAGCTAATTTGATTACTCCAACTTCCATCATTTGTCGTAATTCTTTAATACTGCTGTAGGAATCGTCATCATGCAAAATAATACCATAGAGCATCGGATCTATCATACTGTCAGAAATACCCGAACAAACAAACGTACCCTCAGGTCTGCGAATTTCCAATACACCATAATAAACCAAAACCTTAATTGCTTCACGAACAGATAGACGTCCGACTCCCAGCGATTCTGATAATTCCAGTTCTGTCGGTATTTTATCTCCCGGACGCAATTCTTTATCAATCATTGCTTGGGTTAGCGCATCAATAATTTGTTGTACAACTGAAGAGCTCTTAATTTTTTTATTTTGGAAATAATCAGATTTTCTTTCCATGAGTTAACACCTCTACATTAAAAAATATCTATCATCATACATCATACGTATATAGTATCATAAAGTATGTTAAAAAAAAAGAGCTTCCTTTTGGTAAAAAAATTTTCCCATTCCCTGTTGACAGTCAAAAACAAGAATGCTATACTTATGCCATTATTTAACATCATACGTTAGACATAAGCTGTTAGACAAGAATATTAGAATCTAATCTTACAGCATAATAAGATTGTCCACAACAATCCAAACATTTTTTTATGAAACATCCGCAATGATTGCAAGGTTTATGAAAGGAGTATCATTATCAAATGAAAAACACAAGCGTTCCTGAACTTCAGGAGATTGCAACCGATTTAAGGAAAAAGGTTGTAAAAATGGTCTATAAGGCACAATCCGGTCATCCGGGCGGCTCTCTCTCTGCCGCAGATTTTGTTACAGCAGCATATTTTCGCGAGATGAACATTAATCCGCAGAATCCGCATTGGGAGGACCGCGACCGTTTTATTTTATCAAAAGGACATGTTTGCCCAGTTCAATATGCTGCTCTTGCAACACTTGGATATTTCGATTTAGAAGTATTAGATACGCTGCGTCAGGCAGGTTCTATTCTGCAAGGGCATCCCGACATGAAAAAATGCCCCGGCATTGATATTTCAACCGGGTCTCTCGGGCAGGGTTTTGCATGCGGGGTTGGCATGGCCCTTGCCGGCAAACGAGACAAAAAAGACTATAGGGTTTTTATTGTTTTAGGAGATGGCGAGTGCCAGGAAGGTGAAATCTGGGAAGCAGCACAGGTTGCCAATAAATATCAGCTTGATAACGTGATTGTTTTTGTAGACAACAATAATCTGCAAATTGACGGAACCTGCGATGAAGTCATGCCAAATATTAATCTGGGCAAGAAATTTGAAGCATTTGGTTTCGAATCCTACGAAATTGATGGCAATAATATGCAGCAGATCGTCGACACGCTGGATCACATCCGCACAGCTAAAAACGGAAAACCAAAATGCATTTTTGCACATACAGTAAAAGGAAAGGGTGTTTCTTTTATGGAAAATTCTTGTGCATGGCACGGAATCGCTCCTAACAAAGAACAATATGAACAAGCAATGCGTGATCTGGAAGGAGGTATTGCAGAATGAATCAGGATATAGAATTGATCCCTACACGGAATGCCTTCGGAGAAGAAATACTGGCTCTTGGTAAAAACAATCCTAATATTTACATCGTAGATGCCGATATTGGAAAATCGTGTAAAACAACAGATTTTATGAAAGCCTTTCCAGAGCAACACGTAAACGTCGGAATTGCGGAACAAAGTGCAGCAGGCGTTGCAGCAGGATTGGCTACCTGCGGCAAAATACCTTTTGTGGTAACATATGCCGTGTTTGCCTCCCTGCGTATGTGCGAAATGATCCGTCAGGAAATCTGCTATCCCAACCTCAATGTAAAAATCGCTTGCTCGCACGGCGGACTTACTCCTGCAAACGATGGTGCTTCGCACCAGTGCATCGAGGATATGGGTGTGCTTAGAACGCTGCCAAATATGACAATTATTATGCCTGCAGATTATACTTCCGCAAAAAAGCTTGTAGCTGCGGCAGCAGAAATGTATGGGCCCGCATACCTGCGCTTCACGCGTGATGCTATTCCGGTAATCTATGATGAAGATACCGAATTTACGATTGGAAAAGCGCATCAAATAAGTGATGGAGAAGATATTGCAATTATTGCAAATGGCGATACCGTACGGATTGCAATCGATGCAGTAAAACAGCTGAATGATCGAGGCATCAGTGTTCGTTTGCTGGATATGCACACCATAAAACCGCTCGACGCAGATGCGGTCGCCTCGTGTATTGAAGATATTGGCGCTATCATCACCGTAGAAGACCACAATATCTTCAACGGTCTCGGAAGCGCCGTATGCGAAGTTTCCGCCGAAATGGGAAAAGGCATTATAAAACGAATCGGCGTACAAGATCAGTTTGGCCAGTCTGCCCCTTACGAATGTTTGTTGGAGCTTAATGGCATTACGGTAGAAAACATCGTCGAATCAGCATTACAATTAGTCAAATAATTTTACGAAAGATAAATTAAAGGAGCCTATTATGTTTGAATTTAACGACCAAGTAGTAATCGTAACAGGAAGCGGCTCTCCAAAGGGGATCGGCCGTACTATCGCTTTAGAGTTTGCGCGTCAGGGCGCCAAATTAGTAATTGCAGACATCAACGAAGAAGGCATCAAGGAAACCGTCGCCGCTGTAAAAAATGAAGGTGCACAGGCAATGGGAATTATCCTTAATGTCACAGATAAGTCCTCTGTCGATCATATGGTGGAAACCATCTTAGACAAATGGGGAAGAATCGATGTATTGGTAAATAATGCAGGTATTTCTCAAAAAGTCACGGTAGAAGATATGACACTGGAAGATATGCGTCGTATTTTTGAAGTTAACGTATTCGGTTTATTCCTTTGTACGCAGGCGTGCATGAAGCCCATGCGCAAAGCCGGATATGGCAGGATCGTAAATCTTTCCTCCGTATCCGGCAAGCGCGGAGGCGGAATTTTCGGAGGTGCGCATTATTCTGCATCCAAAGCTGCCGTATTAGGTTTTTCCAAGAACCTATCTCGTGAAATATCTATGGACGGCGTAACCATTAATAGCGTTTGTCCAGGTTTAATTAATACAGAAATTTGGAAATCCCTTCCTCAGGAGCAGGCTCAAAAGGTAATAGACGGTATTCCCATGGGACGTCCGGGAGAAACAAAGGAAGTAGCGGATGCAATCCTGTTTCTTGCATCCAAAGAAGCAAGCTATATTACCGGCGAAGAAATTGATATTAACGGTGGTTCTCACATGGATTAAAACGAATCCTGAAGCATATAAGAAAAAACCTGAAGCAAAAATGGTTCGGAAAATCCGAACCATTTTTGCGTTCTAACGTTACCAGTGATTTCAAGTTCTGGAAAAAACATTAGGTTGGAATTGTTTGATTTCTTCCGCTATCTCTTCAATATCCCTCGGGGTATAAACTCGCAGTTTTTCAACACGCACCGGGCGATACAACTGCAGCGCATAAGCAGGCAAAACCGGTATTTCCCGTGCCATAACCGCAATGTCTTCCCGCGGAAGCTCCGGGATCACTGTAGTACGCAACTCAAATTCAACCCCGGTTTCCAAAAGAACCTCCAACGTTTCTCGAACGGCTGCTGCGTCTGCATTCCCGCCACAGATCTCCATATAGCGTACAAACGGCGCCTTGTAATCCATCGCAACATAATCCACCAAACCGCGTCTCAACAATTCTTTCACTATAACGGGATTGCTGCCGTTCGTATCCAGCTTGACATCATAGGAAAGCTCCTTCAAAAATCCCAAGAATTCAATCAGCGCTACTCCTTGTAGCGTAGGTTCTCCACCGGACACCACCACACCGTCCAAAAGCCCTGCACGCTTTTTTAAAAAAGCTTTCACTTCTTCTCCATCGAGCAGTTTTTGTGTGCTTAATAGGTCACGGTTATGACAAAAGGGACAATCGTAATTACAACCGGGCGTAAAAACCACCGCCGATAACCGCCCTGGGAAATCAATAGTCGCAGTTTTTAATAATCCTGCTATTTTCACAGTGTGTTTTCCTTGATCTCATATTTTACGCGCTCATCATATTCAGTTTTCTTTCCTTTATGAAAGTTCTGTACCGGGCGCAAATATCCTACCACCCTGCTCCAAACCTCCGTTTGCGCGCCACATTCCGGACAAGTATATTGTTCGCCATCCAAATAACCGTGTTCCTGGCATATAGAGAACGTGGGCGTAAGCGAAATATACGGCAGTTTATAATTTGTAAACACTTTTCGGATCAACCTCTTTGCCACTTCAATATCCGAAATACGCTCGCCAAGGTATAAATGCAACACCGTACCGCCCGTATACAGACTTTGTAACTCATCCTGCAAATCCATTGTCTCAAAAATATCGTCCGTAAAGCCAACCGGCAACTGCGTAGAATTTGTGTAATAAGGCACTTTTTCATCCCCTGCGCAAATGATATCCGGGTATTTCTTCTTATCAAGTTCCGCAAGGCGGTAACTTGTTCCCTCGGCAGGCGTTGCTTCCAAATTATAAAAATGTCCAGTCTCTTCCTGAATCTGTGTCATCAAATCACGCAGGTAATTCATAATGCCAACTGCAAACTCCTGCCCTTTTTCTGTGGTAAGGTCTGTGCCGTCGCCATAAAAATTCTTCAGCGCTTCGTTCATTCCCAAAATGCCGATCGTGTTGAAATGGTTAAACCAGTACTGCCCCGTACGCATTTTTATGTTGCGCAAATAATGACGCGAAAACGGGTACAAACCCTTTTCCGTCTGATCTTCAATAATTTTACGTTTGATCTCCAAACTGTTTTTCGCCATCATCACAAGCTGCCATAACCGCGCTCGAAATTCATTTTCCGTTTTCGAAAGATAACCGATCCGTGGCAAATTAATGGTTACAACCCCGATAGAACCCGTCATGGGATTAGACCCAAAGAGTCCGCCTCCGCGTTTTCTGAGTTCCTTGGTATCCAGGCGCAGCCGGCAGCACATAGAAAGCGCGTCTTCCGGCGAAAGGTCGGAATTGATATAATTCGAAAAGTATGGAATCCCATACTTACAGGTGATTTCCATAAACTTATTAACAACCGGACTATCCCAATCAAATTCATTTGTCACATTGATCGTCGGGATGGGAAACGTAAATACGCGGCCTTTGGAATCGCCTTCCAGCATCACCTCGCAGAAGCATTCATTAAATAAATCCATTTCTTTTTGGAACTGCCCATAGGACTCCCGCATTACCTGACCGCCGTATATCACCGCTTCATCTTTTAACGTATGCGGGCAGATGATATCAAACGTCAGATTGGAAAACGGGCATTGGAATCCTACGCGGGTTGGCACGTTGATATTGAAAATAAATTCCTGCAGCGCCTGTTTTACCTCTTTTTTTGTCATATTATCATAATGAATAAATGGCGCACAATAGGTATCGATAGATGACCACGCCTGTGCCCCGGCTGTTTCGCCCTGCGTGGTGAAAGTCGAGTTTACAACCTGTCCTAAAAAGGAACGGAGATGTTTGGCCGGCGAGGACTCCACTTTCCCCGGCACGCCGCCAAATCCATCCATTAAAAGTTGGCGTAAATCCCAGCCTGCACAATACGGACCGAAGAAACCCAAATCGTGGATATGAAAAGAACCGCTCGTATGGGCATCCCGGATTTCTTCCGGATAAACCTCGTGTAGCCAATACTGCTTGGTAAACGTTTCCCGCACGTAATTATTCATGCCATTGATAGACTTTTGGGTATTGGCGTTTTCTTTGATCTGCCAATCTTTATCGTCAAGATAGTCGGAAAACATATTGATAGTCGCACCGATCAGCGCATTATTTTCCCTTGCGGCACGCCGTTTCTCACGATAGAGGATATACGCTTTTGCTGTTTTTGCATGGCCGCGTTCAATCAAGACTTTTTCCACAAAATCTTGAATCTGTTCAACATCTGCAACATCAGCCCTTATCTGAAGGTTTGCCGTATCTACCACCGCATCCGAAATTTTTTGAGCCGTATCAAAATCGTCACCACCTACCGCAGTAACCGCCTTAAAGATTGCCCAAGTGATCTTTTCCTGCTGAAATGCCTCTGTCTGACCGTTCCTCTTCCTGATTTGCGTAATCATCCTATGACTCCTTTTATTTTTTTACTATAAATCTATGAATAAAAAAGAAAAACGCCCAAGCAAAGAGCGTTACCTCCGCTTTTTCCATACACCGTGGCTGCGCAGTGACTGCTTGCAGGCCGGTCTTCTGGCTTAAACGCTTTCAAGGCACATCCCTTCCCGGAATCCTCTTCCAGTGGTTCAGGCGCCTTACTTTATGCCGGGCGCTTTTTGTGCCATATACGTTTTTACAGCGACGGGATCGCGCAGGATTCTCACCTGTCTTCCCGATTATGCCTGTTTCCAGGCCACCTGCAATATACAATATGCTGTGTTATAAATTCTTATATTACATAGATATTGTATTTGTTCCCTGTTGAAATGTCAATACCAATCCATAAGAAAAACGTGGTAGTTATATCTTTACTTCCATTAAAATATGATAACACACAACTTCCAGATGAAAAGTTTTTGGATTTTCTCTTTTTTGCGTTTGCGTCTGATGGCTCCCGGTTATATAAATAATGTAGCCAAAATGAAGTTTTGCGATGAAATCGCCGATGCAAGACCCATTAGGTACACAAAGTTTTCTAATCTTTTTTCCTTTCTCCAATATAAAAAAAGAACACCCCCGGGGTGTTCTTTTTTATACATATTTGGGAATCAATTTGCTTTTCCGGCGTCTTCCGTTCTAATTTGCACACGACGAATTTTTCCGCTGACGGTTTTAGGCAATTCTTCCACGAATTCCACCACCCTTGGATATTTATAAGGTGCCGTTACGTTCTTCACATGCGTTTGCAATTCCTTTTTCAAGGCTTCGCTGCCCTTATACCCTTTTACCAAAACAACCGTGGCTTTCACAACCTGCCCCCGTACCGGGTCGGGTACTGCTGTAACCGCGCATTCCAACACAGACGGATGTGTCAGCAATGCACTTTCCACTTCAAACGGTCCGATGCGGTAGCCGGAACACTTAATAACATCGTCGTTCCTGCCAACAAACCAAAAATATCCTTCTGCATCGCGCCATGCGGTGTCTCCAGTGTTATAGACCCCGTTTTTCCAGCAACGTCGCGTTGCTTCGTCATCCATATAATACTCTTTAAAAAGACCCGTAGGATGTTTTTGATCGGTATTTTTCACGACGATCGACCCAACAATTCCGTCTTCACAGGAATTCCCGTCCTCGTCTACAATATCTACATCATAAAGCGGCGAAGGTTTTCCCGTAGAGCCCGGCTTAATAGGATCCCATCCAAAATTAGCAATCAATACACTTGTTTCAGATTGCCCAAACCCCTCTGTTACCGGCAAGCCTGTGGCCTCCAAAAAGCGGTTATATACCTCCGGATTTAGCGGTTCTCCTGCGATCCCCGCATGCTTGATGCTGGAAAAATCGCAAAGGCTTAAGTCGTCTTTAATCAAGAAACGATAAATCGTAGGCGGCGCACAAAACGTCGTGAGTTGCAATCGGTTCATGGTCTCCAGTAATTTATGCGGATTAAATTTTTCTGTATCATAAGCGACAATAACCGCACCACAAATCCATTGCCCATATATTTTTCCCCAACCGAATTTCGCCCAGCCGGAATCACAGACCGTAAGATGCAGTCCGCCGTCTTCCACCTTTTGCCAATATTTTGCCGTAACGATATGTCCCAGTGGGTAAGTAAAATCATGCAAAATCATCTTTGGCATACCCGTTGTACCGGAAGAAAAATAGATCAACATCTGGTCTTCGTTTTCATTTAGGTATTCCCTTGTCCAATTTTCATCGGCTTTCGCCAGCTCTTTTCTCAGATCAAATGCCCAATCCGGGATCCGTTCTCCCACGATGCCAACTTTTTCTAGTGTCGGTGTTTGCGGAAGCGATACCTCAATGTGTCGCATAATTTCTTCGTCGTCCACCGCGCAGATCATCTTTGCCTGTGCAGCGTTGCAACGATAAATAATATCTTTTGGCGTTAACTGAAAAGTTGCCGGAATACAGACCGCGCCGAGCTTATGCAGCCCAACAAACATAAACCAAACCTCTGGACGCTGCTTGAGCATCAGCAAGACTTTATCTCCACGCCTAATACCCATGCTTTTCAGCATGTTAGCGGCTTTATCACTCATACGCTTGATATCGCCAAACGAATACCTCTTTTCATTTCCATCGTCGTCACACCAAATCAATGCAGGTTTGTTTTCATCCAGTTTTGCCCATTCATCCACAATATCATATCCAAAATTAAAATGCTCTGGGACATTTAATTGATAATTCTTTTTAAAATCTTCATAGCTATCAAACTCAATTCGGTCCAAAAACTTTTCTAACATCGTCGTCCCGCCCTCATTCATTAATAATCGTCAAAAATTTTGCCTGTCCGCCTACCGCACGCTGCCCATGCGGTAGCTTGGGATTAAAATAAATGCTATCGCCCGCTTCCAGAATAAACTCCCTGCTTTGAATGACAACCTTTACGCTTCCTTCAAGCACATAGTTGAACTCCTGTCCTCCGTGCGTCACCAATTCTGCCTCATCATTCGGTGAAATCGTGACGATCATCGGCTCCATATCACGGTGCTTATAATTAAATGCAAGCGCCGTAAACGCATACCCGGGATACCGCTCTACACAAACGCCGTTTCCCCCGCGCACGATCGTATATTCATCCATCCGCGGCGCTTCCCCTGTGAGCAGTTCTGTCGGATCCACATGGAGTTCCGCCGCTACGCCATAAAGCACACCAATCGGGATATCGTCTTGTGCATTCTCATATCTTTCGTATTCCCCGATTGAAACGCCGACTTTTTTCGCCAGCTCCTCGCGGGATATATCCAAAATTTCGCGCAATTCGCGTATCCTTGCCGCAATTTGTATTACCTGATTATTCATATCCTGCTCCTTATGGTTTTCTTTCTGATTTTCCGCTTTGACGCAAGCAAACCGTTTATATTTTTGCTCAGCTGAAAATTAACATACTACATTATTATATACCCATGCCTACCCATCTGCAAATAGTATGATAAAAAATCGATATGACCGTTTTCTTTTCTTTCCACGCCAAAACCAATTGATCACCCTTGAATAAATTTGACGTATATTGTAAAATAATGATAAAGCGTTCCTAAAAAATATTTAATATTCCATCGTGCTATACGAAAATTCAAAATATTTTTTCTGTTTTTTCCGCATACGGTGTTTTATTGGGAAGAGAGGGTTCCGATGATTGCTTCAGAACGAAAATTGTATATCATGAAAAGTCTGAATCAAAAGGGCATCATCAACTTAAAAGATATTGCCCGAGAACTCGATATTTCCGAAATTACCGTCCGCCGCGATTTTGAGAAATTGGAAAAAGAAGGACGTTTAAAGCGGGTACAAGGCGGCGCGGCGCTTGAGAACTTGCTTGATAATGCAGAGCCTACCGCCAAAGAAAAAAGTACACAAAATTTATCGGAAAAAAGAAGAGTAGCCCAATTCGCTGCGGATTATGTGCATGATGGTGACTGCGTCTTTATTGATAGCGGGAGCAGTATGGTTCCTTTGATGAGCGCCCTTGAGAATAAACATATTCGTATCGTGACTTATAACAATCTTCTCATGAAATCCTCACCTGCGCCCACCGCCGCAGAGCTGTTTATTGTAGGAGGGCGATATATTCCGTTTTCCAGTATGAATGTAGGTCCGATTGCTCAAAAAATCTTGCGACAATTCCATTTTGATATTGCCTTTCTTGGGTGCGCAAGCCTTGATGTCAGCAACGGAATTTGCTATGAGACAGAGATGGAAAGCCTGCTCATGAAACAGATTGCAATGGAAAATTCTGATAAAAAATATTTATTGATTGATAGTTCCAAACTTGAAAAGCAAGGATTTCTCCAATTTACAAAAATTGATTGTTTTGACGAGGTCTTCTGTGATAAACCACAAAATGAAAAATATGTAGGCGTAAATAATCTGACATTTATTTGATAATGGATGATTCAAGAAACTTCCCTCAGTTTTGATTTCACCCATTGACTTTTAATGTGTTCTATTATACAATAATATAGCTTAATTTTTTAAGCATGTGCCAGTAGCTCAGCTGGATAGAGTGTTTGACTACGAATCAAAAGGTCGGGGGTTCGAATCCCTTCTGGCACACCAAATACCATTTTATGCGCGAAGCGTATGGAATGGTATTTTTTTACTATGGAGGATTCGGAGCCCCGGGGGTTCATGCAAGTGCAAGCGGAACGCGAAGAACGCGCTATCCCTTCTGGCACACCAAGAAAAGCCCATAACCAAGCGGTTTATGGGCTTTTCTATTTTTATTGAATCATTGATTTGTGACACATTTGTGACACATTTTCTATTTTCTTATCGTAGTGGGCAGTGTAAAAATGTATAAAAAATGAATATTTTGAACAAATAAAAGTCTTGTTTTCCCCGCTGTGGTGGTGATATAATAAAAGCAGGGATAGCCGCCAAACGGCAACCCTAATGTAGTTTAATAATTAGAGCCGCCTACTGCGAATAGGCGGCTCACTTCTTTAAAGCAATTATTATCCCGTAAGTGAATACGAGGGCAATTACCGTCAAAAGCAATTCAGCCATAGACATACCCCCTTTCTTTCAGAATGGGGGGTGCGCCGCCTAACAAACTATCCCTGCAAACAATATTTTACTTTTTAAAAAGCGATCTTGCAACCGCAATTTGTAAATCAATGATTTTGCGCGCCTCTGGCGGGCTTGCCGCGACAAACGGCACACCCGCCACGCTGCGCATGGTGACACGCTATTTCTATCCGACATAAAAATCTCATAGCCAAACGGATTATAGGGTCTTCCAATTTTATTCAATATTCAACTTATATCGCTTTGTTACACCGATTTGGTTGGTCATTTGGCCGACTATTTTGTCGTATATGACATACAAAATTTTTAGGCTTTGCAAAACGCAAATCTATTTTTTATATTTATATACGCCTAGGTGCGTGCAAAATTGCTTGTTTTTGTCGTACAAAAATAGGAGCTCTCAAGAAGCTCCCATTTTATCTTGTTCTAAAATCAAATAGCTCGCTTTTCTTCGTCCTTCCGATTATTTCTTATCATCAAGATAATCATCCACAATCTTCTTAAGTTCTTCCCGCTTCATATGCGCATGGCGTATCTTAACTTTCACATGTTCGACAACACCATCTGCCGCGTCTGCCTCCACTTCACTGTCAGTAACTCCCTTTTTTGCCAACGCCGCTTGTATATCCGCTACAATATCCGCTGGAAAAGCGCTAGTCGTCTTTATTCCCTTGTCTTTTACATAAAGTGAAATAATGTGTTCCATTTTTTGAAAACCTCCTAAATGTTTTTTATGAATATAAGCCATCCAAAGGTTTCTAAACCGCTCATTCCATTAAGATTTGTTCATAATCTTAGGCACTCATTCCTACAACCGCCCCGATGATATACGGAATCAGCCAAACCGCCCATACTACAATGCTAAATTTATGAAAATCCTTTTTTTGTTTTTCATTTCCTTTTCGCAGTGTATAGGTCGCCCAAATCGCATGGAACAGCATCAATGCAATTGCCGCAACACCAGTGACGCCATGAAGCATCTGCGCCGTTGCAGAAAGCTTGATGACGTGCATTGCCGCGATCGCGCTCATAAGCGTCGTTCCCGTGGTATCAAATGCCAGACCACACCAAAAAAGAATCACATTCTTTTTGCTCAGTGTTCCCTGCTTTCTCTCCGCAAATACGCCTGTCGTATATAAAACGAGCGCAATTGTAATTGTGATAATTGCAAATATCAGTCTGATCTCCATTCCGTTCCTCCTAAAAAATATTATTATTCCGACAAAGGTCTATCTTTTATTAACAAGCTCTCTTTCGTCTGTCTAAAACTTTTTTCATGATCCTATATCTTTTTACTAAAATCCTTCTTTCTTACCAATTTATTAATTTTCGGCAATATATGCCTTTATTGCCACAGAACAGTATATAATAATACAATCAACAACCATAGGAGGTTTGATCCTTGCAGCTTGATACTCAAATGCTCTTTGCAACCGCGTCACTTTCCTGCGGTGCGCTTAACACAATACTTGCAGCCTTTACCACAGCGGGAGACCATGGTCTTGTTTGGCTGATAGCTGCAGCCGTTTTACTCCTTAATAAACAAACGCGCAAAACAGGCTGGATGCTCCTCTTTTCCATTGCGCTTGCCTATATCATCGGCGATACCATTATCAAAGAAACGGTGATGCGCGCGCGCCCATTCCAACAGATAGAAGGGATCTCTCTACTGATTCCTCCCCCGGATGGTTATTCTTTTCCTTCGGGGCATACCTCTTCGTCTTTTGCGGCATTAGTCGTGTTTTATGCAGCCATGCCAAAAATGCGCATCCCAGCAATGGTATACGCACTTTTAATTGCTTTTTCCCGCGTTTATTTTATGGTTCATTTTCCCTTCGACGTCTTAGCCGGAGCACTTCTCGGCATAGGATGTGCCTACTTTGTTATGGCGATTTTCCGCCGCCGCAAGTTGCCGATTGATTTATACGCTCTGGATTTTCCTACCTGTCGCTCGTATTTTTAATCCACAGAAACAACCTGATATCCGGCATCTTCCACCGCCTGTTTCAACGCTTTCATATCCGCATCATCCGGGCAATCAATCGTTGCCGATCCTGTCTCTAAATCAACTTGTGCACTGACGCCCGGCAAAGCATTCAATAGTTTTTCTACCCTGGCAACACAATGCCCGCATGACATTCCTTCAATCTTCATTACTCTACGCATACTGAACGACCTCCTCTTTCGCGCTTCCATGGCGCATATTTCTATTTATTATTATATCAATTTCTTGCTTTGTAAACACTTTTTTACCATACTGCCACGCAGATCTAAAAAAATCAAAAATATATTTTGCTGTTTACAAAAAAGACGCCTCTTGCAGGGCGTCCTTTTGCTCTTCTATTCTTTCATCAGTTTACAGCAACCGCTTGGACAATATAACGTTTATCTTCTTGCCCTTGTACGCATGTAGAAAGCGTAATGACCTTATCTTCCCCAGTGAGCACGACCCCCGTATCTACCGGGCTGCGCGCCTGCATATTTTTCAGATATTCTTCAAAATCTTCTTGCGTTGTAAAATTCAGCGTATAAGCCATATCCGTATCTCCTGCAACATACGCTGCAAAAATCCGGCATTGCTTTACCGTACCATCCGGAAAGTAAAGATATATATTAGGATTTTCGCGGTAGAAATCTTCCTCTTCAAACAAATGCAAATCTGCGAACATGGCACCGTTGTTCATCCGATGGCCGTATATAATCGTATTCCGGTCGGAAAAATCTGCATTGTTTCTGTAATCCGTAAAAATAGCGCCAGCTCGATTTTCCTCTTTTCGAGCATTATGAGAAATATAATAATCATTATCTGAACCCTGTAAAATAGGATAATCAATACTGGTGTTCGGAATATAAATCCAACCAATTATTTCATCATTGACCGCTTTCAGTGCTTCAAAATCAATTGTTCTGGTAAGAGGGTCGTCTGATGCCGCCTGTGTCTGCGGCATGGCTACTTCTTTTAAATCACTGTACACATGCGTGGTTTGCATGTCTTCGCTCCCAATGCCAATCAGGTTGACCAGCGCAATAATGAAGACAACTGCCGCTGCTGCAATCGCGATCCAGGAAATCCACTTTTTTGATCTTTTCTTCTCAGGTTCGCGTCCGTTTTCTCCTCTTTGTTCCATCCTCCGCTACTCTCCCCTCTGCGCTGCTTTTTTCCCATTGCTGGCAAAACCGTTCAAGCGCGGATCGCCTCCCGCAGCCCTGACTGCTGTGTACTGTCATAAATAAAACCGATCGAATAAGCTGTATCGTGTACTTTTAAATAAATATACGCTGCATTGTTCCCTACACGACTCCATGCATATTGAAATACCGCTGTCTCCCTGCCGTTTATCGCTGCCTCGATCTCTGCCTCATCAAACTCGCCCATGTCGGATAACGCTGCGAACGAATTTGTTTGACTGAGCGCCCAATTATGTACAGTCGCTTTTTCATACCGTGCGCTTATGATTTGGTATAACTTATCAAACTCACTGATCACCTGACGAGATCCGATTTCCGTACTTCCTTCATAATCATACTCAACGTAATTGTTTTTTCCGCCTAAATTAAATCCAAGCGAAACAACCGCCTCGCGCCCGAGTAGTGTAGAGGCTTTGGCGCTTGTCCCATCTTCCTGCCTAACAAACCCAAGCGTTCCTTCCGCTTCCTCGCGGGATAACCTAAATTGTCTTCCGATCAATCCTTCGGTATCCACATATTCGTCAAAAGCACCATCGTCCGGTTCCTCCGCATCCTGTTGTTCATTGTCCTCAATCTCTGCGGAAGGTAACTCAGGATAAATAAATTGTTCGCTATCCGGAGTTTGTTCAGATTTCTGCACCTGCCTGACTGCCTGTTGCAACGAATTCAGAGTCGCGCCGCAAGAGCAACACAAAAGAAGAGCTGTGCCTGCAAGTAAAACCGCCACCAGCTTCTTCATGCCTTCTGCCCCTTTCTTCAATCAAACAAATGCAAAAAATCCAACGTCGCAAAATAATCCTCCGGAGTTTCCGCCCGGCGAATCAATTGCGTTGTCCCATCCTCTTTTAAAAGCACTTCCGCACTTCTTAGCTTTCCATTATAATTATATCCCATAGAAAACCCATGCGCACCCGTATCATGAAGTACAAGAAGGTCTCCCTTGTCTATCTTCGGCAGCATACGGTCAATCGCAAACTTATCATTGTTTTCGCACAGACCTCCTACAATGTCATATTTGTGATCGCACGGCATAGCTTCCTTCCCCATTACCGTAATGTGATGATATGCGCCATACATTGCAGGTCTCATCAAATTAACGGCGCACGCATCCACGCCAATATATTCTTTGTGTGTATGCTTTTCATGGATCGCCCGAGTCACCAGACAGCCATGCGGTCCGAGCATATAACGCCCCAGCTCTGTAAAGATTGCAACATCGTCCATGCCCGCCGGTACCATCACCTCATCAAATGCCCGACGCACGTCTTTGCCCACCGCCGCAATATCAACCGGCTTTCCTTCGGGCGTATAAGGAATCCCTATCCCGCCGGAAAGGTTAATAAACCGGATGTCAGCGCCTGTTTCGTTTTTCAGTCGAACCGCTACCCCAAATAAAATTTTCGCAAGCTGGGGATAATACTCTTCCGTCTGCGTATTGCTCGCTAAAAATGCATGAATCCCAAAACACTTTGCGCCAAGCGCCATCAGCTTTTCATATGCTTCCTTCATCTGGTCATAGGGCATCCCGTATTTTGCATCACCCGGGTTATCCATAATACTGTTTGCAATTTGAAATATTCCACCGGGGTTATATCGACAGCAAATGGTTTCCGGTATTCCTGCCGTTTCTGCTAAAAACTCGACGTGTGTCAAATCATCCAGGTTAATCAGGGCTCCCAATTTTTTTGCAAGCCTATAATCTTCCGCCGGCGTTTCATTGGATGAAAACATAATATCGCTGCCGGAAAATCCGCAAGCATCCGAAAGCATAAGCTCTGTATAGGATGAACAATCCACCCCGCAGCCTTCCTCTTTTAATATCTGAAGCAATACCGGGTTCGGTGTTGCTTTTACCGCAAAATATTCCCGAAACCCTTTATTCCAGGAAAACGCCTGATTGAGCGCCCTTGCTGTTTCACGAATCCCCTTTTCATCATACAGGTGAAAAGGGGTGGGATATTCCGCCGCAATTTTCTCCAATTGTTCTTTTGTCACAAACGGTTTTTTCATTCTCTTCCTCCGGGAATCTCTATATAAATTTTAATGCAATCAGATTGATACCGCAAACTGCGCCGCAGGCTCCGGCTCTACATAGACCGCCACCAAATCCGGCGGATTATTAATACGGATCGCGGGATAACCACTGGATCCCAGTCCCCTGCTGATAATCATGGTCGTCTGACCGTCCGTAAACTCCCCTTCCAGGTATTTGGGCATAAATCCCTGACCGCTCATTGCAAAAGTCCCGAATTTTGGAAAACGAATCTGTCCTGCATGCGTATGCCCCGCCAGTACAAGGTCAATATTTTTGCGTAAATATACGGGATAATATTCCGGTCGGTGTGCCAAGAAAAGGTTAAAGCCATCTTGCGTGCTGCGAAAAACATCTACGGATTCCAGCACGTCCGCACTTTCGTAAGATACATCGTCCATGCCGGAAATATTAATGATCGTCTCTCCAATTTGCGCCTGCCGAATACCGCCCGTAATGACTTTCACGCCATAATCATCCATGATCTCTTCGACTGCAGGATGAAAATTCCTTTCGTGATTTCCTGTCACAAAATAAGCAGGTGCAATCTGCGCAATTCCCCGCGCAAAGTCCCGCGTATATTGTCTGTTTATATTTTTTTGATTTTCATGCGCCACCATATCTCCCGTAACAGCAATCAAATCTGGCTGCAGCGCTTCCACTTCTTCAAATAACCTGTGGTTCTTAATCCCAAATTCTTTTTCATGGAGATCCGAAAGGTGAGCGATCACCACTCCGTTTTTTACTTTATCGCTTAATATCCCGTAGGATGTCACTTCTATTTTATTATTATTGAACATTCATTCTCCTTTAATCTCAAACGGTTTCGCGCCTTTCCATTCCCAATCTCAGTTTCGGAAAAATTCCGCGGCAGCGCGCGCCTGTTTTCGGGGTATACTGTTCTTTCTCGGTACGCCCTCGCAACTTAAAACCAGTATTATTATAGTATAAAAAAACCGCCGGTTCAACAAAATCCCGCTGAATAAGGCGTTTTCAAGCATGAATATTTTGTAAATTATCACCAGAGGAAGGTAGAACCCGCAAACCAGAGAAATAAAAGATAAAATTCAGCCAATACCGATGCAGCTATTGTCGCCGCCACCAACCAGCGCTTTTTCGTACGCAGTATCAAATCTGTCAGCGCCAGTGTAAAAAGGACATTGCCGGCAAGGTAACGCGGAATGGATTGCAGCCGCACGGATAACGGAATGAGAAGCAAAGCAAGCGCCATCGTCGCTTCTGTCCAGCGTTTTTTCCAGAATAGAAAGCCGCAAAGTCCAAGACCTCCCAGTGCACATACGGCAAAAAACACCTGCTTTGCTTCTCCTGAAGCAAAACCATTCCAAATCACCGCCAACGGATTCCCGACGCTTCCGCCCCAAGCCGACTGCGCATGCAAAAACGCAAGCGGATCGGCTGCACGCTGCGATAAAAACAACATAAACAAAAGCAGTCCTGCCGGAATCAACGCCGTACACGCCGTTCTTTTCCAGTTGGCGAAATACACGCGCAGAAAACCCCCAATACTTTTTTTGCCCGGCACCGATTGCCAATACTCCACAAGAGCGCTTACCACAACCCCCAGCAAAAGAACTACGCCGGTGTTTTTAGTTGCGGACAGCATCGCACCAAATATTCCCACCAGCAAATATTTCTTTTCATAAAGAAAATATAATGCTCCTGTAAACAGAAAAAGATAAAGCGATTCCGTATAAAAGCTCGCAAAATAAAAAGAATAACAGCCCAGAGAAAGAAGAATACAGGCAAAAACAGCCTGAATCATATTTTGTTCGCGCGTTTCCAAAACATACCGGAAAACTAACACCAGTGCTGCCGCCTGCAATATCATATTCAAAAGGAATCCGGCAAAATAAAGCTCCAGACCCGTCAGTCCTGCAAATCCTGCCGCCAAAAGACTGAATAAAGGGAAAAAAGCCCAATTCACTAATCCACCGCTGTATTGCGCAGCACTTGTATATCCCTGCGCTGCAATATCGCGGTACCAGACCGCATCCCAGATATTAAACGCTTCCAGAAAACCCCGGCTGTCACCCGTGTTCTTTGCATAAAATAGATAGAATATAAAAACAAACAAGCGCGACAGCAACACCAATATAAACGAAAAAACGCAGAGACTCCATACGGAGTATCTGCCTCTTTTCAAGCATCCAAAGGTTTCCCCCAGAGATTTTGCAAGCCGCGTTTCCATAGTAATCTATACCTGCCCGCGTTTATTTAACCTTCAATTTCGCGAAATGCCTGCAAATAATTCATGCAGTATTCGTCCTTCCCCAAAATCATTTCCACAGCAAATAACTGCAGCTTCATTGCAGGATTGGTAATATCCATGATGGCGGCATCAAGTCCTTCCGTCAACGCACACGCCAAAAACGCCTGATTGATCACGCCGCGCTTTGGCAGCCCAAACGAAATGTTGGAAAGCCCTGCCAGCAAATGTACTGCCGGAAATTCTTCCCGAAGCAACCTCGTTGCAAGAAGCGCTTCTTTGGGCGCATCCCATCCGGTCGCTGCCGCTTCTACCACGATATCAACATAAATATCAGTATCGCACACACCGTTTTCCCGTAGAATTTCGATCAGCCGCCGGGCATTTTCCACCCTTCTCTGCGCAGTTTTCGGGATACCGTCCGCATCCAGCGGCATTGCCACGATCCCGGTCTTATATTCCTTCACGATCGGCAAAACGCCGTTCAAGCGATCCTCCTCCAGGGTCACAGAATTTATGATAGCGTTTTTGGGCGCAAGTTTTTCAAATAAGAAACGAAGCGCCGCGGGGTTCGTGGAATCCGGCATCAATCTGCAGTCCGGCGCCGCATCCATTGCAAGCTTCGCCGTCCAAACCAGCATCTCTTGCTCATTCTCACACATTCCGGTGTTAATATCAAGGTACTGCGCGCCCGCAGCGGCCTGCCGCGCAGCCAGATCTGTAACAAACTCTTCGTTTTTTGTATTCAACCCTTCCAGTGTGGATGGGATTGAACTATTCAATTTTTCTCCGATAACAATCATTTTTTTACTCCTTTTTCAATAATTCCCGAATCACATCGCAGATAATATCCGCGCGCCGAAGCGGGGTAATCAAATAATAACCATCTGTTGTATCTTTTACCAAATCAATTGCGCCAAGCGCAGTCTCTACGGCAATTTTCGCTGCTTCTTCTTTATCTGCATGACGAAACTTCTCGCAAATTTCTTCCGGGATTTCTATTCCCGCAAGCTCGTTGTTGATAAAACACGCGTTTTTATAACTGACAACAGGCATGATTCCTGCCCAAATATCACTTTTCAGCTCGGCTTTTGCACGCCGAACATTTTCCGCCGCGCGCTTGTCATAAACCGGTTGGGTTAAAAAGCAGGTCATTCCTGCCGCTTCCTTTTTCTTTGCTTTTAAAAGTTCTGCGTCAAAATTCTGCGCATTTACATTCAGTGCGCCCATAATACGAAACGGTCGTTCAGAAAATACCGTGCGATTTAGATCGCGGATAAACTCGGCGTACAATACCGAATTAAACTGGAATACGCTCTTGATCTCCCCACGCCTGTTATTGGGGATCGGATCCCCCGTGACCACCAAAACATTCCTGACATCCTGCATAGAAAGTCCCAAGAGCAAGGCCTTCGATGCATTTAAATTCCTGTCCCGGCAGGTTAAATGCGGCATGGCTTCAATCCCGTATTGCCGTTTTAACATAGCGGCCAGCATACTGCTGTCTGCCCGCGCTCTGCCGATTGGGCAGTCCGCAATGGTGATCAGGTCTGCTCCGGCTTCCGCAAGCTTTCCCGCCGCCTCCACAAAAAACGAATCATCCGCATCCAGGGGGGAATCCAGTTCTACTGCGATTGGTTTCCCGTTCTTTTTTCGAATTTCCTGTACCGCTACAATTTTCTTCGCTTTTTCCGCCTTAGGCAGTCTGGGGGCTTCCATCCCGTCAAGGATACGCCGCGCCGCGCGGATATGTTCCGGCGTGGTTCCGCAGCATCCTCCCAGAATCTGCACGCCTTCGGCACGAATCCGCGAAAGCTGCTCAGCAAAATACTCTGGTGTACTTTTGAATACGGTACGCCCCGCTTCTACCGTCGGAT
This sequence comes from Christensenella sp., assembly GCA_034926635.1. Lineage (GTDB taxonomy): Bacteria > Bacillota > Clostridia > Christensenellales > Christensenellaceae > Christensenella. The sequence continues at coordinate 5,090 of JAYFQX010000020.1, read as the reverse complement.
AACCGGCATTGGGCATAATAGATACAGTATGTCCGTAAAAATCGGTATTTTTTACAACGTCAACCATATGCTGGGGACCGCAGGTGCAATTAAAGCCATAGGCATCAATTTCACTTACATTGCGCAAGGCATCAATCACAGCTTGTGCTGAAATCCCGCTTTGCGTATACCTGTCCGGCGCAACCGAACATTCCGTGATCACATAAGCCTGCGGGCATAATCCCTTGACATACCGCGCCGCATCCGCAAGCATTTCAGGCTGGTCAAACGTCTCAAATAAAAAATTCGTAACGCCGTGTTCCAAAAAACGTTCGATAATCCGCTGGCGCTCTTCGTCGCAGCGCCGCTGGTCATCATAAAGAATAGGCCCCATGCTTGCAAATACAAGTATATTTTCCCCGGCTGCTTCCATGGCGCACCGCACTCCGGCATCTACCACGTGCAGAACCTCTTGCAAATCCGACGCCAGCGCCAGCGTATTGGCGGCAAACGTATTGGTCTTGATCGCCTTCGCGCCCGCCTCGATATATTCCCTGTGGACACTGATCACGCGGTCCGGATGCTGGATATTATTCCGCTCGCATCGAATCACACTATCCTCATATTTTCCAGCGAGGTATGTGCCCATTGCACCGTCAAAAAGCAGGATTTCCCCATTTTTGAGTGGCTTCATTCCAATCCCTCCCGCGCTCCTGCGCATGATTTTTTATTTATTATATCACAAAGAGTTTCTTTTTTATGAAAAATGAGATAAACTATTTGTGTTTAGTCATTCAGTAACTTTGGTTTTTGATAAAAAGGTTCTTAGCTTTTTATTAATTGATCCTGTTTCGTTTTACGGGAAGGAATCCCGTTTTTTTTCGAGAGGGGGAAAAAATGAAACCGTCAGAAAACAAGTATTTAGAATTATTATCTCAAAAGTACCCGACCATTCAATCCGCATGCACAGAGATTATCAACTTGCAGGCAATATTAAACCTCCCTAAGGGAACCGAGCACTTTATCAGTGATATCCATGGCGAGTCAGACGCTTTTACTCATATCTTAAACAATGCTTCCGGGGTTATTCGCGAAAAAGTGGATATCCTGTTTGAAAAATCATTGCCTGCCGCAGCGCGTACTGAGCTGTGTACTTTAATATATTATCCCGAGCAAAAGCTCGAAGACATTAAGCTATCTCAGCAGGACATGGAGGAATGGTATCGCATTACACTGTACCGGCTGATCGACGTATGCCGTCTGTGCGCTTCCAAATATACACGGTCTAAGGTCAGGAAAGCATGTCCGCAGGATTTCGCCTATATTATTGACGAACTTCTGCACACAGATAGTGCGGATAAAAACAAACAAAACTATTATGAGAATATTATTTCCACGATTCTGGATATCAACCGTGCAGACGCTTTTATCATTGCTCTTACTGCCATCATCAAACGTTTGGTGGTGGATCGGCTCCATGTTGTCGGAGACGTCTTCGACCGCGGTCCGCATGCGGATATTATTTTAGAAAAATTAATGAGCCACCATGCCGTAGATATCCAATGGGGTAACCATGATATCCTTTGGATGGGGGCTGCCGCCGGAAGCGCAGCCTGCATTGCCTGCGTACTCAATATCAGCACCAAATATTCCAATATCGATTTTGTAGAAAACGCTTATGGCATTAATTTACGTCCTCTGGCGCTTTTTGCGCAAAGAACTTATACAGACGATACTGACCTTCTGGATCATATGCACAAAGCAATCGCCATTATCCAGTTTAAACTGGAGGGACAAATCATCCTTCGACATCCGGAGTTTGAAATGGAAGACCGACTTTTGCTGGATAAAATTGATTTTGATAATATGACCGTATTGGTAGATAGAAGAAAGTATGCACTGAACGATCATGATTTTCCTACGATCGACCCACGCGCTCCATACGAACTGACGGAAGAAGAAAGCAGCGTGGTTTCTCAGCTCATCGCTTCTTTTTCGCAAAGCGAAAAGCTGCAACGCCATATCAAATTTTTGTATTCCAAAGGCAGCATTTACCAGATTTGCAACGGGAATCTTTTGTTTCACGGCTGTGTTCCCATGACCGACGACGGCGAATTCTTTGTATTCGGCAAAAAGCTGTTAAAGGGAAAAGCATTGATGGATTATGCCGATGCGCTGGCACGACAGGGTTATTATGCGCAGGAAGGGAGTCCCGCACGGGCTTACGGAAGAGATTTTCTGTGGTACCTATGGTGCGGCAGACGCTCCCCACTTTTTGGCCGCAGTAAGATCGCAACCTTTGAACGTATGTTTATTGATGATAAGGAAGCCTGGAGAGAGGCAAAAGATCCCTATTACAAACATGTGGAATCCAAAGAAAAATGTGAAATGATTTTAAAAGAATTCGGTCTGACCGACCAATATTCACATATTGTGAACGGACATGTTCCCGTGCGCTTCAAGGACGGAGAATTTCCGGTACGCGGCGGCGGCAAAATGATCGTAATTGACGGTGGTTTCTGTCGCGCTTACCAGACGCAAACGGGAATCGCCGGTTACACCATGTTTTACAGCTCTTACGGAATCCGTCTTGTTTCCCACGAGCCTTTTTCCGGGCTGGAGGACGCAATCCGCCATAACAAAGATATCCTCTCCACTTACGTGGTCTTTGATACAGCGCAAACGCGTATCAGCGTAGGAGAGACGGATGTTGGTCGGCGTCTGCAGTGTGATATTGACGATTTAACCTGTCTTCTTGAGGCATACCGCAGCGGCGTAATTAAAGAAAAACACTGAATCTACGGAACACAAAAAGACCTTTTGCCTTGCGGCAAAAGGTCTTTTTAAGGTGTTTAATCTTCTATTCTTCCAAACTCAGACCGCGACCTCCCCAGAAGCAATTACGTCTTCTGAATTTGCAGGTTGTCGTGCAACGACTACAATACGTCCGTTATCAATAGAATATTCGCATGTTGATAACGTAATGAGCTCATCGCCATATACTGGAGTAATCCCCGTCTCATAGATTGCAAGCTCTTTACAGTTCTGGATGAATGCGTTAAACTCTTTTTCGTTTTTTGCATCATAGAATTGATAGAACTTAAAAACATCTGTATCACTTTTATTATATATCTTCGTCAAAAACACTGACACTATTTCATATTCTTCCTCCTTATACAAAGTATCAAAATGGATCGTCTTATGTTCCTGATAAAAATCTTCATTCTTATAATCAATCAACGTATGAAACATTGTACCGTTTTTCATATTGTGCCCATGGAGTAACAAGTTGGTTCCTCTCGGCTCCACCGTACAGTGTTTATCAATAAAAATACAGCCTTGCTTGGTAGGATCCTCCTCTTGTTCAAAGTTCCGATACAAATAGTATTCTCCATCCTGCGGCGTATACATCACAGGATAATCTACCTCTGTGCCCTCAATTGTAATCCATCCTACGATATCGCTGTTTTGTTGATATAATTTCTCCATCGCAGGAAGCATATGCAGTGCCATAGGCGTAGACGACGCACTTACGTTCTGCGATGGCTGTGGTGTTGTTTTTGCTGCCTCCAGAGTTGGCTGCGGCACAGTCTTTGCTGCCTGTCCATTATCCCATATTACTGCGGCTACAAGAACGCATATCATTGCCAGCGCCGCTACAAACACAATCAACCATATTTTCCCGGTTGATGAAATCGCCGAGGTATTCCCCGTTTTTTTATGCTCGTCTTTGTGTTTTTCTTTCATTTGGTTTGCTCTCCCTGTAAATAGACAAGGCGGGATCGCTATCCCGCCTTGTCTAGATATATTTTAATGTAAATTTTTACATAGTACTGTTTATTTATTGGCGCTCACTTTTTTAACTGCTACAATCATAATAGCAGCGGCGGCCACAATACCAATCATTACAAACAGCATAACATCTGTTGTCGTATCACCTGTTTTCGGCACATCATCTAGGCTATCTGCCGTTGCAGACGCGCTTGCACTCGGATTTACTGTCGGCTGTGCTGTTGGTTCTGCCGTAGGCTGTACTGTTGGTTCTGCCGTAGGCTCTGCTGTCGGCTCCGTCGGCGTCACGACTGTCGCAGCGGCTGCAAACACACCTGTTTCCGTTGTTTCATTTCCTTCTGCATCCGATGTAATCACATTTGCCAAAGAAAAACTAACTTGTTCCCCTGCAGCAGCTGTTACCTTATAAGTATAAGAAGCTGTATTCCCCAGCGTAATTAACATCGTCTCGCTTCCCATACCAGACGGGTTAGTAACTTTACTGATATACTGCAGCCCACTTGTAGAGATTGCACCCTGAATTCCCGCTACATTCTCAGAACACTTGATCGTAAAGGTAACCGTGTCTCCCGTTTTCGGCGAAGTATTACTAATACTTACCGAGGGTGCCGCTGCAAACGCGGTAACGCTTACTACCATGACCAACATCACCGCCAGCATGATCGATAAAACAACTTTTTTCTTCTTGTTCATTTCTATTTATCCTCCAAATTTATTGCTTTCAGATAATGAGTCTGGTTCAGATTATGCCACGATCAAATTGGAAGCCAGAACGATATCTCCAATCGACACATTTCCGTTGCCGTTCATATCAGCTGCTTTTAGGTATGCTCCATCAAGCCGGGCACCTCCTGTTATATGACCGGACATTTTTACCAACGAACCGATACTAGTATACCCAATTCCCTTTACATCACCTTTTAATACGACTGTGAGACTATCCGCAATCGTGCCGTCTGCACTTAAAAGTTTAATTACGCACCCCGTGCCAACAACATCAGCATCTGTCAATTCTTGACCATTTTTTTCTATCACAATTTGATTAGCAGGATTCTTAAACAAACCTTTGATATCAGCTACTGTTTGAGCATCCTCCGCTTTTCCCGGAGCAGCTTTCAGAATAAGATCCGCATCGGCTATCACTACGCCGGTCATGCTTTCATCAATTACTAATTTTTCTTCTTTTACAACATGGATTGTTATACTGTCTGTTGAAGCGATTATCGCACCGTCCGCGTCCAGCCATTCAAAGCTCATATCAACAGCTTTCGGTGTCCCCGCTGCAACGTTCGATACGCTAAAGTATTCTATAAACTGAC
>JAYFQX010000013.1:0-99250 GCA_034926635.1 Christensenella sp. | reverse complement strand
CAATCGAAGAAGGACTGCGTTTTGCAATCCGCGAAGGCGGCAGGACAGTAGGATCGGGCGTTGTATCGGGCGTTATCAACGACTAATTACGAATATATAAACAAAAGAGAGCGGTAACGCTCTCTTTTTTGTGCATTTTTTTATATTTATTTGATCTTAACAGAATATTAATGCCATAGTATCCGTCATTAACACTACCTTTATAAAGATCTGCTTATAATAAAAAAGAATTAAGGAGACAAAGGAGTGAGATGAAAGTGGAAATTGTAATGGTGATCGCAGCAGTGATTTTTGTATTATTGCTGGCATATCTTTTTATCGTGTTATTAAAGGGTGAAAAGTTATGAGTGGTGGAATCATTCAGGATATCGTCTATATAGCGATTTTAATAGGAATTGCGATACCTCTTGGCATTTATATCTATAAGGTAATGACCGGGCAGCTTACGTGGAAGCCGATTGCAGCCCTGGAACGCTTTACTTATAAAGTAATGCGTATTGACCCGAAGGAGGAGCAAGCAGCAGGAAAATATGCGCTTTCCGTATTGGCATTCTCGGCGTTTGGGTTTGGCATCCTGTTCTTACTCAATCTGCTGCAGGAATATCTCCCCTTGAATCCCGAGGGGATGGCAGGAATGTCGGCAGACCTTGCGTATAATACAACTGCAAGTTTTGTATCCAATACCAACTGGCAGGCATATTCCGGAGAGTCGACTCTTTCTTATTTGACGCAGATGGCTGGTTTGACAGTACAAAATGTGGTGTCGCCGGCAGTTGCTACGGCTGTTTTGTTCGCGCTGATTCGAGGGTTTCGACGCAAAGAAAGTCCTACAGTGGGAAATTTCTGGGTTGATTTAGTAAAAGCAAGTTATTATATTATGATACCGTTGGCGATTATCGTAACGCTGCTTCTTATTTCTCAAGGTGTGGTTCAGAACCTGAGCGCTTATGTACACGCGACTACGCTGGAAAGCGGAGCAGAACAGGTGATTCCTATGGGACCGGCAGCAAGCCAAATAGCCATTAAACAGCTTGGTACAAACGGCGGTGGTTTTTTTGGCGTGAATTCAGCTTTTCCGTTTGAAAACCCAACGCCATTCTCAAATTTTGTGGAATGCCTCAGCCTCTTGCTGATTCCGGCTGCATTATGTTTTACATTTGGGCGTGCAGTGCAGGATTCCAAGCAGGGACGTGCTATTTTTATTGTAATGCTTGTTATCTTCCTTCTCGCATTGATCGGCATGACAATGAGTGAAAACATGGCAGCACCGCAGTTTGATGGTGTCGCGGTTTCCGGCAGTATGGAGGGGAAGGAAACAAGGTTCGGCGTAGACACCTCGGCACTTTGGGCAACTGCGACAACATCTGCGTCCAACGGCTCGGTGAATTCTATGCATGACAGCTTTACACCGCTTGCCGGCGGCATCCAAATGTTTTTGATGATGCTCGGGGAAGTCGTCTTTGGAGGCGTAGGATGCGGTCTTTACGGGATGCTCGCATTTGCTATTCTAACCGTCTTTATAGCCGGCTTAATGGTAGGTAGAACGCCCGAATACCTTGGTAAAAAGATCCAGGCGTTCGATATGAAGATGGTGTGTCTGATTATCTTAACACCACCTCTATGCCTGCTCCTTGGGACAGCGTTTTCAACTTTTGTTCCAACGATTACAAACGATTTTACCAATACCGGCGCACATGCGTACTCGGAATTGCTTTATGCCTATACATCAGGCGCGGGAAACAACGGAAGTGCGTTTGCCGGCTTCAATGCAAATACAGCCTATACCAATATCGCAATCGGTACGATCATGTTGTTGGTACGCTTTATTCCGATGATCGCGGTGATTTTCCTGTCGGGGAACCTCGCGAAGAAAAAGATGATTCCGGCTTCAGGAGGGACGCTTTCCACATCAAATGCAATGTTTATGGTGTTTTTGTTTTTGATTGTGTTTATCGTCGGTGCGCTCACGTTTTTGCCGGCTCTGGCGCTTGGACCGATTGCAGAGTTCTTTACGACTTTACCTGCGTTAGGATAGGGGGAAAAAACGATGAAAGTAAAGAAAACAAAGCAGCCTGTCATGCGTGATGCGCTGGTACAGTCTTTGAAAAAACTGGCGCCGGGAACGCAGATAAAAAATCCCGTGATGTTTATTGTATATATTGGCGCAATTTTTGTTACAGCACTATATTTTTTGGGATTTGCCGGGATACAGGAAGAGCCCGCCTGGTATGTTCTTACGATCGCAGTACTGCTTTGGGCGACTGTTCTCTTTGCAAATATTGCAGAAGCGATCGCGGAGGGACGTGGACGTGCGCAGGCAAACAGCCTGAAAAAAGCGCGCCGTGATGTACTTGCCAAAAAGATTTTGCAGGTCGATCCCAAGGCACCGGTAGAAGAGGTTTTGTCAAAAGACTTAAAACCGGGAGATATCGTGATTGTTTTGGCAAACGAGCAAATTCCAATGGACGGCGAAGTGATTGAGGGCGTGGCTTCTGTGGACGAAAGTGCGATTACAGGAGAATCCGCACCGGTTATCCGTGAATCAGGCGGGGACCGTAGCGCGGTGACAGGTGGAACGACGGTTGTATCCGATTGGCTTATTATCAAGGTTACGGCAAAAGCCGGCGAGAGCTTTTTGGATAAAATGATCGCCATGGTGGAAGGCGCTGCGCGAAAAAAAACGCCGAATGAAATCGCATTACAAATATTGCTGGTGACGTTGACCATCATCTTTTTGATCGTATGCGCGACACTATTGCCGTTTTCCGGATTTGTCAGCAGTCTTGCGGGTGCAGGCAGGGCGATCAGCCTCACCAACGTGGCGGCGCTTCTGGTTTGCCTCGCGCCTACTACCATTGGTGCGCTTTTATCAGCAATCGGCATTGCCGGAATGAGTCGTCTTAATCAGGCGAACGTTCTTGCAATGAGCGGCCGAGCGATTGAGGCGGCAGGCGATGTTGATGTATTACTGCTTGACAAAACAGGGACGATTACGCTTGGAAACCGCCAGGCAAGCGAGTTTTTGCCGGTAGGAGGCGTTTCCGAAGCCGAGCTTGCCGATGCGGCGCAACTTTCCTCTATTGCAGACGAAACAGCGGAGGGGCGTAGCATTGTGGTACTTGCCAAGGAACGTTTTAACATTCGTGGGCGCGATCTTTCCAAAACCAATGCGGAATTTATTGAATTTTCTGCAAAGACAAGAATGAGCGGCATTAATTTCGGCGGCGATGAGATCAGAAAAGGTGCCGCAGATACGATCAAAACCTATGTCCTGCAAAAGGGCGGCGAATATCCGGAGGACTGTGCGCACAAGGTTGCGCAGGTCGCAGAAAAAGGCGGTACGCCCCTAGTTGTTGCAAAAAACGGTCGGGTGATGGGCGTTATTTATCTAAAGGATATTGTAAAAAATGGAGTTAAGGAAAAGTTTGGAGATCTCCGCAAAATGGGGATCAAGACGATCATGATTACCGGGGACAACCCGACGACGGCAGCGGCAATAGCCGCGGAAGCGGGCGTGGACGATTTTATGGCGGAGGCGACCCCGGAAGCTAAATTGGAACTGATACGCAAATATCAAAGTGAAGGTCATTTGGTTGCAATGACGGGTGATGGAACGAATGATGCGCCGGCACTTGCACAGGCGGATGTTGCGGTAGCGATGAATTCAGGTACGCAGGCTGCAAAAGAAGCGGGGAATATGGTGGACCTTGATTCCAGTCCTACCAAACTGATCGACGTAGTGCGGATCGGCAAACAACTTTTGATGACAAGGGGTTCGCTTACCACGTTTTCCATTGCGAATGATATTGCAAAATATTTTGCGATCATCCCCGTATTGTTCGCAGGTATTTTTCCACAGCTTGCGGCTATGAATTTTATGGGTCTCACAAGTGCGACCACGGCGATTCTGGCAGCAGTGATCTATAATGCGGCAATTATTGTGGTGTTGATTCCACTGGCGTTGAAAGGCGTAAAATATACGGAAAAACCGGCAAAAAAAATATTAGGACATAATATGCTGGTATATGGACTGGGAGGCATGATAGCGCCGTTTATTGCGATTAAACTTCTGGATATGCTGCTGGCGTTTTGCGGTGTGATATGAAGGCAGTTGGTTTAAAAGGAGAAATATGGAAATGAAACAACAAGAGAAACAAAAAGATAGCAAAAGTAAACCGCGGATATGGCTGACAGCCCTGATTTGCGCAGCGTTTATGACGCTACTTTGCGGATTTGCCTATCCCTTTGCCATGACGGGGATCGCGCAGCTTACCATGCCGGAGCAGGCAAACGGAAGCCTGATTATGGTGGAAGAAAACGGTCAGCAGGTGTGTTATGGTTCTAAGTGGATTGGTCAAGAATTTACGGAACCGCAATACCTGATCGGCAGACCGGAAACGGGGTCGGCTGCGCCTTCCAACTTGTCGCCTGTATCCGAAGAACAAAAAGCTTTGGTAGAAGAGCGCGTTCGATGGTGGCATGCGCTGGATCCGGAAAATACAGCGGAGATCCCAATGGAGCTGGTAACGGCTTCGGCAAGCGGAGTAGATCCGCATATTTCTCCCGAAGCGGCGGAATACCAGGTGGCAAGGATCGCCAGGGAGCGGGGAATGAGTGAGAATGCAGTACGCGAAGTTATTACCAAGTATACCGAAGGTAAAGATCTTGGCTTTTTGGGAGAGGCGCGTGTTAACGTATTGATGGTAAACCTTGCGCTGGATGGAAAGATAAGCTAAGCAAAAAAACAGGGTATATGTCCTGAATGGGCAAATATTGTGGATGAGGAAAAAATGATGTATGATGAAAGCGAAAGACCGAATCCGGACGAGCTGCTGCGGCAGATGGATACGGTTCCCGATAAGACGGGAAAACTGAAAATATTTTTTGGATATTCCGCAGGCGTAGGCAAAACCTATGCGATGCTGCGGGCTGCGCACGACTGTCTTGATAATGGGATAGACGTTATCGTAGGGTACATTGAGCCGCATACGCGTGTGGAGACGATGAAGCTGGTGGAAGGATTGCCTGTACTGCCGGTACGAAAGATCAGCTATAAGAGTATCATGCTCAACGAGTTTGATTTGGATGGCGCGCTCAAACGACATCCGCAGCTTATTCTGGTGGACGAGCTGGCGCATACGAATGCCGCAGGTTCGCGAAATAAAAAACGTTATCAAGACGTGGAAGAATTGCTGAACGCCGGAATTGACGTATATACAACGGTGAATGTGCAGCATTTGTCCAGCCTGAATGATATCATCAAAGAAATTACACATATTGAAGTGCGCGAGACCATTCCGGACTCTATTTTTGATAAAGCAGACAGCGTAGAACTGGTGGATATAGAGCCGGAAGAGCTGTTAAAGCGTTTTGCCGATGGAAAAATATACAGCCCGGAACGGGTGGTAACAGCGATGGATCATTTTTTTACACGTCAGAACCTCTCGACGCTACGCGAAATCTCTATGCGCCGTACGGCAGACCGAATTTATGGAAGGGACGGAAAGGCAAAAGAAAAAGGCGTTACGGAAAAAGTTCTAGTACTGTTGTCTCCCTCACCGTCCTCCGCAAAAAATTTGCGTGTGGGCGCGCGGATGGCAGAAGCTTACCATGCAAAGTGGGAAGCGTTGTATGTGGAAACAAATATGAGGCTTTCCCCGGAACAGGGAAAAGTGTTGCGCGACCATATGAACCTTGCGGAGCAGCTTGGCGCGGAAGTGGTAACGGTATATGGAGAGAACCTTGCAGAAGTTGTCGCGGATCATGCAAACCTCACGGGCGCGACCAATATTATTATTGGAAAAAGCAGAAACAAAAAACATTTGGGTGATTTTTTCAAGGAAGATTTTGAAGACAGGTTAATAGGTCTTTTGAAAAATGCGGAAATTCATATTATTCCGGATTCTGACCATGCCGCCCCCTATCAGAGATCCCGAAAGATAGAACAAAGAAAAGATTTTGGGATGCTGGAACAAAGAACGCAGATTCTATATGAAATCAGCAAAAAGCTTCTTGCAACGCGCGGTTTATCAAATATCGTTTCCGCCATGAACGAATATATTTCAAAAATTTTGGAACGCTCTGTGATTTTTTATTTGCAGGATATGGAAAAGCCGGGTATGTTATGGCAGGCGGAATATGATTCGGATGCAGATTTTTTTCTTGGCGATGACGAAAAAGCAGTTGCAAAATGGGTGTTTTTAAATAAAAAGCGCGCGGGCGCGGGTACAGAAACACTGATGGGCGCAGGGGCTTTTTATATGCCGATTATATCGCAGGGTACCGTGCTTGGGGTGATCGGTGTCTCGTGCCAAAAGAGTCCGCTTACGCAGGAACAGCGTATGTTGCTGCGGATGATTGCTTCACAGGTGGCCATGGCGCTGGAACGTCAAAGGCTTTCGGATGAACAATTGAAGTATAATCTGGAACTCCAGCGAGAAAAATTAAAGCAGGACTGGATGAAAAACCGAGATTGAAGGAAATAAAAAATATTTCTTGATTATAGCCGAAGGCACGCAATGACTGGATAGGATGGAATAAGGAATGGAACAATCGAAAAGTAAAATATTTTGGAAAGATATGCTCAAGACAGCCGTAATCCTCGCACTTTGCACAGGAATTGCTTATTTGTTTGATGTTGCGGAGCTGCGGACTGAAAATATTTCAATGGTTTACCTGGTGGGTGTACTGCTGGTGACAATGGCGACAGAACGTCTTGGATTTGGAATTGCCGCATCTGTGATCAGCGTGTTTGCGTATAATTTCTTTTTCACGGCGCCGGAGCTTACGTTTCGCGTAAATGATCCAAATTATATTGTCACACTTATTATTTTATTGGCAGTTTCTTTTATCGTAAGTATTTTGACAAATAAACTGCATAAGCATGTTTTGAAGGCACAAAAGAGGGAGAAACAAATGCGTTTGCTTTATGAGGTCAGTACCAGCCTTCTTAATGTATCGGATATGGAGGATGTCATCCGGTATGGAATGAACGGCTTATCAAAAATACAAAACCGGCAATGTATTATTTATACGGGAAAAGATTTAGACGGTGCGGCATGGACGAATATGGAAAAAGAAAACGAAACTGCAAAATGGTGTTATGAAAACGTAAAACCATGCGGATGCGGCACAGAATATTTTTCCGGTGCGAAGTGGATGTATCTTCCTTTGCGCAGCGGTAACGAGATTTACGGCGTAGCAGGTGTACATTGCGGTGAGGTTTTGCCAACGCCGGAGGAAAATCTGTTAATTCAAACGGTGGTATCACAGGTCGCAGGCGCAATGCAGCGGGAGGCTCTTTACCGCCAACAGCAGGAGAGCAATCTAAAGATAGAAAAGGAACGTCTCCGTAACGACTTGCTCCGTGCCATCTCACATGATCTGAGGACGCCGCTCACGGGGATCGCCGGATCAGCAAATTTTATTGCGGATAGCTTGTCCGGACTTAGCCGGGAACAAATTTTGAGCCTGATCGAAGGGATTGGCAACGATGCGCAATGGCTGAATAATATGGTAGAGAATTTGCTTAATATGACGCGGATATCCGATGGTGAATTAGTACTCAAAAAACAACCGGAAGTAGTAGACGATATTGTGGGGGAGGCTTACCGCCGGATAGAACGGCTAAAAGGCGCGAAAGAAATTGAGATCCATATCCCTGATGAAGTGATGGAAGTCCCGATGGATGGAAAACTTATCATACAAGTACTTGTAAACCTGCTTGATAATGCGGTAAAATATACACCGCCGGATGCGCGTATCGAACTGCGGGCATACCCGAAGGAACATTATATGGTCTTTGAAGTATCTGACAACGGTAAGGGAATTGATCCGGCGATCATCGACAAGGTGTTTGATAATTTTGTAACATCACCCGATGCGCGGGGTGATGCAAAACGCGGGATGGGAATTGGGCTCAGTATTTGTAAATCGATTGTGGAAGCGCATGGTGGTGTGATTGCTGCTGTCAACAATGAAAAAGGCGGGGCAACTTTCAAATTTGCATTACCGATGGAGTGAAAAAGATGGAAGAAACACATATCTTGATCGTGGAAGACGATCCGACAATACTAAACTTTTTAAGTATCTCGCTTAAAACAAATCATTACCTGTTTGAAACGGCCATGACCGGGCTTGACGGAATTTCACTCGTGCTTTCCAACCATCCGGATTTGGTACTTCTTGATTTGGGTCTTCCGGATATTGATGGGCTTGAGGTCATCAAACAAATACGGCAAATATCGGAAGTGCCGATCATCGTTGTATCCGCGCGGGGACAGGAGAACGAAAAAGTAGAAGCGCTGGATCTTGGGGCGGATGATTATATTACGAAACCATTTAGTATCAAAGAACTTTTGGCACGGATCCGCGCTGCGCTTCGTAAACAGCGTCCGCGCGTAGAGGACAAGGGGGAATTCCAGCTGGATGGGCTGATGATTGATTTTGAAAAACGACGCGTCTTTACGGAAGGAAAAGAAGTACATTTAACGCCCATTGAATATAAATTACTTGTGCTGCTTGTGGAAAACCAGGGAAAGGTCTTGACCCATAGCTATATTAGTAAAAAGGTATGGGGATATGAATATGCCGAAGATTTTCAGTCACTGCGTGTCTTTATGGCGAATATCCGCAGGAAAATCGAAAAGGATACGGCAAAGCCGCGATATATTATGACAGAGGTAGGGGTAGGCTACCGTTTTGCAGATGAATAAATCCTGCCGGTTTTGAGGTTTGACAAATCGGGGTATCTAATAGTAAGATAGTTGCATTAAGGATGGTAAAAAAATGGCGGATACTTTATATATCGTAGTGCCGTGTTATAACGAAGAAGCGGTGCTGGCAGAAACAACAAAACGTTTAACAGAGAAACTGGACCGGATGATCAGGGCAGAGCTAATATCTGAAAACAGCCGTATTCTTTATGTAGATGACGGCTCGAAAGACAGGACGTGGCAGTTGATTTGTGATTTACATCAAACAAATCCGCAGATCATGGGTGTAAAATTATCCAGAAACCGCGGGCATCAAAATGCGCTGTTAGCAGGGCTTATGACGGCGAAGGACTTGTGCGACGTCACAATTTCTATGGATGCGGACCTGCAGGATGATATTGAAGTCCTTGATGAATTTGTAAAAAAATACCAAAGCGGCTGCGATATCGTTTATGGCGTGAGAAATAACCGTGATACGGATACAGGCTTTAAGCGCAGTACCGCACAGGGGTTCTACAAGCTTTTGAGGTTTTTTGGGGTAGATGCTGTCTATAACCACGCGGATTACCGGCTGATGAGCAAGCGTGCGCTTGACGGTCTTGCCGAATTCGGCGAGGTAAATCTGTTTTTGCGTGGAATTGTGCCGCAGATCGGTTATAAAACAGACACTGTGGAATATTCGCGCGGGGAGCGGTTTGCAGGAGAATCCAAGTATCCTTTGAAAAAAATGATTTCGTTTGCGTTTGACGGCATTACGTCGTTTTCCATCAAACCGATCCGTATGATCACGGGAGTCGGGCTTGTTATTTTTTTGGTGAGTCTTGTTATGCTGATTTATTCCTTAGTTGTAAATGCGCTTGGCAATACCACCGCGGGATGGACAAGCATGATTATGTCCATTTGGCTTTTGGGAGGGCTGCAGCTTTTGGCGATCGGTATTATCGGAGAATATGTAGGGAAAGCGTATATGGAGACCAAAAAAAGACCGAAATATATTATCGAAACCGTGCTGAAGGATTAGGATAGGGGCGGTTTTTTTCCGCCCTTTGAAAATTTAGTCATCCCAAAAGAAAAAACGTGGAAATTGTTGACAACCGTGCGGTTTGGTGATACACTATCATAGTATCTTTGATAAAAGGCAGAGAGTGCCTTTTTTTAGATTGTTTAAAAACAAGTAACCGGAGGGATTAATCATGCGCGATAAGATCACGTTGGCTTGCACGGAATGCAAGCAGAGAAACTATGACACGATGAAGAACAAGAAAAACGATCCTGACAGAATCGAACTGTCGAAATATTGCAAATTCTGCAAGAAGCATACGGTTCATAAAGAAACAAAGTAAATTTTGAGGTGGAGATACCATGTCTAAAACCAAATTGTTGGGCGAGGAACGCGAGAAACAGTTAAAAGAGCAAAAAAAGCTCGCCAAAAAAAAGAACAAGAAGCAAAGACGCAGCCCCGCCAGATTCTTTAAGGATGTTTGGGGTGAGATCAAGAAAGTAACATGGCCGACACGGAAAGATCTTTTTAAGACCACGTTCGCTGTGATTGTTTTTATTGTTATTTTCACCGTTATCGTAGGGTTGATGGACTGGGGCTTTGGCACCCTGTTCCATAACTTCCTGAAATCCTAGGAGTAAATGGATTTATGAAAAATGAAATGACGGATACAGGGGAAATCATGGAAAATTTCCCGAAGCAGGATACCGAAGAGCAGATGGAAACGCAGGAAACGGTTGATCCGGAAAAAAAAGCAGAAGAAAAACAGCCTAAATTTCTGAAGCAGGAAAAAACGGATAAGCCTTATTGGTATGTTGTTTATACTTATTCCGGTTATGAAAATAAAGTAATGGATAATCTGCTGAAAACAGTAGAAAACCATAACCTGCAGGATACGATCATGGACGTAAAAGTGCCCATGGAGGAATCTGTGGAAATCAAAAACGGAAAAAAGCGTCACGTAACGCGCAAAATGTTTCCGGGTTATGTTATGGTTAAAATGTTTTTGACTGACGAATCCTGGTATGTAGTGCGTAACACGCGCGGCGTAACTGGTTTTGTCGGACCATCCAGCAAACCTATCCCGCTTTCAGATGCTGAAGTGCGTTCTATGGGCATTGAAAATGTCCGCATTAACCTTGACGTGGAGGTCGGCAATAATGTCATTGTTTCGTCCGGCCCATTGGAAAGCTTTGTGGGCGTAGTCGAGGAAGTCAATACAGAACGCCAGAAGGTACGCGTGCTCGTCTCGATGTTTGGACGTGATACATCGGTTGAGCTGGATTTTGTACAGGTAAAGAGAATTTAACGCGCAAATGCGCAATTTAAATTGTTTTCTGGTGGGAGAGTTTTCAATAGAAGGCTTGCTATCACCACATCATATAAGAAAGAAGGAAAAACAATGGCAAAGAAGATCACAGGGTATATTAAATTACAAATACCCGCAGGAAAGGCTACGCCAGCTCCGCCGGTAGGTCCGGCGCTTGGGCAGCACGGCGTAAACATTATGGACTTTACAAAAGCGTTTAACGAAAAAACGGCGCAGCAGGCGGGGCTTATTATCCCGGTTGTTATCACGGTATACGCAGACCGTTCGTTCAGCTTTATCACAAAGACGCCTCCGGCAGCAGTGCTGATTAAAAAAGCATGCAAAATTGAAAAGGCTTCCGGCGTGCCGAACAAGCAGAAAGTTGCAAAAATTACCCGCGCGCAGCTGGAAGAAATTGCAACGCTCAAAATGCCCGACTTAAACGCTGCTTCTCTGGAATCAGCAGTCAGCATGATTGCGGGAACCGCAAGAAGCATGGGCGTAGAAGTGGAGGGCTAAGCGATGAAAAGAGGCAAAAAATATCAGGATAGCGTGAAAAGCTATGATAAAATGAATTTGTTCGATCCGGAAGAAGCGGTAAAAATTTGCAGGGAAACTGCAAAAGCAAATTTTGACGAAACAATCGAACTTTCCGTAAAATTGGGCGTTGATCCCCGTCATGCAGACCAGCAGGTCAGGGGCGCGGTTGTACTTCCGCACGGAACAGGTAAAACGGTTCGTGTGCTCGTTATCACAAAAGGTGATAAGGCAAAAGAGGCGGAAGAAGCCGGCGCAGATTTTGTAGGCGCGGAAGAAATGGTTGAAAAGATCAAGAAAGATAGCTGGTTTGATTATGATGTAATCGTAGCGACTCCGGACATGATGGGTACCATCGGACGGATTGGTAAGATCCTCGGGCCGAAGGGTCTTATGCCAAACCCGAAATCCGGTACGGTTACTATGGATATCGCAAAAGCAATTGCGGATATCAAAGCCGGTAAAGTGGAATATCGTGTTGATAAAACGGCGATCATCCATGTTCCGATCGGAAAGAAGAGTTTTGAGGAGCAGCAGCTGAAGGAAAACCTGAAAGCCATCATGGACGCGATCGTAAAGGCAAAACCGTCTGCGGCAAAGGGCACATATCTCAAAAGCGTTGTGCTTGCATCCACAATGGGCCCGGGCGTAAAAATAAACCCACTCCGGTTTATCTAATTACAAAAGTTTAAAAAGCAGGATATATATCCTGCTTTTTTTGTTTTAAATTGTTTTTTAATGTTTATAGATGTATAAATTGCTTGATAAAGGGGGTTTATTTATGAATAGCAAAAAACAATTAACAAACGAAGCGGGGGCACCTGTCCCGGAAAACGAGAATTCTATTACAGCGGGTGAACGCGGACCCATTATGATGCAGGATGTATGGCTGATGGAAAAGTTAGCGCATTTTGACCGCGAGGTAATCCCGGAGCGGCGTATGCATGCAAAGGGCAGCGGTGCTTACGGTACTTTTACTGCAACACAGGATATTTCCCAGTGGTCACGTGCAAAAGTGTTTCAAAAAGGAAAACAAACGGAAATGTTTGTACGTTTTTCCACAGTGGCGGGCGAACGCGGCGCAGCGGATGCAGAACGTGATATCCGCGGATTTGCTATGAAATTTTATACGGAAGATGGGAACTGGGACTTGGTAGGAAACAATACGCCGGTCTTTTTTATTCGTGATGCACATAATTTCCCGGATTTAAACCGTGCTGTTAAGCGCGACCCCAAAACAAATATGCGCAGCGCACAAAACAATTGGGATTTTTGGACGTTGCTTCCCGAAGCACTCCATCAAATTACTGTGGTTATGTCGGATCGGGGCATCCCGGCATCGTATCGTCATATGCATGGGTTTGGGTCGCATACTTACAGCTTGTACAATGAAAATAATGAAAGAGTCTGGTGCAAGTTTCACTGGCGTACGCAGCAGGGAATTCAAAACTTAACAGACGAAGAAGCGGAAGAACTGGTAGGCAAGGATCGTGAAAGTCACGGCAGGGATCTATTTGAATCAATAGAAAAGGGCGATTTTCCGCGGTGGACGCTTTATGTGCAGATCATGACAGAGCAACAGGCCAAAGAGCATTACGAGAATCCGTTTGATATTACAAAGGTATGGCCGCACAAGGAATACCCTTTGCATGAAGTAGGCGTGATTGAGCTGAATCGCAATCCTGAAAACTATTTCGCAGAAGTGGAGCAGGCGGCATTTTCTCCTGCTCATACGGTTCCGGGAATCGGGCTTTCTCCTGATAAACTGCTGCAGGGCAGGTTGTTTGCATATGGAGATGCGCAGCGCTATCGCTTGGGTGTGAACCACAATCATATTCCTGTTAACAAGGCGCGGGTGGAAGTGAATGAATATCACCGCGATGGACAGATGCGCGTGGACGGCAATTATGGAGCGACGGTTGCATATACACCGAACAGCCAAGGCGTTTGGGCAGCTCAGCCGGGTGTTATGGAGCCCCCGCTTGATCTTTCCGGTGCGATGTATACGTACGACCCAAAAGATGACCCAACAGACGATAATTTCCGTGCAGCCGGCAAATTATATCGCTTGATGACGGAGGATAAACGGGGATTGTTGATTGAAAATACCGCTCGTAATATCTTCCCTGTGACCAAAAATATTAAGTATCGGCATGCGGCGCATTGCCTGCGTGCAGATGAAGAATATGGGCTGAGGATCGCAGCGGCGCTCGATCTTGATGTCGACAAGGTGAAAGAATTGGCGGCGCTTTCCAATGATGAATTAAATCGGCAGACTCTGGATGAGACTATGGAATAAAGGCTATGGTAAAAAGCGGTTCGTTTCTTTGGAAACGGACCGCTTTTTGGTATTTAGACTTGAAGCACGCGGACTTGAGGGTTATAATCCAAATGGGTGAATTTAAAAAGGAGAAGCATAATTAGTATGAAGGGTATTTTTCAGATTGGAATTATTCTTGCTGTTTGTCTTGCGGGCGAGGGACTTTCTTTGATATTGCCGGTCCCTATTCCAGCCAGTGTAACCAGTATGATTTTATTATTTGTGTTATTGCTTGTTAAAATAATCAAAACACGTCATATTGAAAAGTTCGCTGATTTTCTGCTCAAAAACATGGCGTTCTTTTTTATTCCGGCAGGAGTTGCCATCATCGAACAATTTGATTTGCTTAAAGATAATTTAGTGCCATTTTTGTTAATTTGTTGCATTTCTACTTTTGTTACGTTTTTTGTAACGGCATATACGGTCAAAGGCGTAATGGCGCTGCAAAATAAACTGAGGAAGGAGAAAAGCGATGAATGATTTTATTGCTTCTCCTTTTTTCGGAATTGTACTTTCGATCGGCATGTATGCGGTCGGCATATGGATTAACCGTAAAATAAAATCTCCGCTGGCAAATCCTTTGATGATTGCTATGATATTGGTCATTGTTTTTTTAGAGATTTTTCAAATACCATTAGAGGATTACAATAAGGGTGGAGACTTTATCAGCTTTTTTCTTATTCCGGCAACGGCTGCGCTTGCGCTCTCTATTTATCGACAGGTATGGCTGCTGAAGAAGAATTTTTTGCCGATCCTTATCGGTTGTGCGGCAGGGTCACTTGCCTCAATGGGAAGCGTTTATGGACTGTGCAGGTTATTTCAGGTGGATGCAGTAATGACGACGTCCCTGATTCCAAAATCGGTCACGACACCGATTGCAATGGGGGTTTCTGAGCAGCTTGGAGGGATACCGTCTATCACAGTAGCGGCGGTGGTGGTCACAGGGATTATCGGGGCGATTGCAGCGCCGTGGATGATTAAGATGTTTCGTGTAAAAAGCCCGGTTGCGGCTGGTGTAGCGATTGGCACCTGCAGTCATGCGCTCGGTACGACAAAGGCATTGGAAATCGGTGAGGTGGAAGGCGCGATGAGCGGTATCGCAATCGGTGTATCCGGGATCTTAACGGTTATTTTTGCGATGCTTATTAGATAATGTGTACGAATATCACAAAAAGTCGAGAAACCCGGCTTTTTATATGAGACAGAAAAATGCAGAAACAAACTGCTACATGACGATTCCACCGTCAACATGGATGATAGTTCCGGTTGTAAAACTCGCTTCCTCAGAAGCAAGATAAACATATGCGCCAGCAAGCTCATCAGGGCCTGCGGCACGTCCAAGCGGCGTCATGTGTTTTAAACCATCCAGCATTTGATCGGTTACCGAATGTTTCATCATATCGGTAGCAACCACGCCGGGGGCTACGGCATTAACGCGGATGCCGTAAGCACCAAGTTCTTTTGCGCAGGATTTTGTAAGACCGTTGATTCCAAATTTAGAAGAAGAATAAGCGGTTTGCATTCTGCCACCATAGGTTCCAACCATAGAACTGGTGTTGATAATGCTGCCACCGTGCTGTCTCATGATTTTCGCAACCTCTCTGGTACATTTGAACGGACCGGATAAGTTAATGCGAATCACGCGGTCAAAATCTTCATCTGTCATATCAAAGATTTGTTTCGTACTGGTAACCCCGGCATTATTTACCAGGATATCAATATATCCCCATTTTTGCACAACGAACGACACCATTTCGCGAATTGCTCCGCCGTTGGTCACATCTACGCCGATCGGAAGAATTGCTGCATGGGGGTAGCGCTCCAATAACTGAAATGCGGCCTTTTCCGCTGATTCCGGGCGACTGCCACACAAAGCGACTTTCGCGCCTTCACGGATGAAAGCCTCAGCAACGGAAAATCCAATTCCTCTGGAGGCGCCGGTAATTACAGCTATTTTATTTTCGAGTCTCATATGTTTTTATTCCTTTCTTACTTCAGATTAAGTGAGCCTGACAAATATAACATCAATCGGTAAAAAGATACGGATGCGTACACAATGGCGGCTTCTTTGGACTGCACCGGCGGCTGAAACGCTTGTGGGAAAAACAGCTCTCTGAAAACCATCTGTCGCGCCGAATATATCATTGAAACCGCCCTAAAGTCTCGGGAAGGAAAGTGCAAAACATCTTTGATATGCTGCCTGTTAAGAACATACGCCTTTTTTATGATAATGATAAACCATTGCGGGCGAGGTAACACAAAAATCATTGCCCTTATTTTGTTAGGATTACATTTGTTATTTTACAATGTCGTATGGCCAATCTGTAATGCCGCCGAAATCATAAACGTGGGTATATCCAAGGTCCGCAAGCTTTTGGGATGCTTCTTTGGCGCGGATGCCCGTACGGCAATATACCAGTAGTACAGCATCTTTGTCCGGAAGTTCCGCAGGCGCGGTATCTCCGATAGATTCATTTGAAATGAGGATGGCATCTTTAATATGCCCGGCATCGTATTCGTCCTTCCGACGCACGTCGATAATTGTCACATTACCCTCATCCATCATTTTTTTAGCTTCGTCGGCCGCAATGATCTGAAAAGCCTGCTTAGAAGAACTTTTTTCATCCGCCGTGCCGGTGGAAGAAGCTGTATTGTTTGGTTGTGCGCATCCTGTAAAGATCATGGCTGCTGATAATACGGTTATCAGAAAAAGTGTAATACGTTTCATTTTTTTCTCCTTTACTGTTACAAATTTAGTAACATTTATACTGTAACAATATCAATTACAATTTGTTTTGTCAAGAAAGAAAAAATATTTTTATCAGTCATAAAAAAATACATCTTTGTTTTTACAGCGGGAGATGAATCGTATGGAGTATTTTCAGCGCTTATAGTATGGAAAAACAAAAACAGCAGATCTTGTTATCCAAAGAACGGCTAGGGGAAAAGCGCCGAAATTTTTTGGAATATCTTTCGGTGGGAGCACCTTTGCGGGTTCAGACAGGAGTGCCATGCAAATGTTTGACAGTTTGATTTTAACCGGTAAACATGATAAAATGTGTTGATAATTGAATAGAAAAATAAGGATATCAGAATTGGCGGCAAAACGCAGCACAGTGAAAGGGTATAAAATGGCGGATAGATTATTGGCAATTGACGGGAACAGCTTGGTGCATCGAGCATATTGGGCGCTTCCCACTACCATGATGGATAAAGAAAAACGGCATACCAACGCGGTATACGGCTTTTTTACCATGTTGTTCCGCATTGTAGAGGAATATAAGCCCAACCATGTGGCGGTTGCGTTTGACAGGAAAGAAAAAACGTTCCGCCATAATTTGTTTGAAGCATATAAAGCCGGGAGAAAAAAAACGCCTGACGAATTAAATGAACAATTTCCTATTTTGAAAGATGCGCTTGCAATGGTGGGCGTGCATTATATCGAAGAAGTCGGATTTGAAGCGGATGACATTCTGGGTGCGCTCAGCCTGCAGGCGGAAAAGCGGGGAATGGAATCTTTTGTTTTCACTGGAGACAGGGACGAGCTGCAGCTGATTGACGATCATGTAAACGTTGTATTGACCAAAAAAGGGGTAACGGATACCAAATTGATGACACGCCAATCTTTGATGGAAGAAATGGGGATTACGCCGCAGCAAATCACCGATCTAAAAGGATTGATGGGCGATGCCTCGGATAATATTCCCGGGATCCCGGGCGTTGGAGAGAAAACCGCTCTAAAATTGCTGGCACAGTTTCCGACCATAGAGAATCTCTATGAAAACTTGGATGCGTTGCCTAAAAACAAACTCTATGAAAAATTGGTAAACGGCAAAGACTCTGCGTTTTTATCCAAACAGCTCGCGACTATCAATAAGGATATGCCGTTGCGGCAAGATCTTGATCATTTTACGTTTTCGGACTTTGATATGGCGGGCTTGCGGCAAATGAGCGAAAAGTATAACTTTACTTCGTTTTTAAAACGATTTGATATGAACGAAGAAAAAAAGCCAGAGACCAAAACGGAAATACTCTCGCTTGATGAATTATCCATGTTTGAAGATGCTGGTGAAGTTGCGTTACATATGGGCGGCGGTTTTTGCTTTGCGATAGACGGAGAAACGGAATACCGTATTCCGGCGCGGCAAACATTGCTGGATGAGGGTTATGACTTCAACGATATTTTAAAAGCGGTGTTGCCATGGCTTCAGGGAAAAACCATAATCGCGCATGACATAAAATCCCTTGATCATACTATGGGCGGCGGTGCGCTGACCCGTGGAGAATATTTTGATATCATGCTTGCGGATTGGGTGATCAATCCGTCACATTCCAAATACGATTTTGAAAGCGTAATGCGCCGGGCGGATAAGCCTCAGAATGCGGCAGGGATCTATGCGCTTGCGGAAAAACAACGCGAAACGCTTGACAGGAACGATCTTTCCCATGTTTATTATGATATTGAAATTCCTTTGTTGCGGGTTTTATACGAGATGGAAGCGCAGGGTGTTTTGGTATCCAATGATGCTTTGGAGGCGTTGGGAACGAAATACGGAAAACAGATTGACGAATTAACTGCTCGTATTTATGAATTAGCAGGAGAAAAGTTTAATATCAGCTCCACCAAGCAGCTCGCGGAAATTCTATTTGAAAAACTGGGACTTCCCGCAATAAAAAAGATAAAAACCGGCTATTCCACCGATATCGCAGTGCTGGAGAAACTGGAAGACCAGCATGAGATCATTCCTTATATTATGGAGTACAGGACGCTGACCAAATTGAAAGGTACCTATGTAGATGGGCTGCGTGCTTTGATACGCGGCGGAATGATTCATACTACATTTTTGCAGACTGCCACAGCCACAGGACGACTTTCAAGTGTGGAGCCGAATTTGCAGAACATTCCGATTAAATCCGCAATGGCAAGCGATATTCGCAGCGCGTTTCCCGCGCCGGAAGGGTATACCATTCTCTCGGCAGATTATTCGCAGATTGAATTACGGATTCTTGCAGATATTGCAGGCGACGAACAGCTCAAAGACGCCTTTTTAAAAGGACAGGATATTCACGCACGGACTGCTGCGGAGGTTTTGCATAAAGATATTGAGGAGATCACAAAAGAAGAACGTGCAAGCGCCAAGGCAGTAAACTTTGGGATTGTTTACGGTATCAGCGATTTTGGACTGGCGCGAAACCTTGGTATTACGCGCAAACAGGCGGCAGATTATATTGCACGTTATTTTGAGGAGTTTCAAGGTGTACGTCGTTATATGGACGAGATCATCGCCAAGGCACATAAAGATGGCTTTGTGCGTACGATCAGCGGACGCATCCGTTATATCCCGGAGCTTGCATCGGGGAATTATAATATCCGTTCTTTTGGAGAACGTGCGGCGCTCAATACGCCGATCCAGGGGAGTGCGGCGGATATTATTAAGATTGCAATGAATAACGTCCAAAGGGCACTGAAAGACGGCGCATATGATTCCAAGCTTGTTTTGCAGGTACATGACGAATTAATCTTATACGCAAAGAACGAAGAAGCGGACGCAGTTGCAAAGCTTTTGCGCGATTGTATGGAAAATGCTGTCAAGATGAGCGTTCCGCTTTCAGTCAACGTGGCGAAAGGGAAAACATGGGCGCAGGCAAAGTAGCAAAAAGAATCATCGGATTGACGGGAAACAGCGGTGCAGGAAAGAGTACGGCGGCTGCTGTTTTGCGGGAGCTGGGCGCAGATATTATTGATGCAGATAAGCTCTCGCATGATTTTTGTGAACCGGGGCAGCTCGGAAATAAAAAAATAAGGACGAGATTTGGCAATGATTTTTTCCGGGAAGACGGCAGCCTTGATCGTCAAAAACTTGGAAGATATGTATTTTCCAGACCGGAAGAACTTTTGGCGCTGGAAGGCATCCTGCATCCTCTGGTGCTGGCAGAGGTGCAGACGCGGCTTTTACGTTCCGCAGCACAAACGATCGTGATCGACTGCGCGCTGCTTATCGAAACAGGGCTTGACCGGCTATGTAGCGAGATATGGCTTGTAGAAGCGGGAGAGAAAAACAGGGAGCGTATTCAGGAACGGGACGGCATTGACGCGCATAGCGCCGCAGACAGGCTTAAAAACCAAACGCCTGAAAAAGAGTTGGAGCAATATGCCGATTATTTATTGAAAAATGAAGGCACGGTCGCTGATCTCAGAAAACGAGTAAAGGAATTATATGATGGGCAGAACGGGAAGACCAAAAAATAACGGAAAAAAGATTGTAATAGCCGTGATATGTATCGCGGTCGCGGTATGCGCCGTCTTCGGCGCATTATACATCACGGGTAATCTGGAAACAAAAGCCGATTATCCACTCGATTATGAAGACCTGATTTTAAAATATGCAAATGAATATGAGCTGGATCCTTATTTTGTCGCGGCGGTGATCAAAACAGAAAGCGGATTCCGACCGGATGCAGAATCTGGTGCGGGGGCAATCGGTCTGATGCAGATTATGCCGGAGACCGGGCAATGGGCCTCAGAAAAAATTGGAATGGAAAATTTTACAAGCGATATGCTCTTTGACCCGGAAACCAATATCAGACTCGGATGCTGGTATTTAAGCTTTTTAAAAGAACGTTTTAGTGGTGATTTACCGATCATGATGGCCGCCTATAATGCGGGGCATAACAAGGTTCAGCAATGGCTGGAAAATCCGGAGTATTCTTCGGATGGGAAGCAGCTGACCAATATTCCTTACGAAGAAACTGACAATTACGTAAAAAAGGTAACAAAAGCATATGAAAAATATAAAGAATATTATGAAATGGGTTAAAACTACTGTCGTTGCGATGATACTGGCCGCGGCGATGCTTCTTGCTGCATGCGGCACGACAGGGACAGGAACGGCGACTATTGCTTCCTCGACGCCGACTCCGGTAGTCTCGCCGGGTGCCACTGCAACAGCATCGGCACAACCACAGCGCGGAGGAGAGATATTTATTGCGATGCCCGCTGTAATAGAAAGTTTTGACCCGCTTTTGGCAGTAGATGAAGATTTAATTAATCTTTTATCGTTGGTATACGATTCGCCTGTGCGTCTTGACGCGAGCGGAAAGCCGCAGCCGGGACTTGCGGAATCGTGGGAAGTAGATGAAACCGGCACGGTCTATACGTTCCATTTGCGTCAAAACCTTGTTTTTCAGGATGGCAGTACGCCATTTCAGGTTGATGATGTTATTTACAGCCTAAATCGTGTGTTGGCGCTTACAGGGAAGCAGGTGGCCGTGAACGACCTGACGGTCTCGCCGGAGCCGGTGCCCAGTACTGTCCCGGAAAGTGGCGGGGACGGAACGGAGACAACATCACCGGAGGAACAGCCAGCACAGGCTTCCGCGAGTCAGTCGCAAGAGACTGCTTCACAGTCACCGGAAGAAAGCGCGTCTCCCGGTGCCAGCGAAACCGTAGAGTTGCCGCAATCAAATCGTTATGCTGCGTACAATGATCTTGTAGCAAGCGTGGATAAAGTTGACCAATATACCTTGCGGATCACTATGACAAAGCCCGGGATGGAAGCACTTTATTTTATGTGTTTCCCGGTTGTGAGTGCAACGCTCTATGAAGCAAGCGATGTCCCGGTGGGGACTGGCGTATATAAAGTCGAAGGTTATGAACCGAATTCGCAGATGATAATGGGAATAAATGAGGCATGGTGGGGCGGAAGCCCGTACATTGAACGGATCGTGGCGAAAGCCGTTACCGGCAGCAGCGCAAAAATTGATGATCTGGAAACCAGCCTTCTTGATTTGATCACGACGAACGTTTTGTATGCAGGGAATTATAAAACGGCAGGCAAAACGCAGGTTGTGGATTATATGACAAATTATTATGATTGTCTTTTGCCAAACCTGGGCTCTTATAAGCTTGGAGATTTAAATGTGCGTCAGGCAATCACCTATGCAATAGACCGTAAGGAGATTATTTCTACCGTATTGCTGAACCATGCGGTTCCGGCCAATATGCCGATTGCATCTGATTTTTATGCTTACGACTCCAAGTATAAACAGGATGACAACATGGGTACGGCAAGGGAATACCTGCGCGCCGCAGGCTATCGTACCGATGAAGACGAGACGGGAAACGTACTAGAGCTTAAGCTTATCGTGCCAAAAGACAGGGAGCTTTCTTATCGGATGGAAGCTGCGAAAGCTATTAAAAAACAACTTGAAAAAATTGGCATTACAGTGACGGTGGAGGAACAGGACGAGGTAACCTATTACGGCAACCTGCAAAACGGCAATTATGAGCTTGCTTATTGTAGCTATTATTTAAGTGAAAACCCAGATCTTTCCTTTTTATTCAATCCAGGCGGATCGGGAAATTATAATGCTGTAAATAGCCAGGAAATCACGGACGCGATAGCAGCCTGCAGCAACGCATTTACAGAAGATGGCATAAAAGAGGCATACGGCAATCTTCAAAAACTTTTGATCGAACGTTTGCCGCAAATTGGGCTTTATTACAGAATGAATTCCATCATTTGCGAGGAGACGATCAAAGGAATTACAGATCCACGACAGAATATGGTGTTTGGAAATATCGAAAAGTGGTATCTTCAGGGAAATTAAAATAGGTTTCATTATAAAAAACTCTCCATTCTGAAAAAGAAAGGAGAGTTTTTTTGCGTGTATTTTTATTCTCCGGCTGCTCTGCTGATTGCAAGAATATGTTCTTCATCTGCCAACGAAAAAAGATCGGTTCGGCTGTTATTAAAATAAAGCGTGGTATAGCCTTTCATACCACTTCCCGAAATATCATCTCCGCCTGTCGGCATGCCAAAGAGAGACGCAGCATAGACGTCACTACCAATGGTAACAAGCACAGCGCGGTGTTCCCATGTGCCTTCGCCTCCAAAAGCGGCGAGGTAAACTTGATAATCCTGCGCAGTTGCGGGAACAACTTGTGCGCAGTTTACGCCCCCTGTGCGGATCATGGTAAAACTATTTCCTGTATTATAATCGATAACTGAAATACTTGTGCCTGCGGGAATGGAGCCTTGAATGGTTTCCCATGATCCTAAAACGCCATGCGTTTGCATCTTGCCATTAAAAGCCGATCCTGAGACCTTTTTTATTTTTGTATTACTGCCGGCACGTATCGCAGTATCGGCAAACAGCGCATTATAGGTTTCTGTTCCAATTTGTCCATCGGCGGCAATCCCGTTTTGCTGCTGGAAACGTTGAACGGCTGCCTGCGTCATATCACTGAATTTTCCGGTGGGACGATAGTTAAGATAACCTAAATCGCGCAGACGCTGCTGAACAAGGGCAACGGTATCGCTTTTATCGCCGGATGCGATGACATCGGCTTCCGCCATGCCAAGGACAGGAACCAGCAAAAGTGTTAAAAATAAAATAAAACATAATATTCTCTTCATAATAATTTATTTTACAGAAAAAAAATAAAAATTGCAAATCGGTTTCCAACCAGCGGTGTTTTCGATATAATATTTATATGATAAAGATTATAGAAATCAAACAATGTGCGCACAACAAAGAACGTGTGAACCTTTATACGGAAGACGGCTTTTTGATGGCTGTTTATATTGATACGGTGCTTGCAAACCATATTAAAAAAGATGCTGTGTTTTCCGAAGAAAAGCTTGAGGAAATTCGAAAGCAGGATGCGCAGCGTTATGCCGTGCAGGCGGCAATGGAATATGTTTCTTATAAACCAAGGACGGAAAAAGAAGTACGGGTCAAGCTGACTTTGAAAGAAATAGCAGAAGACGCGACAGATCTTGCAATAGAAAAATTAAAAGAATACGGATATATCAATGACGCGGAATATGCAGCAGCTTATGTAGCGGAGCTCCTTCCGAAATACGGAAAGCGTGTTATCCTGCAAAAGTTAGCGCAAAAAGGTGTTTTGCGCGAAACTGCACTGGAAGCGACGCAAACCGTAGCAGCGCCGGAGGAACAATTAACGAAAATGGCAGAAATGCTGCGCAGAAGGTATCGTGACGATGAACCCTATAAACAAAAACAAAAAATAATCCGCTCCTTGATGGCCAAGGGGTTTGAGTATGATGATATTAAAAACGCGCTTTCAAAGGAAGAGGAATGAGAAAAGAGATTATTGAAACACTGTGCGCGGCACAGGACTATATTTCAGGGGAAGAGATCAGCGAAAAGCTGAATATTTCGCGCGCGGCAGTATGGAAGCATATGAAGGCGCTCAAAGAAGAAGGCGCGATCATTGAAGCGCAGACAAAAAAAGGATATAAATTGATTTTGCTTCCCGATATCCTGCGCCCTGAATATGTGGGGATCTATGGAAGTCTGGAGGGGATCTCCTATGTATGGTTGTCGGAGACTGGGTCTACAAATGATGAAGCAAAGCGTGCCGCAAGGGACGGCGCGCCGGATTGCAGTATCTTTGTCACAGAGCATCAGACACAGGGAAAAGGAAGGCTGGGACGCAAATGGGAATCAAAGCCGGGAGAAGCGATCCAGATGACTTTCCTGTTTCGTCCGGAGATCCCGCCGATAAAAGCGCCTGCCGTGACATTTGCCGCTGCGCTTGGCATCGTTTCTGCAATTGAAAAAGTTTGCGGGGTGCAGGCGGGGATTAAATGGCCGAATGATATTGTATATCAAGGGAAAAAACTATGCGGGATCCTGACGGAAATGTCTTCGGATATTGACCGTGTGGAGTTTATCGCCTGCGGACCCGGGATTAACGTCAATCAAGAGAGCTTTGCAGAAGAAGTAGCGCAGAGGGCGGTTTCTCTCCGCATGATAACCGGAGAAAAAATTGACAGGTTTAAGCTTTGTGCCGCTATGATTGAGGAAGTTACCGCATATTGTAAAAAATATTTTCGTGGCGGGATTGAAGCCATTTTTGACGAATATTGTGCGAAGAGTGTTATAATGGAACAAGAGGTACAGGTTTTGAGTGGCGAGGAGAGGATACCGGGCGTGTGCAAAGGGTTTTCCGCGGACGGCGCGGTATTGGTGCAGACGGAAAACGGTCTGCGGGAATTCCATGCGGGAGAAGTCTCTATCAGGGGCAGCTACGGTTATGTTTGATGAGGAAACACATTTATGTATGAGGGTAGTATTACAGAGATCCACGGCTTGCTTGTAGGGCATGCGCAGGATACCGTCGGGATGACGGGTGTGACTGTGTTGCTTGCCCCAAACGGGGCGGTGTGCGGCGTTGATGTACGCGGAAGCGCACCGGGTACAAGAGAAACGGATTTTATGTCCCAGGCAAAAACGGTGCAGACAGCTTCGGCAATTTTACTTGCCGGAGGCAGCGCCTTTGGGCTTGCGGCAGCGGATGGCGTGATGATTTTTTGTGAGCAGCAGGGCATGGGTATAAAGACAGAAGACGCAGTAGTACCGATTGTTCCGTCAGCCGTGATTTATGACCTGGGTTTTGGGCGCAGCGATATCCGACCGAATGCAGGGATGGGGTACGCTGCATGCATTAACGCAGGGATTGGTGTGCCACAGGGAAGCATCGGCGCGGGAATGGGCGCGACGGTCGGGAAGGTTCTCGGGATGCCCTATTGCCAGAAAGGCGGCGTAGGGACGGCGTCGATTTGCCTAAAAAATGGTACAAATATCGGGGCGCTTGTCGTGGTGAATGCGTTTGGTGATGTCGTGGAAGATGGGAAGATCATTGCCGGCGCCCGCCGGGAGGGCAAGTATATTGATACAGCGCGGTATTTATTAGAGAATCCGGTCGATACGTCCGGAATGCTTGGACGAAATACAACGATCGGCGTGGTCGCCACGGACGCCAAACTCGATAAGGATGGCGCGTCAAAGCTTGCGCAGGTTGCCCATGACGGTCTCGCGAGAGCGATCTCGCCGATTCATACTTCTGTAGACGGCGACACCATGTTTGCGTTGTCTTATGGGAAAAAAGAAGAAGATCTCAATGTTTTGATTACGGGTGCTGCCGAAGTAACACGGCGTGCCGTGGTGAATGCCGTTTTGGCAGCGGTTACGGGATAAAGAAACAGTTTATTGATGAAATAACAGAGCGGGATAAAAAAGTATATTCCGGAAAGAGAGGAAGCATATGCATATAGCTTTGACACCTGCGCAAATGGGCGCTGTGGACCAGTACATGATAGAGACCAAAAAGATTCCATCCATTATTTTAATGGAAAATGCCGCGCATGCGGTGTTTGATGCAATTGCCGGGGAAATGGAGCCGTGCAGCGTACAGGTTTTTTGCGGTATGGGGAATAACGGGGGTGACGGACTCGCGGTAGCTCGTATTTTACTTGCAAACGGCTATGACGTACAAGTAGTTTTACTTGGTGATTCCAGTCATATGACGCGTGAAACGCAAACGCAATACGCTTTTTTTGAAACACAGGAAAACGGAGTGACCTGGCTTGCGGACGAAGAAGGGCTCGAGGATCTTCCGCAAGCTGATGTCTATGTGGATGCTTTGTTTGGAACGGGATTGTCGCGGTATGTGGAAGGGCTTTATGCGCAGGCGATCCGCCATATCAATGCACAGGAAGCGCTTGTGGTCAGTGTTGATATTCCATCCGGAATTAACGCGCAAACAGGCGCTGTGATGCATGAAGCAATAAACGCCGATATCACGGTAACATTCCAGTATCCGAAAATCGGACATTTTATGTTTCCGGGCAGAGAAAAAACGGGGCAGCTTCAGATCGCAAAAATTGGTGTGGATGACGGCTGTGATATACCTTTGCAGGCAAATGTGGGCGTTTACGAAAGCGATGATGAAGATATGTGCATCGGTGCCCGGGAAAAGGATTCCAACAAAGGAAGCTATGGGCGGCTGCTGTTGGTGGCGGGAAGCCGTGGTATGGCCGGTGCGGCCGTTCTATGTGCGCGCGCTGCATCTCGTGCCGGAGCAGGATTGGTAACTGCGGTTTCTACACCGCAGGTGATTGATGTTTTGCAGCATACAGTGCCTGAAGCGACTTGCCACATGGTAGATGCAGACGCCACTGGGACAATTTCCGCCGCGACCGCAAAAGAGGTTGCGGCGCTGATGAAAGGAAAGACGGCGCTTGCGATTGGTCCGGGGTTAGGCCTTGGGGATGGTGCTCGTGCGGTGGTTGAAGAAGCAATAACGCAATATGATATGGTAAAGGTTTTGGATGCCGATGCGCTAAACGTAATTGCTGCGGACCCAGGTGTTTTGGAAGATAAAGAAGGCGAGCTTGTTTTAACGCCGCATCCCAAAGAGTTTGCACGGCTGCTTGATATTTCAGTGGAACAGGTTTTGAGTAATCCTATGAAGTATGCTGTGCAATTTGCAATGGAATATGATGTTATTCTTGTGCTTAAAGGTGCAACAACGATCATTGCTGACCCATTTGGAAATGTTTCCTTGTTATGCGTGGGGACGCCTGGCATGGCAAAAGGCGGTAGCGGCGATGTTTTGACAGGGTTGATCAGCGGATTTGCAGCGCAGGGGAAAGACGCTTACGAGGCGGCGCTGATGGGTGTATATGTTGCCGGTATGGCAGGAGAATATGCTGCACATGAAATCGGGGAATATTCCATGACACCTATGGATACGGTAAATTGTGTCGGAATGGCTATCGGGAATCTGATGGTGGACTATGTGAAGGCAGATACTGTGTCCAAAAAAGAGGATTATGAAGAATTTGACAAAGAAGTGGAAGAAATGACGGAAGAACCTGCAGCTTCAGAAGGAGTGGACGACCTTTATCTCCGTCAACCATTTGAAGATGAGGAAGAAGAAGGTGAAACCGGGGAAGAGATAATGGATTCCCATGAGAAACCTGCGTTTTTGGAAAAATATATGGATGAGCCGACCATGAAACATGAAAGGGTGGCTGTCGAAGAAAATACTGATGAGGAACAAGAATATATTGACAGTGAGGAAGATCTGGAAGAAGAGGAAGAGGATACTCCCGGGTTCCAGGAGACAATGGAAATGAAACGTGAAATCTTAGAAGAGTTGGGCAGACAAGGCGATAATAAGCCGACGCGCCGCAAAATTGGGTAAAGGCAGGAAAATGAAATTGGAGAAAATTGAAGTAAAAGACTTTCAAGGAAATCCGTTTGAAATGATTGGAAACGGATGGATGCTGGTGGCGGCTGAAAAACAAGAGAAAATGAATGCAATGACGGCCTCCTGGGGCGGCGTTGGTGTCATGTGGGGAAAAAACGTGGTATATGTTGTAATTCGCCAGTCCCGGTTTACAAAAGAATTTGTAGACAGGTCGGATACGTTTTCGCTTTCCTTTCTACCAGGATGTTATAGGAAAGAATTGAATTATTTTGGAACGGTTTCCGGCAGAGAGGAAGATAAGATCGCAAAAGCGGGGCTGCAGATTTCCCATCAAGGAGAAACACCATATTTTAGCGAAGCAAAAACAGTAATGCTGTGCAAAAAATTATTTGCACAGAAGCTGGATCCATCTTGTTTTCTTGCGGATTGGATCGATGAAAAGTGGTATGCAGATCACGATTATCATACGCTTTACATTGCAGAGATTGAAAATATTCTAGTTGCCGAGTAAAGAATGGAAAAGGCGGCGGAAAAGCCGCCTTTTTTTCCGGGAATGCTTGACTTACTTTTCAAGGTATAATATAATATTTCTTGCTGATTCATTATTTATGCGGTAGTGCTGGAATAGGCAGACAGGCACGTTTGAGGGGCGTGTGTCCATGACGTATGGGTTCAAGTCCCATCTACCGCACCACAAAAAAGTTCCATGCAAAGCATGGGGCTTTTTTTGTGGAAACAGAAGGGACTTGAAACGGAGGGAGCGCCGCCCTGATGGGCGGAAGCAGCGAGCGGAGACGGCCCCAGAGGGGAAGTCCCATCTATCGCACCACTAAGACCCGCTATATAAGTGGGTCTTTATTTTTCGTGTTGCATTTGTTCAAAATGATGATTTATCACGTTGGCAAATTTTGTTGTTTTATCCTGTGGGTTGTTTGGATCAATTTTTTTAATCCGTTACAGAAAAGATTGACAATACCATATAAAATATTGAAGAAAGTTATGATGTATATGAGAATCTGTAAGAAACCCGAGTTGATTATGGAGGTATATTTTTCGCTTTACGACAGCTAATAAAAAAATAGGAAAAGCCCTGGGCAGAAACAGGATAAAAGAACGCTGTAATTTTAAAATCAAAAAGAATATTTCAATAAAAAAAACTAATTTTGCTAATATAAAGTTTTGTTATTTTTATTGTTTTTTTGGGGGGATTATGATACATTTTCATATATTCCTATATGTTGAAATATCGCTATATGTGCGCGTTAACGGCGAAAGATAGTTATATTTTGTGCGGAGAATACAAAATAATGATAATCATAAGATTTCAGGGTTAACGCTATGCGACATCGCTGAAAAAGTTGTTTTTACAGGGGGCAGGTCATGGAAGCGGTATTCAATAAAAAAACAGTATTAATCATTAATGCATCAATTTCTGATCAAGCATTAGTAAAGAATATATTAGAAGATCAATTCAATATAGTAATGACCATCAATCAAGAGGAAGCGTTGCAGGTGCTGCATGAGGTTTCACCGATTGATGTTGTTATCGTGGATAGTTCTATGTTGGTTGACAATGGAATTGATTTGTTTTGCGAAATAAAAAAAGAGATACAATTGTGCGATATTCCCGTTGCTGTGGTTATTAATAAAGACGATAAAGAGTCCGAACTAAAAGCGCTGCAGGTTGGAGCTTGCGTTATTATTAGTCGCCCTTATATTCCCGAATTGATACTGAGACAAATAAGTAATGTAATAGAGGATAGCTATCGTCGCAAAAAGGCAGAGGAGATAAAGCGCAAAGAGCTGCAAAATAAAATGCTTTGGGAACAAGAACATGATGTTTTGACAGGGCTCTACAATAAAAGTGGTTTTTATAAGCATACACGTAGTTGCCTTGATGCGCATCCTGACATAGAATATGTTCAAGTGCGTGCCAACATTGATCGCTTTAAAGTGTTTAATGATATATTTGGGATGCAGGCGGGCGATAAGCTGCTTACTGCAATCGGGAAATATCTAAGCTCGGGTGAATCAGAAGATAAAGTATTTGGAAGATTGGAAGGCGATCATTTTGTCGCAGTTTTGCCAAAAGAGAGTTTTTATAAAAGAAATTGGACAGCATATTTTACACGGTGGCTGGCTAACTATAATACAACGTTCCATCTGACTGCAAGCATCGGTATTTATGAAATAAATGATTCAAGCATAGACATAGCGTTAATGTGCGATCGTGCGCTTATGGCATTAAATACTGTTAAAAATAACTATCGAAAAAAAGTAGCAGTATATGATGATACCCTCAGACAACATATGCGGGATGAACAAATCCTTACAGAAGAAATGGATGAGGCTCTTAAAAAAGGGGAGTTCGAAGTATGGTTTCAGCCGCAGGTGAATTATGATAAAAATGTATTGGTCGGGGCAGAGGCTTTGGTGCGGTGGAGACACCCAACCCGGGGATTGATTCAACCTGCTGATTTTATTCCATTATTTGAAAAAAATGGTTTTATTACAAAACTCGATGAATATGTTTTGGAAAAAAGTTGTTCTTTTATGCGGGAATGGTTAGACAAAAGCGATAAGCCTTTGCCGATTTCGTTATCTGTTAATATTTCAAGAGCCGATATTTTTGATGAAACTTTGAATACTCGAATAAAAAGAATAATAGATAAATATCGTTTATCGACATCTTCTTTAAGATTGGAAATTACAGAGAGCGCTTATATTGATGATGCTGACCAATTGATTTCAATGGTGAGACAACTGAAAGCTGCCGGATTTTTTGTAGAAATGGATGATTTTGGAAGCGGATATTCTTCCCTGAATATGCTGAAAGATACACCTGTGGATGCCCTGAAAATAGATATGCGTTTTTTGAGCGCAACGGAGAATGAAGAGAAGAGTGGCAATATTTTAACTTCGATTATACGTTTGGCGCATGGGATAGATATCCCGGTGATTGCCGAAGGGGTGGAAACCAAAGAACAGGCAGATTATTTAAAAAGCGTGGGTTGCCGGTATATGCAAGGCTATTATTTTTCAAAACCGCTTCCTGCAGATCGGTTTGAGGCGTTGTGTAAGCAAAAAAGATTTGATTTTCGGCAAATGAATCATTTTTCCGCGCTTTCAGCAGGTACGACGGATTTCTTAGATGCTACATCACAAAACACTCTATTGTTTAACAGCTTTTTGGGTGGAGCAGGGATTATTGAATATAACGGGAAAAGTGTTACGGCGTTGCGTCTAAATGATAAATGGTATGAGGTGCTCGGGGTAAACAAAAACAGTGGATATCTGCGAAAATTTAGTTTGCAGCGTATTTTGCCGGAATTTCGTCAAACGTGCATAGATATGCTTAATGAAGCAATTAAAACGGGGAAAGAAGCTAACGCGCAGACTTGTTCGTATCCCATAGGAGAGGGAGGCGAACCAATATGGCTTTATAATCGCGTACGGTGTTTAGCCAAAAAAGAAGGTTTTTACATCTTTTATGTTGGGATAGAAAATATTGTGGAACAAAAAAAGCTTGCGTTGCAATTAGAAAAACAGCGGGATCACATGCAGGAGCTTTATAGTTCTTTGCCATATGGTATCGTCCATTATCAAATGAAAGACGATCAGCGAAAGTTGGTACGCTACAATGACGCTGCATGGAAAATTTTCGGTTATAATGACGCGGAGCAATATGAGCAAAAAATTAAGACTGATTATTCCTCGCTGTTTCACCCTGATGATTTTAATAAAATTCAAAAAATAATATGGTCCGTGGAAAAAACAGGAGAGACTACCGAGCTCACCCATCGTATTATCTGCCTAGATGGATCTTTGCGCTGGGTGCATGTCCATATCCAGCCAATTGAATCAGATGCTGTAAACTCACTGATACAATTTGTTTTTATGGATGTTACAAGCCAGATGGAAGCGCGAACGACGTTTGTTGAGCAAGAACAGGACTTTTCTGCGATTGTTAGCATGGTGCCGGGTGGCATTTTCAAGTATGCGGCCGGAGAGAATGATTATTTCACCTATGTCAGTGATACGATGCTCAATATGCTGGGATATACTTTAGATGAATTTAAAAAGAAGTTTCATAACAGTTTCCAAAAAATGGTGTATTGGGAAGATCGAGAGAATGTACTTACAAAAATTAATAAAGATATCAGCAAAACAGGTTCCACAGATACATGTGAATATAGGATAGAGACGAAGAGCGGAAAACTTAAATGGGTATATGATGCCGGACATTTGATTACGGATGAAGCGGGAAAACAGTGGTTTATTGTTGTTATTGTAGATATTGATGAAAGAAAATGGCTTGAGCAGCAGCTTTCTCAAGATAAACAAGAAATCGAACGGATACTTCAAAATATTCCGGGCGGGGTAGCCGAGTTTTATATAAATAATAACCAGGAGGCGGTCCGCACTTATCTTAGCGAAGGGGCACGCCGGATTTTAGGTTATCCATCAAACGAATCAATTCCCTCGGAGATCCTTCCCGCGATTGAACGCGTACATCCTAAGGATCAGGCATTGCTGCAAAAAAAGATCAGTGAAGCTATCTTAAAAAAGGAACAATTTGATCTGGATATGCGTGTGGTTACCGGGGACGGCGCTATACGCTGGGTGAATCTTATAGCCAATCCTATCATGAGAGAGAATAAGCTTTATTATTATGGGCTCTATTCCGATATTACAGAACGGCGGGAATTGCTTGACGAGCTTTACACAAGCAGAGAGAGTTACCGTATTTTGATAGAAAGCAGTGAACGAATGATCGTTCGTTATTCGCTGGCAGATCATACGGCTTATATTCCTACAAAAATGCAAAAAAAGTTTGGATTGCCTGAGGCACTGCAATATGATTATGAAGTTGGCTTAAAAAAGGATATTGTTGCCCAAAAAAGCAAAGAAGAATTTCGTTCCATGTGTGAGGCGATTTTGACAGACAAAGTCTGTAAGCGCGGATGGGATTTTTTATGCAGAACCATCTCTGGTAAAATGGTCTGGCTGCGTGTCTATTACAAAGTAATAAAAAATGAAGGTAATATTTCAAAATTTGTTATTTTTTATATGGACGATATTACCGATAGCAAACAAAAAGAGAATAATCTGGTATGCCAGGCGGAGCACGACGGAATGACCGGGCTTTATACACGAATCGTAGCGGAAAATCGTATACGAATCGCCTTGGAAGATCAGAAGAGCACTGGAATTATGCTGATTCTTGATGTAGATGATTTTAAAAATATTAATGATATTTATGGGCATGCAGAAGGCGATCGTACTTTAAAGCTGATATCAAGTGAATTAAAACGGCAGTTTCGCAGTACAGATGTTATAGGGCGGCTCGGAGGAGATGAATTTATTATTTATCTTCCGAATGTTACCGACGAGAACATGGTTAGCAATAAAATAGAAACGCTGCTTGATCATTTGGCGACAACATCCATCACAAATAAAGACCATCATTTTCATTGCAGCATAGGCGGTACTATCGCAAAACCAGGAGATAATTTTGATACGCTATATCATTGCGCAGATATAGCGCTTTATCATGTGAAACGACATGGAAAAAATGATTATATTTTTTATAATCCCAAGATGGAACAAGATAATTATAAACATTGCGTGCGTGAAATTTCGGTTTTAAAAAAAGAGAAATCTTATGAAGATACCATCATACAAAAATTGACAAAGGCTATGAACTCTTGTTTTGAAATGGTGTGCTTATTGCATCTTGAAGATCGCACTTGCGAATTCTATCATAATAGAGGGGAAAGTCAAAAAGAGGTATCGTGGCGTGGCATGTTTGATTCTTTATTGCAAAAGAGCAATGATTTCCAGCAGGTTTCCGAAAAAAATGTAACGGAATATTCTAGCGCGCTCATTACAAAGCTTACGAAACGCCTTAATGAGAATAATGGTCGATTTTATTGCAGACGCGTCTTGGAGAATGAAGAAAAAGAAATATCTTTTCGTTGGTGCGACTCACTGCATCAAGAAATATTGATTACCGTTGGACAATTAAGTTGATGATTTTGAATAGTATGCTCTAATGCCAGAGGAGTAAGATCAATGAAAAATGAATCAGCACTAATTAATCAGTCGCAGATCATTGCCGTTATCGACAAGATGCTGCATTATGTAGATTATCGGCTTGTAAATCATGGGGAGAGAGTAGCATTTATTGCGTTAAGGATATGGAAGCAAGCAAAGACATCTGTTGAGCTGGAACACGCCAAAGTGTTGATCATGAGCATTCTACACGATATAGGGGCGTATAAAACCGAAGAAATTGATGAAATGGAAGTGTTCGACGGAGGCCCGGTATGGAGCCATGCGATCTACGGATATTTATTCTTAAAATATATGTCACCGCTTGGGTCCGAAGTTGAGGCAGTTTTATATCATCATTTAAACTATAAGGATTATGATAAAACAAATGGAAATTATTTAGATTATGCAGCACTTATTTATCTTGCGGATCGAGTGGATACCTTAATTGCCCATAGCCAGGATGGCTGCGATTTCACCTGCATTTTGAAAAATAGTGGCACGCGTTTTGATCCTAAGTACGTAAAACTGTTGTTTGAAGCAGGCACAGAGGAAATTGTCAGAAAAATTCACGACGGAAGCTATCATGAAGAAATAAGCAAAGAAATTGAAAAAATGAAGCTCTCTAAAAAACAGGCTTTTGAATACCTTAAAATGATGACTTATTCAGTCGATTTTCGAAGCGAGTATACAGTGACCCATACCATCAACACCATTGCTATTAGCCTAGAGCTTGGAAAGCGGCTTAAAATTTCAACAACAGAGCAGGCAGAGCTTTATTTGGGCGCGCTTCTTCATGATGTAGGAAAGGTCGCCATTCCTGCAGATATTTTGGAATTTCAGGGGAAATTGACGCCGGATAAAATGAATATTATGAAGCAGCATGTGGTATTGACTCATGAAATAATTGAGGGGCTTGTCGATGAAGAAGTCTGTAGAATTGCTTCGAGGCATCATGAAAAGCTGGATGGAACCGGATATCCGGAAGGACTTACCGATGCGGATCTTACGGTGTTAGAGAAGATCATTGCGGTAGCAGATATCGTCAGTGCGCTTACCGGTAAAAGAAGTTATAAAAACCCGTTTCCTAAAGAAAAGACAATTGCTATTCTTTCGCAGATGGAAGCAAATGGACAACTTTATAAACCGGCATGCGATATTATGATCCGCAATTTTGATGAGATTATGCGAATGACTGATGTGAATCGAGACCCGGTCATTGCTGTTTATGAAGAAATGCATATGCAATATCATTTACTCAATAAGAAGGTGCATGATTTATTGGAAATGGACAATCGGTTATAACCGGTAGTATATAAAAAATATAGGAAAGAGATCATGGAGTATCAGAGCCATTTTTGGAATAAAACAATGTACGATAAGAGTGAAAAACGCAAAAATAATATATTTTGATACCATGGTATTATATTGTGATTTTTATGGACTGTATATTATAAAAATGTCCTTGCAAAATTGGTATAAAAAGATTAAAATACAATTGATTCAATAAAAGAAAAACGACTAATCAGTCGAAGAATCATTTTTAGCATGGGTCAGGCAACGTTTACATTGGATTATCCCAAAAAATAAATGAAATCGTTATAATAGAACTATAACGATATAGGAGGAAAATTCAATGGGACTTGGCGGAATGCATATGAAATCAACAAAAACGAAGCGTAAATTTACGCTGGATGAGATTTATGAGATTTTGAAAACAGAAGGAGATTTGCCGGCAGAACCATATATGTCGGGCAGCGGAATCATGCGGGGGCTGTTTGTGCCGGGCATCGGAAAATACGATGTCTCTATTTCTACCATGGGGAAAAAAATTATTTGTAGTGAATATGTTCGCCAGGGAGAACAGATGAAAAACATAGGGACAAGTTTTTTGACGAACGGTTGGTCGGATATTCTGGATAAACAGTCCAAAGATAATAAAAATGTTACAGATTTGGTTGGAGCGGAGATTGAGCGCTTGTTCCAGAATCGAGAATAATGTATAATATATCAATCAAATGATTTTATTAGAATTTATTATGTGGGGAAGGAGGAACTAATTTATGACAGCGCTTATTATTGGATTAATTTCAGCAATTTGTACGGGACTTTCTTTCATCCCGGTTCTAGGATATGCTAGCATTCCTGGATTAATTCTTGCTATTGTTGCATGGATTGTGGGTTCAAAGGCAGTAAAGGCTAATCCGGCAGATGGAAAAGCAAAGGCTGGTAAGATTATCGGTATGATTATTACGATTCTTGCTATTGTTTCTTTGATTTTAGTTGCAATTGCAGCAGCGGCATTGGTAGGCATGGTTGCAGGTGCAGTCGCGTAATGGCCTAATGGATTTATGACAACAAAAAAGCAGGCGGGAAACTTTGTTGCCGCCTGTTTTTTTTTATACTTTTATTCTGTACGGAGTGCTTCAATTGGCGGCATCTTCGCCGCTTTGTTCGCGGGATTGATGCCAAAAATCACGCCGATCGCCATGGAGAAGAGAACTGCCAGCAGAGCGATTTCGGCAGACATAACGTAGGTTGTATCCATCACAAGGGAAAGGATGGACAAAAGAACCCAGGAGAGCGCTATGCCAATCAGACCACCGAGTGTGCTGACGACAAGGGCCTCAATCAAGAATTGCAGCAAAATACGTTTTCGTCCTGCACCAATTGCTTTGCGGATACCGATTTCATGCGTCCGCTCTGCCACGGAAACCAACATGATGTTCATAATGCCGATCCCGCCTACTAACAGCGATATCCCGGCAATTCCGCCAAACATCATTGCCATGGTATCGGTAATGGAATCCATGGAGTCAAGGATGGTGGATTGGTTCATGACAGTAAAAGCATCTTCATCTTGAAAACGGGTCATCAGGGCGCTTGTGATATCAGCTTCCGCTGTGTCAACCATATCGCTGGATTGCGCCGCCACGGTAAAAGAGGTTACGCCTGATACGTAAAACATGCGTTGTGCAGTGGTGTAGGGAATAATGATATTACTGTTTTCCGAGCCGGTGAGTGTTTCGCCCGCATCGGCAAGTACGCCTATTACAAGGAAGCTTCGACCGTCAACGGAAATAGTTTCTCCGGTGATATCCGTGCGTCCAAATAAGTCGTCTGCTACGTCGGTTCCCACAACGGCAACAGCAGAGTTGTTTTCCATATCGGGTGACTTAATGAATCGCCCCGATTGTACGGAAAGATCATTGATGTCAGCGTAAGACGAGGTTGTCCCGATGGCAGACGCTGTGGTGCTGGTGTCTCCCGCCTTGAGGGTAGCGCTCTGCGTTGTTGTCGGAGCAATAAAGCCAATGCTGTCATATTCGTCTGTAAACGCGTTAACCTCGCTGAGAGATAACGGCTGAAAACGTTGGCTGGAGATATTGACGCTCAGGGTGTCGGCACCAAGATTTTCTAGCTCGCCCTGCACGGAATCCGTTGCACTGGAAACGATGGATACCAACACGACGACAGCCATAATACCAATAATGATGCCAAGCATTGTCAAAAAAGAACGCATTTTATTGGAGCGGATAGAAGAGAAAGCCATCCGGAACGATTGTATGATCATGCTGTTTCCTCCTCGTTGACCTGCCCGTCTAAAATATGGATACGCCGTTGCGCCTGATTTGCAATCGTGTTATCATGCGTAATTAGTATAATAGTATTACCGTTTTTGTTAAGCCGCTCGAAGAGTTCCAGGATTTCTATGCCGGTTTTGTGATCCAGGTTTCCGGTTGGTTCGTCCGCCAGAATCAACGAAGGCTGCGTAATCAGCGCACGCGCAATGGCAACGCGCTGCTGCTGACCGCCGGAGAGTTCCGAAGGACGATGGTTCATCCGCTCACCAAGCCCCATTCGGGTGAGTGCCTCTTCTGCACGCAGCCGGCATTCCTTGCGCGGAACGCCCTGGTAAATCAGGGGGAGTTCTACGTTTTCAAGAGCGGTACTCTTGGACAGCAAGTTGAAATTCTGAAAGACAAATCCGATTTTGTTATTGCGTACGCGTGTAAGTTCGTCTTCCGAGTAGTCCTCGATGGGCTGTCCATCTAGAATATACTTCCCCTCGTCCGCGGTATCAAGGCATCCAATAATATTCATCAAGGTGGATTTTCCGCTGCCGGACGGTCCTATGATTGCTACAAATTCACCGTCGTCAATACGCAGCGAGGCGTGGTTTAGCGCATAAAGTTCTTCATTCCCAATCGTATATATTTTTGAAACGTCTTTCATTTGTATCATAAGAAGCGCCTCCTTTCCCTTATCCCATATTACCGATACCGGATGGCGGACCGCCTTGACCGCCGCCGCTTGGCATCTGTATATCGCTGCCGTTTGGCATCTGCATACCGCCGCCCATCATGCCGCCACCAAACATGGCGGATTGGTCATCATTGCTGGTAGAGGTGGATTCTGTATAAATAACTTGTTCTCCTTCGGAAAGACCCGAGGTGATTTCTACATTGACGCCGTCCGAAAGCCCTGTTTCAACGGTGCGTCGTTCATCCATTTCTCCGTCGCCTGTGTTACTTCCGGAGACAAAAACATATTTTTCATTGCCTGTTTCCTGTAAGGCGTCCATAGGGATCAACAATACGTCTTCGCTGGTTGCAATAGAAATCGTTGCGTTTGCATTCATGCCAACTTTTACACCAGAACCTTCCGTATCGGTGAGTGTGATGGTTACAGGGTAGGTGGTGACGCCGCTTTGTACATTGCCGGAGCTGGAGATCTTGGTGACGGTTCCATGGAACGTAGCATCCGGTAGTGCGTCTAAAATGACGGAAACCTCCTGCCCAAGCTGAATCGATAAGATATCCAGCTCATCGACGTTTACCGAAAGAGTGTCTGCATCACCTATTAAGATCGTAAATACTGTAGAAGAGGCAGAAGATTCGCTGCTTGAGGTACTGTCTTCTGTCGTAGATGCAGTAGAGGTAGTGCTGCCGCTTCCTGAGGAATAGGATGCGCCGCTCATTCCGCTTGAAAAAGCTGCGGAAGGCGTTTGTGTGGAATCTGTCGGTATCGTATTAGATGACTCTGGAGATGGCTGCGCAGCAGAGGTTGCAGGGAACACAGCATTAAATGTGAGAACGTTGGACTCGGTCTCTGCACTGATCTGTACTGCTTGTATTTGCGCTCCTGTGACAGCAGGAACGATGTCTGCTGCAAAGTGATATCCGGTTTGTGCGGTAAGTGTAATTGTCGCAGTATAGGCTGTGGAGGGCTCAAAAGCATCTCCTGCGGGTAACCAAGTAATTGTGCCGGTATAACCTGTTCCCGGTAAGACAGTGTTCTGAGGAATGGCTCCCGTTGCAGGGACTGTCACTGCAATTTCAAGCGGTGTACTGATTTCAGTAATGATTCCGCCGGAAGAAAGCGTGGTGATATTGCTTCCGGAAAGCGAGTTTGATAATGCTACAACGTTATCGGTAGAATTGCTTCCGGAAGAATTTACCGCTTTTGCGGAAAAAGAGGCCGCGCTGGCACTACTGGATGAAGAAGAGCTTGAGGACGAGCTGGAGGAGGAAGAACCGGAAGTCGAGACCGTGCCGATGACGCCTGCCATATCTGCAATGATACTGTTGGTTTCCGCATATGTTAACAAGCTGACTAAAGTATCTTCATACTCTGTACGTTCGCTGAGTAAAGCAGTATATTCGGCAGAAACGGCTGTTTGCAGGGTAAACAAGGTATCACCGCTATGAACGTTTTCATTCTCTTCTACGGAGAGGC
Organism: Christensenella sp.; assembly: GCA_034926635.1. Taxonomy (GTDB): domain Bacteria; phylum Bacillota; class Clostridia; order Christensenellales; family Christensenellaceae; genus Christensenella. The sequence continues at coordinate 59,551 of JAYFQX010000013.1, read as the reverse complement.
TTTCCACCGTGCCAAAAGCGCTTAGGACTTTGATCGGAGAATTTATTTCCAGTGTTCCTTTACCAATCTCGGCTCCATCCAGAGAGATTGAAACAGAATCGCCGACAGCGGGACCGTTATCCGTAAGAGTCACGGTGCATGTATCTGCTGAAACAGAGATAATAGTACCTGTTTTTATAGTACCGTCTGAAAGAGTGACGTCTACCTCTGTACCATAAGCAAGACCATCGATTGTGGAAGGCTGAAATGTTGTCTTCATCTTGCCATCCGGAGACAAGATCAAGAGTGCGCCGTTTTGCGAGATAGCAGTTTGTGTATCGTCTCCCGCTGCAATAAAGATTTGCTTGATACGTCCATCAATTGTGGAAGCGATTTTTTCGGTTTCACTTTCTGCGTCCGCACTATTAATCTCAGAATCAAGGGAGCTCAGTTTGGTTTGCACCGTACTGATCGCACTTTGCAAGGAAGTTGCGTTGAGTGTTGCCAGAGTATCGCCGGCAGCTACCGCATCACCGGCTTCTACAAGGACAGATTCAATGGTGACGTCGGTGGGCAGCTTGATTTCGATTGTGTTATCAGAAGTAAGGTTACCGGAGCCGGAAACCGTCGTTTCAATCGTACCGGTCTCCACCGTAGCAGTTTTTGTAATGAAATCTGCTGCTTCTACATTTCCTCTAAAAAAACGGGGTAACAAAAACACAGCCAATAAGATGCCGGCGGCAACAATGGCTGTAATAATGATCCATTTTTTCTTTTTGGATTTCTTTTTTTGGGATAATTTGTTTTCAGACTTGCTCATGGGTTCCTCCTTGACATTTTAATCATTGCAATAGAAAGTATGGTTCTGCTATGTGAAGATGATATGAACGTCGCGTGAAGACAGGATTAAATTTTAATTTGGAATGGTATATACTATAATAAAAGGAAAAAAATTTCTGCGATTGACTTTTTAACGTTAATATGCTATTATTTTTTAGTCAATATTTTGTGCCGAAGTGGTGGAACTGGCAGACGCGCTGGACTCAAAATCCTGTGGTAGCAATACCGTGTGGGTTCGATTCCCACCTTCGGCACCATGAAAAAGGATCCTCGTTTTAGAGGATTCTTTTTTTATGAAAGGAAGGGAATCGAAGCCACGTAGGGCTGCGGCGAGACAAGCGAAGCGCGGTCGAGGTTTCCCACCTTCGACACCAAAAAAAGCCTTTAACCATGCGGGTTATAGGCTTTTTTAATACTCAGAAATTATTCTGCTTATTTTAGCTGACTGATTTTTGACTGATTCTTGTTTTCGGAAAGCAGTTTGTTCAGTTTTTTATGACTTGTTTTTTTACCTTTTCTGTTATGAGTTTTTTAGTTTAAGAACGATGAACCGCATTTTATTAAATATAGTTTGATGGAACTGTAAAATAATTGAGAGTCCTGCCAATGAATAATTTTGACATAAAAAAAATAAGAAGTATAATGGTAAAAAGCAGAGATATTAAATACGTATTAAATTGGGTTTTGCTTGCGTTGGAACAATTTGTTTTTTGGTCAAGCAAAATTACAGTAATTGTGCATTTGGAGAATAAATTTGGGTGGAGGACTTTGATATGAAAAAAGCACTTCTTTTATTATTGGTTATTTGTGTTACCTTTGCCATGTTCACAGGATGTGCTGCATCCGACAAAAATGCGATATACCAATCCGCGACGGCATATACGGAGAAATTTATCTCCGCGTTGGAAGAATTGGATATTTCGGAGAATTCAATGGAGAATATTACTATAACCCAGAACGCCGATGAACCAAACCGGGTTGCGGTAGAATTTGCGGACGGGATGATGGTATTACTTGCCGATTCAAAAAATAATATTATGGCAAGCGCCATGATCGTACTGGGCGAACCTGATGTTTCCGCGCGGTATTTTGCAGCTGCATATTCGACTTTTTCGGAGTTAGTGGTAGATCAGTCGCTCGAAGAAATTCAGGCGTGCCTTGAAGCATCGGAAGACGGCAGTTTTTTTGATGTAGAGCTTGATGCCATGATCAGCGGGGAAATAACGGAAAATGGCGCTTCTGCGCTGATTGGCAATGCGGCCTCCATTGGGCAGGGCGGTGATAAAAAATTACGCAGCTTGATTGAAGCAGGGTTCCCAGAGATCGAGGCATACGGGAGTATGGCGGGATAAGGGAAACTGACAGCGGAAGTTGTCGGAAGATGGCAATTTTTAAGATGCAATTCCGATACATTTTTAGTTCTATAATAAGAAAAGAGGATTTAGTTCTACAATAAGAAAAGCGGAGAATTATGGATTCCCCGCACTTTTCTATTATTGAAAAACATGATATGATTAATATATATTGTATGGCAAATAGAGCAAGGCATGATAGAGAACGGAAAGAAGGCGCGGCTGCGCGAGGGCAATGGGACGGTTATGCAGGAAAAAGAGTGGATACTGGATGCGCAAAAAGGCGACAGCGAAGCTTTTTGCGCATTGATCGAAAAATATGAGAAAAGAATCTATAATATTGCGTATAAGTTTATGCAAAATTCTTCGGATGCGCAGGATGCCGCGCAGGATGCCATCATAAAAATGTATGGAAACATCCAAAAGTTCTCGTTTCAATCTGCTTTTCCTACTTGGATGTATCGTGTGGTGGCAAATACATGTCTGGATCTATTAAGAAAGAAAAAGGCAATGATAACTGTTTCGACTGAAGAATATGAAAATAACGCGGTAAGCAGGGAAGGAAATCCTGAAGCAGAGGCTGAGAACAATGATCTGGGTCAAAATATACGTATGGCAGTGCAGGAATTAAACGAAAAGTATCGCTTGGTTCTTGTTTTAAAAGATATGGAAGGTTTAAAATATGAAGAAGTTGCCGAAATTTTAAAAATTACACCGGGAACGGTTAAATCCAGGCTGTTTCGCGCGCGGGAAAAACTTCGTAAACTCTTAATGGAACGTAATTTGATTTAATGATTATAAAAGGTTGACGGTACGCCGGTATAACAAAATTGTACGGAAAGTAGCGTTTTCCAGTATATCATTACAAATGTAAAATCTTGTTTGGATAAAAATCGAGTATTATAAAACGTAAAAAATTCAATGCCTTCTTTTTTTGATGTATTAAAATAAGAAAATACATTAATTCCTTTTGTTTTTTTAAAATTATAAGCATTTAAAATAGCATAATCTGTACAAAAACGAAGTAAAAATAAAAAAATATAAAAAATAATAAAAAACTATTGAAATAATCAAAATTATCTGTTATGCTTATCTTGTTCAAAAGAGAGCGGAGAAAAAGATTAATTTTTTAATCTTATATCCGAATATCAAAAATATAAGTATTCAAGAAATAATAATATACAATCGCAATAACGAGAGGGATTTCATTATCTCTATTTTTTGGCGGAATAATACGGCTTACGGAAAGGACAATTAATTTATGCCTCAACTGACAGGGATGATTTTCAATATACAACGTTATAGTTTACATGATGGAAATGGAATCAGGACAAATATTTTTATGAAGGGATGTCCATTGCGATGCAAGTGGTGCGCAAATCCGGAATCGCAAAATTATAATCCGGAAATGAGCTTCACACAAGACCAGTGCATTGGTTGCGGGCATTGTTATAAAGTATGTAAGACAGGTGCGCTAAAGCCGGAAAAATGGAATAGAAGTTTATGTACAGGCTGTGCAAGCTGTGAGTTCGTTTGTCCGACCGGAGCACGAGAGATGATAGGAACGCGAATGACGGTGGAAGATGTGACAAAGGAAGTAATGAAAGATCATCCGTTTTTCAGAACATCGGATGGCGGTGTAACGTTTTCCGGAGGAGAGCCGCTTTCACAAAGCGAGTTTTTGGAGGCGCTTGCAATACGCCTCAAAGAAAACTTTTTGCATTTGGCAATTGAAACATGCGGTTATGAAAAATGGGAGAAAGCTGTAAAAGTATTGGTACACGTAGACCAAATTTTGTTTGATATCAAACATATGGATGATGAAAAGCATCGCAAGTTAACAGGGATCGGAAATAAAATAATATTAGAAAATGCCAGAAAAGCCGCCGGGCTAGGGAAGGACATGATTATCCGCGTCCCGGTGATTGGTGGATATAATAATGAAGAAGAAAACATTCAAAAGACAGCGGAATTTGCGAAGGAAATCGGGGTGACAGAAATCCATTTGCTGCCTTATCACCGTTTTGGGGAGGCAAAGTATTATAAGATGAATATGGATTATCCGTGCCCAGATGCCTATATGCCGGACGATGATGAAATGCAGAGGCTAAAAGAGATAGTGGAAAGATATGTCCAAACAGTTAGGATCGGCGGTTAATTATTTTTTATATAAATTGCAAGTATTTAGAACATAGGATTAAAGGAGGAGAAAGCATTGCCAGACGAAAAAGCACTCGAAATGAAAAACATAACAAAAAGCTTCATGGGCGTTCATGCATTAAAGAATGTTAATTTTTCGGCCTATAAAGGGAAAGTAAATGTGCTGATAGGCGAAAACGGAGCAGGAAAATCCACGCTTATGAAAATACTGGCTGGCGCATACGGTAAAGATTCCGGTGATATTTTTATTAATGGAAAACCAGTGGAAATCAATAATCCAAATGATTCCATGAATAATAAAGTCGCCATGATTTATCAGGAATTGAATCTTTGCAAGGATATGACAGTTCAGGAAAATGTTTTTCTGGGAAAAGAGATTACAAAGGGGATTCTAATCAATAAAAAAGAAGCGCTGCGACGTACAGCGGAGTTGATGCAGAAATACGAAATGGGGATCAACCCTACTGATGTTGTCAGTAAACTCAGCGTTGCCAAGCAGCAAATGCTTGAAATCGTGAAGGCGTTGTCCGAAGATGCTAGGATTATCGTAATGGATGAACCCACCTCGTCGCTTACGCTACAAGAGGTAGAACATCTTTTCCGTATTATCAGGCAACTGACAGCTGACGGTGTAACAATTATTTATATCTCGCATAGAATGGAAGAATTGTTTGAAATCGGCGATTATATTACAGTGATGCGTGACGGCGAATTTATCAGCGAGACTACGATCCACGAAGTAACGCAGGATCAGCTCATTACTTCCATGGTGGGACGCGAAATCACACAGATGTTTCCAAAACTAGATGTGCAGATTGGGGAAGTTATCCTTAAAGTTGACGGATTGACCAAAAAAGGCGTTTTTCAGGATATTGATTTTGAACTCCGCCGCGGCGAGATCTTAGGATTTTCGGGATTGGTAGGCGCAGGTCGTACCGAAGTTGCATTATCGCTTTTCGGCGCGATGAAATATGATAAAGGTACTGTGGAATTAAATGGAAAACAAGTAAAATTCCGCACACCTAACGATGCGATCAAACATAAAATGGCGTATCTGCCAGAAGACAGAAAACAGCTTGGCGTAGACTTGAACGCAAAAATAAGGAACAACATCAGCGTAACAAATATGGATAAAATTGCAAACAAAGGCGGTTTCCTCAATTTTAAACAAGAAGAGGCGATTTGCAATGATGCTGTAAAAAAATTGCGGATCAAAACACCATCCATTATGCAGCTTGTCGGAAACCTTTCCGGTGGTAATCAACAGAAGGTTGCACTTGCTAAATGGATTACGAGAGATGTGGATGTGTTGATTTTAGACGAACCTACAAGGGGCGTGGATGTCGGCGCAAAAGAAGAAATACATAAAATTATTGTTGAGTTAGCAAAAAAAGGAATTGGAATCATTCTGATCTCTTCCGAACTTCCAGAAGTTATGGGAATGTCCGATAGAATTATCGTAATGCATGAAGGCGAAGTTAAGGCCGTTCTGGATTCAAAGGAAGCGACGCAGGAAATCATCATGTCTTATTCTGTTGGTTCCGAGGAAGAAAAAGCACAAGGGGGTATCAATTAATTATGGATAAAGAAGTAGTACTAGCTAAAAATAATACGGTATGGGGAAAAATAAAGCGTTTTCCACAGCTTAGTATCGTATGTGCATTTATTGTATTATTCGTCATTATGGCGGTAGCAACTGATACGTTTTTTACAGCCAGCAATTTAATCAATATTTTACGTCAGGTTTCACCAACGCTGATCGTTGCGGTTGGTACAACATTTGTACTGATCCTGGGCGGGATCGACTTATCGGTCGGTTCGGTAGCATGTCTGTCGGGAACGCTTGCAGCAGGATTTATGACAACAAACGGGATACCGGTTGTATTGGCACTGCTTTTAGCACTGGGCGTGGGTGCAGGAATTGGTTTTATTAACGGTCTTATTATCGCTAAAATTAAGATTCCCGCATTTATCGTTACGTTGGCGTTAATGAGCACGGCGCGCGGACTTGCACTGGTATATACGGGTGGTTACCCGATAACCAATATCCCGGAAGAAGCGCTGCAGCTTGGGCGCGGTTATCTTGGGGCAGTTCCGATTCCTGTTATTATCATGATTATCGTTGTTGCAATCGCATGGATCGTGCTGAGTTCTACAAAATTCGGCAGGCATGTATTCGCAACGGGCGGTAACGAAGAATGCGCAAGGCTTTCCGGTATCAAAGTAGACGTTACTAAAATAGCGGTATACACCATTGGCGGGTTGACAGCCGGCCTTACTGGTATCCTGCTTACCATGCGTCTTGCATCAGGGCAGCCGACACTTGGACAAGGAATGGAGCTTGATGCAATCGCTGCGGTTGTTTTGGGCGGTACAAGCCTTACAGGTGGTAAAGGTTATGTATTTGGTACAATAATTGGTTGTATGTTTATGACGCTGCTTGCAAATGGATTTAACATCTTGGGTATTTCGTCATTCTGGCAGCAGGTATTTACCGGGATCATCTTGCTTGTAGCAGTAAGCTTGTATGAAAAAGGAAGTAAATAATTTTTGCATGGTATCATGCAGAATATAAAAAAATATGGAGGAAAGAAAATGAAAAAATTATTGGCAGTAATCCTTGCGTTGGCGCTTGTAGCTGCGGTGTTTGCGGGATGTTCTGCTCCGGCAGGACAGGAATCTTCGGCGGCTCCGAGCAAAGAAGCAACAACAGAGGGATCTCAGGCAACTGAGGAGTCGGCTGAACCGGCTGCGGCAACTGGAGACATTACGATTGGTATGACTTTGATGGATTACAACTTCCCCTTCTTCCAGGATATGCTGGCAATGGCCAAGAAGACTGCAGAAGAACAGGGCGTAAAACTAGTTGATCTGGATGGCGCCGGCGATGTGCAGAAACAGCTGGAAGGCGTAGAAGACATGATCAGCGGAACAAAAGTTAATGCTCTGATCTTAAACCCGGTTGACTCCGCTGCTATCGTTCCTGCGACACTTGAAGCAAACGATGCTGGTATTCCGGTTGTTACGGTCGACGTTCGTTCCGACCAAGGCGATGTTGTTGCACACGTTGCATCCAACAACCTTGATATCGGTCGCGAAGCAGGCAAATATGCACTGGAACTGTTGAAAGAAAGAAACGGATCTGAAAAAGGCGTTGTACTCTGCATCGGTTATCCCCAAATCACTTCCCAGAAAGAAAGAACAGAAGGCTTTGTAGAAGTTCTTTCCCAGTATCCTGACATTGAAATCATTCAGAAAGACCCCATCAAACTGAATGTTCAGGAATCTCAGGCTCTGATGGAAGACCTCCTTCAGACTTATCCGGAAGGCAAGCTTGATATCGTATTCGGCAACAATGCAACAAATGGTGTTGGTGTAGTTGCTGCTACGGAAGCGGCAGGCAGAACAGATTATGATGTTATCGGCGTAGACGATGATCCGGAACTTCTGGCAGCCCTGCAGCGCGATGGGTCCTTCGCAGCTACGGTTGTACAGTCTCCTACGGAAATGGGCAGGATTGCTGTTGAGATCGCTGTAAAAGCGGCAAAAGGCGAGAAGATCGACGAATCTGAAGTTGCTACGGAACTGCGTGTTGTAACAAGAGACAACTATGCGGAATTTATGAAAGATTACGAAGCAATTCAGAAAGAAATCGAACCTTATAAATAAGGATAACAGCAATAAAATCATAGTACAGAAAGGTTTTGAGGTGGGCAATAGCCTGCCTCAAAACCATATTTTAAAGAGCATTACGGTTTGTAAGCAATATGGCAGAAACAAAGTGACTATTTGAAGATGCATGTCCTATAACTGTACATGGCAACGGTTATTTGAGATAGATATTAAAGCAGTTTTTTAGTTTGAAGGAGGATATGGTAATGAGCGTAACAGAAATGTTTTTAAACATCAATGATGTAATGGCTCCGGAAACGGAAGAGTATAAAAGATGTCAACGACTGAAAGACAGCCTGATTAATGTAAAGTCTGAGGTTTGCCTGGAACGGGCAAAGATTGTGACGCGTGTTTATCAGGAAACGGAAGGGCTTGATCCATTGGAGCGGAAAGCAAGAGCTTTTGATGCCGTCTTAAAAGAAATGACGTTGTTTGTAGTAGATGAAGAACTAATTTGCGGGCATCAGGCAAGCAAACGCCGTAGCTCACCGCTGTTCCCGGAATTTGCAGTAGAGTGGGTCGATGAAGAAATCGAAACGTTCCCCACGCGTGCGCAGGACAAGTTTCAGATCACACCGGAACAAATTGCGGATTATCGTGAAAATGTAGTTTCGTATTGGAGAGGAAAGACATTCAATGATCGTGTGAGGAGTTATTTGACCGAAGATGTCAATCTTTTGCGTGAAGATGCGGGGCTGTTTAGTGTTGGACTGCATGAAGACGGCGGATTTGGACATGTAGCGCTTTCCTATGAAAAATTATTGAAAAAGGGTTTTGATGGAATTAAAAAAGACATCAGGGAAAAGATGGATGGTCTTACTGACTGGAAGGCGGAAGATATGCAGAAGCGTAAATTCTATCGCGCATGCATTTCTATTTGCGATTCCATGATTGCGTTTGCAAACCGCTATGCGGATTTAACGGCGCAGCTTGCAGAGCAGGAGAAGGATGAAAAGCGGAAGGCGGAGTTGCTTCGTATGTCTCAAAATTGCCGTCGTGTACCGGAATTCCCTGCGAATGATTTTTATGAAGCGCTGCAAAGCATTTGGTTTGTTCAGGTTGCGGTGCAAATCTATGATAACGGAGTTTCTATTACGCCAGGTAGATTTGACCAGTATGTTTATCCGTATTATGAAAAGGATATCCTGTCCGGGGCTTTGACTAAAATTAAAGCACAGGAAATACTGGAATCTTTCTGGATCAAATTTACAGAACCGATTAAAATTTACCGCGCGATCGACGCGGCATTCCATGCGGGATACCCAATGGGGCAAAACCTTGCGGTTGGCGGGATACGCCCGGACGGCACGGATGGAACAAACGATCTGTCTTATCGCTGCCTGGAAGCACATTCTCACATTTTGCTGATGCAGCCAAACTTTTCGGTGCGGCTTCATGGAAAAAGTCCGTTTGAATTCGTGAAAAGGGCATGCGAAGCGATTCGTATGGGAAATGGTATGCCACAGATTGTAAACGACGAGGTATATATTCCGGCAATGCTGAACGTCGGTGTACCGTTTGAAGAAGCACGTGATTATGTACCGGTTGGCTGTGTGGAAACAACGCCGCTGAATACATGGGGTCGCTGCAACGGCGGATATTTCAACTTAAGCAAAATTGTAGAATTAACGCTGAATAACGGTGTCTGCGGAATCAGCGGAAAACAGGTATCCATCAAAACCGGTGATCCGCGTGAATTCAAAACGTTTGATGAATTCCTGGATGCGTATAAAAAACAAATGAATTATTGTATGGGAAAACTTGTAAAATGGGATAACACGCTTGATATGGTGCATGAACAGCTTGCGCCTACACCCTTAACGTCGATGCTGGTGGACGACTGCATTGAAAAAGGAAAAGACGTTACCTCCGGCGGAGCCCGGTATAATTGGACCGGCCCGCTGGGTGTAGGCATTGCAAACGTAGGCGATTCGCTTTATGCAATCAAAAAGGTTGTATATGACGATAAGCTTTATACAATGGATCAGATCCTCGATGCGTTGGATCATAACTTCAAGGGGCAGGAAGCGCTCCGTGAATTCTTGAAGAATAAGGTGCCCAAATATGGCAATGACTTGGAAGGGCCGGATGATATGGTCAAAATTGCTACGGATGCGTTTTTTGACTCCATGAAGGGCTATGAAACCTACCGCGGCGGTCCGTTTGTCGCAGCGCTGCTTCCGGTTGCGTCCTATGTTGCGTTCGGGATGGCAACCGCGGCTCTGCCGGATGGGAAGGCTTCCGGGGAGCCACTTGCGGATGGTATTTCGCCTGATTACGGCGTAGATAGGGAAGGCCCTACAGCGGTTATGAAGTCTGTATCCAAAATTGATCATATTCGCTGCGCAAATGGCGTCATTTTCAATCAGAAGTTATCGCCTATGACGGTATCGACACCAGAAGGCATGAAAAAGTGGATTGATATGGTCATGACTTATATTAGCCTTGGGGGCGGACATGTCCAATTCAACATTGTTTCGGCAGATACGCTTCGTGATGCGCAAAAAGATCCTGATAAATATAAGAGCCTAGTTGTACGTGTAGCGGGATACAGCGCATTCTTTAACGAACTGGCGGATGAAGTACAGGAAAGTATTATCGCAAGGACAGAGCACGAATTATAAAAATTGTTTTAAGCGGGGCGGCATGAACAGAGGATTGCTGCCCCACTTATGAAAGGCGGGGAAAATGACAAGGGAAGAAGCCAGGTTAAAAGCGCTGGAATATTATGAAAAAGCGCATATCTACCTGAAAGAAGAAGAAAAGAAAAATTTGGAAGTAGCAGATATGGGAATCGGGGATTTAGAAACCTATGGGATTGTGATCCATAAGTATGTCGATACCAAAAGGTGCAGCGCAAAAGAAATGGTTCTATTTCCTTACCAGATTTGTCCGGAGCAACGGCATCCCCCGTTTGGGGATTATCCCGGAAAGGAGGAGAGTTTTCGGGTTCGGGAAGGCGAACTTTATGTATATACGGAAGGCGAGCCGATTGACAAAGAAAAGATGAAAGCCAAAATTCCCAAGGGAAAGGAGGGGACGTTTACTGTATTCCATGAAATCATATTAAAAAAAGGGGATCAATATACAATGCAGCCCAATATAACACACTGGATTGTAGGTGGACCGGAAGGTTGTGTAGTCAGTGAGTTTGCAACCTATAACAGGGATGATTTGGACATATATACTGACCCTGCGGTCGCGCGTATGCACAATGTTTGAACGCAATTGGCTTGATGCGAAAGAAGATTGATAGAATCCTTCGGACGGAAATTTTTTCCATGAGATTAAAACATTGCAGAATGTTTGGCAAATGATATAATAGTATTAAAGAGATATTTATAGTCTGGCAAAAAGCAATGTTTTGCATAAGACAAAAGGAGATTGGTGTGTTTCCAGCACAGAGAATTGCAACATTAAAGCAAATCGTACGAGAACAGAAAACAGTTGATATTGCTACGCTTTGTACTGCGCTTAATGTAAGCGATGTTACTGTGCGTAAATATTTGGATCAACTGGAGCAGGAAGGATTCCTGAAAAAGATGCATGGCGGCGCGATGCTGCTTGAATCAGAAAGCGATATTGCCTTTGACACCATGGCAGAAGCGGACGACGGATTTTCGAAGGAAGACATCGACCAGATCGCGGGGCTTGCTGCTTCGTTGATTGAAGAAGGAGACTCTATTTTTATCGGACAGGGCGCATTGTGCCTTGCACTGGCAAAAAAGCTACATACAATCAACAACCTGACAGTGATTACAAACAATATTAATGCAGTGCCGGATATCGCGGTCAATGTACGGAAATTGTTTTTTATTGGCGGGGAGGTATTGGTGCAGAATGGAAATATTTATTCCTGCGGTACAAAAGCAATTCAGCAGTTAGAAGATATTTTTGTTCAAAAGGCTTTTATTGGGGTTGACGGGATTGATATGTCTATAGGAGTAACGGTAAATGATTTTGAACTATATGAAATCATTGAAAAAATTGTCGATATCTCAAGGCAGGTAATCGTTATGGCCGAAAACACCAAGTTCAATAAAATCGGGTTGCATAAAATAGCAAATTTAGATCATTTTAGAATATACGTATCGGATAAAAAACTGGATGAAAAATATAAACAGTATTTTTTTGAAAGGGATATTAAGATTTTGACGTCTTACGATATTTGATAACGATGGGTGATACGCTTGGATAACAAATTAGTCGAAATGAGAAACATTTCCCTGACTCTGGATACCAACACCATTTTGGATCACGCAGATTTCTACTTGAAAAAAGGAGAGGTCTGTTCAATTTTGGGCGAAAATGGTGCGGGAAAATCTACGCTCATGAAATTGTTGACAGGAAACTATAGCCGTTATACAGGTGAGATCCTCATTGAGGGCGTGCCGGAAGCCATCGATAGCGTGGTAAAAGCGCAAAAAAACGGTATTCGAATGATCCATCAGGATTCCCAATTGATCAATGAATTTAATGTAGAACAAAATATTTTTTCGGGGAATGAAATTTGTTATCCGCGTCTTCCTTTTATTAACAAAAAACTACAGAAAAAAAAAGCGCGTGAAATTTTGGAGTTTCTACAAACGGATGTTGATATCCATGCGCCTGTGCAGGAGTTAAATATTGCGCAGAAAAAAATGGTTGAAATTGCGCGATCGCTTGTATACAGTGTTAAGGTTCTGGTGCTGGATGAAGTCACTGCTTCGTTTACGTCGTGCGATAGGGAGCGGCTGTTTGAGATCATCCGTAAGCTGAAGCAGCAGGGAATTGCAATCGTATTTATTTCGCATAAGATCGACGAGGTGCTCGAGATCGCAGACCGTTTGGTAATCATGCGCGACGGAAAAACAGTAGAAGACAAGCCGATTGAAAACAATGCCGTTTACATTGATATTGACCACATTTTATTGGAGATGGCGGGGGATGATTATGTAAACCGTTATCCGAAAACAAAGGCAAAGCATGGCGATGTTATTATGAAGGCGCATAAGATCGGTAACAGTCAGGAAACCGTTCAAGACGCAAGCATGTATATCAGGGAAGGCGAAATCGTCGGGATCGCGGGGTTGATGGGTGCAGGGAAGTCAAGTCTTGCGAAGTTAATCGCAGGGGTAGAGCCGATTACAAAAGGGGAATATTATTATAAAGGTAAACCAATGCAGAATAATAAACTTGATCAGTTTGTAGAGGACGGTATTATCTATTTTGCGGAAGACTGCGCACAGAATTTGATTATGAAACAGGATGTGCAGTATAATATGTCGCTTTCTGCCCTCAGCCAATTTGAGCATACGGGATTGCTAAGTCACAAAAAGATTCAAGATAATGCAAAGTTTTATATTGATAAGCTGGATCTCAAAAAGGTGGCGCCGTCCACTACGGTAAAATGGCTTTCTCGTGGTACGCAGCAAAAGGTAGCGCTCAGCAAATGGCTTAAGGCAGATGCGCAGCTTATGGTGCTGGACGAACCATCAATCACGCTTGATATAGCTTCAAAAGTGGAATTATACAATATTTTGAACAAGATGGCATCTTCAGGGAAATCGATCTTCATGATTTCTTCCGATTTGACAGAATTAATTGGGATGTGCGACCGTATTTACGTCATGTTTTCAGGACGGATTGTGGCAGAACTCGATTCCCGGGAAGCAAATTCTGTCAGGATCCTGCAATACGCTTCGGGAAAAATATAGAAAAATCTATTATTTTATAAGTTTAACACAGGCGGCATATGGATGCCGCTGGGATTAATTTACAAAAAAAGGAGAAAAAATGGAAAAGATTAAATGGGCTTTTACGGCTACGGGGAATATCGCGAACCAATTCGCACAGGGACTCGCACAAGTAGAGGATGCGGAGATTTCTGCGGTTACGGGGATCAATATGCAGGAGGCTGAACGCTTTGCGGGTATTTATGGAATCAAAGATTGTTATGATAATGTTGATCAAATGCTTGAAAATGCAGATTTTGACGTAGTCTATATCTGTACACCAAATTTTATGCATTATGAGCAGTGCATGAAGTGTTTTGAACTGGGAAAAAATGTACTTTGCGAAAAACCATTAGCGGATAATGTGGCGCAAACAAAACGTCTTATAGAGAAAGCGCGCGAAAAGGGCGTATTTTTTATGGAAGGAATGTGGACACGGTTTTTCCCGGTGATCAAAAAGGCAAAGGAATGGACTGAAAAAGGAGAAATCGGTGATCCCAAAACGATTTTTGCCAATTTTGGTACAAATCTTGAGAACGAAAATCAACCGTGGCGCGCAAGCAGAAAAGCTGCAGGCGGTTCATTGCGTGATGTCAGCATTTATACGATTGCTTTTACCTATATGATGTTTGGCCCACAGGATGATTGGATGGGAACCTTCACTAGTAACGGTGAAGTGGACGTCAACAACAACTTGATGCTGAAATATAATGATGGCAGAGCCGCATTTATGAGTGCATCGCTTGATATGATTACACAATATGATGCGATTATTAACGGAACAAGGGGAAGGATCGTGATTGACCGCGATTTTTGGCGCCCGATGCGTGCATCGCTTTTTAAGCCGGATGGAACGGTTTTGGGAGAGAAATGCGTAGAAGTATTTGAAGAAAAGTATGCGGGAAGCGGGTTTCAATACGAGGCAATGGCAGTTATGGATTGCCTGCGCAAAGGACTGAAAGAAACGAAGGAAATGCCTTTGGATGAGACCATAAGGATTGCCGCATTTATTGAAGAAATACGGAAATCATGGGGAATTATATTTGATTCAGACGAAGAATAGAATCAAATAATTGACTGAATAAAAAAACGACCCTGAAACCAAAGTGTTTCAGGGTCGTTCTATTGTAAAAAGAAAGTTATGTTTTATGGAACAAAAATTTTCTTTCAGACGTCTTATATTCGAGAACGTATCAAACAGGAGGGAAATTATGAAAAAGAAATTGATGATAGCGGTTGTAATGGCTTTCATTTTTTGTGCGACAGCAATAGGATGCACGAGCGCCGGTTCGGGAGATATTGAAATTATTGAGGCTTCCCCATCGGCAGATACGGTGCAGACGACGCAAGATAATGAAAAGGGCGGCGAAAGTACTCTTACGGTGAGTGCTACGGAAACGGTGAAAGTATCGCCTGATATTGCCTATATCACGATCGGCGTATCCACAAAAGGAGCTACCGCAGAAAAAGCACAGCAGGAAAATGCAAAGATCTCGGATGCTTTTTTAGCGGCAATACAAGAACAGGGTGTTACGCAGGAGGATATAGAGACTGCAAGCATTAATGTCTATGAGGATTATGAGAACCCGGAGGAGACGGTGATGGAACATTCCTACCGCATTACAGTCCGTGATGTCAATCGTGTGGGGGCGGTGATCGACGCAGCGCTGGCCGCTGGTGCAAACGCTTCTTATGGTTTATCATTTGATGTGGCTGACAGGGAAACGGAATATATCAAGGCATTGTCTCAGGCGATGGAGTCGGTTGGAACCAAAGCGCAAACCGTGGCGATGGCGGGAGGATATACCATTGTGCGTCCGCTTTCTATTACAGAGACAGGGGCCGATTACGGTGTGATGTATGCAGATAATACTGCAATGGCGGCTGATTCCACGGCGCAGACAACTGTTGTACCACAGGAAATCGAGATTACCGCCAGTGTTTCAGGAACTTATGTGATCGATTGATGTGACAAACTATTATATAAAAAGCCTTTGCCTTGCGTAGTACACGCAGAGCAAAGGCTTTTTTGAGATACAAAGTAATGCCGCAGAGCTTACGGCCATCTTATTTGTTAAATAATCTACTTGAAACGTTGTGTGGTATTATCATAACAATTAAAAATCCGGCATCCTCATTGGAAAATGCCGGAAATATAATTGCGTCTGTTCTTTAAGATACCAATGCAATAATGCCGAGCGGAATTAATACAAAGGTAAAGAGTACTGCCAGCACAGCAAGGACAATGCAAACCGTACCGATCGCTTTCCCGGCGCGCGCATTTTTATCTTTCGGGTCAACCTTGATGATCTTGCTGCCGGTTGCAACGGCTACGATCGCGAGGACAAAGCCGATAAATGAGAGATAACCCAAATTGAGTGACGGGATCCAGGACAGGATATCACATAACAGGGCAATCAGACCAAAAATCAATGAAATCATAAAAGTTTCCTCCGCTTTTCTTATTGTTTTCCCGTATTTTTAAACGAGATAGAAAACGTATAAACAATACAGTAATTAAATGCCTGAGTGTTACTGCATGACGCAGGGGGCAATTAGGCAAATCGTCCGCTACGTGTAAAACTTAATGTTTGGCAGCTGCACAAACAGATTCGTAATCGAACATTTCATCCATTTCACAGATTTCATTCACCATCAATGCGCGGATATAATCGCTATCCCGTGAGATAGAATGAATATAATAGCCGTTTTTCAAATAAAATGCAACAGTAGAACGCATCTTTGACGCGGTATGCAGCGTAATGGCACGCACGCCCATAGAAAGGCATTCAATACGAACCTTTTCAAGCAACAGACCGCCCAACCCAAGATTTTGCGCTTCCGGGTCAATTGAAAACCTGCTCAGATAAGCGATTCCTTCGGTAAGAAGCTCGAAACGTACGCTTCCCACCATCTCATCGTCGATACGCGCGACATACACATTTTTTCTGTGGATATCCGAAAGTACGTCGTCCAGTGTTTCGTAGAGCGCTGCAACACTCTCACGCTTGCGGATTTCCTTTGCATACAAGTCAAATGCGCGTTTGGTAATGGTGAGAACTTCCGGCGCATCGCTATCCTTGGCGCGAACAAGTGTAATTTGATCCATCATATTATACCGCCCCCTTATTTATATTCACTGAGAGGAATCACGCTCAGCTTGTCATCCGACTGCATGACCTTCAGCATGGAATTTACGGTATCCATGGAGGTAATGCAGGGAACATTAAAACTGACTGCCGTCCTGCGCAGTGCAAATCCGCTGCGCGTTTTTTGTTTGCCGCGCGTTGGGGTGTTGACGATCAACGAAAAACTGCCGTCCTTGATGCGGTTCAAGACATCTTCGTTTGGGACGAGCTCGGTCTCCAAACCGTTTTCTTTAAAATATTGATACGTTCCGGGCGTGGCACACAGTGTAAAGCCGCAATCGCGCATGATTTCCGCGACGCCCAGCGCTTCCGCTTTATCGCGGTTTGCAACACTGACGAGTATTTTGCCTTCTTTTGAGGGGATACTGCTGCCTGAAGCAAGGAAGGCCTTTTTGAGAGCTTTGATAAACGTACGGTCGGTTCCCATGACTTCACCGGTCGATTTCATTTCTGGGCCGAGGAAGGTATCAACAGTTGCAAGTTTGCTGAAAGAGAAAACCGGAGCTTTGACGGTAATTAACCGGGATTCTTTGTGTACGCCGGTCTCATAGCCCATATCTTTTAGGCTTTCCCCCATCATGACATGTGTCGCAAGCTTTACCATGTTTACGCCCGTCACCTTGGAGAGAATCGGAACGGTACGGCTGGCACGTGGATTCACTTCGATAACATATACGTTTTCCTCCTGATCCATAACAAACTGGATGTTGAACAAGCCTTTGATGTTCAGGGCGCGTCCGAGCGCGATGCCGTATTCCGCTACTTTTTGTTTGGCAGCTTTGGGAATAGACTGTGTGGGGTAGACGGCAAAACTATCGCCGGAGTGTACGCCCGCGCGTTCCAGATGTTCCATGATACCGACGACAAGGACATCCTCACCGTCGCATACAGCGTCCAGTTCGATTTCCTTACCCACGACGTATTTATCGATCAGCACGGGTTTATCAGGAGATACTTCTGCTGCCATTGTCATATATTCCTTGAGTTCCGCATCGTTATATACGATTTCCATAGCGCGTCCGCCCAATACATAGGAGGGACGGACCAATACGGGATATCCGATGTCTGCCGCTGCTTCCAGAGCATGTTTCAGCGAGAAGGTAGTATCGCCTTTCGGCAGGGGAATATCAAGCTGCTGCAGCACATGAAGGAATTTATCACGGTCTTCGGCGCGGTCGATATCCTCCACGGTTGTGCCCAGTACGCGTTTGCCCGTATAAGAAATCGGCTGTGCCAGGTTAATGGCAGTCTGACCGCCAAATTGCACAATGACACCTTCCGGTTTTTCTTTGTCAATAATATCAAGCACGCATTCTTTGGTCAGAGGCTCAAAATATAATTTGTCCGAGGTATCGAAATCGGTGGAAACAGTTTCCGGGTTGGAATTGATGATGATGGATTCATATCCCATTTCCTTGAGCGTATTGACCGAATGCACGGAACAATAATCAAACTCGATTCCCTGACCGATACGGATCGGGCCGGAGCCAAGCACGATAACTTTCTTTTTGTCGGTACGTTCCACTTCGTCTTCGTTATCATAAGTGGAGTAATAATATGGCGTGACGGCTTTAAACTCGCCTGCGCAGGTATCGACCTTTTTAAAAGAAGGATGGATGCCGAGTGCGCCGCGCATAAAAGTGATCTGTGATTCATGCGCATCGATACAGTCTGCAATATATCCGTCACCGAACCCGACCTTTTTACACTGCCGCAAAAGCCATCCCGGAAGATCTTCAATGGTATAACTGCGCAGCCTTTTGGAAAGGTCTACGATATTTTTCAGTTTATTGATAAAAAATTCATCGATCCCCGTGATCTCGTGCAGCTTTTCTACGGAATAACCGCGTTCAAGCGCCTTAGACAAAACGAAGATTCGTTCGTCATCCGGATTTTGAAGAGATGCGTCCAGTTCTTTGAGCGTCCAGTCATCGATGTTTTTCATGCCGAGGTTATAATTCAGTTTAACATCCAAACAGTCAATGGCTTTTAAAAGCGATTCTTCGATATTTCGACCGATAGCCATTACTTCGCCAGTCGCTTTCATCTGTGTTCCAAGCGAACGGTCAGCACCGGTAAATTTATCAAACGGCCAGCGAGGGACTTTGGTAACAACATAGTCAAGCGCAGGCTCAAAGCAGGCATAGGTTTTGCCCGTTACCGAGTTTTTAATTTCATCTAAATTATATCCCACTGCAATTTTTGCGGCGACGCGGGCGATGGGGTAACCCGTGGCTTTGGAGGCAAGCGCGGACGACCGCGATACACGGGGATTTACTTCGATGACTACATAATCGTAGGAATCCGGGTCAAGGGCATACTGGATATTGCATCCGCCACGGATGTCAAGCGCACGGATAATCTTCAGCGCGGAAGTGCGCAGCAGTTGATACTCTTTATCCGAAAGCGTCTGAGAGGGCGCGACAACGATACTGTCGCCCGTATGGATGCCCACCGGGTCGATATTTTCCATGTTGCAGACAATAATGCAGTTGTCCGCATTATCACGAATCACTTCATATTCGATTTCTTTCCATCCCGCGACACTTTGTTCCAGCAAGACCTGGTGAATGAGGCTCATTTTCAGCCCGCGTGCCGTGATGTCAAGAAGCTCTTCCATATTATGCGCTGTACCGCCGCCTGTGCCGCCAAGGGTATAGGCGGGGCGGACAATCAGCGGGAAAGGGCATTCGTGGGAAAAGGCCTCCGCCTCTTCAAGGGAAGTAACGATAGTGGAATGCGTTGTTTTTTGTCCGGTTTTGATCATCAGATCTTTAAAAAGTTCGCGATCTTCCGCATGACGGATTGATGCAAGCTGTGTGCCAAGAAGACGTATCCCGAGCTTCGGAAGAATCCCGCATTCATCGAGTTCGATCGCCATATTGAGACCGGTTTGACCGCCCAGCGTGGCGATGATACCCTGCGGTTTTTCCTTTTTCAGAATTTTGATGACCGTATCCAGCGTGATCGGTTCAATGTAGACTTTATCCGCCATGCCTAAGTCTGTCATAATGGTGGCGGGGTTAGAGTTAATGAGAACAACTTCATAGCCTTCTTCTTTGAGCGCTTTGCATGCCTGCGTCCCGCTGTAGTCAAACTCTGCCGCCTGCCCGATGATGATGGGGCCGGAACCGATAACGAGTATTTTTTGAATATCCGTAATTTTTGGCATTTAGGTGATCCCTCCGCTTTAATATATCATAAATTTTTTGTTTGTTATCCTTAAGGGGCCTTTCTTGCCCCGGTTTTCTTCTAAAAAAAACAGACAACTCAGTGTCTGTTTTGACGCTTATTGCAATAAACGGTGTAACGCGCCGACAAGCGAGTCGACTTGCTTTTGCATGATGATAAATGGGGGAGCGAACCGAAGCGTATTAGCGCCGGCAGTACCAATGACAAATCCAATGTCAAGCAACTGTTTTTGCATGGCATGTGCGTCAGCTGCCGTCGAAAGCTCGGCACCAAGCAGCAAGCCTTCTCCGCGAACATCGATTATTTTGTCAGGTAACTCCTTCATCAATTGGATAAGCTCCTTTTTGAAATAAGCGCCGATTCCTGCAATTGCCGTAAGCATTGCTTCGTCCAGCTTTTGCGTTACATACAACCCAGCCGCACAGGCGAGTGGATTGCCGCCGAAGGTAGAGCCATGATCGCCCGGATAAAAAGCGCTTGCCGCTTTTTCGTTTGCGAGGCATGCGCCAATCGGTATGCCGTTCCCGAGAGCCTTTGCGAGCGTAGTGATATCGGCTTTGACGCCATAGTGTTCCTGTGCCAACAATTTCCCGGTGCGTCCCATGCCGGTTTGTACTTCGTCGATAATCATAAGTACATCGTTTTGATCACACAGTGCACGGATTTCCTGTACAAATTCCTGCTCCAGCGGCAAAACACCGCCTTCGCCCTGAATGACCTCCAATATTATACCACAAATATCGGATGTGAGGTACTTTTTTATTGCCTCTTTATCGTTTGCGATGACGTTAGTAAACTCATATGTCATCGGCTGAAAAGGAACATGGAATTTATCCTGTCCAGTTGCGGAAAGCGTGGCCAGTGTGCGTCCGTGAAAGCTGTTTTTCAGCGTAAGGAATTTTGCGGAATTTTTACCTTTTTCAAAAGCGTACTTTTTGGCGAGCTTGATTGCGCATTCGTTTGCCTCTGCACCGCTGTTGCCAAAAAAAACACGCGAAAAACCGGTTTTTTTGCATAGAAGCTGCGCTAGTTTTGCCTGCGGTTCATTATAGAAATAATTACAGGTATGGATAAGGCTGTCGACCTGTTCCTTGAGCGCTGACTGAAAGCCTTTGTCGGAATACCCGAGACCATTCACCGCGATCCCCGCCAGAAAATCAATATATTCTTTTCCGGCATCATCATAAAGGCATGCGCCTTCGCCTTTGGTGAATACGACAGAAAGGCGATTCCCGAATACATTCATATAATATTGCTGATCCAATTGTTTTAATTCATCGTAAGTCATCAGAAAGCTCCTTTTTTAGCCTGTTACCATGGTGCCAATCCCGGAATCGGTAAAAATTTCCAGGATGATCGGGTGGGGGATGGTGCCGTTTAAGATATGCGCACGCTTGACGCCGTTTTCAATGGCGCTCAGGCAGCCGTTTACTTTGGGCAGCATGCCGCCGGTTATCTTCTCTTCGTCGATCATATTGAGTATATCCGTTTTGGAAGCGACGTACAAGAGAGATTCCGGATCGTTTTCATTGGTGCGAATACCGTCGGTATCGGTAAGGAAAATCAATTTTTCTGCTTGCAACGCAGTTGCGATAGCACCGGCAACGGTGTCGGCGTTGATGTTATAGCTTTCGCCATGATCTCCTGTCCCTACCGGTGCGATTACGGGAATATATTGGTCGTGCGCCAAAGTTTTCAGTAACGTTGTATTAATATCTGTGATCTTTCCGACATTACCGAGATCAATTCCATTTTTGGGAGGCGCCTTAACAGCTTTAATAATGTTGCCATCTATGCCGCATAAACCGATGGCCGATGCACCCATACCGTTTAATTTCGCAACAATTTCTTTGTTGATCTTTCCTGCCAATACCATTTGTACCACTTCCATGGTGGCGTCATCCGTTACACGCAGTCCGTCGATAAATTTTGGCTTGATATCAAGCGCACTTAGCATATGGTTGATGTCAGGACCGCCGCCGTGAACTAAAATCGGATTCATACCTACAAATTTCAGCAAGGTAATATCCTGGAGAATTTTTTGGGTAAGATCTTCGTTCAGCATAGCAGCACCGCCGTATTTGATGACGATGGTTTTACCAAACAACCGCTGAATATAGGGAAGCGCTTCCACGAGAACGTGCGCGCGGTTTAAGTATTGATCCATTTTTTCTTCGTTCATTGCTCTATTTTCCTTCCTTGATTCCTGATATTATTTCTTATTCGCTGCGCCGCAATGAAAACAGATTATTTTGTAAACAAAAATATACATTGCGCGCAGAGCAAGCGCGGTAAGTTGATATCAAAGATACCATGCCACCTGAGGAAGCCCGGTTGTTTCGGCAAGCCCGTTCATGATGTTGAAGTTTTGTAACGCTTGTCCTGCCGCACCTTTTAACAGATTATCCGTGCATGAGACAATGATAATTTTGCCTGTTCGTTCCGAAAGATCAAAGCCGATCATGCAGTGATTGGACCCGACAACATATTTGAGTTCGGGAAGCTTGCCCTTAGGTAAGACGTGCGTAAAGGGTTTGTTTTGATAGCATGCCGCATAAGCCGCGCTGATCGCCTCCGCGCTCGCGCCAGGGGAAAGATCGGCATAGATGGTCGCCAGAATCCCGCGTTTGACCGGAAGCAGGTGCGGCGTAAATAATAATGTAATATCTTTTCCGGAAATCGCGGAAAGCTGCTCTTCTATTTCGGAAGTATGCCGGTGCATGACCACGGAATACGCCTTAAAGTTATCCGCTGTTTCGCAATAGGAAAACGCCAGTTTTTCTTTACGTCCCGCGCCGGTTACGCCGGATTTTGCATCAATAATAATTCCCTCTGCGTTAATAAGACCTTCCCTCAGCAAGGGAGCCAGTGCAAGAATGCTGGTTGTGGTATAGCAGCCGGGGTTCGCCGTGAAGTCGGCAGTAGTGATTTTTTCTTTGAAAAACTCCGGCAGTCCATATACCGCCTGCTCGTTTTCTTTCTTGGCGGTATGCGCGATGGAATACCATTGCTCATAAATGGCAGTGTCGTTATAACGGAAATCACCGGAAAGGTCAATCACGCGGATACCGGCTTTTAAAAGTTGGGGCGCAACTTGCAGGGATTGACCGTGAGGCAGGCATAAAAATGCATAATCGGAAACAGCGGCGATTTTCTCTATTTCCAGTGATTCTAAAGTAATGGGGTCCATCGGAATAAAATTGGAATAGATTTCGGATACATTTTGACCTGCAAAACTTTTGGATATCGCTTTATTGATAACGACGCAGGGGTGCTGTTCCAAAAGGCGGAGAAGCTCCGCTCCGACATATCCCGTTGCGCCGATAACACTTACATGAATCATAACTCATAACTCCTTTGATTAAATTATTTATAATTATACATCTTTATGAATAATTATGCAATAGCAAATTAAATTTTTTTGAAAACGAAAAAGAAGTTTCATTGTATTCCTATCAGCCGTATGATAAGATAAGGTACGAAATAGAAAACACATTGACTTATGGTGCCGGCGAATGCCGGATAAAAGGGAAGGTATATGCTGCCGCAGCCCACCGCTGCCGTATGACGGAGCGTTTGTGCAAATATGCCACTGCAGAAATGCGGGAAGGCGCGCAAACAGCAATGAAATCGAGCCGGAAAACCTGCCATAATTCATTCGTTTTTTCTTCGGCGGGAAGAAAAGGCAGTTTTATGCCTTTTTGCGTTGCGCCAAAAGGTTTTTTTATTACACGATTTTATGTGTGGTTATATCGCATAAAAAATCGGGCAAAAAGGAGATTTTTATGAGAAGAAAAATTTTGGCGTTGTTATGCGCCGTACTTTTATGCATCACAGTATTTGCAGGTTGTGTGCAAAATAATACCCCGCAGGAAACGGAAGGCGCCGCGACGCCTAAGCCAACTGAAGAAATCGCGTCTGCATCCCCTTCTGCGTCTGCATCGCCTGTGGTAGTGACAGATATGTCGGGGAATACGGTGACGGTCGATTCGGCAGAAAAAATTGTATCCTTAACACCGGCAGGTACGGAAATTGTATGCGCGCTGGGTGCGGAAGATAAGCTTGTGGGCGTGGACGATTCTTCCGATTATCCAAGGTCTGTGGATAAAATAGAAGTGGTTGGAGATTTTAACGGCCCGGATATAGAAAAGATTGTTGCGCTGGAGCCCGATGTTGTTTTGGCGGGTAATATGCTGCAGCATGATGAGATCGATCAGCTTACTGCACTTGGAATCACAGTTGTCAGTATAGAAGCAACCGCTTTTGAAGATATTAAAAAGTCTATTACAATGGTAGGAAAAATTCTTGACGCTTCGCAGGAAGCAAATAAGATAAACAAAAAGATTGATGAAGCGTTAAAAGAGGCAGAAGAAAATAAACCGGAGAAATCGCCGACAGTATATTATGCCATGAGTTATGGCGATATGGGAAATTGGACAAGCGGTCCGGGAAGCTTTATCAATTCTATGATCGAAGCGGCCGGCGGAACCTGTGTGACCGCGGATGCACAAGCCAGTTGGCTGGAATATTCGCTGGAAGATCTCGTTGCGGCAAACCCTGATATCATTCTTGTAGATTCCAGTATGGGAAGTGCCGGAGATATCGAGAACGCCCCGGGATATGAAGATCTCGATGCTGTGAAAAAGGGACATGTTTATATTGTTGACGCTGATGTGTTTACAAGGCCGGGGCCGCGTATTGCCGAGGCGGTAAAAGCAGTCAGCGAAATTGTGAACCAGTAATCTTTTGAAAAAAGCGGGGAAGAAATCCGGCGGTCAAAACGCCGGTTTTCCCGCTTTTCTTTTTAATCCGGCGGTGGATGGAATGTTAAAAAGGAACGTAAAATTTAAGGCGATGATTCTGACACTGGTTTTAGGTAGTATCGCTGCATTTTTATGCGCTTTTTTTGTAGGAAGTTCTGGGTTTTCCTTCCGGGAATTTGCGCAGGTGGTGGATGGCAGTGCATCTTCCGCAGTCTCGCAGATTTTCTTCAATATTCGGCTGCCGCGTGCGATTGGTGCATTTTTTGTAGGAGCGGCGCTCGCGGTATCGGGTTGCTGCCTGCAGGGGGTGTTCAAAAACCCGATGGCAGACCCTTTTGTGCTGGGAATATCATCAGGTGCGGCGCTTGGTGCGACGATCGCCATGACATTTGTTTTGGGAACGACGCTTTACGGCGCGGGAACTATCGCGGTCATGAGCTTTGCAGGCGCATTGCTTGCGATTTTTGTTGTTTATAACATATCGCGCATCCGTGGAAAAGTATCAACCTTTTCGCTGCTGCTTTCCGGATTTGCCATCAGTGCGCTGCTTTCTGCACTGATTTACTTAATTATGCTGCTCAACCGCGATAAAATGGAAAATGTGATCCTTTGGAATATGGGTTCGCTTGCAAATATGACATGGGACAAGATATGGATTGCGATGCCGGCGATCCTTGTGTGCAGTACGCTGCTGATGTTTTATGCAAAACCACTTAATATTCTGCTCAACGGGGACGAAGTATCCCGCAGTCTGGGCGTTGATACGCACAAAACGCGGCGCAATATGCTGATCCTGACTTCGCTTCTTTCCGCAGTGGCGGTTTCTATCAGCGGGGTTATCGGTTTTGTCGGGCTGATGGTGCCCCATATGCTGCGCATGGTTGCGGGACCTGATAACCGAAGGCTGTTGCCGCTTTGTTTTGTGGGCGGTGGAATGTATTTGCTGTTTTGTGATGTGATCGCAAGGATTGTGCTTCCGGGACAAGAACTTCCGGTAGGAATCGTCACGGCAATTTTAGGCGTCCCGTTTTTTGTTTTTCTGTTGCGGCGCGGAAAAAAGGGAGGCGTTTGAAAAAATGGGGATCGAATTGCGGAATATCAACTTCAGTGTAAACGACATACTGATTCTAAAGGATATTTCACTGCATCTTGATCATGGCATGGTAGGGATCATTGGCCCTAACGGTGCAGGGAAAACGACGCTGCTGCGTATTGTTTCCGGTTATTTGAAACCGCAGGCAGGCAGCGTATGGATTGACGGGAAAAATATTACGGAATACGATGCCCGGCATTTGGCGCAAAAGATGGCGCTGGTTCCTCAAAATTTTGCAATGGAATATGATTTTACAGTACTGGAAATCGTTTTGATGGGCAGAAATCCGCATAAGAGAGCGTTTGAGAGTGACAGCGCCCAAGATGTTGCCATGGCGCGAGAATGCATAAGAAAGGCAGGAATTGCGCATCTTGAAAATCGCTCTGTGATTGGGCTTTCAGGCGGGGAATGGCAAAGGATGATCATTGCGCGGGCGTTATGCCAGCAATCAGGTATTTTGCTTTTGGACGAGCCCGTTTCCAGTCTTGATATCAAGCACCAGGTCGGGATTCTGCAAATGGTGCGGGATATGACGGTGCAAAGCGGTCTTTTATGCCTGTGTGTGCTGCATGATTTAAATTTGGCGCGTCATTTTTGCGATTCGGTGACCTTGATGAAGGAAGGCAGAATTTTGGGAGCGGGCGGTACAAAGGAGATCATGAACCAAAAAACGCTGGAGCAGGTCTATGACACACCGATCTGCATGCTGGAAGAGGGCGGTGAAACATATATCTTTCCGCGTATGGATATGCTTGAAAATAGCCTGTAATCATGGTAAACTAAATAAGTTTAAATGATTCTTAAGCAAGGAGCTTTAATAATGGCAAAGCAAAACGATGGATTTGTAGAACATATTACCCCGCAGGGCGAGGATTTTTCCAGATGGTATACGGATGTAATCAAAATGGCCGATATGGTGGATTATTCCGAAGTAAAGGGATGCATGGTGATCAAGCAATACGGTTACGGCATCTGGGAACTCATCCAGCGGCAACTTGACGACAGATTTAAAGAAACAGGGCATAAAAATGCATATTTTCCGCTTTTGATCCCGAAACATTTGTTGGAAAAAGAGGCGGAGCATGTAGAAGGGTTTGCGCCGGAGGTGGCGTGGGTCACAAAAGGCGGTATGGAAGAACTTGCCGAGCCGCTTTGTATTCGTCCGACATCGGAAACGATTATTTGCTCCATGTATTCCAAGTGGGTACAGAGTTATCGGGATTTACCTCTGCTTTTAAACCAGTGGTGCAATGTGCTGCGCTGGGAAAAGAGTACACGTCCGTTTTTGAGAACGTCGGAATTCTTGTGGCAGGAAGGGCATACCGTGCACGCGACGCAGGAAGAGGCAGAGCAGGAGACAGAGCGCATGCTTGGCGTATATCGTGATTTTATGCGTGATGTGCTTGCAATTCCGGTAATCGCGGGGCAAAAGAGTGAAAAGGAAAAATTTGCAGGGGCGGATCATACTTATACCGTGGAAGCGATGATGCAGGACGGCAAAGCGCTGCAAATGGGCACGTCGCATAACCTCGGGCAGAATTTCGCCAAAGGGTTTGACATTCAGTTTTTGGATAAAGACGGGCAGTTGAAGTATGCATGGCAGACTTCATGGGGTGTTTCTACCCGTATGATCGGCGGGATTATCATGGTTCACGGCGACGAGCGTGGGCTAAAGCTTCCGCCGCGTGTAGCGCCCATCCAATGTGTGATCGTACCTGTTGCGGCTCATAAGCCTGGTGTGCTGGAAAAAGCACAGGCATTGTTTGACGAATTGAAGGCAGCGGGAATCCGTGTAGAGCTTGACGACCGTGACCAAAGCCCGGGATGGAAGTTCAATGAATGGGAGCTGAAGGGCGTGCCGGTGCGTCTTGAAATCGGGCCGAGGGATATCGAAAATAACGCGTGTATGTTGGCACGACGTGATTTATGTACAAAGCAGCAGGCGTCATTAGAGGGCATTGCGCAGACAGTTACACAGCTTCTTGACGAGATTCATGATAATATGCTGCAAATGGCGTATGATTACCGGGAAGCACATACGTTTGATGCGCATAACTGGGATGAGTTTATGCAGGGGATCGAAGCGGGGCATGGGTTTGTGCGCGCAATGTGGTGCGGCGAGACGGAATGCGAAGAAGCAATCAAGGATGAGACCGGCGTCACTACGCGTTGTGCACCGTTTGAACAGAAAGATTTAGGCGATGTTTGCGTACACTGTGGCAAGCCTGCCAAAAAGATGATGTATTTCGCAAAAAGTTATTAATAAAACAATTGATGGTTTGAAGAGAAGCGTTGCTTTGATAGCGCGCTTCTTTTTGCATTGTAAAATTAAACCATGGTAGTATAATAATAATAATTCCGGAAAAAGAAATTTGTTCTTTTGATGATTTGTATAAAAGAAGCTACGTTGACAGCCCTCTTATCACATAGCCTTTAACAGTGGCGCAGCGGGGTGAAGAGTAAAAGGCAGGAAAGGAGAAAATATTATGATAGAAGTAAGATGTTTTTCAAGATCCGGGAATACGAAGGCAATTGCTGAGGCAATCGCAAAAGCGGTAGGTGCAGAGGCTAAAGGAGTGGACGAGCCGCTGACGCAGCATACGGATATCCTGTTTTTGGGCGGTGCGCTTTATGCAGGCGGAATTGCGGGAAAACTAAAAAAATTTATTAAAAAACTTTCGCCTGATGAAGTGGGAATGGTGATCCCGTTCAGCACGACCGCAGACCCGAATGGGGCGTATGTCAAAATAAAGAAATCGCTTGACAAGTATGGATTACCGGTTTCTCAAAAAGAATTCCATTGCTTGGGAAAAGATGCAAAAGGGCAGGAGGCACAGGAACGCGCTGCAACCTTTGCGAGGGAAGTTATCAAATAAAGAAATTAAAGGAAGACGTGGGAAAACCTGCGTCTTTTTTATTTTTATGGAGATAATAACCATAAAAGTGTTTATAATATATGCAAAAATCCGAAATCACAAAAAGGGGATAATAAAATGGATCATGTTAATTGCACAATTATAGATGTAAAAGGGCGTGAAATTATTGATTCGCGCGGAAACCCGACGGTGGAAGCAGAGATATACCTGCAAGGAGGCGGTTATGGGCGCGCAAGCGTGCCTTCGGGCGCGTCTACGGGTGAGTTTGAAGCCCATGAGCTTCGAGACGGCGATGCGGCGCGCTATGGCGGACAAGGCGTTCAAAAAGCAGTTGAAAATATAAATGGAAAAATTGCCCGTTTGTTGAAAGGAATGGATGCGTCACAGCAGATTTTGCTGGATCGCGCAATGATCGATTTGGACGGCACGCCTGATAAATCAAAGTTAGGGGCGAATGCGGTGCTTGCGGTATCGCTTGCGCTTGCAAATGCTGCGGCGAATGCAAGGAATATGCCTTTATACCGATACCTTGGCGGGGCGATGGCGCGAGTTCTGCCTGTTCCGATGATGAATATTTTAAACGGGGGAAAACATGCCTCCAATAATGTAGATATCCAGGAATTTATGATCGTACCGGTAGGAGCAAAGTGTTTTAGTGATGCGCTGCGCTGGGGCGTGGAAATCTATCATAAACTTGCGGGAGTATTGAAGCAGCGCGGGCTTTCTACAGCGGTCGGAGACGAAGGGGGTTTTGCACCCGATTTGTCGAGCGATGAAGAAGCAATTGAGCTGATTATCGATGCGATTCAGCAGGCGGGTTATCATACAGATAATGTAAAAATTGCACTGGATGCAGCAAGCAGCGAATGGGTAGACGATGATAAGTATACTTTCCTAAAAAAGAAAAAAAGTGTGACCAAAGAAGAATTGATTTCCTATTGGCAGTCGTTATGCGAGCGATATCCCATTATCTCTATTGAAGACGGGCTCGGAGAAAATGACTGGGACGGCTGGAAGGGGCTGACATGTACGCTTCCCATACAGCTAGTGGGTGATGATCTTTTTGTAACCAATGAAAAGCGTCTGAAAAAGGGGATTCAGGAAGGCGCTGGAAATTCAATTCTGGTTAAGGTAAACCAGATCGGGTCGCTGACAGAAACCTTTGACGCGATTAGCGCTGCCCGTAGAGCCGGTTATTCGGTTATTATTTCTCACCGTTCCGGTGAAACAGAAGATACCAGTATTGCAGATCTTGCTGTGGCGGTGGGCGCAGGACAAATTAAAACAGGCGCGCCTGGGAGAACCGACCGCGTGGCGAAGTATAACAGGCTGCTGCGGATTGAAGAACAACTGGATCAAGCCGCGATATATGCCGGGTGGGATGCCTATCCCGTGCGAAAATAATATGACGGTCACATGATGCCGACATAATGATATATTAGAGAAGCAAAATACCGAAACGACATACATCGCTTCGGTATTTTGTTTCTTGAAAAATAATATTTACCAGATTCCCATAACATGCTGCATACCAAGGCTGACCGCTGTAATGCCGATCCAACAACATAGACCCATAAAGATTGGTTTACCCCCGGTTTTAATAAGCTTTACGATGTTGGTGTTCAAGCCAATAGCTGCCATCGCCATAATAATGAAGAACTTGCTTAGTTCCTTTAAAGGTGCGGTTACCTCTGTGGGAAGAGAAAACACGGTTGTGACAACAGAGGCAAGTACAAAAAATAAAACAAAAAATGGAAATATTTTAGCCAAATTCACTTTTACACCGCTTTTTTCCGCACTTTTTTCTTCTTTGCGTGTGCGTAAAAACGCCAACACCAGAGTAATGGGGATAATGGCAAGCGTCCGCGTCAATTTCACAATCGTCGCGGTCGCAAGCGTATTGCTTCCGTGCATGCCGTCCCATGCGGTTGCCGCCGCTGTAACGGATGAAGTATCGTTGATTGCCGTTCCGGCAAAAATCCCAAAACCTTCATTAGACAACCCGAGTATACTGCCAAGAGTAGGAAATATAAGGGCGGCAATAATATTGAACAAGAAAATGACGGAAATTGATTGCGCAATTTCTTCATCATTTGCACCAATGACCGGAGCAGTTGCCGCAATTGCAGAACCGCCGCAGATGGAAGAACCAACGCCAACTAAAGTAGAGATATTTGCAGGCATTTTCATTGCGCGGTATAGGATATAAGAGATGATCAGCGAGGTAGAAATCGTCGAAATAATAATAGGCAGGGATTGGCTGCCCATCAGGAGTATCTCGGACAAATTCATACCAAATCCCAGTAATACAACCGCAAGCTGCAGGATATATTTTGAGGTAAAGTTGATCCCCTGCTGCATCGGGGTTTTATTTTTAATGAGGAGCGCTAATACCATGCCGATTAAGATTGCGAATACAGGACCGCCGACCACCGGCAAAAGATGTCCCAGAAAAAAAGCAGGAACCGAGATCCCCAAGCATAGTATAATTCCTTTCCATTTTGTTTTCATAAGCCGCATCCTTTCTGTGTTTTTGCACTTCATTGTAACACATTCTATTAATAAGTAAAAATTATAAATATTTATATTTACATAATATAAATTTATATATATCATATAAGAAAGAGGTGATATTATGTTGGACTTTCGAACAGAAACATTTTTGGCGGTATGTGAGGAAATGAATTACACCAAAGCTGCGGCGATACTGAATATCACCCAACCGGCGGTATCACAACATATTCGTTATTTAGAAAACTATTATGGCACCAAGCTGCTGGAGCAAAACGGGAAAAAAATGCGTCTGACAAAACAAGGCGTTTTGCTTCGTAATGCGCTTATTACAATGAAGCATGACGAAATCCTGTTGCGCCGTTCGCTGAAGGAGCTTCCACAGGAGATGAGTCTTGTTTTTGGAGTGACCATGACAGTAGGGGAATATCTGGTTGCAAAACCACTGGAAAAGTATTTAAAAAAGCATAGCGATACTTCTATCAAAATGATTGCGGATAATACACAGGCGCTTTTACATAAGCTGGACGAAGGGACGATTGATTTTGCCTTGGTAGAAGGCTTCTTTTCTAAAAATGAATATGATTTCAAGGTGTATGACAGGGAACCGTTTGTTGCGGTCTGCGGAAACGGTTATATGGACGTTAAGCATGGGGTGGAAATCGATGAACTGCTTTCACACCGATTGATTGTCAGGGAAAGGGGATCAGGTACGCGGGAGATACTGGAGCGTTATTTACAGGAAAAAAATCTTCGTATTACGGATTTCAAACAAGTGTTGGAAGTAGGCAGCATCGGTGTGATTAAGGAATTGGTGATGGCAGGGGAAGGTATTACTTTTTTATACCGGGTCGCGGTCGAAAAAGAGCTTGAAAAAGGGCAGATACGACAAATCCAAATCCATGGATTCCAGCTTATGCACGACATTACTTTTATCTGGCGTTCGGGCAGCATTTTTGCGGATCACTACAAAAAATTATTTGATGAACTGCGAGAAAGCTTTCCTGCGGTTTGATGTGCAAATTTTTATCGGATATGGTATAATAAAAAACAATGGAGAGAGAAATATGAAAATAGATTTATCAGATGGCAGTTCTATCGCTGTAACGGTAACAAAAAAAGCAATGAAAAGTGTTCGCTTGCGGGTATGCCGTGATGGCAAGGTGTGTGTCAGCGCGCCTACAGGTCTATCGGATGCGCGCATTTACGAATTTTTGTGTACCAAAAAAGGATGGATTGAAAGCCATATTAAGGATTTCCAAAAGAGTACGGACGAAAATACCGTACATTATATGGGAAGCCCATATTCTGTTGAAGTTGTGAAGGATAGGCGTACGGGCGTGGCATTAAATGAAGAAGCCATTACGATTTTTTGCGCGAGACCGGAGGAATACCAGACTGTGCTGGAGGATTGGTGGAAAAAGCAGGCGTTTGCATATCTGACGGAATTGGTAAATAAGTGGTATCCTATTGTTTGTGGGGACGGAAAGCCGGAACCGCAGATAAAAATCCGCAAGATGCGTACGCTCTGGGGAAGCTGCACCAGCAAGGAACGGACGATTCGGTTCAATTATTATTTGTTATGCGCGCCGCAGGAGTGCATTGAATATGTAGTGGTTCACGAATTAATTCACCTCATTCACCCGGATCACGGGATTGGCTTCCGGTCTGTTTTGACGCAAAACATGCAGGATTGGAAAGAGCGCAAGCAAAGGCTGGAACGTGAAAGCCGCGCATTTGGTATTGTATAAGTAATTCCTACTGCAAGCTTTAATTTTTCAGGCGGGATTATTGTTTTTTGCTTGACAACTTTATGAAAAATCTATATAATAATTCTTGCGCGTTATGAGCGCAGAATTGCGCGGGCGTGGCGGAATTGGCAGACGCGCTAGATTTAGGTTCTAGTGCCATAGGCGTGAAGGTTCAAATCCTTTCGCCCGCACCAATTCAATTTTTATGCGGGAGTGGCTCAGTGGTAGAGCGTCGCCTTGCCAAGGCGAATGTCGCGAGTTCGAATCTCGTCTTCCGCTCCATCGAAACTTTGATTTTTGTTCCTGCTTTTGGCGGGAACAAGAATTTTAAGCGGGATATCACCGGAACTGAAACGCGGGTGTAGCTCAATGGTAGAGCACCGGCTTCCCAAGCCGGCTACGTGGGTTCGATTCCCATCACCCGCTCCATTTATCCGCTATGTGAAAGTAGGGGATAAGGCGTTTGGTGGTTTTATGTTTTTAGGTGTGCTCTTTGCGGGTGTAACTCAATGGTAGAGTTCCAGCCTTCCAAGCTGGCTACGTGGGTTCGATTCCCATCACCCGCTCCATTTTATTTGCGCCTCTAGCTCAGTTGGCTAGAGCACCTGACTCTTAATCAGGGTGTCCAGGGTTCGAATCCCTGGAGGCGCACCAAAAAATCCCTCAACCATGTGGTTTGTAGGGATTTTATTTTTGCTTATACAACCTGAATTATGGAACAATTTTATATAAATTGTTCCAAGGTATTTTGAAAGTGGTTAGGAAAAAGAAGTATTTGCAAGGTGAAAGAAGAAGCAAAAGTCTGACAAGAAAAGCGCGATCCCGCAACAAGTGGGATCGCGCTTTTCTCATTTTTTAGGCGGAATAAATTCTAGAAGATCGCCTATTTTACAATTTAATACCGTACATATTCTTGATAAGACATCAATATCAAGCCTTGTTATCTCGTTATTGCAATAATGGTTAATTTGCGTCCGCTGCATTTCCGCTCTATGGCTTAATTTGTTCTTACTAAGCCCAGATTTTTTAATCAACTCATCTAGCTTAATGCGAATTGTTCCGTATTCTTTTCTATCCATATTTTGCTCCTATCACCATCTGAATTAAAGAAATTTTCTTTACTCTTGACAATATAAGTTTAGTCTGGGTAGACTATGTTTATAAGCTCTAAGAAATCTAATTAGACTTCTTACACATATTGGAAGGAGTAACTATGAATAGAAACAAGGAAAAGCAGGCAATCAAAGCTGTTGCTAAACAACATGGTATGAGTGTTGAAGAAACAATAAAAGAAATGGAAAAAGCGATCATTGAAGGGTATTCCAATCCTGATGAACAGATCAGAGCCTATTGGAAGCAAATTCCATGCAAAGGCGAATATCCGACGCCGGAAGAATTGATTGTCTTTATAGTGAATCATGAAATAAATTCCAATCTGAAGGGGTAACGATGGATGGATCATTTAACTTGTGCGATAACAGGGCATAGGCCGGAAAAGTTTTATTTTAAAGAAGATTCTTCAGATTGTAAAGAATTAAAAGAAGAAATGAAACTAACTTTTGAGAGCCTTTATAACAGTGGATATGATCAATTCATTGTCGGCGGGGCGCGTGGGGTCGATATGTGGGCTTCTGAAATCCTCTTAGATTTGCGTAAGCGTTTTGGTCATCTTGAATTGTATTGTCTATTGCCATTTAAGAGCTATACAGCTAAGTGGAGTAAAGATGACATCGAGCGTCAGAGACACATATTATTGCAGGCTAACGGCTGCAAAATACTTGCTGAACGATATTCGCGGGATTGTTATAAAAGACGGAATTATGAAATGGTAGATCGCAGTCAACTTTTGCTGGCTATATGCGATAGGAATAACCCAAATAGTGGCTCTATGCAGACTGTTCAATATGCACGGAAAAAACATATGGAGACAATCTTTATTGATCCGCAAACTTTTGAATTTTCTATGGTGAGAAATGCATATTACTAATACGATATTAATTTATAGAATTATCGGGATTAACTTTTTGAACCTTTAATAATCTATCTATTCCAAATAAAGTTGGCAAGAAATATTCTTCGCCAAATGCAGTAGCGTATATTTGTTTGTCTTTTACGCTCCCCGTAAGTATAATTTGTCCTTTTATTATAGTGTCGACTTTTTCAAGGAATTACCATATTTATCTAAATCAAGATCTTTGTCTCTTGGCGAGTCAAATATTGCGAATCCTATACTATTTATTTCTCTATTATAATAAGTATTGTATAACGCGAGTGATAAAATATATGATAATCTTGCCATGACTTTCATACTTTCTTGAGAAAGCCGATGCAGTGAAAGTCCATTTATTAATGGTATATATTCTTCAGAATCGATTGATGCATCAACATATGATCCATTAATATAGTTTAATAAATTTTTAAACAAACTTTGCCAATTGCCAAAAACCTCAATATCATTAACACTCTTACGATTGGCATCTTCAAATTGTTCTTGCAAGTCTTTTATTTCATCGTTTAGCGCGTCCCTAGTGTTTTTAGCAGTATCTAATTTTATCAAAGTACTGAGATAATCCTTGAGTAAATATTCCCTATTAGATAATTGCTCGATTTTTGATTTCAACTCAGCGATTAAATTATCCAGAGGAGTTTTTAATTCAGTTATTTTTTCAAAATATGCGTGTTCGAGCCTTTCCATT
Source organism: Christensenella sp. (assembly GCA_034926635.1). Taxonomy (GTDB): domain Bacteria; phylum Bacillota; class Clostridia; order Christensenellales; family Christensenellaceae; genus Christensenella. The sequence goes on along the minus strand of JAYFQX010000013.1, from coordinate 23,803 downwards.
TCTTTTGTTTGCTGATTTAATTCTTTATTTATCTCACGTAGTTCATCACTATTATTCTTTTTTAAACTTTGGGCTTCCTTTATAGAGTCTTCAATGAGCTTTCGATATGAAGCAATTTGTTCAATTCTTTGTTCAAGTGAATTAGTTTTACAATGTGGACATAATCCTTCTATTAACTCTGCTTTTGTGAGTTCATTCATGCAAATCGGGCATATAGTTACAGGAAAAGAAGAAATGACTTCTTGAGCACTAATTTTTCTTTTTGATTGCAGTAATTCTTGATTCAGTTTTTCAAGCACGCTGTTAGTATCAATATCCTCCAATTTCAATTTTTCTTGTTGTTCCTTTAATTGATTAAAAAAGCCTGCAATTAATTGTACTGATAGCTTAAGATAAAATTCGGACTAATAATTAATGAAACAAAACAAAAAATCCGATCCCTTCGCCAATCGGTACAGGGTTCGGATTTTTTTGTGGTGGAGCATAGGAGATTCGAACTCCTGACCCCAACACTGCCAGTGTTGTGCGCTACCAACTGCGCTAATGCCCCAATAGCATTTATTATACAATATTCGAAAATGTTTGTAAATAAATTTGTGACGTATATAAAAATAGTTTGAATTATGAATAAAAATTGAAAACGAGAGCATAAGATTTCAAATTCAATTCATACTTGTGATATACTATACATTAGTACAAATATATGAATTTAAGAAAGAAGCAGGGAAACGTTACATGAGCAGTTTTGTAACCTTACAGGATGTATATAAACGGTATCGCATGGGAGAAGTGACGATTACTGCCTCCAACGGCGTTTCATTTGAAATAGAAAAAGGGGAATTTGCTGTCATTGTCGGGTCGTCCGGCGCAGGAAAAACAACAGTGTTGAACATTCTCGGCGGGATGGATCATTGCGATGAAGGAACGATTTTGGTTGATGGCGCATTGGTCAGCAGCTATACGCCAAAGCAGTTGACGGAATATAGACGGTATGATATCGGCTTTGTTTTTCAGTTTTATAACCTGGTGCAGAACTTGACGGCAAAAGAAAACGTAGAATTGGCAACACAGATTTGCAAGGAACCTCGGGATGCTGAAGAGGTTCTGCGTGAAGTTGGGCTCGGCGAAAGGCTCAATAACTTTCCGGCGCAGCTTTCCGGTGGGGAGCAGCAGCGTGTATCCATTGCCCGGGCATTGGCAAAAAATCCAAAGTTGCTGCTTTGCGACGAACCTACCGGCGCACTGGATTCGGAGACAGGGAAAAATATCTTACAGCTTCTGCAGGATACCTGCAGAAATAAGAATATGACAGTGGTATTGATTACGCATAACCATGCGATTACGCCAATGGCGGATCGTATTATCACTTTGCGTAACAGTAAAGTGGAGTCAGTCCGGCTAAACGAGAACCCAAGACCGATAGAGGAGATTGACTGGTAAATGAATTCTAACCTGATCAAAGAGACGCTGCGTGAAATATGGCGCAGCCGAAATAGGTTTTTTTCCATTTTGGGGATTGTAGCCCTGGGCGTCGGTTTTTTTGCAGGAGTAAAGGCGACCTGCCCGGATATGAAGCTCACGATGGAACATTATTATGAAGATACCGCCCTTGCGGACGTGCATCTTATTTCCACTTACGGTTTTAATGACAATGATTTAAAGGCGATTGAGGAAGTGTCCGGCATACGGGGAATGATGCCGGCTTATTCGGTAGACGCTTTTATTGGCGAAGGAGAAAAATCCGATACGATTGTCAAGGTGCTTTCTTTGGATACTCAGACTGATCAGAATGACCCGAATACGTTAAATAAGCCGGTTTTGAAGGAAGGACGTTTTCCGGAAGCGCCGGGCGAATGTGTTGTAGAAAAAAATATCCATTCCCCCGAAGAGTTCGCAATCGGAAATACCGTGTCTTTGATTGCGGGAAAAGAGGACGAGGAGATTACAGATACCCTTAAGGTTAGCACGTATCAAATCGTGGGAATTGTGGAATCTTCTTCTTTTATTGCGTTTGACCGGGGAAAGACGCAAATCGGTGATGGGGAAATCGACGCCTTTATGATGATCCCGAAGGAAGATTTTAAGCTTGACGTTTATACGGATGTATACCTTACGATGGATGAAACGCAGGGGCTTTCGCCTTTCGAGCAGCCATATAAAGATGCGGTTAAAAGCATTGACGAGCGGTTTGAGGAGGTTGCCGTCACACGCGAGTCTGAGCGTTATCGTGAAATTATGACGGAAGCACAGCAAAAGATAGACGACGCGAAGAAAGAGCTTGCAGACGGGCAGTCAGAGGCAGATGCCGAGCTTGCGGATGGACAGCAGAAGATCAGCGATGCGCAGCAAGAAATTGCAGATGGCGGGCAGAAGCTTGAGGCAAGCCGTAAGGAATATAACACGCAGATTGCCGCGGCACAAAAGAAGCTGGATGATGCGCGCGCCGAGCTGGAAAGCCAACGGCAGAAATATGAGGACGGTCTTACGCAATATAAGGACGGTCTCGCGCAATACGAAGACGGTCTCACGCAATATAATGCGGGGCTTGCACAATTTGAAGCAGAAAAACCTGCAGCGCTGCAAAAATTAAGCGGGTTTGTGACGCAAAGGGACGCGCTTCAAAAACAAGTAGATGATGGAGAAAAACAAATCAGTGACACCCGTAGCTTGATCGCTTCCATCAGCGGGGTTGTTGCAGCCTATGAAAACGATTATACGGCAAATCCGCCGGCAGAGGTTGCGGCGGTAATTGCCGCATCGGCTGGTTTGGACGCGCTTCTACCGGCCGGCAGCCCGAGTATTCAGACGCTTTTACAGCAGTATGTGGCGATGGATCCGACGGCGTTTCCTGTGCAGAAAGAGACGCTGAAAGCACAGATTGTCGGAATGCTTGGGGCGATTTCAACGGGACTGGATACGCAGGAGACGAATTTACAGCAGGCAAAAGATGCGATTACGCAGTTGAACGAGGGAATTACGCAAGGTTATGCTGCGCTAGATGCGACGCAGCAGCAGCTTGACAATACCAAAATAAAACTGGATGAAACAAAAACGCTTTTGGACTCTACGAAACAGGAGCTGGATGCCGCACCGGCACAGTTTGCGGAGGCGCAGCAGCAGATAGAAGCCGGACAGGCGGAGCTTGACAGTCAAAAAGAAACAGGGGCGCAGGCACTTGCGGAAGCAGAGACAAAGCTCGCGGATGGGCAAACAAAATTAGACGATGCCCGGAAGGAGTATGATGAAGGAAAAGCAGAGGCTGATCAAAAAATTGCGGATGGACAAAAAGAGATCACCGATGCGGAACAAAAATTAAACGATGTAAAAAAACCTGTATGGTATGTCTGGGACAGAAATGATAATCCGGGATATTCGGGTTATCAAGACGATGCGGAAAAAGTGGATGCCATCGCGCAGGTGTTTCCGATGTTCTTTATTCTGGTTGCGGCGCTTGTGTGCCTGACGACTATGACACGTATGGTGGAAGAAAAACGGACAGAAATTGGAACGCTGAAAGCCTTGGGATATTCCAAGCGAACGATCATGGCAAAGTATTTATGGTATGCGATTTCCGCGAGCCTGATTGGCAGTGTGATCGGTCTTATTATTGGGTTTACACTTTTCCCGTCGGTGATTATAAGCGCATATCATATGCGGTACTTTATGCCGGATGCCATGTTGCCGTTCCGTTGGGATTATGCATTGTGGTGCACGGCGGCAGCGGTTGCGGTTACGGGAATTTCGGCGTGGGCAGCAGGTTATAAAGAGTTATCGGAACAACCTGCACAGCTCATGAGACCAAAAGCGCCGCCGTCCGGAAAACGTGTATTGCTGGAAAAATGGACATGGTTTTGGAAAAAACTTAATTTTACGCAGAAAGTAACTATTCGTAATATCTTTCGCTATAAAAAGCGTGTATTGATGACGGTAATCGGAATCGCAGGCTGTACGGCGCTCATGCTGACGGGATTCGGCTTGCAATATTCCATCGGTTCTATTGTATCAAAACAATTTCAGGAAATTTTTGTTTATGATGCGATGGGCGCGCTGGACAGCGATATTACCGCCGACGGAATCAGCCAATTGCGCAGCGAGATCGAAAATACACCGAACGTAAAAAATGATATGATGCTTTCCTATCAAGCGATGGATGCAAAATCAAACGGCGATAAAATCAGTGTAAGCACTTATGTGCCCGAACAGCCTTCGCAGATTTCGGAATATGTTACATTGCGGACACGCGATGGGCATACGCCGCTGACACTCGGTAATGACGGTGCAATCGTAAATGAGAAGTTGGCGAAGCTCTTGAATTTAAAAACGGGAGATACTTTTATGCTGACAGATGCAGATGGAAACAATGCAACTGTCACAATTGTGGGAATTACGGAAAATTATACGATGAACTATGTGTATATGACACCGGAATATTACAGCTCTGTTTTTGGACATGACGCTCCGGTGAATGCATTCGTACTCAATATGACGGAGGGGGCGGATTTAAGCGCGCTTTCAGAGAAGCTGCTCAGCTATGATAATGTGGAAGGACTCTCTTATGCGAACAGTACTGTAAAGCAGTTCAGCGATATTGTGGATAGCCTGGGGAGCATCGTGCTAGTACTGATTATTTCTGCGGGGGCACTGGCGTTTATTGTAATGTATAACTTGGTAAATATCAATGTGACGGAACGAATGCGCGAGCTTGCCACCATCAAAGTGTTGGGCTTCTATGATGGGGAAGTCTCGGCTTATATCTATCGGGAAAATACGATCTCCGCTGTGATCGGGATGTTTGTGGGACTGATCGCAGGAGTTTTTCTGGAGAAGTTTGTGATTGCGACGGCAGAGGTCGATATTGTGATGTTTGCGCCGGAAATTCCATTTACAGCATTCTTATATGCAGGCGCGCTCACCATGGTATTTGCTTTTATCGTGAATTTTGTATTGCATTTCAAACTTAAAAAGATTGATATGGTGGAATCCATGAAATCTATTGAATAAATAAGATGAAAATTCATGAGAAGCCGGGTGCATTTAAGAAGTACCCGGCTTTTGTGTTGTGATTGACAACCGTTTTATAGGGGAATAACATAAGTACTGTTGCTTTTCATCGGATAATTTGTAAAAGTAAAGAGTATGAAAGATTGGGCATTGAAAAGAGGTATTTGCCGATAATTTATATGATGCTATTGGAAACGTTTGTTGGGTCTTAACCCAGACGCTGCTGGCTTCCGCGCTGCCTAAGGTTGTCGCAGGCCTCAATATTTCTGTCAGACTCGGACAGTGGCTTCGGTAAAGCTTCTATCCTTTTATCATCGCTTGGCTTCGGTGGATTACTGCTTACGTCTACAAACCTGAGTGATTATAGTTTTACACATCCGACGGTGATTGGATCTGCTTTGAGGGTAATGGTAATGCCGTAACGACCAACCGCGCCCCTGTGAATAATATGGCGAAAAACGGCGTTTACGGCATACATATGTCGTTTTTATTTTCGGCGATCCTATGCGTGGCAGCGTTGATAATTGCAGTGACATTTGTTCGCGGGATGAAGCGGGAAGAATTTAAAAAGCAATACGGGAAAGCTGATCATAGCAATGTACTTCATGTTAGAAAATAAAATCAAAAAATCAAAACTGCTTGTTAATTCCATACAAGTAGTTTTGATTTTTTGCAATTTTATCATTTATAAAAGTAACTAAGATCTAGAATGATTATATTATTTGACAAATCTTTTGGACTCTATACAATCGCCACTAAAATTTTTAAGCATTACGATTCTATCCGTACTGCTAAGATTTTTTATGGTAACACCTTGAATAGCAGCGTCTCTAGTAACGAACATTTCATCGCTGGTTATTTGACCAACACGAATCATAGAAGGGGTAGAAAGCTCGTTGCCGTTGATTTCACCATATCCTTCCATTGCCAGAATGCCATAAGCGGCGCTATCTTGAATCGTGACTTCGCAGCCCGGAAAGACTGTAAGTTCTTTGGCGCAGAACTCATCGGATCCATAGCATACAAATGATTCGTGATATCCTTTTGCGTGCATTGTTTCAATATCTTCTGCAGGAATTGGTTCGCAATAATGATTTAATTTAAAATTAGGATCCGAATTAGCGGCCCAGTCGATCTTATCAATCATAAAATCAAAGTCGTATTCCTTGCCTTCTGGTATGAATTTTGTGAGAAGTTCACGGTCGATATATTGACCATATACCATTGACTGCATAAACATAGAAGTATCACTTACACGCTGTGGTTCATAAGTTGCCATTGCTCCGGGCGCATGGAGAATACCGGCAGGTATATTCCAACCGGTTCCGGGTTTTACCCGATAAGCGGCAGATAATTCACAAATTCCATTGTCGCCATGTTCCCAATCAGAAAGTACACGTTTAAAATCTTCGCGCGTTACGCCTGGATTGATCCCGAAAAACGTATAAGGATGGTCGTAATCGATTGCGTTTAACTGAGGCGGAAAATAATAGGCTTCCGGTTTCGGGTCAACGCCGAATTGTTTGGCATCTTCTTCCATATAATGGACGTGGAATGGTAATGGGCGCGCAAAATCATATATTTTTGCAAAAGCGGTCAAATTGCCTTTTTCGTCCATTGCTTTTTGACCGATAAGTAAATCACCGGCATGCCGAACAGCTTCTTCCAAAAGCAAACGATCTTTCCCGAAGTTCATGTTAATAAAACTCAGTCCTTCGTTTTCAACTGTTAAATCACCATTATCTGCGCGTGACACAGACGCAATCCAACGTTCTACCAGCGGCCCGTGATTTGCACCATAGGCATAAAGATCACTCGGATGAAGTTTCAGGCGTTTTCCAGGCAGCAATAGAGTTCTTGCAACCCAGCTTGGTATTAAGTTTAATATTCCGTTTCTTATATTTAATTCACTTTGTATTGATTTTCTTATGCTATCCATAATTTTATTCCTCGGCACAATATTTTTTATTTAGAGAGTCAACAAACTTTTTGCAATCGCTGGTTACGTTCCAAGCATCTGGCCAAAAACATAAATCAACAATCCACCAATTTTCCTGATATTTGCCATCGCCCAATAAAGCGGGGATTATTTCATCGAAATTGATTGCACCTTCGCCAAATGGCCGATGTGTACTGGTATCATTATCATGCAGTGTACCATCGGAATCGATTAAGTGAACTAACCCGATTTTTCCGGAAAGCATATGAATGAATTCCAAGACGCCCCCGGAAAGGGTTTCTTTTTGTCCGATTTGCCTGGAACCCATAACTGCTTCCATATAAGCATGACAGGAGTCGAATAAAACTGAGAAATTGTCATGGCCTACGCGTTCGGTAACTTCAACAACTTCGCTTGGTTTGTTGAAAATAAATCCTGGCTCGAATTCCCAAACTACATTGATACCGTGGTCTGCCGCGATTTCGGCAGCTGAGCGGAAAGCTTTTACCAGCCGAGACATACATTCGTCATAGCCTAAACCTGCCGGAATAATAGGCGCAATACCCGAGTCAAGACGCACAATCGGAAATTTACATTGTTCCATAAAAATAATGAATTTCTCGTATAATTTTAGATAATCGGATTGCTCGGTAATAGGACTGTATACATTGACATCGGGAGAATATTCAACTGCTTCTAAATGGTTTGATGATATCAATTCTACCAACGCTTCTTGTTTTTCCTTTGTGGGATATAACTCGAAGTGGGCATGGGGTTTAAATCCGCCCAAACTAATACCGTCGTAACCTAATTTGCCAACTTCTTTAATAACGGTATCAAGCGGAACTGGCTGACTTGCGTAAGGACCAAATACGTAAGCCCAGCTTCCTATTGAAATTTTTTTCATGATTATCTCCTTAAAATTTTCACATATATTCGCTTGCATAAATAGCTACAACAAAATAGCAATAGCAAAAAGTGCAGCGATTGAAGATGCTGATTCGTTTGAATCATAAAGAATGCCTTTGGGAAGCATAAATATGAAATTCAAAGATAATTGCCCAAATTATTTAACCTATCGATATACCCGCAATGTAGATTCACGGATAATTAGGCTTGGCTGTAAGATAATTTCCTGCTCGTCATCAGGAAGAGTCCCACCCTTAATTAAGGTAAGAAGATTTCGAGACCCCAACTGAGCCATTGTGACATTAGGCTGTGCAATCGTTGTTAAGGCAGGGGATATGAATTTTGACCATACCACATTGTCGTAACCAACAATTGCGATTTCTTCAGGGATTGAAATGCCGTATTCCAAAAATCTTTTAATAATACCGCAAGCCAACTGGTCATTAGAAGCAAAAACGGCATCAATCTCTTTGTTGAGAATAATCTTCGCGCCAATATTATAACCCATATTGACCTTGTCTGACTGATTGCTTTCGATAAAGCACATCGAATCGTCGAAATCATAACCGTATTGCAGCATTGCGGATTTATAACCTTCAAATCGATTTCTTAATGCTTTATTGCTAAGCGGCTCGCTGGCATAATATATTTTTTTTGCACCTATCTCTTTTAAATGAGAAACGGCTAAGTCGCTGCCGCTGAAATTATCCACTTCAATAGAAGGAATCTGAATATTTACCAAATCAACCTTGTCGTCTAAGGTAACAACTGAAATTTCGTTTTCTATGATTGTATGATAAATATTCGGATCGCTTACTCCGTAACTTACAATAAGCCCTGCAACATTATATTGTATTAAAGTAGAAACAAATTTATTTTCTAATTCCGGGCTGTAAAATGTATTACATAACATTAATATATATCCGGCTTTTTGAATGTTAGCCTCGACTTCCTTTGCTATTTCCGCAAAAAAGGGGATACAAATATCGGGAACGATTAATCCGATTACGTTTGTTTTTTTTGTTTTTAAGCTTTTTGCCATAATGTTTGGCTGATAGCCTAATTCTTTGATTGCTTCCTGTACGCGGTTATATACACCATCTGAAACTGAAGCTGACTTATTGATGACGTGTGAAACGGTGGACTGGGTAACGCCCGCTGCTTTCGCTACATCATTCATGGTAACTTTATGACGCATGGTTTCTCCTTTGCTGGTTTCCTAAAACTGTCAAATTTTTAGATATATTAATAATTCTACATTGACTATATAAATTCCTTTCGAAAATAAAATATTTTTTATATTTTTTAAAAAATATAAATTTTAAAAATATAAAAAACGCTCTTGACTTTTTTAAAAAAGTCTTATATGATTAAATAAAAATTAGTATTAACGCAATTTAATCTTATGCCGATTTTCTAGGGGCAAAAAAGAAACCATAAATGATTAAGTGAATATAGATAATTTTCTATAAGATATTTATTTTATTTATATTTCATGAATACGTATGAAAATATAAAAAGCAGATGATAGTCAAACCGATTATTACGGAATGGAGTGTATCAAGTATTATGGCAAAAAAAGTTTTTTTAAGAGTTGAAGAACTCACGAAGATTTTCGTCGGAGTGACCGCGGTAGAAAAGGCAAATATCAATTTTTATAGTGGGGAAGTTCGCGGATTGATTGGAGAAAACGGTTCCGGAAAATCGACGATCACATCAATGATAGCGGGAATTAACAAACCGGATGGTGGAAAAATATACTTGGATCAATCAGAATACCTTCCACATGATCAGTTAGATGCGAATGGTCATGGAATTGCCATATTACTTCAGGAGATGAATACCATTGAAGGATTAAGTATTGCTGAGAATATATTTATAGGGCGCGAAAAAATGTTTATGCGCGGTGGAATTATTAATAAGAAAAAGATGAATAGCCAAACGAATGCACTATTGAAGCAATATGAAATGCAAGGGGTAGATGCGGCTGATGATATTTCCACTTTATCATTTGAAGATCGTAAAATTGTCGAAATCATTAAAGCAATGACAATAGATCCACAATTACTAATTGTAGATGAAACAACAACAGCTCTTTCGCAAAAAGGCAGAGATGTTTTATATCAACTCATGGACAGAATGCGTAAAAGAGGAAAGACGGTTATTTTTATATCTCACGATTTACAAGAGGTACTAGAAAAATGTGATACAATTACCGTTTTGCGTGACGGGAAAGTAGTGGGAGAGGTTGAAAACGATGGTACGGTTACAGAAAATCAATTAAAGCTTATGATGGTAGGACGAGAATTGGAACATAAGTATTACCGCGAAGATTATGATAATAAAGATTTTTCTGAAGTCGTACTTAGTGTAAATGGAATTTGCTTGGAAAAGAATTCAAAAGAAATTACCTTTGATCTTCATAAAGGGGAGATTTTAGGAATTGGAGGGTTGACTGCATCAGGAATGCATGAACTTGGAAAAGTCCTTTATGGTACTTATCATCCGGTATCTGGCAATGTGGAGTGCAAAGGAAAGAAAATAACAGGAATTGATGCTGCACTAAAAAGCGGTGTAGCATATATCTCTAAAAATAGAGATAAAGAGTCATTAATGCTTTTGGCAGGAATAAAAGATAATATTTGCTTGCCGTCATTAGATAAACTTAAAAAGCATGGAAGAATCGCGAAGAAGGATGAAGAAGAATTTGCAACACTGGGAGCCCAAACATTAGATGTAAAAATGGCTGGCTTAGATCAATATGTTTTATTCTTAAGCGGTGGTAATAAGCAGAAAGTTGCTCTTGCGACCTGGGTGAATTATGGCCCTGATGTAATGATTTTGGATTGTCCAACCAGAGGAATTGATGTAAAAGTAAAAGCTGCTATTTACCGCCTTATGGAAAAACTGACCGGAAACGGGATTTCTATTATCATGATTTCCGAAGAACTGCCTGAATTATTGGGAATGAGTGATCGGATTTTAATTATGAACGAAAAAGGAATATCAAAAGAGTTCAAACGCAGCCGCGATTTAAGCGAAGAGACGGTCATTGAGTATATTATTTAATTAAGGATTGGGGAACGAAAAAATGAGAGCGAAGAGTAATATATCTAGATTTGTACCATTTTTGGCATTTATATTGATTTTAATTGTATTTTCGATTTTAACGCAAGGTAAATTGATTGTGCCATCTAATTTATCGCTGATATTAGAACAATCATTTGTATTGATTATTTTATCTATTGGCGTGACATTTGTTATGACTCTTGGATGTCTTGATTTTTCTCAGGGATCACTTGTAGCGATTTGTACGTTGGCTGGTGTTTATGCGGCAAAACAAAGCTTTTTGCTTGCGGCTGTGGTTATGATAGGAATAGGTTTGCTTGTTGGATTCCTAAATGGTTTTATGGTTGCAAAACTAAAGATGCAATCCTTTATTGTAACAATATGTATGATGGTAATACTTCGTGGATTAACTATATATTTGATGACGTCGACAGGTGCAGTTGCAGCGCCACTGGATTTTTCAAAAACATTTGATAATCTTTGGTTTAAAATTATGGTCTTGACAATTGTACTTGTAGTAAGTATTTATTTATTCAACTTCGCAAAGCTCGGGAAACAATGCCGCGCGGTAGGTGCTGGGGAGTTAGCTGCTATTTATGCGGGGGTTAATGCATCGCGAGTGAAGATATTTTCATTTTGTATTGCGGGTATCACTTGTGGGTTGGGCGCATTTTTACTTATGGCACGTACTGGTGTGGCAGCACCTGCAACAGGCCAGTTGTTGGAGACGGATATTCTAACGGTATTGGTGTTAGGTGGTTTGCCGGTAACGGGCGGTATGAATTCAAAAATATGGTGTGGTGTCATAGGTGCGCTTACTCTAAATGTGTTAAGCAATGGGCTTGTTATATTGGGTGCAAACGCTGCTGTGTTGCAACTTGCAAAAGGCTTGATATTCTTGGTAGCGGTAGCGGCTGTGCGTGAAAAACAAGGAAATCTCGTTATAAAATAAAAGATTTTGAATTTGGGAAGCATATCTTTGAGAGGAGGGATCTTGTTATAGCTTAGTGTTCAAGAAAAAATATAAAAAGAATTCTATTGAGGAGGAAATAAAATGACAAAACTTGTATTAATTGGCGCGGGAAGTACTATGTTCGCGAAAGACATTGTCGGGGATCTTCTTTTGAAAGATGATGTTTTGGTGGATGAAATGGCTCTTGTTGATATCAATACCACAAAGTTGGATTTATCGAGAAGACTTTATGAAAAAATGATAGAACAGAGTGGAAAGAAAATTAAGGTTACTGCTACGACTGATAGGAGGGAAGTTCTCCCGGGAGCAAAATATGTTGTAGAGTGTATTGCGATTGGTGGACCGCAGGCAGCTCATAATGATGTATTAATTCCTGATAAGTATGGTGTAAATCAAAACCTTGGCGATTCTCTCGGACCGGGGGGCGCTTTTAGAACATTACGTGTAGCTCCCGAGATTATTAAAATCGCTAAAGATATGGAAGAGCTTTGTCCAGATGCACTGCTGTTCCAGCATGCGAATCCGATGTGTGCGATCAATATTCCGCTTGATTGGTCTTCTGGAATCCAGCATTATGGCATTTGTCATAGCGTTCAGGGCACGGTTGAACATATGTCGAACTATCTTGGAGTACCGGTAGAAAAAATTGATTATTGGGTTGCTGGTATTAACCATATGGCGTGGTTCTTGAAGCTCGAAGTTGACGGTATAGACCAATATCCGAAACTTTTTGAAATCGCAAAAGATAAAGAACGTATTGCTAAGTTCGCAGATATGGAACGTGGCTATAAAGCAATGGGTGCACATTTGGTAGATTATGTACGTTTTGAGGCGCTTGAAAAATTCCGCTATTTTGTAACAGAATCGCCGTTTCATTTTAGCGAATATACGCCTTACTTCCGTAAGAATGAACAGATGATTAAGGATTATGAAGTGGAAGACCGTTGGTGGCACCGCCACGAAGACAATGCGGTTAAGTATTATGAAGATGCAAAGAGATTGGTTGAAACCTCTGAACCGGTTGTTCATACAAAGTCCCATCATTATGTACCCGATCTTGTAGAGTCGTTAGAAACAGGACGTACGTTCTTTTCCAATTTAAATGTTCCGAACGATGGTCTTATTCTCAATCTTCCCGATGATTGTATCGTAGAAGTTCCTTGTTTCTCTGATCGTCTGGGAATCCATCCATGTGCTGTAGGAAAACTTCCGGAGCAGTTGGCTGGGCTAAACAGAACTAATGTGAATTTCCAACTTTGTCTGGCTCATGCTATCGTTGAGAAGAAAAAGGACTATATTTATGACGCTATTCGTCTCGACCCGCTTACGAGTGCGCAATTGACACTGAATCAAATTGATAAGATGGTGGATGAATTGATGGAAGCAAATGCTAAATGGGTAGCAGATTATAAATAATAAGACGATATGACAGTTTTGGGTTTCGCTGATTTTTAACGAAACCCAACTGTCGGAGATAGACTTTCCAAAAAAATAAAAGGAGAAATAAAATGAAAAAAGTTGTATCAATTATGGTAGTGTTGGTCATGATCTGTGCTCTGCTGGCGGGTTGTGGACAAACTTCAACTGGCGAAAGCGCGGCGTCAGAGAGTTCTGCTGCAGCAACGAAGGCGGTTGAAAGCGCAGCAGATACTCAGGAGAGTGCTGCGGCATCAGAAGCGGCAGGAGCTCCGCAAGGTATCAAAATTGGTGTAAGTGGCTGGGACAACACAAGCGCTTTGGGCTTAGAAGTAGATGAATATTTACAAATGGCTGCAAATGCATTGGGGTGCGAATATACGTTCTTGGTTGACGGATTTGATCCAGATACGCAAATTGCAAATATAGAGAATTTGATTGCAAGTGGATGTCAGGCGGTATTTCTTTGCAATAGTTCTGAAGCAATTCTTCCTAAATTGATCTCGATCTGTGAAGAAAATAAAGTGTATTTGGGATTATACATGCGCCAAATCGTAGATGAAGATGTACGTAAGATGGCAGAAGAATCCCAGTACTTTATCGGCGTTACCCATGAAGATGAAGAGAATGTAGGTTATTTGCTGGGATGCGCTTTAGCAGACAAAGGCGCTACGCAGGTAGGGTTTATTACATGGAATCGCGGAGATGCAACAAATGAAGCGAGATATGCAGGATATAAGAGGGCATTTGAGGAAAAAGGAGTAACGATTCTTGCAGAAGAGTGGGAAGTAACTACGGCGGAAGCAGCGGCATCAGCAACAGAACGATTCATTGCAGCGTATCCGGAAATGGACGGTTTGGTATGCTGCGGAGGTGGCGGAGAACCGTTGGAAGGAACAATGACAACGCTTAAGAATCATGATTTAACAGGGAAAATTCCGCTTGTATCTTCTGATTTTGGTCCTAATATTGCGGAGCAGTTAAAGAATGGTGAGATTGCTGCAATGACTGGTGGACATTCGGTAGATGCTTTGTATGAGTTTATGCTGCTGTATAACTATGCGACGGGAAATCCGCTTTCGGATGAAGGATATATTGAAATTAAGGATACGCCTATTGTATTGACTTCTTATGATGATGCAGTAGCTTATGACAAATGGTGCAAAAGTGATATTAAAGCCTACACAGAAGATGAAATTAGAGATATGGCAGTTGCATTTAATCCTGATTTTACATTAGATGAATTGAAGTCCATTGCAGAAGCGTATAGCGTAGATGACGTTGCGCAGCGTCATGCCGATTTGGTGAAATAACCGTTAGACAATTCACATACAAAAATCACTTAAGGTATTGAGAGGGATAAACTTATGATGAAACCATTAATAAAGAAGAATTCTAAAGTAGGCGGCATACTCAAACTGTTAGGCATATTAGCGATTGTATATGCGGTATGTGCATTAATACAGCCAGCGAGATTTGCAAATACTAATACATTATATATTATGTTTCAGCAGGCGTTTATCCCTTCTGTTTTGGCATCGGGGCTCTATTTCATAGTTGTTATGGGCATGTTCGATTTCGCGATTGGGTCAATTATGGTTTTGGCAGGGATCATGGGAGGGCTTGCTGCACAAACGACTGGCTATATTGGGATGTTTGCAGTCTGCATTTGCGTAGGAATTGCGTTAGAATTATTAAACGGTTTTCTGTACATAAAGCTGAAGGTACCATCTTTAATTGTTTCGATAGGTCTAATGATGATATTTGAAACAATAGGAACATTTTTTAATAATAGCAGAGGCGTTGTTCTGGGCGAAAATAGCAGGATGTTTGGCAAAGCACCATATAATATCATAGTTGGCTGTATTGCATTGGTTTTAGCCTATATTCTTTATACTTACACAAAACGTGGTGTCCAGATTAGGGCAATTGGTACAAATGAACTTGTTGCACAAAGCGCGGGAATTAAAGTAAACCAGACAAAGATTTTTGCGTATATGTTTTGTGGGCTTTTTGTAGGGATTGCTAGTATTTTGTCAGTGAGTTATGGAGGATCATTTCAACCTGTGTTGAATATGCAGACAATGGATCGCAACTTCATGCCGCTGTTAGGATGCTTTATTGGATTAGCGTTCCGAAAAACGGTAAATCCAATTATCAGTATCTTTTGTGGGGAGTTTTTGATCATGATGATTACAACCGGTGTAATGACGATGGGCGGAGATGCCACGATACAAGATGTTGTTACGGGGGTTGTGTTATTGATCATTGTAGCGTTAACCATGCGTCAGAATAAAGATCTCCATGTGATTGTGAAATAGAAGAAATAATAGTGGCAGAAGCGGGACTTCTGAAAAAGGAGCCCCGTCTCTGGTGAAGCAGAGGGGATAGAATTATGTTGTTTTTTGGTCTGGATCTCGGGACATCAGGCGTCAAGGCGAATATTTTTGATGAAAAAGGGAATGTTGTGGCATCATCATATTGTGAGTACGTGTATGTGCTTGAATCTGAAAAACGAGAATTAGATGCAGAAAATATTTGGGAATGTACAAAATATGTTTTACAAGAAGCATTAAAAAAATGTTCGAACAGTAATGAGATTGCGGCATTGGCAGTATCGTCGTTTGGCGAGGCATTCGTTTCGGTTGATGAAAAGGGGAATATTATCTCTCGTGTAATGGTAGGAAGCGATTCGCGCGCGGATAATATTTATGCAAAAAAGAAAGATCTATTGGATCCTGAGTATATTGCTGAGAATTGTGGCTTGGCAATGAGTTCAACTTATTCTTTTGCAAAAATATTATTTATTAAAAACGAATATCCGAAAATTTACGATAAAACCAAGTATTTCTTATTGATGGAAGATTTTATTTATTATAAATTGTTGGGTGAACCTTATAGTGAATATTCTATCGCATCGCGAACGATGTTATTTAATGTGAAAAAAAAATGCTGGGATAAAAACTTATTAGATTTACTTGGCATTGATGAAAGAAAATTTGCCCCAGCTGTGCAGTCTGGGACAGTGTTAGGAACCATAAATTCTAAGGTTGCACATGAACTTGGCATTTCTCCGACTTTAAAAGTTATAGCCGGAGGACATGATCAACCGTGTTGTGCGGCTGGCGGCGGAAATAGCAAAAATGATGTTGTGTGTTCCATGGGCACGAGCGAAGCGCTGACCCCAATATTAGAGAAACCTCTTTCTAAAGAAACTACGTTATTATACCAGTTTGCAAATGAACCTTATTTGCAGGCGGATCAGTTTTGTACCATGCTGTATAACCCTGCTTGTGGGGTGTTGATAAAATGGTTTTTTGAATCGTTATGTGACAAACATGAATATGTGAATGGTGTACCACCATATGAGTTATATGAAAAAAATGCTGCGAAAGCGAAGACAAAAATGATGGTTTTACCATATCTGTGTGGAAGGGGAACCCCTGCGCTTGACAATGATATGCGTATGAGTTTTGTAAATATTGATCTGGCTGATGATCGTTTTAGTATATATAGAGCCATTTTAGAGGGAATGTGTTTTGAACAAAAGTATAACCTTGAAATTTTGAGTCGGACAGGACTGCACTATGAAAACATTATAGCAGTAGGCGGTGGAACGAATTCTGCTTTGTGGCTACAAATAAAAGCTAATATTCTTCAAATGCCGATTAAGGTATCTGCCTGTCGTGAATCAGCGTCTTTAGGATGTGCGATGATTTGCGCTGTAGCATTGGGAGTATATGCCGATCTAGCAGAAGCTGCTGAAAATATGCACCGTATTGCAACAGTGTTTGAGCCGATAAAAAGTGGAAAAGCCGGATACGATGAAAAATATATAAAATTTAAAAAAATGGTAAGCGTGGAGTGTTGACTGTGGAGAAAGGCGGTTTTTAAATGAAAACAAAGATGAAAGCGCAATTATTTGTAGAACCGGAACGGATGGAAATGGTGGAAATGGACATTCCGGAAATTAGTGAAAAAGAAGTATTGATAAAAGTTGAAGCATGTGGGATCTGCGGTTCGGATATTTCATATTATTATGGATTTAGTCCGCTTGATACTGCTGATGGGAAAGGCCCGCTTGTACTTGGACATGAGGTTGCTGGTGAGATTGTTGCAATGGGTGATTACGTCAAATCAAAAGGAACGCTTAAAATCGGAGACAGAGTAGCGTTAAATCCTGTGCAACCATGTAATGCCTGTAATTATTGTCGCAAAGCTCAGTTTAATCTTTGCAAAGATTGTCGTGTGGTTGGGACAAGTGTAAATGGTGGATTTGCGGAATATACGAAAATAGAATATACAAATGTTTTTAAATTAAAGGATAATGTTTCGTTTGCGGCAGGTGCACTGACAGAACCATTGGCGTGTGCGATGTATGGCATGAAAAATTTGGACGTGCAATTAGGAGATGTTGTAGTAATAATCGGTTCGGGTACAATCGGTCTTATGATGACACAGATTGCAAAGGCGCGTGGAGCCGGGAAAATTATTTTGGTAGGCGTCGTGGATTGGCAATTGGAAAAGGGGCTGGAATTAGGAGCGAATTGTATTATTAATACATTAAATGTGGCTTCGGCTTATTATACTCCAAATATCAAAAAAAGCATTTTAGCATTAACAGACGGAATGATGGCTGATCGAGTAATCGTTCCGACGAATGCTGTTTCTGCAATCAATTCCGCGGTTGATTTAGGCGGTGGACATGCAACGATTGTATTTTTTGGTTTGCCGGGAACTAATGATAAGTTGGAAGTTCCGCTTTTAAGCGCAATTCAGAGCGATAAAATTATTAAGTTCTCATGGCTTACTCCGCTTGTGTGGCCTTCTACAATTGCGACACTTAATGCTGGATTAGTGGATGTTGATGCGCTGATTACACAAAAGTTTACGCTGGAAGAAGCAGCGGAAGGTATTGAATTTATGTATCGGTCGAAAGAAAACAAAATTAAGGGTGTTGTGGTTTTATGAAAAACAAAAATGAAATGATGAAAGCGCTTGTGCTACATGGAATTGGGGATATTCGGTGTGAAGAAGTTCCGAGACCCCAGCCAAAAGCAGGAGAGGTGTTATTAAAGATAAAGGCCTCAGGCATTTGCGGATCAGATGTGGGAAGAATATTTGTAAAAGGCACCTATCATTTTCCTACCATCCCTGGTCATGAATTTGCGGGGCAAATTGTAGCGTTGGGGGAAGGAACCGATGCATCGTTATTAAATCGAGCGGCTTCGGTGTTTCCGCTTTTACCATGTCACGAATGTGATATGTGTGAAGTGGGAGAATATGCTTCCTGTAGAAACTATAATTATTTTGGCTCGAGATGTGATGGAGGATTTGCAGATTATATTGCTGTACCAGCCTGGAATCTTGTATTGTGCGATAAGGAGTTATCTTATCTCGAGATGGCTATGGCAGAGCCTGCGGCAGTTTCTTTACACGCACTTTCGCGTGCCGGTATTAATCCGGGCGATGTTGTTGCGATTTTTGGATGTGGTGCAATTGGCTTGATGCTTGCATCTTTGGCAAAAATGTGTGGGGCGAGCAAAGTAATTTTATTAGATATTGATCAAGCAAAGCTTGATTTTGCAAATTCGATTGGTTTTGAATATACGGTTAACAATAAAACGAGAGACTGGGAACGAGTTGTATTAGATATCACAAAAGGTAAAGGCGTTGATTTGGCGCTGGAAGGCGCTGGTGTATCGCAAACATATGCCGCTTGCTTACGAACAGTAAAACCTCTTGGAAAAGTTGTATTAATGGGAAATCCAGCTGGAGATATGAATTTAAGCCAGCATGATTATTGGGAGATATTGAGAAAGCAATTACAATTGTTCGGTACGTGGAATTCAAGCTATACACATAAGAAAAATGATTGGGAGATTGTTCTGAATGCCATGGCGGATAAAAAAGTCGAGCTAAAGCCTTTTGTGACGCAAAAGTTTTCTTTGGATGAGTATCAACAAGCAATGAAACTGATTTCTGAAAAAACAGATTTTTATAATAGAATAATTTTTGAAATGGAATAAAGGAGTTTGAAATGAAAGCAGCAGTATTAGAAGAACTGAATAAGATGGTCGTAAAAGATGTTCCAAAACCGGTGATAACGGATGATGAAATTCTAGTAAAGGTGAAATCCTGTGCGATATGCGGATCTGACATCAGAATTTTTCGCCATGGTAATGATCGTGTCAACACACCGTGCATCATTGGTCATGAAGTAGCCGGGGAAGTTGCGGAAGTAGGTAAAAATGTATCGCATTGGAAAATTGGAGACCGCGTTGCAATTGGTGCGGACATCCCGTGTGGCGAGTGCAAATTCTGTAAAGCGGGTTTTTCCAATAATTGTATGATTAATTATGCAACAGGATACCAATTTCAGGGAGGATTTGCAGAATATATACCGCTTAATAAAATAATGCTGACATATGGACCTATTGTAAAAATACCGGATCATGTTTCTTATGATCAGGCTGCTTTAGCAGAACCTCTTGGGTGCGTGTTAAACGGTATGATTCTTTCCAGTATTAAACTAGGAGATACAGTTGTAGTAATAGGGACAGGTCCTATTGGATGTATGATCATGGAAGTTGTTCGGCTCATGGGTGCAACAAAAATTATCGTAGTGGAGATGGATCAAGACAGGCTTAATGCAGCTAAACAATTTGCAGGAGATGTTTTCATTCATGCAGGCTCAGAAGATGTTTATAAAAGGATTATGGAAGAAACGGATGGAATGGGTGCAGAAGTAGTCATTACGGCGTGTCCTTCTCCGAATGCGCAGGCTGATGCTTTGCGTTATGCTAAAAATAGGGGTCGTGTTAATCTTTTTGGAGGCTTGGCACATGGAACGACTGTTACCATGGATACGAATATCATTCATTATAAAGAATTATTTGTGCATGGTACACATGGGTCGCTGCCAATCCATCATATGAAAGCAGTAGAGCTTATCGCATCGGGTATTTTAGATACAGAAAAATTTATTTCGCATAGATTGCCGCTTGATGATATTCTCAAAGGAATTGCTATTGCTGAGAATAAAGAAGGTAAACGTGTTGTTATTAATCCATGAGGTATGATGTATGAATGGTATGATTTCTCCATCGATGATGTGCGCTGATTTATCTTGTTTAAAGGAACAAATAGATGAGCTGGAACGAGCCGGAATTGAGTATTTGCATTGTGATGTAATGGATGGGATTTTTGTTCCGAATTACTCGCTTGGAACGGATTACATTAGCGCTTTGCGCCAGATGACGGATATTCCTCTTGATTTGCACCTCATGGTAGAAAAGCCGGATGCGGCGGTAGATATTTTTGACATTAAACAGAATGATATTGTTTGCGTGCATCAAGAAGCATGCGTACATACACAGCGTGTTTTACAAAAGATTAGGGCGCGTGGTGCGAAAGCGGGGTTGGCATTAAACCCTGGAACATCGCTTGCGGTGCTAGATTACCTGATGGAAGAGATCGACGTTTTATTAATCATGACTGTGAATCCTGGATTTGCAGGGCAAAGCATGGTACCTTCTGGGTTGCGGAAAATTGCTGCTGCAAAAAAGATGATTTGGGAAGCCGGCAGGGAAATTTTAATTGAAGTGGATGGGAATGTAAGCTTTGAAAATGCTCGTAAAATGAGAAAAGCAGGCGCAGATTTGTTTGTAACGGGAAGTTCAAGCATTTTTTCAAAAAGTAGTTCTATTTCTGATAATATTAAGCATTTTAGATCTGCAATAGTGTAAACGGACTCGCTGAAATAAATGCAGGTATTAATACCTTTGTAGCCACTAAGGCAACATGAAAAGGCAGGAGTTAAACAATTTCTGCCTTTTTCTATAATATTAAAAAAGTAAAGAAAAGCTTTTTGCGTGGAGAGGTTAATGGAGTTTTTGCATAAGATAACTACGAAAAGGATCTTAATAAGAAGTGAGAGCACATCGATATATTTTTAGAAAATATGGAGTAG
Organism: Christensenella sp.; assembly: GCA_034926635.1. Classification (GTDB taxonomy): domain Bacteria; phylum Bacillota; class Clostridia; order Christensenellales; family Christensenellaceae; genus Christensenella. The sequence goes on along the minus strand of JAYFQX010000013.1, from coordinate 2,524 downwards.
AAAAAATGAAAGCATTTAATCAATATGAAATATGGTTTTTGATTGGAAGCCAGCATTTATACGGCGATGAAACTCTGCAAAAGGTGGAAGAGCATGCGAGGGCGATAACCGAATTCTTGAACGCCGCTGCACATATTCCGGTTAAAATCGTTTGCAGGAAAGTTGTGACATCTTCCAAGGAAATCGAGCAAGTTATAAAAGAAGCGAATTATAACGATGATTGTATCGGCATCATGACGTGGATGCATACTTTTTCGCCGTCAAAGATGTGGATACGCGGGCTGCACGTTTTGGAAAAGCCGATGCTGCATTTACATACGCAATTCAACCGGATGATTCCGCTGGAAAAAATCGATATGGATTTCATGAACTTGAACCAGTCGGCGCACGGCGACAGGGAGCATGGGTTTATCGGAGCACGGATGAGGATACCACGAAAAGTAGTGGTTGGTTTTTATCAGGATGAATCCGTTGCCAATGAGATCGGCGTGTGGATGCGGGCAGCGGTTGGGATTGCGGAAAGTAGAAAGCTGAATGTGGTTCGTTTTGGCGATAATATGCGCGATGTGGCGGTGACGGAAGGCGACAAGGTAGAAGCGGAGATCGTATTGGGCTGGTCCGTCAACACACATGGGGTCGGCGATTTAGCAGCGGGAGTAAGAGAAATTACGGAGGGTCAGATAGACGCGCTTTATGCCGAATGCGAAGAAAAATATTCTATGCCGAAAGAAAATGTGGATGCGGTGCGGTACCAGTTGAAAATCGAGGCGGCGCTGCGGCGTTTTTTGGAAAAGGAAAATTTTGGAGCGTTTACTACGAATTTTCAGGATTTGTGGGGGATGGAACAACTCCCGGGGCTTGCTTGCCAAAGGTTAATGGAGTCCGGATATGGCTTTGGCGGGGAAGGAGATTGGAAGATAGCTGCGCTGCAGCGTATTATGAAATTAATGGGTACGGGGCTTGAGGGCGGTGCCGCCTTTATGGAAGATTATACTTACCATTTTGAACCGGAAAACGAGCTGATTTTGGGCGCGCATATGCTGGAAGTAGACCCCAGTATTGCGGAAGGCGAGATTCGGGTCGATACATATCCGTTGGGGATCGGCGACAGGAGGCCGCCGGCACGTATGATTTTTGAATCTGCGGCTGGAAAGGCGATTACGGTCTCGCTAGTCGACATGAGAGGACGGATGCGCATGATCGCGGCGGATGTGGAATGCGTGAAGCCAATTGGAAAAATGCCCAGACTTCCCGTTGCGAGCACGATGTGGAAGCCGCTTCCGGATTTGAAAACATCAGCCAAAGCATGGATACTCTCGGGAGGGGCTCATCATTCTGTTTTGAGCTATGCTTTGGACGCAGAACACATGAGTGAATTTGCAAAAATGGCGGGAATCGAATTTATTCATATTGGAAACGGGATCGATATGGATCAATTCGAGAGGGATTTAATGTTGTCCGATTTATATTGGCAGACGGCCTTGCAACGGTGACAGAATTGAAGAAATATTTTGGATTCTGGAAAGGAAGGAATATATGCTGGAGCAGTTAAAGAAAGAAGTATACGAAGCGAATATGCTTTTACCAAAATTTGGATTGGTTACGTTTACATGGGGAAATGTTTCGGGTATCGACAGGGAGAAAGGACTTGTGGTAATCAAACCGTCCGGGGTGGAGTACGATAGGCTGGCACCAGACGATATGGTTGTTGTGGATTTGAACGGGAAGACGATAGAAGGGGAGTTCAATCCGTCGTCCGATATGCTCACGCATGTCGTGCTGTACCGTGCGTTTTCGTCTATCGGCGGTATTACCCATACGCATTCCAATTGGGCCACCGCTTGGGCGCAGACGGGAAAGGGGCTGCCTGCGTATGGTACGACGCATGCGGATTACCTGTATGGCGAAGTACCGTGCACGAGGGATATGACGCCGGAGGAAATCAGGGATGCGTATGAGGAAAACACTGGAAAAGTGATTGTGGAGACGTTCCGGGAGATCGACCCGGATTCGGTAAACGCCGTGCTGGTAAAAAATCACGGCCCGTTTGTATGGGCGGAGAGCGCGGCGAAGTCTGTAGAGAAGTCGGTGGTGCTGGATGAAGTGGCAATGCTGGCATTTGTAGGAAGCGTGGTTACAAACGGCGAGATGCAGCCGATGTCCCGGGAGCTTCTGGACAAGCATTATTTGAGAAAGCATGGAAAGGACGCATATTACGGGCAAAAATGAAGCGATACTTTAAAAAAGGCATATGACGGGCTTGTAAGCCCGCCATATGCCTTTTTGATTGGAACGGCTGCGCGTAAGTGTGTCTAAAAAGCCACAAAAGCTTCAGCCCCGCCTGCCATGGATCGTATCACCTAAAAAAACCCTTTTAAAAGGGGTAGACTGAACCCCTGAAAGCGGACATTGTAGAAAAAGACCTCCTGTTGTAGGATATTACAGCAGGAGGTCTTTCAAATGGGAAAACATTATGGGGAAAAAATAATCAAAAAAGTAAAAGCGATGCGTGAGAGCGGTTGCA
>JAYFQX010000022.1:0-84861 GCA_034926635.1 Christensenella sp. | reverse complement strand
GTACAACGAATGCAAAAAGGTTGTACAAAACAAGACGATTATCGAGTGCCTCGCGAATATCATGGGAGAAAAGAAAGCAAAACTGATCCCTATGAACGAGCATGCCCTTGAGATGGGCGCACAGGCTGCAAGACAGGCGTAGAAAATAGATGTGGAATTGTCCGAAAGAATAAAAATATAATATAGGGAAGAAAAGAGAGGAAACAGATATGTTAGACAAAATGCAGGGATACGGACATGAAGAGGTAGTATTTGCCCGAGATGAGAGCACGGGACTTCAAACGATCGTCGCCATACACAGCACGGTTTTGGGACCTGCCGTCGGGGGAACGCGGTTTTGGAATTACGATACGGAAGAGGCTGCGATCTATGACGTTTTGAGACTGTCGCGTGGGATGACGCTCAAAAACGCCGCTGCCGGTTTGAAGCTGGGCGGTGGAAAAGCCGTCATTATCGGCGATCCGAAAAAATTGAAAAGCCAGGAGTTTTTCCACGCGTATGGCAGGATCATCAATTCTTTGGGAGGCAGGTATTATACGGCGGAAGACGTGAATATCTCCGCACAGGATATCGCCTACACCAACGAGGTGACCCCCTATGTGACGGGCAGACCGGAAATCAGCGGAAATCCTTCGCCTTATACAGCGCGCGGGGTCTATATGGGAATCCGTGCGGGCGCAAAGGAAAAATTTGGCTCGGAATCGCTGAGTGGAAAAGTGATTGCCGTGCAGGGCTTGGGTAGCGTAGGATATGCGCTGTGCGAGCTGCTTGCCAAAGACGGTGCGTTTTTAAAGGTAACAGACATCAACAAGGAAGCCGTTGCAAAGGCGGTTGCAGAGCTGGGCGCGCAGGAAGTGACGGATGATATTATTGCGACGGATTGCGATATTTTTGCGCCGTGCGCGCTGGGCGCGATCCTGAATACGGAAAACGTAGCCAAACTGCGCTGTGCCATGGTGAGTGGGTGCGCCAACAACGTATTGGCGGACGCGGAAACAGGCGAGGCGCTGGAAGCGTGCGATATCCTCTATCTGCCGGATTATATCGTTAATGCGGGCGGCATTATCAGTTGCAGCGAAGAAGTAGCGAACGCGAGCTTTGATAAAGAAGTCGTGACAAGAAAAGTGGATGGGATTTACGATACGACGCGCAAGGTGATCGCGCTTGCCAAAGAAAAAGGAATTACAACTTATTTGGCGGCCGACGAATACGCAATGTCCATCATTGAGGCGGAAAAATAGGATATACTAAAAAATAAGAAGCTTGGGAAAAAGGCGGTCTGCGGCGTGATGACGCAGACTGCCTGTCTGTATTTAAAATTCTAACGGAAAAGCTGTAAAATCGGGGGGAGCGCTACAGCAACGGAGGAAATTGGGATGGAGACAGCCTGTACTTTGGAAAAAATCAAGGAAGCCCGGGAAAATTTTCCGAAATGGATCGTCCATACGCGCCTGCTCCCGTCCTCCGCGACGGAAGGAACAACGGATTTTTTTATGAAAACCGAAAACCTTCAAACAACCGGGTCGTTTAAAGTGCGCGGCGCGTACAACCGCATGAGGCTGCTGACACAAGAGGAGCGAAAAATGGGCGTGATTGCAAGCTCGGCGGGAAACCATGCGCAAGGTGTGGCGCTTGCAGCGCGTGAGATGAGGATCCGCGCGACCATTGTCATGCCGAAATTTGCCCCACTTTCTAAGGTGAATGCGACGCGCGCGCTTGGGGCGGAGGTCGTGCTGCACGGCGAGATTTACGACGATACTTATCTTTTTGCCAAGGGGATCGAGGAAGATACGGGCGCGGTGTTCATCCACCCTTACGACGATCCGGCGGTTATCGCGGGGCAGGGAACCGTCGCGCTTGAGATATTGGAAGATATGCCAGATACAGAAGTGATTCTGGTACCGGTAGGCGGCGGAGGCCTTGCGGCGGGCGTAGCGCTTGCGGCAAAAGCTGTTTCGTCCAGAATCCGGATATACGGCGTGGAGCCTGTCGGGGCAGCTACAATGAAGGCGGCGTTCCGGGAAAACGGCCCGGTATCCCTTGACGCGGTGAACAGCTTTGCGGACGGCGTTGCGGTTCGAAAGGTGGGCTCGGTGAGTTACGGGATTTGCCGAAAATATCTGGACGGGATTGTGACGGTGGAGGACGACCAAACGGCAGCGGCGGTGCTCTGGATGATAGAAAATCATAAGATGGTAACCGAGGGAGCGGGCGCGCTTACGGTTGCGGCGGCAATGGCTGGCGGCGGGGAATGGCATGGGAAGAAAACAGCGGCGGTCGTATCCGGCGGAAACATCGATGCGCGGATGATCAGCAGGATTATCGAGCGTGGTTTGATTCAAACGGGGCGAATGGCGACGTTCCGTACGACAGTGGAAGATAAGCCGGGAAAGCTGGCGCGGTTGGCACAGGCCATCGCTGGTTGTAATATTAATATCTTATCGATCAACCACGACCGCAACCGAAGTCAGGTTGAGCTGGGCGAGGCGCAGGTGGAGCTAGTGCTGGAGGCAAATGACAGACAACATATTATGGAAACTCGAAAGGTTCTGGAAAAAATGGGATACCGAATCGAAGAAATGGACTAAGAGCAAGGCAAAGAAAAAAGAAAGGAGAAACAATGAAATGCAAAAAAAGGTTATCAGGACGGACGGCGCTCCTGCCGCAATCGGTCCTTACTCGCAGGCCATCGCGATCAACGGGATGGTTTATACCTCGGGACAGATTTCGCTCGACCCGGCAACAGGTGTAGTGAGCGGCGGAACAATCAGGGAACAGGCGCATCGCGTATTTACAAATTTGGAGGCGGTGCTGAGGGAAGCAGGAACGGATTTCAACCATGTGTTGAAGACGACCGTTTTTTTAAAAAACATGGATGATTTTGGCGCGATGAACGAGGTCTATTCGCTCTATTTTACAGGCAACTATCCCGCGCGCAGTGCCGTTCAGGTCGCGCGTCTGCCAAAAGATGTATTGGTGGAAATAGAGGTGATCGCCCAGATGATATGAAGGCAGCGGTGTTTTTTAACGTCAATACCTATTCCAATTTTTTAAGGGGAAAAATTTCAAAAACGCTGTGTGCTATATATTATAGCATACAGCGTTTTTTAGCTTTATAACGCGCTTTTTAACTTCGAAAAACATCGGCTTAATCTTTATAACGTTCGCTGTATAATATAAATATTAAATATATTATAAATAAATTCATCGAATACAATAGTTGAGAAAAGAGCAGAATCATGAAGACAGAAAACGATATAAAACGGGTTCTTTGCCTTTGTCGAGTATCTACAAAAAATCAAACGGACGAAAAATTTAATATTCCGCGTGAAAAAATGCATGTCGTGAATTTATTATGCGCCAACGCAATTGGTCATTAATTAAGGAATACAGTGAAAAGGGAATTAGTGGATACAAAAACAGTGTAGCAAACCGTGATGCAATACAAGGAATTAAAAACGAAGCCATCGAAAAAACTTCGATATTTTATTAGTATTTATGTCTGACTGTCTTGGTAGGAGAGATGATGAAACTTCACAAGTAGTTGAATGGTTTATTAATCAAAATATTGAGGTGTGGTCAGTCACGAAAGGACAACAGAAAATTTAGACTCATACAGATAAGCTTATTAATCATATTCGTTTTGGCAGGCTGAAGGCGAAAAAAGGAAAATTCCATGGCAGGTCTCCCGCCTATGATTATTTTTCTCCGTTTTCTAGATTAATAGATAAAAAAGGCATGAATTTACGTGAACTTATAATAAATGAAGATGAAGCGAAAGCCGTGTGCAAAATTTTTGAATGCGCAGTCAACTATGGATATGGCAATAATAAAATTGCAAAAAAACTGAATGAACAGCACACACCTACACGAAAGGGCGATCTTTGGAAAGAAAGTAGCATAACCTATATGCGCAAGAATCCAATATATAAGGGATATCCTGCCTATGGCAAAAGTCCACAAAGCATTAATTTGATTAAAACGGATAACAGTCGGGTTAAAATTATCGACGAGAGCAGATAAGTCGACGTGGGAGCAAGCTCGGGTTAACCGCAGAGCATACGCTAAAGCTAACAAAGACGATGTAGCTCTTAAGTTACATTTATTGTTTGTAGGGATTATTAAGTGTTGGCATTGCGGACACTCTCTCACAAAATTTTACGAGCAAAAAAGACAAGTGCGGGATAATAAAACTTAAATATCGCTGCACAGAAAAGCAAAATGATAATAACAGTTGTGCCGGACAAAATATTTATCCCGTAGAAAAAATAGAGAAAACAGTATCACATCAAATTTTTGAGATGCTGGGAAAATTTAAGTATGAAGATATTAACGCTTATAATTCAAGAATATATACGATAGCAGAAAAATTATGTGAACAAAAAAACGTATATTTGAAAAAACAATAAAAATTGAGTATAGAATATGATTTCTCGTGCATGAAATTTCCAATGCCTACTTAATAAAAGCGCATATTTAAATGAAACGCTCTTCAGCATTATTATAGAGAAAGAAAAAGAGATAGCTGTTGTTGGAATTGAATTATAAGATATTAATTGTCGGATATCCGGAAGTAAAACAACTGACATAAATAAAAATACGTTTATCTCGCTGAGTGGTACGTTTGAAAAAGGATTCAAACGCATTCCTTTGATACCCAAAAGCCCTTTAAAGGGCTGCAACGTGTCAAGGGCATTTAAGGCTTGAACAAAGTGAAAGCCAGCGTCTTTAGGCTCTGGCCGGTAACAGAGGTTTATAGCCTCAGAGCAGATCGCCCGTTTGATGGGTGGTCATGATTTGTTTAACTGTTTTGCATCATTTTGGGTAATGTTAAGCACATCGTGATGGTTCTTGAGGCAGCCATCCTATCCGTAGCGTATGGAATTTTTACTGCCTTGTCATCGTTTATTTCCCGAAGAAAGCCAAGACTATTGCGGTTAGGTCCTTGTGAACGCGGGCATTGTGCCTTTGCTTTACTACCAACTTTTTCAGGTAATGCTGCCGATAGGTTAGATCATATTTGTTTAGCAAAAACAAATTGGAAACGTTATGATATAAACTTGGCAAAGCTTGCTGAGTGTTTTTTTATTATATGCAATTTTGAGTGGATTTTTGTAGTACCTCATTGCATAAAATGATATAATTGTTGGGTAACAAAATTAAAAACGGAGGATCAGTTAATTGGGCGGCGTATTCGGCGTAGCAAAAAAAGATAATTGTGCATACGATTTGTTTTTCGGAACGGATTATCATTCGCATTTGGGAACTTATCGTGGGGGAATGACGGTATACTCGGAAGGACGTTTTTTGCGGGCTATCCACGGAATTGAGAATTCTCCATTTCGTACGAAGTTTGAAAGAGATGTAGAGAATTTGGCGGGGCCTATGGGAATAGGCAGTATCTCGGATACCGCGCCGCAGCCATTGACAGTACGTTCACATTTGGGGACATATGCAGTTGCTACGGTGGGGCGTATCAATAATGCTGACGAAATCATTCGCAAATGCTTTAAAAATGGGTTTTCACAGTTCTCTGAAATGGGGAATGGGAAGTTGAATCCTACGGAGTTGGTGGCGGCTCTGGTGGGGAGTCAGGAAACACTTGCGGAAGGAATCCGCTATGCACAAGAACATATAGAGGGATCTATGACTATGCTTGTGTTGACAAAGGAAGGCATTTACGCTGCGCGAGATCATGTAGGACGAACCTCGCTGGTGTTGGGGGAAAAAGAGGATGGATACTGCGTGGCATCTGAAAGTTTTTCTTATTTAAACTTAGGGTATCATGATGTAAGAGAACTGGGACCTGCAGAGATTGTGTTAATCACACCGGAGGGGATCAAGGACGTATTGCCGCCCAAAGAAAAGATGAAAATCTGCAGCTTTCTTTGGACTTATTACGGGTATCCCACTACTTGCTACGAGGGTGTAAATGTTGAACAAATGCGCTATGAAAGCGGACGTCTTTTAGCATCCAGAGACTGTGTGCAGCCGGATATAGTGGCGGGTGTGCCGGACTCAGGTACTGCATATGCGATTGGTTATGCAAACTATTCGGGAATTCCTTTTGCCCGCCCATTTATAAAATATACGCCAACATGGCCTCGTTCGTTTATGCCGCAAAGACAAGATTTGCGTAATTTGATCGCTCATATGAAGCTAATCCCTGTTAAGGAGCTGATTCAAGGGAAAAAGCTGTTGATGATAGACGATTCTATTGTTCGCGGAACACAAATGCGGGAAACAATTCAATTTTTATACGAAAGCGGCGCTAAGGAGGTACATGTACGTTCTGCGTGCCCGCCGATTCTTTTCGGGTGCAAGTATTTGAGCTTTTCCCGCTCAACTTCTGATTTTGACCTGGTTGCGCGGAAGCTGATCCAACAAAAGGAAGGTGACGTTTCCATGGAAATACTGCAGGAATATGCCGATCCGGACAGTGCGCGCCATGCAAATCTGACGGAATGGGTATGCAAGGAGCTGCATCTTACTTCCCTGCGTTATCACCGTTTGGATGATCTGCAGGATTCGGTTGGCATTGATCCATGCAAAATGTGCACCTATTGTTGGAACGGGCAAGAATAATTAATTTTAACGGCAGCAAAATAAAAGTTTTCGAAAAAAAAACCTCCGCGTATAGGATTAGTAAAGGTCTAAAGACCGTATTACTAAGATGACAAGGAGGTTTTTGGCATAAGTAAAATAAAAAAGTGCAGCGCATTTCAAATGAGAGCGCCGGTATTCTGGTGTATTCGCACTAAAGTACCAAAGAAAAGAAAGATATGGAAAAACGAAAGCAAGCATAGGATAGATCTCCAAAAAACGATGCGTGTAATAAGGACAATGAAGGAATATAGAAATCTGCTTGCGTACAGCAAGACCAAGCATATTGTAGAAAACAGGTGCATAAGCAAATGAAGAGAATGGTAATGCGGTGCCGAACACTTTGACATCGCTTTAGTCCATCATTAACTTATTGAGGGTCTATGCAAACAACAAGTTTGCCTGTGTTTGCGATTTCAAATCCTTTTGCTGTCTTTTAGCCTTGAACATGTTTTACCTGGAATAAAATTAACATCTATGATTTCTAAAGACGCATTGCTGGAAGGCTGTGTAAGTGCTTTAAAAAGGGCGGAAGCAATCTTGGGGATATTTTGTTCTATTGTAGTAAGCGGCATATACAGATAATTGCTAAGAACATGGTCATAACCGCATACGGATAAGTTTTCGGGAATAGAAATTCGCATTAAAGTGGCTTCATTAATAAGACCTAAGGCGATCATATCATTTGCGCAGAATACGGCGGTAGGGGCATCGCTTATGGAAAGATAGTATTGCAGCGCCTCTTTGCCTAATTGCGGGTTAGGCGAAGCCTTTTTTCTAAAAATGTATTCCGGCTTGATGTCTAGGCCTTTTTCGGTAAGCTCATCCGTATAACCGGAAAAACGAATATCGATAGAGCATAAATCTTCCGGCCCGATAAATCCTATCTTTCGATGACCCAAATTATACATGTAGTTGATTGATTTCCTGACAGAATGATACCCTTCCGAAGTGACGCAGGGCGTTTGCGGACTAATTTGGCGGTCTAGCGTTACAATTGGTATGCTGATATTTTTAAAGTTATTGCGGGAGACGCCTTCTGTTACGATAATGCCTTCGCACCGTTTTGCCAGGCAGAATTCCAGATAAGCCTGTTCTTTTTTTTCGTCATTTTCCGTTGCGCAAATTAACAACGTATACCGTTTTTTGAAACAAAGATCATTTAGTTCCAATATAAGATTGGTATAGAATGGGTTCTCAATATCCAGTATAAAAAAAGCGATGGTTTTAGAAGATTTTGAAAAGATACGCGTAATACTTTCGTTAGGAACATAATTATATTCCTTGATAATTTGCTCAACTTTTTTACGTGTTGCGGGAGAACATAACTCCGGCGTGTTGATAACCCGCGAGACGGTTGCTGTTGAAACGTTGGCAAGCGCCGCTATTTCGCGAATCCCTATATACAAATTTTTATTTGACGAATGACCACTTTTCTTATCCATAATTACCTCGATTAGATATATATTGCCATGACTATATTTTACACTAAGAATATGATTCATGTAAACAATAAAAATGAAACAAGTGACACTAAATAAAAATTAACTTGAAAAGAAAAATAATGTACTTTTTGCATAAAACAAAAAGAATATTTTATCTTGTATAAAAAATAATTGACAAATTGAAAAAATGATGGTAATCTAAGTGTAACAAGTTACATTTTAGATTTTAATGAATTTTACAAATAAAGATTTTAATTTAGAAAATACAATTTAATTACGGAGGCTAATGTGATGAATGAGCGTATTCAAATATTGCGAAAACAGTTAATGGAGCAAAAGCCATATGTTGATGCACAAAGATGTATGATTTTTACAGAATCCATGAAGCAAACAGAAGGTTTGCCAATTATTAACAGAAGAGCCATATCTTTTTATGAAGTATTGGATCAAATGACATTGCGTGTGCTTCCGGGGGAATTAATTGTAGGAAATCAGGCAAAGACTGCAAAGGGTTCACCGATTTATCCTGAATATTCCGCACAATGGATATTGGATGAATTGGATGGGTCTCCATATCGGTGGGATGAAAGACCCGGAGATAGATTTTATATTACAGAAGAGGATGAAAAAGAGATACGGGAATGCGCTGAATATTGGAATGGCAAAACCGTATATGATTTTGTTAGGAAGAATTTACCTGATGAAATTAACGCAGCTTGGGATGCGGGTGTGATAGACGAAACGTGGGTTTGTGCCGCAGGACTCGGCAATGAAATTCCAGATTATAACTTAGTTGTCAACAAAGGTTTGAAAGACGTTATTCATAGGATAGAAACAAAGTTGGCGGGGCTTGATATGTTATCTCCGGATTCCCTCAAGAAAAAACGGTTTTTGGAAGCTGCGCTGCTTGGCAATAAAGCGGTCGTGAACTTTTCTATGAGATTAGCGGAGGAATGCAGAAAAGAAGCGGAAAAATGTACAACTGATAGTTACAAAAAGGAATTGCTGGAAATGGCAGAAATATGTGAAAATGTACCGTTGAACCCGGCAAGATCTTTTAGGGAAGCCGTACAGTCTATTTACATGGTTTTATTGGCAGTACATCTTGAATCCAACGGACATGCGATATCTCTTGGACGTTTTGACCAATATGTGTATCCTTTTTATAAGAATGATATTGAAGAAGGGATTATTACCAAAGAACAGGCTTTTGAGATTGTTGAATGTTTCTTTATTAAGTGTAATGAGCTGAACAAGCTACGTTCATGGCCGGATACGGAATTTTTTATGGGTTATCAGATGTTCATCAACATGGCAATTTGCGGACAGACTACTGATGGCGTTGATGCAACAAATGAAGTTTCTTTATTATGCATAGACGCATGCCGTGATTTGAAATTGATTACACCCTCTGTTTCAATAAAATATTTTGACGGTACAAAAGATGAAGTTCTTTTGAATGCGTTGGAAGCGGCAATCGAGCATAAAGGCGGCATGCCTGCTTTTTATAACGACAATGCCTTTATCAAGACACTTAGAAATATGGGAATCGCTGAGAAAGATCTGGTTGACTGGAGCCCTGACGGGTGCATTGAAGCGTCTATTCCGGGAAAATGGGATTTTGCGGCAAAAGGACCTTGGCTGAATGTGGAAAAAGTATTGGAGATTGCGCTGAATAATGGCGTGGATCCCGCAAGCGAAATTCGCTTTATTCAGCCTGAAAAGCAGATTACCGACTGTGAATCTATGGAAGAGGTCTTTACGCTATTTAAAAATGCATTGAAATACTTTATGGATTTAAATTGCATGACAGAGCATGTTAATGATGACGTACATGTGCGATATGATTTAAATGCGTTTCGATCTTCGCTTGTTGAAGATTGTATCGGAAGGTGTCTGGATCTGGTGGAAGGCGGAGCACTTTATTCGGCAGACGGAGGACCGACGGCAGGTACAATCAGCGCTGCCGATGCGCTCACGGCAATAGAATATTTTGTTTTTGATAAAAAAGAGATGACAATGGAACAGTTATTGCATGCTTGTTCAACAAATTTTAAAGATAATACAACGGAACCATCGGGGTATCATATCCAAATGCTGTTGAAAAACAAGGCGCCGAAGTTTGGTAATGATAATGATTATGCGGATAAATGGGTAGTTGCTTTGGAAGACTACATCGGCAGCAGCCTTCGGAACGATTATAGAAGCTCAAAATATGGAAAAGGTCCTGTGCCATGTTGTTTCTCTTATAGCCAAAGCCCGGTGACAGGAAACGTTTCGTTTGGTACGCGGATTGGCGCAACGCCTGATGGCAGAAGCGCGGGAGAGCCAGTCAACAATGGTGTTTCTCCGGCAAACGGAATGGAACAGAACGGCGCGACTGCAGCATGCAATTCTGTGGCAAAAATTCCTACGATCTGGGATCAAAAAGGCAACATATTTAATATGAGACTTGCACCGTCAAGCATTGCAGACAGAGAAGCGCGTAAGAAAATAATCGCGTTACTGCGGGTGTTTTTCAGCAAGGACGCAGAACAAATTCAATTTAATGTCGTTGATAACGAGACCCTTAAAAAAGCACAGAAGCAACCGGAAGATTATTCAAATCTAATGGTTAGGGTTTCAGGGTACAGCGCGTTGTTTACATCACTTAGTGAATCATGTCAAAATGATGTTATCAACAGGACTGAAGTAACGTTATAGAATGATGAAAAAAGCGAGAGTTTTTAATATTGAAAGATGTTCCACAGAAGATGGACCGGGCATCCGCACAACGGTTTTTTTAAAAGGATGCCCTCTTAGGTGCAAATGGTGTGCAAATCCGGAGTCGCAATTATATACAAAAGAAGTCCTATTCAAAGCAGTGCAGTGTATTGGATGCGGTAAGTGTGTGGAAGTGTGTCCGCAAAACGCAATTAGGAATATAACAGGGCTTGGTTTTATAACCGATACGGAAAAATGCAGCTTGTGTGGTAAATGTATCGATACTTGTGTGGTAAACGCCAGGATTATGCAGGGCGAGGATCTATCCACAGAAGAACTTATGAGCATATTGGAAAGAGATGAAGCATACTATATTGCTTCGGGAGGTGGTATTACATTCAGCGGAGGCGAGCCCTTGGAATATGCAGATTTCATTGCGGAAGCCGCTGAAGCGATCCATAAAAAAAATTGGACGGTTTTAATTGAAACGTGTGGTCAGGTATCGCTTGAAAAAATTAAAAAGGCCTCAGAATTCTCCGATATTATCTATTGTGATTTAAAACATATAAATTCCGATCGGCATACGTCGCTGACAGGAAAAGATAATGATGTCATATTAAGGAATATTGTATGGCTGAATGAAAATTTTAGAGGTAAGCTCCATATAAGATATCCGTATATCCCATCGCTGAACGATGGAGAAAAAGAGATAAAAGAATTTTTACAGTTTATTTCCAAACTAAAGAACGTCCGAGATGTAACGTTTTTGCCGTATCACAGGCTTGGACTGCCGAAGTACCAAGGGCTTGGCAGAAAGTATGAGATGGACGGCATACAACCATTAAAAGTATCAGATTTATATTTTTTAAAAGATTATCAGAACTTATACAACATAAAAATTTCAATTCAATAAGGAGGTTTCCATGTTAGACAAAAAGACGATGGTTGCACTGGATTGTGGCAACTCTTCTTTCCGCATCGTTATAGGGGAATACAAAGATGGTAAATTAGGTACAAAAGTTGTAAAACAGATCCCGAATAGCATCATACGTTTAGGAGACTATGAATATTGGGATATCTTATATATATTGAATGAATTTAAATCGGTTTTAAAAGAAATCGTTATTTCCGGGACAAAGATTGATTCGATCGGCATCTGTACATGGGGCATTGATTTTGCGCTTTTTGATCCGGAAGGCAATATGTTGTCCAACGCGTTGTGTTACAGAAATCCCATAGGAAAAGAGTATCTTTCCAGGCTGAATGAGGAAGACAGACGAAAGATGTTTTTAAATACAGGTATTCTATGCGACAAAATTAATTCTGTTTTTATGCTGGCTGGAATAAAAGAAAAGTTTAATGGCGTGTTTGCAGCTGCTGATAAATTGCTGATGATCCCTGATATTTTGAATTATTTTTTAACAGGAAAGATGGTAAATGAACCAAGTGAATTCAGCACGACGCAGATTATGGATGTGAGAACAAAAGAAATCAGCGGCGAGATATGCAAAATGTATGGATTAGACAAGGGACTATTTTCAGAAATAGGAAAGCACGGAGAAAAAATAGGGGATGTTAGGGACTATATTTTGCAAGAAATCGGTGCGGATTATTCGATCCCGGTAGTATGTGTTCCATCGCATGATACGGCATCTGCGATCGCCGCAATTCCTGCAAAAGAAAAAAGTTTCGGATTTATAAGTTGCGGAACGTGGTCGTTGATTGGCACGGAACTGGACGAACCGATCATCAATGACAGTATCGCTGACGCAGGGTTAACCAATGAAGTAGGGGCGTTCGAAAAAATAACACTTCTTAAAAACAGCGCAGGGATGTTTATTGCTAATATGTTACAAAAAGAATATAGACTCGCATGTGGAAGAAATGTTTCTTGGGAAGAAATTTCAAAAATGACAGAGGCTTGTGCGGCGAAAACCGTATTTGATTTAAATGACATACGGTTTTTTAACCCCGAAAGCATGTCCCGAGAAATTTGGGAATACCTGATTGAAACAAAACAGGTATCCGGAGAAAACGTTATGTGGGATGTGCTTTTCCGCGCGTTTTATGAATCTCTTGCATGCGAGTATGCGGTCACGATCAATAATATTGAGAGCATTACCGGCAACAGCTTTGAAAAAATATATATCGTGGGAGGCGGGACAGCAAGCAAGACGTTACTTAATCTGGTGGCAAAGCATACCGGCAAAACAGTAGTGGCGTGTTATGGCGAAAGCACTTCTATGGGAAATATTGCAGTACAGCTGAAATACTTTTATAGGGATATTGATTTATACAGGATAAGAGAAATCATAGCAGCTTCTTATAAAACGGAGGAATTATCCTGCCGAAAAGAAGACTGGGAGATATTGGCAAGGTTTCAGGAGTTAAATCATTAAAAAAGGAGGCGCAGCAATCAATATGAGTGAAAATGTTTTAGAAATGAAAAACATTACAAAAAGCTTTTTTGGAGTAAATGTACTCCATGATGTGCAACTGTCCGTCAACAAAGGCGAAGTGCACATTTTGCTGGGTGAAAATGGGGCAGGGAAATCTACGCTGATTAAAATTCTGTCAGGTGCTTACACAAAAGAAGAAGGGAGCATTGTTCTTGATGGTGAGGAATTAAAGCCCATGCTGCCGCGCGAAGCGATTGAGAAAGGTATCAGCGTAATTTATCAGGAATTTAACTTAGTACCTGATATGCCGATATACGAAAATATATTTTTGGGAAAAGAACAATCAAAAAAGAAAATTGCGGTTGACCATAAAAATGAAATTGCCCAGGCAAAGGAATATATGGAAAAAGTAGGGCTGAATGTGAGCCCCAAAACGCTTGTTTCCCAGCTTAGCGTCGCCAAAAAACAACTAGTGGAAATTGCAAAAGCGATATCAAATGATGTAAAGGTGTTGGTTTTGGATGAGCCTACCGCAGCCATCACCGATAAAGAAACAGAAATGCTTTTTGAAATAATCAGGGAACTCAAACGCCAGGGAATCGGGATCATATATATATCACATCGAATGAGTGAATTGTTTGAGATCGGCGACGTATGCACGGTTATGCGCGACGGCGGTTATGTAGGTACCGTTAACATCAAAGATACAAATGAAAACGAGCTCACAGAAATGATGGTAGGAAGAAAAGTGAGCTTTGATAGGATCGAGAATCATTCTATCGATAAAGATCAAGTGATCCTCTCGGTAAAAAATTTATGTTATAAGGACTTGGTTAAAAACGTATCTTTTGATTTACACAAAGGTGAGATTTTAGGATTCGCCGGGCTTGTAGGTGCTGGCAGGACTGAAACCGCGAAAACGATTATTGGAAATTATAAAAAGGACAGCGGGGAAGTTAATTATAAAGGCAAACCGCTTGGAACGGATTTATCGAAAAATATCAAGGACGGAATTGTATATCTGAGTGAGGATAGGAAAGATGAAGGTTTGTTTTTAATACATTCTGTGATGGATAATATTGCATTGCCAAACCTGAATAAGCTATGCGCACCTTTCATGAACAGGCGAAAAGCGAAAGATGTTTCAAATGACTATGTACGTGATTTAAAAATCAAAACTTTTTCGGAAATGACTGAAGCAAAAAATTTGTCAGGCGGAAATCAACAAAAAGTTGTTATTGCAAAATGGCTTTATTCTGATGCGGATGTATATATCTTTGACGAACCGACGCGGGGAATCGACGTGGGCGCCAGAGACGAGATCTATAACATAATGTATGAGTTAATCAAGAAAAAAGCTTCTATTATTATGATTTCATCTGATTTGGTGGAAGTACTGAAAATGAGCGACCGGGTCGTAGTAATGCGAGAGGGAAGAGTTCAGAAAATATTAGAAAACGACGGAAACCTTACACAAAAAGAGGTATTAAGAATAGAACTAGCGGAGGATGTTAACTATGATGAAAATTAAGAAGTCCGTAAATATTTCCAATTGGGTTATTTACATTGGTATGGTTGGGATATTCATAGCTTTCACAATCATTTGCTCAGCCTTGGGAAAAGATTTTTTAAACTTTGGGAATGTAATGAATATTGTGAACCAGGCGAGTATCAACGCAGTGCTTGCCGTGGGCATGTCCCTGGTCATATTGACAGGCGGGATTGATCTTTCGGTAGGTTCGATAGTAGGTTTTGTAGGAATATTTATGGCTATGGGGCTACGAGACGGCATGTCGATCCCGGTTATGCTGATTTTGTGCCTGCTTTGTGGTGCTGGCATCGGATTGTTTAACGGTTTGCTCGTGAGTTTCGGTAAAGTACCGGCATTTATTACTACGTTGGGTTCTATGCAAATGGTACGCGGATTTGCACAGATCATCAATGGAGGTCAGGCGGTTTCGGGCTTCCCGCTTGATATTGGTGCATTGATGAAAACAAGGCTTTTCGATGTCATACCGATCGGCGTCATTTATGTTTTGGTCTTTTACGTCATTATGGCAATGGTTCTGAGGTATACAAAATTTGGACGCTATGTATATGCTGTCGGAGGTAATGCGCACGCCGCAAAGCTATCTGGCGTTAAGGTAAAACAAATTGAAGTAATTGTTTATGTCCTGTGTGGTATTTTTGCAGCATTTGCAGGTGTGATGCTGCTGTCGAGGCTGCTCTATGCAGACCCCAGCGCGGGGAATGCCTATGAAATGGAAGCGATCGCCGCGGTAGTCATTGGCGGTATCTCAATGTCTGGAGGTAAGGGAAGAATTACCAATACGGTAGTAGGCGCTATTATCCTGGCTACACTCACAAACGGTTTGCAAATTATGAATGTTCCTACGTATTATCAAACGGTTATAACGGGTCTGGTTGTGGTGATTGCGGTGTTTGCAGATAAGCGAAAAGAAAGAAAAGAAGAATAATTTTGGATATACCAAATAAATATACACTGTAAACGAGTTATTAGGAGGAAAAATTATGAAAAAGATTTTAGTTCTGGTGTTATGTGCGATTATGACAGTAACTCTATTTGTGGGCTGTACCTCCAACACGGCGGCGAACAGCGCGGTGACAGAGACGGAATCGGCAGCAAAAGAAAGTGCGGCAGAAACAACTGGCGGAACAGAAACAAAAGATGCTGCTGTAGAAGGCGTTTCGGCAGCGTTGGTAGAAGAAATCAAATCTAAAGTTCCCGACAAAGATTATAGCGGCTATACAATTGGCTTTTGTGGAATGACCCTTAATAATGAATATCATATTATGGTTGCTAACGCTGTCTCTCAGGCTTGTAAGGCATTAGGCATGAACGTCGAGATACAGGCGGGCTCTCAGCATCAGTCGGTTGCGGAACAATTAACAATCATTGAAAACTATATCTCTCAAGGAGTTGACGGAATTATCCTGGTGCCGGCAGCATCTGATGGTCTGATCTCAGCACTGCAGGAATGCCAAAAAGCGAATATTCCGGTCATTAACCTGGATACCCAGTTGGATGACAACACTCTTACTACACTTGGGACGGAAATTCCTTTCTATGGAACGGATAACTATGTAGGTGGTCAGTTGGTAGGTGAAAAGGTTGCTGAAATGTATCCGAACGGCTGTAAAGTAGCGATTCTTCGGGGCGTTCAAGGTCAAACGAACGATGAAGACAGGTATAAAGGGTTCCTAGATAAAGCAGGCAAGGTTGATTTGGTAGCGGAACAGCATGCCGATTGGGAAACAGATAAAGGTTATACGGCGGTTCAAAATATCATTCAATCCAATCCTGATTTAGAAGTGGTATATTGTGAAAACGACCTCATGGGCGTAGGGGCATATCAAGCTGTTGACGAAGCAGGATTGACGGATCAGATTAAAGTATTCTCTTATGACGGCATTACAGAAGGAATACAGTATGTTATCGATGGGAAATTTGTATTGACATGCGCGCAACAACCGATCGAGATGGGCAAACTTGGCGTAATCAATATGGCAAAAATTTTCGCCGGGGAAACTGCGGAAAAATACATTGATACCGGATGCAAACTTGTGACAGCGGATAATGCAAAAGAGGTTATGGCAGAAACAGAACAGTATACTGCTGAAATAAGCGCAACATCATAAATAGTATAATATAAGATTATTTAAGGAGTAGATAAATGAATTACAAAAGACTTATCATTGACAGTGGGTTGAAAATGGCAAATTCGGGATTTACCATTGAAACATGGGGAAACATCAGTTGTCGCGATCCGGAAACGCAATTGGTATATCTGACGCCGAGCGGGATGCTTTATGATGATATTGTGGAAGATGATATCGTTGTGGCGCAGCTTGACGGTACGATCGTTGAAGGGAAAAGAAAACCCACAATAGAAACTGAGATGCATTTGGCAATCTACAAGAACAGGCCGGATGTAAATGCCGTAATACACACGCATCCGATGTATTCAATGGTATACGCGACACAAGGAAAGTCTATTCCTTTAATAATAGACGAAGCAGCACAAATTTTAAGCGGTGAATGCAAATGCGCAGAATATGCGTTGCCTGGTTCTCATGAATTGGCTGTAAACTGTGTGAATGCACTGGGCAAAAAAGCAAATTCATGCCTGCTGCAATCTCATGGCGCGGTATGTGTCGCACAGAACATGGATGGTGGATTCAAAGTTGCAAAGGTATTGGAAGTAACGGCACAAATATTATATATGATTGAAGCCACCGGCAACAAACCACTCTATTTAAGTGACGAGAACATTAACGCTATGTATGATTTTGCCAGAAATCAATATGGACAGGGCAAAGGATAACTGGCATATCGACAATCGACTGCGTAAGTTTGAAAATGAATAATGTGTATATTTGATATCCAGAGTGCTGTATCAAGCGGCATAGTAGTATAGCTTTCTAAGGTTTCAGGAGGCTTTTCCGTTACAAATATCCATAAAAAGGCAGGCAAATGCAAAAAGTGCGGTTGTCTGCCTTTTTGCAGTAACTTTTTTAGTCAGGAGAAATACATGGCAATGAGGGAGGTTGTGAAGTGGATACTGTTTGGGTATGTTATGAGAGCCATGAATACGATTACGTAAAAATAGGACGCGTTTTGTGCCCAAATAGCTACGCAAGAGATGCTTGCTTGCAATTTTGCCCTTATAATATAATAATAGGAAGAAGAACGGAGGCTTGATAATGATGGACTTTGGAGAACAATTAAGAAAAATCAGAGCAGACAGAAATCTTACGCAGGAACAGGTTTCAGAAAAGCTGCATGTATCCAGACAAACGATTTCAAATTGGGAAAACAATAAAAACCTGCCTGATCTTGAAATGATTGTTGAAATTTCAACGACATTCGGGCTGTCGATTGACCAGTTGATTTTAGGAGGCGAAAACAGGAATAATATGACCGAGAAGTTGATCAAAGACGGAAGCGAGATGCGGAGGGCAAGAATAAATTTAATCTCAATTATGATTGGCGCAATGTTTTTGTGTTTGAGCGTTGCTTGTATTTTTATCAAAGCAAATTCTGTGGAATATGTAGATAGTACAGGATTATTGCATGAAAACTTTTTTCTTTTGCCAATTGGTTTCTTTTTTGCTTTCGGTGGGGTCATAACGTTTGCGGTAACGGGTGTCAGAAACATCGTAATCAAGAGCAGAAATAATAAGAATTATAAACAGGAAGTTTAATATGGGGTTCTATGACCTGATAGGGGTGAAACTGTTTTATACATGGAACAACGGCTGGGATTGATAACGTTTTTTAGATGCGGTATAATTAAAAATATTTTTATTATATTTAAGAAACGGGGTATATGATAATGCCGGAATTTCCTTCTTTGGATGAAGCAAAGGAAGTGATCCTTGAAATTGGCAGACGAATGTATCAGAAGGGTTTTGTTGCAGCAAATGATGGGAATATTAGCTGCAAGCTTGGACCGAAGACAATCTTGGCAACGCCGACTGGAGTTTCAAAAGGTTTTATGACATCGGAAATGCTGGTGGTGATGTCGCTTGACGGCGAAGTGCTTGAAAAAAACGAAAAATATAGACCTTCATCGGAAGTGAAGATGCATATCAGGGCATACCAGGAAAATCCGAATATTATGGCAGTGACCCATGCGCATCCGCCGGTGGCAACGGCTTTTGCGATTGCTGGGATTCCGCTTGACAGACCGATCCTGACAGAAGCGCTTATGTCATTGGGTAGCGTGCCTGTTGCAAAATATGCAACGCCGGGCACAGCGGAAGTGCCGGCTTCCATTGCACCATTTTGCAGGGAATATAACGCAGTCTTATTGGCTAACCACGGAGCGCTTACTTGGGGCGGAAGTTTGATGCAGGCTTTTTACCGACTGGAATCGGTTGAGTATTATGCTACGCTTATGATGTATACGGAAAAAGTGCTTGGAAAAGCGAATTGCCTGAGTGAGGCGCAGGTAGCGCCGCTGATGGATATTCGTGCAAATCTTGGCGTGATGGGCGGTGGGAAACCGGCGTATGTTCGGCAGGAAACGAATGATCGGGATGTGATACCAGTTTCCGGCGCGTTGCAAGAAGAAAAAGCCAGCGAGAAGAAAAAATAATAATTTAAAGCTATAGATAAAAAAGAAACCTGCGGACTGGACGCAGATTTCTTTTTTGTGCGATCTATTGTTAAGAAAGAGAGAAGGAAAGCTGGATTATACGGGGGATAAGGCGGGGACCTGTGCAGATCCGGCAATTTCGGATTCTTGTGCAGGCTTCATGCTGAGTGCCTGAACCTTAACATGGACGCCTGTAACGTTCATACCTGTCATACTCTCAATTGCGGTTGTGATACGGTTTTGAATCTCATATGCAATTTTTTGGATCGGTATTCCATATTGTGCGACAATCGACGCTTCGATCGCCACTTCATGCTGCCCAAGATCAACTTTGATTCCTTTAGAATAGTTTTTGCGTCCCAAAAGTTGTGCGACGCCATCAATAAAACCGCCGCTCATATCGGCAACCCCGGGGATGTCTGCTGCGGCAATCCCTGCAATCGCCGCGATGACTTCGGTTGCAAAGGTAACAGTACCAAAGCTCTCGTTTTTTGTTAAAGATTGGTTCTGGATTGTGCTCATCATAGATTCTTTCATTTTTTATCACTCCTTTACGGGAAGTAAAAGCAGATACTGCTTTTGTCATAATTTAGTACTTGCGTAAATAGTTTGTTTTATCCTTATTCTAACCTGTACTAAGCATACCACAAAATTCAATATATTACTTAAATATTTATAATTTATTAACATTTATACAAATTATTGTAATATATTGATACTACAAAAGCAATCAAAAATCAAGTATTGTTCTTAAAGATTTTCTATGTTAGATTAATAATACGAAATTGCAATGAAAGTGTGGGGGAAATATTATGACCCAGGTGACTTGGCTTAATAATAAGGATTTGTTTGGATTTATGCACTTGTCTGCGCTGGAAAAGGCTCATGTGTGTTTGACGCAGCGCGCTTATGAGAAAAAACAAGGGGAATTGCACTTTTTTACGCCTCAAAAACACTACGCAGAGTTCAAATGTGAAACAGCGCGAGTAAAATAAAGAAGAATATATAAGGAAATATCCTGTTTGATGATGCAGACAGGGTATTTTTTTAGAATCCTATCAGAAGATTTTTTCTAAAGAAAATTGTAATCAGTAAAAAAATATATAGGGATATACGGTTATTTGTTATTATACAAATATTGAAGCAGAAGATTACCCCCAATATAAAATATATAAATCCTATGTATTGGTTTTCCAACTTGTTTATGATATAGTCCCGATCAACTAAAAACTATTGATTTCCAATCAACAAAACATAAATTTCATCACATTGACAGACGAAAACCTAGGGTCGCTTATAGAAGAAAATATGGTCGGAGAGGGTATCGCAGATGCGTAGGCAGATTTAGAACGTGGCAGCATTATTTGTAAAAGTGTTGATCCTAAAAGAAAGGCATTGGGTCTCTATGAGAAATTAGAGGATGCTGCACGGACAAGGAAAGAAACAGCAGAATAATATTTTGATAAATTTTTTAAAGAGCATAAAGGGTAGCGGTCTTAACGGGCTGTTGTTTTTTGTACGACAAAATAGATGCTAAACGATACAAAACGATGATGATCTAAACAAAACTATTTACAATAAAAAAGCTATGCGATCCGTTTTGCAAAGCCCTACCAATATGTTTTTACACATCAAATACGGTGATATTGTCCGAAAAAAGTTGACGTCGAAGAAGTGGAGGCGCAGTATCCGCGTATACAGGGGCATAGCTGTACCGGGCGCAAATATCCTACCACCCTGCTCGCAGTATCCGCGTATACAGGGGCATAGCTGTAAAACGTGATTTCTTTTGCAAAAGAGGATTGATGGGGCAGACAACTGATTTTTATGAAATAAAAAATCGGAACGAGCGTAACTCGTTCCGACGTGGCAGCGGAATAGGGATTCGAACCCCAACAATACGAGTCAGAGTCGTAGGTGCTACCGTTACACAATTCCGCTATCTAAAATTTGACCCAAAGTGCCGTACGCCTTGAATTCTAACACCCGCCTCTCGGCAGGTGGGTATCCCGCTTTTGGTTTTAGGCTTCCTGCGCGTAGCAGACGTGCACACAACCAGTCAAGACGTTAGATTCCCGAATTCAGAATGTGGGTTTAAAACACAAAGCGTTACGAACACCCCAGGAAACTGATTTCTCATTTGTCCGTGATTTATATTATCATAATGCCCAAATTTTGTAAAGCCGAATTTTACAATTTTTTTGATAGCCTCCCAATTTTGTAATGGAAAATTACGGATATTGCAGAAAGTATGCGCTTGATTCTAAGTTACAATATGATAAAGCAAGTGTAACAAAAAGGAAAAATTACAGGCGCGCCTTGCGAAAAAAAGATTATTTTGTTACAATATACGGGTTAAGCCAGAACGAGCCAAGGAGGCAGACAGATGTCTGAATTGATGAAAATAACGATAGGGGATTTATTGACAAAACAGGCAGAGCGCTATCCTGACCATGATTGCGTTATTTCTCCTTATTTAAACGTGCGTTATACGTATAAGGAATTTGATGAGTTAACCGATATGGTTGCCCGTGCTTTTATGGGCATGGGAATTGGAAAGGGCGACAAAGTTTCTATTTGGGCGAGTAACTACCCTGAATGGATTATTACACAGTTTGCTACCGCTAAAATGGGAGCGGTGATGGTTACGGTAAACACAAACTATAAACAGTTTGAATTGGAGTACCTTTTAAAGCAAAGTGATACCATGACACTGATCATGATGGAAGGTGTAAAGGATAATAATTACGTTAACCATATTTATGGATTGTGTCCGGAATTAAAAGAGTGTGAACCGGGAACACTTGCTTCCGAGAAATTACCGTTTTTGAAAAATGTCGTATTTTTAGATGAGGCAGATCACCCGGGAATGTTCCATTGGAACGAAATGCTTCAGTTTGCGGATCGTGTGACACCGGAAGAATTGGCAGCGCGGAAAAAGGAACTGGATATTCATGATGTGATCAATATGCAGTATACCTCGGGCACGACCGGTTTTCCAAAAGGCGTTATGCTGACGCATTACAATCTGGTAAACAATGGTATGGCGATCGGCGATTGTATGAAATTTACACACGATGACATCCTTTGTATTAACGTACCTTTGTTCCATTGTTTCGGCTGTGTTTTGGGCGTTATGGCATCTTATACGCATGGTGCTACGATGGTGTTGATTGACCATTTTAATCCACTTAAGGTTATGAACGCGATCCAGCAGGAAAAATGTACGGCGGTGCATGGCGTTCCTACAATGTTTATTTCCATGCTGGAGCATCCGGATTTCAAAAAATATGATTTTTCTACGCTTCGGACAGGAATTATGGCAGGTTCGCCTTGCCCGATTGAATTTATGAAGCGTGCGATGTCTGATATGAATATGAGTGAAATTACGATTACTTACGGACAAACGGAGGCTTCACCAGCCATGACAATGACCACTACGACAGATCCGATTGAGGTTCGCGTGGCAACAGTCGGGAAAAAAATACCGGGTGTTGAAGTGAAAATCGTAGATTCTGAAACAGGAGAGGATGTGCCTTTTGATACGCAGGGAGAGATCGTCGGACGCGGCTATAATATCATGAAAGGATATTATAAAATGCCGGAAGCGACTGCGCAGGCGATTGACAGGGATGGTTGGCTGCACACCGGGGATCTCGGTACAATGGATAAAAACGGATATTTTAAAATTACAGGGCGTCTGAAAGATATGATTATCCGTGGAGGAGAAAATATTTATCCGCGGGAAATTGAAGAGTTCATTTATACAAATCCAAAAGTGCGGGACGTACAGGTGATCGGTGTGCCAGATAAGCGTTATGGCGAAGAAGTACTTGCCTGCGTTATTTTGAAGGATGATGAGACGGCGACCGAAGAAGAAATGATTGATTTTGTAAAAAATGGGTTATCCCGTTTTAAAGCGCCGCGATATGTGCGATTTGTAGATAGTTTTCCGATGACAGCCAGTGGTAAAATTCAAAAATATAAAATGCGTGAGTGGGCGATCGAGGAACTTAACCTGAAAGACGCAGCTAAGATCGAGACTGCCTGAGTCGATTTTTGTCAGGGGGAAAGGAAGTAGCGCAAAATGGATAAGCTTGCTGTACAGAATTTATTCGGTATAGAAGGTCTGAATATTGCATGGTACGGAATAATCATTGCATGCGGTATTGTGGCGGGCGTCGCAGTTGCGGTATATGAAGCGAAACGTCGGGGATATACGGCAGAATTGCTGCTTGATTTTATGATATTGGCGCTCCCACTTTCTATTGTTGGCGCGCGGATTTATTATGTGGCGTTTGAATGGGAATACTATTCCCAGCATCCGGACCAGATTATTGCAATCTGGAATGGGGGGATTGCGATTTACGGAGCGATTATCGGCGGCGTAATCGCGGCGATCATTTTGTCAAAATGGCGTAGATTTCCTTTAGGAAGACTACTCGATATTTGTGCGCCGGGTCTTGTTCTCGGGCAGGCAATTGGCAGATGGGGCAATTTTGTCAATCAGGAAGCATTTGGGAATATTGTTACTGACCCGAATCTGCAGTTTTTTCCTTATGCAATATATGTGCAGGAACGCTGGACTGGGACGGAATGGATTGTCAATCAATGGGTTCAAGCAACTTTTTTTTATGAAAGCATGTGGGATATCGGCGTTTTTATCCTGCTGCTTTGGTATGCGCGCAGAGCGAAACATGATGGAAATGTATTTGCAATGTACCTGATCGGGTATGGACTTGGCCGTACATGGATTGAAGGGATTCGTATTTCTACGCTGCAGCTTTGGCCGGGAATGCCGGTATCACAGTTTTTATCGATTTTATTGGTTGCGATTGGCGTAGCCTATGTTTTAATAATGCACAAAAAGAATTTACCCAACAAAGAATATAACGGACGTTATCTGAAGGGCTGGGTAGATCCAAAAAAGCCGACAAAAGCGGCTTGATTACCAGCGGGGGATAATGATGAGAAATTTGACGATGATGACGGACCTATACCAGCTCACTATGATGTATGGGTATTTCAAGGCGGGAAAACACAAAGAACGCGCGGTTTATGATTTGTTTTTCCGGCGGCAGGGTGATGAGACAAATTATGCGGTCTGCGCAGGGCTGGAACAGGTGATAGACCTGATTAAAAATCTGCGTTTTGAGGAAGATGATATCAGCTATTTGCGGTCGCTCAATCTGTTTGATGAGGATTTCTTTTGTTTCTTGAAAGATTTCCGTTTTACAGGCGATATTTATGCGATCCCGGAAGGGACTGTTGTATTTCCGATGGAACCGCTGGTTCGCGTGAGTGCGCCGCTTGGAGAGGCACAATTGGTGGAGACGGCGCTTCTTAATATTGTGAACCACCAAACGCTGATTGCCACAAAGGCCAGCAGGGTGGTTTATGCCGCGCAGGGAGATGCTGTGCTGGAATTTGGACTGCGCAGAGCGCAGGGGCCGGATGCCGGGATATATGGCGCGAGGGCGGCATTGATCGGTGGATGCGCATCTACATCCAATGTATTGACCGCGCAGATGTTTGGCGCAACGGCGGCGGGAACGCACGCGCATAGCTGGGTGATGAGCTTCCCAAATGAATTGGATGCTTTTCGTGCCTATGCGGAAACATTCCCGGAAAATTGTATGCTTCTGGTGGACACCTATGATACATTGAAAAGTGGTATGCCAAATGCTATTAAAGTGTTCTATGAACTGCGGGAAAGAGGTTATGAACCGGTAGGAATCCGCCTTGATTCCGGAGATCTCGCATATCTATCCAAACAAGCACGCAAAATGATGGATGACGCAGGATTCCCAAAGGCGAG
This sequence comes from Christensenella sp., assembly GCA_034926635.1. Lineage (GTDB taxonomy): Bacteria > Bacillota > Clostridia > Christensenellales > Christensenellaceae > Christensenella. The sequence continues at coordinate 59,771 of JAYFQX010000022.1, read as the reverse complement.
AGTGTTTGCTTCCGGGGATTTGGACGAATATACGATTGCGGATCTCAAACAGCAAGGAGCCTGCATTGATGTTTGGGGTGTAGGAACCAAGATGATTACGGGACACGATTGTCCCGCACTCGGTGGCGTATACAAGTTGTGCGCAATTGAAGAAGAAGGTAAAATGGTTCCAAAGCTCAAAATCAGCGAGAATTTATGGAAGATCACCAATCCGGGCGTAAAAAAGATCATGCGTTTATACGATAAGCGTGACGGCATGGCAATCGCCGATTTGATTATGCTGCAGGAAGAAGAAATAGACTGCAATAAACCTTTGACAATCTTTGATCCGCTCGAAACATGGAAAAAAATGACAATTGAAAATTTCACTGTGCGCGAATTGCTGAGACCGATATTTGTAGGTGGAAAATTAGTTTACGAATCACCTTCGCTAAGCGAGATTAGAGAATATGCACGCTATGATATGGCGACTTTCTGGGATGAATTCCGGCGCATCAAGCGTCCGCATTTATATAAAGTGGATTTATCCGACGAATTGTACAGCTTGAAAAAGAAACTTCTTAATAAATAAGAGCAACGATCAAAAAAGCGTCAGGCAGATAAGACGCTGATCGCTGTGCAACGATATGTTTGTTGCCGGACTGTCGGCGACAAAAGACGGTGAAGCGTCCTATTGATAATGGGTTTTGCAGCCTCGGGATGTCTTCCGAATAGAATAAGAGTGAAAGACCGGATGAATCGTGATCCGGTCTTTTTTTTGCTGTAAAACAAAAGCAACACTTTTCGAAAAAAGCGCCGCCTCTGCATAATTGGTCCCCACCAATATAACTAATTCATTAAGAATATTATAGACTATTTTTGTTCAGAATGCAATAAAAGTTGTTTAGATGATCAATAAAAGTTATTTTTATTATTGAAAAACAAAAAATGAAAGAAAATTTTGAAGAATTGCAAAAAATACAAAATAAATGCGATAAATATGTTCGAAATCCCTTGTTTTTGAATTTTATTACTGCTATAATTGTCAATGTTGGTTGAAAAATAAAAAATCTTATGAATTCAATATTGTGGAGGTCAAAAATGTCTTACGTACAGAGAGTCTTGGAAAAAGTAAAAGAAAAAGATGCGAACCAAAAGGAATTTATTCAGGCTGTAAGCGAAGTTCTGTCGACCTTGGAACCAGTCTTTGAAAAACACCCTGAATATGAAAAAGTTGCTTTGCTGGAACGCCTTGTGGAGCCGGAACGTGTTATTATGTTCCGTGTGCCGTGGGTGGACGACCAGGGTGAAGTTCATGTAAACCGCGGCATGCGTGTTCAATTTAACAGCGCAATCGGGCCGTATAAAGGAGGCTTACGCCTGCATCCGTCCGTGAACCTTGGCATTATTAAATTTCTTGGTTTTGAACAAGTATTCAAAAACAGCTTGACAGGTACGCCGATCGGCGGTGGCAAAGGCGGAAGTGATTTTGATCCGAAGGGAAAGAGCGACAACGAAGTAATGAGGTTCTGTCAGTCTTTTATGGCTGAACTTTATCGTCATATCGGCGAGAACACAGACGTACCTGCCGGTGATATCGGCGTAGGTGCACGTGAAATCGGTTATTTATTCGGTATGTATAAAAAATTGAGCAATCGTTATGAAGGCATTCTGACAGGAAAAGGTCTTGAATACGGCGGAAGCCTTGCGCGTAAGGAAGCGACAGGTTATGGCTTGATTTATTTTATGAAAGAAGCAATTGAAGCAAAAGGAAAATCCTTTAAAGACGCAACGGTAGTGATTTCCGGTTCTGGTAACGTTGCTATTTACGCTGTGGAAAAAGCGCAGGAATACGGCGCTAAGGTGGTAGCAATGTCTGATTCCAACGGCTATGTATATGATCCGGACGGCATTAAGCTGGATATTGTAAAAGAAATCAAAGAAGGTCGCCGCGGCAGAATCAAAGAATATGCGGAAATCGTTAAGAGCGCAAAATATACTGAAGGATGTAAAAATATCTGGACTGTAAAATGCGATATCGCCCTTCCTTGTGCAACGCAGAATGAATTGGACGAAGAATCGGCGAAGATCCTTGTGAAAAACGGCGTATTTGCTGTAGGTGAAGGCGCTAACATGCCTACGACAATTGAAGGAACCAATGTATTCCAGTCTGCTGGCGTTTTGTTTGCACCTGGTAAAGCGGCGAATGCCGGCGGTGTTGCTACTTCCGCGCTTGAGATGACGCAGAACAGCATGAGGCTTCCTTGGACATTTGAAGAAGTTGATCAGAAGCTCCATCAGATCATGATTAATATTTATAAAGAATGTTCTGAAGCTGCAGCAGAATATGATTGTGCAGATAACCTGGTTGCAGGCGCAAATATTGCAGGATTCCAGAAAGTTGCGACAGCAATGATGGCGCAGGGGATTGTTTAATCAATAATTTCTGATAAAATAAAGGGCGAAGGAAGATTGTGTCTTCCATCGTCCTTTTTCGTTTAATGAAACAGGACTTTGGTTATATTTATATTGATTCATTGACAAAATAGAAAAGAATGGTAATTCGGAGGTATAGGATATTGGATATTACGGTTACGTATGACGAACAAAAAAAGCAAATCGACGTGATGCTGGAAGGAGACCTTGATCTGAACAGCGTAACGGATTTCAAGAGGAAAATGGATGAGTGTATTGAAGAGCATAAGGTGGATTTATTATTTGATTGCTCGCAGCTTCGCTATATTGATTCTACAGGACTTGGCGTGTTGGTCAGCATCCTGAAGAAGGTAAAAGAATATGGCTGCGTTATCAGGATAAGACAATTAAAACCATATTTGTTTAAAATATTTGACGTAACCGGTCTTACCAAAGTATTTGAAATCGAGGTGGCTTGACATGGCTGAAAGGATTGAAATGAGATTCCCGGCAAAACGGGAGTATATGAAAGCCATCAGGCTTGCGGTATCGGGTATCGCATGTAACATAAATTATAACCTGGATGAAATTGAGGATATGAAGACTTGTGTTGCGGAAGCCTGTATTTTATTTTTGTGCGGACAAACATGCGATGAACTTGTTCTGCAGATCGAATGTGAAGACGGATTACATGTGGATGTCCATGGCGTTGGTGTAGTTCCTGTTTGCGGCGAATGCACGGACTGTACCGGCTTTAGCGAAGAAATCAGCCGTTTGATGATCGAATCTTTAAGTGAAAACGCTTGTTTTGAGGAAGAGGAGGGAATTCTGAAAAAGATTTCTTTCAGCAAAACGCCGGCCCAGGGATAAGCGGGCAGAAACGGGGAACAGACAGTGACGGATTATCGGGCAATGGACAGCGATGAGCTGTTTCGGTTATATGTAAAAGAGCATAATGTTGACGTCCGGAATATTTTGATCGAGCGTTATTTGTATATTGCGGAAATAGCGGCGAAAAAATTTGCCGGGCGCGGCGTTGATTATGAGGATTTATACCAGGTGGCAAGCCTTGCTTTGGTCAAGGCGATCGAACGGTTTGAGCCGGAACGGGGGATTAAATTCTCTAGTTATGCAACGCCTTCTTTAATAGGCGAAATTAAAAATTATTTTCGCGATTCTTCACGTGTGATGCGGTTGCCGCGGCGGGATACGGAACAATTAAAAAAGATTAAGCTTTATGTGCAGGATTATATGGCACAGAATGGAGTAAAACCGTCTCCTAACAGTATTGCCAAAGAACTTGGTATTTCCGTAGAGCGGGTGTTGGAAGTTCTGGAGATGCAGCAAGCGGATAATATCCTTTCGCTTGACAGCGCACTTGCGGATACAGAAAATTTTTCGCTGGGCAATGTACTCGGGCAAGATGACGCAAGCTTTGAGCAGATAGAAAACCATGATTTTCTGAATTATTGTATGAGCCTGCTGAGTGATACGGAAAAGCAGATCATTGAACAACGTTATCTTGGGAACAAAACGCAAAAGCAGGTAGCGGATATGCTGAATGTTTCGCAGATGCAGATTTCGCGTATGGAGCGAAAGATTTTGGGAAAGCTGGCAGCAGTCTATAAAAAGTAAAACTTAACAAAATGTTCGCTTTTTAAAAGATTTTTAATATTTTGTGTGGTTATGTATAGGTATGTAGGCAACGCATAAAACGAACATGAAGGTATAAGAGGGGAAAACATTGCATGTAAAAAAATTCCTGTATAACTTTAACGAACTGCAGGATACAATTGAATCAATTATATATGGGGTTGAGCAGGAGACGCAGCTGGACGAGGAGCAGCAATACCGGATACGTTTGGTGATGAGTGAGTTGGTGATGAATATTTTTAAGTATTCGGAGGCGGATACGGTCAGTATCAACGCTGGTTATGCAAACCATCAATTGAAAATCGAATTCAGGGATAATGGGAAGGGGTTTGAAAGTGCGCCAGCCATGCAGCGGGACGTCCGGTCTTCTGATTTATTAATGTGCGAAAGCGGGCGCGGGATTTTTTTGGTGCGGAGCATTGCAGATAGTCTTCAATATACCAAGCACGGAAACGGCGTAGTAGTGACACTGAGACTGGGATAATATTCTAAAGTGTGTTATAATTGCAGGAGATAACGCACAGTATGTTGAATATTGGTTAAATAGTGTTTTATAACAGAAAGGAAAAGAATCCGTGATCAAAAGGAAGGCTCCTGCAAGACGACACGCGCGGCGTGCCAATCCAAAATTTTATATTTTTATCGCGATTGTTCTGGTAGCTGTGATCGCGGTTGTTTTTTTTGTCAACAGTACAAATACCGAGCCTGTGGAGCAAGGAGAAATTTTGTTTGAGAAGGCGCTTCCTGTGATTGTGGTGCGGGATGAACAGGTTGTTTCTGCCCAGAATTACGGCGACCCTAAATATTTGGTTCAGGAAGGGCAACGTGTAGAAGCGGAAACACCGGTTATCAAAGTATATAAATGGGGCTATAAAGACAAGGTAATGACAGAGCTCCTTGATATACAAACCAAGATTGAAGAATATCAGGAAAACGCATTGCTTGGGAATGAACAACTGGTGGCATTTAATACCCAGATTGCACAAAAGTCTTTGGAGATCCGTAACATTATTAATGGTCAGGCAGAAGGTAATGTGGTAACTGCAGAAAACGAGCTGAAATCTTTGATGACTCAAAAAAGTCAGTTTTTGAGAGAAAATGTAGCTGCTGATGCCACGTTGAATGACTTTTATTCCAAAGAACAGACGCTGCAAAGCAGGGTGGACGAATGGAGTGAGGACATCACGGCACCGGCGGCAGGCGTTGTAAGTTTTTATCTTGATGGTGCAGAACAAACACTGAATGCTGGAAATATTACACAAATAACTTCTGCAGAGATCGCTGGGATTTTAAACGGCGGAACGGAGAGCCAGGTTTCAAGTACAAATGAAAACGAAGAAACGTCTGATAAGCCTTTATTTCGTTTGGTAAACAATTATAAGTGGTATTTGGCGGTAAACTCGGATGTTGAAATTCCGGAGCTTGCGCAAGGAAATGTGTTTTCTATCGCGTTTGACGATTATATGGATAAGCAATATCAGGGGACGGTTGTTGGCACAGTAAAGGAAGAAGAAGGCGGCTATACGTATGCTATCGAGATAGACGACGATATTGGACAATTGATTAACACGCGCAGGACTAACGCAAAAGTGTTTGCAAGTTTTCAGGGACTGAAGGTTCCGGAAAAGGCGATTCAGGAAAAAGACGGCGTGACAGGGGTAACTGTGGTTGCAGGAAATGATAAAACTTTTGTGCCTGTTGATGTAAAAATTGTTAAAGATGGAAGCGCAATTATTGTGCCGGCGCAAGAAGGCAGTATACTTGCCGTCAACCAACATGTTGAGGTATAAAAAGATGAGTTTGCAGGAGAATATTGAAAGTGTACAAGAAAGAATTGCTCAATATGAGGCCAAGGCAGGTGTGCCGGAAAACAGCGTGCAGCTGGTGGCGGTTTCAAAAACGGTAGACACGCAGACTGTCCGCGAGGCATATGACTTAGGGTTGCGGATGTTCGGCGAAAACAGGGTACAGGAGTTTTTGCGAAAAAGCGAAGAATTGCCCAAAGACATTGATTGGAATTTAATTGGACAGTTGCAAACGAACAAGGTTAAGTATATAATTAATAATAAAATAGCGTTATTGCATTCGCTTGACCGTTTATCATTAGCGCAGGAACTGCAAACGGAATGCGTGAAGAAAGATGCGTCGATTGAAACGCTGGTACAGGTAAATATTGCGAAAGAAGATACAAAGTCCGGTTTATATATAGAAGACGTAGAAGCGTTTTTTGAGGAAATAAAGGATTTTGATCGAATTCATGTCAGGGGCTTTATGACGATCGCGCCGTTTACGGATGATCGAGTTTACCTGAGGAAGGTTTTCGCGGCGGCAAAGAAATTATATGATTTGTGGAAACCGTCTTTTGAGCGGTTCGATACGCTTTCTATGGGAATGTCAGGCGATTACGGCGAGGCAATTCTGGAAGGCGCGAACATGGTGCGTGTGGGGTCCGCAATATTTGGAGCAAGACATTATCAATGAATACATGGAGGCTTGGTTCATGGGAAAAAGAAAAATGGGCGACAAATTATTATCTTTTATCGGATTAGAACCTACAGATGAAGGATTAGATGATCAGTATTACGATGACGAGGATATACAGGATGATATGATGGGTGGATTCCCGGAAGATGAATATATTCCACCGGTAGAAGAAAAAAGGATCAATAAGAAAAAAGGAGAAACGGCGAAGATGGTTGGTGTTCCCGATACCAGTAAAGTGAGAGTATTGATCTATAAACCCGTTTCTTATGAAGACACACAAAGTATTATTGATAATCTGAAAGAAAGAAAGCCTATTATCGTCAATTTGGATGAGCTTGATACAGACGTTGCGCAGAGGATATTGGATTTTGTCAGCGGGGCTGTGTATGCGTTGAACGGTAATATTAGAAAAGCAGCACGTAATATTTTTGTTGTTGCGCCTTACAACGTAGATGTTTCTACCAATACGGCAGAAGCTGCGTCGGATGAATTTGGGTTCGGCTATTTAGAGAGGGAATAACGCTTATTGTGGCGTAAATTGAGGTAATATTATATGAATATAACCCCCAAAGATATTCTGGAAAAAGAATTTGATAAAAAGTTCAGCGGCTATGATCCACAGCAGGTAGATAGCTTTTTAGATGATGTCATCAAGCAATTTGAATCGCTGATGGAAGAGAACGAGAATATTATTGCCAAAAATGAAGAAATGAAATCAGAGATCGCGCATCTGAAACAAAAGGCAGATAAGCTGGAAAACGTAGAAGAAAAGCTGATGGCAACGGTCATCACTGCGCAGCGTAATGCTACGCTTTATATTGAACGTGCAGAGATGCAGGCGCAAAAAATCATGGATACTGCAAACCAGAATGCCAAAACCGTGATAGAAAGCACGCAACTTCGGATGGAGGCGGCGCGTCAGGAACTGCAAAAATATGAAAAGCAGATCACGGATTATAAAAAGCGTTTTCGGATGTTTTTGGACGATCAAATGTCTTATGTAGAAGCGAAGCTGGATGATGAGAGCTTGGTGGGTCACCAGGCAGCGGAAGTCAGCCAGTCCATCAATAATCTTACAAACCAAATGATCGAGTTGGATCATTCTTCCTTGCAGGATTCTATTCATTTGAATGAAATTCTGAAACAGTCCAAGGACAGTAATGCTACAGATTTTAGCAAGAGTACGGCAGAGTTACAGGATATTGTAAATGAGATTATTGACCATTGACCGGAAGAAAACAATACCGTCCCTAAGTGGACGGTGTTTTTTTTACGCAAATATGGTATAATACGACAGAATACGCAGAATAGGGCAGGGAAAATATGATCTATATTTTATTGATTGCGGCGATTGTCGCCGGAGACCAAATTGTAAAGTTTTTTGTGGCAAGCACGATGTCTGTTGGACAAAGCATGCAGTTTATTCCGGGATTTATGAATATTACTTATGTGCAAAATACAGGCGCAGCGTTCAGCATGTTTTCTAACGCAACCTGGCTGCTTGCGCTGATATCCGCTGTTATGGCGGTGGTTGTCATTTATTTCCTACTTCGGTATCGTAAAAAATTTAATTCAAAATTGTTCAGTTTCTCTATGGCGTTTATCGCGGGTGGCGCAATTGGAAATGTGATCGACAGGATCGCTCACGGTTATGTGATCGATATGATGGAATTTGATTTTGTACATTTTGCAATTTTTAATGTGGCAGACTGTTTTGTGACGTTTGGCGCGATTATGTTCGCTGTTTTTGTAATTTGGTTTTGGGATAAAAAGAAAAAAACGGAGAAGGCGGATGACGGAGAAGCTTGAACTGACAGCTATGCAGCCTAAGACCAGGCTGGACCGCTTTTTAGCGGAAGAATATCCGGAATTCACGCGTTCTTTTTTAAAGCAATTGATTGAGGAAGGTCATGTTCTGGTAAATGGGGAACCCGCAAAACCGGGCGGGAAAGTACGCGAGGGGGATCGGGTTGCCATACAGGTGCCGCCGGCGGAAAAAATGGATATTTTGCCGGAAGATATTCCGCTTGATATGATATACCAAGATAGCGATATTGCCGTAATCAATAAGTCGCAGGGAATGGTGACGCATCCCGCGCCTGGAAATTATACCGGTACGCTGGTGAATGCGATCATGTACCACATAAAGGATTTATCCGGGATCAATGGACAGCTGCGTCCGGGAATTGTGCATAGGCTTGACAAAGATACTTCGGGATTGATTGTTGTTGCGAAAAACGATGCTGCACACCGCTGTCTGGCGGAGCAGATTGAGAAAAAAACCGCACAGCGTATTTATCAGGCGTTGGTGTATGGTAATATCAAACAGGATGAAGGAGATATCCGCACAACGATCGGAAGAGATCCGCGTGACCGAAAAAAAATGGCAGTTACCGCCGCGGGTCGTGAAGCGGAAACGCACTACCGCGTCCTGAAACGATACGGCGATTATACGTTGGTGGAATGCAGGCTGAAAACAGGCAGAACGCATCAGATACGTGTGCATATGAAACATCTTGGGTTCCCGGTTGTGGGAGATCCGGTGTATACGCGAAAAAAGGATCCGTTTAAGTTAAATGGGCAGTTGCTGCATGCTTGCAGACTGGTGCTTAACCATCCGCGCACAGGTGAGCAAATGGAATTCACGGCACCGTTGCCCGAATATTTTCAAAAAGTATTAGATTCGCTGGAAAAATATGAAAAAACAGATTGAATCCGTTTCTCAAATTTGATATACTGTTTCTTAATAAAATACAACCTTTAAACAGGTCCGTCGAGAGGCCGTAAGGTGTACATACAGTTTTTTGTGTGCCTTATTGCGTTTTGGGATGGATGCGATGAGGTTTTTTTATGGGTAGAAACGAGGGGTTATGAACAGTAAGCGGAAAACAACGATTATGGATGCGGAAACCATGCAGCGGACGCTGAAACGGATTTCTCACCAGATTATTGAAAATACCGACGGCGCCCAGGATTTATATTTTATTGGCATCCAGCGTCGTGGCGTAACGATCGCCAAACGGATTGCTGCTTATATCAGAGATTTTGAAGGTGTAGAGATCCCGATTGGAACACTGGATATTACATTTTACCGTGATGATTTATCGAAAGACTCCGAGCAGCCCGTGGTAGGAGAAACACATATTGATTTTGACGTAAGCGGCAAAAAAATTGTGTTGATAGACGATGTGCTTTATACGGGACGTACCGCGCGTGCTGCAATGGATGCAATTATGGATATGGGACGAGCGCAGTTCATTAAATTTGCAGTGCTTGTAGACCGTGGACACCGCGAGCTGCCGATTCGGGCGGATTTCGTCGGGAAGAATGTCCCGACTGCAGCGCATGAAATGATCTCAGTGCAGGTGATGGATTTTGACGGCGCGGAAGGCGTCGATATTTGTGACCGGGAAACAGACGATTAACCTTATTCCACATAATGGATAAGGTTTTTTTATGGAGTTATTATAATATTATTTATTTTGGGAGGTATCATATGGACAAAACGATCAATCAACAACAGGGTCTGGGCAAGAAGATGATTCTTGGCTTCCAGCATTTGTTCGCCATGTTCGGCGCGACAGTTCTGGTTCCGCTTCTGACAGGGCTCAATCCGGCAGTGGCAATTTGCTGCGCGGGGATCGGGACGCTGATTTTTCACCTGATTACAAAAGGCAAGGTACCGGTGTTTTTAGGTTCCAGCTTTGCGTTTATCGGCGTTATCATCATCGTTGCGACACAAGCAAGCGGGGTAGATCCTTCGGTTGAAGGTTTCCTTTCTTCGCCGGCATACCAAGCTGCGTTGCCTTATGTTTCTATCGGCATTATCTGTGCAGGTGCGCTTTACCTGATTTTAGCTCTGCTGGTTAAAGTAATTGGCGTGAAACGTGTAATGTCGGTATTCCCGCCGGTTGTAACCGGACCAATGATTATGGTAATCGGTCTGACGCTCGCGCCCACGGCGTTTAACAACATTATCAGCGTGCCGGCGGCAGAAAGCGTTCCCGATATTCTCTGGCTGCGCTGGGTGATTGCGCTGATCGTGGTTGCAACGATGGTTATTATTTCTATCTTTGCAAAAGGTTTTTTTAAACTGGTACCGATTATTGTAGCGATTGCCGTAGGGTATGTCTGCGCAGCATTAATGGGTCAGGTCGATTTCTCAGGATTCCAAAACGGTGCTAACCTCGGATTCCAAGTTCCGCAGTTTAATCTGTTCTTCACGCATGAGCTGGATCCGGCAAAAGTAACCATGGCGATCGCCATTATAGCCCCGACGGCAATCGTAACGTTTATGGAGCATATCGGGGATATTACCACAAACGGCGCGGTTGTCGGAAAGAATTTCCTTGAAGACCCGGGTCTGCACAGGACCCTCGCAGGGGATGGACTGGCTACGATGGTTGCCGGACTTCTGGGAGGACCTGCCAATACTACGTATGGCGAAAATACAGGGGTGCTTGCCGTAACGAAAAACTATAATCCGTCTACGCTACGGATCGCTGCCGTGTTTGCTATTGTAATCAGTTTCTTCGGCGTGTTTACAGCATTCCTCGGATCTATCCCTGGCGCGGTTATGGGCGGCGTTTCCATGATCTTGTTTGGAATGATTGCGACGATTGGCCTGCGGACGCTGGCAGAAGCTAAGCTTGATTTTTCGCACAGCAGGAACTTGATCATCGTTTCGTTGATGCTTGTTACCGGCCTTGGGCTCTCGGGAGGGATTCAATTCTCGGAATCGTTTACGCTTTCCAACATTTTCCTAAGCGCGTTGATCGGTATTGTTTTAAACGCGGTACTGCCAAAGAATATTTAAAAGAACGGATACGGGCGGGGGTGGAAAATCTCCCGCTCGCTATATATCCGGAGGAATTATGGATTATTTAATAAAAAATATCACGATAGTGAATGAACACGGTATTTCGGAAAATCAGGATATCCTGATTCGAGATGGCGTTATGAAAAAGATAGGTACAGACCTGAAACGGGAATCAGAACGTGTGATTGACGGCGAAGGACTCGCCGCATTTCCTGGATTTTGCGACTTGCACAGTCATTTGCGCGATCCGGGATTATTATATAAAGAAGATATCGAATCCGGCACAAGGTCAGCGGCGGCGGGCGGATATACGACGGTTTGTTGTATGCCCAACACAAAACCAACGATAGACAGTGCGGATGTCGTTTCCTATATTATTCAAAAAGACAAAGAAAAAGGCTTTGCGGAAGTTCTGCCGGTTGCGGCCATCACAAAAGGCATGCAGGGCGAAGAGCTTACGGATTTTGACGCGCTGCGCGCGGCTGGCGCCGTTGCGTTTTCAGACGATGGGCTTCCGGTTGCCAAAGATTGCATGATCCGCAAGGCAATGGAAAAAGCAAAGGAAATGAGCGCATTGCTCATGCTGCACGAAGAAGACCTTGCGATGCGCGGGGACGGCGTGGTAAATGAAGGAGAAAACGCACGCAAAGCCGGACTCAGAGGGATCTCCGCAGCAGTGGAAGAAGCAATGACAGAGCGCGATATCCGTTATGCAGAGCAAATTGGCGCACATATCCATATTTGTCATGTTTCTACGATGGGAAGTGTGGAAGTAATAAGGAATGCAAAAAAAAGAGGTGTTTGTGTAACATGCGAGACCGCACCACATTATTTTTCTGCGACGGACGCGTTGATTTTGGATAGAAACCCGAATGCCAAAGTGAATCCGCCTTTGCGCAGCGAAAAAGACAGGCAAGCTGTGATTGTGGGGATTCTGGATGGGACAATTGACGCAATCGCGACAGATCATGCGCCGCATAGCATGGAAGAAAAGAAAAAACCGATCGAAAGCGCACCGTTTGGGTTGATCGGGTTTGAAACGGCTTTTTCGCTGGCAGTGACAAATTTGTTGGAGCCGGGTATAATAAAAATAGAAGATATTGCGCGGCTGATGAGCAAAACACCGCGGCAGCTTTTGGGGATTGACGGAGGCGTTGTTTGCGAGGGCGCGTCTGCGGATCTTGCAATATGCGATATCAGGGAAAGCTATGTTTATGAAGAAAAAGACGTGGTTTCTAAGGCAAAGAACAGTCCATTTTTGGGGAAGACGCTAAAGGGACGCGTACAGTATACATTTAGGAAAGGAAAACTGGTTTATGATAGACAAGCTGATTGAGCAGATCGTTTTTAAAAAAAATCCGGTTTGCGTCGGATTGGATACAAAATTTGATTATATCCCGGGTAATTTTTTGTCACGGGAGTATTCTGTGGATACGCTTGCATATGCATCTAATAATATTTTTCAGTTTAACCGTGCTTTGATTGATGGACTGGCGGACATTGTCCCGGCGGTGAAGGTACAGGCCGCGTATTATGAAATGTATGGTTATGAAGGTATGAAAGCCTTCCGGGATACGATTGCTTATGCGAAAAATGCCGGACTTATTGTGATCGCCGATATTAAGAGAAACGATATTGGCGCGACCGCAACGGCGTATTCCAGTGCATACCTTGGGAGAACGAAGATCGGCGAAGAGGAAATGCCTGTATTTGATGCAGATTTTGCCACGGTAAACGGGTATCTCGGGACGGATGGGATCGCGCCTTTTGTAGAGGATTGCAAAAAATATGACAAGGGGATTTTTGTCCTGGTAAAAACTTCTAACCAAAGTTCGGGGGAACTTCAGGACAAGATTTCGGATGGAAAAACCGTTTATGAACATATGGCGGATATGGTAGAAATATGGGGACAGGACAGTATTGGAAAATTTGGGTATTCGGATGTCGGGGCTGTGATCGGCGCGACATATCCACAGCAAGCTGAGAAAATCAGGCAGACGCATCCCCATATTTTTGTACTGATTCCCGGCTATGGCGCGCAAGGCGGCAGTGCGCAGGGGCTGGTTCCCAATTTTGACAAAAAAGGGTTGGGCGGCATCGTCAACAACTCACGTGCTATCCTGACGGCATACCGAAATGAGAAGTATGCGGGGATGGATTTTGTGAAAGCGGCGAGAGAAGCGACGAAGGACATGCAGAAGGATATACTGGAGACATTTGATCAGAACGGAATCGGATATTGAGGATGTTCAATCCGAAGGATCCTGTGTTTTGACGGCGAAGGGAGCAGAAGATGGCATATTTGACATTAGAAGACGGCACGATTTTTAAAGGGGAATCTTTTGGCAGAAGAGAAGATATTATGGGAGAGGTTGTGTTCAACACCGGCATGACGGGTTATCAGGAAGTTCTGACAGACCCTTCTTATTGCGGTCAGATTGTTACAATGACTTATCCTTTGATTGGAAATTACGGAATAGATGAAGCGGTCTCGGAATCAGATGGTCCGCATGTGCGTGCCTTCGTGATGCGTGAGAAATGCGGGGAACCGTCTAATTGGAAATGTGAGATGTCTCTGGGAGAATATATGGAGCAGCATAACGTGGTTGGTCTTGCGGGAATTGATACGCGGGAATTGACCCGCAAGCTGCGCGATAAAGGAACGATGCTCGGAATCATTACGCAGGTGCCGCCATCCTCTATGCAGATTGAAGAAATGCAGTCTTACCGGATCACCAACCCTGTGCTGGAGACCACGACTAAGGAAAAATATGTGTATAGCGAGGGAAGCAGAAAGATTGCTGTGCTCGATTTTGGGTTGAAGCGGAATATCCTGCGCAGTCTTGCAAAACGTGATTGTGCGCTGACGGTGTTCCCGGCATTAACGGATCCCCAGGAAATCCTTGCGGGAGGGTTTGACGGGCTGATGCTCACAAACGGTCCCGGAGACCCGAAGGATAATACACAAATTATTGAGAATTTGAAGCAGGTGATCGGGAAAATGCCGATTTTCGGGATCTGTCTCGGACACCAGCTGATTGCACTTGCCATGGGCGCAGACACGGAAAAGCTGAAATATGGTCATCGGGGTGCAAATCACCCAGTAAAAGATATGCAGCGGAATAAGGTGTTTATTACCTCGCAAAACCATGGCTATACCATTATGAGCCGCTCGCTGCCCGCATGCGCTGTGGTATCGCATAAAAACTGGAACGACCAGACAATAGAAGGCGTAAAATATATCGGGTATCCGATGTTTACAGTGCAATTCCATCCGGAAGCTGCACCGGGGCCGGAAGATACGGCGTACCTGTTTGATGATTTCATGGAGATGATCGACCGGGAGAAAATAAAATGATCAAAAAACATTTTATTGAAAAGGTGGTTTCGCAGGAAGAAATTGCAGAGAATACGTATTTGATGAAGCTGACTTGTGCGCAGGAGGCAATTCGTATTTTTCGTGCGGGACAGTTTATGCACATTGAAATCCCGCATGCAAGGGAACTGCTGCTTCGTCGCCCGATCAGTATCAATTATGTGGATGTAAAAAGAAAAGAAGTACATATCGTTTATAACGCCATAGGAAAAGGAACGCGTCTTTTGACGCTTTGTCGTCCGGGAGACATGCTGGATATATTGATGCCGCTTGGCAATGGATTTACACTCCCGGAAGATGCGAAAAAAATTTGGCTTATTGGCGGAGGCGTAGGGATTGCACCGTTAAAATCTATACACTGCAATTATCCGGATAAAGAGTATTCCGCATTTTTGGGATATCGAAACGCGGATTGCGTTTATCAGGTGCAGGATTTTGAAAAATTCGCAAAAACTTATGTGACGACGGATGATGGCTCGTTTGGAACGAAAGGGTTTTGTACACAGGTTTTGGCGGATCAGTTGAAAAGTGAAACGCCAGACATGATCCTTGCCTGCGGTCCTACACCATTCTTTCGTTCGCTTGCAAAGGTGGTTGGCGACGTGCCGACGCTGGTCTCGTTAGAACAGCGTATGGGCTGCGGAACGGGTGGCTGCGCAGTATGTGCGTGCAGTATCCGGGGAGAATATAAAAAAGTCTGCCTGAACGGTCCTGTTTTTCCTATTAAGGAGGTAGACGCGCTGTATGATTGATATGAAAGTAAAAATTGCGGGAATAGAGCTTAGAAATCCTGTGGTCACCGCTTCGGGAACGTTTGGTTTTGCTGAAGAATACGGGATGTATATGGATCTTGCAGCAATCGGCGGCGTAACGCTTAAGGCATTGACAAAAGAAGTGCGTAATGGGAATCCTCCCGTGCGGATCGCAGAAACAGCCAGTGGCATACTCAACGCGGTGGGGCTGCAAAACCCGGGAGTGGATGGCTTTTTAGAGACCATTTATCCGCGGATAAAAGCGATTGATACTGTAAAAATTGCAAATATTGCGGGTGCGAGTATCGAAGATTACGTTTATGTCGCGCAGAGGCTTAACAACACAGAGATCGATTTATATGAGGTAAATGTTTCGTGCCCGAATGTCAAGCATGGCGGCGTGAATTTCGGGACAGACGCGGTGACGCTGACAAATGTTGTGAGGTCAGTCAAGGATGTTGCAAAAAAACCGGTAATTGTGAAGCTGACGCCTAATGTTACCAGCGTTGCGCAGATGGCGCGTGCGGCTGCAGAGGGTGGGGCAGATGCTCTCTCCTTGATCAATACGCTGACGGGAATGGCGATTAACGCACATACAAGAAAGCCGTTGATAGCGAATGTGACCGGAGGGCTTTCTGGTCCTGCGGTAAAGCCGGTGGCCCTGCGGATGGTATGGGAAGTGTATCGCGCTGGGCTTGGACTGCCAATCATCGGCATGGGCGGTATTATGACGGGCATGGACGCGGCAGAGTTTATGATAGCGGGGGCAGACGCTGTGATGGTGGGAAGTGCCACCATACGCGACCCCGGCGCTTCACAGCGTATTGCTGAAGAGTTGGAGCAGTTTGGGAACAAAGAAGGCTTAAAAAAAATCAGCGAGCTTACAGGCACGCTGCAGGTCGGATAAATGAAAGGGAGAAATTATGCTGACACAAGAAGAGATTATAAGGATTTTTAAAGAAAAGGAAGTGATGCTCGAGGGACATTTTCTGCTGACGTCAGGAAGGCATTCGGATAAGTATATGCAGTGCGCGAAGTTATTTCAATATCCGGACGTTTCTGAAA
Organism: Christensenella sp.; assembly: GCA_034926635.1. Lineage (GTDB taxonomy): Bacteria > Bacillota > Clostridia > Christensenellales > Christensenellaceae > Christensenella. Next base: position 43,228 of record JAYFQX010000022.1, on the reverse strand, counting down.
TGATTTGTAAGCAGCTTGCGGAGCAATTCAGCGATATGGAAATTAATTTGGTTGTGGGACCGGCAATTGGCGGTATTATTATGGCGTACGAGGTATCCCGTCAGCTTGGAGTGAAAAACATCTTTGCTGAGCGCGAAAATGGGAAAATGACGCTGCGCCGCGGATTTACTGTTCCGGAAAATGCAAAGATTTTGGTGACGGAAGATGTTGTGACGACGGGTGGTTCTGTCAAGGAAGTGATTGCATTGTTGCAGGAAATGGGAGCAGAAGTCGTGGGTGTTGGAAGCGTGGTGGACCGGAGCGCGGGTAATGTAGATTTTGGCGTACCGTTTCGTGCGGTGCTTTCCCTGGAAGTGAAATCTTATGAGGCGGAAGGTTGTCCGATTTGTAAAACAGGCATTCCGCTTGTGAAGCCGGGAAGCAGGGCGCTGCCGGTGAAGTAAGGAAATGTATTTGAAAAATGCAGGCATGATCATGCCTGCATTTTTTATATGAATTCAACGTTATACCATAAATATAATAATGCTACTACACTAAGAACAATTTGATATCAAGATCATGGATATATTGAACCCATTCTTCGCTAAGATTATTATCGGTGATGATTACATCGAATTCTTTCAAAGTTGCGAAAGTAACGGGGCAGATTCGATCAAATTTAGAAGAATCCACGAGCAAAATTTTTTCTATTGCAGATTCTATTGCAGCTTTTTTTGTGTTGGTTTCGTACTGGTCTATACAACTTGCAATTAATTTACTGCTTACGCCTGCTGCCGATATAAAAGCTTTATTAGAGTTTGTCCTCGAAATTAAGGCTACTCCTTCTGGGGATTGAAACATCTGCGTATTCCTATGGTAATGTCCACCTCCGAAGATAATGCGATCTGTTTTTTCTTTTACATACATTAATGTATTCATATTATAGCAAACTACGGTTAAATTTAAGTCGGCTGGTAAATGCTTGGCTAGTTGCTCGGTTGTTGTGCCAGTATCGATTACGATAACATCATTTGGTTTTAATAAGGAGGCCGCCTTGATACCAATTCTTTCTTTTTCGTCAGAATAGGTTTCTTTTTCGCTTTGAAAATCATATTGTTTATTCAATATAGAGGAGGAAGGATGATGATTGTAAATTGCAACCCCCTGTATAAGGGTTACCAGTTTTTTTTCTTGAAGTATCCCAATGTCACGGCGAATGGTCATTTCCGAAACATCAAGCTCTTGTGCTATGCTCTTTAGGGATTCGCCATTTCTGTGCGATAGGATTTCCAGGATGGCATTTGCACGTTCTGATTTTTTGCTCATATCATTACCTCCAATATCAAGCGTAATATAATGCGTTTAATTGATACATAATAACATAAAATTCTAAAAATGTAAATAAAAATGAAAAACATAAACCAATATGAAAAAAATAAGACATTGTATAACATGTTAAATTTCAAAAATATTATTATTGAATAAAAAATGATAAAAAATTTGTGTGAATTAAAAAAAATTAAAATGCAGATCAAAAAACTACTAAAATGTTAAAAAAACTGAGCGTATATGAAAAAAGTAAATTGTAATGTTGAAATATTAACATTTATAGCCGAATTATGAAAAAATATTTTCATAAAAAATGTTGACATACTAACTAAATATGATACAATACAGATATACCAAAGTTAATCATGAATTTTAATTAATTGCAATACCGACTTAAAAAATTAAATTGTTTATTCATAATTAGATTGAAAGATATTATAAAGTTTTTACAAAAGTCAAGCAAAGTTATAAAAATGTAATCAAATTACAATAATATATGGAGGTACGTTTTTATGGAAGCGAAAGAAATTTTATCTCACGTTGATCACACTTTATTGTCGGCATCGGCAACATGGGATCAGATTCAAACTCTCTGTGATGAAGCGATCGAATACCAGACCGCGTCAGTGTGCATTCCTCAGGCTTATATTTCAAGGGTCAAAGAGAAGTATGGAGATCAAATCAATATCTGTACGGTAATTGGTTTTCCTTTGGGATATAATAGCACTGGTTCTAAAATTGTCGAAGCAAAGGATGCGCTTGTTGACGGAGCCAGTGAAGTGGATATGGTAATAAATATTACAGACGCAAAAAATAAAGACTTCAAAAAGATTGAAGACGAAATCGCTAGAATTAAAGAAACTGTGGGGAACAAAATACTTAAAGTTATTATTGAAACGTGTTATTTATCAGAGGACGAAAAAATTGAAGTGTGCAATGCGGTGACGAACGCCGGCGCCGACTATATTAAAACTTCGACCGGTTTTGGTACGGGAGGCGCGACACAAGAAGATATTCGCTTATTCAGACAAAATATAGGTTCGAACGTAAAGATGAAAGCTGCGGGCGGGATCCGTACAGTCGAAGACATGGAGATGTTCTTAAATGAGGGTTGCGATAGGCTAGGAACAAGTTCTGCAATTAAATTGATAAAAGGACAAGAAAGTAAAGGATACTAATTGTTGGGATTTAATCTTTTGAACAGAAAGGAATAATACGATGAGTAATCTATTTCAAGGAACAATAACGGAATTAATGACGCCATATCATACCGATTATACAATTGATTATGATGGTCTTGGGCAGGAAATTGATTTTCAGGTTAAAAGCGGCGTAAATGGTATTTTTGTAAATGGTATCGCTAGCGAATGCCCGTTTATGTCTTTAGAATATCACAAAGAGATGCTTCGATTTGCCGTAAGGAAAACAAACGGCAGGTTACCCGTAATGGCCAATATTTTTGTGAATGGTACAAGCACAGCTTTAGAGCTTGCAAAAAGCTATGAAGAAAATGGAGCAGACGCGATCTGCATTACGCAACCGTGCATTTATCCGTTCACAGAAAATTCGCTTTATCAACATTATACGGCGATTATTCGTGCGACCGGTTTGCCTGTCTATGTATATAATGCCCCCCAAACATCCAACACTATGTCGCCCGGTTTGGTAGCGCGGTTGATGAATGAAAACGAAAATGTAAAGGGATACAAAGAAAGTACGCAAGACTTAATACATGTTCAAACAATTATGCGTAATGTAGAGCGAGATTTGGACTTTTTGTCAGGGAGCGATGGAACGATACTCCCAATCATGCAAGTAGGTGGTCGTGGAATAATTTCGCTGATTTCCGTTGTATTTCCGCAACCAATTATTGATTTATGCGACGCAGCGTTTGCGAATGATAAAGAAAAAGCAATTGAGTGCCAGCATAAAGTTTTGGCCATTCGTGAGATCTTGAAATCAGCCCCGTTTTTAGCTGGTTACAAATATGCGGCTGATTTAGTAGGAGAATATCCTGGCGGGAAAGTATTGGCGCCGCTTGAAGACGCTACAGATAAACAACGTGCACATATAAAAGAAGAGTTGGAGAAATTAGGCTTGATTTAACCTCTTGCTAATAAGAAAAATACGATGTAAGCCCGAGGGGAAAATAATGAATAATTTGAAAATGGAAAGACTAAAAACTAAAAATATAGACTGGGGAAAAGTTATTCTGTTGCTTCTGATACTAATCGTATGCGTAGTTGCAAGCTTGATCAGTGCAAGATTTGCTTCGGTAGATAATATCATCAATATTTTTCGGCAGACTTCTGCGGTGGGGATCCTTGCGGTCGGGATGACGTTTGTCATTCTGACCGGGGGCATTGACCTTTCTGCTGGATATGGTGTGACGCTTGGAGCTATCGTAGTGGGTCTGGTTTTTAAAGGGACGGAAAACGCAATAGCAGGTATTCTCTGCGGGATTATAGTATGTATGGCTCTTGGGCTGCTGAATGGCTTTTTAGTAACAAAAGTTAAAATTATGCCGTTTATAGTTACGCTGGCTACCATGTCCATAACGCAAGGGGTACTAAATTTAATTGCTATGGGCGCAAAGCTTCGTCTGGAAGCCCCTGTGTTCGAAGCGATTGGAAATGGGAAAATAGTGGGAATTCCCGTTTCCTGTATTATTATGGGAATCGTATTCGTTGTAGGAGCGTTGATTTTAAAGACTACAACAGCAGGTGGATATATTTATGCGATTGGCTCGAATGAAAAGAATACAAAGCTTGCGGGGGTAAACACCGATGTTTACAAAATCTTTGCTTATTTGGTATCAGGCATATGCATGGGACTGGCCGCTATCGTGATGGGATCCAGAATCGTCCAGGTGACTCAGGAAAGCGGCGGGAATACTATGCTTATGGATTGTATAGCCGCAACAATCATTGGAGGAACAAGCGTAGAAGGTGGGAAAGGAGATATGCTGGGCACATTTTTAGGCGTGATTTTTATGGGGATTATCAGCAGTATGCTGGTATTCCTATCCATACCGGCTATTGCACAGGACCTTTTTAAAGGGCTTATCATTATAATGGCGCTGTTTTTGAACCGTCTCAGCAAAAACATCAAGGAAAAGCCAATAAAAGTAACGAGGTAACTTAGGTCTGATGAACAATAAAATAATAAAACAGGAGGGAAAAAATGAAGAAAGTATTATGTTTAACATTAGCGCTGCTGATGGTCGTGGTATGTCTGGTGACGGGGTGTTCAACCTCCATAGGCACAAATGGTTCCGGCAACGCGGAAGCTGAGAAAAGCGACCAGTCGGCGACATCGGTTGGAGCACAGGCAGAGGGAAAAAATACAGATGGCGCAAAAAAGAAAATTGGCTTAGTTCAGATTAATTTCACCAATCCCTACTATACTGGCGCTTCGGAAGCATTCCATGAAGCCGCGGATTATTTTGGATATGAATTAGTCGAACAGAGCGCAGAAAACAGCATTGATGAAGAAATTTCAATTATTGAAAATTATATTGAAATGGGTGTGGACATGATTATCGCGGATCCGCAGGACGCGGCTGCGCTGGAAGAAGTATTCCAGAGAGCAAACGATGCTGGGATTCCAACGATCGCACTAAGAAGTCCGGTTTCAACTTCTCCATATAACTGCCTCATCGACCACTACTATGGTTTTAATGGCGTAACCTATGCTGTGTGTGAAGCGCTTGGAGGAAAAGGAAAAGTTCTGCAAATGCAAGGGCAGATTGGTCATGAAGCAAGTGATTCGCGTACAAAAGGATTTGAAGAGGCGATCTCTCATTATCCAGATATAGAAATCCTTGATTCACAACCTTGCGACTGGGATCCAACAAAAGCGGTTGCTGTCGTAGAAAACTGGCTGACACAATATGACCAGGTAGACGCGATATTAAGCCAGACGGACGGTGCTACGCCGGCTATTGTTACGGCAGTGGAGTCGGCGGGTAGGTTGAATGACATCAAAATTGCCGGGAACGATGGGGAACTGGAATGCTTGGAAGATATGGTAGAGGGGAAAATTATGGCGGAAGCATTCTTTAGTTCGCAGCGCGATGGTTATCATTGCATGGCATACGCAGACGCGATCCTGCGTGGGGATAAAGTGGAGAGCACCGTATATCTTCCTTTGTACATCGTTTGTTCGCAAGAAATACAGAGCCTGATAAAAAAGAACGTAGAAGCTGAATTTAACATGTGTACGCCGGAAGAGGCTATCGATAAGCAGCAAAATTACGCACAAGAATTTCAGAACTATTACAAATAAGGTCATTCAAAAACTATATTATTATTGCCGGGGAAGCGCGCCTGAAGAGATAGGCGCGCTGGGCAAACTATTAAGGTTTTATGATAGAAAATAGAATTAATTCATTTCAGCGAGGGGAATAACATTATTTAGTGGAGGAATCGTCATGAATGCAACCGCAAAACTATCTGCAAAAGAAGAGTTTATGAAAAATTTAAGGTATTTTGCCTTAATTGCAATTGTTGGAGTTTTGTTTTTGGTATTTGGCCTGATTAATCCTGCGTTTGTAGGATTTTCTAATATTATGAACATTACTCGACAAATTGGCGTATTAGCCATCATTTCTATTGGTATGACTTTTGTGATATTGACGGGAGGGATTGATCTTTCCGTAGGCTCCAATATTGCGGTAAGCGGCATGCTGGGAGCGAGCGTTTTCCAAAGCACGGGAAATGTTGCGGTTGCTTTAATTGTGACGTTGGTATGCGCTACGCTATTCGGATTAGTTAACGGCGTTATTATCGGTAAATTTGGTATTGCGCCATTTATTGTAACGTTAGCTATGCAGTCTGTCGGTCGGGGCGCGACGATGTTAATTGGCGGAGCGGCATCCATTAAGATTAACAACGAAGTATACAAGTTTATTGGGCAAGGAGGGATTTTTAATATTCCTGCCGTGTTGCTGATATTGTTTGTTTTATATATCGTATTTATTATTGTAAATGATAAATCTGTATTTGGTCGTCATATTTATGCGATTGGAGGAAATATTAACGCAGCCGCTGCGACGGGAATTAACGTTAAGAAATCACTTTTAAAAGTATATGGAATTGCTGGTTTCCTTGCTGGTATTGGCGCGATTGTAACCGTGGGACGGATGGGATCGGCGCAGCCGTATGCCGGAAATGGAGATGAATTTTCTGCCATTACTGCCGTAGTTCTGGGAGGGACAAGCCTTGTTGGTGGCACGGGAAATCTGAAAGGTACGCTTCTAGGGGCGGTTTTGGTAGGGGTAATTAACAATGGGCTGAGTTTGATGCAAGTAGATAAATTTTTTCAATACATTGTGACTGGATTGCTTATCCTTGCCGCCGTTATTATTGATATCATAATTATGAATTATAGGAACAAAAAACTTACGCCGAAGCTAGCGGAGAAACGTATAAACGGTAATGAGGGAATACAGGTATCTGATATTGGAACCGGAATGCCGCATGTTTTGGAAATGAAGAATATTACAAAAGTTTTCCCGGGGATGAAAGCACTAGATAACGTAAGCATTATGGTTAAACCTGGGGAAGTACACGCGCTGATGGGTGAAAATGGTGCGGGAAAATCTACTTTAATGAAGATTTTATCCGGAGAAGAGAAAGCAAGCCTTGGACAGATTTATATAGATGGACGCAAAATAGAGATAGAGGATCCATTAAAGGCAAAAGAGGTTGGAATTGCGCTTATTCATCAGGAGTTGGCACTAATTCCGGAGTTGACGGTAGCGCAAAATATTTTCTTGGGAAAAGAAATACGTGCGGGGATACCATTTATTGTAAAGCACAAGGAAATGGAAAAAAAGGCTCAGAAGGTTTTGAAAAGACTAGGGCTGCATATTGACGCGGGTGAAAAAGTTAAAAATTTGACGGTTAGTGAACAACAAATGATTGAAATCGCGAAAGCGCTGGAAACGAATGCGTGGTTGATTATTATGGATGAACCGACGTCATCTTTGACGGATAAAGAGAAGGAGCATTTATTTGAGATTATACGAAAGTTAAAAAGTGAAGGAATAAGTGTTATCTATATTTCTCACAGGATGCAGGAAATTTTTACGATCTGTGACAGTATTACAATTTTGCGTGATGGAAAAGATATTGGCACGCATAGAATCAAAGAAATAGACGAACGAAAGATTATTTCGCTTATGGTAGGTCGTGAATTGAACAATATTTTTGACAGGGTATCGCTAGAACCAGGTAATGTTGTTTTGAATGTAGAGAAATTAGGGAGAGACGGCGTTTTTGATGATATTTCTTTCTGCGTGAGAGAGGGAGAGGTTCTAGGGTTTAGTGGGCTAATTGGAGCCGGAAGGACTGAAATAGCAAGATGCTTGTTTGGTCTTGATAAGCTGGACCGCGGTATAATTAGAATGGAAGGAAAAAAGGTAAATATCCGCAACGCGGAAGACGCAATCAACCTTGGGATTGCATATGTACCAGAGGATAGGAAAAAAGATGGTTTTATTCCATTTATGTCGATTCGCGAGAATATCGCAATGCCTTCCTACGGAAAATTGAGTAAGAATGGACTGGTGATAACATCAAAAGAAAAGGCTTTTTCGCAAAATTATGTTAGGGCGCTTAGTATTAAAACAACGAGTGATGAAAAAAATGTAGTAGAACTCTCGGGAGGAAACCAGCAAAAGGTATCGCTCGCAAAATGGTTGGCAACAAAACCAAAGTTGTTGATATTGGACGAACCAACACGAGGGATAGACGTAGGTGCAAAAGAAGAAATCCACCATTTGATTGCACAGATTGCAAAAGAAGGGGTGGCGATTATCATTATTTCTTCAGAGATGCCGGAATTAATCGGCTGCGCGGATAAAATTATTGTACTTCGCGAAGGGAAAATTACTGCTGAAATGAAAAAAAGCGAAGCTTCGCAAGATAGCATCATGCAAATGGCAGCGCTATAGATAAAAATAGCATAAGGTAAAAAAGGAGATCGTACGATGGCTAGAGAAATGATTTTGGCATTGGATTTCGGATCGTCAGGTGTTAAAGTTACCCTATTTGACGAAACAGCGGCAATTATTGCTGGAAATTACAAAGAGTATCAAACGTATTTTCCAAAACCAAATTATGCACTGCAAAGTCCAGTGGAGTGGTGGAATGCTTTTTGCGATGCCATGAGAGCGTTGTTGTCAAATCAGGAAATAAAAGCAGAAGATATTGTATGTGTTTCTCCTAGTGCGCAAATGTCCACAGCAATTCCGTTAAGTAAGGAAGGCATTATTTTACAAGATCCATGCTGGATATGGGCGGATATGCGCGCTACAGAACAGGTTGAACGTATCCATGCTGAATTTGGCGGATATGAAAACTTCTATAATATTACGGGGGGTGGAATGACAGAAGAAACCTATACGGGATTTAAGTTGGCGTGGATAAAAGAAAAAATGCCTGAATTATATGAAAAAGCAGATAAGTTTTTGCAAGTCAAAGAATTTATTGCATGGAAATTAACCGGAGAGTTGTCAACTGATTATTCAGATGCTTCTGAATGCGCAATGATGGATATTCGGGAAAAAATATGGTCAAAAGATATTCTTGAGTCAATTGGCGTTACAACAGAAAAGCTTTTACCGATTAAGCGCTCATTTGACCTTCTTGGAGAGGTAACAAAAACCGCTGCGCGAGAAACGGGGCTTAAAGAAGGAACAAAAGTTTGTGTGGGTGGAGGTGATGTGAGCATTGCGACTGCAGGAGCGGGCGTTTCTGGAGAAGGAGAAAGCTATATATATATCGGATCTGGAGCATGGACTGGGATGTATAGTAAAACGCCAATTTTTGATTTTCCTGCACGTATGGTAAATTTATGTGATATATCTGGCAAGGGGTATGTTCCGCACCAAATGGGTTATTGCGGCGGAATTGCACATCGTTGGATGCGTGATCTTGTTAATAATATTCTAAATTCTAAGGATATGATAGGATATTCAAAAATTGAAGAATTAGTACAAAATTCACCAGCTGGGGCAAAAGGATTATTATTTCTTCCGTTCTTACGTGGCGGAGGAGCTCCGTATAATGAATTAGACGCGCGAGGCAGTTTTCTTGGCCTTGATTTAAGTCATAGTTATGCAGATATGTGCAGAGCTGTTATGGAAGGAACGGCATTTGTCTTGCGGGAGATGCTTTCTAAATTAGAAAGGTCTGCGGGTTTTAATATGCATAAAGTAACGTTGATTGGTGGGGGAGCACTGAGCGATTCGTGGAGGCAAATTTTGGCAGATGTTATTGGAAGACCTATTACGTGTACGGCGATGCGTCAGGAAGCCAATTCCTGGGGAGCTGCCATTTGTGGCGGTGTTTGCGTAGGAATGTGGGATAGTATATCATCGGCGCAGTCGTTGGTGCAAATAATGAGTATCAATGAACCTAATCCAGAGAATATGAAATTATATTCACAAATGAATGAAGTTGCAAGACGTGCGTTTTTAGGAAATATGGATACGTTTCATGATCTTGCTTATATTAGAGAAAAATATTTTTCAGGTTCATAATATAAAAATTTATAACAAAGGAGAAAAATATTATGGGTAAATGCGTTGTAATTACTGGGGGAGCTCAAGGTCAAGGATTGAGTCATGCTTGTGAATTTGCAAAGGGTGGATATAATGTTGTAATAGGCGATATTTTTTCGTGCGATCATCAGGTGATGGTAGACGCTATAAAGCATATCCAACTTTATGGTACAAAAGCGACAGCTGTTACATGCGATGTTACAAGCATGAATGATATAGAAAACATGTTCGCGGAAGCAAAAAGCGAATTTGGTACTATTGATGTTGTAATTAGTAATGCGGGCATTATGACTTTTGGTGCGACTTGGGAGCTAACTGACGAGCAAGTGATAAGAACTCTGGATATTAATTTAATGGGAACTTGGCGTGTTAATAAGGAAGCGGCGAAGTATATGATGAATCAAAAATCGGGAAGAATTATTAATATTTCATCTACGGCAGGTTTAAAAGGAACACCTAATTTGGGTCATTATGTTATGTCGAAATTTGGCGTGATTGGATTGACAAAAACATTGGCAAAGGAGCTTGCAAAATTTGGGATTACGGTAAATGTAATTTGCCCTACGATGGTGAAAACGGGAATGACTGATCGGCCGGAGTTTTTAGAATATATGGAGAAGCTAACGGGGATAAAATATGTAAATTTTGAGGAAGCAAATGAGAAGATGAGCGCGAAACGAGCTATGGGGATTGCATTTATTGAACCGGAAGATGTTTCAAAGATGTGTTACTGGGTTGCGGATTCACAGGAAGCACGTTTGATTACGGGTGCAACGCTTCCATTAGACGCAGGGTCAATGCTTTAATTTTGATATTGCATTTATAATTTAAGTTTCGTTATGAGTTGAAAAAGTATAGACATTACCATGCGTAGAACCAGAGGAAATGGACATTGAATAAAAAGCCTCCAGTCGTAGGATAGAAACTATGATTGGAGGTTTATGTATGTCGGAGGATAAGGGAATGTCACATTGGTTTCAATACCCCTTACAAAAATATTTTAGCCTAACCCAAGAATATTCCATTACACCCTCTATGTCAAGATGTAAAACCCTTACGACGATGCTTTGGCGGAGCATTTTTCTATGCGCAAGACCAAATGTATCTCCCGACACAAGATTCAGGCTTTTGAGCAGGTCAATCAACTAATTAATGACCAATTTGTTTCTGCAATTTTGAGTGCTGCCAACTATAATACCCCCCTGGTCCCATTTGAAAAACGGAGTCAGACGGCGTGAATCAACGATATTCTACGACTTGCTTTTCTTTTTGTCATTTATTCCTTCTGGGTCAGGCATGATCATGCCTGCATTTTTTATATGAAAGACTACTTATGGTTTTGGGAGTTTCAATTGTCCCGCGCCGGTTTGTTCTTCCGGAGGAAGCGTTAAATATTCTAAATTACGGTGCCGCCTTAGGTATTTCTGAAACCACTTATTGAACGGCCAGATACCTGTAATATCCGTTGGGATGGGAACCTTCAAAAAGCTATTTCGATCATAAAGGGAAACATGGACAAATCCGTTTCCTTTGCCTCGCTCCCCGAGGTTGACGTAGCATCCCCTGATCTCCCGCCCAAGAAGGTTATCGCCGCAGATAGTGCAGTATTTCCGCGTTAAAACGGCAGGGGGAATACGCCGCCTGATGATAGATTCCATATGGAAATCACATTCGTAATATGCCTGCGTCCTATCGGCATCGTCTGGATAAAAGCAATAAGCTATCAATTTTTTTACAAGATTCCCTTGATACCATAAAAACATCGTATCGTTTAACTGGACGTAATCCCAATTGTTTGACACGGGAGTCATTTGCAGGATCATACGATCCTTGTTGGAGAGGGAATACCAGCCATTAGGAGAATGTCCACGCTTAATGATATACATATCCCGGATACGCTTATTTTGATTTTCATTCATATCTCCTCCCGCCTGGGAAAAGATATCATAGATTTCATCCTGAATTTTCAAACTGTTTCCTCCGCTTTGCGCAGATGTCCTTTTGCCGCGTCTACGTAAACCGTATAATAATCATCGTATATTACTTTGCCGGGGCGTGCTGCCGGGGGCTTTTTCAGGTTTTTGCGCTGCGTATAATCCACAGGGGTTTTGCCGGATTGTTTTGCGCGGGAATGCGCCGCCGCAAGCTCTGCCGCCATGATCACCGTTTCATCATCAATATCGTTCAAGCTTGCGCCGTTTGCCACAAGGATCACGTGGGAACCAGGGATCTTCTGGGCGTGAAACCAGATATCATCACGCGCTGCAAGCCGCATCGTCAAAAGATCGTTTTGCCTGTCATTTTTCCCTACGTAAATTTTATAGCCGGTAGGAGAAACATATTGGAGCGGGGAAGATTGTATTTCTTCTTCTTTTTTGCTTTTCGGCGGTGCGGACAGATAACCCGCGCGCGTAAGCGTATGACGGATATCTGCAATTTCTTCACTGGAGTCGGCCATTTCCGTAAAATGAAGCGCACCTTCCAAAAATTCGCGTTCTTCCATCGCAGAGCTTAATTTTTCTGTGTTAATCGCAGCAGCTTTTTTCAGCTTGGCGATCTTTTTATAAATCCGCTGTGCTGTTTCCTGCGGCGTACGGGACACATCCAGCGATATGGTAACGGTATTTCCAGTTTCATAGTCTGACGTTTCAAACGACTTCATACCTTTTTTCAAACGATAAAGGTTCGCGGTGATATAGTCAGCCTTCTGCTGCAATTTTTGTGCTTTTGCCGCGTCCTGCAGGGTTGTCTCGTAAATATGGATCAATTTCATCAGCTTGGCATATAATTTATTGATCGTCTTATGCAGGGCTTCTTTTTGCTGCTTTAAACGGAACAGCGCAAGCCGCCTGCCATAATAAAAATCCAGCATTTCGTTTACAGATTCAAAATATCTGCGGGTTTGCTCGGGATAAGTCTCATAAGGCACACACGAAAAGAAGACAGGGAGCCTATCTGCGTTAAATTGAACGCATGGTTTTGGCGAAGTGACAGCCGCTGTCAGGAATTCCTGTATTATGCCGGCAAGACGCGCGGTCTCTTTTGGGGTAAGCTCGGAAGTCAGCGTTTTTTTGATGCCGGAGCGAAGCAGAATTTCCTGCGCTGTTTGGTTGGAGATACCGTCAAAAACCGATACAATATGATTGGTTATTTTGGTATCCTGCCGCGTGTGCAGGATGTCCAGCATGGTTTCCGAAGAGACCATAAGCGGATTGTACTTTTCCTGCGGCGGGTTTTCATAGCGCGAGCCGGGTAATACCTGCCGTTTGCTGCTGACGTCAACGGAAACACGGCGAATGCTGTCAAGAACTTTTCCATTTCCGTCCGTTAGGATCAGGTTAGAATATTTTCCCATGATTTCGATGATCAGCTTTAAGGTGATCGGGTGCAGCATTTCGTCTTTTGCGAGCAGCGTAAATACGACGACGCGGTCAAGTCCGGTTTGCTCGATTTGCGTAATATGCGCCCCGGTTAGGTATTTGCGCAAAAACATACAAAAGGCAGGGGGCGTCTTAGGGTTTGGTTTTGTTTGTTCCGTTAGATAAAGGGCGCAATCGCCAGCATCGGCAGAAAGGCATAGCTTTAACGTACCTTCGCCGGCAGAATAAAGCTGTAGCACAACTTCTTCCCGACCAGGCATTAGCACTTTTTGTATTTTAGCGTCGGCAAGCCGTTTTGAAAGCTCGTCTACACAAGTTTTGAGCGTCAGGCCATCCAGTGTCATATTATTTCCTCCAGCTTTTAATATTATACCACAACAATTGAAGCATAATCCGATCTATGGTAAAATATGGGCAGAATAAGGAGAGAATTATGAGAAAAGATGGAAGAAAATCAGATGAATTAAGACCGGTTACTATTACGGCGGGGATCATAAAGAATGCACAGGGCAGCGTGTTGATCAGTACGGGGGATACGCAGGTTCTATGTACGGCAATGCTGGAAGAAGGGGTACCGTCGTTTTTGGAAGGTACTGGAAGAGGATGGCTGACAGCGGAATATGCGATGCTGCCAGCGTCGACGCCGTCTCGTAAAAAACGAAACGGAGCAAAGCCGGATGGACGCGGTGTGGAAATCCAAAGGCTGATCGGTCGTTCGCTTCGCAGCGTATGCGATTTTGAAGGTATGGGCGAATACACAGTCTATGTTGATTGCGACGTTTTAAACGCGGACGGAGGCACGCGCACGGCTTCTATTAGTGGCGCTTTTGTAGCGGCTGCACTTTGCATGGAAAAGGCAGTCCAACAAGGAATTTTGCACAAGATCCCGTTGAAAGGGCATATTGCGGCGATTTCTGCAGGAATTGTGAATGACGAAGCAATTTTGGATTTATGTTATACGGAAGACAGTGGGGCGCAGGCGGATATGAATATGGTAGCGACGGATGATGGCGGAATCGGGGAAATACAAGTGTGCGGGGAAAAACGCACCATTACAGCGGAAGAATTTGATCAGTTGCGTACGTTATGCGGTGTGGGAATTCAAAAAATGATTGAAATACAAAAGGAAGCGCTAAAAGGCGAGGGGATTGCGTTATGAAAAAATTGATTATTGCAACGAACAACCAGGGGAAAGTAAAGGAAATCAAAGCTATTTTGGGATCGTTTTATGATGAAATACTTTCGTTGAAGGATGCCGGAATTGTGGCAGATGTTGTGGAAGATGGTAATTCTTTTTATGAAAATGCGCGTAAAAAAGCTGTAACTATCAGTGAAATGGTGGATGGCGATGTGTTGGCGGATGATTCTGGTTTATGTGTAGATGCCCTCGATGGTGCGCCGGGAATATATTCCGCTCGGTTCTCGGGCGAGGATGCGACTGATGAAAAGAATAACGTAAAGCTGGTATCGTTATTGCAGGGAAAAGAAGATCGGACAGCACGGTTTGTATGTGCTTTGGTTATGGCGAATAACGGCGCGGAAAAGATTTTTGTTGAAGATTCCGTAGAAGGAGAGATCATTGACGTGCCGCAAGGTGAAAACGGGTTTGGTTACGATCCGCTTTTTTATGTAAAACAGTATGAGCAGACCTTTGCACAAATACCGGCGGAAGAGAAAAATAAAATCAGTCATCGTGCAAAGGCCTTGAAGAAATTACAAGATGAGGTTGAAAAACAGGCATGAATGAAAAATATGCTCATGTACTTGTGCTGAGCGATACCCATGGCAATAGGGAAGCGGTGAAGCGTGTGCTTGCCGCGTGCCCTGAGGCAGAGTATATTTTCCATCTCGGCGACAATGTGCGTGATGCGGAATGGATCGACAGCCATTCCCGTGCCAAGGTAACGATGGTAAAAGGAAATTGTGATCCGGGAGCTCAAAAAAATGATTTTGAAGAGGTTGTGCTGAAGGGACAAAAAATAATCCTGACGCATGGACATCTTTTGAAGGTAAAGTATTCGCTTGACAGGGTGTTCTATTATGCGCAGGAAAAAAGTGCAAAGGCAATCCTTTTTGGACATACGCACCAGGGGTACTGCCAATACACGGAAGGAATATGGCTTGTGAACCCCGGAAGCGTCGGAGACAGTGCGGATGGTATGACGCATTATGCAACACTGCTGGTTGGACAAATGGGCGTAATACCAAAGCTGCATACTGTATAGGGGAAGAAACGATTATATGATTTTAAAAATTGCTGCGGCGCGAATCTTAGGGTTGCGCCGTTTTTTGAATATGGACAAAGGAATTGAAAGGAAAACAGATGAAAACGGTTATTATTAACGGTCAAAACCATAAGGGAAGTACGCGATTAATTGCCAGGGAACTTGCTGAAAAAATAGGCGGAAAAATCACCGAGGTCTTCCTTCCTCGGGATTTTGACGAACCTTGTATCGGCTGTTGGACATGTTTTAAAACGGATATCACGCATTGTCCACATTATGGGAAGCTGCGAGAAATTACGGAAGCAATGGATGATGCGGATCTTATTATTCTTGCAAGCCCGGTTTATGTTTTTCATGCGACAGGTCAGATGATGGCGTTTCTGGATCACTATGGAACGCGGTGGATTGTGCACAGACCAAGCAAGGACATGTTTTCAAAACAGGGGGTCTGTATTTCTACGGCTGCAGGCGGCGGCATGAGAAGCACGAATAAAGATATGTACCATAGTCTATTGTTTTGGGGTGTTCGGAAAATTTATTGTTTGGGGTTTGGGGTTAGGGCGGCGAGCCCGGAAGAAATCAGTGAAAAAATATTGCGGAAAGTTCATCGCAAAACAGATGCTTTGGCACAGAAAATTCATAGGAACAATGGACGCTCCGGTGCAAATTTGAAAGCGCGGTTCTGGTTTTTTGCCATGCGATTTGCACATAAACATTTTTTTAAATTCGAGCCGGATTACTCTTATTGGGAAGAAAAGGGATGGCATAGCAAAGGACGCCCATGGAAAAACTAAATCATTGTGACACGATGGATGCAATGGGGACACAACGGATGCAATAAAAAGAAAAATGTATCTGGTGCCTGATCCGAATAAAGCTGGCATACAGCAAATTAGACTTTTATAGGATCATCCCGGTTTCATTTATTCGGTATAATAAAACCGCTTCGTTTTTAATTGCACGAAGCGGTTTTGCTAATTTCATGATTTTTGAACTTGACGGAAATCCTCAATAGATTTTGTGACACTGTGGGGGATCGGTTCCCAAGCGATCTTTTTGAACAAAGCAGCAATGGAGATTGGAATATAGGTCAGAATAAATACCGGAAAGGTGAAAGTATAAAGGATCTTTTTAGCGGTTGTTGCGTGTATTTCCTTCCATTCCGTAATCGTTGTGATAAGCCCCATTGCATAAAGTATAATATAAAAGTTAGCGACAGATGAAATAATAGCAGCCGTCGTTGTTTTTATAATAAGAGGATTGATCCACGTGCCATGGAATGCACTGAGCAAGAAGATCAAATTCATAATGATTCCGGCCAGTGTGACAAAGATAGCTGGTGCGACCGTGATAAACATATCGTAACAACTAAACCTGCGTTCAAAAAGGAAACCCTTTACAAGACCTTTGCAATGCTTCCCAATAACCTGATAAAAACCTTTTGACCAACGAAGACGCTGTGTCCAAGACTGTTTCCAGGTACACGGTTGTTCATCGTATAAATGTGCTTTATCGCAATAACCGATAGTTTCGCCGTTAATTATACTGTCTACGGAAAATTCAATATCTTCCGTAAGAAGATGGTGTTTCCACCCATGGTTGGCGCGAATAATGTCATTGTGGATTAAAAATCCAGTTCCGGAAATAGCACAGCTTGTCTTCAGAAGCATGCGTGGATAGTTTAGATATTTGGATTCGCGCAAAAACCAAAGAGAATATCCTGCGGAAATCCAGTTGGAAGCATAATTTTTGGAGTTGCGATAGCAGGTAAGGACTCGGTAGCCATTGTCGAATGCTTTATTCATTTCCGCAATAAAGTTTTCATCCAAGAGATTATCTGCATCAAATACAAAATATCCTTCATACGTATAGGCACCGTAATCCTCTGCAATCTTATTCAGCACATAATTGAGAGCATAACCTTTTCCCACGTATTTATTGTTGTAACGTTTGTATACGATCGCTCCTGCGTTTCGTGCAACTTCAGCAGTATCATCCGTGCAGTTATCGGCGACAACAAAGACATCAACCATGTTCTGAGGATATTTTTGTTTTTTGATACTATCCACTAAATTCCCAATCACTGCACTTTCGTTCCGTGCGGCAATAACAACAGCATAACGATGATTTTTGCCTGCAGTCATGGGTTCCGGCTTTTTGTGGAACAAAGCAACTGCCACATAAATGATCTGGTAACAGTATAAAGCCGTAAAAAGTATAAATAAAGTCGTATTAAAGCCTGTAATAAACGATAACACTTTTCCCATCCTTTCGTGGCGATTTGATTTTCCTGATTAGAAAACATACGCCTAACTCATAAACTTTATATGCTATGCCTAAAATTAATTCTTGGCATAAATAATCCTTTATAAATCGTCTCATTATAGAAATAAATAAGAGTTTAATCAATGTGTTTTCATTAGAATTCATGAAAACTTCATAATTTGTTGCGGATATAAAACAATTCTTAAAAAATACATAAAAACAGTATAAGAATTTTGAACGAATGTAAATTTTTAGTAATACTTTATTGAATTTTTGTACGATATTTGTATGAAGTATATAAAATCAGAAGAATCTAGAGCAAACTATTGGCAAAAAAATAACCCTGCAAATCGCTTTGCAGAGCATTTTTCACTGGTGACCCACCGGAGACCTTGATTAAAAGTCTATTATATTGCATATAGCATATAAAGCAAAATACGGGAAAGGACTGCGTGCAGATTTAGGAAGTAATTATAATGGTGTAGAAAAAAACATAATAATGGGCGCGTGCGAACTTGGCGTACCAGGCGCGGAAGGGCTGCAAAAGAGGCTAAACGAAGGGAAAACGCTATCAAATTATAATCTGGGTAGTCTTACGCAGCAAAACGAGGGAGCAATTCAAAAGGCTACAAAAGAGGCTGTATTAAGTGCGCCTGCTAACGGTACGCCGCAGCAAGTGCAGATGAAGGCGGATGTTATCACCGATTCTATTGGGAAAACAAACACGGGCGCACTGGATGCGGCTATGCGTCAGACGGAGGATGTTACCAACGCTGATGCAGCGAAAGTAGACGCGCAAACACTTGATTTCATGAACGCGTTTTCTAAAAAAGCAAATGTCAATGTGAACGTCGCGCCGGTTGCAGTCGGAGATGAACGGTATTCTGTCGCAGAAGGTATGTATAATCCGAAAACGAATACGATCACATTTGCACCGGAAGCGACGAAAGCCGACGTTGTAAAAGGCGTAGCCATGCATGAAGTAACACATGCTATCGAGACAAGCGATTTTTATGACGGATATAAAAATCTTGCGGTAAAAATTGCGTATGGCGACAACGCAAAGGCATTTCAAACGGCTGTAAATGAAAAAATGACGCAGTATGCAGAAAATGGATTGCAGCTTACGCCGCAGCAGGCAGAATCGGAAGGTGTTGCGCAGATCACGCGAAGCAATATTTTTGCAGATGAAACCGCAGTTAATAGACTGGTACAGGAAAACCCGTCTATCGCAACGCGGATTTATGAGGCGATCAAACGTGCATGGGAGAACATCAAGGCGACCTTCGGCAATCTGGCAAGCCGTGCATTTGTAGAACTAGACCGGGCGCGCAGGATGTTTGAAAAAGCACTGGGAAACAGAAGGACGACACAGCCGCGAGGGAATCAATATGCTATTACATTTCTTACAAAAAATGATGTTCAAGACTATTTGAATACAGGTAAACGAAGAAATACAAGCCGCTTATGAAAACGGCGAAAAGATTATACTCACAAATGAGAATGAAGTACGCGCTTATATACAAGATGCCATAGATGGAAAAAATTTAAACACGGTAGCTTATGCAAAGGTTGGGGAAAGACTGTCTGATGATATAAAAGAGATTAGCGGCGGCGTAATTGATATGGAAAATGCTTACATGGAACTCGTGGCGTATGACTTAAAGCATGCCTTCGCAGAGCATAGCACCGCAAAAGAACAAGGTGATATAAACTTAAATCGGGAAGATTTTCTTAATATTGTTAATTATATCGAAAACTATGATGATGTACTGTACGCAACGCGGTATAAAAGCGGAAACATAAGAGTTGGGTTAAGAAAAATTTTACCGAATGGAAACGCTTTAATTATTGAGAGTGTTTCAAACAGTAGAAATGCGTTGCAGTTTAAAAATATGATAGGAATATCGGACGAGAAAATGAAAACAGAATATGGAGCAGAAACAAAAAGAAGTGCTGTGAATTCCAGAGGGAGCGAAAGCTCCAACATCTCTCTGCGTGACACTGACACTTCTGAAAAGAACCATTCCCCTGCGGAAGGTGCCAAAGCTTCTCCCATAACGTCCGAAACGAACAGCGGTACTGATTCATTTATAGACATTATATCGTCAAAAGATGCCGATGTAAATAACAAGTTTTCTATTTCGAAAGAGATTCCGGCACCGACGGATGCAGATGCACCACCAGTTAAAGGGAGAAAAAACAAAAGAAGAATAGGCGATTGAAATACAAAAAGGACTTGTTCGTTGATGAAACGTGTATTATAAAAACATGTAGTAGAAAGTGAAAACGTACTGTTTGGGATTATATGAAAAGTTTGAATACGCAGTTAAAGCAAGAAAAGAAGCAGAAGAAAAATATTTTGGTGAATTTTTAGAAGAACATAAAGAATAGCAGCCTTAACGGGCTGTTATTTTTTTTATCATACTGCACAATTTCTGCACAATTTCTGTAATATTGTGCTAAAAATCAAGTAGTCGGTAAAAAATAAAATCCCTACAAACCGCATGGTTGAGGGATTTTGGTTGGTGACCCACCGGAGACTCGAACTCCGGACACCTTGATTAAAAGTCAAGTGCTCTACCACCTGAGCTAGTGGGTCATTTTGTGTGGAACGTCAATTATTATATCACAGCGGAGATTACATGTACAGCATTTTTTTTAATTCCGCAAATATTTTTTATGGCTGGGGTAGCTGGATTCGAACCAGCGAATGCAGGAATCAAAATCCTGTGCCTTACCGCTTGGCGATACCCCATTGCAAGATAATAAAAAAGTGGGGTGAGTAGTGGGATTCGAACCCACGACCTCCAGGGCCACAACCTGGCGCTCTAACCAACTGGGCTATACCCACCACGAATTCTATTATCTGAATGGCGCGCCTGAAGGGATTCGAACCCCTGGCACACGGCTTAGAAGGCCGTTGCTCTATCCAACTGAGCTACAGGCGCATCACTTATTGTAAGCCGCGTAGAACACATATTACGCCTCGGCTGACAATTTAAAATTATAGCAAATCAACGATTAAAAGTCAACAATATTTCTTTCAGAGAATGATGTATCTGCAAAAAAACAAAATCAAAGGATACATGCTTGAATTGTGCGTTTTTTATTTGTATGATAATAAAGAAACAATTTGCTTCGCAATCCGGACTATTTATACAGGACAAAGTTTAAAAGCGGGTTGACCGGTTACTATTTAAATATCTATTGCAAAGTTTATCATACTGGATGAAAAGGAGAAGATCAAATGGAAAACGCGGTATATAACAATCCTACCAAAGTAATCTTTGGAAAAGGTACAGAAGAAAAGGTAGGAGAGGAAATTGCAAAATGCAGCGGTAAAGTTTTGCTGCATTACGGCGGGGGGAGTGCGGAACGGTCAGGACTTCTAGGCAGAATCAGGGAGTCGCTTAAAGCTGCAGGTGTAGCGGTCTGGGAGCTCGGCGGTGTGAAGTCGAATCCGCGGTTAAAGCTGGTTTACGAGGGTATCGGAATTTGCCGGACAAACGGCATTGGGTTCATCCTTGCTGTAGGCGGGGGCAGCGTGATCGATTCTGCAAAGGCTATAGCGTGCGGTACGCCGAATTGTGATGATGTTTGGGATTATTTTTTAGGGAAGAAAAAGGCCGGTGGCGTTTTGCCTGTTGGAACGGTGCTCACAATTCCTGGCGCGGGAAGCGAATCATCCAATGGTATGGTTATCACAAATGAAGATACAATGGAAAAACTCGCTTATGAAGACGAGCGTTCAAGACCTGTATTTTCTGTGTTAAACCCGGAAGTGACATATACGGTTCCTCCTTATTATACGGCTGCGGGAATTGTGGACGCGATGGCGCATATTATGGAACGGTATTTCACTAAGACGCAGCATGTGGATGTAACAGATCGGATGTGCGAAGCCGTTATGCGGTCGCTGGTAAGGTACGGGAAAATAGCTGTTGCAGAGCCAAAAAATTATGACGCTCGTGCCGAGATTATGTGGGCGTGCAAAATTGCGCATGACGGAACGCTTGGTTTTGGGCGTGAAGAAGATTGGGCATCGCATAATATTGAACACGAATTATCGGCGAAATTTGACGTGTCGCATGGCGCGGGGCTGGCAGTTATTTTTCCAGCATGGATTAAGTATGTTTATTCAGAAAAACCAGAACGTTTTGCGCAGTTTGCTTCTCGTGTATTTGATGTGGAATATTCCTTTGAGGATCCGGACTGGACGATTATGCAGGGTGTAAAAAGGATGTTGGCGTTTTTTAAGGCCATGAACATGCCGACCTGTTTGCGTGACTTAGGCGTGAATGAGAAATCGAATCTGGATGAAATGGCACAGCGCTGCGCGGAACACGGTGGCGGAACAACAGGACATTTTGTTGAGCTGAGCGCTGCTGACATTAGAAATATTTTAGAGATAGCGTATTAGGCGTATTGAGTTACGTCTTAAATTGTTGACAAGTCATTCTGGCCGCTTCCTTAGAGTATAAGGACGCGGCTTTTTTATTACTGAAAAATAATGTGTAGCAGGGAGTGGAATGTGATAAGATAAATATAATAGGCACAGGAGGAATAATATGCGTTTTTTACATACTTCGGATTGGCATTTGGGCGTATCGCTCAATCAATATTCTATGATAGAAGAACAGCGCCATTTTATAGAAGAAATTTTGCAGACAGTGGATCGGGAACGGATAGAAGCCGTCGTTGTTGCAGGCGATATTTTTGACCATGCAGTCTCAAATCCGGATGCCATACACCTGTATAATTATGCCATGACGCAGCTTTGTATCCGCCGCGGTATCCCGGTTATTATTTGCGCCGGAAACCATGACGGGGCGGCACGTCTTTCTTCCTGCAGTGAGCTTTTAAGAGAAGCGGGGCTTTATATTGCGGGAAGTGTAAAAGATGGAGTTATGGAGGTGCAGCTTGGGGATACTGTTTTTTATAGCTTACCGTTTTTTTCTATTGACGAAGCGCGGTATCTTTATCCAAAAGAAGAAATTAAAAATTATGATATGGCGATGAAAGCCATTTTGCGACACCTGCCGAAGGAAAACGGAAAAAGTGTCCTGGTAGCGCACTGTTTTGTAAGCGGCGCGGAAGTATCCGAGAGTGATCGCTCGGCGATGATCGGCGGATCAAACAGGATTGGCGCAGATGCCTTCCAAGGATTTGATTATGTTGCGCTCGGGCATTTGCATAAACCACAGGATATAGCAAATACTATCCGGTATAGCGGATCGCCCATGAAGCTCTCTTTTTCAGAAGCAGCGCAGGAAAAGAGCGTTACTATTATAGATACGGTCGATTTTTCAAGAAGAACAGTACCGCTGATTATGAAAAACGATCTGCGGGTGGAAAAAGGTACTTATGAACAGTTATGGGAATTAGCACAAAAGGATCCGAGAAGCGGGGATTATGTGAAAATAGAGCTGACGGATGAATATGCGCATATGGAACTAAATCATGCGTTCCGGGAATACTATCCAAGACTTCTGTCGTTTTCGGGAAAGTCGTTTGAAGGCGAGTCTGAGGACGCTTTATCCATGCAACAAACTGCCGGCATGACCCCAGAGGAGATTATGGTGCGGTTTTACAGGGAATTTTCCGATGGGGAAGAACCGGATGAGATGCAAATGGAATGGTTCCGCAAGGCGGTTGCTGCAAACAAAGGCGGTGATGCGCAATGATGCCAGAAAAGCTTATTTTTGAGGCCTTTGGACCGTATGTAACCAAACAGGAAATTGATTTTGCCGCGTTTCGGGATGCGGGATTGTTTTTGATCCATGGAAAAACCGGATCGGGGAAAACGACGGTGCTAGATGCAATGACCTACGCGCTGTTTGGAGAAAGCAGCGGCGGGGCAAGGGGCGATATTACGGCGATGCGAAGCGATTTTGCCGAGGAAAGTCGGGACACCAGCGTATCGTTTTCTTTTCGGGTAAAAGGAAAATGTTATCTTTTTGAGCGATCGGTGCGGATCCGAAGAAAGAGAAATGGTCAGCAGGAGCCGCAAGTGGCGCAAAATGCTTTTTATATGGATGAAACGGGAGAATATGTTCCTTTTTTTGAGAACCCGGGAATTAAAAATGTAAGGCAGAAAGCAGAAGAAATCTTAGGATTGACTTATGATCAATTCCGGCAGGTTATTTTACTTCCGCAAGGGCAGTTTGAACAATTATTGGTGGCAGATTCCGCAACAAAAGAGGAAATATTAGTGACTTTATTCAACGCGGGACAATGGGAACAGGTAACGGATTGGCTATGTGATCAGGCCAACAGGATGAAGCGGGAAAAAGAAGAGAAAGAACAAAAGATAGAAGGATTATTAGCGCAGTTTTCTTGTGCATCGCCGGAAGAATTGGAAACGCTTGCAGTGAAAAATGACGGCGCACTTTTGAAGATGCTTGCATCCCAACAAAAGGTTGAAGCGGAATTAAGGCAAGCATTATCCGCGCTGGTCAATGCGCAGGCTGTATTATCCTTGATAGAAGAATGGGAAAAAGAAAGACAGGCGCAGACGGCTTTGCAGAAGGAGGCACGGGATATAGAAGCGCTTCGCACAAAGTTGGAACGTGCAGCGGCGGCGAAGGAGATCTTGCCGCTCAGGACACAGGCGGCATCGCTGTACACGCGAAAGGAAGAACAAAAAAAAGCAGTAGAAGACACCTTCAAAAAATTGAAAACGGCAGAAAAAGAGCTGAAACACCATGCTTCTGCTTTTTGGAGTATTGCGCAAAAAATTGAAGAAGAGGCAAGCGTTTTGGGTAGGCGGCTGCTTCAAACTAAACAAAAACATGAAGAAGCGCAAAAAACCTATCAAAAGGCTTTTGACGCGTATATGAGTGATTCTGCTTTTGCGTTATCGGAGACATTGCGGGAAGGACATCCGTGTCCTGTGTGCGGAAGCACAAGCCATCCCAGACGTCCGGCTTATTCCAAGGCAGGAATAACGGCACAGCAGGTTGGCAAATTGGAAAAAGATATAAAATTATTGGAGAAAGAAATTTCAGAATTAGAAAAAGAGGAGATATTGCTTGGACATTTGCGCGAAGAATGCGCAGAATATCGAGAGAAGTACCGTGCAGAAGCACCGGAAGGCATGAAAGCCGCAGATCCGGCGCGAATGAAAGAATATGCCAGCGCTGCGGAGCGTGCATATAGTGAAATACAAACACAACAGGCATCGCACCGGTTGCTTTTGACAGAGCTGAAGAAAACGGAAACGGAATTTGAAAATGCAATGGAGTTTTTTCGGGAAGCTTGCCGAAAAGCGGGATTTGAAAACGACGTGCAATTTAAAGCAAGCTGCTTAGGTGAAACAGAGATAGAGCAGATACGCGCAAAAACAGAAGATCATCAGATCCGCTTGAAAATGAATGAGGCAGCCCTCGACGGGCTGCAAAAAAAACTCGAGGGAATTGAAAAACCGGATATCAATTCTTTGCGAACACAAGCAGCGGAAAAAGAAACGGAAAAAAAGGAAATAGACGGAAGAGCGGCGGATTTGCGAATTCGCAAAGAAATGATAGGCAAGACACTGGAAAGCTTAAAAAAAGAACGGGAGCAGTTAAAAAAGCAAACAGACGAATATGTCCGTCTTGATGTGTTTGCAAGACTGCTGCGCGGGGATAAAGGCGTAGGGTTGAAACGTTATATTTTGGGAGTGATGCTGACTGCAATCACGCAGCAGGCAAATCTGTTGCTGAAAAAAGTGCATGACGGAAGATATCAACTGTTCAGAACAGTGGAAGGACGAGGACGCGCACGCAAGGTGGGGCTTGACCTTGAGGTGTTTGATTCGTTTTCGGGAGAAAAGCGCAGCGTGGCAAGCCTTTCGGGCGGAGAAAAATTTTTGGTGGCGTTGGCACTTTCCATGGGGCTTTCCGCAGTGGTACAGGCGCAAAGCGGAGGGGTAAGGATCGATGCGATGTTTATTGACGAGGGGTTTGGCTCACTGGATCCTTCTTCCATAGAAGATGCGCTGGCAATTTTGGCGACGATTCGGGGAGGATCGCGACTGGTTGGGATTATTTCCCATGTGCAGCTTTTGAAGGAGAATATCGATGCGGCAATTGAGGTCCGGAAAAATCGTACCGGCAGCGAAATAGTTCTGAATATTTAATAAAATGATATTGCGCGGGCAAAAGCTAGACAGTATAATAGTTGTAAAAAATAACCAAATTGACGAAACTGGCTATCAAGGAGAATAATCATGGCATTTGATCAAATGGAATGGCATGCAGAGACATTTCCGGACAGTATGGATCGCGATTGCGCCGGTACGCATATTGGAATGTATCTTGCATGGCTAATTATGAACGATATGATTGCGCCTGAGCTTTACCGAGAATATGAGGCGGATTTTGAGCGCGTGAAACGGCGGGAAATGACAGGCAGAGATCTTTTGATGGAACGGTTGAATGAGGGCCTTCTTGAGGACGTTATGACCGAAGAAGCGCAAGAGTTTACCGCGGATTACTATGACTCAAAATATATTGATGATTACGAAAATGTGCTTGGCAATAGCGCCGATTCCGAGTATGCGGTTTATTTACACGATGACTCATGGGAAAATTATGATCAGGTCGAGCCGATGATAACGGAACGCTTTGAACAATGGCGCGATGGTGAATGGGACTGACCAACAAAAAAACGTCGCTTTAAAAAAAGGCGGCGTTTTTTCTATTTGCGTATATTATAGCATGCCGCGCGTGAAGTGCCCGCGCGTAAATTCGCCTGTTGGCGGAGGCACGGCAATACCGCGCAGGGCATCCCGGTAGATTGTGGCGATTTTTTTGGATTCTGCAGGCGTTTCTGTCGTAAACACCAGGCGAATGACGTTTGCGCTTATTTGTGAAAGCTTATCTGCCATATAAACAGGTGCGGAATTCAGAATAGAGACCATGCACCCGTTGCCGGAACTGACTAGTGGAAAGTTTTTGTTCATTCTATCGGTGAGGACGGCGCCACCCGATTTCACCTTGCACTGTTTTTTATCGCAGCGCAGAGGACAACGGATGGTTGTCATCAGCGTCAGCCTTCCGTAAGCAATCACTTCGGTAGGCATAAGATCGGGCAGATCCACAATCTGTGCACTGTTGAGCTCCACGCTGATGGTAGCACGCTCATAGCCAAGTGCTTTTAAGGCTTTTAATGTTTGTCCGTTTGTAACATGGATCGATGCATCGGATATTTTATGCGGCACATCGGCATCAAGCAGCGTCGCAAACAATTCGCCTTCAAAATTATGACATCCGGCGCAATTATGATTTTCTTCTATTATAAGGGGATGCGTGCCAATGATTTTTGCATCCGTTTCTGGCAGGTTGGATACCCATGCGGCTTCATAAGGCACGTATAAAATATCAACAAATGGCAAAACCGACACTGCCTGCGCCTCGGTATTTACCTGCGCGGCTAGCTTGCGCGGTTTTTTTCGCTTTCCTTTTTTTAACGGAACATATTCTTTGAAAAGGGTGGATTTTGGAGGCGCAGACGGCTCGGACGCAATACTCCCGCCTGGGACGAGTACAGGAATATCCTGAGAAAACGGACGATCGGTAAAACCACGGCGGCTGAATGCACGCAGCAAATCTTCTTTATCCTGCACTGTGATCTTTGCTCCATCCAGCGCTTTTCGGTAAATACGTGTTACGGTTCCGACATACGCAGCGGGTTTCATCCTGCCTTCTATCTTAATGCTGGCAACGCCTGCCTGCCTTAATTGATCAATATAATCAATCAAACATAAGTCACGTGGAGAAAGCAAACGTCCGTGTCCTACGCCGTCTGCACTGTAATCCAGACGACAAGGCTGCGCACAAAGCCCACGGTTGGCGCTGCGACCGCCAAAAATGCTGCTCATCAGACATTGACCGGAATAGCTTTCGCAAAGCGCGCCATGCACAAAAACCTCGAGAGGGATAGAAGATTGGCGGCGGATATCGCAGATTTGTTTAAAAGTAAGTTCCCGTGCAAGGACAACACGCGAAAATCCAAGTTTTTCTAAAATACTGACACCTGACAGGCTGTAAGCGGTCATCTGTGTACTTGCATGCAGCACTGCAGACGGGCAAAGCTCTTTGAGCAGCATAGCGCAGCCGAGGTCCTGTATGATAAAAGCATCAACTCCTGCGTGGACAGCTTCTTGCGCGGTTTGCAGCCATGATGCAATCTCGCGGTCGCGTATCAGCGTATTCATGGCAAGATATAATTTTGCGCCGCCATCATGCGCATAATTGGCTGCCGCCGCCAGGTCGTCAAAATTTTGAGAGAGACCTCGCGCACTGAATTTTTGCGCACCAATATAGACTGCGTCGGCACCGTTTTCTACGGCGGCTTTCAGGCTGTCAAACCCGCCTGCGGGAGATAATAATTCCATAAACTGCTCCTGATTTTCTAAGATAAATCTATTATAACACAAGCTTAAAACGTCTGTTTGCTTGCATACAACGTTTTTTTGGTATATAATAAATTGTTTTGAAGAAAGGATGTTATAAAGTGATAAGAGAAGATTTGAGAAATATTGCAATCATAGCGCACGTTGACCACGGAAAAACGACGCTTGTAGACGAAATGCTCAAGCAGGGCGGTTCTTTTCGGGATAACCAGGTTGTAGCGGATCGGGTTATGGACTCTGGGGATCTTGAGAGGGAACGCGGCATTACGATTTTGTCTAAAAATACCGCTACATACTATAATGATGTAAAAATAAATATTGTGGATACTCCAGGGCATGCTGATTTTGGTGGAGAAGTAGAGCGTGTGTTGAAGATGGTAAACGGCGTTTTGCTGTTGGTGGACTCGTTTGAAGGCCCGATGCCGCAGACGCGGTTTGTTTTGCAGAAAGCACTGGAATTAAACCACAGGGTTATTATTGTAGTCAACAAAATGGACAGGCCGGACGCACGTTTAAATGATGTCGGTGACGAGGTTCTGGAGCTTTTGCTGGATTTGGATGCAACGGATGAACAGCTCGATAGCCCGATTATTTATTGCTCGGGCAGGGATGGCACGGCAACGGTGGATCCCAACCAGGCAGGCACGGATTTAAAACCGTTGTTTGATACCATTTTAAGTTATATTCCCGCGCCGCAGGGCGATCCCGAAGCACCGCTGCAAATGCTGGTGTCTTCCATTGACTATAATGAATACGTTGGCAGGATCGCTGTCGGCAGGATTGAACGTGGAACCATCCGGCAGGGTCAGGAGGTCTCCCTCTGTGATTATCATGCAGAGGATCTATGTGCAAATGGTAAGGTGACGGCAGTTTATCAGTATGACGGGCTAAAGCGTGTTCCGGTGGAAAGCGCCAAAGCGGGGGATATCGTTGCTTTTTCCGGATTGGAGAACGTAAATATCGGCAATACGGTTTGTGCGCAATATGAGTTTGAACCGATTCCGTTTGTTAAAATATCAGAGCCGACTGTGGAAATGATGTTTTCTGTCAACGACAGTCCTTTTGCCGGAAGAGAAGGAAAATTTGTAACGTCCAGGCATTTGCGCGACAGGCTGATGGCGGAGCTCCGCAAGGATGTTTCTCTCGCCGTGCATGAAACGGACAGTGCAGATAGTTTTCGCGTACTCGGACGAGGGGAAATGCATTTATCTATTTTGATTGAAACAATGCGCCGCGAGGGTTATGAGTTTCAGGTGGGCGCCCCTAAAGTATTATATAAAACGATTAACGGACATATGTGCGAACCAATAGAACGTCTGCTTGTGGATGTACCTGCCGAAAGCGTGGGTAACGTTATTGAAAAGCTTGGATCACGTAAATCTGAAATGGTGCATATGACCCCGCAGGGCGACCGTATGCGGATGGAATTTAAAATTCCGGCGCGCGGATTGTTTGGTTACAGAAGTGAGTTTTTGACGGATACGCGTGGTGAAGGCATCTTAAATACGGTGTTTGACGGTTATGAACCTTATAAAGGGGATATTGACAAACGGAACCTGGGATCGTTGATTGCATTTGAAAGCGGTGAGTCAATTACTTACGGGCTGTATAATGCGCAAGAGCGCGGAACCCTGTTTATCGGCGCAGGAGTGCCGGTATATATGGGAATGGTGGTAGGAAGTTCGCCTAAGAATGAAGATCTTGTGGTTAACGTTTGCAAGAAAAAACATGCCTCCAACGTGCGTGCTTCCGGCAGTGATGATGCTCTGCGCCTGGTGCCGCCAAAAAATATGAGTATGGAAGAGATGCTTGAGTTTTTGGCTGACGATGAACTCTTAGAAGTAACGCCGCACAGCCTGCGTATTCGGAAGCGGATTTTGGATCATCAGCTGCGCATGAAATCAAATAAAAAGTAACCAGCATCAGGAAAAATGAAGTAGTATAAAGAACCGTGGTTCTATGACCGCGGTTCTTTTATGCAAAATAAAAAAATTAAACAGGTTGATATTTGAAAACTGGTGTATAAATGATATACTATTGAAGGATTCAGGAAGAATACATATAGAGCATATAAGTTAAAAGGAGAACACGATGGAATTTCTTGTTGAAGGATTTGCGGCGCTTACATGGCAGCAAGTTGTAATGTTTATTGTAGGAGGCGTATTGATTTTTCTGGCGATTACCAAGAAATTGGAGCCGGCATTGCTTTTGCCGATTGGTTTTGGTGCGATTTTAGTTAATATTCCTTTTTCAGGCGCAATTGACCAGGTAATGGCAGGCGTGGGAAACGTCCCGGGTATTGTCGATTGGTTGTTTCAGGTTGGTATTTCGGCATCAGAGGCTATGCCGCTTCTTCTCTTTATTGGTATAGGGGCAATGATCGACTTTGGCCCGCTTCTTAAAAATCCGAAACTATTGTTTTTTGGAGCTGCGGCGCAGTTCGGGATCTTCGCCACGATCGCGGGAGCTGCGGCGCTTGGATTCCCGCTGACAGATGCGGCTTCTATCGGCATTATCGGTGCTGCTGATGGTCCGACATCTATTTTGGTCTCCCAGGTCCTGGGAAGTCAATATATTGGTGCGATTGCCGTGGCGGCGTATTCCTATATGGCGTTAGTCCCTATCATACAACCGATGGCGATCAAGCTGGTAACCAGCAAGAAGGAACGTGCCATCAAAATGGAATATAGGGGCGAAGATATTCCCAAAATTGCAAAGATTTTGTTCCCGGTTGTTGTAACGATGATTGCAGGACTGGTGGCGCCGGCATCCATTGCGCTGGTAGGGTTCCTGATGTTTGGGAATCTGCTGCGTGAATGCGGTGTGCTGGATTCGCTTTCGGAAACCGCTTCTAAGGTGCTTGTCAATTTAATTACATTATTATTAGGTATAACCATAGCGTCCACGATGAAAGCGGAGAACTTTGTAAATGTGCAGACGCTGATGATCATGGCACTTGGTTTGGTGGCGTTTTTCTTCGATACGATTGCCGGCGTTTTGTTTGCCAAACTAATTAATGTATTCAGTAAAACAAAGATAAATCCGATGATCGGGGCGGCGGGGATCTCAGCGTTCCCGATGTCGTCCAGGGTAGTGCAAAAAATGGGACTGGAAGCAAATAACCAGAATCATCTGCTGATGTTTGCGGTAGGGGCGAATGTTTCAGGACAGATTGCATCGGTCATTGCGGGTGGCGTAATTCTCGGGCTTGTTCCGGCAATGCTTTAAAGCAGGGGAGGTTAGGCAGATATGAATGAAGTAATGGCAGGAGCTTTGCAGTTAATGTGGAAGGGCATGCTCTCCATATTCGTCGTGATTGCAGCAATTTGTATTGTTGTTGTGATCATGAACAAAGTAACAAAAAAGAAAAAGCAAAAGGAATAGAATTTGGATTATCGGCAGATACTCGAAAAAAACGAAATTACGTTATACGGCGGGGCAATCCTTCCGGAGAAATTGCGGATAGACGCAGAAATGAAATATGCGGTTTCTTTTGCGGTGCCGTTGCCGGATCCGGTGGTCGACCCGGTTGAAAAAGGCCCGACAAAAACGTATTTTCATCATTACCGCACGTGTAATGCGTTTTTAGACCAGTTTGCATTCCGGCTTGTGCAGGCAATGATGCGGGAGGGATATCAGGCAATGTATGTCCCGGCTTCGCAGTCTGTGAGTGACGACGGTTTCAAGGGCTTGTTTTCTCATAAAGCAGCGGCGTGTCTCGCGGGGCTCGGCGGAATTGGAGACAACGATCTGTTGGTGACCAAGAAATATGGCTGCAGGGTGCGGCTGGGAACGGTTCTTACAAATATGCCCGTCTTATGCGATACCCCGATAGAAAACCCATGCAACCATTGCGGCATTTGTGTAAAGGCTTGCCCGTGCGGGGCGCTTTTGGGAGCTGCATGGCCGCAGAATGATACCGCGAAGATTGTTGATGTAGAAAGATGCAGTATGCACATGAAAAGAGCCTATCAAAAGATAGGGCGCGGTGCTGTTTGCGGAATTTGTATGGCGATATGCCCGGTCGGTCGCAAAAAGATGTTTAAACAAGGCTAAAAATTATTAAATAAATATTACAAAACTATTTACAAAGCCGTGATTAAGAGTTATAATAAACAAAACTATAAATTAGGACATAAGCCTTTACAGGCAAAAAAACAGAGGAGATTAATATGAATCATATTATATCTAATGTTAAGAAAAGCCTTTCTAAAGCGGTTTCGGCCGTTCAAGGCAAGTTTTCAGAAGTGAAAAATAATATTTCTGGCATGAAGAAAGTTCGTAAAAGAAGAGTGTTTCGGACCCATAATGTAACTACGAGGCAGGATGGCATGGTGTTTATGCAGCATGCACCGCAGCATAAGCGCAGAAGTGTACCGAAGAAAGTAAACACGAAAAGGTTTACTGCTGTAGTAGCGGTCGCAATTGCTGCGATTATGGTTCCTGTTATGGTTATGGCTGCAAATGGCGACACGGCTGCTCCGTCGGTTGATCCGGCTGAAGTAACACCGGTCGAGCAGAAAGTTGCACCATCTGCAGAAGCAACGCCTGAGACACAGCCTGTTGAACAGACAACACAGGTTTCTGAGGGAGATGCAACCCTGACAGCTGAATCCGTTCCGCAGGAAGCGGTAGTTGCAGAAGCAACGCCGACACCGGAGCCGACTCCGCAATATGTGACGCTGACAGCCGGTGTAAATGATCCGACGGTAGCTTCGATGCAGGAAAGATTAATGGAACTGCATTATATGAGCGAAGATCAGCCGACCGATTATTTTGGTCCTGCTACGCTTAAGGCTGTACAGGCTTTTCAGCGTAAGAACGGTATTGCCGTTGATGGAGCTGCCGGTGCGGAAACACAGGCAATTTTGTTCTCGGAAGGCGCAAAAGAATATACAGCTGCACTTGGCGCTGAAGGCGAGGATGTAGGCGATATTCAGGATAGGTTAGCTGAGCTTGGGTATAACGTTTCTTCCACCGGGTATTTTGGTGAAGATACTGAAAAGGCAGTAAAATATTTTCAGAGAATGAATGGGCTTACAGATGACGGTAGCGTTGGAAGCATGACAAAAGATGTACTGTTTTCTGATAATGCTGAAAAATCTGAAGAACTGGTAAAACAGGAAGAAGCGGCTAAAAAGAAGGAAGAATCCAGCAACAAAGGAAATTCTTCGAGCAGCGGTTCTTCCAGTAACAAGGGCAATTCCTCGAGCAGTGGTTCTTCCGGCAACAAAGGAAATTCCTCGAGCAGCGGTTCTTCCGGAAGCTCTGGTGGCAGTGCTCCGGCGGCGGATCCCGGCAATGTAGAAGCATTTATTGATGCTGCAATGTCGCAGGTTGGGAAACCGTATGTTCTTGGTGGCAAAGGTCCAGATACATTTGATTGTTCCGGCTTCGTGTATTATGCATTGAACGCAAGCGGCAATGGTGTAGGATATATGACCTCCGGCGGATGGGCTGGATCAGGGTATGCTTCGGTAGGTTGGGACGAGTTACAGCGCGGTGATATTGTATGCGTATCAGGTCATGTTGGTATCTACCTTGGCGGTGGACAGATCGTTGATGCTTCCTCCGGTTCTGGGCAGATCGTTGTAAGGAATATGGGTTCATGGTTCCAGAGCAGATTTATCTGCGGGAAACGTGTTCTCTAATACGAAAAGCAATAGCAAGGACGGGCGCAGTAATGTGTCCGTCCTTTTTTCTGTTCTTGTGTAGTTCATATATATTTGGTATAATATTTTGTCAGCAGGAGGTTGGATATGACAAAATACAGGTTAGGGTTGGACATCGGGTCTACTACGATAAAAGTCGTTTTGATAGATGATGAAAACAATATATTATTTCAGAGATATAGGAGGCATTTTTCCGATGTTCGGGGAGAGCTTCTTAATTTATTTCGCGAGATTGCAACTGAATGCGGCGAATATGAGGTCACTTCGGCAATTACCGGCTCCGGCGGTCTTACCGTTGCCAAATTATTGAATTTACCTTTTATTCAGGAAGTTGTTGCGGGCGCATGTGCAACGCAAAAATTTATTCCGAGGGCAGATGTGGTTTTGGAGCTTGGCGGGGAAGACGCAAAAATTACCTATATGAAGCCCTCGCTTGAACAGAGAATGAACGGCACCTGCGCGGGCGGCACAGGCGCGTTTATTGACCAAATGGCAACTCTGCTTAACACAGATCCGGCAGGACTTAATGAATTAGCAAAATCTTATCATACATTATATCCAATTGCGGCGCGCTGCGGGGTTTTTGCGAAAACAGATGTGCAGCCACTGTTGAACGAAGGTGCGGCAAAAGAAGATATTGCTGCCTCAATTTTTCAATCTGTGGTGAATCAAACGATTTCGGGATTGGCATGCGGACGACCGATTCGCGGCAATGTTGCGTTTTTAGGCGGACCGCTTCACTATTTAACGGAATTGCGGAAACGGTTCATTGAGACTCTGAAACTGGAAGGCGATGCCATTATACACCCAGAGAATTCGCATCTTTTTGTAGCGCTCGGTTCAGCGCTCATGGCGGAAGGAAAATCGTTTCGGATAGCAGAGCTGCCTGATATGCTGCAAAATGCAGGGGAGGGCGAACACGAGACGCGGAGGTTAAAACCGTTATTTGCAGATCAAGCGGATTATGATGCGTTTTTGTCGCGGCATGCGCAAAAGAATATTGAACGTAGTGATATCAGCAGTGCCGACGGTCCTTGTTATCTTGGACTTGATGCAGGCAGTACCACGATTAAAGCAGTTTTGATTGATAGCCAAAACAGGCTTTTGTATTCACATTATCATTCCAATGAAGGCAGCCCGCTTGATTCTGCGGTTGAGATTGTCAAAGATATTTATCGGCAATTACCGCAGACAGCTTATATTGCGGGTTCTTGTGTCACCGGATATGGGGAAGCCATTATCAAAGAGGCTTTGAAGCTGGATTTGGGCGAAATTGAAACAATGGCGCATTATAAGGCGGCAGAGTTTTTCAATAAAGATGTTGATTTAATCATTGATATCGGCGGACAAGATATGAAGTGCCTCCGGATTAAAAACGGAGTAGTTGATGGGATCATGCTAAATGAAGCATGCTCTTCTGGCTGTGGAAGCTTCTTACAGACGTTTGCATATTCTCTTGGTATTCCAATCCAAGAATTTGCGCAAGAGGCGGTAAAAGCAAAGAATCCGGTTGATTTGGGTACGCGGTGTACAGTATTCATGAACAGCAGGGTGAAGCAAGCGCAAAAAGAAGGGGCAAGCGTAGGCGATATTTCTGCGGGATTATCATATTCCGTTGTCAAGAATGCTTTGTATAAAGTAATTAAAGTGAAGGATCCTGCAGAGCTCGGTAAAAATATTGTTGTCCAAGGCGGTACATTTAAGAATAACGCAATCTTGCGTACATTTGAGATGGAACTGGGACGTGATGTAGTCAGACCGGATATTGCCGAATTAATGGGGGCTTTTGGCGCGGCTTTAATAGCAAAAAGACAAATGCCCGGAAAACGAAGCGGGATTCTGACAAATGATGCGTTAGATAAATTTCGTTATAAAGGCAGTTTTGCTAGGTGCGGAAAATGTGAGAATCGGTGTATGCTGACAATCACGACGTTTGAAGATGGACGTAAGTTTATTTCTGGGAACCGCTGTGAAAAAGGAAGCGGGCTTGCGCGCAAAAACGACATGCCGAATTTGTTTGATTATAAGCTGAAACGCGTATTTGATTATGAATCGCTATCGGAAGAAAATGCGCCGAACGGGACGATTGGGATTCCGCGTGCATTGAATATTTATGAGAATTATCCTTTCTGGCATACCCTGCTCACCAAACTGGGTTTTCGTGTGGTGTTGTCAGATCCGTCCAGCCATTCCATGTTTGAAAAGGGAATGGAGACGATTTCTTCAGACACGGTGTGTTATCCTGCAAAGCTGATTCACGGGCATATTGAAAATTTGGCAGAAAAGGGGATCCAGAAGATATTTTATCCTTGCGTACCGTTTGAGAGGAAAGAATATCAAAACACCAATAATCATTACAATTGCCCGATTGTTACTTCCTATCCGGAAGTGATCAAAAACAACATGGATATTTTTCACAGAAAAGGCATTGAGTTCATCAATTTTTTTGTTGCGCTTGACGAACCGGAATATATGCCCCAAAAAGTGATGAAAGAATTTGGAAAATATGGGATTACAGAAGAGCAGGCCACAGAGGCTGCAGAGGCGGCATATGCCGAGCTTGATCGTTTTAAGCAGGATATGCGTGACCAGGGAGAAAAAACTATTAGCTGGCTGCAGGAGACGGGTAATACGGGCATTGTACTCGCAGGACGCCCCTATCATGTGGATGCAGAGATAAATCATGGAATTCCATCACTGATTACCAGTTATGGTCTTGCGGTATTGACGGAAGACAGCGTTGCGCATCTTGGAAAGCTGGAACGCCCGATCCGCGTAATGGATCAGTGGGCCTTCCATACACGCCTTTATGAGGCAGCCGCAGCAGTTGGGAAATATGATTGCTTACAGCTTGTCCAGCTTAATTCGTTTGGCTGTGGCTTAGACGCAATTACAACAGATCAGGTGCATGAAATCGTCGAGGCGGCGGGAAAGATTTATACGTTGCTTAAGATCGACGAAATCAGTAATTTGGGTGCTGCTAAAATCAGGGTTCGTTCTTTGATTGCTGCGCTGAAAGAACAGAAAGAGGAAGGAAAACAGCCAATACCAGAAAAGAAGAATGTCGTATGGCACAGGCGTATCTTTACCAAAGAAATGCGTGAAAAAGGTACGATTGTCTGCCCGCAGATGGCGCCTTTACAATTTCAGTTTTTAAAGCAGGCGTTTGACCCAACGGGTTATAATTTTAAGGTATTGACGGAGGTAACCAAAGAAGATATTGATGTGGGGCTCAAATATGTAAATAACGACGCATGTTATCCGACGATCATTGTAGTAGGTCAGCTCGTCAATGCCTTTATGACGGGAAAACTGGATCCGGATAATACCGTTATTATGTTGACACAGACAGGCGGGGGATGCCGTGCCTCCAATTATCTTGCGTTTTTACGTAAAGCGCTTCGTGAAGCAGGATTTCCGCAAGTGGTAGTTGCGTCTATCAATTTCTCCGGATTGGAGAAAAATCCTGGGCTCAAATTTACGGGTGGGCTTGCGCTCCGGCTGCTGATTGCGATATCTCTTGGGGATCTATTACAAAAAGTGTTGCTTGCAACGCGTCCATATGAAAAGAACAAAGGTGAGACAGACGCGTTATTTGATCAATGGGTCAAAAAAATACAGGATATCACGTATCATTCGCGTTATTTTGCTTACCGCAGAGCCGCAAAACAGATGGTAAAAGATTTTGAAGCAATCGAAAGAACCAGCGAAGTGAAGCCAAAGGTAGGCTTGGTTGGCGAAATTTTAGTGAAATACCATCCGGACGCAAATAATCATGCCATTGAAGTCATTGAGCGTGAGGGCGGTGAATGTGTGATGCCCGCTTTGATGGAGTTCTTTACTTACAGTTTATACAGCTGTAAGTTTAAGCATGAAGAAATGGGAAAAAGCAAACTTATTTATAAAGCGAGTATGTTTGGTATCCATTTAGTAAACCGGTTTCGTAAGCCGATTCAGCGCGCACTGAAGAAAAGTAAGTATTTTACTCCTTATACCTTTATTGAGGAACTGGGAGAAAAAGCATCGGAAGTTATTTCCTGCGGAAATTGTACGGGAGAGGGTTGGTTTTTAACAGCAGAGATGCTTAATTTAATTGAGGAAGGTGCGCCTAATATTATTTGTGTTCAGCCTTTTGCGTGCCTGCCAAACCATGTCGTAGGAAAAGGGATGATCCGCAGTATTCGTAACCAATATAGACAAGCGAATATTGTCGCGGTAGATTATGATCCGGGGGCATCGGAGGTCAACCAGCTTAATCGCATTAAGCTGATGATTTATAGTGCGTTTGAAAACCTGAAACGGGAACAGAGCAAAGTACAGGAAAACAGTGCACAACAGGCTGCAGGAGAAGAGATTTCCGTTGAGCCGCAAAGTGAGCAGGCTACCTGATAAATGATTGGATAAGGCGGTTTGAAATAACCGCCTTTTGTGTTATATATCTTAAGGTGTGAAGCGGCACAATAAAAAATAAGATTGTATTGGAGAATAGAATATATTATGTTGATAGGTATTATCGTGATCGCCATCGTGGTTGTGGTGGTTACTGCGTTTTACTTTTTTCTTACGAAGGGAAAACCGTCGCAAGGCGGTGAATGGATAAAGCATTATAACTATGCGCACAGGGGATTGCATGACGCACAAGCGCCGGAAAATTCGATGAAGGCCTTTCAAAATGCGATGGATCACGGATATGCCATTGAATTGGATGTTCATCTTTCCAAAGATGGGGAAATGGTTGTATTTCATGATTTTGATTTAGAGAGAATGACCGGAGTAAAGGGCAATGTAGAGGATTATACATTGGGTGAACTCCAAAAGATGAAGCTGGCGGGGACAGAGGCGACGATGCCGACTTTGGAAGAAGTTCTTTCATTGGTGAAAGGATCCGTTCCGCTTTTGATTGAAACGAAAAGCATAGGCGTTGCGGGAAAACTGGAAGAAACGCTGCATGAAAGACTTAAGGGGTATGAGGGAAAATACGCAGTGCAATCCTTTTCGCCTTTTTCTGTTGGATGGTTTAAAAAACATGAAC
The DNA here is from genome assembly GCA_034926635.1 of Christensenella sp. GTDB lineage: Bacteria > Bacillota > Clostridia > Christensenellales > Christensenellaceae > Christensenella. The sequence goes on along the minus strand of JAYFQX010000022.1, from coordinate 4,378 downwards.
CGTTAACGCCGCGCGGGCAGTTATCATGTTTTTTTACGGCAGGTGCTGATATCATACCAAAATGGAAGCGCTTTTTGCTCAAGCATTTATGGACGAACTTTTTATGCAGACCAAATTTTATCAGTTATGGGCTGGAAGGCGATAATCTGCCGATTTTGCAGCGTTTCAGGAAGAAGGGCATGCCGGTGTTAATTTGGACAGTGCGGGATAATGCTGAAAAAAAGCAAGCGAAAGAGTTTGCAGACACCATAATCTTTGAGAATTTTTTTGCCTAACAGTAATTTTGTTTTTTTGAGTAAGGGGGGGAAAATAAAATGCAAAGAATAAAACCACTTTCCATTCTGCTTTTAGTTTGTGGCGCGCTTAGTTATCTGATTTTGTTGCCGGAGATATGGTGGCTTGGTTTGGCGTTCGCGGCAATTGCCGTTATTGCTGGCGGTGCCACGCTAAAGAAATATCACATGTTTTCGGTGGTGGCGATGCTGCTCGCAATAGCGTCATGTCTTATTTATGTTCTAAAAACGAACATTTCGCTTTGATACGCAAATTTTACCTTGATTATATTTAAATGTTTTTCATGAAATAGTGGTAATACATAAATATATCATATAAAATAGAGTTATTGGAAGAATATTGCGTGGGGGGACAAATCATTTGCTGAAATTATATAGAGGTCTGAAAAAATATACGGGGCAGCTTGTTTTGCTTGTGCTCTTGCTTTTAGGACAGGTCTTTTCGTTGTTGATGCTTCCTAATATGATGTCGTCTATCATTGACCAGGGTGTAGTGCTGGGAGATATCGGGTACATTGCACGCGCAGGTCTTGTGATGCTGGCGATTACGCTTGCCGGATCGGCTTGTGCGATCGGCGTTGGCTATTTTGCCTCTAGGATCGGCGTCGGGTTTTGTACGGATGTCAGAAAAGAATTGTTTCATAAGGTAGGTCAGTTTACTATGGCAGAATTTGACCAGGTGGGAACGGCCTCGCTTACAACCCGTACAACAAACGACATCATGCAGATACAGGATTTTACGATCATGATGTTTCGCGTGATCATATTAGCGCCGATTATGTGCGTCGGAGGAATAGCGATGGCATTGCAGAAAAATATGCAGCTTGCCATGGTGATCATTGCGTGCATGCCCCTGATTGTTGCATTTCTTGTGATTGTCATGCGAAAGGTATTTCCGATATTCCGTTCGGTACAATCAAAACTAGATCATCTCAACCTCATTATGCGAGAAAACGTTACGGGCGTTCGCGTTATTCGGGCGTTTACGGCTGAAAAACGGGAAGAAGAGCGTTTTGCAAAGGCGAATGCTGAGCTTACGAAGACATCGGTGAAATCACAGGTTTTGCTTTCTACATTAATGCCACTGCTTATGCTTATTGTCAACTTAGGCACCATTGCGGTGGTTTGGTTCGGCGGACAGCAAATTGCGCAGGGATCACTGATGGTGGGGGATCTGATGGCATTTATTCAGTACCTTGTATTGATTATGTACGCACTTGTTATGATGTCACTTATTTTTGCGATGATGCCGCGCGCAAGCGTGTGTGCGGACAGGATCAATGAAGTAATGGCAATCACGCCCAATATTAAGGAAAGCACCAATCCAAAAGCACCGAAAGACAGAACAGGGGAAGTTGAATTCAGAGACGTAACTTTCCGGTATGGCGGCGCGGAAAATCCGGCGGTATCCAATATTTCCTTTACGGCAAAGCCGGGCTGTACCACTGCAATCATCGGGGCAACCGGCAGCGGGAAATCTTCTATTATTATGTTGATCCCAAGGCTATATGATGTCAGTGAGGGAGCGGTGCTGGTTGACGGTGTAGATGTACGTGATTATGACATCCATGCGTTAAGAAACCGAATTGGATATGTGCCGCAAAAAGCAGTGCTTTTTTCTGGTACAATCCGTGGAAATATTGCTTACGAGAACGAAGAAATGCCAATTACACAGGTGGAAAAAGCCGCAGAAATTGCGCAGGCAGATTCGTTTATCGAGGAAAAACAAAAAGGTTATGATGATCCGATCGCCCAGGGCGGTACCAATGTATCCGGCGGTCAAAAACAGCGTCTTTCCATTGCAAGAGCGCTTGCGGGAGACGCCAGTATTTATATTTTTGACGATAGTTTTTCCGCGCTTGATTTTAAGACGGATGCAAGCCTGAGAAAGGCGTTGAAAAAAAATACGAAAGGTGCGACGGTGATCATTGTGGCGCAGCGTATCAATACCATTATGGATGCGGATAATATTCTGGTGGTGGATGAAGGTCGGATTATAGGGCAGGGAACGCATCAGGAATTAATCCAGTCCTGCGAAGTGTATGCGGAAATTGCGCGTACACAGATGTCGTAAGGGGGGCGGAACGCATGAAAATGGGAAATGATAAAAGCGTTGCGAATGAAAAGGCACGAAACTTTGGAGGGACGACAAGGCGCCTGCTGGGTTTTTTTAAGCCTTATAAAAAGTCTTTGATTTTAATTATTATATTTGCGCTGCTGGGAACAACATTTTTGATTATTGGACCGAAAATGCTCGGGGAAGCAACAAACACGATTTTTGCGGGAGTTGCCGGCGCAGCGGAAGGAAACGAGGTCGGTGCAGGAATTGATTTTCAAAGATTATCTGTTATTCTTGCCATGCTGGTCGTGATCTATGGACTTTCTGCTTTGTTTACTTATCTACAGCAAAAAACTACTGCGCGGGTTGCGCAGGGAACGATCCATGATTTACGAGAGGCAGTAGACTTAAAAATACAGCGTTTACCGCTTAACTATTTTGATACACATACGCATGGGGATATTTTATCGCGGACAACGACGGATATCGAGCGTATCAGCGCGACGATTCAGCAATCCATGACACAGCTCATTACTGCGGTTTTTACGATCATTGGCATCCTGATTATGATGATCAGTATCAGTTGGCAGATGACCTTGATTGCGTTGCTTGTTTTGCCTGTGGCGTTGTTTTTATCTTCTCGTGTGGTGAAGAAATCGCAGAAATACTATGTTGGACAGCAGGATAAGCTTGGGCAGGTCAACAGCTATGTAGAAGAAATGTATTCCGGTCATAATATCATCAAGCTATATAATACGGAGCAACGCACAGAAGCAGAATTTAATGAGATGAACGATAAACTCTATGAAGACGCGCGGCGTTCTCAGTTTGCTTCCAGTATTATTATGCCTCTTACAAACCTTGTCGGCAATATTGGCTATGTTGGGATTTGCGTATTAGGCGGTGTATTGACTTCAAACGGCACGCTTACCGTAGGCGCGATCCAGGCGTTTATCCAATATATGCAGCAGTTTACACAACCAATTGTGCAAACATCAAATATTGTTAACCTGTTGCAGTCTACCATTGCAGCAGCAGAACGTGTATTTGAGCTACTCGATGAACCGGAAGAAACACCGGACAAAAAGGAATTGAAATCCTTGAAGAATATCAGGGGAGAATTTGATTTTGAGCATGTGCGGTTTGGATATTCGCCCAACAGAATATTGATTTCTGATATGAATGTTCATGTTGCATCCGGTAACAAAGTAGCGATCGTTGGTCCGACTGGTGCAGGAAAGACAACGTTGGTCAATCTTTTGATGCGGTTTTATGAGCTCAACAGCGGCAGTATCAAAGTAGACGAAACAGATATTCGGGATGTGTCGCGGCAAGACCTTCGTAGGCAATTTGGCATGGTGTTACAGGAAACATGGCTATATTCTGCTACCATCAGGGATAATATCCGTTATGGGCGACCGGAAGCGACAGATGAGGAAGTTGAGGAAGCATGCAAGATGGCGAATGCGGATTCCTTTATTAGAACGCTCCCGGATGGCTATGAGACGGTAATCAATGAAGAGGCGAGCAATATATCACAAGGACAAAAGCAGCTTTTGACGATCGCCCGAGCTTTCTGTGCCCGTCCGCAGGTGTTGATATTGGATGAAGCCACGAGCTCTGTTGATACGCGTACCGAAAAGATGATTCAAGACGCAATGGAAAAGTTGACGCGAGGGAAAACAAGTTTTGTGATTGCACACAGGCTGTCAACGATTAAAGATGCAGATGTTATTCTGGTTATGAAGGACGGCGACATTATTGAGCACGGCAATCATGACCAACTGATGGCAGAAAACGGTTTCTATGCAAGCCTCTATAACAGCCAGTTTGCATAAAAACCATATTTTTAGTGAAGTATATAAAAAAACCTCTCTTTGATTTCTTAGACTGAACCCTATTGAACAGACAGAGAAAAAAGCCCCTGTCGTAGAATAGCTAAAGATTAGGCGGATTTACTCCTTAATTCAAAAGGAGTGAGTCCGCTTTTCAATTGAACACGTTCATAATTGTAGAAACGTATGTA
>JAYFQX010000001.1:0-283598 GCA_034926635.1 Christensenella sp. | reverse complement strand
CTTGACTCAATCCAAAATTTAGCCCAATTTCTCGATGGGTGCAACCGCTCTCACGCATCGCTTTTACTTTTTTGATTATTTTTTCCCCATAATGTTTTCCCATTTGAAAGACCTCCTGCTGTAATATCCTACAACAGGAGGCCTTTTTCTACAATGTCCGCTTTCAGGGGTTCAGTCTAAAGTATGCAGGGTGGTTTTTTACCGAGTGATTATCTTAGAATAATCCCACGGTTTCCCCGTTTTCATCCAGCATGATACCACATGCGGCAGGGCGTTTGGGAAGACCGGGCATCCGCATAATATTGCCGCAGATTGCGACAATAAAACCAGCACCGGAATTCAGTACAATGTCGCGCACTTCAATATCGAAATGTTCTGGAGCACCCAGCAAAGAGGCATCGTCTGAAAAGGAATATTGCGTTTTTGCGACGCAAACTGGAAGATTGTGGTAACCTGCTTGCTCTAATTCTTTTATTTTCTTACGTATTTTAGGACCGATTTCAATGCCGTCTGCGCCATAAATTTTAGTGGCGACAGCGGTGATTTTGTCTTTGATCGACTGTGCATAATCATAAGGATGACTGGGCGAGGAATGCGGCATCATGGCATCTTCCACCTTTGTGGCGAGGTCTAAAGCGCCTTCACCGCCTTTTGCCCAAACGTCGCATACGGAATAAGCCGCGCCAATATCCTCGAGATGTTTTCCCAAAGCTTGAATTTCCAGCGGTGTATCGCCAGTAAAACGGTTGATAGCAACCACAACAGGCAAACCGTATACATTACGCATATTGTCGATATGACGGTCAAGATTTTCTGTTCCAGCCATAAGCGCTTCTACATTTTCTGTGTCAAGATTTTCTTTTTTCACGCCGCCATGGTATTTGAGGGCGCGTATGGTCGCGACGATGACGACTGCATCCGGCCAGATGTCGGCGTTGCGGCATTTGATGTCCAAAAACTTCTCTGCACCGAGGTCTGCGCCAAAACCGGCTTCGGTGACTGTAAAGTCAGAATATTGCATAGCCATTTTGGTCGCAAGAATGCTATTGCAGCCATGTGCAATATTGGCAAACGGACCCCCATGCATAAAAATAGGTGTATGCTCCAGTGTTTGAACAAGGTTCGGTTTGATGGCCTCTTTCAGAATAACCGACATTGCGCCGCCGGCTTCTAAATCTTTTGCGTAAACGGCTTCGCCATCCATATTATAACCGATGGTGATGCGGTCAAGCCGCCTGCGCAAATCGGCAAGGTCGGTCGCCATGCACAGGATCGCCATAATTTCCGACGCTGCGGCGATATTAAATCCATCTTCACGCGGTACGCCGTCTGTACGTTGCCCGAGCCCGCAGATAATGTTGCGTAAGGCACGGTCATTCATATCCATACAACGCTTAAAACATATATTCTTCACATCCAAACGTAATTCATTGCCATGATAGATATGATTATCGATCATAGCGCAGAGCAGGTTGTTAGCAGTCGTTACGGCATAGATATCGCCGGTAAAATGCAAGTTGATATCTTCCATGGGAATCGCCTGCGCATAGCCGCCGCCCGTTGCACCGCCTTTAATGCCGAAAACAGGACCTAAAGAAGGTTCCCGGAGCGCAAGACAGGTTTTTTTGCCTCTTCTTGCCAATCCGTCTGCAAGTCCGATGGAAACGGTTGTTTTGCCTTCGCCGGCAGGTGTCGGATTCATGGCGGAAACAAGAATTAATTTTCCAACGGTTGCATCCGTTGTACGGTCTAAAGCATCAAGAGATACTTTTGCAATGTTTTTTCCGTAATGAATTAACAGGTCTTCGCTGATCCCCAGTTTTTGGGCAATACTGGTAACTGATTCCGCAATCACGGAATTCGCTATTTGAAGGTCACGATTCATGGTGTTGTCTCCTAAAAAAAATGGTGTGATTATTTACAATCCTTTTTATTTTGAGCTATCTGAATCTGTTTGTCAACCAAAAGGATTATGGTATAATACAGATATGAAAAAAGAATTAGATTTTATTCGTATAGACGGAACCTATTATGGCGGTGACCAGAATTGGCATACACATAAGATGATGAAGCTGGGCGGCTGTTCGGCAGTGTGTGCATGCGAGACTTGTATTTGGTTGGCAAAACGTTTTGGAGAATACCGCGCGTTGTATCCATTTGATATCGCGGATGTCTGTAAGAAAGATTTTTTACGCTTTTTTGAGATAATGTTTCAGTATCTTCACCCGGGAATCGGCGGTCTTACAAGCATTGATAAATTTGAACGAATGCTTGGAAAATATATTATGACGACGGGAACCAAAATGGGGATGCAGAAGGTTTACGGACGGGAATCATATGAAACGGCGAAAAAATTTTTTATTTCGTCGATAGACAACGGGATCCCTGTGATGTTTTTGATGTTAAAGCATGCAGATCCGGCGTTTGACGAATATGAATGGCACTGGTTTAACCTGACGGGCTACGAGATTACGGTGGAAGGGCGCTTAAACGCTATTTTTGCGACATGGGGAAGCCGGCATGTTTTTGATTTTCAGCGCGCGTGGGAGACTGGCAGGTACTGGAAGGGCGGAATGGTTGCGTTTGTACGTCCGGAGTACGCTTAGTAGTGGGTTTTTTGAAACGAAAATGGGGAAAGTGCTTTACATATTTCTGTGTTTTTACTATACTATTAGAAGGCGTTTTTTGCGAAAGGGGCAAATTATTTGATGAAGAAGAAACTGATATTATTACTGGCTTTGGTTATGACGGCAACTGTTATTTTCGCGGGCTGCGGCGGTGCACAGGAAATTAAACGTCCGGAACCCGAAGAAGGCGCGGCAACATTTGAAGCGACAGGGTCGTGTACGGCAAAGCTGGAAGGCGATAAACTGATCGTAACAGGAGAAACGAATTTGATGGATGGTACCAACGGGGTTGCTTCTGTCCTGAATGCAAATGGAATTACGGTCGAACAGAAAAAATTCTCAAAGCAAGGGGATAACCTCAACTTTGAATTCACTGTGACGGATGAATGGCCGGAAGTGGTATATGCATTTATCAGCTTTGATACACAAAAATCAGATGCACAGCCCGAGGCAGTGCAAAAGACATACGGGAAAAAATTCCAGAACATCCTCGGGGCTGATACGATCTGGGATCAACAAGGCGTTATTGTAGTATTTCAAAGTGATGAAATCAAAATCAAATAAACCAAACTATGGCCCTGCGTGAGCGGCGCGGGGCTTTTCTACGTAGAAAGTTGGTGCAACATGGATCAAATCAAGGAAATTGCCGAAAGACTTCGCACCCTTCGGGAGATCGAAGAGATTGAAGTTGCAGAAATGGCGGAAATAACCGGAAAAACAGTGGAAGAATATGGAAAATATGAAGCGGGTGAACGTGATTTCCCGTTCAGTTTTCTTTATACGGCGGCAAACCGTTTGGGTGTAGATATTACAGAGCTTCTTACAGGGGATAACGCCAAGCTGAAAACGTTTTCTCTGGTAAGAAAAGACAAAGGTCTGCAAATGGAACGCAGGAAGGCGTATAAATATCAGCACCTTGCTCCGATTTTTAAAGGCAGAGCCATGGAACCGTTTTTGGTGACGGTAGAACCGAAAGATACAGAGGCTGTTCAGAAGAATACGCATGAAGGACAGGAAATGAACTACGTTGTGGAAGGCAGTATGACGATGTTTATTCAGGATGCGGTAATACGGCTATATGAGGGCGATACAGTATATTTTAACGCTTCTACCCCACACGCGATGCGCGCGGAAGAAGGGAAACCCTGTAAGTTTTTGGCAATCATTTCGAAGTGAGGGTATGCATACATGAGGATTTTTGAGAAATATAGTACAACCGGGTTTTCCAGTTATGAGGAGTTTGCAAAAGGGTTCCAAACAGTTGTACCGGATAATTTTAATTTTGGATTTGACATAGTAGATGTTCTGGCGAAAGAAAAGCCTGAGAAACGTGCGCTTTTATGGACAAACGATAATGATGAAGAAAAAGTTTTTACTTTTGCCGATATCAGCCGTCTTTCCAACCAGGCTGCGAATTTTTTTCGGGCGGAAGGCATTCGAAAAGGCGACAAGGTAATGCTGATCTTAAAGCGGCATTACGAATTTTGGATTTCAATTATTGCATTGCATAAAATTGGTGCGATTGCTATTCCGGCGACACATTTGCTTACCAAAAAGGATATTGTTTACCGCAACAATGCCGCTGATGTAAAAATGATAATCAGTACAAAAGACGGTGAATTGAAGGAACATGTAGAAGATTCCCAGGCGGATTCATCCACGCTTGAAAAAAAAATAATTGTTGGCGAAAAACGCGAGGGATGGCTTGAGTTCTGGACGGAAATGGAAAAATACGGCGATGTTTTTGAACGCCCGACCGGCAACGAGGCAACGCATAACGATGATATTATGCTTTTGTATTTTACATCCGGAACGACAGGCATGCCAAAAATGGTAGCGCATAATTTTGTATATCCGCTCGGGCATATCGTAACAGCGGTTTATTGGCACAATGTGGATCCGGATGGGCTGCATTTGACCGTCGCCGATACCGGATGGGCAAAAAGCGCGTGGGGCAAGCTTTATGGGCAATGGCTTGCGGAAACCTGTATTTTTGTTTATGATATGGACAAGTTTATTCCGGACTTGCTGCTCAAGAAAATTGAAAAATACAAGGTGACCACATTTTGTGCACCTCCTACGATCTATCGTTATTTTATTAAGGAAGATTTAAAAAAATATGATCTTTCCGCTTTGAAATACGCTGCGATTGCCGGAGAGCCTTTGAATCCGGAAGTGTATTATCAGTTTTTGGATGCAACCGGTTTGAAATTAATGGAAATTTACGGACAGACAGAGCTTACTGTTACGATTGGAAACTTCATCTGGATGGAGCCGCGTCCCGGTTCTATGGGAAAACCGAACGCCATGTATGATATTGATATTGTTGACGAGGATGGAAATGTTTGTTCGCCGGGTGAGACAGGAGAAATTGTAGTTCATACAGACAAACAAATTCCTACGGGAATGTTTTTGGGATATTATAAAGATGCAGAACTTACCAAAAAGGTTTGGCATGACGGAATTTACCATACCGGTGACGTTGCATGGCAGGATGAAGATGGATATTTTTGGTATGTAGGGCGTGCTGACGATGTGATCAAGTCTTCCGGTTATCGAATCGGGCCGTTTGAGGTGGAAAGCGCGCTCATGGAACATCCGGCTGTACTGGAAACGGCGATAACGGGCGTGCCGCATCCGGAACGCGGACAAATTGTAAAAGCTACCATCGTTCTGGCGGATGGTTATGAGCCGACGGAAGCGTTGAAAAAAGAATTGCAAGACCATGTAAAGCATTCTACAGCGCCATATAAATACCCGCGCGAGATTGAATTTGTAAAGGAATTGCCGAAGACCATCAGCGGAAAGATACGTCGTGTGGAGCTGCGGGAAAAGGATAAAAAATAAGTTTTATTTTTAATAAATTTTGGAAGTATCAAAGAATTTAAGAACCAATCTCACTTATATTGAAAGGATGATAAATTTATGGAACAAACCGTAAAGAAAAAGAGTAACAAGAATATAGGCATTATCATTATATCTATTTTAATTATTGTGCTCGCGGTGGGGATGATTGTATCCCTGATCGGCTATTTGCAGGCATATGAGCAGTCGGCGCAGCTTGGGCTTACTACAATGGATTACGTTGATTATTTCGTCTACAATATTTATATGATAGGCGGATTAATGGGAGTTTGTGCGCTGCTTTTAGTACTGAGCTGGTTTATTGCCAAGGAGAAGAGGGAAGTGCTTTCCAAAATCTGGTTTTGGGGTATTTTACTGACAACGGTACTGTATCTTGCAAACTTTTTTCCGGCGCTGATTCAAGGGACTTTCTCCATAGAAGTCTTTGCGTTCTATCTCCCGTGGCTTGCACTGGCGGTAGGGTGCGTTGCGCTTCTCGCGAATTGGGACAATAGCAACAAAAAGAATTTGAATTTTATTGAATTCACATGCCTTGCTGTATCAATCGTGTTCAGCGCTTTCTTCTTCTACCAGAAGTTAACAAGCCTGATGTCTACGGAAGCGCTTGCGATCTACAGCGTGGTGATCCCGCTTATAATCAATGCGATGGTAAACCTTCTGCTTGTGCAGATGTTCCTGGTTACTGCTTCCAAGAGAAAATTTGACAAAGCCATTCTTGCGATGACGGATGAAGAAGCCGATATCGTAGAACGGATTGAGGCACGTGTAGATGAAATTGCCTCAGAGGTAGAAGAAATGGCTGCCGAGGGTGAAGCTTTGGTTGAAGCGGAAGAAGCATTGGAAGAAGCTGCTGAAGATGCTGAGAGCATTGAAGCAACCGAAACTATCGTAAAAGAAGACCAGCCGAATGATGATAAGTAAGTAATTGACTTTGGAAATGAAACACCCGCAAATTCTGTTTGCGGGTGTTTTTGCTTGTGAACCGTTGTCGGGTTATGCTATAATAATATAATATATTTTGATGAAGGACTGATAGAATGAAAAGCTACCGCGAAGTTTTAGAGATGAATTTGCCAAAACGCAGGCAATTTGTTAATATTACCCCTTATGTTGAGGAAGCTTTGAAAAAGAGCGGAATTACCGAGGGGCTATGTCTTGTCAACGCTATGAACATTACATCGAGCGTTTTTATTAATGATGATGAGAGCGGGCTGCACGCTGATTTTGAGAAATGGCTGGAAAGTCTTGCGCCGGAAAAACCATACAGCCAGTATGCGCACAATGGTTATGAAGACAATGCTGATGCGCACCTAAAACGTACCATCATGGGAAGGGAAGTTGTTGTTGCTGTTACAAGCGGCAGACTGGACTTCGGAATATGGGAACAGATTTTCTATGGTGAATTTGATGGAAAACGCACGAAAAAAATTATGATTAAAATTATTGGAGAATAATAATTCTGATGCCTGATCAAGAGAATAAAGCGGCGGAAACGCAGCAGAATGAAGAGAGAAAAGTACCGGAAGAAGTTCCACGCAGAAAAGGAACTGCGGAACGGATGTGGGCACCGATCAAACTTCATTTAGATGAAGATTATCAGTATGTTACAAAAAATGTATTTTTACGTTTTTTGTACTATTTTGCAATGTTTGTGGGAATGCCCTTTGCTTACCTTTTTTTCAAATTGCGGTGGGGCTTCCACGTTATCAACAAGGAAAATGCAAAATTAATTAAAAAAACAGCAGCGATTACGGTGGCGAATCATGTGCATAACATGGATTCCCCAATGCTTACTTATGTTTTTTATCCAAGCGCGCCTTATTTTGTGGCGTTAAAGCATAACTTTGAGGCTTTTATTATCGGAGGATTGGTGCGCGTCCTAAGAGGTGTGCCGCTTCCTTCTGATTTAAGGAATTTTGAACGTTTTTCCGAGCAAATGAATGACGTTCTTTCCAACACAAACCGCAAGGTGCACATTTATCCAGAGGCTGCCATTGACCCATATAGTAGAAAATTGCGGCCGTTTAAAAACGGTGCGTTTCATTTTGCAGTAAAAAATAAGGTACCTGTTTTACCTATGGTTTTTGTTTTTACCCCTAAAAATAAAATCAACTTGATCGTGGGGAAGCCGGTATATCTGAGTGACGTTCCGGGTACGGAAGGGCTGAAGGAGCCCAGACAGACTGTAATGATGGGGCGCTACGTAAAAGCAAAAATGCAGGAAATGATGGACGATTATTATGGAGGTCTAAAATGAAAATAAGAAAAGCGGTAATCCCGGCGGCAGGGCTGGGTACACGGTTTTTACCCGCAACAAAGGCACAGCCGAAAGAAATGCTTCCAATTGTTGACAAGCCGACGATTCAGTATATTGTGGAAGAGGCGGTCGCCAGCGGGATTGAAAGTATTGTAATTATTACCGGACGCAGCAAAAGGGCGATTGAAGATCATTTTGATAAATCGGTTGAACTTGAGCTGGAGTTAAGCAAAAAAGGAAAAAGCGCGTTGCTTAAACTTGTGGACGATATCGCCCATATGGTGAACTTGATGTATGTGCGCCAAAAAGAGCCTCTTGGACTCGGGCATGCGATCGGTACGGCACGTGACTTTATCGGTGATGAACCTTTTGGGGTCATTTTAGGCGATGATATTGTGAGAAGCAAAACACCGGCATTAAAGCAGCTGATGAACGCTTATGAAGAATGTGGTTCCACAGTGATTGGTGTGCAGCCTATTCCCATGGAGGACACGGATAAGTACGGCGTTATCGCAACGGATGATAAAGAAGGCAAGCTTCATAAAGTCACAAAGCTCGTAGAAAAACCCGATAGGCAAAGCGCACCTTCTAATTTGGCGATTATGGGACGTTACGTGATTACACCCGAGATCTTTAACGCGATAGACCGCACTGCGCCTGGCAAAGGCGGCGAGATACAGCTGACCGATGCGTTGCAGAATCTGCTGCAGTGCGAGCCAATTTATGCATGTGAATTTGAGGGGAAGCGTTATGATGTAGGAGATCGTCTCGGCTTTTTAAAGGCAACTTGCGAATTTGCCCTGGATCGTGATGATTTAAAGGATGAATTTTCGTCATATTTGAAAACTTTAGTATAACAGGAGAGTATCATGAGCGACATCAAAGATATTACATTGGCGCCTTCAGGCAAACAAAAAATTGAATGGGTGAAGCACTATATGCCTGTTTTAAAGAGCTTTGAAGAAGAATTTGCTCCTGAGCAGCCATTCGCCGGATATCGTGCCTGTGTTTGCTGCCATCTGGAAGCAAAAACAGCATACTTGATCCAGGTAATGCAGGCGTGTGGGGCTTCTGTAGCTGCATGCGCTTCCAATCCGCTTTCAACGCAGGATGATGTAGTTGCTGCGCTGGTAGAGGGCGGTGTGGATGTATACGCTATTCATGGCGAGACACCGGAAGTATATGATGCGCATATCAAGAGTGCGCTTGGAACAAGACCGCATACAATTTTGGACGATGGCGGGGATGTCGTAACAATGCTGCATAAAGAAATGCCGCATCTGTTGCCAAATGTGTTGGGAGCCAGTGAAGAAACCACCACCGGCGTGTTGCGCCTCAAAGCTATGGAACAGGCAAATGCGCTAAAGATTCCAGTGATTTCCGTTAATGACGCACAGTGTAAATATATGTTCGACAACCGATATGGGACGGGGCAGTCCGTATGGGACGGCATTATGCGTACGACAAACCTGATCGTCGCCGGAAAACGTGTGGTGGTCGCCGGGTATGGCTGGTGCGGAAAAGGCGTTTCTAAACGCGCTGCGGCCTTGGGGGCGCGTGTGATTGTGACGGAGGTAGACCATATCAAAGCAACAGAAGCATTGATGGATGGTTTTGATGTAATGAGTATGGATGATGCAGCGGCGTTGGGCGACGTTTTTGTCACTGTGACAGGCTGTGAAGATGTTATTGTAAAGCGGCATTTTGATCGAATGAAAGACGGAGTGCTTCTTGCAAACGCAGGGCATTTCGATTGCGAAATCAACGTAGCAGAGCTTGCGCGTACAAGCCGGGAAGTTATGGAAATGCGTCACAATGTAGAAGGTTATGTGCAGGATGACGGGAGAATCTTGAACGTGCTTGCGGGCGGAAGACTTGTGAATCTTGCTTCCGGAGACGGTCATCCGGCGGAAATTATGGATATGAGTTTTGCACTGCAATTTTTAGCCCAAAAATATATTGTGGAAAATTATAAGGATATGCAGTCCGGTGTGTTAAAGTTGCCGCGCGATATTGATTACGGCGTTGCGGTAAGAAAGCTTCGTGCATTGGGGGGCAATGTGGATGTGTTGACAAAGCAGCAGCACAAATATTTATACGGGGTATAAAAAATGAAAATCCGAATCGAGAATACAACAGTTCTTACGAATAATGAGGACAACGAAGTACTGAAGAACGCATCCGTATTGATCGAGGACGGAAAAATATCCGCTGTCGGGAATATAGTGGCGCAGCCTGTAGATCGTGTGATAGACGGTGCGAAAAAGATTGTGGCACCGGGCTTTTTTAATATGCATACGCATGTACCGATGAGTGTGCTACGCGGGTACGCAGATGATCTTGACCTATCCTCGTGGCTTGATACCAAGATCTTGCCTGCGGAAGATAAGTTTACAAACGAAATGGCTTATTGGAGTAGTATGGCGGCAATTTGCGAAATGACGGCAGCGGGCACTGTATGCTTCAATGAAATGTATTTTTTTATGGATGCAGTTGCAAAAGCAGCGAAGGACAGTGGAATTCGCGCGGGTCTTTCCAGGGCGGTCGTGACCGTAACGCCGGAGGCGGCGGAAAGAACGTTTCGGGAAAGCGTGGAGCTTTTTGAAAAATATAATGGGCAGGGAAGGCTGAAGGTTTATTTATCGCCTCATGCGCAATATACGGTAGACAACGAAATGCTGGAGCAGATCGGGCGTAAGGCCAAAGAACTTGGCACCGGCATCCATATGCATATTTCGGAAACGCAAAGGGAACACTTGAATTGTGTAAAAGAAAATATGGCAACGCCCATTGCCCTCGCCGAACGGTTGGGGCTTTTGGAATCGCCCTTTTTTGCGGCGCATTGCGTTTGGGTAGATGAAAATGATATGGAAATCATGGCGCAAAAAGGAGCAAGCGTTTTAAGCTGCCCCAGAAGCAACTTAAAGCTGGCAAGCGGGATTGCGCCGCTTTCCAAAATGCTGGAAAAAGGCGTACGAGTAACCCTCGGAACAGATGGCGCGGCTTCAAATAACAAACTTTCCGTAATGGACGAAATGACCTATGCAGCGCTGCTGCAAAAAGGAACAACCTATAACCCGAGAACGATACCGGCGGCGCAGGCTTTTAAACTGGCGACAAGCAGCGGGGCGACGGCGCTGGGGATTAATAGCGGGACGATAGAAGCCGGGAAAAATGCCGATATTATTATGATAAATGCGGATGGAATACGTTATATACCGGATTATGATCCGGTGTCATCCATTGTGTATGCGGGAGAAGGTTCCGATGTTTGCATGACAATGGTCGGCGGGGATATCCTCTATGAAAACGGGAAGTTCAGTTTTGCCGATCCAGAGGAAATTAAGGCGCGATTAAAGGAATATTCACAAATCATTAAAGCAGTATAAGAAGTATGGGAACAGGAGGACACATGCGGCATAACAAGATATTTGCGATTATTTTGGCAGTATTAGTTGCTGTTGCTTTTTTAGCAAGCGGCTGCAGCAGTCAGCAGATAGAACCGGACCAGTCCCCGCAGGCACAAGAGGTTGACGGGGTGCTGCAGGGCGGCGATCTTTCCCTTGGGGAAGAAGTAAACCTTAATGATATTAGTATTGAGCAGCAAGGTGATACTACTGTTATTACCATGTCGTTTTTAAATGGTTCGCGTAAGGCGGAGGTGTCGGAATCTACGATTAGTTCGGTACCGGAATACGAAGTCAGTGTGCTTTCTGCGCCTACGCGGCTACAAGTAGATCTGAAAGTCGGGTTTTGGGACTATTCCAATCAAAGCGAATGGTTTACAGATAGTACAATTTACGGAATGTTTAATACGGCGCAGTCGGAAAGTGATACGCTGTCGGTCTATTTTCAGATGAACGAGAATGTTACGGCGTCTGTGGAAGAAAATGCAAACAAGCTGGTGATCACTTTGACTCCGCACAAAAGTTTTTCTTCCCATGCATGGTTTGTTGGGCTAAATGCGTATGAAGAATATCAGCAAAATCTGATCACGCCTGACCTCGGGTTTACACCTACGATGTGCGAAGGATTATCTGATATTATGTTGATTTCTTCGCCGAAAACAGATGAAGCTTCCGCAAAAAAATTGGCGGAAGAAACAAATTTGAAGATTGCATCGGTGGCGCCTGCCAAAAAAGCCTATGTGTTTGAAATGGCAAAGGATGCGTTGCCGGCGTATAACAACGATGCGGATGCGCAAGCAGTAAAAGATGAACCGGTGATGTTGATTAACGGTGCACCAACGGCACTGCCGGTTTTGGTGGAAAACGGAAGGTATTTGTGTCAGGTTCCTGAATTGGGGACGCTGTACGCGCGTTCTTATGTTCCCGATGCATCTGCCGACGTTGAGCAGGTTTTAAAAGAAAAACTCTGGGTGATTGAAGCAAACGGCAAAAAGATACAATTGGAATTGCCTGATTTTTATGGAGTGGAAAAAGCGGCGGCATCGGCAGATGGTCGGTATCTGGCGATTCTCGACAGCGGTGTCGAAAACAAAGTGTTGTATGTATACGATTTACAAGAAAAAGTTTTGCATAATCTGGGGGAAGAAGGCTTTGGAGATGAAACAGCTTCTTTTGTCTGGGATCCGGAAAAAGATATTATTTATGCGATGACAGGGCTTGGAACGCTGCAGCTTGTAAAATATGATTTTGGCGCGGCAGCTAACCCGATGGCTGCGCTGGAAGAGCGTATGGGTGCTGAAAGCAAGATCGGATATGCGAACAATAAGATTTATTTTACCGATAAAACAGCGGGTGAAAACGGATCAGGCATGATCTATGCTGTGGATATCGGAACGGGTGAACGGATAGAAATTGCGCCGGGAATTGATTTTGCGGTGTCGGCGGATGGTAAAAATTTGGCGGCGATCCAGCCAAGGCAGGATGACGAAGAAGGGATTCTTTGCAGCGTTGTTATGATTGACCTTGCGACGGGAACGCAGACAGCAGAAGTGATGCCGGAGCTGATTGCAGATAATATCAGTCTTGCATTTGGACCGGACGGCGATACTTTGTATTTTACTATGCCGGGTTACGAAGGCACGACGCCGGCTTATCCTTTTGCGATTCTGCGGTTTTCCGCGTCAGTTGGGCAGGCACAATTGATTGGGCTTTCCAAAACATCGAAAATTGTACCGGGGAACGCTGCGAATCAACTTTATATCATTGATTATTTGAACCAGGCGGAAAATAGTTTTTACGTCACGTATATTTATGAAGATAAATAAGAAAGAAAAAACAAGCAAGAGGCCGCAAATTTGTGTGCGGCTTCTTTTTTTAGGGGTGAATTTATGAAAGCGCTTTTAGTCGCAGTGAATTCGAGTTTTGTCCATACCAATCCGGCGGTGAGATCGCTTACCGCGGCCGTCCGGAAAAACTGCAGTAAGGCGATCCGGGCGGAATATGCGGAATATACCATTAACCAGCACACACATGATGTTTTGCGGGATATTTTATCACGTGATCCGGAAATAGTTTGTTTTTCATGCTATATTTGGAATATAGACTTTGTGTTGAAGATGGCGCAAGATATTAAGAAGTCGGCACCTAATACAAAAATTTTGTTGGGAGGTCCGGAGGTATCGTTTGACGGTCCGGCGTGTATGGAAAAATATCCGTTTGTTGACTATTTGTTTTCCGGCGAAGCGGAAGATGTTTTCCCTATGTTCATGGAATGTACGGCGGCAGAAAAGCCGAGTGGACTTGACAATGTATTATATCGGGAAAACGGCAAGATATGCGGCGGGAGTTCCTATCATATTATGGTGGATGTGGCTGACCTGCCTGCACCGTTTGCACTGGAAGAAGATATCTATGACGCAAACCGCATCTATTATTACGAATCCACGCGGGGTTGCCCGTTTTCATGTGAATATTGCCTTTCCGGTGCAATTCGTGGGGCTGTGCGGGAGAAATCGGTAGATCAGGTGAAAAAGGAAATAAAACGATATACGCGCAGAGATGTCTCTCTGGTAAAGTTTACAGATAGGACCTTCAATGCGAATCTTCCGCGTGCAAAACAAATATGGAATTATATTATAAATGAGACAGGAGATACATTGTTTCATTTTGAAGTAGGATTGGATTTACTGGACGAAGAAGCGCTTGCTTTGCTTTGCAGCGCTCCGAAAGGTAAAATTCAGTTGGAAGCCGGAGTACAATCCTGCAACGGAAAAACATTGCATACCGTGATCCGCAAAACTAATTTAGACTCGCTTGCAAAGAATGCAGCGCGAATCCTTGACGCGGGAAATATCCACCTTCATCTGGATTTGATCGCAGGGCTTCCTTACGAAGGAATGGAGAGTTTTGGGGAGTCCTTCAATCGAATTTATCTGCTTTTTCCTGACGCGCTTCAGCTTGGCTTTTTGAAATTATTGCCGGGTACGCCGCTGCGTAAAAAGGCTGCGCAATATGGAATCGTTTTTCGGGAATATCCGCCGTATGAGGTTCTGAGGACGCACGATATGACGCCGGAAAACCTTTTGTACTTAAAGGGGATCGAAGAATTATTGAACCGCTATTATAACACCGGTAGGGCGAAAAAAGCGCTGCGTTATCTGGTAGAGGAGCATATCTATAAACCGTTTGCGTTATACTGCGATTTATGCGATTATTGCATGGAAAACGGTTTCTTAACACGCCCTGTCAGTGCAAGAAACCAGTTTGAGGTTTTGATTGGCTTTGCAGAAAAATATTTGCAAGACCGGGAATTGAAAGAATTTTTACGTTGTTTGCAAGACGATTACATGCGAGCAAAGATCAAAGGCATTATGCCGGAAAAAATTAATCCGTCCATTCATAATTTTTAATAAAAATTGTTTATTGATTTCAATTATAGGTTATAATAAATACGAAGGTCAAAGAAAGTCAAAGAAAGGAGGCGCGAATATGTCGATCTTGAGCGATCATATCGAAAGTTTCATCAAGGAGTTATTGACGGAAGATGAAGGAATGGCTGAATTGCAAAGAAACGAGTTAGCGCAGAAATTCCATTGTGCGCCTTCCCAAATTAATTATGTTCTGACAACGCGGTTTTCCCCAAACAGGGGTTATGTGATCCAATCACGGCGTGGCGGAGGAGGTTATATCCGTGTGATACAGCTTGATATGGATGAAGGAGAATATGTTTTGGATTTGGTGGAGCAGAGGCTTTCATCGGGGATCAATATGAGAGATGCAGCAGAATTAATAGAAGGAATGGTACAAACTGGTTTCATCGACGTAAAAATGCGTAATATATTATTAGCGGCGATTTCTGACAAAGCACTGATTGTACCAAAAGAATACAGAGACGAATTGCGTTCGTCTATATTAAAAGAAATATTAATAGCAAACCTAATTAAGGAGGAAGAATAATATGTTATGCGATAAATGTAAACAAAGGGAAGCTAATGTACATATAAAACAGAGTATCAATGGGGTCACTACAGAAAGAAATTTGTGCAGCGAATGTGCGGCAAAAGAGCCGGGATTGATGAATACATTTTCTGGGCAGGGATTTTTTGACGATTTATTTGAAACGAGTTTGTTGAAACGCGGTTCAAGACGACTCGGCAGTATTTTTGATATGGGAATGTTCCCCGAGACTGCACCAGCGCAAAGAGATCGGCGTAGTCTTGAATTTGGCAATGTCGGAAGTCCGGTATTAGAAGAAGGACTTGAATTACCTAAAATTACAGTAAAAACCGGAAGCCAGAAAGAAGAAAAGAAAGAAGGGAAATTGACTTCGGATTTGAAGCAGAAATTAGCGGAAGCTATTCAGAATGAAAATTTTGAAGAAGCTGCGCGTCTGCGTGATTTAATAAAAAATGAAAAAGACGGAAAAGCAAAAGAATAGAATGTTTTAACAAACATCAAACAGGTTACATTAGAAACGAATTGATTTGAAGGATGTTTGGCATAATGTTTGGCGGGCCGCTTGCCGGAAAAGCGGCAGTTGCCACAAAAGATACGTGGTAAGCTATGGAGGATTAATAATGAATAATATGTCAAGATTTACAGAAGGTGCTCAAGAAGCGGTAAACAAGGCAGCACAATTTGCAAGCAGCATGGGAGAGAACTATGTCGGAACAGAACATCTGCTTTTAGGGCTGGTGCTGGAAGGCGGAACAGCAGCAGAAATTTTAAGTAAACAGGGGATTGAAGAAAGTAACGGCAGCGAGTATATCCGTTCTATCTCGGTGGACGGCGGTTATGGAAATCCACAGGTAATCGGTTACACGCCGCGTACCAAAAAAGTAATTGAAATGAGTGTGGCATTATCTCGGCAGCTCGGTCAGAATTATATCGGGACTGAACACATGCTTCTCGCAATCATTAATGAGAGAGAGAGTATGGGATTCCGCATGTTGCATGATCTAGGCGCTGATATGGCGGCAATGCAACAAGAAATTCTAGCGATAGCGCAAGGTGCGCCCACTGGCGGAGAAGAAGCGACAAAATCGAGTACGCCAAAATTGGATAAATTTGGTCGGGATCTTACCCTGTCGGCAAAGAACGGAGAACTTGATCCGGTCATCGGCAGGTCGGAAGAGATCGAACGTATTATACAGATTCTAAGCAGGAGAACCAAAAATAACCCGGTTCTGATCGGTGAACCTGGCGTAGGTAAATCTGCGATTGCGGAAGGTCTCGCGGAAAAAATTGTCGAAGGAAACGTTCCGGATATGCTGAAAAACAAGCGTGTCATCATGCTTGACCTCGCAGGCATGTTGGCGGGTTCTAAGTTCCGTGGAGAATTTGAAGAGCGTTTAAAAGATGCTTTGGATGAACTGAAGAAAGCGGGCGATGTTGTTCTCTTTATTGATGAACTCCATACGATTATCGGTGCAGGCGCAGCAGAAGGTGCAATGGATGCTGCAAATATTTTGAAGCCGATGCTTGCACGCGGTGAAATTCAGGTGATCGGCGCAACTACGATTGATGAATACCGCAAACATATTGAAAAAGACGCTGCGCTGGAAAGAAGGTTCCAGCCTGTAAATGTCGGAGAACCAACGCCGGAAGAAGCGTTGCAGATTTTGGAAGGCCTGCGTGACAGGTATGAAGCGCATCATAAGGTGACAATTACCGACGAGGCACTGAAAGCGGCGGTAGATCTTTCTACCCGTTATATTATGGATAGGTTCCTGCCGGATAAGGCGATCGACTTGATCGACGAAGCTGCCTCTAAGGTAAGAATTTCTATGTTTACTTCGCCTCCGGATTTGAAGGAGCTCGAGGATAAGCTGGAAGCGGTTGGTAAGGAAAAAGAAAGCGCGATTGCGCATGAAGATTTCGAAAAAGCCGCAAAACTCCGTGACGAAGAAGCTGATGTGAAACGTGATATCGAACATTGCTCAGAAGAGTGGAGAAAAGCAGTTGCCAAAGAGAAAGGCGTAGTAACGGAAGAAGATATTGCGCAGATTATCTCCAGTTGGACACATGTACCGGTCAGCAAACTGACAGAAGATGAAAGCAAAAAGCTGATGGGGCTTGAAAATATGCTTCACGAGCGCGTGATCGGGCAGGAAGAAGCTGTTACTGCTGTTTCCAAAGCAATTCGCCGTGCACGGGCAGGTCTTAAAGACCCGAACAGACCAATTGGGTCGTTTATCTTCCTTGGACCGACAGGCGTAGGGAAAACGGAGCTTACGAAAGCTCTGGCGGCAGCAATGTTTGGTGATGAGAACGCGATGATTCGTCTGGATATGTCGGAGTATATGGAAAAACATTCCGTATCGAAATTGGTTGGATCGCCTCCAGGATATGTCGGTTATGATGAAGGCGGACATTTGACCCAGGCGGTACGTACAAAACCATATTCCGTAATTCTGTTCGATGAGATCGAAAAAGCACATCCGGATGTATTTAATATGTTGTTGCAGGTGCTTGAAGACGGACGTTTGACGGATTCTAAGGGAAGGACGGTTGATTTTAAGAATACGATCATTATCATGACATCTAACGTCGGTGCGCATGAAATTACAAAGAGCAAGATCGGTTTTGGGAAAGACGACGGCAAAGATCCGGAAGTTGCACGGGAATATGACGAGATGAAAGAGCGGATGATGGAAGCCTTGCGAAATACCTTCCGTCCAGAATTCATCAACAGGATCGATGATATTATTGTATTCCATAAACTGAGCCAGAAGGATACGCAGCAGATTGCAGAATTGATGCTCAATAGTGTTATCAAAAGACTGCATGACCGCGATATTGATTTGACGTATACAAAAGATGCGGCAAAACTGATGGCAAAAGATGGAATGAGCGATCAATATGGTGCGCGTCCGCTTCGCCGGATGATCCAGCAGACAGTAGAAGATAAGCTGTCCGAGGAGATCTTGTCCGGGAATGTAAATATCGGCGACAAAGTAAAAATGTATGTTGATAACGGAGAGGTTGCATTTAAAAAAGAAAGTTGATATAATATTACAAAGACAAGGTGCGGCAAAGAAATTCCTTTGCCGCCCTTGTAATATTCTAATGATTATCCGCGGAAAGGATCATACTGCTTTATGGAGCTACGTACCGGCCTTTTTATATTAATAGCGTTATTGTTTACATTTTTTATGACATACACAACAACGCCACTGGTACGGAAGTTGGCATTCAAAGTAGGGGCGATTGATATCCCAAAAGATAATAGGCGTATGCATAGCAAGCCGATTCCCACAATGGGAGGGCTTGCTATCTTTGTTGCTTTCACCTTTGGGATTTTGGCGTTTGTTCCGCTTGACTCTACTTATATTGGATTGCTGATCGGTGCACTGATGATCACCATCATGGGAGTTTTGGACGATATTTATGACATCAAAGCATGGATCAAACTTCTTGTGCAGATTGGCGCAGCACTTGTTGTTTGCTTTTCCGGGATCGTGATTACGCAGGTGACCCTGTTTGACCAAATTATTTATTTTGGGAATTGGGCGATTCCGATTACAGTGCTTTGGATCGTGGCAATAACAAATACCATTAACCTGATTGACGGGCTTGATGGTCTTGCATGCGGGATCTCGGCGATTTCATCGTTTGCACTGCTCGCGGTTTCTCTTTTATCGGCAGGCAATCCTACGGTTACGATTATCGCTGCGGTATTGGCGGGTTCTTGCCTTGGCTTTTTGCCGTACAATATGAATCCTGCAAAGATTTTTATGGGCGACGTCGGGTCGCTTTTTCTGGGATTTGTGTTATCTGTGATTTCGATTCAAGGATTTTTTAAGGTTAATGCTGTCGTATCATTCTGCATCCCGTTTCTTGTGCTTGGGCTGCCAATCTTTGATACGCTGTTTGCTATTTTGCGCCGTGTTTTTACCGGGCAAAGTCCGTTCCATGCCGATCGGAAGCATTTACACCACAGGCTTGTGGATATGGGGATGAATCAGAAACAATCTGTGCTGCTTCTTTATGCGATTTCAGCGTTGCTGGCGATATCCGCAATTCTCTTTGCGGAAAGGATGTTTACGGCTGCGGTGATTGTGCTTGTCATCTCGTTTACGATAGGCTGTATTAACTGGTTTGTCATGAAACGTGAGCATATTGAAATGCTTGAAAAAGCGGCGCATGAGGAGGCACAAAATGAAAGCGCCGGAAAACAAGAAAAAACAGATTTGCCGCCGCAGGCATAATTATGCCTTGCGGTTTTTTGGTTGAGGACTTAAAATGAAACATAATGAATCCATGACTTGCCTTTATGGCAGCGAGACAGCCGAAAAAAGTCATCCGCAGATTGCGTTGCGCGGTGCGCTAGATAGCTTGCTTGCGCGCGCGGTATATACCTGCGCTTATGCACGCGAGAATGGATGGGAAGCGGAGACGGTGGAGCTTGCTGAGGTGGTTTGCGTGATACGGACGCTTATCGGATGTGAAGCCGGGAACAAGGAGCCTGGAATTGAGAAAATACTGGGATTCTCTTTGGAAGAAGCGCGTGAAGCATCCTATTTTCCGGAAAAATACCTGCATACGCAGCACTATTTTCCAAACGAGGACTCGGATCTATTGAGCGCTGTTATCAATATGCTGCGAACAGAAATCAGACAGACGGAACGCGCATGTGTTTGCGCTGGTCTGGATGAATACGTAAACCGCGGGATTCAAAAGGTTTTGAACCGCTTATCATCAATCGTATATATTATTATGCTTAAGCATAATGCAAAATAATTTTAAAAAAGTGAAATCGAGAAAGGGAAAAAAGCTATGAAAATTACCGAAGGGCTTACATTTGATGACGTACTGCTGAAACCGCAAAAAAGTGATGTCATACCAAACGAAATTGACGTATCGACTTACATTACGCCAAATATTAAACTGAATATTCCCATTATGAGTGCTGCGATGGATACTGTTACGGAAAGTGCGCTTGCCATTGCAATTGCACGGGAAGGCGGTATGGGTATCATTCATAAAAATATGTCAATTGAGCAGCAGGCGGAGAATGTAGACAAGGTAAAAAGAAGCGAACACGGTGTCATTACTGATCCGTTTTATCTTTCCCCAAACCATACAGTCAGCGATGCCGATCAGTTGATGGGGCGGTATAAAATTTCCGGCGTTCCGATTGTGGAAAAAGACGGGAAGCTGGTAGGTATTATTACCAACCGCGATATGCGTTTTGAAACAGATTATTCGCGCAAGGTGAGCGAAGTAATGACAAAAGATAACCTGATTACTGCGCCGCTTGGTACGACGCTTGCACAAGCGCAAAAAATCCTGAGCAAATATAAAATTGAAAAATTACCACTTGTTAATAAAAGCGGTAAATTGATGGGGCTTATTACCATCAAGGATATTGAAAAATCAATTCAATACCCGCTTTCGGCAAAAGACAGCAACGGACGTTTGTTGGTTGGCGCGGCGGTTGGGACAGGTAACGGTACATTGGAACGTGTACAAGCGTTGGTGGATGCAAAGGTTGACGCGATTGCGATTGATACGGCGCATGGTCATTCGTTATATGTCTTAAAAGTAGTGGAAAAAGTTCGCAATCAATTTCCGAATCTTGATATTATCGCAGGAAACTGTGCGACCAAAGAAGCCGTACATGATTTGATTGCTGCAGGGGCAAGCTGTGTTAAAGTAGGAATTGGTCCCGGCTCTATTTGTACAACGCGTGTAGTTGCAGGAATTGGTGTGCCGCAGCTTTCTGCGGTGCTAGAATGCGCGGAAGAAGCAGCGAAATTCGGTGTTAAGATTATTGCTGACGGTGGAATTAAATACAGCGGTGACATCACCAAGGCGATTGCAGGCGGTGCTGCTGCCGTCATGATCGGCAGTTTATTTGCGGGAACAAAGGAAAGTCCTGGGGAAATGGAAATTTATCAGGGGCGTAGCTTTAAAGTATATCGCGGTATGGGGTCTATTGCGGCAATGCAGCAGGGTAGCGCAGACCGGTATTTCCAGGAAGGAACACAAAAGCTGGTGCCGGAGGGCGTAGAAGGGCGTGTCCCGTTTAAAGGACCTTTGGCGGAAACAACCTATCAGATGGTTGGTGGGCTGAAATCCGGCATGGGATATTGTGGAGCACCTAATATCGAAAAATTGCAAGCGAATGCAGAATTCATTAGAATCACAGGGGCTGGTTTGCTGGAGAGTCATCCGCACGATATTAATATTACGAAAGAAGCGCCGAACTACAGCGCAAAATAAATAGATATGGATACAGCGCAGAAAAATTTTTCAAAGCTGGTAGAATGGTTTTTTCAATCGGATGATACTGCGGTAGCTTTCTCCGGCGGCACAAAATCTGCGCTCCTTGTATGTGCGGCACAAGAGGCTTATGGAAAAAATGCGCTGATCTTGACTGCAAATACTGCTTTTTTTACAAAGGAAGAGCTTTATCGCGTACATGAGGTTTTGGACGATTACAAGATTCGGGACGCGAGGGCGACAATCTATTTGTTAAACAATGAGGCAATTTGTGCCAATGGGGAAAATCGCTGTGAATTATGCCGAACGGCAATTTGGAGCGAATTATACCAGGTGGCACATAATATGGGTGCCGAAGCGTTATGCGCAGGAAGCGTGGCAGAAGAACAAAACAATGCCTGCGTTATGAAAGAAACATTGATCAAGTTTGGAATTCGCAGTCCCTTTTGGGAACTCGGGTTTACACGCGGGGATATTTGCGACATGCTGAATGCGGTTGGCAGGGGATATTATATCAGACCGCAGCATCAATGTCTTGCGCGTCAGATTGCACCGGAGGAAGAAATTACCGCAGAAAAACTAGATCGGATTGAAGAAGCAGAAAAATATCTCCGAGGAATTGCGGGAGAGCAGTGCAAGGTGTTTTTAACCCAGGGGCGTTTTACTGTGTTCTTAAATAAGGAAATGGGAAAAGCACAACAAAACCAGATATTGAAAAGGTTTCATGATCTTGACGCGGAGGATGTTTGTTTTATAACAAAACCGCCGTATGACGACGATAAATGAATGGAGAGAGATTTTAAAATATGAGGGAAACAGTTGTAGTACTTGATTTTGGCGGACAATATAATCAGCTGATTGCGCGCAGAGTGCGTGAAGCACATGTTTATGCTGAGTTATTGCCGTATCATACCAGTGTGCAGAAGATTAAGGAAAAGAACCCGATTGGAATTATTTTTACCGGCGGTCCCAAAAGCGTTTATGAAGAAGGTGCGCCTGTATGCGATCCCAAAATTTTGGAACTTGGTGTGCCTGTTTTAGGGATTTGTTATGGCAGCCAGTTGATCAGTATGAAAATGGGCGGTCATGTTGCATCGGCGCCGGCGGGGGAATACGGAAAAACTAATATTTCTTATCAAATTTCCAATCCGCTTTTGAAAGATATGGATACAAAATCTGTTTGCTGGATGAGTCATATGGATTATATCGACCGTGCGCCGGAAGGGTTTGAAATATTGGCGCAAACGGCCTCTTGTCCCGTAGCTGCCTTTGGCAGTGCTGAAAAAAAGATCTACGGCGTACAGTTTCATCCGGAAGTACAGCATACAGTAAAAGGACAGAGAATTCTGGAGCATTTTTTATTTGATATTTGTGGCGCAAAGGGGGACTGGGATATGAATGATTATGCAAAACAGGCGGTGGAAGATATTCGCCGTAAGGTCGGTGACAAAAAAGTGTTATTGGCGCTTTCCGGCGGTGTAGATAGCTCCGTATGTGCGGTGCTTCTGCACAAAGCGATCGGAAAAAATCTGACATGCGTATTTGTAGATACAGGAATGATGCGCAAGTTTGAGCCAGAAGAAGTGGAAGAGGTTTTTAAAAAGCAATTTGATATGAATCTTGTTCATGTAAAAGCGGAGAAACGCTTTTTGGAGAAATTGGCGGGCGTAACAGAGCCGGAGAAAAAGCGGAAGATTATCGGCGAAGAATTTATCCGTGTTTTTGAAGAAGAAGCCAAAAAGATTGGAAAAGTGCATTTTTTGGCACAGGGGACAATTTATCCTGACGTTGTGGAAAGCGGCGTCGGCGATGCAGCACTCATTAAAAGCCATCATAATGTCGGCGGACTGCCGGAGCATGTAGATTTTGAAGAAATTATAGAGCCTTTGCGTGAATTGTTCAAGGATGAGGTTAGAGAATTGGGTGAAGAGCTTGGGTTGCCGCGTCATATGGTCTGGAGACAACCGTTCCCGGGTCCGGGACTGGCGATCCGCGTGATTGGAGAGATTACAAAAGATAAACTTGATCTTTTGCGCGATGTTGACTTCATCTTCCGCGACGAAATTGCAAAAGCGGGACTGGATGAAAAGATCTGGCAGTATTTTGCGGTGCTCACCGACATGCGCTCCGTAGGCGTAATGGGTGATGAGCGGACTTACGATTATACGGTGGCTCTTCGCGGCGTAACGAGTGTGGACGCGATGACAGCAGATTGGGCGCGTATCCCCTACGACGTTCTGGGCGTGATCTCTAACCGCATTATCAACGAAGTCAGCCACATCAATAGGATTGTGTATGACATTACGAGCAAGCCCCCGGCAACCATCGAGTGGGAATAAATAACGCAGTCCCGAAAACCCGCTAAATGACTGGGTTTTCGGGACTTTCTTTTGCCTTTTGATAACAATTTGATAACAGACGTTTGAGCGCATTTGTTGCAGTGTGCCTGTGGTTTGCAGGTGCAGGGGCAATTCTCCAAACAAAAAAGCGGTTGTACTGATTTCAGAATAGTCAGTGCAGCCGCTTTTTATTTCTGTGAAAGGAGATCATTCTTTATGCTTTGCCTTGCGTTCTGTCCGAATGGCATCCAACGCTTCGCGTGTGCGCTTTGCCTCTATTTCGGGGTAGGTATAGCGCCATGCGTCATACTCTTCCCTGCTGATTCCTCCCGTTTTGAGCTTCTCGGCTTCTTTTTGCCATGCGGAAAAGAAGTCAAAAAGAGTTCGATAAGAAGTCCTGTTGTCCTTATCGAGCGTCAAACAGACTTCGTCTTCCCGCTTGTCAATGTGGATACCGTACATATCCTCCAACGCAAAAAGAGTGTGAGCAAGTCCAATGTATGAATCTATGTTTGGGACTTCCAAAGCCGGTGGAACAACATTGAGCACTTCTGCAAGAGCCTTCGTAATGTTTTCTTTAGGCGTTCTTGTACCGGATTCATATTGCGCTATGCGAACATCAGCTGTTCTCTTGTCAAAGCCGATAGCCTGCCCTAAATACTTCTGCGTCATGCCGCGCAGATTTCTAATGAACTTGATTCTTTCACCGATTGCCATAAGCACATCTCCTGTTCTAAATAACCATTTTTTTGACTATATCAGATATGTTTAGCACGGTCAAGATAAATTAAACAAAAAAGTTAAATGTTTTACTCGAAACCGCTTGACTTTAGCAAATAAGTTTAGTACAGTATACTCACTAAGCATAAACGCTTAGTAAAACTGAATGACCGTCCGAGCAGTCACCTTTGCGGGGAAGCAGCGCCAAGAGCCTCATGCTTGAGGGGAGCGTGCCAAGGGAGGCAAATACGGGGCAGCACCAAATGTGGGATATGCGCGCCAGGAAGCTGTATCGGGGAGAACGGCAAAAAGCAATTAGGATAGGAAAGGAGGGGCACAATGGCAGGACAAATGTTTATGCGAGTAAACGAGGTTGCCGAGGAGCTGGGCGTTTCCAACTCCTACGCATACAGACTTATCAGAAAGCTGAATGCAGAACTGAAGCAGACCGGCTGTATCACAATCTCTGGAAGAATAGATAGGAAGTTTTTCCACGAGAGGTTCTATGGAACACGGAATGAAACGAGGAGAGGAGACTAAACATGGCGGCATTCAAAAATGACAGTACCAGAACATGGTACACAATATTCCGTTACACGGACTGGAAAGGCGAGCGCAAGCAGAAGTGCAAGCGGGGATTTGCCACAAAAAAGGAAGCCCTTAATTGGGAGCGCGAATTTTTAAGACAAAAGCAAGCCGATGTAGATATGACATTTGAGAGCTTCACGGAATTATATGAGAAAGACGTTAGACCCAAACTAAAGGAAAACACATGGCTATCTAAGGAAAGTGTGATAAAGAAAAAGCTGCTGCCATACTTTGGTCAGCGAAAACTATCTGAGATTACAGCGAAGGACGTAATCGACTGGCAAAATGAGATACGCAGCCTAACGGACGAGCGTGGCAAGCCATACTCGACATGCTATCTCAAAACCATTCACAATCAACTCAGCGCCATATTCAATCACGCTGTCAAGTATTATGAGCTGGGCATCAATCCCGCCGCCAAAGCGGGCAATATGGGTTCTGAAACACACAAGGAAATGCTGTTCTGGATAAAGGACGAATATCTGAAATTTGCAGATGCCATGATGGACAAGCCGCTATCCTATTACGCCTTTGAAATGCTTTACTGGTGCGGCATACGCGAGGGTGAACTACTGGCGCTTACGCCCGCCGATTTTGACTTCAAGAGAAGCACGGTCAGAATCGACAAGTCCTATCAGCGGATTAAGAAGCGGGACGTTATCACACCGCCCAAGACCAAGAACAGCAACAGAACCATAGATATGCCGCAATTCCTTTGTGAAGAAATGCAGGATTATATCAAAATGCTTTACGGCATATCGGCGTCGGACAGGCTCTTTCCGATCAGCAAGTCATATCTCCATCACGAAATGGACAGGGGTGCGAAGGAAACTGGCGTGAAGCGCATCAGAATACACGATTTGCGGCACAGTCACATTTCACTTCTGATCGACCAAGGCTTTTCGGCGTTGGCGATTGCAAAGCGGGTCGGGCATGAGAGCATTGACATCACCTATCGGTACGCGCATCTGTTTCCTTCAAGGCAGAAGGAAATGGCGCAGAAATTAGACATTGAGAGAAACAGGGAGGATTAAGAAAATGTCAGCAAAGAACCGCGACGACAAAAACCGTTGGAGAAACAAGACCGTCGCTTTCCGCGTATCGCCGGAAGAGGACGCGCAGATCGAAGCGCAGGTGCGCCTATCGGGGCTTACCAAGCAGGACTATATCACGCGGCGGCTCACTTGTCGGGACGTAGTGGTGCAGGGCAATCCGCGCGTGTACAAGGCTCTCCGCAACGAGCTTACCGCCATTCTTGCGGAACTTCAGCGTATCGAGGCCGGAAACAGCATTGACAGTGATCTCATGGACACTATTCACATGATTGCGGACGTAATGGAAGGCATGAAGGGAGAAACGGAATGACGGAAGAAAAGAAAATGACCGCTTTGGAATCGCCTGTTGGCGCAGACGAAAAGCAGCCACTTCACTTAATCACTACGGTCAGTTTAGCAGATGCAGACGAGGATTTCAATGATGAATTTTCGGGTGAAGACGATGCAGAACTTACAGCAAGTATGCTCGACCCGTATTATTTGCGAACGATCAGCCTGTCTGGGCTGTACGAAAGCGCATACCCGGCGCGTCCGCCCGTGATCGAAAATCTGCTCTACCCCGGCACATATATTTTCGCGGGTGCGCCCAAGGTCGGCAAATCCTTCCTTGTAGCGCAGATCGGCTACCATGTGAGTACCGGGCTCCCGCTATGGGAACGGGAGGTCAGAAAAGGAACGGTGCTGTATCTCGCATTGGAGGACGATTATCCTCGCTTGCAGGGGCGTATGTCACGAATGTTCGGCGTGGAGGGCGCGGACAATTTTCACTTTGCCACGGCAGCCATGCGCTTGAACGACGGGTTGGACAAGCAGTTGGAACAGTTCGTCCGAAAGCATCCCGACACAAGGCTCATCATCATCGACACGCTGCAAAAAGTACGGGAGGCGTCGAGCGAGAAATACAGCTACGCGAACGACTATGAAATCATTGCGCGTCTGAAGAAGCTGACCGACCAATGCTCCATTTCCATCTTGATCGTTCACCACACAAGGAAACAGGAAGCCGATGACCGCTTTGACACCATTTCCGGAACAAACGGTCTGCTCGGCGCTGCTGACGGGGCGTTTATCCTGCAAAAGGAAAAACGCACGGACAACGCCGCCCTGCTCGATGTGGTAGGGCGCGACCAACAGGATCAACGGCTGCGGCTGTCGTTTGACAGGGAGCATTGCACATGGCAGCTGACCGGCGTGGAAACGGAGCTTTGGAAAGACCCGCCCGATACGCTGCTCGAATCCGTTTCTCGGTTGGTAAATGCCGA
This sequence comes from Christensenella sp., assembly GCA_034926635.1. Taxonomy (GTDB): domain Bacteria; phylum Bacillota; class Clostridia; order Christensenellales; family Christensenellaceae; genus Christensenella. The sequence goes on along the minus strand of JAYFQX010000001.1, from coordinate 256,251 downwards.
TGTTCCCGCATGGACGGGCAGCGCCTCCATGCTCTCGGAAGCCTTGCAGACGGACTTACCCGCCAATGTCCTTTCACGGCGGCTGAACGTCGGCGCGGGGCGGCTCTACAACGAGTACGGCATCCGCTACGAGTGCAGGCGAACGCATGGCGGGCGCAGAATCACGTTGACGCTCACAACGGAAGCGTGACGATGCGTGACGGTCGTGACGATATTTCGGGAGCGGGTGCGGTATCAAAAATACCGTCACCATCGTCACGACCGTCACGGGCGAAGCCAAAAGCCCCGCAGGGCGCAAAGCACTTTTGATGCGAAGTGTCAAAAGTGCTTTTGCGTTACTTTCGCAGAAAGTAACAAAGGCCGCCGCAAGCGGCGAAAGGAAGTGATTTAGTGAAAAGAACCATCAGCGTGATTGTCGGCAAGGGTTCTGTCAACCACAACAGCCGCCAGTTTCACGCTAAGAATACAGACCCAACAAGGGCGCATTTGAATCATGATTACTGTAACGAAAAAATCAAAGCAGTCTTCCATGAATTGTTCGACGATGCTCTTGAAAAGTATAACGCCAAGCAGACGCGGGCGGACAGGCGCATTGATGATTACTACGAAAAGATACGGTCGGGTAAACAGGAAAAGCCGTTCCATGAGGTCATTTTACAAGTCGGCAATCGGGACGATATGAACGCGCAGACCGAGGACGGCGCATTGGCTGCGAAGGTTCTGGACGAATATATGCAGAGCTTTCAAGCCCACAATCCAAATCTTAGGGTGTTCTCCGCACATCTTCACATGGACGAAGCTACGCCTCATCTGCACATCGACTTTGTACCCTTTACCACGGGAAGTAAGCGCGGTTTGGAAACACGGCTGTCGCTCAAACAGGCGCTTGCAGCACAGGGCTTTATCGGCGGCTCACGCGGGGACACGGAATGGAGCCAATGGGTACTGTCCGAGAAAGAACAGCTTGCCGCCGTCATGGAGCGGCACGGCATCGAATGGGAACAAAAGGGTACGCACGAAAAGCATTTGTCCGTACTCGATTATGAGAAGAAAGTACGCTCCGAGGAAGTGTTGGCGCTTGATGGCGCTATCTCCGAAAAACAAGTAGCGCTTCATGGCGCCGCCGACGCTTTACGGGAAGTCAAAGGCGAGCTTACGACGTTCGTGCGCATGAAAGAACTGATTGAAAATGAAACGTGGAAATACGATCAGCCTGAATGGAGTTTGCCCGATCCTCCCATGCTTATGACGGCAAAGGCATACCGTGATAAATTTGCCCATCTGTTGCTTGTGAAAATCAAGCAGGCGCTGAAAACGGCGGTGTCCCGCTACCACGCTTTGGTCGGCAAGCTGAGTGGACTGCAAAAGGCATTGGATAAGGCGGATAACGCTGTTTACAACCTTACGGAGCGTATAAGAGATGAGCAGGAACGCAGTAAACTGTTGGAAACAGAGGTCAAGGAATATCGGCAGGTGCAAAAGTATCTCGGCCCCGATAAGGCACAGGATTTGATACAGCGGGCATTGGCAGATTTGGAAACGCACAAGCGTCTCAGACGCAAAAGAGAAGAATATGAAAGGTAAGGTGCAAACAATGGAAAACAGAATTTACGACGAGAAGAACGGACTGTGGTACGAGCGGCAGGGTGACTATTATATTCCCTGCCTCAGGCTGACCGAGGAAGAACAGCAGCCCATCGGCGTATGGGGACAACGGCACAAGCGGTATTTGAAGGAGTATAGGAAGGTGCTTTATATCGAGCTTTTGACAAGTGGAAAGCTGAGCGGCTATCTTGCGGATATCGACCGACAAGCGCAGGATTTGTTTTCTCGGATAGTAGGCGAACTGGCTAAAATGGAAGGAATATCGGAACGGCTGAAAGCAGAAAATCAGATGGAATGGGTTGGCAGAATGAATAACATCACAGCGCGGGCGCGGGAGATCGTAAACAGCGAGATCATGTACGCATAATGGTGTGGGCGGCGGCACGTTTCGATGTGTCGCCGCCATTTTCTCGTATAAAGTAAGTTATAGCGCAAACCAAGCATGATTTAACTAACAGTAGTAATTGTTATCGTATAAAGATAACTGATTAGATAATATTGCTTGACGCATTTCGCTTAAACGAATATACTAAATGTAGTCCTATAGCAATAGCTAGGAACGAGGTATTGTGAATGAACGGTTATATTACAGTTCAGGATGCAGCAGAAAAATGGGGCATTACTACAAGACAGGTTCAGATTCTTTGCAAGACCAATCGGATTGCTGGCGCGACAAGAATGAGCCGTATTTGGATTATTCCTGAAAATGCGGAAAAGCCAACATCAGATAAACGAAAGGTTGGAGAGCACAATGAATAATATTGAAAAACTTCAAGCTCTCATAGACCGCTTCCAAGCTAATTTGCAATACTGTAAGGAGTCAAAAAACAACTACAATGAACACTCCTGCCGTATTGAATTTATTGACCCACTTCTTAAATTGCTTGGATGGGATGTTGCAAATGAGAAAGGAGTAGCGCCACAATACCGTGAAGTAATCGCGGAAAACTATTCAACGTCTACTGATCGCCCTGATTACACAATGACGTTAAGGGGTGTTGCAAAGTTTTTTATTGAAGCGAAAAAGCCAGCAGTTGATATTACAAAAGCTAACGAGCCTGCTTTCCAGACAAGGAAATATGGTTGGAATGCGAATCACAGAATTGCTGTTCTTACGAATTTTGAATATCTGGCGATATATGATACTTGCTATATCCCCAAAGAGGAAGATGAATGTACTGTGGCGCGTTATCGTATCTTCCACTTTACCGAATATGCAGACCGGTATGCAGAAATCATTTCTCTCATTTCAAGAGATGTTGTATATTCCGGTGAATTTGAACGGTATTTGGATGATAATTTCCCTGCGACTGGTGGCGAGAAACAGCAGGTAGATGCTCTGTTCTTAAAACAGATCAACGAGTGGCGAGTTTCACTGAGTAATGAGCTTTATAGAAAAGGCGGACGTTATCAGTCACTCGAAGTTCTCAATGATGTTGTTCAGGAGTTTATCAACCAGATTGTTTTCCTTCGCATTTGCGAAGATAAAAATCTTCCGTTGTACCATAAACTTCAAGATACAGTTTCTGAGCCGGAGCAACTTCAAGCAAAACTGGAAGAACTGTTCCGTTCTGCAGACCACCGTTACAACTCCGGCATGTTCTCCGGGGATGATATTGTTTTTGATCTGTCCAGCGCGGTAATCTCTGAAATGATAAAAGGACTCTATTACCCGCAGAGCCCCTATTTGTTCAACATTATCGAGCCGAATCTTCTTGGGAAGATTTATGAACTGTTCCTGACGGAACAGTTGGTTATTCTTCCTGATGGCACGATTGGGCTTGGCAAGAAGAAGGACTGTCTTAATAAATCAGTAGTCACAACTCCGACGGAGATTGTGAAGTATATGGTTGAAAAGACTTTGAGCAAAGCCTGTGAAGGAAAGACTCCAGCGGAGATTTTGGATGTCCATATCGCTGACATAGCTTGCGGATCGGGAATCTTTCTTGAGGAAGCATTCTCTTATCTGCAAAACTATTGCATTCAGAAATATCTTGCCACTGGCGAACAGGATCATTTGCTTGAGATTGGAAACGGCTCGTACAAGTTGCCGATCGACGAAAAAAAGCGTATCCTCTGTTCGTGTATTTACGGGATTGATATAGACATTCATGCAGTCGAAGTGGCAAAATTCTCACTTTTGATTAAGTTGATTGAAAATGAGACAGCACCTTCGGTTGCAGATGAAACGCCTATACTGCCTGACCTGAGCACAAATATCCTTTTTGGTAATTCACTCGTAAGTACCGAGGAACTTCAAGGAATACGGGCGTCTGCTGATGAATTGATTGAGCTTGCTCCGTTTGACTGGAGTTCAATCAACAACGGTAACCCATTTAGCGTAATCATCGGCAATCCTCCCTATGTTAATACAGAAGGAATGCACACGCTGCTTCCGATCCCCGAAGTTGAAATATATAAGAAGAAATATAAGACTTCTCATAAACAGTTTGATAAGTATTTCATATTCATTGAGCAGGCTGTTAGGAAGACTGCGGAAAATGGATATATTTGCTACATTGTTCCTAACAAATTCTTCAAAATCGGAGCCGGAGAGAAGCTGAGAACTCTAATCTCAAGAGATCAGATGCTTGTAAGCCTCGATGATTTTGGTGATTCCCAGCTTTTTGAAGATAAGACAATTTATAGCTCGATATTGCTTCTTCAAAAGACGAAACAGGATACGTTTGTATATTCAAACATTGATTCTGCAAACAGACTTTGGGCTGGCGAAGAAGTAAGCAAAATTGAATTAAACGCATCCACCCTGAACAAGCTTCCATGGCGTTTGACAACCAATATGGATTTTCTCGCAATGCTCCAAAAGTTAGATCAAATATCGGTTCCGCTCACAAAGCATGCCGAAATCTTCAATGGGATTCAAACAAGTGCCGAGCGGCCTACCCCAATATATTGGTTTTCTTTAGATGATGTTATTGCTGAGTATCAGGACACTGTCGAAATTCGCAGAGACGGCAATAATTTCACCATTGAAAAGGCCCTGTTACGTTCGTATTTCAAGCCAACACGGCACGATGAGCGCGGCTTGAATTCCTATAGCATTCTGCGTACAGATAAACGGATTATCTTTCCATATGATTCAGATGGGCACCTTATTCCCATTGATGAGATGAAGGCGATATATTCAGGAACCTACGCTTACCTTGGGGCGTATTATGACCGTCTGGTTCCAAAAGGTGTATCGGCCTCTGGCGTTCGTGATGTCCCCAATGCGACAGCGGATACATGGTATCAATACGGCAGAACGCAAGCACTAACTGCGTTTATTAATACACCAAAACTGATTGTTGGCGTATTGAGCAAAGAACCAATGTACGTCCTCGACAAAGATGATATTTTAATTGCCTCCGGGGGTACCGCAGGATACTGTGCTGTAAGTAAGAAAGCGGATAGTCCCTATGCTTTGGAATATATTCAGGCATGGCTATCCAATCCAATTACCGAAAGAATACTTGAAATTGTTGGTAGCGATTTTGAGGGAGGGTTTACTGCGCGCGGGACATTCGTACTTTCAACGCTGCCCTTTGTGGAACTCAATTTTGAGAATGAAGCACAAAAAGGTATTTATGATCGCGTTGTTGAAGCCAGCAGAGAAATATATGATATTAATGCTACCCTTTCTGGGCAACCGGCAAAGCGTATTTCAATGTTGCTTCAAGCCAGAAAAGACACGCTGATTAAAGAAATAGAAGAACTGATTGCCAGAATATATCAGTTGGATTTTTAGTGAGGTAATCACCATGAGGCTCAAGAAGGACAGTTCTGAACAAAAATTAAGAGGGGCTTATTATACACCATTGCAGCTCGCAAATGCTATGGTGAGCCTTTTTGCATCCGAAGCCATTCATAGTGTCCTTGAACCGAGTTGTGGCGATGGCGTTTTCCTTGATAGTCTTACGCAATTAGGATTGATTGACCAGATTGCCTTTGTTGACGCAGTTGAAATTGAGCCGGATGAGGCTCAAAAAGTTCAAAATAACTATTCTCACTATCATAATGTTCATGTACTGAATGAGGATTTCTTTGAATTATACGCGCGCATGGTTAGTAGCAAGAAACAGTATGATTTGATTTTAGGAAATCCTCCATACATTCGTTATCAATACCTCACCGAAACGCAGAGAGAACTTCAATCAAAGATACTTACCTCTCATGGAATGAAAGCAAACAAGCTTATCAATGCATGGGTAGCGTTTCTGGTAGCTTGCGTTCAGCTTCTATCTGAAAATGGAAAAATAGCTCTTGTTATACCGGCAGAAATCTTGCAGGTAGCTTATGCCGAAGATTTAAGGCTTTTCCTTTCTGAACACCTTGCGAAGATTACATTGATTACTTTTGAGCAGCTCGTCTTCCCTGATATTGAACAGGAAGTAGTAGTTTTTATAGGGGAGAAAGGCTCAGAGGAGAAGGGTATCCGTATAATTGAGATGAACGATCTTGCCGGTTTTGATACTCTTGATCTTCGGCTGAATGGATTCCAAAAGATGCAGCATGTAAAAGAAAAATGGACAAAGTATTTTACTACAGTAAAAGAGATGGAACTGATTCAAACCATACGTTCTGATAAAAGATTTGCAAAATTTTCAGATTATGGACTGATAAACATTGGCATTACTACTGGAAACAACAGTTATTTTTCCATAACGGAAGATGTTTGCAATAAATATGACTTGGAGAATGTCACATTGCCTTTGATTGGCAGAAGCTCACATGCGCACGGTATTCTTTTTACGGATGAGGACTGGGCAAAGAATAAGGCATCTGGCAAAAGGGCAAGGCTGTTAAATTTCCCAGACTTACCAATAGAGAACTATCCTGTTGGGCATAAAAAGTATATCGCATTAGGCGAGGCTTCTGGAGAAAACGTTGGTTACAAATGCTCTATCAGGGATCGTTGGTATATTGTTCCGTCAGTCTGGATACCGGATGCATTCTTCCTCAGAAGAAATAATCTTTATCCTAAATTCGTTCTCAACCATTGTGGTGCAGTATCTACGGACACTATGCATCGCATGAAATTCAATGCGGGCGTGGAGCCAGAGAACGTGCTTCTTTCGTATTACAACAGCCTCTCTTTTGCATTTACAGAGCTCTGTGGCAGAAGCTATGGCGGTGGCGTATTAGAGATTCTGCCTCGTGAAATGGGGAATATTATGCTGCCCAAAATTGAAACAATTGAAGACTCAAAGCGTGATTCTTTGCTTCAACGTATAGATGATATTGTCCGCAATGATGATAACATCGAAAAAGCATTAGATATAGTCGACCAAGAGATTCTGGAGGATATATTAGGGATAGATAAACAATGGTGCATGCAATGTAGGTCGATTTGGAAAAAGCTACAAAAGCGTCGATTGGGAAGAGGATGATCATACTTGAGATTTAGTGATTTTTTGAAAGGAGGGAGCGCATGGATCTGAATGGCTGTATAGGTATCATGCAAGGCTTTTTAGAAAATAGCCCAGTAATCGTACTGGGTTCGGGCGCCTCCGTGTCATATGGATTGCCATCTATGCAACAACTTGCCGAAAGTATAAAAAGCGATTCTTTAATTAGAAAAGATCCAGAATATGCATCGTTTTGTTCTAAAATTGATTCGTTTGGATTAGAATACGCTGTAGATAATACCAGCCTGCAACCGGATACGGTAAACATGATTAGGCTAATCGCATGGGATACCGTCAATATTAAGGATTGGGAATTCTTTGATAACTATTCAACTATTTTCACATCTGCACTAAAGGCTCTATTTGAGAAGGTAATTGCTCCGACACCAAATAAAGCCGTAATAGTAACGACGAATTATGATCGACTCGCAGAGTATGCGGCCGACAGCATAGGCGCAACCACGGTCACTGGATTTGAAGGCTCTTTAATAAGAAAATTTGAACTACCTTCCTCCTTATCAAAAACTAGGCGAGTTAGAACAAGAGAAAGGGTAGTGAGCATCTGGAAAGTTCATGGTTCTTTGGATTGGTTTAATGATGCAACAGGAGAAATACGCTCATTTCCATTGTCAAAAAGTATTCCCAAAGAATGTAAGCCATTGATAGTACCTCCCGGGAAGAACAAATATAGTAGTACGCACGAGGAACCGTATAGAACAATTATAGCCGAGGCTGATACTTCTTTCACAGAGGCTGGCTCATACTTGTGCATTGGTTATGGGTTTAACGATGAGCATATTCAACCAAAACTGCTTGCTCAAATTGCAAAAGGAAAGCCAATAGTCATTCTTGCAAGGACAATGACCGATTCTTGCAGGAAACTCATTATTGATGCGGGTATAAAAAAATATATGATATTTGAGAGAGCTACTGACACTCAGACAACTGTGTATGGAAACGGTTGGAAATCAGTATATGACGGGCAATATTGGTTGCTTGACGAGTTTATAAAGATTTGGTAAGGAGAACAACGTTATGAGTATATTTGCATATGCACCCGAAGAATTATTGGGAACTGTTGAAAGTGTTGACACTTCTACAGTAATTGTAAGAGTTGACAATGATGATAAGCTGCGCGGTCTTCAAGTTAATCATCTTATATCCATTCAAAGTTCAAGAATAGGGCAACATCTGATTGGTTTAGTATCAAAGATTATTAGGAAATCGTCATACTCGGATATAACAGCAGATATTATGCCAGAGATGGGTTTCAATATTATCAAAGTTATTTTGATAGGAACTCATCTTGATAAGGACGGTGACAAGGAAAATGTATTTCGACGCTCATTAGCTACTATTCCCACAATTAATGCCGAATGCCACCTCATTCATGGCGACAGACTAAAGAAATTCATGCAGGCAATCTCATCCATTCCAGAAAGTGATGATATAGTCAGCTTGCAAATTGGACATTATTCGATTGATGAAGATGCAACAGCTTGGCTGAATGGCAATAAGCTTTTTCAACGTCATGCTGTAATTGTTGGCAGCACTGGTTCTGGGAAATCTTGGTGTGTAGCAAGAGTTCTCGAACAAGTAGCAGAGCTTAAATCAGCTGATGCGTTATTGTTTGATATTCATGGTGAATATTCGACAATGATTGGTGAAAGCTTTGCTCACCTTAAAGTTGCTGGTCCAAATGATACAATATCGGATGGCGTTCTATTCCTACCATATTGGTTATTGACATACGAAGAAATGCTCTCACTGATGCTTGATCGTAGTGATAGTAATGCGCCAAATCAAGCAATGGTATTTAGTAGCACTGTAATTGAAAACAAGAAGGCTTTCTTGCGTGAAGCAGAAAAAGCTGAGATGGAAGCAAATATCACTCTGGATAGTCCTATTCCATATTCGCTTGATAAGCTGTTAGATTCTCTTAAAATAAAAGATATCGAAATGGTGCCTGGTGCAAACAACAAAGAAAAGCAAGGACCATATAACGGGAAACTGACGCGTTTTATCCAACGTTTGGAAACAAAGCAGAAGGATAAACGATTAAACTTTATGTTTAACGAAGCAGGAAATCTTTTGACTTATGATTACATGACAGAGCTATGTAGTAAGCTTATGCTTCCGTCCAATAATGCAAAAAATGGCGTAAAAATAATTGATTTTTCGGAGGTACCCTCAGATATTTTACCATTGATTGTTTCATTGATTGCTAGAGTCATTTTTTCCGTTCAACAATGGGCTACTACAGAAAATCGGCACCCGATATGTATGTTTTGCGATGAAGCTCATCTTTATATCCCAGCCAACACAGAAAAAAGTGTTGATGCCGCTAGTCTCGTAACATTCGAACGAATATCCAAAGAGGGGCGTAAGTATGGCATCGGTTTAGTCGTGATTTCACAACGCCCGTCAGAAGTGAATCGCACTGTATTAAGCCAAAGCAATAATTTTATTGCTATGAGGCTAACAAATGCTGATGATCAATCTGTGGTAAAAAGGCTTCTGCCTGATAGTCTAGGGGACTATGCTGAGATGTTGCCAATACTTGATATAGGAGAAGCCTTAGTTGTTGGTGACGCAAGCTTATTGCCTAGCAGAATAAAGATTTCACCTCCGGTGCTTAAACCAAGGAGTGCTACAATTGACTTTTGGGATGAATGGTCAAAAGAGATTTCTGCTGTTGATATCTCGAGCGCAGTTGAATCACTAAGAAAGCAGTCGAAATAACCAATCCTTGTACATAGAAAATAGGTTTGGTATAATGATATCATCGTCATAATAGTAGGTATTGTCACTAAATAACATTAGTTTGATAACAGCACCTTGATAGCTTTTTGATAACAGAAGTCCGTACACACCGTATGTTTGGGATAATTGGTGTCAAAAAGAGCAAAATGAAGTCAAACGACTGAAACAAAACTGTTTAAGAATAGGTTTCGTTTGGCGAGTGGGAATGAGGGAGCGAAAAAGTTTAATTTAAGAGTTGGATTTGGATGAGTCTCGCCAAAATGGCGAGACTCATCTTTTGTCATTTTCGGACAGTTCAATTTTACCATGTTCTTTTTCGTAGTCAGCAGTAAATTTTAGTATTAGCTGAATTATTTGGCTATTTGCTGATCGTCCAACATAATCACATGCGTGACGGAATTTTGCCAGTATCTCACCATCAATCCTAAGCCCAAAATGTTTTATATTATTCTTGCTCATAGTAATAGCCTCCGACAAGTTTATTATGACTTCATTTTAGACTTATATTCTGTTATAATGCAAAAATGAAGTTATAACCGAGTTGATATAACTCTGTTATTTCGGAGGTGAGAATTATGAATAATAGTAAGAATCAAACATGTTACTTTACAGGCCACCGTAGATTACCGCAGGAGAAAATTGAGGATATACTAATACGCCTTAATAAAGAGGTGGACAATCTGATCAGTCAAGGTGTAACAGACTTTATTTCAGGCAGAGCAATTGGGTTCGATCAGATAGCTGCTTCGTTGATTGTAGCTAAGAAAGAAATGGGAAATGATATTCGGTTGGTATTTGCTTTGCTATGCAGAAATCAAGATATGCTCTGGAGCACGGAATAGAAAAGGCTTTATCATGGTTTGCTTGATGAAGCAGATGAGATTATTTATGTTTCAGAGGAATATACCGACGGATGTATGAAAAAGCGCAACCACTACATGGTGGATAGATCGGCTTATTGTATTTGCGCACAGATATATGAGACAGGGGGAACGGCGCAGACGGTAAGGTATGTAAGAGCAAGAGTCGCAAAAGTAAAAAATGTCGCAATTTAATTGTAATTTTCGAAGTAACGGTATGTTTATTACCTGCATTGACAGGCCTTAATTAAACGAATATACTGTATATAGATATTTTCAAGGTGGCATATCTAAGTATTGTACATAATTAGGTATATCATACTGAGGCTAAGGATGTTATTATGCAGATACTTGACTATATAGAATACACTAATTTGGATAGTCTAGTGGAAGTTGAACGGGCAAGGCTTCTATGTTACTTTCACCATAAGGAAACAGGCATTTGTAGTTTTACTATACCTGTTATTATTGATTTGTTTCAACAGTGCGGTCATAGCGCACCGAACCCGTCACGTCTTAAAGAAAAACTTATAAAAGGTAAAGATAAAACGTTATTGCCTATAAAAGGGTCAAAAAATGAGTACGAATTTATACCTGCAATTCTTCAAAAACTTGAAAAAGAGCATAGAGATTTTTGGAACGATACGGAGACGATTGAATCGAGTAGTGAAATTATCGACGAAATTAAGTTTTGTGGAAAACGCAAGTATTTAGATAAATTAATTACGCAAATAAATCATTCATATTCTAATAATTGCTATGATGCATGTGCTGTTTTGATGAGACGTTTATTTGAGGTTTTACTTGTGTTGTCTTATCAGCATTTGGGTATCGATAATGAAATAAAAGATTCAAATGGTGTAGGATATATCATGCTTGATGGAATAGTCAAAAATGCGAAGAACAGCACTATATTAAATTTACCACGTATCAAAAATGAATTTGACACTTTTCGAATGGTTGGAAATTTTTCGGCCCACAACATCACGTACACTGCTGGAAAAAAAGATATTGATGATATTAAGTTGAACTATCGGGTAATGCTCCAAGAACTATATGATAAAGCGGGGTTGACAGTATGAGTGACAAAAATGCAGAAATTCGTGTGAAATTTGAAATTGGGGAAATTAAGTTTGAAGCAGAGGGATCTGCTGATCTGGTCGAAAGAGAACGAAGCATCTTTACGAATACGCTCCTACCATCAGCGGTGGAAGCCATCGTACGCACTCGTGGAGTAGCTCCGCCTGCACAATATGTTGATGCGGCGGAACAACGTGCTATGCTTTTGCCTGATGAAAGCGATAAAGCAATGGAAGACATTATGCCTACTATGACTCCCATTGCTGATTTATCACGAACCAGTCTTGTCTCTTTTGTAAACACAAAAGGTGCAGATGCCCACTATGATTTTATACTATGTGCCGTCTCTTTCAATGAAAAGAAAAATGGTATTAGTTCTTTTTCATCCACAACACTGAAAGAGCTTTATGCTGAGGCCAAAAAACCTTTGCCAAACAATCTGAGTATGTCAATTAGTGAATTAGTTAAAAAGGGATTGATTATGGAAAATCCTTCAGTTAAAGGAGCGAACCCTAAAGAGTATGTTTTAACCATAGATGGTGAAGCAGTTGTCAATAAGATGCTGCCTAAGGAAGGCAAAGAGAAAAAGGCAGCAACGAAGCCACGGAAGTTGCGTCCAAAGGAAAAATCAGTATATTCAGATATTAACATTGATGAGTTGAATCTTGATAAATATCCCGAAGTTAAAGCAATGAAGAGTATAAAAGATAAAATGATGATGACACTATATATCATCGTTAGTGAAGGGAAAGGCGAATGGTTTTCCGTAAATGATGTGGTATTTCTATTGAAAAATAAGTTTGGTGAGTCTATTACAGAGCGACAAGCCAAGGGTGTATTTGAAAGAAATGTGAGCTGGTTTGATTCATCCAAAAAAGACGGAAGCAAAGAAATAGAACGAAAACTTTTGAATGGCGGAAAAGATTATGCAAAAGCGTTAATACCTATTGTCGAGTAAGCTTTTCTCGGCAACATTCCGGCAACAAAAAATCAGATAGCCTAAAATATATAGATAACTGATATAATAGAAATACCATGAACTAAACCATCTATACAAAATTGTTTAAGCTATGGAGTATAAGAGCGAGTGGAAATAAGGAAAAATAGTGGGAAGCCTCATGATGAACTGACCCCAAAAGTTAGATAAATATTCAAGTTAATAATTGTTTAAGCAGCCGAGAGGGCTTGCTGTCTGTGAACTACTGGCGGCAAGCCCTTTAGCTTTGACCTTGTAGAACCGATAGTTCTTCATCCGAACTCGGCAGACAAGTTCGAGTTCCTTTATCAGTTGTTGCACGATCTACCGATTGCCAGTGGAGTATGATAATAAGACAGCTGCATGGATGCAACTCATTATTCTGTTTGTGACAATAGTGTAACACGAAGACTAGCCGAACATGCTGTCCTTGAAAGCCATACTGAATGGGAAAAGGAAGTGCTGAGCATCAACGTTGGTGATAATGAAAGTCCCGAGTACTAACTGTTGGGGCTGATGAGTTAAAAAATTTGGAAAGATATCCTCGTCATCTATGCAGATGTACGCAATGAAATCAAGGAAACAATTTCTGCAGCTTTTCCAAGATAATTTCTGCTGTCTTATCATAGAAAATGATTATGAATTCATTCTTTTATGATCGCGTTTTTGGTTATGTTTTTGTCCGCTCAGAAAAAGTTAATAAAATTTTCTTTGAAACTGGTTTATTGATCAGGTTTTCAAAAGCATTTTTTATTTAAAATCGTTTGTCAAGAATCCATTGAATAAAGCGGCCAACATGATAAAATTAAGGTATTGTCTAAAATTCACGATCTGCATTTTTATAGTGACATAATGATAGGTTGTTCGGAAAAATGGCAAACAGGGGATCCGGCACAATACGAAAGAACAGTTTTTTGAAATGGAGTTAATTTATATGGATGCGATGATCAAAACAATAGAAACGAAGAATATTATTTTTAAATCTAACCTGCCGGTGGGGGAATATTCCGCAAACCCGTATGTCGGCTGTCCTCACGCCTGTAAATATTGTTATGCCAGTTTTATGAAGCGATTTACAGGTCATGCAGAGCCTTGGGGGAGTTTTTTGGATATAAAGGTTTGGCCGGACATCAAGCATCCGGAGAAATACGCCGGAAAAGATGTGTTTATCGGTTCTGTCACCGACCCGTATAATCCGTATGAAGAAGTTTATGGACGTACAAGGGCGTTGCTCACACAACTACAAGGCAGCGGCGCGAAAATCAGCATTGCGACTAAGTCTGATTTAGTCTTGCGGGACTTGGAACTGATCAAAACATTTCCGAATGTGCGCGTATCGTGGTCGATCAATACGCTGGATGAAGAATTTCGAGCAGACATGGACGAGGCGGTTTCTATCGAGAAAAGGCTTGCGGCGATGAAAGCCTTTCATGCGGCGGGTATACGTACAACCTGTTTTATTTCACCCATTTTTCCGGGTATTACGGAAGTGAGGGAGATCATATACCGCGTGAAGGATCAGTGCAATTTGATTTGGCTGGAAAATCTCAATTTGAGAGGCAGTTATAAGTCGGTTATCATGGAATATATTCAGCAAAAACGACCGAACCTTGTGCCATTGTACCAAGAAATTTACAGTCAAAATAACCGCAGTTATTGGCGGTTTCTTGATGCGGAGCTGCAAACTTATGCTGATGAAATCGGACTAGACTATGCAACAAATGACGATAGCATGGTGAGATCGTTTGACGCGCGACCTGTCGTGGTCAATTATTTTTATCATGAGCAAATCAAAAAATCCGCGAGAAAAACACGATGAGCAATGTACCGGAATTTTTGTGAACTGAAATGCATTATATCTTAAACCAGATGTTTGGGAATTAGCGCGGTAATGATGGTTCTGTGACCATGGATCGTTGCATATCTGTCGGATAAGTTTTAAAAAATCTTCGATTGCCAGGGTACTATAAAAAATATGGCTATTTTTATATGCAAAAAGCCATATTGCGCGTAGAAAATTTCTGAATATTTGGGCGTCATTGCAAATTGCGATAGAAAACGTGGGGGAATTTGGCAAAGGGAATTTACGGGAAAAACTTCTGGAAAAAGTTGCCGAAATCCGTTGATCTTGGCGGTGCAGTTTGGCCGGCGGGAAAATGTCAAGTACCTCCTGTCAACCGGGGCAGATCCTGTTGTGAAGAATTCCGCAGGGCAACCTCTTACGAAACCACAAAAAAATGAGGCGATGGAAATCATTCAAACTTGAAAAATATGGGACTGATGCATAGCTTTGCTGCCCGAACAGCTTAAAAACAGTGTTCTCCCGGATTGCTTTTTTGGGGATGTGCGCTGCTAAATTTGCATTTGCCAAGATTTTCTTCCGGAAGGCGGCACATTCTGCGTTCTTTTTCCACCAGTTTTTGCACAAAAGGGGTTGCGGGCGAGTATAAAATAGACTGAGGAGAATCATATTGCTCTATGGTTCCGTGATCCATCACCAAAACTTTGGTTCCAAGGCACAGCGCTTCGGCAATATCGTGTGTTACGAATAAAATGGTAATGCCGGTTTGGTCATAAATCCTGCGCAGTTCTGCCTGGAGCTGACCGCGAGTGATGCCGTCAACCGCACCGAAAGGCTCATCCATCAATAAAATATCCGGCGATGCTGCAAGAGCTCGTGCAATACCGACGCGTTGCTGCTGTCCGCCGGAGAGCTCCGAAGGAAATCGTTCCCTGAGGCTGTCATCAAGTCCGACGATCTGCATCCATTTATTAACAGCAAAAACAGTTTTTTGCTTATTTTTTTTATTCAGTAAATTGGGCACATAAGAAATATTCTGTTCGACCGTCATATGCGGAAACAATACGCTGCCCTGTATGGCATACCCGATATTCCTGCGAAGCTGAATCATATTTTTATCTCGGATATTTTCTTCGTCAACAAAAATATCGCCGCTGGTAGGCTGGATTAAGCCGTTTGCCATTTTTAGCAGCGTTGTTTTTCCACAGCCGGATGCGCCGATAATCGTCACAAATTCGCCGCTGTGGATTTTGAGATTCAAGCAGTCGATGACAGGATCTGTATTGTATATTTTTGTAATATTACGAAATTCAATTGCCGTTGTTCTCATAAGGTTTCCTCACTTTAAAAGCCCGGCGTTCCTGAGAATTTCTTCTGCCATTGCGCGGGGTTCTTTTCCTTCGGTTTCCACCTGATAATTTATCTGCGCCATTTGCTCATCAGAAAGCACACCGTCCAACTTTTTTAAAACGGCATTTAGTTCGGGATGCTCTTTGAGCGTACTACCCCGCACGACGTTTCCGCATAAATAAGAAGGATAAAAATGCAGGTCATCTGTTAGCACAACCACATCCGCAGCACTTAACTGCCCATCGGTCGTAAAGATATTCATCACATCGATTTTGCCTTGGTTAATCGCTTGGTATTTCAGCCCGATATCAAGGTCTACCGTTTCCTTAAAATGCAGTCCGTAGGTGTCGCATAGGGCGTTGTAACCATCCTCGCGTTCATAAAAATCATATTCCGAACCAAAAGTCAGGTTTCCTGCGACCGGCGCAAGGTCTGAATAAGTTTGGAGGCCGTACTCCTCGGCAACATCACGCCGCACCGCAACACCAAAAGTATTGTTGAAACCATACATTCCAAGCCATTCCATCCCAAATTTTTCGTTATATTCGGATTGTAGGGTATCAAACTGATCTTCTGTATAAAGCGTATCGTTTTTCAAAACCATATTCCACCCGGTACCGGTATATTCGGGATATAAATCAAATTCACCGGTTTCCATGCCGGGTTGGATGTTTGACGTACCACCCCCGACGCCCTGTGTTAATTCTACATTGAGATCTGTATCCTGTTCAATTAAGATATCAAGCATTTCGCCGAGAACATATTGTTCGGTCATGGGTTTGGTGGCAACCTGTATCGTGTTTTGGTTCTGTACAGAGCCGATCAATGATCCGCCGACGATTCCGACACATACTGCCAGAACGACAAACAATAGGATACGGTTGGTTTTACGTGCTTTTACTGTGCGGAGCTTCATTCGTTTTTCTGCAAGCCCAAGCAAAAAATCCATGATCAATGCAAGCGCTGCAATAAGCAGGCTGCCGTCCATGGTCATGGCCATATTATTGGTGGTAATGCCGCGGTAAATCGCAACACCAAGACCGCCTGCGCCAATGAAAGACGCAATACCGGTAAGAGCGATCGTCATGACAACCATGTTGCGGATGCCGGACATAATGACGGGCATCGCAAGCGGGATCTTGATTTTAAATAATGTTTGCAGGCGTGTGCTGCCCATACCCTTTGATGCTTCCAAAATATTTTCATCAATATTAGAAATGCCGGTATGTGTACTGCGTACCATAGGGAGAAGCGCGTAGACGGTAAGCGCGATGATTGCCGTCGCATCGCCAATGCCTGAAAATGGAATGAGAAAACCAAGCATAGAAATCGAAGGGATAGTATAAAGGAAGTTAATAACGCCTAAAGCCGGTTTTGCCGATTTTTGGTATTCGCTGATCAAGATCCCGACCAACCCGCCAAAAAGAATAGCGATCAGGATAGCGGTCAGAGAAATTGCTAAATGTTCCCATAATAATGTAAGAAAAAAATCTTGCCGCTCGGTAAATAGCGTCCACATCTCTTGAAGCATATCATTTCTCCTGTAGTAAAGTGGGGAAGCGCCTAGGGAAAAGAACATACCCATATGAAAGAAATTGGAACCAAGAGCTTTTAAATATAGTTATAATTAAACCATTCTTTTTTCTTTCATGCAAGCAATCCAGGAAAAAGACATAAATTGATTAAAATAATAGTGTCATAGAAATATCATTAGAATAATAGCTTTTTTATAAAATGCTTGATTCAAGCGTTTTTTTCGCTTATTATCTTACATGCTCGAATTATAGTTCGGATATATACGAACTATAAAATAGAAAATGGTATTAATTATCGGATTAATATTGCGAAAAGTTATTATTTTCGGTATGATAATAATGTAAACCAAATGGTTTATATATTTTTTTTCGGGAGGTATCATATGGAAAAGTTCTTCAAATTGAAGGAGAACGGGACAAATGTATCGACAGAGATTATAGCAGGACTCACAACGTTTTTTGCAATGTCATACATTATTTTTGTAAACCCGAGTATCCTTTCAGCAACAGGTATGCCTACGCAGGCAGTTTTTCTCGCAACGATTATTGCGGCTGCGGTTGGCACGCTCGTTATGGCACTTTTTGCCAATGTTCCATATGCGCAGGCGCCGGGAATGGGGTTAAATGCATTCTTCACTTATACGGTATGCTTCGCACTGGGATTCACTTGGCAACAGGCATTGGCAATGGTATTCATTTGCGGTATTGTAAACATCTTGATTACGGTTACAAAGCTGCGGAAAGCAATCATTAAATCTATTCCGGAATCATTGCAAAATGCGATCGGCGGTGGTATTGGTATCTTTGTAGCATATATTGGTATCAAAAACGCAAATCTGATCAACTTCACATCCGATCCCGGCACCATTATGACTGTGAACGGTGCGCCGTTTGCGGCAGACGCTACTTATTCCGGCGTTACAAGCATTGTATCGAGCGGCGGTGCGGTTCCTTCCCTGGCAACATTTAATACGCCGGCGCTGATCCTCGTATTAATCGGCATTATTTTGACCATCATTTTGTTGGTTGCAAAGGTCCGTGGCGCGATTTTGATCGGTATTGCGGCGACGACGCTTCTGGCGATCCCGATGGGCGTGGTAGACCTTTCCACAATTAACCTGACAGCGGATAGCCTGGGCGCTTCTTTCCAAGACCTTGGGACCACATTTGGAGCGGCCTTTGGCCCGGAGGGGATGCAAACGCTGTTTGCGGATCCATCAAAGATATTACTGGTAATTATGACGATCTTTGCATTCAGTATATCTGATACCTTTGACACGATTGGTACGTTTATCGGAACCGGTCGCCGCAGTGGTATCTTCAGCAAAGACGATATGAAAGCAATGGAAACGAGCAGAGGGTTTAAATCCAAATTGGATAAAGCGTTGTTCGCGGACGCAATTGCGACTTCCATCGGCGCTGTTGTCGGTACTTCCAACACAACAACGTATGTTGAAAGCTCCGCCGGTATTGCGGCAGGAGGACGTACAGGGCTTACGAGTCTTGTAACGGCAATTGCACTGCTTGCTTGTATGTTCCTTGCACCTGTTATGGGTATTGTGCCTGCGGAAGCAACGGCTCCTGCCTTGATCGCCGTTGGTATCATGATGATGTCGGCATTTAAGGAAATCAAATGGGGCGATTTCGAAGAGGCTGTTCCTGCATTCTTTGCCGGTATTTTTATGGCATTGTGCTACAGCATCTCCTATGGTATCGCGGCAGGTTTCTTGTTCTACTGCATCGTGAAGATCGTACGCGGCAAAGCAAAAGAATTACATCCGATTTTGGTGGTATCTACGATATTGTTTGTACTAAACTTCATTGTACTTGCGATTATCTAACCGAAAACATAGACTTGAAGATTAAGCCGGCGAAAGCCGGCTTAACTCTTCCTTAATCATAAAGGAGAAGATTAATGAAAGTTGCGGTTATTATGGGATCGAAAAGCGATCTTCCGGTATTGAAACCGGCAATCGAGACATTAAACAACTTTGGCATAGAGGTAGAAACGCATATTATGTCGGCACATCGAACCCCAAAATTGGCCGCTGATTTTGCGGATCAAGCAAAAGAAAACGGCATAGAAGTGATTATTGCCGCGGCTGGAAAAGCTGCGCATCTGGCGGGGGTCATTGCAGGGCATACAATTTTGCCGGTGATTGGACTGCCGATAAAATCTTCTATGATGGACGGACTAGACTCCCTGCTTTCCACAGTGCAAATGCCCGAAGGAATTCCCGTGGCAACCGTTGCGATAAACGGCGCTAAAAATGCCGCATTACTGGCTGTGCAAATTCTCGCATTAAAATATGATACATTAAGCGATTTATTATATAAATTTAAAGAAGACATGCAGCTTAAAGTGATTGCTGCAGATGCAGAACTCAGAGAGGAGTTATCAAAATGAAAAAAACAGAACAGCTCTATGAAGGCAAGGCAAAAAAGGTATTTAAAACAGATGATCCGGATTACGTTATCGTTGATTATAAAGATGACGCAACGGCGTTTAACGGCTTGAAAAAAGGGACGATTGTCGGAAAAGGTGTAGTCAACAACCGGGTTTCCAACCATATGTTCAAAATGCTGGAAAAACACGGAATCCCCACACATTTAGTAGAACAGCTTTCTGATCGCGAGACTGTTGTAAAGAGCGTATCCATCGTACCGGTTGAGGTGATCGTAAGAAATATTGCTGCAGGAAGCCTTTCAAAACGGCTTGGGATTCCGGAAGGAACGAAGCTGCAATCAACGGTGCTTGAATATAGCTATAAAAACGATGAACTGGGCGACCCCATGATCAATGATTATCACGTATATGCCATGGGGCTTGCAACGCCGGAAGAGATGGCAAAAATTGCGGAATATTCTTTTAAAGTCAATGAAATCATGACGGAATACTTAAAACAATTTGATATTGAATTAATTGACTTTAAACTGGAATTTGGCCGCTTTCATGGCGAGATTATCCTTGCGGATGAAATTTCTCCCGATACTTGCCGTTTTTGGGACTCCAAAACAGGCGAAAAATTAGATAAAGACCGTTTCCGTCAGGATCTTGGGCATGTCGAAGATGCTTATCAGGAGATTCTGAAGCGTTTGATGGGAGAATAACGAAGAATGCAATGCAGATTACACAGTCAATATGAACGGTGGAAACCCAATGACGATGTGATGCCAGAGGAATGCGGCGTATTTGGTATTTTTATGGATGACCACCGCTATGACCCGGCGGAGGCAACGTATCTCGGACTTTATGCTTTGCAGCACCGTGGACAGGAAAGCGCTGGAATTGCTGCATCCGATGGAAAAGATATTAAGTTTTACAAAGGCATGGGCTTATGTTCGGAGGTTTTTAAAGATAGCCTAGGTTCTTTGATCGGAGGGAATATCGGGATCGGTCATGTCCGGTATTCCACATCGGGGGGCAGCAAGGCGGATAACGCTCAACCGCTTGTGATGTCCTACCGTGGCGGAAAATTTGCGATGGCGCATAACGGGAACTTGATTAACAATACGACGCTGCGCGAAAAGTTGGAGGACGAAGGGACTGTTTTTCAAACGACGATCGACACTGAGGTAATGGCAAACCTGATTGCGCGTTTTTCCAAAGACGGAATGCTGAAAGCGATTACAAAGATGATGAAAATCGTCCGAGGCGCCTATGCGCTTGTGATTATGACCCAGGACGAGCTGATTGCTGTTCGCGATCCGCTTGGAATTCGTCCGTTGGCGTTGGGGAAACTGGATAACAGTTATGTTGTAGCCTCTGAATCTTGTGCTTTTGACGCGATTGATGCGGAGTTTGTAAGGGATGTGCGTCCCGGGGAAATCATCGTTATTAATAAAAATGGTTTGAAATCCTATCAGGCGCAGTCTTCGATGGAAACGGCTCTGTGCGTGTTTGAATACGTATATTTTGCGCGACCTGATTCCGATATTGATGGAATCAGCGTATACCGTTCGCGTGAAAACATGGGGATCAAACTGGCACAGGCATTTCCGATTGATGCGGACCTTGTCAGTGACGTACCCGACTCCGCCACACCGTCTGCTTCGGGGTATGCTGCGGAAAGCGGGATTCCTTACGCAAAAGCGTTGGCAAAAAACCGTTATGTGGGAAGAACGTTTATCCAGCCGTCGCAGGCGCTGCGGGAGCGTGGCGTAAAATTAAAGCTGAATGCCATGAAGCGCAATGTACATGGAAAACGGTTGATTTTGATTGACGATTCCATTGTGCGGGGAACCACCAGCAGAAAGATCGTTGAGATGCTGCGGCTTGCAGGTGCACGGGAAGTACATATGCTGATCAGTTCACCACCGGTGATTTGTCCGTGCTTTTTCGGAATTGATACGCCATCTCACGATCAGTTGATCGGATCTAAAAATTCCGTAGAAGAAATCCGTAAGATTATCGGCGCAGATACGCTGCATTATCTGTCCATTGAAGACTTGTTGAAAACAGTGGAAGGTGCGGGGTGTAATTTCTGTGCTGGATGCTTTAACGGACATTATCCTATAGACATGAAAAAAGCGATTATGGAAACGGAAGAAATGGACTTACTGACGATTGAATGACGGAGGAAAAAAGGTATGGCGGTAACATATAAAGATGCTGGAGTAGACGTAGAACGCGGCTATGAAGCAGTAAAACTAATGAAAGAACATGTCAAGAAAACGTTTGATGGAAATGTGATTACAGATCTCGGAACGTTTGGCGGGATGTATGATATTGGCGGAGGTCAGGTGCTGGTTGCGGGAACAGACGGCGTAGGCACCAAGCTGAAAGCGGCTTTTGCCATGAATAAAAACGATACGGTTGGGATCGATGCGGTTGCTATGTGCGTAAACGATGTGGTATGCCATGGCGCACGTCCGTTATTCTTTCTCGATTATATTGCAACGGGGGCGCTTGTGCCGGGGGTTGCGGCAGATATCGTCAAGGGAATTGCGGAAGGCTGCACACAGTCGGGCTGTGCGCTGATTGGCGGAGAAACGGCGGAAATGCCTGGATTCTATCCGGATGGGGAATACGACCTCGCGGGATTTTGCGTTGGAATTGTAAAAAAAGACGATATTATCAACGGTTCCAAGATTGAAGTTGGAGACAAGGTGATCGGACTTGGTTCAACAGGCATCCATTCCAATGGGTTTTCGCTGGTACGCAAGCTTTACGCAATGGATGAAACTCTGCAGTCCATTTATATTGAAGAGGTTCAGAAGTCGCTCGGCGAGATGCTTTTGGCTCCAACCAGGATTTATGTGAAGTCGATCCTGAATCTGATTGAAAAAATTGACGTAAAAGGAATTGCGCATATTACCGGCGGTGGTTTTTATGAAAACATTCCGCGAATCCTTCCGGAAAATAAGAAGGCAAAAATTACGCTGGGATCATGGGATATGCCATATTTATTTGATAAGCTTGTGAAAGACGCCGGACTTTCACAAAAAGACGCTTATAATACCTTTAACATGGGGATCGGCATGGTAGTGATCGTCAAACCGGATCAGGTGGATGCTGCGATGGAAGAATTGCAAAAAACGGGTGAAAAAGCATTTTTGATCGGGGAAATTACAGAAGGCGAAAAAGGCGTGGAATTATGCTGAAATTTGCAGTGATGGCTTCGGGCGGCGGCACGGATTTTCAATCGCTGATCGACGCGGTGTCAATGGGAAAAATCAATGCGGAAATTTGCTGCTTGATTGCGGGAAAGCCCGGAATCTATGCAGCGCAACGTGCAAAAGACGCCGGAATTCCTGTAGAGACGATACAAAAGAAGCATTATGCGGATGCGAATGCGTTTGACGATGCGATATTAGCTGCTTTAAAACAATATGGAGCGGACTTTGTGGTTTTAGCTGGATACCTCAGTATTGTTGGACAAAAAACGATCGCGACGTATCAAAATAAGATCATCAATATTCACCCGGCGCTGATTCCCAGCTTTTGTGGCATGGGAATGTACGGAAGCCGCGTGCACGAAGCTGCGATTGCTTATGGAGTCAAATATTCCGGGGCTACGGTGCACTTTGTGACAGAGCAAGCAGATGCTGGACCGATTATTTTGCAGGCAGTGGTACCGGTATTGCCGGAAGATACCGCAGAAACCCTGGGTGCTCGCATTTTGGAAGAAGAACATAAAATTCTGCCTGAAGCAGTAGCGTTGATGGCTGATGGGAAATTGCATGTAGATGGCAGAATTGTAAAAATTTTTTAAAGTTTGGGAGGATTGAATATGGCAAGAAGAGCTTTTTTGAGTGTGTTTGACAAAAACGGAATTGTGGATTTTGCAAAAGGTCTCGTAGAACAGGGATTTGAGATTCTGTCTACAGGCGGTACACAAAGAGAATTGGAGAAAGCGGGCGTTCCCGTGATCAATGTATCTGATATCACAGGGTTTCCGGAATGCCTTGACGGTCGTGTCAAAACGCTTCATCCGAAAATCCATGCCGGTATTCTTGCGATGCGCGGCAACGAGCAGCATATGAAACAGCTTTCTGATCTTGGCGTGGAAACCATAGACGTTGTAGCGGTCAATTTATATCCATTTAAGCAGACGATTTCAAAACCGGATGTAACACTGGAAGACGCAATTGAAAATATTGATATCGGCGGTCCGACGATGCTGCGTGCTGCGGCAAAAAACTGGCAGGACGTTGCGGTTGTCGTGGACAATGCCGACTACGACACAGTATTGACAGAATTAAAAGAAAACGGCGAAGTATCGCGCAACACCAAGTTTTATCTGAGTGCCAAGGTGTTTGAAAACACGGCGGCATATGACGCGCTGATCAGCCAATATCTCAGGAAACAAAGAAATGTTGAAGAAATGCCTGAAAAGCTGACGCTGACCTTTGAGAAACAGCAGCCGATGCGCTATGGAGAAAACCCTCATCAAAGTGCCGCGTTTTACAAAGAGCCGCTCTGTGTTCCGGGAAGCCTTGTGAATGCGGAACAGCTTAATGGCAAGGAACTTTCTTTTAACAATATCAATGACGCAGCAGGTGCGCTTGATTGTCTGCGCGAGTTTACGGATCCCACAGTCGTTGCGGTAAAACACGCTAACCCTTGTGGCGTAGGCAGTGCGGAAACAGTGTTTGACGCTTACATGAAGGCATATGAATGTGATCCGGTTTCCATTTTTGGAGGAATTGTTGCAGTAAATCGCGAGATCGACGAAAAGACTGCGGCGCAGATGAGCAAGATTTTTCTTGAGATCGTGATCGCTCCCTCGTATACGCGCGAAGCGCTGGATATCCTTTGCCAGAAAAAGAACTTACGCGTGCTGCGGCTGCCGGAGATCTCGGCTCCGCTGCCTAAAGACGCCATGGATGCGAAAAAGGTGCTTGGCGGCTTGCTGGTACAAGGCTTAAACGACAAAATGTTTGACGGTGAATTTCAGGTGGTAACCAAACGTAAACCCACAGAAGAAGAACTGGAAAATCTTGAATTTGCGTTTAAAGTGGTAAAATATGTAAAATCCAACGGGATTGCGATTGCCAAGGATATGGGCACGCTTGGGATCGGACCTGGACAGACGAACCGGATTTGGGCGGCAGAAATGGCGATTGAAAGAAGCGGCGAGGACGCGCCGGGCGCAGTAATGGCTTCGGATGCGTTTTTCCCGTTTGACGATTGCGTCGAGGCGGCAGCAAAAGCAGGGATCACGGCGATCATTCAGCCGGGAGGGTCGATCCGTGATGAGGATTCGATTAAAAAATGTGACGAAAACGGGATTGCTATGGTGTTTACAGGAATCCGTCATTTTAGGCACTAAGGAGATAAAGGATGGAAAAGATACTGGTGGTAGGCGGCGGGGGCCGTGAGCATGCGATCCTTTGGAAATTAAAACAGAGCAAACGCGCTCTCGATTTATATTGTGCGCCGGGAAACGGTGGTATTGCTCAGCTTGCGAAGTGTGTTCCAATGAAAGCCGATGATGTAGAAGGCGTAGTGGCATGGGCAAAAGAGAATCGTGTGGATATGGTGTTTGTCGCGCCGGACGACCCGCTTGCGCTCGGCATGGTGGATGCGCTGCAGGCAGCGGGGATTCGTGCGTTTGGACCGACAAAAGCAGCAGCGGAAATTGAATGGTCGAAATCCTATTCCAAAGAGCTTATGAAAAAATATGGAATCCCGACCGCAGGTTTTGAAGTGTTTGAGGATGCACAGGAAGCTATCCGCTATTTGCAAACGGCGGATTACCCGATTGTCGTTAAAGCAGATGGGCTGGCGCTCGGTAAGGGTGTGTTGATTTGCGAAGATTTTGAGCAGGCAAAACAAGCTGTTTCCGATATTATGCTGGATCAAAAGTTTGGGTCGGCAGGGACGAGAGTCGTGATCGAAGAATTTTTGACCGGACCGGAAGTGTCTGTCCTTGCGTTTTGCGATGGAAAGACAATTTTGCCAATGCAATCGGCGCAGGATCATAAGCGTGCGTATGATAATGATGAAGGACTCAATACGGGCGGCATGGGTACGTTTTCACCGTCGCCTAAGTATACGCCTGCATTGCAGGAATACGCGCAGAAAGAGATTTTTGAAAAGACGGTAGAAGCGCTGAATGCGGAGGGACGCGAGTTTAAGGGCGTTATCTTTTTTGGCTTGATGCTCACGGAAAACGGCGTTAAGGTGCTGGAATATAACGCGCGGCTCGGCGATCCGGAAACGCAGTCGGTATTTATGCTGCTGCAAACAGATCTTATGGACGTGCTAGACGCTGTAATAGATGGAACACTGGATAAAGTGAAGCTTTCCTGGAAGAACGGCAGCGCGGTATGCGTGGTGATGGCATCCGGCGGGTATCCGCTCCATTATGAAAAGGGAAAAGAGATCTCAGGGTTGGATGCAGTAGAAGAAGATGTGGTTGTATTCCATGCCGGAACCGCGGAAAAAGATGGAAAACTTGTTACAAACGGCGGGCGAGTGCTCGGCGTTACCGCAACAGGAACCGATATTGCGGACGCACGGAAAAAGGCATATGCAAATGTCGAAAAAATTTGTTTTGCAGATGCGCATTACCGCAAGGATATCGGAATTAAATAGATTTTATTATTTCAGTTTATTTTTCAAAAGAAGAAGGAGCGGTATAAAATCCGTTCCTTTTTTTAATACCGGAAAATATATAAATTTGGTTCATAATAAATTCATTGATCAGCCGTATTATTTTATGGAATGGAACTTGACAATATAGATGCACGGTGGTATCTTTATATCAAGGAATTAGCACTCGCTTTTGAAGAGTGCTAACAAAACGGTTTCAGACCGGTTTTTTGTGTATATATAAAGATAAGAAAATACGAAAGGAGGCGTGGGCATGGAATTATCAGACAGGAAACTACAGATATTAAAAGCGATTATCGATGATTATATTGATACGGGTGTTCCGGTTGGCTCGCGTACTCTTTCCAAGAAACCGGGATTTGAGTTCAGTTCCGCTACAATCCGGAATGAAATGGCGGATTTGGAGGAGCTGGGATACCTGGACCAACCGCATACTTCTGCAGGCAGGACGCCAAGTGATATGGCATATAGGCTGTATGTCGACAGATTGATGCATATAGACCGTATTACTAAGGATGAAGCGATGTTTATCCGCAATTATTTTAATATGCGGATCAACGAGGTAGATGAAGTATTGGAGTCCGCAGCAAAGGCGCTATCTGATGTGACAAAGCATATTTCTATGGTGATCGCACCGCAGCTTGATGATGTGAAGCTTAAGCGGATTCAGCTTGTGAAAATAACGCCGACAAAGGCGATGCTTATTTTGGTCACGGATAATGGCTTGGTGCAAGATCAGATGATCACGATCCCGGTGGCGGTTGACGCGCGTCAGATGGAAATGCTTTCCAACATGCTGACCGATATGGTGCAGAATGTTTCACTGAAAAAAGCAGAAGAAGTGATCCGCACGACAGGAGCAGAATCTATCCTGGAACATAAGGCTGTGATGGACGAGGTCCTGGATGCAATCAACATCAACCGTGAAAAAAAAGAACTTGTTTACGGCGGTGCACAAAACATTTTTAATTATCCGGAATATAAAGATATCGGCAAAGCACAGCATTTTTTGCAGATACTTGAAACAAAGGATATGCTTTATCAAGTATTGTCAAACGCAACTGATTTGGAATTTTCGATTCATATCGGACGCGAGAATCAATACGAAGATTTTAAAGATATGAGTATTGTCACTGCGACCTATAAAGTAGGCGGAAAGAAAATAGGATCATTTGGGGTCATAGGTCCTACGCGTATGGATTATGCTCGCGTACTTTCCGTGTTAAATTATGTTGGAATGAGTTTAAGTGATATATTATCCTGTTTACTAGAAACAGACCAAAATAAATAAGGCGGTAAAGGAAATTGGCAGAGAAAAAAAACAACCCAAAGGCAGCGAAGATGGACAGAGAAGAGTTAGAAGAAATACGCGAAGAAACAGCGGAAGCCATAGATGCAGAGGATGCACAGCTGGCTCAGGAAAATGAGATAAAAGATGAAGTAAAGCTCGCAGAAGACGTACAAAAAGCTTTGGAAGCGGAGCGCGATGATTATTTAAATGCGCTGCAGCGTGAGCGTGCGGATTTTGAGAATTATAAGAAGAGGAATGCGTCACTTGCGGCAACGTCGTTTCAAAACGGTGTTGCAGATGCGGTGACGGCGATGTTGCCAATACTCGATAACTTTGAGAGGGCGTTAGCGGTAGAATGCGCAGATCAAGCGTTCTTTGACGGAACAAGCATGATTATGCGCCAGTTGAAAGATGCGCTTACGGGTATGGGACTAGCTGAAATAACCGCAGACGGGCAGTTTGATCCAGAATTTCATAATGCTGTAATGCAAACGGAGGAAGAAGGATTTCAGACAAATCAAATAGTAGAGGTACTGCAAAAGGGTTATACCTTAAACGGAAAGGTATTACGGCACGCAATGGTCAAGGTTGCAAAATGATAATCGGGCATGACCTGGTTTCATTGGATATGATAATGATGAAAACAAATTTATAGGAGGCAAAAATAAATGGGCAAGGTAATAGGAATTGATTTAGGTACGACAAATTCATGCGTCGCAGTCATGGAAGGCGGCGAAGCGGTTGTTATTCCAAATGCGGAAGGCGCGCGCACAACGCCATCTGTCGTTGCGTTTTCAAATAGCGGAGAGCGTTTAGTCGGACAAGTAGCAAAACGTCAGGCTGTGACGAATCCAGATCATACTATCATGTCGATCAAACGTGACATGGGTACAGATAGGAAAGTCAATATTGATGGAAAGACCTATTCTCCACAGGAAATTTCAGCAATGGTCCTCCAGAAGCTGAAATCTGATGCAGAAGCATATTTGGGTGAAACTGTAACACAGGCGGTTATCACTGTTCCGGCATATTTTTCAGACTCGCAACGTCAGGCGACAAAAGACGCAGGCAGGATTGCGGGGTTGGAAGTACTTCGTATTGTAAACGAGCCGACAGCAGCGGCGCTTGCATATGGTTTGGAGAAAGACCATAATCAAAAAGTTTTGGTATACGACCTTGGCGGTGGTACCTTTGATGTATCGCTTCTGGAGATCGGCGACGGCGTAATTGAAGTGCTTGCAACAAGCGGGAATAACCGTTTGGGTGGTGACGACTTTGATGAGAAGATTGTAAAATGGATGATTGCAGAATTCAAGAAAACAGACGGCATTGATCTTTCTAACGATAAGATCGCGATCCAGAGATTAAAAGAAGCGGCGGAAAAAGCAAAAATTGAGCTTTCCGGCGTGATGCAGACAAATATTAACCTGCCGTTTATTACAGCAGATGCGACAGGTCCAAAACATCTTGATTTGAACCTGACGCGTGCAAAATTTGATGAACTGACAGCTGACTTGGTTGCAGAGACGGAAGGACCGACTTCCCGGGCAATTAAAGACGCAGGTGTTTCCAGCAGCGAGATTGATAAGATCCTTTTGGTCGGCGGTTCTTCGCGTATCCCGGCAGTACAGGATATGGTTAAGAGAATCACGGGCAAAGAGCCTTTTAAAGGAATCAATCCTGACGAATGCGTTGCAATGGGCGCTGCGATCCAGGCGGGCGTTTTGGGCGGCGAAGTAAAAGACGTTCTGTTGCTTGATGTAACCCCGCTTTCGCTGGGCATTGAGACAATGGGTGGAATTTTTACAAAACTGATCGACAGGAATACGACGATCCCTGCAAAGAAGAGCCAGGTGTTTTCTACTGCTGCCGATGGGCAAACAAGTGTGGAAATTCATGTGCTGCAGGGCGAGCGCGAAATGGCATCGGCAAATAAAACGCTGGGGAAATTTACATTGACGGGAATTGCGCCGGCACCGCGCGGTGTGCCGCAGATTGAAGTCGGTTTTGATATCGATGCAAACGGTATTGTAAACGTATCCGCCAAAGATATGGGAACAGGTCAGGAGCAGAAGATTACGATTACGGCTTCTACCAATCTTTCGGATGACGAAATTGATAAAGCAGTTAAAGATGCTGAAAAATTTGCGGCAGAGGATGAAAAACGCAAGGAAGAAGTAGAAGCACGCAATAACGCGGACTCGTTGATTTATCAGACGGAAAAAACGCTGAAGGACCTCGGCGATAAGGTTGCGGCAGCGGACAAAAAGACCATCGAGGACGAGCTTGCGGCGACAAAAGAAGCGCTGAAAACAAATGATCCTGATAAGATCAAATCTGCAACGGAAAAACTGCAGAAAGTATCTTTTGAGACCTTTGGGAAGATTTATCAGCAAGCCGGCGCAGACCCGAATGCTGCGGCAGGCGGTGCACAGGGCGGCGCAGGGTTTGATCCGAATTATGACCCGAACGGCGGTAAAAAAGATGACAACGTGGTAGACGCAGACTATGAAGTTGTAGACGATGATAAAAAGGATGAAGACAAGAAGTAAATTTTTGGAATAACGAATAAAAGCAAAAAGCCCTGGAAGCCGAAGCGAAGTGTTCTGGCTTTCAGGGATTTTGCTGAAAAGAGATGCGGATAGAAAAAACGGGAGAGGTATCGGTCATTTGGCGAAGGATTATTATGAGACGCTAGGCGTGAATAAAGACGCTGGCGCGGATGAGATAAAAAGTGCATACAGAAAATTAGCAAAGAAGTACCATCCAGATCTCAATAAAGGCGATGAGGGCGCGGCGCAGAAATTCAAGGAAGTGAACGAGGCCTATCAGGTTTTAAGTGATGATCAAAAGCGCCAGCAATACGACATGTATGGAAATGCCGACTTTAACGGTGGTTTTGGCGGTGCTGGGCAAGGCGGTTTTGGCGGCGGGTTTGAAGGCTTTGGCGGCTTTGGGGATATTTTTGAAAATTTATTCGGTGGCGGTGGCATGCGGCAGCAAAAAGCCGGTCCGCAACGCGGAGGAGATATTCGTGTTAATATGAGGATCAGCTTTGAACAGGCCGCAGATGGTGTAAAACAAGAAGTCACGGTGAACCGGCTTGAAAAATGCGATACATGCGGCGGCAGCGGCGCCAAACCGGGAACGGAACGCCGTACGTGTCCAACCTGTCATGGAACCGGGCAGCAGCGGGTACAGCAGCAAACTATGTTTGGTAATTTTGTTAATGTGCAAACGTGTTCCACCTGTAACGGCGAAGGTACCATCGCAGATTCGCCTTGTGAGGATTGCCGTGGTCGCGGAATCAAACAGAAACAGCGTACCATTGCAGTCAATATTCCTGCAGGAATTGATAATGGTCAGGTTCTTACCATGCGTGGGGAAGGCAACGCCGGTAAAAACGGCGGACCGGCGGGAGACCTGCTGATTGTGATATCGGTGAAACCGCATAAATTATTTGAGCGTTTGGGATATGATCTGTATCTTGACATGAATATCAGCATGATGCAGGCGGCGCTGGGCGACGAAATAGAAGTTCCGGTTTTAGACGGGAAGGTCCGATATCAAGTGGAGCCGGGAACACAGCCGGGAACGGTATTCCGATTGAAGGGCAAAGGAATCCAATACTTGAACAGCAGCCGGAAGGGTGATTTATATGTTCGTGCGAACGTACAAATTCCTAAAAAATTAAATGAGCGGCAAAAAAAGGTATTGCGTGATTTTGAAGAAAAGTTAAAGGGAAAAGGTACCGAGACGCAGTTCAACAAACCAAAAGATGCGTTTTAATTAAGATAGCGGCAGAAAAATTCATTCTGCCGCTATCTTTGTAATGTTGCAAAACTAACTGAAGAACGTGTATAATATGTCTGCTGAGCGATTTGGGTCAGGCAATAGTGAGTTTTGGAGTGAAAGCAATTAATATGGAAGCAAATTGGATGAAAACAAGCGTATATACGCAAAAGGAAGCAGAAGAAATTGTTTCGGAAATGTTGATGGAAGCTGGCGCAAAGGGCGTTTCAATCGAAGGAGATAATGAAGCGTGCGCAAAAGGCGGTCTTCCGTGGGATTATTTAAGCGATGAAGTTTTGAAAAAAGTCCCGTTTTGTGTGGTGGCATACTTTCCGTGCGACGGAACAGAGGAAAAAGTCTTGGATGACATTCGTCATCGGATCGGGAATTTACGCGTAATGAATTTAGGCGTGCCGCTGGGTTCGCTGGAGCTAAAGACGCAGATCGTTCACGAGGAAGACTGGGCAAATGCGTGGAAAGCATATTTTAAACCGGTTAAAATATCTGATTTTGTCGTTGTGAAGCCAACGTGGGAAAAGTATGATGCGCAACCGAATGAAACTATCATCGAAATAGATCCTGGAATGGCGTTTGGTACAGGGAATCATGAGACAACAAGAATGTGCGTACGGCTGCTCGAAGAATATATGGACGAAGGTATGGATGTCATAGACGCTGGCTGCGGAAGCGGCATCCTGACGATTGCCGCGGCTAAATTCGGCGCAAGAGAAGTTTATGCGCTAGACCTTGATCCGGTTGCTGTTAAGGTGACCGCGGAAAACGTTGAAAGGAACGGCTGCAAAGACCAGGTCAAGGTTATGGTGTCTAATTTGCTTGCGCAAATACCCGATGGGTATCAGGCAGATATTATCGTTGCAAATATTATCGCAGATGTTGTGATCATGCTGAACGAAACTGCTGGGCAGTATTTAAAACACAACGGTATGTATCTGTGTTCGGGGATTATTGATTCGAGAATCGATGATGTAACGCAGTCTCTGGAACAAAAAGGGTTTCGGATCATTAAAATTTTGAGCGATGGGGAATGGCGTGCTGTAGCATGCAAGTATAAAGGATGAGAAGGTTTTTTTGGCATGATTTAGAAGGTGAAGTTTCCATCGGTGGGGCGGAAGCAAAACATATTGCGCGGGTTTTGCGGATGCAGGAAGGCGATGGCTTGATTTTATTTGATGGAAGCGGATTCGATTATTACGGCAAGATTGAGATGATCGGCGAGGATTTTGTGCGTGTGAAAATTGTGGAGAAGAAGTACTCTGATGCGGAATTGCCGGGAAATCTTACCATCTATCAGGCGGTTATTAAAAACGATCATCTTGACTATGCAGTACAAAAATGTACAGAACTTGGGGCATCGGAAATCGTTCCGTTTTTGAGCGAACGCTGCGTAAAACGCCCGGACGAAAAGTCGGCACAAAGACTTGTAGAGCGGCAGAGGCGTATCGCGCTGGAAGCTTCTAAACAATGCGGACGTTCTAGGATTCCGAAGGTGACAGGCGTGATAGGGCTGCAAGATGTCGCTGGGGAGATAGAGGCAGGCAAAGATTTGGCGCTTTTTGCCTATGAAAATGAAGAAAAGATAACAATACGGGATATATTAACAAGAGGACAGAATATGGAAAACATTTCTGTTATCGTGGGTCCGGAAGGCGGCTTCACCTCCGATGAGGCGGTGCTACTCATGCAAAGCGGCGCGCAAAGCTGCAGCCTTGGAAACCTGATCCTGCGTTCAGAAACGGCTGGACCTGCTGCCTGTGCTATGATCCAGTATCATTTTATGGGAGAAGAAAAATGAGGGTTGCGGCGTATACGCTTGGATGCAAAGTCAACCAATACGATACCAATGCAATGCTTGAGCTATTGCAAAATGAAGGGTTTGAAACGGTGGCATTTCATGAACCGGCGGATGTCTATTTAATCAATACCTGTACGGTTACCAATACTGCTGATAAAAAATCAAGGAACATGATCCGGCGGATTCATCATTTATATCCGCAGGCTATGATTTGTGTGTGCGGCTGCCTTGCCCAGCGCGATTGCGAGGCTGTGCTTGCAATGGAGGGCGTTGGGGCAGTCATCGGGACAAAGGATCGCGCCAATATTGGCAAAGTGGTCAGAGAATGCCTTAAGGGTAAAAATGCGTCAGCCGGTTTGGCATCTTTTTTGGCGGATGAAGCTTTTGAGGAATTAAGCGTCCGTACGAGCGGTGAGATGACGCGAGGCTACCTTAAGATTCAAGAAGGCTGCAATAATTTTTGCAGTTATTGTATCATTCCTTATGTACGGGGAAGGGTGCGCTCCCGCAAAGCGGCTGCAGTCATCCATGAAGCGCAGGCACTTGTGCAAAATGGTGTGAAAGAGGTCGTACTTACCGGTATCCATATTTCTTCCTATGGACAGGATACCGGCGAGAAGCTCGCAGAGCTGCTTGTCGGTCTCAACGGAATCGATGGCCTTGAGCGAATCCGCCTGGGATCTTTGGAGCCGCATCTGCTCACCGATGAGTTTGTTTCTGCAATGAAGGATTTGAAGAAGGTATGTCCGCATTTTCATGTTTCGCTGCAAAGTGGGAGTGATTCTATTTTGAAAAAAATGAACAGAAAATATACCGCTGAGGAATATGCGCATTATATTGAAATAATACGAAATTATTATGAGGATCCTGCTATCATGACGGATATCATTACGGGATTTCCGGGGGAGACAGAAACGCATTTCGGGGAGTCGTGCGATTTTGTATCGAAGATCGGCTTCAGCAGAATTCATGTATTTCCATATTCTCAAAGAGAAGGAACCCCAGCGGCAAAAATGGAAGATCAAGTGCCTATGCAAATAAGAAGGCAACGTGCCGCGCATTTGATAGCTGTTGGGAAAAAAGCGGAAGAACAATATATCAAGCGTTTTTTAGGAACACGCCAAACGGTTTTATTTGAACAAATTACCGAGGACGGCTTAGCGGAAGGGTATACGGACCGTTATCTGCGGGTGAGGGCACAAGCGCAGATAAAAAATATGGGGCAGGTTTTGCTCGCCGACGCAAAAGATGATATAATATATGGTAACCTGATAAAATAGGAGGAAGGCAATGGAAGATTGTTTATTTTGCCGTATCATTGCTGGAGAGATCCCCAGCGAAAAGGTATATGAAGACGATTTGGTTTATGCGTTTCATGATATAGACCCGCAGGCACCGGAGCATGTTTTGATTATTCCCAAAAAGCATATTAAAAGTATGATGCAAATAGAAAACGATGATTTTATTTATCTCGAGGCAATGGTGAAGGCTGCACAAAAAATTGCCAGGGAAAAGGGAATCGACAAGGATGGTTTTAGGGCGGTGTTTAACACTGGCGATAATGGCGGTCAGACGGTGCATCATTTACATATGCATTTGCTCGGCGGACGGTTTATGCAGTGGCCCCCAGGCTGAGCATAAAAGCTAATATTTATTGATTTTTCGGAAAAGCGGATGTTTTTTTGTTGACAGACCGCCGCTATTTTACTATAATACAGTGGTATGAAAATAACTCCCAGTTTCCAAAGCCTGGAAGCAGAGTACGGGAGGAGGGGAGATAATGTCTGAGATACGCGTAGGCGAAAATGAAACACTGGAAAGTGCTCTTAGAAGATTCAAGCGTAAATGTGCAAGAGCAGGAGTTCTGGCTGAAATCCGGAAACGTGAGCATTATGAAAAACCCAGCGTAAAGAGAAAGAAAAAAGCTGAAGCTGCTAGAAAAAGAAAGCATTAAGCTTTTGCAGTGTTTAAAATTTGTATGAAACGGACAGGCAATGTGCTTGTCCGTTTTTTATTGTGTTTGTATCTAAGAATTATATGGACGGCTGTAAAAGGATAATCTATAGCGTTTTGTCTTGGAATATGTTATGATAAAAAACAAAGATTACAGGGGCATATTCGGTAGGAGGACACTGAGCTTGGCGGAAAAAGAAATTCTGATTGATGTTTCGTTTGACAGTATAGATCAAATGGCAGGCGTATTCGGTAATTTTGATGAGAATATCAATATTATATCTTCGCAGACAGGAACGGCTATCCGCGCGACGGAAAATGGGATCTGTATTTCCGGAAGCGAGAAGGGCGCCAAGGAAGCCGCCGATATTATTGAAGTTTTAAAGAAAATGTATAATAAAAACGAAACAATCGCGGAAAACACGGTTGGTTATGCCATGGAGCTCGTGCGTGACGGACATCAGGAAGTAGTGAATGAAATGATGTCCGATATTGTCGCCATTACGTCTAAGGGCAAGCAAATTAAATGCAAATCTTATGGGCAGAAAGAATACATTCAGTCAATTAAAGATAATACGGTTGTGTTATGTATCGGGCCGGCAGGAACGGGAAAAACATATCTTGCCATGGCAATGGCGGTCGTGGCACTGAAAAACAAGCAGGTATCCCGGATTATTTTGACACGACCTGCAGTAGAAGCAGGGGAGAAACTCGGATTTTTGCCCGGTGACCTCCAAAACAAGGTAGATCCTTACCTGCGCCCGCTTTATGATGCGTTATATGATTTTATGGGCGCGGATGCCTATGCGAGGCTTTCTGAAAAAGGCGTTATTGAAGTTGCGCCACTTGCCTATATGCGCGGACGTACCTTGAATGATGCTTTTATTATTTTGGATGAAGCACAAAACTGTACGATGGAGCAAATGAAGATGTTTCTGACGCGATTCGGCGAGGGCTCTAAAGTCGTTGTCACCGGAGATATTACACAAATCGATTTACCGAAGGAACACAGTTCGGGGCTTAAAAAAACAGTGGAGATTTTGAAGAATGTCGAGCATATCGGCGTAATCCAGCTTTCCAATAAGGATGTCGTGCGGCATCCTTTAGTGAAAAACATTGTGAAGGCATTTGAAAAATACGAAAGCCGAAGGAAAAATACCATAGTTTAAGGCGGTTTGCTGTTATGACCGAAAAAGGCAAGTTTTACAAAAAAGGAAGTTTCAATATTTTGCTGGCACTTGTAGCATTGGGCGTTTGTATTGCAATTGCCCTTGTTTCGATTACGCCGCAGACTTATGATATAGAGCAAGGCGAAATATCCCCCCAGACAATTACGGCGTCAAGAGACGTTATTAACGAAGTAAAGACACAAAGAAAGATTGAAGAAGAGCAGGCGAAAGTTGGACCGTCTTATAAAAAAGATGCGAATATCACACAACAGATTGTAAAAAAGTTGGACGGCGACTTTACGGCGTTTGAACAGGCGCGTGCCGAGGCAGAAACCTTTTATAATAAAGCCGAGCAAACAAAAGCTGACGCAGTGCAGCAGCAGATTGCCAAAATTCAAGCAGAAAATGCATTGCCTGAAAACGCAGCCAATCCGCAACCGGCGCCGACGGCCTATAACAAAGCCGTATTTGACCCTGCTACGGCTGATTGGAAGGCTATCCTGACACAGGATCAGGTAACTTCCCTGAAAGAAATTTTGCCGGATTACATTGATAATGCGGAAATGTACCAGGTTATCAGTATGACCAGCGCGCAGATAACTGCTTTTAAAGAGGCGCTGACAACGCAGATGCAAGATGTGCTCTATGATGGGGTATCAAGCGACGATATAGACGAAAAGAAGTCTACGATTATCGAGGAAGTCTCAGACTCCATAGATGCAGATGAAGCGTTGCGTGCGTTGACGGCGGCAATTGTCTCTAATGATTTATATCCGAACACGATATTTGACGAAGTCGCAACGCAGGCGGAGCGAGAGCGTGTAGCTGAATTGGTTACGCCTGAGGAATATAAAGAAGGACAAAACATCGTTGTAAAGGGCGAAGTGGTAACAGAGGAGCAATTTGAAACGCTGAAGGCTCTTGGCATGTTGAGCTCGGAATCTACCTCTGCAATACCTTATGCCGCAATTATTGTTTATATTGTGCTGGTCTTTGTATTATACGCAGTATTTCTTGCCGTGTTCAACCGCAGACTGTTGAAGGATACCAAAAAAATTGCGATTTTGGCAATTCTTACCGCGGCAGCATACGGGGTAACTGCTTTAACGCAGCTTGTAGCGATCCATGTATTCCCGATCTTTTTGTTTGTTATTTTGGGCGCAATATTACTTTCGCCTAAAAATGCAATTATATACAGTGTTTTTCTTTCCCTGTTGTTAATGAGTGTAACAACGGGAGGTCAAGAATTATTCAGTGAAACTTCATTGATGATCCTGCTGATTTCCTTGCTGGGAAGCTTTTTTACTGTCTATACCTTAAAAGATATGCGTTACCGGTCACGGCTTGTGCTGGCGGGGCTTACCGCTGCAATCCCGGGGGTGGTAATCGTGGTTTTGGTCTGGATGCTGCAAGTCCCGCTTATGGAAAATCAAGCGCCTAACGCCCAGCAAACGCTTAACAGTATGATGATGGTAGTGGGGAGCGGCGTGATGTGCGGGATTATTAGTATTGGCGTTTTGCCGTTGATTGAAAATGCATTCCGCCTTACTACGCCTACAAAACTTCTGGAGCTTTCCGACCCCACGCATCCCCTTACAAAGCGTTTGATGCTGGAGGCGCCGGGGACATATCATCATAGCATTTTGGTTGCAAATTTGGCGGAAGCGGCTTGTAATGCAGTTGGAGGGTTTTCTTTATTGGCACGGGTCGGTGCATACTTCCACGATATTGGCAAGGTAAACAATCCGATGTTTTTTAAAGAAAATCAACGAAACAATGTAAATCCGCATGACCAGCTGACACCGGAACAGAGTGCACATATTATAAGAAAGCATGTGCCGGACGGCGTGGCGATGCTAAAGAAATATAATATGCCCGGAGAAATTATAAAAATTGTACAAAACCATCATGGTAATGGAACGGTTGGGTATTTTTATTATGAAGCTATGAAACAGAATCCGAAGACAAATGCAGATGATTTCCGGTATGATGGCTTGCCGCCGGATACAAAAGAAGGCGCTATCGTGATGCTTGCAGATATTGTGGAGGCAGCTGTACGTAGCCTTGACAATCCTTCGCGGCAGGATATCTCGGAAATGGTTTATAAGCTGATCAAAGCGCGCTATGACGAAGGACTGCTGGATGCAGCGCCGCTGAACAGGCAAGATTTGAATGTTATTGCGGAAGCTTTCGTCAATATTTTTGACGGCGTTTATCACCAAAGGGTGAAATATCCTGATATTAAGATCCATGGAGCGGAAGATGATAACATTCTTTGATGAACAAGATAAAATTGAGCTGACGGAAGCGGTAACAGAAGCAGTAAGTAAGGCTGTGGAAGCTGCACAGAAAGAAGCAGGCGTTGCTTGTTGCGTCAATATACAGTTTACGGATAATGAAGGCATTCGCAGTTTAAATCGCGATTTTCGTGGGATAGACCGCGAAACCGATGTTTTGTCTTTTCCGGCATATGAATTACCCACGTTATTTGCCGCGTGCAGGGATATGCTGGAGCTCGAGTACATGGATGATTATGTTTTTATGGGAGATATTGCGATTTCTATGGAACGTGCAGTGCAACAGGCGAAAGAATATGGGCACAGTTTGCGCAGGGAGACTGCGTTTTTGGCGCTGCACGGCATGCTGCATTTGTTGGGATATGACCACATGATCGCCCAAGAAGAACAAGTTATGACCGAAAGGCAAAAAGAAATATTGGATTCGGTTGATATTGGCAGGGAACTTGATGGAGAATAAAGAACCGGGTAAAAAATACAGACCGAAAAAATCGTTAATCAGCAGTTTTAACCATGCCATCAACGGTTTTTTGCAGTCTTTCAAAATGGAGCGCAATATGAAGATTCACGTTGCGCTTGCAGCGCTTGTCATAGTGGCGGCTCTTGTTACGCAGGTGACGCGTTTTGAAATGATGATGCTGATTTTATCGATTGCCTTTGTTTTTTTTGCCGAATTGTTTAATACCGCGATTGAGGCTGCGGTGGACATTGCATCGCACGGGGAATATAACGAGCTTGCCAGGATTGCAAAAGATGTGGCAGCGGGAGCGGTTCTGGTTGCGGCAATGAATGCACTGGTGATTGGCTACCTGGTTTTTTACCGCAAGCTGTATACGTTTTCTTATCTTTCGGTAAGCTATGTGGAAAACTTGCCGGGATATATCACGTTTGCCGCTTTGATTTTGGTGTTTATCGCCGTTATTGTAATGAAGTCGCGGTCTATGAAAAAAGGCGGCAATTATGTCCAAGGGGGTATGCCGAGCGGACATACAGCCTTTGCTTTTGCGCTTTTTACTGCAATCGTATTTGTGTCGGGGAATGCGGTGGCTTCTACGTTTGCAGCGGTTTTGGCGTTGATTGTGGCAGAAAGCCGTATGGAGACCAAAGTACATACTTTTGCCGAAGTGCTCGTGGGGGCACTTATGGGAATCGTGATTACGGTTTTGGTATTTCAGGTGGGGGAAGCGTTTGTGGTCTGAACCAGTGGGTATGAATAGGGTAAGCATACCGCATTTGAGCCGGGTATATTACAGCATGCCGGACTGGCAAAAGGAGAAAAATTATTATGGCATTTGAATCAGGATTTATTGCATTATTAGGAAGCCCAAACGTGGGAAAGTCAACGCTTTTAAATGCATTGGTGGGAACAAAAATCGCGATTGTTTCTAAAAAGCCACAAACTACGCGGAACAGAATCACGGGGGTTTTGACAAGAAAAGACTTTCAGATGATTTTCATGGATACGCCGGGTCTGCATACGCCGAAAAATAAATTGGGTGAATTTATGGTAAAAACAGCGGAAACTGCGGCGCGGGACGTAGATGCCGTACTTTTTGTTGTGGATGCGAAAGCAGGAGCAAAAGAGCGTGATATGGAAATATTGGAGCGCCTCTCCAAAGGAAGCGTTCCGCTTTTGATCGCTCTTAATAAAATAGATGCTGTGGACGCGGCGCGGATAGAAGAAGTGGAAGAAAGCCTCAGGCAATTTGACAAAAAGGTTGTGCGGATCTCTGCAAAACAAGGGATTGGGCTGACTCAGTTGATAGATGATTTGAAACCATATTTAGAAGAAGGCCCGATGTTTTATCCGGAGGATATGGTATCAGATCAGCCCGAACGCGTGATTGCAGGGGAGCTCATCAGAGAAAAAGCCTTAAAAAGCATCGGAAAAGAGATCCCGCATGGGATTGGCGTAGAAATAGAAAAAATGCAGCATGACGATGTAAAGGATATTCTTCATATTGATGCTATTATTTACTGCGAAAAAGATTCACACAAGGGAATTATTATCGGTGCCGGGGGAAGAATGCTGAAAAAAATTGCTTCGGCAGCGCGTGAAGATATGGAAACGCTCTTTGGCTCCAAGGTTTTTTTGCAGGTGTGGGTGAAAGTAAAACCGGATTGGCGCAATAAGGTCTCTATGCTGCGTACGCTTGGGTATGAGGATAATTAAGGATAATTTTGGAAAAGCATTATTGTATTGTTTTGAGGTCGACGGATTACAAGGATTATGATAAAATTCTTGCTTTGTTTTCGCGTAGCCACGGTAGGATTGACGCACAGGCGCGGGGCGCAAGACGGATGAAAAGCGAGTTTGCGGCGCCCTCGCAGCCGCTTG
Organism: Christensenella sp.; assembly: GCA_034926635.1. Classification (GTDB taxonomy): domain Bacteria; phylum Bacillota; class Clostridia; order Christensenellales; family Christensenellaceae; genus Christensenella. The sequence continues at coordinate 215,159 of JAYFQX010000001.1, read as the reverse complement.
CCTGCGGTGAATTTGAATTTTATAAAAAGGGTGAAAAATTATTCCTGACAAATGCTGAAGTTCGCCAGGAATTTTATCATATCACTGGGGATTATGATTTGTTTGCCGCAGCATGCGTGATGCTTGAACTCACGGAAAAATTACTGCAAAACGCAGATGAATATGAAGAATTGTTTTTGACATTAATCTATGCCTTATATGCGATGGAACAAAAAGAGCTGGATGGTTTTTCGTCCCTCGCATATTTTTTTGCGCGCATTGTTGATTTTTCCGGTATTTTTCCAGTGATCGGCGAATGTGCTTCCTGCGGTGCAAAGACCACGGGAGAGATGGCCGCGTTTTCGTTTTCGGAAGGCGGCGAGATTTGTGAAGCCTGCCGCCGCTATGTCAGGGCTGTCCCTGTGAGGCGTGCTGTGCTAGAAGTATTGCGGCAATTGCGCGCAGTTTCGTATAAAAATGTAAATGAAATTAAGCTCGAATTGAAAGATGCAAAGGACTGTGTGATGCTGATGAACCGGTATTTGCAGGAGATGCTTGATTTGAAGCTAAAAACAACAAAATTTTTAGGAGAAAATCTTTTGTGAAAAAATTAACTTTAGTTGTGTTCAAATGACGGTTCATGTATAATAGACGTGATGTTTTTCCTTTTTGATTACGTTAAAATGATTTTTTAATAAATATTATTTCAGGAGGAGTTTTTAGAATGGCAAAAAAGTATGTGTACCTTTTTAAAGAGGGCGACGCTTCCATGAGAAACCTTTTAGGCGGCAAAGGCGCGAATTTGGCGGAAATGACAAACCTTGGCATGCCGGTTCCGCAGGGTTTCACTGTTACAACAGAAGCATGCACGAAATACTATGAAGACGGCAAGAAAATTGCTGAAGAAGTAGTAGAAGAGATTTATGACGCAATGGCAAAGACAGAGGAAATCGCAGGTAAAAAATTCGGCGATGCTGAAAATCCGTTCCTCGTATCTGTCCGCAGCGGCGCAAGAGCGTCTATGCCGGGTATGATGGACACCATTTTGAACCTTGGCCTCAACGATGTTGCGGTAGAAGGTATGGCGAAAAAATCTGGAAATCCGCGTTGGGCTTATGATAGCTACAGAAGATTTATCCAGATGTTCTCTGATGTTGTTATGTGCATCGAAAAAGAGAAGTTTGAAAGTGCGCTGCAGGCGGCCAAAGACGCAAAAGGCGTAAAGATGGATACCGAGCTGGATGCGGACGACCTCAAGGCTGTCGTTGCAAAATATAAAGAGATTTATAAGCAAGAAATGGGCAAAGAGTTTCCGCAGGATGCAAAAGAACAGCTGCTCGAATCCGTTACGGCTGTATTCCGCAGCTGGGATAACCCGAGAGCGATTGTTTATCGCCGTATGAACGACATTCCTGCAAGCTGGGGAACCGCCGTTAACGTACAGACAATGGTATTCGGCAACATGGGAGATGATTGCGGTACAGGCGTTGCCTTTACAAGAAATCCTTCCACTGGAGAAAAGAAACTGTATGGCGAATATTTGATGAATGCCCAGGGAGAAGACGTTGTTGCTGGCATCAGAACTCCGCAGCCGATTTCTCATCTGGAAGACCAGATGCCGGAAGTTTATACGCAGTTTGCTAATATTGCGCAGACTCTGGAAGATCATTATAAAGATATGCAGGATATGGAATTCACCATTGAAGGCGGAAAACTGTATATGCTGCAAACAAGAAACGGTAAGAGGACAGCTCCGGCTGCACTCAAGATCGCTGTAGACCTTGTAAACGAAGGAAAGCTGACAAAAGAAGAAGCAATTCTGAAGGTTGAGCCGAAACAGCTTGATTCTCTGCTGCATCCGCAGTTCAACGCAAAAGCGCTGAAAGCGTCTAAGCCGATCGCAAAAGGTCTGCCGGCGTCTCCGGGAGCTGCCTGTGGTATGCTTTACTTCACAGCGGAAGCTGCGACCGAAGCAGCTGCTAAGGGCAACAAAGTTGTTCTTGCCCGTCAGGAAACCTCTCCGGAGGATATTGAAGGCATGTATGCTTCCGAAGGTATTTTGACTGCTCGTGGCGGTATGACTTCCCACGCTGCCGTTGTTGCCCGTGGTATGGGCACCTGCTGTGTAGCAGGCTGCGGAGAACTGCGTATTGACGAAGCTGCGAAAACAATGACGACGGAAGACGGCACTGTTTATAACGAAGGAGATTGGATTTCCCTCGATGGTTCTACCGGTAATGTATATGGCGAAGCGATCGAAACAGAAGAAGCACAGGTTTCCGGTGACTTTGCGGTCGTTATGGGTTGGGCTGATGCAATCAGAAGACTGAAAGTAAGAACGAACGCAGATACTCCTCATGATGCGGAGCAGGCAATGGCGTTTGGTGCAGAAGGAATCGGTCTGTGCCGTACAGAACATATGTTCTTTGCGGAAGACAGGATTGCTGCAATGCGTGAAATGATCGTTTCCAAGACGGTTGAACAAAGAGAAAAAGCGCTTGCGAAATTGCTCCCGATGCAGAAAGAAGATTTCAAGGGCATTTATAAAGCAATGAAGGGGAACCCGGTTACCATTCGTTTCCTGGATCCGCCGCTGCACGAATTCCTTCCGACCGCTGCGGAAGACATTGCGGCTCTGGCAAAAGAGATGTCGCTTGATGTAGATGAGCTGAAAGGCATTATTGATAGCCTGCATGAATTCAACCCGATGCTCGGACACCGTGGCTGCCGTTTGGCGGTAACGTTCCCGGAAATCGCTGTTATGCAGACAAGAGCGGTAATGGAAGCTGCGATCGAAGTAATCGAAGAAGACGGTTTCGATATCGTTCCTGAAATCATGATTCCGCTGGTAGGGGATATCAAAGAGCTGAAATACGTAAAAGATTACGTTGTTGATACTGCTGAAAAAGTAATGGCTGAAAAAGGCGTGAAAATTGATTATAAGGTTGGTACTATGATCGAAGTTCCGCGTGCGGCGCTTACAGCAGATGAAATTGCGAAGGAAGCTGAATTCTTCTCCTTCGGAACGAACGATCTTACGCAGATGACATTTGGCTTCTCGCGTGATGATGCCGGCAAGTTCCTGGATGATTATTACACCAAAAAGATCTATGAATCTGATCCGTTTGCAAAACTCGATCAGGTGGGCGTAGGCAAGTTGGTGAAGATGGCGGTTGAACTCGGAAGACAAACCCGTCCTGACATCAAACTGGGCATCTGCGGCGAACATGGCGGGGATCCGTCCACTGTAGAATTCTGCGACAGCATTGGTCTTAACTACGTATCCTGCTCGCCGTTCCGTGTACCGATCGCGAGACTGGCTGCTGCACACGCAGTTGTGAAAGGCAAATAAGCTTTCGTAAAAATTATAGTTTTTCAAAAGACAGGCATATTGCGTACGCGCAATATGCCTGTTCTTTTGTTCATTAAAAAATGGCTAGATTTTGCGGTTGAATCAATATTTTTTTTGCAATATCAAAGCCGTGTTCATCAAATATTTACTGTTTAGATAAACTTTGATCATAGAAATCTAATAAATTGATAAGTATACATAGAACATATAAACCAAAGAAGCAGCAAATTAAAGGAGATGTACATGGAAGAAAACAAAAATCAGAACGAACAGCAGGAATCGGTCGTACAGCCACAAGACAAAGTAAATACGGAAGAACAAACCGTATCAACGGAAGCTGAGACCGTGCAGTCAACACCCAATGGGGACGACAAGATACAGGAAGAAAAGAAAAAGAAATACCTTTGTGGCAAAAAAGTATCTGCAGTTATTTTATCTGCCGCTATTATTTTTGGAATTGGTTTTGCAGGCGGAGCAGTTGCAAATGCTGTCTTGCAGACCCCGGGACACATGCAACAAAGGATGTATCTCTCTTGGCAGGAAGATGGTGAGCAAGGCTATAGCAGAAACGAAGATAGGTCGTATGGGATGAATGGACAAGATGATGCCAATCAACCGAAAGGACGTATTTTCGAAGATGATTCAGATAACGATTCCACAGCCGATGAAAACGGTCGGCGTCAAGACGGTATGGCGGACGATGGATCGTCGTTTTGCTATGGTGCGGATGATTGCATGAAGAACGACCGAAATGCCCAACAAAACGGCGAGAGCAGCCAAGCGAATCGTCAGCAAAACGGGTCAGATGAAAGAGGCCATCTGGAACAAGGACAGAATGGGAATTCTTTGCAATTTAATTAAAAGACGAGAAACAAATATAGCCGGAGTATTATTCAAAAATACGAACCGGCTTTTTTGTTTTATAGAATAAAAAAATTGGGAGACATTTGAAAAAACGGTAAACGAATAATCCAACCTAAAAAAGTTTTCTGTTTAGGGAAATGTTTATATTAATATGCAGAATATTAATAGAGGGTAAGGTGTAAACTTATGCATACAACTAGCATAAAAAAGAGAGCGGTACCATTTCTCTTGACCTGTGTATTTTTATTGGTTATATTTTTGCAGGCGGGAATTGCACATGCTGCGGCAACGCTTCTGGTAACACTGACACAATCAGAAACCCTGGAAGAAGCGATCAAGGCTGCGCCGGGATATTCTTCCGACGGCAGCATTACTGCGTTAAAAATTACAACAGATGCAGGAGCAGAGATTACAGAAACGGATTGGATCTATTTAAAATCACTTTCTGCGCTTCAGTCGCTCGATCTATCGGGTGCGGTATGTCAAGATAACGAGATACCGGAAGAAGCAATGGAAGGAAACACTTCATTGCAAACGATTGTTTTTCCGAATGGGCTGGAAACGATTGAGGATTCTGCGTTTGAAGGATGTACAGGATTAAAAGATGGGATTACAATACCGGAAACAGTGACGTTAATAGGAGAAAGCGCGTTTGAAAACGCGGGTGCACCCAGCGAAGCTGGAAGAATTGTTTTTGCAGGAACGCCTGAAATCAGCGTGATCGATGAATATGCGTTTGCACAAAGTACATTCAACGGTACGCTGGATTTACCGGATTCTCTTACGGCAATTGGCGAATACGCATTCTATAACTGCAATTTTCTCACAGGTTTGAATCTTCCGCGGGGAGGGAGCTTGAAAACAATTTCAGCCTATGCGTTTGCGGGGTGTTACCGGATACAAACAAATGTAATAATTCCTGCTAGCGTTTTAACGATTGAACAGAGCGCCTTTGAAAATTTTTCGGGAAATAGTATGCAGATTTATAGTCTGCAGTTTGCGACAGGATCTCTATTGAATTCTATCGCTGACAATGCGTTTCTCGCCTGTAGTCTTGGCGGAACTGTGACATTCCCGGATTCGCTTTCTTCAATTGGCGCAAGCGCTTTTGCCCATAATTATAATATTACGGAAATTACGTTTCCGGACAACGGTGGTTTGTCAATTGGGGACAGCGCGTTTGAATATAATGTAAAGCTACGGGCTTTTGATTTTCAGTCAACCTATCAATCTGTCGGACAAAATGCCTTTGCCTATTGCGCGCTTGATTTATCGGAGGACACTCCGGAAGGAAAAATGGTGCGTGAATATGATAACGGTATTACGACAATTGCGCCGAATCAGCGGCCTTATTTTATAGCAAAGGCACCAAGTCCGTTTTCGGTGGCGGTCAATGATTTATCAAATATTGATACAAGGCTGAAGCCAACGCTTGAAACAATGTACGGAAATCCCATTATGGATATACTGACAGATACCTGGATGAACCAACAGGTCGACTGGTTGACAATTATAAGCAGATGCCAGGCAACTATTACAAAAGATGGACAAAGTGCAACCATCAATGCAATCGGCGTTTATGATGTTTCTTATAGCGTCCCATCTTATATTTATGGAACCGCAAACCCTGATTCTACTGTTGTAACGGTGACAGAAGCGTCCGCGGTGCCTTCTGCGACAGTAACGCCGGAGCCAACGCAGAAACCAACACAAGCGCCTACAGCGGAACCAACGCAAGCGCCTACAGCAGAACCAACGCAAACGGCATTGCCTACGGAAAGCGAATCAATCTCCGCGCAGCCGAGTGAGAGTGCGGAAACGAGCACAACAGTAAAACCTACCGAAAAACCAACGCAAACGCCGACTGTTACGCCAACACAGAATTCCTCCTTGAAGCCGCTCGTGAGCGAAAGCCCCTCGGTACAACCACAGGTTTCTGCTATCGCGACCCAGACGCCAATCCAGACAAGTCAAGCCCCGGAAAGCAGCTCCTCGCAATCGCCACCAAATACGCAGGTCACACAGGATCAGAGTAGTACATCGGCGGGAAGTACGGTGATTTATCAAACAAATCTGCTGAAACCAGGGCCTATGCCTGAGCTGACGGAGAGCGGAACTGCACAAGGGCAATCACAAACCGCTTCATCATCGGTAACGGACACTGATGATTCACAAACGACGGCATCTGCGCAGATAACTCCATCCGGGACTGCAAGTGTGGACGTACAGGGCACGAATGCGCAAGGAAACAGCGCTGATAATGGAATTTTGTGGTGGATTCTCTTGGCTGTTGCGGTTATAATCGTTTGTCTGGTATTGGTTAACCGGTATCGCAAGAGACATGACGGCAGGGGATAAAAAGAAGAAGCATATTTGAAATACAAGAAGAGATAAGGTATAATCTATAATTGTATTATGAATTGAAGAATAAAGGAGCACAACGCTAATTGGAAAAGATGGTTATGCCCATGGTGGCGCTGCGGGGATTGGTGATTTTCCCTTATATGGTTTTACATTTTGATGTGGGAAGGGAAATGTCTGTCGCGGCTGTAGAAGAATGCGTGATCCAGGGACAGGAAATTTTTCTGGTAACGCAAAAAGATTTAAAGATTGAAATGCCGAAAATAGAGGATGTGCATCAGATCGGTACGATTGCCAAGGTGAAGCAAGTACTGAAACTTCCTGGTGATACGCTTCGAGTGCTGGTGGAAGGAGACAGACGTGCAAAATTGGTGTCTTACCAGACGACGGAGCCTTATATTCAGGCAGAGGTTGAGCCGATCCCTGAAGAAAAGGACGTGGACCCAGGACGCGAGATTTTAAAAGAAGCCTATATGCGGCGCATTACCGAGTTATTTGAAAAATTTGCCGCGTTGGGTGCAAGAATCCCTGGGGAAACGCTCTTTACGATCGGTGATATTAATGAACCCGGGAAATTTGCGGATATGATTGCGTCGAACGTCGCGATTAAGCTGGACGACAAGCAGAAAGTTTTGAATTGCGTAGATGAACTGGAGAGGCTCCAGCTTGTTGCGGAAATTTTGAAAAAGGAAATCGATATTCTGGAAATCGATAAAGAAATCGCATCTTCTGTCAAGCAGCAAATTGATAAATCCCAGCGGGAGTATTTTTTGCGTGAGCAAATGAAGGTGATTCAGAAAGAGCTAGGAGAAACAGAAAATGATCTCGATGAAATCGAAGAATTACGGCAAAAGATAAACGGACTGGATTTAAGCGAGGAAGCGCGGACAAAAGCAGAAAAAGAACTATCCCGGCTGGCAAAAATGGCGCCGGGATCGCCTGAAATTAGCGTAATCCGCAGTTATATCGATTGGATTGTAGCGCTTCCGTGGGGAAAATATACGGTTGATAACTTAGACCTTGAAAACGCACGCAAGATTTTGGACGAAGATCATTATGGGCTGGATAAGGTCAAAGATCGGATCATAGAGTTTTTGGCAGTCCGTAAATTGAAGAATGATATGCATGGCCCGATTTTGTGTCTCGCAGGACCTCCCGGCGTAGGAAAAACCTCAATTGCAAAGTCAATTGCAAGAGCTATTAATAAACAATTTGTAAGGATGTCACTCGGCGGCGTGCGGGATGAAGCGGAGATTCGCGGACATCGCCGCACCTATATCGGCGCGATCCCGGGAAGGATCATCTCTTCTATCAAACAGGCGGGGAGCATGAATCCGCTGTTTTTGCTGGATGAAATTGATAAAATGGCAAGCGATTTCCGTGGAGATCCGGCATCGGCAATGCTGGAAGTGCTTGATCCGGAGATCAACAATACGTTTAACGATCATTACCTCGATATGGCTTTCGATCTTTCCAAGGTAATGTTTATTACGACTGCAAATGATTTAAGTACGATCCCGCGGCCGTTGTTTGACCGTATGGAGATTATCCAGATTGATAGTTATACGGATGTAGAGAAATTGAATATTGCAAAACGCCATCTGATACCGCGTCAGGCAAAAGAACATGGGCTTAAATCCTCGGAAGTAAAAATTTCTGATGCTGCCATTATGGATATGATCCATCTATATACGGCGGAAAGCGGCGTGCGCAGTTTAGAACGTCAGATTGCTTCAATCATGCGAAAATCTGCGGCTAAGGTTGTAGGAGAAAATATCAAGAAGATTTCGGTCACAGGGAGAAACCTGAAAGAATTTTTGGGACAACCTAAGAGAAGCGAGAACGATATTGTTCATCAGGATACGGTTGGTGTGGTGACTGGTCTTGCATGGACTTCTGTGGGAGGCGTCACAATGCCTGTGGAGGTCTCTGTTATCCCGGGTAATGGTAAAGTGGAACTAACGGGGCAACTTGGGGATGTGATGAAGGAATCCGCAAAGACAGGGATCTCTGTGGTGCGCGCTATGTCGAAGAAATTGAAATTGCCGGTTGATATCAATGAAAAGACGGATTTGCATATTCACGTTCCGGAAGGCGCGATTCCAAAGGATGGCCCGTCTGCCGGCGTCACGATGGTGACGGCGCTTGTTTCTGCGCTTACAAAACAGCCGGTACGGCATGATGTGGCGATGACGGGTGAAATTACACTGACAGGACGTGTGCTGAAAATCGGCGGGATCAAAGAAAAATCCTTGGCTGCTCTTCGTGCGGGAATCCATACGATTATTCTGCCAAAAGATAATCAGGCAGATTTGGAAGAACTGCCGGAATCTGTCAGGGAACAGCTTAATTTTATTTATGCGACAAAAGTCGAAGATGTATTAAAACATGCACTGGCAACGGAGAAAAAATAGTGGAAGTAAAAAAAGTAGCATTTGCCAAAAGCATGAAGCAGCCGCAGGACTATCCTGACAGCGGTCTGCCGGAGATTGCGTTTGCGGGCAAATCGAATGTGGGGAAGTCATCCCTGATCAATTATATTGCAAACCATTCAAAATTGGCTTATGTTAGCAAGCAACCGGGAAAAACGCGCCTGATCAATTATTATCTGGTGAATGATTGCTTTTATCTTGTTGATTTGCCGGGATATGGATTTGCGAGAGTATCGAAAACAGAAAAGGATTCCTGGGATGAGATGATGCGTCTTTATTTTGAGGTTGCAAAAAATTTAAAAGCGCTTATTATTCTGGTGGACATTCGGCACAAACCGACGCAGGACGATCTGCAGATGATCCAATGGGCGCTTTATTATGGCGTGCCGTTCTGTATTGCGGCGACCAAAGCCGATAAAATCGCAAAGTCCAAGCGGTATCATTATGCGGTACAGATGGCCAAAAATATTAGCGCAGCTTTGGAAGAAGACCTCGACCTTTCTATTATTCCTATCAGCTCCACTGGGAAATATGGGAAAGATACGCTTTTGCGGTATGTGAAAAAAATGATTACGCCCGGGGGAACGCCTGAATGAACATCTATGCAATTGGCGATTTGCATTTATCCAATGCCCAGCCAAAGGCGATGGATGTATTTGGCCGTCATTGGAAAGACCATTTTATAAAAATCAGTGAAGATTGGATTAGCAAGGTGACATCAGACGATGTTGTGTTGATCCCCGGGGATATCAGCTGGGCGATGAAGCTGGACGAAGCAAAACCCGATTTGGATGCTATCGGCGCATTGCCGGGATTAAAAATATTGCTCCGCGGAAACCATGATTATTGGTGGGGATCTATTGCAAAAATGGAGCGGGTTTTGCCGGATACGGTCAAGATAATCCAAAATAATTCGATCAGTGTGGGGGACTATGTCTTTTGCGGGACGCGAGGGTGGATGTTGCCGTCCGAGGGTGGATTATCGGAGAACGATAAAAAAATTTACGAACGTGAAAAACAACGCCTGCGTTTATCCCTCGACAGCACAAAGAAATATTCAGAGAAAAAGTTAATTGCGCTGATGCATTTTCCTCCGCTTTATGAACAAATGCGAGATACTGAATTTACCGAAATTTTTCAGGAATATGATGTTTCGGAAGTCGTTTTCGGTCATTTGCATGGAGAAATTTTAAACCGCATCCATTTGGACGACATTTTGGTCGGGACTGTGAATTACAATCTGGTTTCGGCAGATTACCTAGATTTTCGTTTAAAACAAATTATCTAAATAAGGGATTAAAAACACTAAAAGTTTTTAAAAAAACCGCAAAGAAAAATTTGCGGTTTTTTTTGTTGTTTCATGAAAAATCCTTGCATAATGGGGGGCATAGTGTTAAAATTTGATTACAAGTGGTGAATTGTGGTTAAAAGTGGTGAAAGGAGCTTGCCACCGCGATGTTAATTGGAGAGTATTCACACAATTTAGATGCAAAGGGAAGGGTATTTATGCCCGCCAAATTTCGCGACGATTTGGGCGAAAGCTTTATCGTTACAAAAGGCGTAGGCAAATGCCTGTTTGTGTTCTCCAAAGAAGAATGGGAAAATTTCGCGGGAAAGCTCAAAAACTTACCGATTTCAGATGTGGCAGCACAAAGTTTTACGCGCATGTTGTTTGCCAGCGCTTGTGAATGCGAAGGAGATAAACAGGGACGTATTTTACTACCGCAGCGGCTGCGTGACCATATCGGCGCGATAAAGGAAACTGTGATTATCGGTGTTATGACACGTGTGGAAATATGGTCCAAAGAAGGATGGCAGGAATATAACGACAGCGCATACCAGGATTACGAGGAGACCCTCGCAAAGCTGGCGGAGCTTGGAATATGAGCGCGCCGGGAAAAGGGCATATTCCCGTTTTATACAGGGAAACGCTCGATATGCTCGATCTTCGTAGCGGGATGACCATAGTTGACGGAACATTAGGAGGCGCAGGGCATGCGCACGGCATTCTGCAAAGGATTATGCCGGATGGACTTCTGATAGGCATTGACAAAGATACCGCAGCGATCGACCGTTGCAAAGAACGCTTACATGATTTTGCTGAAAACATTATGCTTGTGCATGATGATTTTAAAAACATCAGACCGATACTGGAGGAATACGGAATCGGAAAGATTGACGGCGCAGTGCTGGACCTAGGGGTTTCTTCTTTTCAACTTGACGAGAGTGAAAGAGGATTCTCCTACCAGCAGGACGCTCCGCTCGATATGCGGATGAACAGGGATGCCGTCATTGATGCCAAAAAAATTGTGAATGAATATAGCGTACAAGCCTTAACGCAGATCATCCGTGATTATGGAGAAGAAAAATGGGCGGCACGTATTGCCCAATTTATAGAGCGGGAACGTTTACAAAAACCGATTGAGACGACAGCGCAGCTTGCGCAGGTGATTAAAAACGCGATTCCGGCATCGGCAAGAAGAGAAGGACCGCATCCCGCCAAAAGGACATTTCAGGCAATCAGAATTGAAGTGAACGGAGAGCTGAACGGTCTTGGGCAGGCGCTTGAAGATTACGTTTCCGTTTTAAAAAGCGGCGGAAGGTTGGCGGTGATTACCTTCCATTCCCTCGAAGACAGGATTGTGAAGCAAACATTTAAAAAGTTATTCGACCCTTGTGTATGCCCAAAAGATTTTCCGGTGTGCGTATGCGGAAAAGTAAGCCAGATAAAATTGATTACACGAAAGCCAAAAGTTGCGGATGACGACGAGTTATTGGAGAATCCGCGTGCAAGAAGTGCGAAATTACGTGTTGTTGAGAAAAAGTAACCGAAAGGATTTGTATTATGAACGCAATACCACAAAGAGCACATAATTACGAAAGAATACAAATACCGCGCAATATTCCAACGGATAGAAATAAACAGCCGAAAAACATGGGTCGGATTACGGACATGCAGGCTTATAATATGCAAAAACGCGCACTGCAGCGTCAAAAAGCTTATGAAGAAAGAATGGCTTATGAAGCGCAGAAACGACTGGAATATGAAGAAGAAATGTTTCGGCAGCAGCAGCGGAAGGAATTTGAGGCGCAGTACTATAGACAGCAGCAGCGAAAAGAAATGGAACAACAGCGTCGGGAACAGCAAATGCGGGCGCGTGCGGCTGCACAACGTGAGCTAGATTTTCGGCAGACTAATGTGAAAAATATCGTGGGCGGCAGGAAACTAACGCCGGCATATGAAGTAGGGGTTGTAGCTGCTCCGGCTTCCGGTGCAAGAGAATACGTCCGTAGGAATAACAGTGGCGCAAGACGCGTAGCGGCAAATGGTGCATATGGTTACGAGCATGTGCAAACAAGAAGAAAACCCATTCATGGTTTTGATATGGTTGATAGCCGCCGGGCGGAAGATACGAATTCCGGCTATGCTGGTATTAAGCCGATCGCAGTAGAGAATGAAGCATTTAAAAAGAAAGGGATTGTTTCTACTATTATTTTAATCGCCTTGATATTTGCAGTGCTTGCAGGTATTGTGATAAGATATGCACAGATCAGCGACATTAACCTTAAAAATGCGCAGGCAGAAGCGCGTATTGAATCGCTTTCGCAGGATTTGGATAAGGTAAAAGTAGAAGTAGCCTTGCAGGAGGATCTCGGCACGATCCGTCAGAGGGCGGTAAGCGAACTGAATATGTCGGAACCACAGGACAGTCAGATTGTTTATCTTCCTGCGGAAGCTGATCAGGGCAATGTTGACGCTGCGGCACAAACAGGTGCGCAGCAGGCGGATGCTGCCGCAGTGCAAACGGATGCAGCAGCGGGCGACACACAGGCGAAAACGACGATAGTAGATACTATCAAGGATTTCTTCAATACAATTATCGAGACCGTGAAGGGTTGGTTTCGGAATTAATCAGAGGTAGAATTTTGTCTTCATCAAGAGTGTTGGTAACCAGAAAACGGTTACTGGTAGTTCTGATCATAATGGCGATTATCATTATCCTGCTCATGACACGAGTGGGATATTGGTCTTTATTAAAGGGTGATTGGCTGCAGCAGCAAGCGCAAAGCCAATGGACCAAGGACGTTGCCGTAGATGCGAAACGCGGATCGATTTTAGACCGGAATCAGTATGTGCTTGCGCAAAGCGCAGCAGCGGATACTGTGGTGTTGCAGCCGGAGAAAATTGCATCGGCAGGCAATGCGGATCAGGTTGCGGACGAGCTCTCACGTATTTTGGAAATGCCGCGCGAAGAAGTTTATGCAAAGGCCACCAATACGGAGAAAAAAGAAATTTGGTTAAAGCGCCAGATCACGCAGGCACAATCTGATGAAATAGAAGGCCTGCAAATGAAAGGCGTCTCCTTTGTAGATGATGTAAAACGTTTTTATTTAAATAAGGATTTTGCATCACAGGTGATCGGTTATACCAACGCAGATGGAGCCGGGCAGACCGGGATTGAGAAACGGTACGAAAGCACGCTGGCAGGGCGTCAAGGGCGTCAGGTGACAGAAACCGCGAAAGATGGCAGCGGCGTGCCAAACGGTCAGGAAATGACGATCGAACCGCAAGACGGACTGAATGTAGTACTGACGATTGACGAAGTCGTGCAAAGTTCTCTGGAAGATTCCTGCAAATCGCTTTATGGGACTGTGGCACCGGACAGCGTACAAGGACTTGTGATGGATGTGACGTCAGGAGAGATTCTCGGGATGGCAAACATTCCAGAATTTGATTTAAATTCTCCTCCGCGAGACGATGCAGGGGCGCTTGCGTCTTTATCTGTCAACAATATTACGGCGACCCCGGTAGAGCCGGGAGACATATTCAGTATTTTTACGGCGGCTGCAGCGACGAACGAAGGGACTGCAACAGAGGTTGCCTGCACAGGCTCCGTGATGATAGACGGAGAAAAAATTTCTTGCCCGGTTGCGCATGGGACACAAGGGATCAGTCAGGTTGCTGCTAATCATTGCAGCGTGGGTGCGGCACAGTTGGCGCAGGGGCTTTCAAAAGATACGTTTTATGCTTATTTGAAAAACTTTGGTTTTGGGCAAAAGACGGGGATTGATTTCTCAACGGACAGTGCCGGAGAAGTACTGCAAAAAAAATATGTCAGGGATGTGGATATTGCCTTTATGGGTGCCGGAGAATCTATGAAGGTGTCCCAGCTGCAAATGGCAAATGCAATGGCATCTCTTTTAAACGGCGGAAACCTGTATACGCCACGGTTGGTACTGGGACTTTCCGACAGCAACGGCAACATGACGGAAACTTATGGGGCAGAATTGAAGAACCAAACCGTATCTGCCGACACGGCAGCACAAATGCGTGATTTGATGGTAAACCTTGTCCAGGAGGGAGCGGGGAGCGCTGCACAGATTACAGGATATTCAGTCGGAGGAATCGGAGGTTCGGCGATTCAGTATGTTGGAGATATCCCGCAGCAGGGGAAAGAAGTTGCAACTTATTTTACGTTTGCACCGGCAGATAACCCAAAATACCTTGTGATGATAACAGCGAACGGCGTAGCGGAAAGCGGAGAGAACAGTATGCTTTGCGCACCGTATGCAAAAAATGTGCTGGAAGAGATCCTGAAGAGCAGCGGAATCGCGCCCTCGGACGAAGCAGCACGTAATGAACAAAAAATTGCGGTTCCGGCTGTCACGGGAATGGATATGCAGACCGCAAAGGATACGCTTGCAAGCGCAGGTTTTATAGTACAGCTTGATGGGTCGGGCGTTGTACAGGGACAGATGCCTGCGGCCGGAGAAGAAGCTTTTGCAGGTTCAACTGTTTCGCTTACTATGGAGATCAAAAATCCGGAGGAAAATCAGGCGGAAATGGTTGTAGTTCCCGATTTTACAGGAATGGATTTTGAAACGGCAAAACAGACAGCGATTGCAGCGGGTCTAGAATTCGTTGCCTATGGGAACGGAGTTGCGCTAGGTCAAAAACCGGTAGCAGGATTGCAGGTGGAAAAAGGCAGTGTGGTGAGCGTCACCTTTCAACTACAAATAGATAACCCATAGTGACAGGATACAATATTTTGTGGTATAATATTGACTGAATTTTTGAAGGAGGATACAAGAATGAAGCTGTATGAATTATTCCGCGGCATTAAATGCGAAATAAAGGGCGACGAGGAGGTCGAAATTAAAGACCTGAAGTATGATTCCCGTAATGTTAAACGCGGCGATTTATTTTTTTGTATCTCCGGATTTGCGGATGATGGGCATAAATATGTTCCCGATGCCGTCAGAAAAGGCGCAGCTGCGATTGTAGTAACGGAATTACAACCGCGCGCAGGAGTTACACAAGTGGTCGTGAAGGACGACAGGGCGGCAATGGCGCTTGTCGCGGCTAATTTTTTTGAGCACCCGGCAAAGCGCATGAAAATGGTTGGCATAACGGGAACAAATGGAAAAACAACAACAACCTATATGTTAAAATCGATTTTGGAGCACGCAGGTCATAAAGTCGGTTTGATTGGAACGATCGTCAATATGATCGGCGACAGAACGATTCATACAGAGCGTACCACGCCGGAATCAATAGACTTGCAGCGGCTGCTAAAGAAAATGGCAGACGATGGTTGCGAATACGTGGTGATGGAGGTTTCGTCTCATTCATTGGAATTAAAAAGGGTCTACGGAATTGATTTTGCGGCAGGCGTTTTTACCAACCTTACGCAGGATCACCTTGATTTTCATAAAACATGGGATAACTACATCCATGCAAAGAGTATTCTATTCGAGCAATCTGACATCTCCGTAATCAATATTGACGATGATAGCGCAGCGAATATGATGGCGGCGGCAAAAAGCGAAGTTGTGAAATACAGTGTGATGCAGCCCATAGAATATGCTGCTAAAAATGTTGAGATCACACATTCCAAGACAAAATTCACCGTGGAAATGGAAGGCAAAACATTACGGATTGAAGTTGGGATCCCCGGTCAATTTACGGTTTATAATGCACTTGGCGCAGCAGTGACCGCACATGCGCTTGGGGTGGGGCAGCACTATATTGAAGTTGGGCTTAAGGAGATGCACCCGGTTGCGGGCAGATTTCAGCCGCTCGATACGCATGGAATGGGTTTTAGTTTGATTTTGGATTATGCACATACGCCCGACAGCCTGAAAAATGCGCTTTCCACAGTTGCAAGTTTTGCTCCTGGAAGGATCGTCACCATCATTGGATGCGGTGGAAACCGGGATGCTTCCAAACGCCCGATTATGGCGCGGATTGCCGGTGAATATTCTGATTTCACCATTCTGACATCCGATAACCCCAGATTTGAAGAACCCGCTGCGATTCTTGACCAGATGGAGCCAGGGATCAAAGAAACCGGCGCGGAGTATATCCGGATTGAAAATCGGCGTGAAGCGATTGAATATGCAATTAAAAACGCACAAAAGGGAGAAGTGATTTTGCTCGCAGGGAAAGGTCACGAGGATTACCAGGAAATCAGAGGCGTCAAGCACGATTTTGATGAAAAAGTTATTGTGGAAGAAATCTTTCAAAATAAACGGAAGAATAAAGAGAACTAAGGGGAATTTTTACTCATGAACTATATGGTTAGGCTGTTACTTACAATACTGATATCATTTGCGATAACATTTGTCGCAGCAAAGGTGATCATCCCTCTTTTGCGCAAGGCAA
The DNA here is from genome assembly GCA_034926635.1 of Christensenella sp. Lineage (GTDB taxonomy): Bacteria > Bacillota > Clostridia > Christensenellales > Christensenellaceae > Christensenella. Next base: position 198,505 of record JAYFQX010000001.1, on the reverse strand, counting down.
AGGCTGGGCAGCATGTCCGCGACGATGGACCGCAAAGCCATCTTGTAAAAGAAGGCACGCCAACAATGGGCGGCGTTATCATGATGATCGGTATGATTGCCGCGAGTTTTATTTTTGTAACAGGGGATATCCGGTATACGCTTTTTGCCGTAATAACAGTGCTGGCTTTTTCTTTGATCGGTTTTTTAGACGATGCGTTAAAACTATTTAAAAAACGTTCGCTTGGTCTGCGCGCTTGGCAGAAGATTGTGCTGCAGCTCGCAGCTTCCGCGCTGGTGGCATGCCTTGCCTATTATTGGCTTGGAATTGATGGTGTATTTGTGCCGGGTAGCGGCGCGAATCTTTCTATGGGAATCGGGTTTATTCCTTTTACCATGTTTGTGCTGATTGCGATGGTCAACAGCGTTAATCTGACGGATGGGCTTGATGGTCTTGCAACAGGCATTACGTTCGTAAACACCGCTACTTTTCTTTTGATTTTCATTTTCAGCGTGATTGGGGCAGTCGTAATTAGCCCAGAACTGCAGGCGGATATGGCGAATATGACAATGTTTGCATCCTCCGTTATCGGCGCGTGTGTTGCATTTTTGTGTTTTAATGCGTATCCCGCGAAGGTCTTTATGGGAGATACCGGTTCATTTTTGCTAGGCGCTGCGCTCACCGCTATGGCGATCGCAACGGAGATGCAGCTGCTTTTGCCGATTATGGGCTTTATGTTCGTGTTATCGGCTATCTCGGTTATTATTCAAGTAGGTTCGTTTAAGCTGCGCGGAAAACGTGTGTTTAAAATGGCGCCGCTTCACCATCATTTTGAGTTAAAAGGAATCCACGAAACGAAGGTAGTAGCGGGTTATTTGGTCGCAAGCATCTTATTAAGTGTTGGGAGTTTGTTGTTATTTTTTGTGTCGTGTTAAGTGGAGGCAGAAATGGAATATAAAAATAAAAAAGCCCTTGTGATCGGTATGGCAAAAAGCGGAGTATCTTCTGCTGCGTTGTTATGCCGCCTTGGTGCAGATGTAACGATTTATGATGTAAAAACGAGGGAGAATATCCCGCAGGAATTGCTCTTGGAACTGGATGAGTATCCATGCCATGATATGCTGGGAAAAGATCCTACGGATATAGTTTCTTCTATGGACTTTCTTGTACTGAGCCCGGGAGTGCCGCTTGGACTACCGTTCATTAGGCGCGCATATGAATTAGGGAAACCTGTAATTGCGGAGATCGAACTCGGTTTTTCCGTTTCAAAAGCCGATTTTATTGCGATTACGGGGACAAATGGCAAGACGACGACAACAGCCCTGACAGGGGAAATTTTTAAGAATGCCGGGATTCCGACGCATGTGCTTGGCAATATCGGGGTGCCGATTACGCAGGAGGCCATGGAGACCAAAAGCGGGGATGTCGTCGTGGCGGAGACTGCCGCACTGCAGCTTGATACAATTGAGAACTATCGACCTTGTGAAAGTGCGATTCTGAATATTACGGAAGACCACCTTGACCGTTATGGAACCATGGAAAACTATATTGCGGCAAAGGCAAAGATATTTAAAAACCAAGGTACAGAAGATTTTTGTGTGCTGAATTATGACAATGAGATAGTAAGAGAGCTTGCAGACAAGATTAGAGCCAAGGTTTTTTGGTTCAGTACAATGCAGCAGAAAATCGAAAACGGCGCGTCTGTGCGCGATGGTATGATTATTTTTTCAAATGATGGAAATGAAACAAAGATTCTGCCGGCAGATGAAGTGAGAATCCCGGGACGCCATAACCTTGAAAACGCGCTGGCGGCAACTACACTCGCATGTCTTTACGGAATTTCCGCAGAGGTGATTGCGGAAACGTTACGGAGTTTTCCAGGGGTTGAACACCGGATTGAATTTGTCAAAGAAGTGAATGGCGTTTCCTTTATCAACGACTCCAAGGGAACCAATCCTGATGCCACGATAAACGCGATTCACGCGATGACAAAGCCTACCGTATTGATTCTGGGCGGATATGACAAAAAAAATGATTTTGTGCCCTTGTTCCAGTCTTTTACGCCGATGATTAAAGCGGTGCTTGTTCTTGGGGATACTTCTAAAAAGATCATTGACGCTGCGCAAGCGTGCGGTTATGAAAACTATATTAAGGCTAATGGGTTTGAAGATGCGATTCTCAAAGCTTACAGTATCGCTGAGGCAGGGGAAAACGTACTGCTATCTCCGGCTTGCGCGAGTTGGGATATGTTTAAAAACTTTGAAGAACGAGGACGCGTTTTCAAAGATATTGTGAAAGGTCTTTCATAATGCGCAAAAAGAGCCTTCTGCAAAAAGGATCAATTGATTATTCGCTGCTGATCGTCACCCTGATTTTAATCGCTTATGGGTTGATCATGGTTTTTAGCGCGAGTTATTATATGGCGCAGTCTTCCAAATTGTATGACTATGATGGACTGGCTCTTTTTAAAAAGCAATTATTGGGTGCAGCCATTGGCTGCGTAATGATGGTGATTTTCACTTTCTTCGACTATAAGAAACTGATGAAGTTGAAGTATATTATCTTGTTTGTGGCCATTGCGCTTTTAGTCGTTGTTTTGATACCGGGCAGCCATTCTGTCAATTTGAATGGTTCCACGCGGTGGATTCGGATTGGACCGCTGCCAAGCATCCAACCTGCAGAAATTGCAAAGATCGCTTTGATTGTGTTTGTATCTGCGACGATCTATGTCAACAGGAACCGTATGAATACGTTTCGATACGGCGTGCTCCCTAACTTATTGGTGCTTTTGCCGTTGTGTGCGCTGCTCTATTTCCAGCCAAATTTTTCCGCTGTCGTTGTATTGTGTGCACTAACTTTTGTAATGATCTTTGTAGGGGGCGCTAAAGTCTGGCATCTTTTGCTGATGGGCGGAATTGGTGTTGCGGGCGGTTTTGCAGTGATGACCATGAAGTCTTATCGTGTGGAACGATTGATGTCGTTTACAGAACCGTGGGTCAATGCATCCGGTTCTGGGTATCAGGTGCTGCAATCGCTTTATGGTATCGGATCAGGAGGTCTTGTTGGGCAAGGACTTGGAAATGGCACACAGAAGCTTTCTTGGCTTCCGTATGGGGAATCGGATTTTATTTTTTCAATTGTCGCGGAAGAACTGGGGCTGATTGGTGCGATTGTATTGCTGGCACTTTTTATTTTCTTGATTTACAGAGGGATTAAAACAGCGGCAACGGCACCGGATCTATTTGGAACGATGCTTGCAACGGGAATTACAGCGCTGATTGCGATACAGGTTATTATTAATGTCGGTGTGGTGACGGCGTCACTGCCACCAACGGGGGTATCGCTTCCGTTTATCAGTTACGGTAATTCATCATTGGTTATTTTTATGTGTATGATCGGGATATTACTGAATATCTCACGACAATCCAGAAGGATTATGATGGCGAAAAAGGAGCAGTAATAAGATTATGAAGGATGAACGCAGGCAGCGTGGCGTAGGCAAAAAAGTATTAGCGGTTGTTCTTGCAATCCTGATCCTTGCGGGGGCGGGTTATTTTATCTATGTTTATTTTCAGGTAGAAAACGTTACGGTGAGCGGTAACTCCGCTTTTGATACAAGTTCCATCGTGAAACTTGCCGATATTCAGCCAAAAACACATATGTTTCTTGTAGATGCGGATGAGATTGCGCAGAAAATTGAGCAAGAACCTTATTTGAAAGTGAACAGCGTTATAAAACAATATCCCAAAACTATTGCGATTGACGTTTCTGAGCGGCAACCGAAAGCGTTGGTAGAATATGCAGGTCAGTATCTTCTGATTGACGGCGAAGCTAATGTCCTTGAAATCCTGAACGAAAAGCCAGAGGTGCAGTATCCGGTAGTCACGGGAATCGCAGCAGATTCTGTAAGCCTTGGAAAACCGATTGACACACAGGATTCGTTTAAGATATCTGTGCTTTCTGATTTGCTTGCGGAGCTAGAATCTAAAGAGTTGTTTTCGAAAATTGCATCGATAGATTTATCAAATATTAACAGTATTCAAATGAAGTCATATGAGGGAATGGATATCCGCTTCGGACAATCAGATAAGATCCCGGAAAAAATGAAGCTGATCAAACGGATGCTGCCGAAGCTTGCGGCAGATGGAAATACCAGCGGCATTTTTGATGTATCCAGCGGTACGAGCGCAACATATAGAATGAGCGACAACGCTGCGCCGGTTGAGGACAGCGCGGGTACGCCGACAGAATAAGAATGCTGTAATACAGAAATCGCCGAATATTGCATAAATACAACGAAAATATGACACTAATTGCATAAAAGTGTTTTGTTTTTTTGTCAGTTGTGATATGATAAAAAAAATGGTTATCTTTAACCATTTGTATATAAGGGCTGAAGGTTGGTTTTTGAATGAGGGATTTCAAAGCGGTAATAGAATTTGGAACATCAAAAATATCCTGTACGGTTGCTGAAAGAAGACAGCGTATGGGGCTTGAAGTATTGGGTTATTCGCAGATCCCTTATGCAGGTATCAAACGTTCTAATTGGGTTGACCCTAAAGGCGTGATCAGCGCGGTAGAACAGGCTCTTGATTCCTGTGAAAGGCAGGCGGGATTCCGTATTCGTAATGCGGACGTGGGAATCCCCGGCGATTTTATTAAAATTACAAATCAACGAGCTCAAGTGCCGGTAAAAGGGCGCGTAACGGAAAAAGACGTTGATTTATTGATTGAGAAAGCCCGCAACTTTGATATTATGTCAGACTTAACGCTGGTTCAAGAATGGCCTGCGTGGTTTTTATTGGATGACGCTAACATTTATCTGGAACCATATGATATTCCAACAAAGCGGCTTCGCGGCTGTATTTCTTTTACGCTGGCAAATAAATTCTTTTTGAATGATGTAATGGAATTACTGAATCATTTAGGAGTTCGTGTTGATTATTTTGTGCCGGAACCTTTGGCGGAAGCGCTTTATTTAGTGCCGCCGGAAAAGCGCGATTCTCTTGCGATTTTGGTGGATATCGGTTATTATAGTACAAATGTATCGCTTCTCTATGGAGATTCTATCCTGTTTTTTGAAACAGTGCCGATGGGCGGCGGGCATATCACAAACGATATCGCCTATGCCATGAAGGTAGAGCGCGATACAGCGGAGCAGTTAAAACGCAGGTATACCTTTGGATTGTCGGATAACAGCAGTGTTTCACAGTTGTTTGCAAAGGATGCAAACGGAAAGTTAAAAAAATATCCTTACGATTTATTAAAGGATATTATAGATGCGAGAGTAGAACATATTGTTTTATACTTGATGGCTATGCTTTCCAAATTGGAAGCAAATATTGACAGGAAAATCAATGTTTTCCTGACTGGCGGCGGTTTAGCATATATGAAGGGAGCCGATAGTTTCTTTCGTGCTGTTTCCGGAAGAACACCAACCATTGTAAAGGTGCAGAACACAAAGCTTCAGCCGCCGGACATGCATGCGGCATATGCTTTGATGCAATACGCATACGACGGTTATATCCAAAGTAAACCCCCGACGAGGAAAAAGGGATTATTTGGTAAGGGGCAGGATGTACTGTTTGAATATTAATTCATATCCTAAGGAGGAAAAAAATGTCACTCGAATTTGATAATAACAGTGAAAACTTTGCAAAGATCAGGGTTTTCGGCGTGGGCGGCGCTGGTAACAACGCTGTTAACCGCATGATAGAATTTGGCGTAAAAGGTGCAGAGCTGATTGCGGTGAATACGGATAAACAAGCTTTGTTTCTTTCCAAAGCAGACCAGAAAATACAAATTGGCGAAAAGCTGACAAAAGGACTCGGCTCCGGTGCTGATCCGGATACGGGAAGAAAAGCAGCAGAAGAAAGCCGCGACGAGCTTGAACAGGCTGTGAAAGGCTCGGATTTGGTATTTGTAGCCTGCGGTCTTGGCGGTGGTACCGGTACGGGCGCAGCGCCTGTGATTGCGGAGATTGCCAAAGAAACAAATAGCTTAACCATTGGCTTTGTCACCAAGCCGTTTTGGTTTGAAGGGCATCCACGTGCAAAAGCTGCAGATGTTGGGTTTGAGAACCTGAAATCAGTAGTAGATACAATTGTTACGATACCGAATGATAAACTTTTGAGTACGGTTGGAAAAGACACGCCGCTGATTGATGCATTTCGTGTAGCGGATGATGTGCTTCGTCAAGGAATTCAAGGGATTATTGATCTGATCGGAAAACCGGCGTTAATCAATCTTGACTTTGCGGATGTAAAAAAGGTTATGACACTCCGTGGCGTTGCTCATATGGGTATCGGTATCGGATATGGCGAAAATAAGACGGTTGAGGCTGCTAAACAGGCGATTAACAGTCCTCTTCTCGATACGACGATTGAAGGCGCGCGCGGGATTATTTTCAATGTAACAGGCGATCCTTCTCTTGGGATGTATGAGATCCAAGAAGCGGCCAAGATTATTCAGGAGGGCGCTGATCCGGAAGCTGATGTATTCTTTGGCGTTTGCATTGATCCGTCTTTAGATGACGAAGTCAGGATTACTGTTATTGCAACAGGTTTTGACGGTCCTTCGGCTGATGCCGTACGTCCGGCGACCACGCAGGCAGAAAATCCCGGTAGGCCGAAACTGAAAGAAACCATCAGTTTTACAGACGACGAACCGATAGACATAGAACCAATTCCTACAAAAAAAGACGGGTTAAATATGAGCTCGATTGATTCTTCGGGTACGGAAACAAAGGGCAGACAGACGCCAAATTTAGATGTATTTGGTGATGAAGACTTAGAGATCCCTTCGTTCCTCAAGAAAAAACCAAGAAGAAACAGAACCGATTATTAAAAATTATTTTGCTTTAAGGGGCATTTGCCAAAATGGCAGGTGCCTTTTTTATTATTTACGGGTTATGGAATCAATTTTGTGATGTTTTGGAATACAAAGAGATAAGATAACATGGTTTTTTTGTGCGTTGCTTTCTTTTTATGGATCAGGTAATCACAAGATATCAAAGATTTGGTATTCGATTTGCTGTAAAAAGATATTTATTCAGGAAAGAAAAGGATTTGCGCAAAATGATGTGTAATATATTATAAAGAATGAATAGAAGAATGAGAGAAGAAAATATGCCTTTTTTTTCTGAAGAATGGATACAGGATTTACTTTCAAAAGTAAATCTTGTCGATTTAATAGGCGAATACGTAACACTGCAAAACAAATCTGGGCGGTGGTGGGCTTGTTGTCCTTTTCATAACGAAAAAACGCCAAGCTTTTCTGTAAATCCGGAACGCGGCTTTTACCATTGCTTTGGTTGCGGAAAAGGCGGAAACGCTATTCAATTTGTGATGGAGCAGGAAAAGATGACTTTCCCCGAGGCGTGCCGTTATCTTGCGGATAAGGTGAAGTTGCCGGTCCCAGAAACAGGGGATGCATCAGCCTATGCAAAACGGAAAGAACAGCGTGAAAAAATTTACGCGATGAATAAGCTGGCTGCTGCATTTTTCCATAAGAACCTTTTTCTGCCGTTGGGAAAACAAGCACTGGATTATCTTCACCAGCGTGGCATTACGGACAGCATTATAAAAAAGTTTGGTATGGGATTTGCGCCGGATGGCTGGGATCATTTGTTGAAAGCACTGGAGAAGGCAGGGTACACGCGTTATGATATGCAAACGGCGGGTATTGTAAAAATCAATGATGGAAAATGCTATGATATGTTTCGTAACCGTGTGATTATCCCAATCATAAATGCGTTTTCCGAAGTAATTGGTTTTGGCGGACGCGTTATGGATGACAGCCTGCCAAAATATTTAAATTCTCCGGAAACTGCGGCGTTTAACAAAAGCCGTAATCTCTATAATCTGAATTTAATCCGCAAAATTAAGAATTTATCCCATTTGGTTTTGGTAGAGGGCTACATGGATGTAATTGCAATGAACGCCTTTGGGATCCCGGAAACGGTTGCGACTCTTGGGACCGCTTTAACACAAGATCAGGCGCGGCTTTTGAAACGCTATACGGGGCATGTTTATATTTCATATGACGGCGATGCCGCAGGGCAGAAGGCGACCTGGCGCGCGCTGGATATTCTGGAAAGGGAAGGCATAGAAACGCGGGTGGTCAGTATTCCGGGAGGGAAAGACCCGGATGAGTTTCTCAAGCAATATGGGAAAGACGGTTATATAAAGTTGATGAAACGGTCGCTTCCTATGATGGATTATAAATTTAATATTACGGCACATAAATATGATTTAAAAGATAGTTATCAAAAGGAACGGTTTGCACAGGAATGCGTGGGACTTTTGAAGAATGTGGAAAGCGCGATCGTCCGTGAGAAATATATGCAGAAGCTTTCTGAAATCACGGGATACTCTACAAATTCAATTGCGCAGGATGTCGGACAAATGGAAGAAGGCGAGACTATATGGAAACCTGCGGCAGCTGTAAGCGCTGCGGACGAGGCGCCGCATAAGGCGGAAGACTGCTTGGTTGGTCTTCTTTGCACAAAACCTGCATCGTTAAAAAGTATAGGTGCGGCGGTTTCTATGGAAGATTTTGTCCTGGAAGCGAATAAAAAAGTCTTCTCTTATATTTTGCAGTGCTCAAAAAAAGGGTTTTTGCCATCGGATGCCGAAATATTATCCGTACTGGATAACGAGGCAGATTTACGCCATATTACGATGTTGATGGCAACCCAGGAAGAAACGCTTAACGGTCTGCGCAATTTTGATGATTATTTATCTGATTGTGTGAAACGGATGCGTCTTGAGAAGTTGGAAAAAAGTTTGGCGGATGCAAACCGGCAATATGGCGAAGAAACAAGTTCTGAAAAGAAGATACTGCTTATTCAGGAAATCAGCAGGCTGACAAAGGAAATACACGAGGTCAAAAGAAGTTTCTAAAGGAAAAGTATTCATGCCTGCTGCGCAGTGGCACGGGCGAAAAATAGATTAGTAGGTGAAATTGATTGGCAGAGAAAAAAACAAAAGAGATGGTTGGTTCAAGCGACGTTACGGATGCACAGGCAAAACAGGCGGATGAACGGATCGCGAAAATCATCGAAAAAGGAAAAGCAAAGGGCATTGTTAAGTATAAGGATATTATGGGTTCCTTAGACGATGTTCAGTTGCGGCCCGACCAGATCGAAAAGTTATATGAATCCTTGGAAGAACTAAACATTGATGTCATTGATGAAGAAATTGAAAAAGAAGCTCCAGCTAAAGCTGAGGAAGAAGAAACGCATGATTTCGAGCTCACGATGCCTGAAAATATTAATATTGACGACCCCGTCAGGATGTATTTGAAGGAAATCGGGAAGGTCCCGCTTCTTTCGGCAGAAGAAGAAGTGGATCTTGCGCGGCGCATGGGAGAAGGCGACCAGGTTGCGAAACAAAAACTGGCAGAGGCAAACCTGCGTTTGGTAGTCAGTATTGCAAAGCGTTATGTCGGACGTGGGATGCTCTTCTTGGATTTGATTCAGGAAGGAAATTTAGGGCTGATCAAAGCGGTAGAAAAATTTGATTACCAAAAAGGTTATAAATTCAGTACTTATGCAACATGGTGGATCAGACAGGCGATTACGCGTGCGATTGCCGATCAGGCGCGTACCATCCGAATTCCTGTGCATATGGTGGAAACGATTAACAAACTGATTCGGGTATCCCGTCAGCTGTTGCAGCAGTATGGCAGGGATCCGCTGCCGGAAGAATTAGCGAAAGAAATGGATATTCCGGAAGAAAAAGTTCGTGAAATTCTAAAAATTGCACAAGAACCAGTTTCGTTGGAGACACCGATCGGTGAAGAAGAAGACAGCCATCTTGGAGACTTTATTCCGGATGATGAGGCGCCCGCACCAGCAGAGGCTGCGGCGTTTACATTGTTAAAAGAGCAATTGATTGACGTTTTGGACACATTGACTCCCAGGGAAGAAAAAGTTTTAAAGCTGCGTTTTGGTCTGGAAGATGGAAGGGCACGCACTTTGGAGGAAGTCGGGAAAGAGTTTCAGGTGACGCGTGAAAGAATTCGTCAGATTGAAGCGAAGGCGCTCAGAAAGTTGCGGCATCCCAGCAGAAGCAAAAAACTGCGCGATTTTCTGGAATAGAACAAGGACAAAACAAAAAGGCGGCGTTTGCCGCCTTTCTTGATGGAGAGCATATGAAGGACGATCTGACGCGCCGTCTGCGCGCTGTAGTGGATATGGCCGCGGGGGTAGACGTTGTCGCAGATATCGGATGCGATCATGGACTTGCCGCAAAGGCGTTGTTAACAGAAAAAAATATAAAAAAGGTAATTGCCTGCGATATCAGTGCGGATTCGCTGCAAAAGACGGTTGATCTTGCAAGGGAAGAAGGTCTGCAAACATGCCTTGAAACACGCTGCGGTGATGGGCTTGCGCCACTTGGGGAAAAGGAAGCGCAGGTCATTATTATTGCAGGAATGGGCGGGATGCTGATTCGGGATATCTTAAGCCGTGCGCTGCGGACAGCGCATGACGCGCGGTGGCTGGTATTGGCGCCACAGGGAAACGAAGATGTATTGCGGCGGTTTCTATATGAAAACAATTTTGTGATCGCAGATGAGGATATGGTATGTGAAAATGACCATTATTACCAGATTATTCTAGTGAAAAACGGGATTCAACCGTTGCCGGAAGAAATAGAATTGTTGTTTGGACCAAAGCTGCTTGCTAAAAAAGAACTGGTATTTAGGAAGTACTTGGCAGAAAGACTCAAAGAATATAAGGTAATTATGGAAAGTGCGCGTAGGGGAAAGAATACCGGGGATTATATAGAAAAATTATCATTGCTATGCAGCAGGATTTCGGAGGTGCTTGCATGAGTATATCATTAAAACAGGTACAGGTCTTGATTGAGAAGATTGCCCCGCCGGCGTTTGCATGCGACTGGGATCATACTGGATTTAGTGTAAACCTGCACAATGAGGAAATAACAGGGATAATGATTTGCCTTGATGTATCCGAAGATGTAGTCAGGCAAGCTGTTGAGAGGCGGTGCAACTTGATTTTGGCGCACCATCCGCTTTTATTCCGCGGAATTCACAATGTTGACAGCGATACTTATGAGGGAGCCTGCGTTCGTGCGCTGATAGAAAACGATATTTCGTTGTATTGTGCACATACCAGTATGGACGCTTCGCCACAGGGGATCAATACTTATCTTGCAGATGTAGTTGGATTGGTACGGCGTTCATATTTAGATGACACAATAGTTGAAAAATATCTGGAAGTCGCGGTTCATGTTCCGTTAAACGATGCGCAGACAGTCAGGGACGCCATGGCAGAGGCGGGAGCGGGAAGGCTCGGCGATTATACGGAGTGCACCTATAATATTGAAGGGAAAGGGACGTTTAGACCCTGCGACGGTGCTCATCCTTTTCTTGGTGAGAGAGGTAAGCTGGAGACGGTGGACGAGGTTCGTGTCTCCGCAATCTGCAGTGAATCGGATTTACCGGTTGTGCTTTCGGGAATTCGCAGGGTGCATCCTTATGAAGAACCCGCGATCAGCGCAATTTGTCTGAGAGATCCGCAGAAAGAATTAGCAGGCATCGGGATTATCGGACAACTGGAAAAAACTGAAAGCGTAAGGTCTGTAGTCGACAGACTGAAAGAATCGCTTTTTATCCCGGATGTACGTATATCGGGTGATTTGGATTTACAAATTAATAGAATCGGCGTATGTGGCGGTGCTGCCGGAGATTTAATCGAAAAAGCCGCACGAACGGGGGCGCAGCTTTTTATTACCGGTGAAATAAAACACAATTTTTATGCCGCACGCACGAAAATGGTTTTGGCGGAAGCCGGGCATTTTGATACAGAGAAGTGTTTCTGTAAACTATTTGCGGATAGTTTACAAAAATTGATGGATGATGTAAACTATAATGTAGATATATATATCGCAAATTTACATCGTCCGTATGTAAATTATTGAGGAGGATCATCATTGAGCAAATTAAAAGCTTTGTGGGAATACCAGTGTGCCGAAATAAAACTGGAAGAATATGAAAAATCGATACGGAATACGGAAACACGTAAAAAATTGCTGCATCAGCAGCAGGTGTTTCAGTTAAACCAGCAAAAACTAAAACAGGCAGAACAGGAATCCATGCTTCTGCAAAATAAATTAGGTGAAGTTTCCAGCCAGGTTGAGATGCTGAAAAAGCAAATGAAGGAAAAACGGGAAGAAATTTCTGAAATTGCAGATTATGATTTAGAAGATCTTTTTCCAGAAGACGTAAAGGAAATGGTAAAAGAATGTGAGTCGATGAAGGCTGCAATTGAGCTGAACAAGCGTAAAGTTGTGGAAATCATGCATCAGCTTGAGAAGTCCGAAGGCGAAATAAAAGAAACGCTTGTAAAGATGAGCAATGCCAAGAAGATGTTTGATCAATATAAAGAAGCGCACGCAAAGGAATTAAGCGCAGGAAAAGATGATTTGGAAGCGCTGCGCACGGGTGTCACGCAGGCGGCAAAGGGAATTGATGAGCCGCTGATGCTAAAATATAAGCAGATTAAGCAGCACCGTCCCAACCCAATGGCAAAATTGGTGGGGGATCGCTGCGAAGGATGCAAGATGCAGCTGCCTTCCGGCGTTTTACAAAGCTTGAAGGTGGAAGGAAACGTTGTGGAATGCGAGAACTGCGGACGGATCCTTTATGTCGTTGAAGATTAATATTTGAGCAGACTGGATGGTCGCGCGCGTTTTGCGTGAGGAAAGTCCGGGCTCCATAGGGCAGGGCGCCGGGTAACACCCGGTGGAGGCGACTCCAAGGAAAGTGCAACAGAAATAAACCGCATCGTTTGACGGTGTAAGGGTGGAAAGGCGAGGTAAGAGCTCACCGGCGTTATGGCGACATATCGCGCAATGTAAACCCCGCTTGGTGCAAGATTGATATAGGGACATTGAATGGCGGCCCGCCACGTCCCTTGTAATCGCATGAGCCGTTTGGTAACAGGCGGCCTAGATAGATGGCCATCAAAACAGAACCCGGCTTATAGGTCTGTCTCAAAACATTTTAAGCAAAAACAGCATATGCTGTTTTTTTGCTTATTAGCGTAGTTATATCAAAAAAATATGTGACTTCGCGCGAAAGAGGTTATTTATGGATGGTTTTTTACCCGTCAACGTGGCGGATATGAAAGAGGACGGAATCGAGCAACTGGATTTTGTTTTAGTAACGGGAGATGCTTATGTTGATCACCCTTCGTTTGCACATGCGATTATTTCCCGCTATTTGGTTGCACACGGGTATTCCGTGGGGATTATCGCCCAGCCAAACTGGAAGAGCACGGACAGCATGAAGCGTCTGGGAAGACCGCGCCTTGGTTTTTTGATCAGTGCGGGGAACATGGACAGCATGGTAAATCTTTATACGGTTAATAAAAAACGTCGCGCGAAGGATCTTTATACACCGGGTGGAAAGACAGGGAAAAGACCGGAACGTGCAACGATTGCTTATGCCAAAAAAATACGTGAGGCATATGGCGATATCCCGATCATCATAGGGGGACTTGAAGCAAGCCTGCGACGCTTTGCACATTATGACTATTGGTCTGATCGGGTGTTGCCATCGATCCTGACGGACAGCACTGCAGATATTCTGGTATATGGAATGGGCGAGCGTGCAATCATACAGATTGCGGAGGCGCTGGACGGGGGGCTTGCTGCGTGTGATATTACTTATATAGAAGGAACCGCATATCGAGCAAAAGATTTGGAGCGGGTTTACGATTATATTAAGATGCCGTCTTTTAAAGATGTAAAAGTGCAAAAAAGGCTTTATGCCGATGCCTTTATGACACAAATGCACAATCGCACAAGTACCTTGGTGCAAAAACAAGAAGCGGAATATGTTGTACAAAATGTACCGGCACAGCCACTTAATCAGCAGGAAATGGATTTTGTGTATGATTTACCTTATGCGCGCAGTGCACATCCGATGTATACGCTGCCGATTCCGGCGCTGACGGAAGTAAAATACAGCATTACGGCTACACGCGGCTGTATCGGTGCGTGTTCGTTTTGTGCGCTCTATTACCACCAGGGCAAGGATATTGTGTGGCGCAGTGAAAAAAGTGTAATTGATGAGGCGCAATCTTTTTTGAAAGATAAGGATTTTAAGGGAAGCATCCACGATGTAGGCGGACCGACCGCAAATTTTTATGGCGCAGGTTGCTCAAATTCGCACGGAAAATGTACGGCAAGAAGGTGCCTGACACCCCAAAAATGTAAATATCTTGTGGTGGATCAACGAAGGTATGTGCGGCTCTTGAAGAAGCTGCGCGGTATCAAAGGGATTAATCATGTTTTTATTCGTTCGGGAATCCGCTACGATTATGCGTTGCTGGATCAGAGCGACGAGTTTATCCGTGAGCTGGCGGCACACCATGTCAGTGGACAACTGAAATTAGCGCCGGAACATGTAAGCCGTAATGTTTTGCCACTGATGGGAAAACCAGAGATAGAGAAATATGAACAGTTTTGCCGCAAATTTGAAGCGGTTTCTAAAAAATATGGCAAGAAGCAGTATGTCCTGCCGTATTTTATGTCATCGCATCCGGGAAGCACCATGGAGGATGCCGTGGCTCTTGCGGAGTTTATCCGTGATACAGGTTTTATGCCGGAACAGGCACAGGATTTTTATCCCACGCCGGGGACGCTTTCGTCTTGTATGTTTTATACGGGGATTGATCCTGCGACGGGCAAGAAGGTGCATGTGCCTAAATCAGCGGATGAGAAAGCCATGCAGCGCGCATTGATTCATTATAAAAATCCTCAAAATAAAACCCTTGTAAAACGCGCACTGAAGCTTGCACAAAGACCTGATTTGATTGGAGCGGGGAAACGTGCTTTGATACGGGAATAATGTATAATCTGTTAATTTTTGTTGCGTGTGGGTTATAAATATAGTATACTGTTTCCTGTATTGTTCTATAATTTTGTAAGTTTTGTAACAATTAGGAGGAAAAATATGGCTGCTAAATTAGAGAAGCTGGACGGCAATAAAGTAAAATTTGAGATCACCGTTTCCGGCGACAAGTTCGAGGAAGGTATCGCGAATGCCTACAAGAAACTGAAAGGAAAATTCAATATTCCCGGTTTCAGAAAGGGTAAAGCGCCTCGGGCAATCATCGAGAATTACTATGGTCCTCAGGTATTTTACGAAGATGCGCTGGATGAAGTAATTCCAGAAGCTTACAGAGCAGCGGTCGAAGATAATAAACTTGATGTGGTATCGCGCCCGGATTATGACGTGGTCAGCATTGATAAGAAAGACGGTGTAGTATTTACGGCAGAGGTTTTTGTGAAACCCGAAGTGAAGCTTGGCAAATATGAAGGTCTTGCAGTAAAGAAGCCTGTTGAGAAAATCTCGGCAAAGGATGTCGACGCAGAAGTAGAAAAAACGCGTGACCAAAATGCTAGATGGAATGAAGTGGATCGGGAAGCAAAAGATGGCGATACCGTAATTGTTGACTTTGTCGGTTCGGTAGACGGTGTGCCGTTCCAGGGTGGCGAAGCAAAAGATCAGTCGCTTGTGCTTGGAGACGGACGTTTTATCCCTGGATTCGAGGAACAAATTGTTGGGATGAAGTCTGGTGACAAGAGGGATATCAATGTCACTTTCCCGGAAGGGTATACCCCTGAGTTGGCGGGCAAGGATGCGGTGTTTGCAATTACGCTGCATACAGTAAAAGAAAAGGAACTCCCGGAGATAGACGACGAGTTTGCACAGGATGTTTCGGAGTTTGATACTCTTGCAGACTATAAGAAAGATATCAAGAAAAAGATGCAGGAACGCGCTGATTTGCGCGCAAAGGCAGAGATGGAGAACCAGCTTTTGACTGCGGTTGCAGATGGTATGGAGGCTGATATTCCGGATGTTATGGTGGAAAACCAGATTGATTATCAGGTGCAGCAGATGGCCTACCAGCTGATGTACCAGGGCATGAAGCTCGAAGATTATTTGGAATATATCGGAATGACGATGGAAGACTTCCGTGCGCAATATAAAGAAGATGCAGCAAAACAGGTGCGGATGCGCCTCGCGGTGGAAGAGCTTTTGAAAGAGCTGAAAATCGATCCGACCGAAGAAGAAATAGAAAAGAAATATGAGGAACTTGCAAAAGCGGAGAACAAGACGGTTCAGGAATATAAGGATATGCTTGGAGCGCAGGAGATTGATTACTTCAAAGACCGCGTAGCAATGGAACAATTGTTTGATTACCTTGTCTCCAAAGCTGTGGTAGAAGAAGTGGATGCAAAGGAAGAGGCGGAAAAAGCTGCGGCGGAAGAAAAGAAAGCTGCTAAAAAATCTACAAAATCTGCTTCTGACAAAAAGTCTTCTGCAAAGAAATCTGCTTCGAATAAGGAAACAGAAAAAGCAGCCGATGAAGCAGACGATACGCAGGCGAAAGAGCCTGTTGCAAATGAAGATACGGCTGCAAAAGAATAAAATTTTGTGGTGCGTCAGCGCATCTGTGGTGTAGGTACGCACCAAAGGAGGATGCTGTATATGAGTTTAATACCTATGGTAGTAGAGCAAACGAATAAAGGGGAACGTTCTTATGATATTTTCTCCCGTTTGCTGAAAGATAGAATTGTATTTTTAACAGGAGAGATTGACGACGCAGTGGCAGATTTGGTAGTTGCACAGTTGATTTTCCTGGAAGCGGAAGACCCGGATAAGGATATCTATTTGTATATCAACAGTCCGGGAGGTTCCATTACGTCCGGTATGGCTATTTATGATACGATGCAGTATATTAAATGTGATATCTGTACGATTTGTATCGGGATGGCTGCTTCTATGGGAGCGTTTCTGATGACGGCGGGAACCAAAGGAAAAAGAAAGGCATTGCCGAATAGTGAGATCATGATCCATCAGCCGCTTGGCGGTGCACAGGGTCAAGCGACCGATATTGCGATTCATGCGCAGAGAATTTTGGATATTAAGGAAAAGATGAACCGTATTTTGAGCGAACGTACGGGACAAACACTGGAAAAAATTCAAAACGATGTGGAGCGTGATTACTTTATGACAGCGGATGAAGCGTTGGCATATGGGATCGTAGACGAGATTATACCGGCAAAGCATTAGAGGTGAACAACAGGAATGTACGATAATTTCAACAATGACAAAGAACAGGTGAAGTGCTCGTTTTGCGGAAAACCGCAAGAAGAAGTACGGCGTTTGATCGCCGGCCCGGGTGTCTTTATTTGTGACGAATGCGTAGAACTTTGCAGGGAAATCATTGACGAAGAATTCAAAGAAGCTGCAAAATTTGATTTGAAGGAAACGCCAAAACCGTCAGAGATTGTACGCCTTCTGGATGAGTATGTCATCGGGCAGGATAAGGCAAAGAAGTATCTTGCTGTTGCTGTTTACAATCATTATAAGCGTATCAATGCGGAAGTGAAGGAAGACGGAACGGAGATACAAAAAAGTAATATCCTGATGCTTGGACCGACAGGAAGCGGAAAGACTCTGCTTGCGCAAACTCTGGCTCGTATTTTGGATGTGCCGTTCGCCATGGCGGATGCAACATCATTGACAGAAGCGGGTTATGTAGGCGAAGATGTGGAAAATATCTTGCTTAAATTGATTCAGGCCGCGGATTTCGACATAGACAGGGCACAAAAGGGCATCATCTATGTGGACGAAATCGATAAAATTGCCCGTAAAAGCGATAACCCGTCTATTACGCGTGACGTTTCCGGCGAGGGCGTGCAGCAGGCGTTGCTGAAGATTTTGGAAGGGACTGTGGCAAGTGTGCCTCCGCAGGGAGGGCGCAAACATCCGCATCAGGATTTCCTGCAAATTGACACAACCAATATTTTGTTTATTTGCGGCGGAGCTTTTGATGGTTTGGACGATGTGATTGAGCGTCGGACAGGGAAAAAATCTATGGGCTTTGGCGCTGACGTTGTAAGCAAAGTTGAAAAGAATATCGGCGAATTGTTTGAACAACTGGAATCAGAGGATCTTTTGAGCTATGGCTTGATTCCGGAATTTGTTGGCAGACTGCCGGTGGTTGTAAACTTGCATAATCTGGATGAAAAAGCTTTGGTTGATATTCTGAAAAAACCGAAAAACGCATTGACCAAGCAGTATAAAAAATTGTTTGAGATTGATGGCGTAGAATTGGAATTTGATGAAGAGGCGCTGCAGGAGGTTGCGCGTCTTGCAATTGAGCGAAAGACAGGCGCGCGCGGGTTGCGCAGTATTTTGGAATCTTCTATGATGGATATTATGTATGATATTCCATCTCGGAATGATATCTTGAAATGCGTGGTGACGAAGGACACGATTAAAAACAGAAAGCCGATGCTGGTGTTTGGAGAGAAACCTGTGACACCGCAAATCGAGCCGGCTACGAAACCGGAAGAGTCGGTTTCCTGAGTGCAAAACAGAAAAAGAAGAGCGGATTGATTTCGCTCTTTTTTTGTTTTTGCTGCCGGAAACCCTTCTGTAATAAGCTTTTTTGATTGATCCGCGCTTGCTATATTTTGTGGTTTGGGATATAATAATACAGGCTTAATAACATAATATTGTGATATTCGGAGGACGAATTATGTCTAAAACATATACCGCTGGGGACATACAAGTGCTTGAGGGGCTACTTGCAGTACGTCGCCGGCCAGGTATGTATATTGGTACTACCAGTTTAAAAGGGCTTCACCATTTGTTATGGGAAATTGTTGATAATGGGATCGATGAAGCAGCAAACGGATATGCGGACAGGCTTACTGTTACCTTACATGCGGACGGGTCTGTATCGGTCGAAGATAACGGCAGGGGTATTCCTACGGGTCTGCATCCAGAGCTAAAAATTTCCGGTGTTGAAGTTGTTTTCACACAGCTGCATGCAGGCGGAAAATTTAACAATGAAAATTATGCATATTCCGGGGGCTTGCACGGCGTGGGGGCATCTGTTGTAAATGCGCTTTCCAAATGGCTCGATGTTGAGGTATATCAGAACGGAAAAACCTATTTCCAGCATTATGTAACCGAAACCGATTCCAAAGGCAAAATGCAGGTTGGGATTCCTGTTGCGCCGCTGAAAGAAATCGGAGAATGTCGAAAAAAGGGAACGAAAGTTACGTTTTTGCCGGATGATACGGTATTTGACGACATTCATTTTAACTATGATGTAATCCGCAGAAGGTTGCGTGAGCTTGCTTTTTTAACAAAAGGATTGAAGATCACGTTGATTGATGAACACCAAATGACGGCAGGCCGGCCACGCAGAGATGTTTTTGAGTATAACGGTGGTGTGGTTGATTTTGTATTATATTTAAACAAAGATAAAACGCCGCTGCATGCTGCGCCGATTTTGCTGGAAGGGCAGAAAAACGATATTATCGTCAGTATTGCGATTCAGTATAATTCCAGTTATACAGAAAGCATTTTTTCTTACGTCAATAATATCCCTACAACGGAAGGCGGTATGCACGAAACTGGATTTAAAGCAGCTCTCACCAAGGTAATGAATGATTATGCACGAAGCAATAACCTTTTGAAAGAAAAAATGCCGAATCTGACGGGGGATGATTTTCGGGAAGGCTTATGTGCTGTGGTAAACCTGAAAATGAAGAATGTACAGTTTGAAGGACAGACAAAAACCAAACTAGGTAACGCAGAAGCGCGCGTTGCTGTGGAAGCGGTGGTAACGGAACAGTTATCTGCATTTATGTCGGATCTTAACAACACGCAGATGTGCATGCGGATCGTGGAAAAGGCTGTTTCCGCAGCACACGTCAGGGAAGCTGCGCGCAAGGCAAAGAAGGTAGAACGTGCGAAAAACAAGCTGGAGAACGCACCTCTTGTCGGGAAATTATCTGCTTGCAGCGGTCGCAAACCGGAGCTCAACGAGTTGTTTATCGTTGAGGGAGATAGTGCGGGTGGAAGTGCCAAGCAAGGACGCGACAGAAAGTTTCAAGCAATTCTGCCACTGCGCGGGAAACCACTTAACGTAGAAAAAAAGCGTACGGATCAAGTGCTTGCAAACGATGAATTCCGTTCCATTATTACTGCTCTTGGCGCTGGGTTTGACGATAGTTTTAATCTTGCAAATATAAAATACGATAAAGTTATCATCCTCTCGGATGCCGACCAGGACGGCGGGCATATTCGGGCGATTTTGATTACATTTTTCTATCGTTACTTCAAGGATTTGATTACGGACGGTCATCTTTATATCGGGATGCCGCCACTTTACAAGATTTCCAAGGGAAACAAAGTTTTATATGCATACGATGAAGAGCAACTGGAAAACGCAAAGCAGACAATTGGGCGCGGTTATGCAGTACAGCGGTATAAAGGACTTGGAGAAATGAACCCCGAACAGCTCTGGGAAACGACGATGGATCCTGCAAAACGGTCGCTGGTGCGCGTTACAATCGACGATCTTGCCGATGTAGAGCAAATCGTGACGACCTTGATGGGTGATAACGTGGAGCCGCGAAAACAATATATTGCGGAGCATGCAAATTTTTATAAACAAGACAATTTTGAGGTGACGCAGTATGAAGACTAAACAAGTTAATTTTGACGGAAAAATCATAGATGCGGCACTCAACGAGGTCATGCACAATTCGTTTATGACCTATGCGGAATATGTAACGATGGAACGCGCCCTTCCGCGCGTAGAGGACGGATTGAAACCGGTACAAAGACGTATCTTATATACGATGTATGATCTGGGGATCCTGCCGGATAAACCGTTTAAAAAATCTGCCAGGATTGTCGGCGAAGCATTGGGTAAATACCACCCGCACGGCGATACCAGTGTTTATGATGCAATGGTGCGGCTTGCGCAGCCATATGCCATGCGTATGCCGCTTGTGGATGGACACGGCAACTTTGGGTCTATGGATGGGGACAGCGCTGCCGCAATGCGTTATACGGAGGCACGGCTTTCACCGCTGGCACTTGAAATGCTGCGGGATTTGAACAAAGATACCGTCCCATTCCGTCCCAACTTTGACGACACGGAGCGTGAGCCGGATATGCTGCCTGCGCGTTATCCGAATTTATTGGTAAACGGGTCTTCCGGAATCGCGGTAGGACTGGCAACAAATATTCCGCCGCATAACCTTGGCGAAGTCATAAACGGCGTGATTGAAAGAATCCATCATCCGGAGTGCACCCTTGAGAATATGATGGCGCATATTACGGGACCTGATTTCCCAACAGGGGGATATTTAGTAAAGAGCAATGCGCTTTTGCAGGCATACGAGACAGGAAAAGGCAAAATTCAGATTCGTGCAAAAACGCATATAGAGAAAACAAAAGCCGGTAAAGAACTGATTGTGATTACGGAAATTCCGTATGAAGTAAAAAAAGCAGCGATGCTGGAAAAAATTTTGGCAATCAGCGAAAACAAAAAGGAAATTTTTTCGGGGATCGACGATATTCGTGATGAATCCGACAGGGAAGGAATTCGCGCTGTAATCGAGATCAAAAAAGGTCACGACGCACAAAAAATATTGAACCTTCTTTATAAATATACGGATTTACAGGTAACATTCGGCATCAATATGATGGTGATCGCGGATGGATCGCCCAAACAGCTTGGATTGTTGCCGATTCTGGATCATTATATTGTCCACCAGAAAAATGTTATTACCCGCAGGACACAGTTTGATTTGGAAAAAGCGGAAAAACGCGAACATATTTTATTAGGGTTGATTATTGCCGTAAAAAACATTGACCGTGTTATCAAAATTATCCGCAGCTCCAAAAATTCGGAAGAAGCTAAAAAATCTTTGATGCAGGAATTCAGCCTTACAGGTATTCAGGCACAGGCAATTTTGGATATGAGACTGGCGCGACTGACGAATCTTGAGGTGGAGCTTCTGGAAAATGAATACAAAGAAGTTGTTGCGCTGATCAAGTACCTGCGCTCTATCTTAGGGTCGGAGGCAAAGCTGCTGGAAGTAATTTGTGAGGAACTCACAGCGGTGAGGGATAAGTATGCGGATAAGCGGCGTACACGGATTGTCGGGGAAGAGCATGCGCAAATTGATGTGGATGAGAGCGAATTTATGGTTGCGACAGAATGCACAGTGGTGCTGACACGCGGCGGGAATTTGAAACGCATGTCGCAAAAAGCCTTGCAAAAAGGGACGGAAACCGGTGAACTTGAAGAAAAATTGCAGCCGGTACTGCTTGTGCCGACGGATACTGCGAGTAAGGTATATTTGTTTACCAATTATGGGAATATGGTAATGATGCCGGTTACGGCAATTCCTGAAGCGCGCATGAAGGATGCTGGAAAATCTCTAAATGCCCTTACAACGGGGATTGATACAGGCGAAGAAATCCTAAATATTATCACTAAGACCGACTTTGAACGGAAGCTGATGTATTTTGTGACTGCCGGTGGCTTGGTGAAAGCCACAAAAATGGAAGAATTCGACGTTAAAAAATCCAAGATCATGGCTTGTGGATTAAAAGACGGCGATCGCCTTATTTATGCAAAACCGGATGACGAACAATGCGACAGTATGTTATTTGTTTCGTCTGACGGTATGTCCATTCATATTAAAAAGGAAGAAGTATCCGTAATGGGCAGGAGCGGGAAAGGCGTGGGCGCCATGAAACTCGGAAAAAATGCGCAGATTGTTTTGGCGGAACAAACCAAGAATGGTCAAGAAGGCAATGTTCTGCTGATGACAAATAAGGGGTATGCAAAAATGACGCCGATTGCCGAATTTGAACAGCAGGGACGAAACGGCAAAGGGCTTAAAGCATACCTTTTGAATGAGGCTGTGGGAAGAACAATTGCCGGCGGTTTGTTGATAGATGGAATCACCAAGGTTACGGTGTTGCAAAAATCCGGAGATATCCACAAACTGACTACGGATAACGTTCCGCTGGATGCGCGTAATACCAAAGGAGAACAAGTTGTTCTGGCGTTGATGGGTAACGATGCGGTAAAGATATACGCTAATATATTCGAATAATATCATACGGCGGGCATTTATTTTCGCGTAGTAATGTGTTAAAATGTAGGTATAGGGATGATACCTGCATTTTTGCATATTGAGAGGTGTTTCGTATGTACGATTCAAAATTGAAATCCAAAGAACTGGATGAACTGTTTCAGGCTGTTTTATCGCTGGAAAGCGTGGAAGAATGCTATATGTTTTTTGAGGATTTATGCACGGTTGCCGAACTGGCAGCAATCGGGCAGCGGTATAAGGTGGCACAAATGCTGAAGAACAAAATTACCTGCCATGCGATTGCCGAAAAAACCGGCGCCTCTACCGCGACCATATCCCGCGTAAACCGCAGCCTTAATTATGGTACGGGCGGGTATTCTCTTGTTTTAGACAGAAATAAAGATGCACAGGGAGAGTAATAAAATTTGCTTACATTAAATGAAAAACAACAACAAGCGGTTACAACAACGGAAGGCGCTGTTTTGGTGCTGGCGGGGGCAGGCAGTGGAAAAACGCGTGTACTCACGCAGCGCGTCGCTTACCTGATCAACGAAAAAAAAGTTGCACCGTGGGAAATTCTCGCAATCACTTTCACCAATAAAGCGGCACAGGAAATGAAAGACAGGATTGCCGGCGTCGTTGCGGCGGATATGCGTGATATGTGGATCAGTACATTCCATGCAATGTGTGTACGTATGCTGCGCAGGTATGCGGATAAAATCGGTTATACGCGCAATTTTCTGATTTATGATACGGATGATTCGCTTCGGCTGATTAAGAAAATACTTGAAAAACTTGGGTTGAAGGATAATAAGGCATATTCCGAACGCTATCTCAAGAATTTGATCAGCAAGTATAAAAACGACAGTACGCTGCTTGATTTTTATAGTTATGCTGAGGAACGGAATCCTTTTATTGCGGAATATGCGGAACAGATCTATGAGCAATACCATGCGGAAATGCAAAAACAAAACGCAATGGATTTTGATGATTTGCTTCTGAATACCTTGCTTTTGCTGGAGACAGAAGAAGAGGCAAGGCGCTATTATCAGCATAAATTCCGTTATGTGTTGGTGGACGAATATCAGGACACCAATATGGTACAGTACAAACTGGTGAAAATATTATCGGCAGGGTATGGAAATCTTTTTGTTGTCGGCGACGACGACCAGTCGATTTATGCTTTCCGTGGTGCGAATATCCGGAATATCCTCGAATTTGAAAAAGATTTTTCGGGCGCGGCAGTCATTAGGCTGGAACAGAATTATCGTTCAGACAAGCGCATTTTGGATGTTGCGAACTCTGTTATTAAAAACAATGAGGGACGCAAAGGGAAAACCCTTTGGAGCGAAATTAACAGCGGACGCAAGCCGATACTTTATACAGCAAACAGCGAATTTGATGAAGCGGAAACCATTGCACGTGAGATCCAGCGCATGGCCAACCGCGGTACGCGCTATGCGGATATGGCGATTTTATACCGCATCCATACACTTTCAAGGGTACTGGAGGAAAAACTGCGGATGTATGCCGTCCCTTATAGGATATACGGCGGCATCAGTTTTTATGAGCGTAAAGAAATCAAAGACATGATAGCCTATTTAAACATTATTGCGAATCCTGCGGCAGATTTGCAACTCACCAGAATCATCAATATGCCAAAGCGTGCGATCGGGGATGCGAAGGTGGCTGCGCTTGCGCAGATTGCCGCTTCCAACAACATGTCAATGTTGGAAGTAATGAAGAATGCTAATGTTTTGATTCCGGAAAAACAGCTGAATAAAAAGGCGAACGAATTTTATGAAATGTACACACAGATGCGCGACGGACATGAGGAGATGCAGGTGCATGAAATTCTGGAGCGGATTTATGAGCTGTCCGGATATAAAAAGATGCTGGAAGAGGAAGCAACGCCGGAAGCAGAAGCCAGAGTTGAGAACATATCAGAATTAATCAACTCGGCATATACCTATGATAGCGAAGACGAGGCTTCTTTAGACGGTTTTTTGCAGAATATTGCTTTGATTACGGATCTTGACAGTATGGATGACAAGGGCGGCGTTACGCTTATGACTATGCATGCAGCCAAGGGACTGGAATTTGACGTAGTTTTTGTGGCGGGTATGGACGAGAGCATCTTCCCCAGTCAGCGCGCGATTGATGAAGACAATGTCGAGGAGGAGCGCCGTTTATGCTATGTGGCGATGACACGTGCAAAAAAGCAGCTCTATATGACGCATGCATTGATGCGGACGTTGTATGGAAAAACACAGCCATCCGTTCGCTCGCGTTTTCTGGATGAAGTAGAGGATGGACTACTGAACCACATCAACAAAGAGCGTAAGCCTGTGCTTTCGGAAAAAAAGCAGGAGAAAAAGAAAAAGAGCTTTTTTTCGGGAGGATTGCCGGAAAAAACGATCGAGCCGTCGAAAGTGTCGGGGGATTTCCATGTCGGAGGCGTTGTAGAGCATAAGAGTTTTGGACGCGGCAAAATTAAATCGATTGCAGGAAGCGGCGATGCACAGGTGGCGGTTGTCGATTTCTATGAAGCAGGAGAAAAAAAGATGTTTCTCGCTTTTGCATCACTAAAAATATTAAAGTAAGGTAAAAATTATGGAACGCATGAGGGAATTGATCGACAAATTAAACGATTATGCATACCGTTATTATGTGTTGGACGATCCGGCGGTGGCTGATGCGGTTTATGATAAGTTATATGACGAACTTGTGCGGCTGGAGATGGAAGCAGGGAAAATAGAAGTGGATTCGCCCACGCAGCGCGTTGGGGGAAAACTTCTGGAAGGTTTTTCCAAGCATACGCACATTGTTCCGCTTTGGAGTCTTGATAAAGCGCAGAATATGGAAGAAGTTGTATTGTGGCAGGAGCGTACAAACAAGCAGATTGCGCAGCTTGCACTACCGCCTGCAACATATTCTCTGGAATATAAGTTTGATGGACTCACCATTAATCTCACTTATGAAAACGGATACTTGATCGGCGCGGCAACGCGCGGAAACGGAGAAGTGGGGGAAGATATCACAGAACAGGTCAAAACAATTAAGTCGATCCCACTGAAGATCGGTTTTTTGGGCAGAATGGAAGTGCAGGGAGAGGCGATCATACATCTCTCTGCATTAGAAAAATATAACGAAACAGCGGAAGAACCTCTTAAAAATGCCAGGAATGCAGCGGCGGGTGCCATCCGAAATTTGGATCCTGCGCAGACAGCGAAGCGAAATCTGGACGCTTTTATTTATAATGTCGGTTATATTGAGGGAACGGAATTTGCTAACCATAGCGAAATGATTACTTTTTTGCGTGAGAATAAATTCCATATCAGTGAATATGAAAAAACATTTACAGAAATAGCTCAAATACAAGCGGCGATTGATGAAGTTGGGGAAACAAGAAATACTCTTGATTTCCTGATCGATGGAATGGTGATCAAGATCACTGATTTTAAAACGCGGGAAGCACTTGGATATACACAAAAATTCCCCAGGTGGGCGATCGCTTATAAATTTCCGGCGGAAGAAATGACAACGCGCGTGTTAGAGGTAACATGGGATGTTGGCAGGACAGGCAAATTAACCCCGCTTGCCCATGTAGAGCCGGTAGAGCTTGCGGGTGCTACCATACGTCGCGCAACGCTTAATAACTATGAAGATATCCTGCGCAAAAAAGTGGATATTAACTCCATTGTTTTTATCCGCAGATCAAACGATGTCATTCCGGAGATCCTCGGCGCTGCGCCTGTGCAGGACGCGCCTCTGGCTCCGATTGAAAAGCCTGAATTTTGTCCGGCATGCGGCACACGGCTGGAAGAGATCGGTCCGAATTTGTATTGCCCTAATTCTTTGAACTGCAAGCCGCAGCTTACGTCGCGCATGGTTCATTTTGCGTCGCGTGATGCGATGAATATTGAACATCTCAGCGATAAAACAATTGAAATGCTGTTTGAAAAACTTGATATTAAAGACGTTGCAGGAATTTATACGCTGACGCGCAGTCAGCTTTTAGAGCAGGAAGGATTCAAAGAAAAACGAGCCGATAATATTTTAAAGGCAATTGAGTCCAGTAAAAAGCCGCCGCTTGCGAATTTTATTTATGCGCTTGGCATTGAAAACGTAGGAAAAAAGACCGCAAAGGATTTGGCGCGTTTCTTCCATACATATGATGGTATTAAACATGCGGATTTTGACCAGCTGATTGCGATCCCCGATATCGGCGGGGTGGTTGCACAATGTATTATTGATTTTTTCAGTAATGAAAATTATATGCGCGTGGTGCAGGAATTGTTTGACGCGGGTATTCATCCACAGGCAGATACAGGCATCGCTTTTGGGGGAAAATTTGAAGGCAAGACGTTTGTGCTTACGGGTACACTGGAAAAGTATACAAGAAATCAGGCGCAAGAAATCATAGAAAGTCTGGGCGGAAAAACCAGTTCTTCTGTCAGTGGAAAAACAGATTATGTTCTTGCGGGTGTAAACGCAGGAAGTAAACTGGATAAAGCACATAAATTAGGCGTTACAGTCATAAATGAAGATGAATTCGCTAATTTAGTATCAAAATAGGGCTTTTTTGATGAAAACCAGCGGAATTTATGCTATAATATTTTTTTGATAATTCATTTTACGGAGGAGAAGCAATGCGCGTCACAATAGAAGAAGTAGAAAAAATTGCTTCGCTGTCCATGCTTAGTCTGGACGACGAAAAAAAGAATATGATGCAGCAGAACCTGGATGCGATACTCGAGCATGCAGAACGTTTAAACAAGCTTGATACCGATGGAGTCGAGCCGACTACGTATATTTTAAAACAGCAAAACGTAGAACGTGAAGATATTCCGGGAAAAGTTTGGAATAAGGAAGACATGCTGAAAAACGCACCGGAACAGGAAGACGGGTTCTTTGTAGTGCCGAAGGTTGTGGACTAAAGGGAGGCAGAAATGAAGCTGAATGAACTAAGCCTGAAGCAGGCATCTGCGATGCTTGAAAAGAAGGAGATATCATCGTCGGAACTGACGCAGGCCTGTATTGAAAGGATAGAAGAGGCGGAACCGAAAATCAACGCCTTGGTTACACGCTGTGCGGAAAATGCGCTTGAAAAGGCGCGTCAAGTGGATGCAAGGCGCGTAAACGGTGAAAAAGTTGGAAAATTGGCGGGTGTTCCCGTTATTATTAAAGATAATATTTGTACGAAGGGCGTGAAATCAACAGCATCGTCTAAAATGCTTGCGAATTATGAGCCGGTTTATAACGCGACGGTGATTGATAAGTTAAGCGAGTCAGACTACGTGCTTCTGGCAAAGGCGAATATGGATGAATTTGCTATGGGCTCATCTACGGAAACATCTTATTTTGGTACGACTAAAAACCCATGGGATACGTCGAGGGTACCAGGTGGTTCTTCCGGTGGAAGTGCTGCCTGTGTTGCTTCAGATGAAGCCATTTTTGCATTGGGGTCGGATACGGGTGGATCGGTGCGCCAACCTGCTGCATTTTGCGGCGTGGTTGGATTGAAGCCTACCTATGGCACGGTCTCGCGTTATGGGTTGATGGCATTTGCATCGTCTCTTGACCAAATTGGTCCACTCACAAAGACGGTGGAGGATTCTGCTTTTGTACTTGACCTGATTTCCGGACAGGATTCCAAGGATTCGACTTCGGCGATCATGGATTATCCGTCTTATGGTACGGGAATGAAGGATGGGGTCAAGGGATTGCGCGTCGGTATTCCAAAAGAATATTTGGAGCAGGAAATAGACCTTGAGGTAAAGCAATCTTATTTGGACGCAATTAAAGAGTTTGAAAAACTGGGCGCGGTCATAGAAGAAACTTCGCTGCCTACGTTTGATTATGCGCTGTCAGCGTATTATGTCATTGCTTCTGCGGAGGTTGCCTCCAACTTATCGAGATTTGACGGAATACGTTATGGTTACCGCACGGAGCACTATGAAAACCTGAAGGAAATGTATAAAAATACGCGTTCCGAAGGGTTCGGCGATGAAACAAAACGTCGTATTATGCTGGGCAATTATGTATTGAGCTCCGGCTATTATGATGCCTATTACTTAAAGGCACTTAAAGTCCGCACGCTGATCAAAAATGATTTTGACAGGCTGTTTGAGAAATATGATATTCTGCTTTCGCCAACAACGCCTACACCGGCATTTCCGATCGGCTCGAAATCTACGCCGCTGGAAATGTATGTGAACGATTTATATACCGTTCCGGTTAACATCGCGGGACTCACGGCAATTTCGCTGCCATCGGGCGTAACAAAGGAAGGGCTGCCTGTTTCTGTGCAGATTATTGCAAAAGCGTTTGATGAAAATACAATGTTCCGCGCGGCGTATAGCTTTGAGCAGGCAATTAAGTTTGACCGGAAACCAACGTTGTGATGGAGAGGGAAACCAATGAAATATGAGATAGTGATTGGATTAGAAGTTCATGTGGAGATGGCGACGGAAACGAAAATATTTTGTTCCTGTAAGAATGAATTTGGGTCGGAGCCTAACACCAATGTCTGCCCCGTATGTCTTTCTATGCCGGGGACGCTGCCGGTTTTGAATGAACAGGCTGTAGAATATGGCGTTAGGGCGGGGTTATCGCTTAATTGTGAGATCCCTAATTTTTCCAAGCTTGACAGAAAAGGATATTTTTATCCGGATCTTGCAAAAGCATATCAGATTTCACAGTTTGACTTTCCGCTTTGTTCCCGCGGCGAGGTTACGCTGGACGTAGATGGGCAAAAGCACAAAATCGGCATTACACGTATTCATATTGAGGAGGATGCAGGAAAGCTGGTACATCAGGGTACAGAGAGTTTTGTGGATTACAACAGGGGCGGCGTGCCGCTGATGGAAATTGTAACGGAACCTGATTTCAGAAATGCGGCACAGGTGAAGGCGTTTTTGGATCTGGTACGTGCCAATATGGAATATATCGGCGTTTCTGACTGCAAAATGGAAGAAGGGTCGCTTCGGTGCGATATTAATATTTCTGTTCGCCCCCTGGGCAGCGAGACTTATGGCACGCGTACCGAACTTAAGAATATCAACAGTATTTCGGCGGCGCAGCGTGCGATTGAATATGAATCAAAGCGCCATATTGCTGTCATAGAAGACGGTGGGGAAATTGTGCAGGAAACGCGCCGTTGGGATGATGGAAAGGGCAAGACCTATTCTATGCGCGATAAGGAAGAGGCGCATGATTACCGTTATTTTCCGGATCCTGATCTAGTTCCGGTTTATTTGTCAGACGAACGGATCGCACAGATCAAGGCGTCGCTGCCGGAGCTTCCAGCGACAAAGCGTGAACGGTACATCTCGGAATTCGGGTTGCCGGAATATGACGCAAGCCTTCTCACGATGTCAAAATATACGGCGAAACTGTTTGAGGAATGTATGGAAATTTATCCGGAGGCAAAAGCAATCAGTAATTATATTATGGTAGAGCTGGCGCGTCTGATGCATGAACAGGGAATTGAGCCAAAGGATATTCCTGTTACAGCCAAAGGACTTACCGATGTGCTCAAGCTGGTGGCGGATGGCGTCATAAATTCCAGCGTTGGGAAACAGGTTTTTGAAGAGATGTTCAAAACAGGTAAGGAACCTGCGGCGATCGTGGAAGAAAAAGGTCTTAAACAGCTTGACGATTCGGATGAGATTTTGGCGATGGTTCAGAAAATTATTGCAGAGAATCCAAAACCTGTGGCGGATTATAAAGGCGGAAATGCCAAGGCGATGACGTTTTTTGTCGGACAGGTTATGAAGGCGACCAAAGGGAAAGCAAACCCTAAAACAGTAAATGAATTGGTGAAGGCGGAGCTTAAGAAGGCATGAAGCAGGGAAAATTGACAAATGCGCAGTTAAAAAGACTTGTGATCGACCAGATTGTACCGCAGAATGCAGAGACAGTGCTGGGAGCGGGTGTGGGCGAAGATTGCTGCGCGATTAAAATAGAAGATGGTTTATGTGTCGTTTCAACAGACCCGATTACGGCAGGCGGCGCGCAAACAGGGACACTGGCAATCCATATCAATGCAAACGATGTCGCGTCGGCAGGAGCACGCCCGATGTCAGCGCTGGTTACGCTGTTAGTTCCGCCGACAGATACCAAAGAAGATATTGCGGCGATTATGGATCAGCTTTCCACTACAGCACGAAGTCTGGGGATTGATATTATCGGCGGGCATACAGAGGTTACGGAAGCGGTCAACCGGATGGTGGTTTCTGTGACGATGATCGGTATTCCCGTGATCCCGGGTAAAGTATTCAAAACCGCTGATATGCAGGTGGGTGACGATATTTTAATGACGAAATTTGCGGGATTGGAAGGGACTTCCATTTTGGCAAGCGAATTTGCTAGCGAGCTCAAAGAAGATTTTTTCTATGATGATGTACTGCAGGTGGAAAAGATTAAGTCCATGTTTTCGGTTGTGCCGGACGGCCTGGTTGCGGCGCAGATCCCGGGAGTATCCGCCATGCATGATATTACGGAAGGCGGTGTGATCGGCGCAGTCTGCGAGATGTGTACAGCATCGGGTGTAGGCGCAGAGGTAGATCTCTCCAAGGTACCGATTTTATCGGCGACTTCCAAGGTTTGTAAACGGTATGGGCTGGACGTATACGGACTTCTTTCCAGCGGAAGTATGCTGATTGCTGCGCAAAACGGGGAACGTGTAGCACAAAAATTGGCACAAAAGGGTATTTTTACTACAGTGATCGGAAAAGCGACAAAACAACGTAATGTTTATGATGTGACCGGCGGCGAAAAAAGGAAACTTGTGCCGTATCAGGCGGATCAGATTTTTAAAGCGTTGGAAAGGTAAGCTTTTTTATTGCGCATAGATATGGTATAATATTACGCAACGATTTTGTGGGGAAGGATAAGTAAAAAGATTGAAAAGCATGACAGGCTTTGGCAAAAGCGAAATTGCCATTGACGGACGGAAATTGAGGATAGAAATGAAAACGGTTAACCACCGCTTTTTGGATATCAGCATTCGGCAGCCGCGATTTATGATGTTTTTGGAAGATGACATCCGTAAATTTTTAAAGCAGCATTTAAATCGCGGACGTGTAGAGGTGTTTATTAATTATTCCTCGGAACGTATGGATGCAAAAAAAGTCGTTTTAGATATGCCCCTAATACAGGCATATCTTGAAGCAGCAGACAGTATTTGCTCGCAGACGACGGTTGAAAACGACTTGACTGTTTCACAATTGATACGGCTTCCGGATGCAGTTACTTATGAGGATGAAAATTCCGATGAAGAAGCTTTGCGGAATCTTTTGATGGTGAACCTTGAGGCTGCCGTTTTTGAACTAACTGCTGCGCGCAGCAAAGAAGGAAGCCAATTAAAACACGATATTTATGAAAGACTCGACCAAATCCTTTCTTTTGTGCAAGTGATAGAAGGAAAAGAAAATGTGGTTGTGGAAGAATATAAAAATAAATTGCAGGAACGCATCGAAGAAATTTTGGGCGGCACTGAGATCGACCAGCAAAGGCTGGCGCAAGAGGTAGCGTTTTATGCAGATCGCTGCAATATTACCGAGGAGATTGTACGCATCAAAAGTCATGTTAAGCAGATGAAAGCAAGCGGGGAAGATGATAGTGCGCCGCAGGGCAGAAATATGGACTTTATCGTACAAGAATTGAACCGTGAGTTTAACACGATCGGTTCTAAAACGCAGGATAACGAGATTTTGAAACTGGTGATCGCGGGAAAAGGCGAAGTAGAAAAAATTAGGGAACAGATACAGAATATTGAATAGGAGGCCATTATGGCAATCAAATTGATCAATATCGGATTTGGCAATATTGTTTCGGCGAATCGCTTGATTGCAATTGTAAGCCCGGAATCAGCGCCTATCAAGCGCATTATTTCCGAAGCGCGTGCAAAGGGAATGCTGATCGATGCAACTTACGGCAGGCGTACCCGCGCCGTAGCGATTATGGATAGTGACCATGTGATTTTATCAGCAGTACAACCGGAAACGGTTGCGCATAGAATTGTAACAAAAGACAGTGATGAACAGGACGACTGACGATATGGAGAATACAAAAACTGGGGAATTAATTGTGATTTCCGGACCATCCGGATGCGGAAAAGGAACCATCATTGGCAAATTGTTGGAGACGGACGATTCCGTGGAGTTGTCGATTTCTTGTACGACACGGCTGCCGCGTGGAACTGAGCAAGACGGGGTCAATTATTTTTTTAAGACGCAGGAAGAATTTGAAAAAATGATTGCCGAGGATGCGTTTTTGGAACATGCAGATGTGTTTGGAAAATATTACGGAACGCCTAAGCAATATGTGCTGGATAAACTGAAAAAGGGACGTAATGTTTTACTTGAGATCGATGTGCAGGGTGCATTGCAGGTCAAAAAGAATTATCCCAAGGCACGTATGATTTTTATTCTGCCACCGTCGGAAGAGATTTTGCTGGCACGCTTGCGCGGACGCGGCACGGAAACAGAAGAGCAGGTACAAAAAAGATTCGGAGAAGCAAGAAAAGAAATGTCCTTTGCAGACCGGTATGATTACAAGGTTGTAAACGATGACCTTGACACGGCGGTATGCGAAGTAAAAAAATTGATTCATAAAACGATTTGAGTATTTGGAGGAAAAAGTTATGATACATTTGGAGTTAAATGATCTGCTGTCAAAAGTTGATTGCAGATATACGTTGATTGTAGAAACAGCGAAGCGCGCGCGTCAATTGATAGACGGTGCACAGCCCTTAACGGAAAGCGTAGATCCGAATCCGGTTTCTCAGGCTGTGAATGAAGTCTTGGATGACAAAGTAACATATATCCGGGTAAATGACGGGATCAAATAATGTTTAATGGAAAGAATATACTGCTCGGGGTAACCGGCGGTATTGCGGCTTATAAAAGCGCATATCTTTTAAGTCTGCTGAAAAAGGCAGGTGCAAATGTTGACGTAGTGATGACGGAGGCGGCGACAAAGTTTATTACGCCGCTTACTTTTGAGACACTTAGCGGCAATGCGGTCGCGATAGATTTGTTTTCCCGCGAAAAGCCTTGGGAAGTAGAGCATATTGCGCTTGCACAAAAAGCTGATTATGCAATCATTGCTCCGGCAACTGCGAATACAGTGGCAAAAATAGCATGCGGGATTGCAGATAACATGCTTACGACAACATTACTTGCTTGCAGTTGTCCGGTTGCTGTTGTTCCGGCGATGAATACGGGCATGTATGATAATATTGCGACTCGTGTTAACCTTCAAATTTTGACAGATCGCGGTTTTTTGGTAATGCCTCCGGCAGAAGGACAATTGGCATGTGGGCAGTCAGGCAAAGGAAGAATGCCGGAGCCGGAGGACATCCTGAGCTTTTTGGAGTCGGCTTGGCGCGAAAACCATGATTTGGCAGGCAAAACAGTTTTGATCACGGCAGGACCGACGCGCGAAGCGCTTGATCCGGTGCGCTATCTGACGAACCGGTCTTCCGGGAAAATGGGTTATGCACTTGCGCAAAGCGCTGTGAAACGTGGAGCCAGGGTTTTGCTGGTAAGTGGTCCTGTGGCGATTGCACCGCCTGATGGCGTAGAAATTTACGGCGTAGAAAATGCAGGGCAAATGCACGAGCGGGTCATGGAACTGAAAGAGCAGGCAGATGTGATTATCATGTCTGCAGCAGTTGCCGATTATGCACCGGAGCAATGCGCGGAGCATAAAATGAAGAAGCAGGAAGATCTTACGCTGGCGCTGAAAAAGACAAAGGATATTCTCGCGGATGTCGGGAAAGAGAAAAGTTGTTTTTTAGCAGGATTTGCTGCAGAAACAAGGGATTTAGAGCTTTATGCCAGAAAAAAGCTGGAAAAGAAAAATCTCGATATGATTATAGCGAACGATGTTTCCGGAAACGAAACAGGATTTGACAGTGAATATAACGCAGTTTCGATTTTTCGAAGAGACGGAAGCGCGGTTTTCTTGCCAAAGGATACGAAATTGAGGATTGCGGACGCGATCTGGACAGAGATCATAAAAGACATTCAATAAAGCGTACCCGGTACGCTTTTTTTGAACGCGGAGGTTGTTTTTGTACGCGAAGGTAATTGTGGATATTTCCCATACGCAAGTGGATAAGGTGTTTGAGTACCGGATCCCGGAAGGGATGGAGCTGCGCGAGGGTATGCGTGTCAGCGTCCCTTTTGGCGGCATGAAGCAAGTTGAAGGTCTGGTAATTGACATTTGTCAAACAACCGAGTTTGATGCGGGCAAGATCAAAGACGTCATCTCGCCGTTGGAGGATTTTTGTGCGTTAACTGCTAAACAAATTGCGCTTGCGCGGTTTATCCGGGAAAAATATCATACGACACTGGCAGCGGCTCTGCGGTTTATGGTTCCTGCGCAGCTTCGCGGTGGCAGGGTGGCGCTGAAAAAGCAGCGTTTTGCACGCCTTGTTTTGCAGGGGAACGAACTGTTGGCAGCAGAGAAGACGTTGTATCAAAAAGACGGTACGCCGCGTTATCCCCGACAAATAGAAGTATTGGATGCCTTGAAAGCACAGGGTTCAGTACCCGCGGCAAGGCTTAATTCTTCCGCATTGAAGACGCTGGAAAAAAAAGGTGTTATCATAATCGAGGAACAGGAAGTTAAAAGAAAACCATTTGCGTCTAAAGTGAAAAGAATTGAAGATTATGAGCTTACAGGTTTTCAGAAAAGAGCGTTGGATGACATCCTGCATTCCGGAGAACACAAGTTTTTGCTGCATGGCGTAACGGGAAGCGGAAAAACGGAGATCTATATCCGGGTGATCCGCGAATGCCTGAAAAAGGGCAGGACTGCGATGCTCTTGGTACCGGAAATATCTTTGACAGCACAGACTTACCGATTTTTAAAGCAAAGGTTTCATGAAGAAATCGCCGTATTCCATTCGGGATTATCGGCAGGAGAACGCTATGATGAATGGCTAAAGGTAAAGCGCGGTGAAGCAAAGATCGTTCTGGGTGCCCGCAGCGCTGTTTTTGCGCCGCTTGAAAATATCGGCGCTATCATTATTGACGAAGAGCATGAAACAAGTTATAAGTCAGATCATTATCCACGATATACCGCGCAGGAAATTGCGGAAAAAAGATGTGAGCTGGAAGGGGCGGACTTCATTTTGGGAAGTGCGACACCGCAAATCGATACTTATTATCGGGCGCTACAGGGGAAACTGAGGCTATTGGATCTTCCTAAGCGGCTTTTTGGCATGCAATTGCCTAGCGTAGAAGTCGTGGATATGTGCCTTGAGCTGAAGGATGGAAATCGCAGCGCCATCAGTGGAAGATTATATGACGCACTGGCGGAAACGTTGGAGAAGCATCAACAAGCTATGTTGTTTTTGAACCGCAGGGGATATTCCACTTTTGTGATGTGCCGTTCCTGCGGGTATGTAGAAAAATGCGATACGTGTGACGTTACAATGACCTACCATAAATCACAGGATATTTTAAAATGCCACTATTGCGGACGCACAAAAACGCCGCGCTCTGTTTGCCCTTCTTGCGGGAAACCGCATTTAAAATATTTTGGAATAGGAACACAGCAAATTGAGGAGCAGGTAAAGAAGCTTTTTCCACAAGCGCGGGTTATGCGTATGGATCTCGATACAATGGGAACCAAAGATGCGCATATGCGGATGTTTGAAGATTTTGCGGCGCATAAGGCAGATATTTTGATTGGTACGCAGATGATTACAAAAGGGTTTGACTTCAAGGATGTAACACTTTCGGCAGTGCTGGCTGCCGATACGATGCTGAATATCCCTGATTATCGCAGCGCGGAACGTACCTTCAGCCATATTACACAAATTGCGGGCAGAGCAGGTCGCAAACAACCCGGGAAAGTAATCCTGCAAACCTATAATCCGCGGCATTATGCAATCCTGCATGCAAAGAGCCATGATTATAAAGGGTTTTATGCGGAAGAAATCGAATACAGAAAAGCGCTTAGTCTGCCGCCGTTTTCTTCCTATGTGCAAATACAGTTTTCCGGAGAACGCGAAAAAGAAGTGATTGCAGCTGTGAAAGCGTTTATCGTACGCTTAAAAGATGTGCTATTGCCTTATAAAAATGGTATAATAAGTATCAAGGCGTCGGAATCTATGATTAAACGGATTAATAATAAAGAACGTTATCAAATTTTAATTCATTTAAAAAACAGTGATGACGACCTCGTCGGAAAAATTTATCAGGTGTTTCACGATTTTCATGATAACAACGTGCTTACTGGAATTGATATGAACCCGGTAAACATGGCATAACGGAGGGAAAAATGGCTACAAGAACAATTTTGGAAGGGGATAACCCGAGGCTGCGGAAGATATCCCGTCCTATTACCAATATTAACAAAAGGATTTTAGATTTGCTCGATGATATGGCGCAGACGATGTATGAAGCGCGGGGTGTGGGGCTTGCCGCACCACAGGTTGGGGCGCTTCGTCGCGCTGTGGTAATTGACGTAGGAGATGGACTCATAGAATTGATTAATCCTGAAATTATTCATACGGAAGGCTCACAGCGGGAAGAAGAAGGCTGCCTTTCCCTTCCGGACGACAACGGGTATGTCATTCGCCCGGAAAAAGTAACGGTGCGCGCACAAAACCGCGAAGGGGAAACCGTAGAATATACGGGAGAAGGTCTGCTTGCGCGTGCGTTTGCGCATGAAATAGATCACTTGGACGGCATTTTGTTCGTAGATAAGATGGTAGAACGTGTGGAAAAAGACGAGCGGAAAGACGAGGAACATGAAGAAGAACTTTAAAATACTTTTTATGGGGACACCGGAATTCGCTGTTCCGTCGCTTCAAATGCTGCACGAAAACGGATATCATGTTGCTGCCGTTTTTACACAGCCGGACAGAAAAGCGGGAAGAGGTCATAAAATACTTCCGCCTCCGGTGAAAGAAGCTGCTCTTGCCTATGGTATTCCCGTTTACCAGTTTGAAAAAGTTAGCGCTCCGGAAGGCGTTGCCGCAATTCGCGAGGTTGCACCCGATCTTATGGTGACAGCTGCGTACGGGCATATCCTGACACAAGAGATACTCGATATTCCTCCCCTTGGCTGTATAAATGTGCATGCTTCTTTGCTGCCCAAATTGCGTGGCGCGGCGCCGATCCAATGGTCTATCATCAATGGCGATACAGAATCGGGGGTGACCACGATGTATACGGTGCGTGCGCTGGATGCCGGCGATGTTTTAGTACAAAAAAAGATGGATATTCCGCCTGAAATGACGGCGGGTGAACTATACGACGCGTTGCGTGTCCTTGGCGCCGACGTTCTTTTAGATACGCTGAAAAGATTAGAGAATGGAACCCTTGTACGTACGCCGCAAAATGAGGCTGAAGCAACTTATTTTCCAATGTTTCAAAAGGGTTTTGGAGAAATTGATTTTTGCCACGAGAGCAAAGAGATCGTGGACTTTATCAGGGGTACGAATCCTGTACCCGGTTCATATATGATGTATAGAGAAGAAAAGATAAAGGTCTTCCGCGCTATGGCGGCCGATTATGCAGGCGCGGAAAAATGCGGCACGATTTTATTTGCTAATGAAAAAGAAGGTCTGGGGATCAAAACAAAGGACGGAATGGTGTTGGTAGAAGAGATACAGCGGCAAGGCGCGAGACGTATGCCATCGAGGGAGAGCCTGCGAGGAAAGAAAATGGAATCCGGTTATCTATTTAAAAAAACGGAAGCGGGGCAATAAAACTTGAAAGCAAGGCAAGCGGCGCTGAACGCCATAACACATGTACTGAAAGACGGAACCTATTTAAATCTGGAATTGAAAAAAGCGCTTATGCAAAACTGGACCATTGAGGATAAGCGCTTTATTACTGCGCTTGCAAGTACGACGATAGAAAACCTTTGTCGGATTGATTATGTATTGGAGAGATTTATCGGCGGAAAGCGCGTGCATACGGTGATCCGAAATATATTACGGCTGGGCGCGTGTCAGCTGATGTTTTTTGAATCTGTACCGGTATCGGCTGCGGTAAACGAAAGCGTGAAGCTGGTGCAGGATGCTGGAAAGCCGCAGCTCAAGGGATTCGTAAATGCTGTACTGCGTAATGTATCAAAAACTCTGGGGAAGATCGACTATCCTGACAAAAAAAAAGATCCGGCGGAATTTTTACATGTTTTTTACAGCTATCCGAAGTGGTTGTGCGAGCAGTATTTAAAGGATTATGGTGCGGAGCAGGCAGAGCAGATGCTTGCTTACCATGGCGATAATGCGCTTACCTGTGTTCGGGTTTGTGAGGAAGATAATTTTATATTGCCGGAAGGAGCGTTACCCGGAAAATATCTGCCGGACGCAGCTTATTTGCGACATGTCTCGGCGATAGACAAAATGCCCGGATTTCAAGACGGGATGTTTACCGTGCAAGGCGAAGCTTCTATGTTGTGCGTACGTACCGCGGGGATTCGTCACGGGGATAAGGTACTCGATGCGTGCGCTGCGCCCGGAGGAAAAAGCGCATATGCGTCGCAGTTTGCGAAAGATGGACGTGTGGTTTCCATGGAACTTCATCCGCATAGGGCAACGCTCATTGAAAATACCTTTGCACGGCTTCATGTAGAAAATGCGGAAATAGTGGTGGCAGACGCATCGGAATTCCAAGAAAATTGGGAAAACGCTTTTGATGTTGTTTTAGCAGACGTGCCATGCTCTGCACTGGGGCTTTTGTACCGTAAACCGGATATCAAAGTATTCAAGGAAAAGGAAGACATTCCCTCGCTTGTCAAAATACAACGCGGGATTCTTTCGACTTGCGCGCGTTATGTGAAAAAGGGTGGGACATTATTATATTCCACATGTACGATCGATAAGGCGGAAAATGAAGAAAATGTCTCTTGGTTTTTGCAAAACAATCCAGACTTTCGCGGGATCGACCTTTCGGAAAGATTGCCGGAGAAGTTGCGACTGTATGCGGAGGGGGAAAAAATACAGTTGTTTCCGTTCCGTGATGGAATCGATGGCTTTTTTATTGCTGGGATGGAACGTGTATGAAGAATCTTTTGGATTATGATTTAGACGAGCTCAAACAAGAGATGGCAAGGATCGGGGAAAAGCCATTCCGTGCAACGCAAATCATGGAATGGTTGACGAAGGGCGTGTATATTGGCAGTATGGCCAATTTAGGTGCGCCATTGCGTGAAAAATTGCAGACGAATTATATAGAAGGATTTCCCAAGATTGCGGACGTCCGTATTTCGCGTGACGGAACTAAGAAATATTTATTTCGTTATCACGACGGCAGTACGGTGGAAAGTGTTTTTATGCAAAAAAATTACGGGAACACCATTTGCGTTTCTACGCAGGTTGGCTGCCGGATGGGATGTCGGTTTTGCGCTTCCGGGAAATTTGGTTTATCCAGAAATTTAACGGCAGGTGAAATTTTAGGACAGGTGATTGCGGTTAACGCAGACCAGGGATCGGGAAGAAATATAACCAATATTGTGTTAATGGGAATGGGCGAGCCGCTTGATAATTATGATAATGTGGTTAAATTTTTGCGACTGATAAACGATGCCCACAGTTTGCAGATCGGTTATCGTAATATATCACTTTCCACTTGCGGATTACCGGAAAAAATAATGCGGTTTGCACAGGAAGGCATGCCGGTCACGCTTTCTATCTCTTTGCATGCGTCAACAGATGAAAAACGCCGTGAAACCATGCCGATAGCACAAAAATATACCATTTCGGAAGTGTTGGATGCGGCAAGGAATTACTTTCACAAAACGGGAAGACGTATTATAATAGAATATGCAGTGATAGAAAATCAAAATGATACGGAAGAAGATGCAGCGCAATTAAAAGAAGCGTTACGTGGTCTGAATTGCCATGTAAAC
The DNA here is from genome assembly GCA_034926635.1 of Christensenella sp. Lineage (GTDB taxonomy): Bacteria > Bacillota > Clostridia > Christensenellales > Christensenellaceae > Christensenella. Next base: position 157,676 of record JAYFQX010000001.1, on the reverse strand, counting down.
CTGATTGCGCTGAATCCAAATGACGACGGTATATTTTCTGCACCAAATAAAGACAGAGTTTATGCATTTTGTAAAATGCTGGAACAATACGGGCTTTCTGCGACCGTTCGTAGATCCATGGGTGGAGATATAGACGGCGCGTGCGGTCAGCTTCGTCAGAGGTTTGAAAAGAGCGAGGAATAATACATGAAAACGGCGGCGATCAGCCATGTGGGAAAAGTAAGGTCAATCAACGAAGATACTATTTGCGTACGCACTGATCAAAAACCATATTATATGATGGTTGCGGACGGAATGGGCGGGCATGCAGCGGGTGAAGTGGCGAGTAAAATCACCTGTGAATCCGTATGCCGTTATTTTGAAGAGCATCATACGCAGCGGATTACAAAAGGCGTTGTTTTAAAAGCAATAGAATACGCAAATGCAAACCTACAAAAGGAGATGCAGCAAAACGAGGCGCTCCAGGGCATGGGTACGACACTCACGTTTGCCGGATTTGATGGAAAAGCGATTGTTGTGGCACAAGTCGGCGATTCCCGGGCTTATTATTATAACGGAAATACAATTGAAAAAATTACAGATGATCATACATACGTGCAATATTTGATTGACAGCGGTGTTATAAAAGGACATGCAGCCGCAGACTATCCGTTTAAAAACATTATAACGCGCGCAATTGGTATGAAAAATTTAAAGGTAGACTTTTTTCATTTGGAGTGGAAACAGGGGGACATGCTGCTGTTGTGCTCGGATGGGCTTACCAATTATACAGACGAAGAGATCCTGCGCAATGTGTTGTCAAGCGAAATTACGCTGCAGGAAAAAGCCGATAAATTAGTTGATATCGCGCTCAATGGGGGCGGAAAAGACAATATTTCCGTTATTCTTGCGCAGCATGCGGATGAAGGAGAAGCGCGGATATGATAGAACCGAATATGTTGCTGGCAGGCAGATACCGCCTGATCGAGCAAATTGACTCCGGGGGATCGGCATATATTTATAAAGCGATGGATGAATATGCCAACCAGGTTGTCGCAGTCAAAATTCTTAAACCGGAATTAACGCAAAATGAAGAATTTATCCAGCGTTTCAAAAAAGAAGTGCAGGCTTCTTTAAAGTTACGTCATGCGAATATTATCCGTGCGTACGATGCGGGTTTTGACCATGGGACTTATTATATAGTAATGGATTTGATCGAGGGAAAAACGTTAAAGCATCTGATTAACGTAAATGGACCCCTGCCGCTGAAATATGTTGTGAATGTTGCAAAGAAGCTGTGTCTTGCGCTGGAATACGCACACGTCAAAGGATTTGTGCACCGCGATATTAAGCCGCATAATATTATGATTGATATGGATGGCGAACCTTTTATTGCTGATTTTGGAATCGCGCGGAACATTGAGCAGAATACGATTACCGCGGATGATAACAGCGTAATGGGTTCTGTGCACTATTTTTCGCCCGAGCAGGCGCGGGGGGAACGGGTAGATAAGCGTTCTGACATTTATTCGCTTGGGATACTGATTTATGAAATGTTATGCGGGAAAGTACCGTTTGATGCGGACACTTCTGTTGCAATTGCCTTAAAACATATCAACGAGCCAATGCCGAATATTGCAGATGAGATTTCGGGGCTTCCGGAAAGCCTGAATAAAATCATTCAAAAGGCAACGCAGAAAGATAAACATTTTCGGTATAAATCTGCTTTTAATATGTATGAAGATTTACAGCGATGCTTAAGTGAACCGAATGGGGAATATGTAAAATATACGGAAAGCAGGCGTGTTCAGCAGCACATTGAGGAACTTCACGCTAAACGATCCAAGCGCAGCCTGAAAAAACTTCTTTTTACGTTTGGCGTAGCGGCGATTGTCGTGGTGGCCATCATCCTGGTTGCCAGTGCGATAATCGACATAAACAGCAGCAAACCAAAGCCGGTAGAGAATTTTGTGGGCATGACGGAAAAAAATGCTGTGGAATTAGCAAAAAATATGGATTTGGTACCCACCATATCTTATGAGTATACTGACCAGGCGGAAAAAGGAATTGTGATCAACCAAGAGCCTGCAGAAGGCAGCGGCGTAAAAAGTGGCGATCCCATTACATTTATCGTTAGTAACGGAACGGGATCGGATGTGATGCCCAGCGTAATTAACATGGATGTTGAGCAGGCAAAGAAAGTATTGGCGGAAAAAGGCATCAGCGTAACAAAAATCGTCACACAAACAACCGGAGATATGCCGATTGATTATGTGATAGCCCAATCGCCGAACGAGGGGGAATCAGTCGCAGAGAGCGGTGGTCTTGTGATACTGACGGTGAAAAAAGCGCCGGATAGTATCAACATACCGATCCCGGACGTACAAGGACAGTCTGTAGAAAACGCGGTCAGCGCCTTAAAGCAGGCGGGGCTTGACAAGATTTATATTTATAAAGAAGAAAGTGCGCTCGAAAGCGGAACTGTGGTTGCGCAAGAGCCTAAAGCCGGTACAGAGCAAATTTCGGCGAAGCCGGTCTCTTTGCGGATTTCAAAATACAATAATACGCCGTATTCCTATCAGGGAGAGATTACACTGAATGTTCCGAGCAATGAAACTTCGGTGAAGCTGGCGATTCAGGCAGCGATCAATGATATTACGGTTTATTATATCGTATATGATACGGTTATGCAGGAAGGGAAGCAGACGATTCCACTGGATATTGTCACAACTTTTAATGCGGAAGATCCTTCACTCAGCAAAAAAATGATTGTGTTCTATAATGACACGATGCAGTCGAGTGCATTTGATTTAACTTTCCTGAAAGGGGGAGAATAAAATTCGAGGCAGGATAATAAAAGGCATTGGCGGTTTTTATTATGTCAGCGACAGCAACGGAACCGTGTTTGAATGCAAGGCACGCGGGAGGTTTCGTAAAGATGGGTTGACGCCGTGCGTTGGCGATTTCGTGGATTTTGAGCCGTCCGGACAGGGATATGCCGCGATAGAAAAAATATTGCCGAGAGCAAACCGACTGGTTCGTCCGCCGGTTGCGAATGTGGATCAAATGTTGCTGGTTTTGTCCGCCGGAAAGCCGGAGGTTGATTTTTTGTTATGTGATAAACTTCTAATCCAGGCGGAGCGCGCGGGAATTAACCCGGTTATCGTTATTAATAAATCAGAGATGGACGAGAAATGCGCGGCGCAGATTGAAAAACAATATTCTTTTTATGATGTGCTGCAGGTCTCGGCGGTCACGGGACAGGGAATTGATGGACTCAAGCATTCATTGCACGGAAAATGTGTTTGCCTTGCCGGGCAATCTGCAGTAGGGAAATCCTCGATCATAAACGCCATATGTGGCGCGTTTGGTTTGGAAACAGGCGATCTCAGCCGTAAGACCGACCGCGGAAAACATACTACCCGACAAGCAGAATTGTTGTATTTAAAAGAAGAAGACGCTTATCTGGTTGATACGCCAGGGTTTTCCATGTATGATATAGATGGAATAAGCAAGACGGAATTAGCGCATTTTTATCCGGAATTGCAGCAATATGCCGCACAGTGCAGGTTTTCTTCCTGTATACACGATAAAGAACCGGGCTGCGCCGTAAAAGAAGCACTTTTACAAGGGAAGATTAGCGCAGAACGTTATGAACGTTATTTAAAATTATTATATTTGTTAGGAGAAAAAAGACAATGATCAAAATTGCACCCTCTATTCTATCTGCTGATTTTGGGAATATGCAGCAGGCAATCGAAATGCTCAATGAAGCCGGCGCAGATTATGTACATTGCGACGTTATGGACGGTATGTTTGTGCCAAACATCACATTTGGTTTTCAGATGATCTCCGCTGTGAAAAAAGTTGCAAAAATGCCGCTTGACGTTCACTTGATGATCGTTGAGCCGGAGCGCTATATTGAACGTTTCGCACAAGCCGGAGCAGATTTGATTTCGATCCATGCCGAAGCGACGAACCATTTGCAAAGAGCTCTCGTGCAAATTAAAGAAGCGGGCGCAAAACCAGCCGTAGTTTTGAATCCTGCAACGCCCACTGATGTCTTGAAGTATGTAATGAATGATGTGGATCTGATTTTATTGATGAGTGTAAATCCCGGGTACGGCGGACAGAGTTTTATTCCTGCAGTGTTAGATAAGGTTAAAGAAGTCCGCAGCATGATTGAGGCGTCAGGACGTAAGATAGAGCTAGAAATTGACGGCGGCGTAAGCTTGAAGAATAACCGCACGTTGATCGAGGCAGGTGCTGATGTGCTTGTAGCAGGCAGTGCTGTTTTTGGTGCTGAGGATCCGAAAACGATGATAAAGGCGCTCCGGGGTTAACGGAAAATGAATGCTTTATTGGTTGCGGCCGGAGATATGCCAACTTGCGAGCATCTGCTAACCTATGCAGATGGTGAAACGCTCAAAATAGCGGTCGATGGCGGTCTTCTGGCTTTTGACCGTTACGGAATATTACCGGATATTATCCTTGGGGATATGGATTCGTTGGATAAAACGCTGCTGGAGAAATACAAAGTAAGCGCGGGGGTTGAGATTATCCGTGCACAGGTGGAAAAAAATGAAACAGACGGCATGCTCGCACTGGATACAGCCATAGGCCGCGGTGCAAAAAAGGTCGTTATGCTTGGCGCAACCGGGGGGCGGATTGACCATTTGCTTTCCAACTTAATGCTATTAAAACGCGCTTATCAAAAAGGCGTGGAAATGTTGATAGAAGATGCCTGGCAGGAAATTAGGATTGCGAAAGATGACTTTGTGATCAGCGGTGCAGAAGGACAGACGGTTTCCATCATTCCGGCAGGGGATCGCGCATGCGTGGATGTGTTTTCCGGTGTATATTATCCGCTGGAAAAATTGTTGCTGACAAATTATCAACCTCGCGGCATTAGCAATGTTATGACCGCAGGCAAGGCAATCGGTTACAGCGACGATTATATTTATATTATAAAAAATAAATAATAAAAAATGATATGAAAAAAGGCAGACATCCTTGTCTGCCTTACATCATCTTACGTAACAAAACGTTATACGTAGCGCTCAACTTTTCCAGAACGCAGGCAACGCGTGCAAACATACTTTCTTGTTGGAGTGCCATTTTCGTCGATCACTCTGACGCGCTGCACATTGGGAGCCCAAATTCTTTTGGAAGTTCTGTGCGAATGGCTGACTTTGTTCCCGGATACAACGCCTTTAGAGCATACTTCACAATATTTTGCCACTTGAAAACACCTCCCTCTTGGTACATACATATCAAACAGCGTTTATTTTACCATTATCATAGACTTTTTGCAAGTGTTTTATGGAAGAATTTTGGTTCAAAAGTTAAAATAATCATGTTGATTTGTATGGAAGAAAATATTGATACAGGTTTGATATTGCTGGAAATATGTTATATAATACATAAGAATAATAATTTTTGATGAAAACAAAAAACGTTTTTATCCGGTAAGTTGTGTTTGCCGCTGAGGCTATGCCGCAGAGAAATTGCATGTAGCGAACATCACTGGCGGCTAAAACCGCTATCGCCGCCATGAGCGTCGAAAATAAGAAACAAAGTTTTTTATTTGTGATTAGTATAATAAACCACTAGGAGGTTTTTTCTGATGAGCGCGATTTTGAAAACTAGTTTAGGCACGGTTACTTATGTTGATGATTATCTCGCTAAGATTGCTGGCATCAGCGCAATGGAGTGTTACGGCTTGGTTGGAATGTCTCAAAAAAGCGTAGGGGATGCGTTTACCAATTTATTTAAAGCAGATAACCTGCAAAAAGGTGTAAAGATTAAGACAGACGGTTCGGAAAACGTTGTTGTCGAACTGTATATCACAGTAAAATATGGCGTTTCTTTGTCTGCGGTTGCAGAAAATATTATTGATAAGGTAAAATATACGCTGGAAAAAGAGACTGGTCTTAATGTTGCCAGCGTTGATATTATCGTGCAAGGAATTCAATTCTAAGGGGGACCACGATATTGGTTATCAGTCTTGACGGCAAGCTCCTGAAAAACATGCTTTTGGGAGCTGCCGCAATTTTGGAGAAAAATAAGGAAACTTTGGATTCACTGAATGTGTTTCCAGTACCGGATGGAGATACCGGTACAAATATGTCTCTTACCATGATTACAGCGGCAAAAGAAGCCGCATCGGCAGAGGATGATTTAGTAAAAGTAGTCAAAGCAGTAAGCCTTGGAGCCCTAAAGGGAGCCAGGGGAAACTCTGGTGTTATTCTTTCCCAGATTTTTGCAGGATTTGCAGATGCTGTTATAAAAGAAGGAAGCCGGGAATTTACGACCAAAATAATGGCGCAGGCACTTAGGAATGGTGTCGATTTTGCATATAAAGCGGTTATGAAGCCAAAGGAAGGCACGATTCTTACAGTTGCAAGCAGCATTGCGACAGCAGCAGAAGAAAGTGCGCTGAAAACGGATAATCTCTATGATCAGTTGGTCTATGCCATCAAAGAAGGAGAAAAAACGCTTAGGAAAACGCCGGACATGCTTCCGGTACTGAAGGAAGCGGGCGTCGTTGATGCTGGGGGCGCGGGCTTTCTTGTGATCATGATGGGCTTTCAATCTGTTTTGGATGGGGAAGAGATCGACAGCGACGGATTATGGATGGAAAAAGAACCTGTGGTGGATTTTTCTACGGTTGGATCGGAAGAAAAAGAAATTGAATTTGGATACTGCACAGAGTTTTTTATAAAAAATTTATTTCCCGACACCAAAGAGAGAGATATTGATACCTATCGTAATAATTTATCTAAAATCGGCGACTGCGTTTTAGTGGTGGGCGATTTAAATTTAGTAAAGACACATGTGCATACCAATGAACCGGGACTTGCACTGCAATATGCGCAGATTTTGGGTGAGCTCAGCCATATCAAGATCGACAACATGCGCGAACAGCATCGTGAGCTTTCTGATATTACGGATGTGCCGGATTTGCCGGAGCGCGAAGAAAAAGAGATCGCGGTAGTAGCGGTTGTAGCGGGCGATGGGATTCGTTCTGTTTTTGAAGATTGGCAGGTTGATATGTTTGTCGAGGGTGGACAATCTATGAATCCATCGACAGAGGATTTGTTAAGGGCAATGGATGCGGCTCCTTCCCAAAATATTTTAGTGCTTCCCAATAACAAGAATATTATTTTGGCAGCGCAGCAAGCTGCGGAGTTATGCAAAAAAAATGTACGTGTTATCAAGTCCCGTACAATACCACAGGGTCTTGCAGCGGCAGTGGCTTTTGATGCGGAAGCGGATTTGGATACCAATGAAAAGCAAATGCAGCAGGCAACGAATGAGATTAAAACCGGATCTATTACACATGCGGTTCGCGATACTACTTTAAAAGGGATCAATATTAAAGAAGGCGAGCTACTCGGAATTGCAGAAAACGATATCGTTTCTACCGGTAATACATTAAGCGAGGTTTATACAGCGCTCATTCAAACGATGGCGAATGAAGAATCAGGGCTCATCACCATATATTATGGTGAGGGTGCAGACGAGGATACCGCATCGGAATTGTGCGATCTCACTACGGAAAAATATCCGGAGTGTGAGGTTGAAGTTGTATACGGAGGTCAGCCGGTTTATCCTTATATGATCTCGGTGGAATAAGATGCAGACGTTATAGAATAAGCAGCGATGATATTTGCCGGCATAAACAATGCCGGCTTTTTCATAAGATGAAATAACTACAAGAAAAAAGGGTTATCCGGGAATAATAAATGCTTGGAAATGAATCAATACAAAATTTACGCGGAATCGGTGAAAAAACAGCACGGCTTATGGAAAAAGTAGGCGTCCGTACGGTGCGTGATTTACTATACTATTTGCCACGGGATTATAAAGATTTTTCCAATATCAAAAGATTCAAAGATGTGCGGCTGGGGGAAACGGCGTTGTTTGAAGTCAAAGTAACATCACTTCCTCAGGTAAAGAGAATTCGCAGGGGTCTGGAGATCACGTCATTTGAGGTAACTGACGCCGGCGGGATAGCAACGGTAGATATTTTTAATCAAACATACATCAGAAATTATATTACGGTTGGAAAAACGCTTTATTTATACGGAAAACTGGAGTATAAATACGGCAAGGGCGTGATTTCGTCGCCAGAAATTTATTTTGAAAAGCCCGACAGTCCGTATCTTCCTGTGTACCCACTGACCGGCGGACTGAACCAGAACATGATGAGGAAGTTCATGCGGCAAGCGCTCTATGAAACAGAAATCAGAGAGCCGTATTCCGACGCTTTTTTGGCGCGTTTCTCACTGCCTAGTCTAAAATCTGCCTTGCACGCCATTCATTTTCCGAGAGAACGGACAGAAGCGGACAGAGCGCGTACACGGATTGTTTTTGATGAATTGCTTCTTTTTAACAGGATGATGCAGCTTCTAGGAGAAGAAAAACGCCAGAAGAGCAGTATTGCAGTAAAAAATACTGAACAGGAAAAAATAGATTTTGCAGGGAAACTCCCGTTTTCTCTTACCGATGCACAGATACGTGTGATGAGCGAAATATCACAGGATTTGCAAAAAGATGTTTGTATGAACCGGCTGGTGCAAGGGGATGTGGGAAGTGGAAAAACCGTACTTGCTTTTTTTGCTATGCAGTGCATGAGAAAAAGCGGTTATCAGAGCGTACTGATGGCTCCCACAGAGATTTTGGCACGACAGCATTGGGAAACAGCAACACGGCTATTTCCGGAAGAAGAAATTGTTTTGGTGACGGGTGCGCTGAATGCGGCGGAACGCAGGAAAGCAAATGATCAAATAGAAACCGGTGCAGCCAGTATTGTGATCGGTACACATGCGCTTTTGTACGGAAATGCTTCTTTTGCCAATTTGGGCTTGATCATTACGGATGAACAGCATCGTTTTGGTGTAAAGCAGCGGGCGGCACTTGCGGGAAATAACCGTGATGTACACACGCTGATTATGTCCGCCACGCCGATCCCGCGGTCTTTGTCTCTTGTTTTATTTGGCAATACCGATATTTCTATTGTGGACGAATTGCCTCCGGGGCGCAAAGCGGTAAAAACCTATTTGATCCATGAAAATAAATATCATGATATGATCAGCTTTGTGCAGCAGCAGCTTCAACAGCAACGCCAGGCATATATTGTTTGTCCGTTGATTGAGGATAGCGAGGGGATGGATGCACGCAGTGCCTCCGGCGTAATGGAGGAGCTGAACAGGGAATATCGCGGTCATAGGCTGGCGCTGTTGCATGGCAAATTGAAAAACAGCGAAAAGCAGCAGATCATGGAAGATTTTGCAGCAGGAAAAATTGACATGCTGGTTTCCACAACGGTGATTGAAGTAGGAATTAACGTGCCGAACGCTACTGTGATGGTTATCATGAACGCGGAGCGGTTTGGTCTCGCGCAATTGCACCAGCTGAGAGGACGGGTAGGACGCGGAAACGATCAATCTTATTGCTTTTTGGTTTCCGATCTTCAAAGCGCATATGAACGTCTGCGCGTGTTGACAGCGACCTCTGATGGTTTTGAAATTGCCGAACAAGATATGAAATTGCGCGGCACAGGAGATATTCTCGGTACAAGACAGCATGGAGACAGCACGCTGAAGGTTGCTAATTTGATTGCAGACGCAAGGCTCTTGGAAAAGACCGGAGCTGTATTGCAGGCGATTGCAGAAAATCCGGCATTTATATATGAATACAATATGATAACAACGATGGCGAAAGATAATTTGGAAAATAAAATACTGGAAATTGCGTTAAATTAAAAAGCATTGCTTGACGAAAAGAGAGATATATATTATTATATTAGTGTAGTAGCGTTTTACTATGATAAATTATTTGGCGAAAGTATTGTATCAAAACGCAAAAAATATGGGAGTGCATGGGAATAATATGGATCAGTTAAAATTACAAGTACCTACGGGAACGTGGGATTATCTACCGGAAGAATGTGCTGCCAAGCGTAAAGTGGAGGATCGCATTCGTTCGGAATTTGTGAAAAGCGGATATAATGAAATTGAAACGCCGTCTTTTGAACATTATGAAGTGTTTATGCACGATTCGGTGCCTTATGTGCAGGAGAACATGATAAAATTTTTTGACTCAAAGGGACGGATTTTGGCGCTGCGTCCTGATATCACAGGACCGATTGCCAGAATGGCGGCGACAAAACTCTTGGCGCAAACAGATATGCTTAGACTGTGTTACATACAAAATGCGTTTGGATTCTTCCATCATGGAATTGCCGGAAAATCAGAATTTACGCAGGCCGGCGTAGAATTGATCGGCGAAAAAGGCGCTGATGCCGATGCGGAAGTGATTGCACTCGCAATTCGCTGCCTACTTGCGGTCGGCATTAAGGAATTTAAGCTTGAACTGGGGCAGGTTGCATTTTTTAAAGGATTATTATCTGGTGAACAGCTGACAGAAGAGCAGACAGAGCGTATTCGCATGCTGGTCGACACCAAAAACAGTGTGGAACTTGAATATGAACTGAACCGTCTTAATACTAACCCACAGATCAGAAGTGCGCTTTTGGAGTTGGGGAGCTTATTTGGCGGCGCAGAAGTTTTGGAGCGTGCGATGCAGCTTTCCGGAAATACAGAATGCAAGCAAGCTGTAGAGAACATTCGCGAGGTATATGAGATTCTTTGTGATTACGGATATGGAAAATATATTTCTATTGATTTTGGTATTCTGAATAATTTTAATTACTATTCCGGAATTTTATTCCGCGGGATATCCGGTGCGATCGGTACGCCGATTCTTTCCGGCGGAAGGTATGACGGATTGTTAAGTGAATTTGGGCAGAGTGCGCCTGCGACGGGCTTTGCTATGGGTATCAAGGAACTGCTGGTCGTTCTGGATCAAGAGGGAAAACTCAAGACGCCGCCGGAAAAAGTACTGGTTGTATGTTGCTGCCCCACACAGAGGAAGCAGGCATATGATTATGCGCAGATGCTCCGAGACCAGGGACGTGCGGTTATTCTGGAATGGAACGGTTCTAAAAACTATGACGGCGCATATTTCGAGATCATAGAATTTGAGGGGAGATAGTATGGCACTGACAATTGCACTTGCCAAAGGCAGATTAGCTAAATTTGCAACAAAGCTTTTTTCCAAATGCGGGCTTGATATAACGCAGCTTGAAGAAGATAACCGGAAGCTGGTCGTTTATGATGAAAAAAATGATATCCGTTTTGTTTTAGTAAAACCAGCAGACGTTCCCGTTTACGTTTATCGCGGAGTAGCGGATATCGGAATTGCGGGCAAAGATACGCTTCTTGAGGCAGGGCTGCCGCTTTATGAGATGCTTGATTTGCGTTGCGGCACCTGTAAAATTTGTGTTGCGGGCTATGCAGAGAAGCAAAAAGAACGGATTACTTCCAGCATTACGCGCGTTGCGACAAAATACCCGCGGATTGCAAAAATGTATTACGATGAAAAAGGCGAGGATATTGAGATCATCAAGCTGAATGGGAGTATTGAGCTCGCGCCGATTCTTGATTTGAGCGATGTGATCGTAGATATCGTAGAAAGCGGTGCGACGATCCGTGAAAACGGTCTTTCGGTGCTGGAAGAAGTGTGCGATGTCAGCGCGCGCCTTGTGGTAAATCAGGTAAGCTTAAAAACAAAGACAGAACAAATACAGCCGTTGATAAAAGCCATGTCAAAAGCTTTGGAGGAAATGCAATGATATTGCCGATCCTATCTTCCGCGCAGACGGATGCAATAAAAGAAAGACTAATGAATCGGGCGCAGACAGATTATACCAACCAGCAGAAGGTCGTGGATGAAGTGCTCGGGCGTATCCGCAGTGAAGGCGACCGCGCATTGTTTGCATATATTAAGAAGTTTGACGGCTTTGATGCAAACGCGCAGAATCTGCTTCTTACGGAAGCGGAGATCGACGAAGCTTTTGCAGTGGTGGATAGCGGCTTGCTTGCCATCATGCGCGAATCTGCAGAAAATATCAGGCGTTTTCATAACCGCCAAAAGCGAGAGAATTGGTTTTTGGAAGAGGATGGCAAAATATTGGGACAGCTATACCTTCCTGTGGAAAATGCCGGGGTTTATGTACCGGGGGGTAAGGCGGCATATCCTTCCAGTGTATTGATGAACATTATTCCCGCGAAATGTGCGGGTGTACCGAATATCTATGTTGCAACGCCTGCTATGGGCGGAAGAATAAACCCGGTTACGGTTGCAGCCGCAAAAATCGCCGGCGCTGATAAAATATTTAAAATGGGCGGCGCACAGGCAATTGCTGCGTTTGCTTATGGGACACAAAGCGTTCCGAAGATGGATAAAATTACAGGCCCGGGAAACATCTATGTGGCGCTCGCAAAGAAAAGCGTCTATGGTTTTGTTGGGATCGATATGATTGCAGGACCTTCCGAAGTATTGGTGATTGCGGATGAAAAATCCAACGAGCGTTATATTGCAGCGGATTTTCTTTCGCAGGCAGAACATGATGAAATGGCAGCATGTATTCTTGTTACAGTTTCAAAAGAAAAAGCGGAGTGTGTCCGCGCTGAAATTTTGAAGCAGGCAGAGCAGCTGCCCAAAAAAGAGATAGTAATGCAATCGCTGGAAAGCTATGGAACGATTATCATAGCAAAGGATATCGAAGATGCAGTGTGCGTATCAAACAGAATTGCGCCGGAGCATTTGGAGTTATGTGTAGAAAACCCTATGGAGTTGCTTCCGGAGGTAAAAAACGCAGGATCGATTTTTCTTGGAGAGTACTCGCCAGAGCCTTTGGGAGATTATTTTGCGGGGACCAACCATGTTCTCCCCACAAACGGAACGGCACGTTTTTCATCGCCGTTGAATGTAGACGATTTTCAAAAGAAATCCTCTGTGATATACTACTCACAGGAAGCATTTCGGGAAGATTATCAAAAGGTTGCTGCGTTTGCAAAGGCGGAAGGTTTAGATGCGCACGCAAGATCGGCAGCCATTCGGTTTGACGACAGAAAGGAATAATATCAAATGCGCACAAGCACAATAAAAAGGACGACAAATGAGACGGATATTGATTGCAAGTTGAATTTGGACGGCAGCGGGGAATACACAGTTGATACTGGCGTTGGTTTTTTAAACCATATGATGGAATTATTCGCGAAGCATGCTCAAGTGGACTTAGAGCTTGTCTGCAAAGGCGATACCTGGGTGGACGCACATCATACAGTAGAAGACTGCGGTATTGCGCTTGGTACGGCAATCAAAAACGCGCTTGGCAATAAAGCGCAGATTCGACGGTACGCAACACGTTTTGTTCCGATGGACGAAACGCTTATGATGGTCAGTATGGATATCAGCGGCAGACCTTATCTTGCTTTTCGTGCGGAAGTCAGCTCATATAAGGTGGGTGATTTTGATTCCGAACTGTTTGAAGAGTTTTTTAGAGCAGTTGCCATGAATGCGGGGATCACGCTGCATGTAAACCTGCAATATGGTGTTAATACACACCATATTATTGAGGCTGCTTTTAAGGCATTCGGACAGGCTTTACGGGAAGCGGTATCCATTGACGGCAGTCTGAAAGGCGTGCTTTCTACAAAGGGTATGTTATGATAGCGATTATCGATTACGGAATGGGAAATTTGCGCAGTGTGGAAAAAGCGTTTGCTTTTTTGGGGTTTGACGCAAAAGTGACAGACCGGCTGGATGTGATTCAAGATGCAAGCCATGTGGTTCTGCCGGGCGTAGGCGCGATTGCCGATGCCATACAAAACCTTCAGGAGCGTGGCTTTGCGGATGAAATCATAAGACAAGCGAAGTCAGGGAAACCTTTTTTAGGAATTTGCCTCGGGATGCAGCTATTGTTTGATAAAAGCATGGAAAATGGCGAGTATCAAGCGCTGGGACTCATCCCCGGCGTTGTGAAACCGTTTGCGCTTGATGGTATGCGTATCCCGCATATGGGCTGGAACTCGCTGGAAGCTGAGGAGAATCCGCTGTTTGAAAGAGGAAATGGACAATATGTTTATTTTGTGCATTCTTATCATGCTTCGGATGTCCCGGAAGAAAACATAATCGCACGCACGAATTATGGATATAGCTTTGTCTCTGCAGTGCGAAAAGATAACCTGTACGGCCTGCAATTCCATCCGGAAAAAAGCGGGGATACAGGACTTGCTATGCTAAAGAAATTTGGAGGGTTGACGGAATGAAGATTTATCCTGCGATCGATATTAAAAATGGTAAATGTGTCAGGTTAAGACAGGGATTGATGGATCAGGCAACGGAATATGGGGATCCCATTGCCATGGCAAAAAAGTGGGAGGCAGACGGTGCGTATTATCTGCATGTGGTGGATCTGGATGCCGCGTTTGCCGGAGAGTTTGTCAATGAAGAAATTATCAGAAAACTGGTGGAATCCATAAAAATACCGGTTCAGCTCGGTGGCGGTATCCGCACGAGGGAAGATATCCGGGTGCGACTTGACAGCGTGGGGATTTCTCGTGTGATTTTAGGTACCGCAGCAGTACAGGAGCCGGATTTGGTAAAATGGGCGGTATCGAAATATAAAGACAGGATCGCAGTTGGAATAGACGCAAAACATGGAAAGGTTGCTATTAAGGGGTGGGCAGACGAGACGGATTTTGATGCTTGTGATCTTGCTGTACAAATGCATAAACTTGGGGTTTCCAACATTATTTATACAGATATTTCAAAAGATGGTATGATGACAGGTCCGGATATAGAGAGCACAGAAAGAATGGTAAAGAGTACATGGGTGAATCTGATTGCCTCTGGAGGGATTGGAAGTATCGAAGACGTAATTCGAATTAAAGGCACGGGAGCATGCGGCTGCATTATAGGCAAGGCACTTTATGACGGGGCGTTTACTCTGCCGGAAGTTATGAAGGCGGCAAAGTAATGCTGACAAGAAGGATTATCCCATGTCTGGATGTTCATGCGGGCAGAGTGGTAAAAGGCGTAAACTTTGTGAATTTAAAAGACGCGGGAGACCCTGTAGAAATTGCAAAGGCTTATAATGAGCAGGGTGCGGATGAATTGGTATTTCTTGATATTACTGCTTCCTCCGATAACCGCGGGATTATGGAAGACGTTGTTGCCCGAACTGCCGAGCAGGTTTTTATTCCGCTTACAGTGGGCGGGGGAATTCGCTGTGTAGAGGATTTTCGACGCATTTTGAAGTGTGGCGCGGATAAGATATCTGTGAATTCTCCGGCGATCAAAGATCCGTCTCTCATTACAGAGGCTGCAAAACGGTTTGGGAGCCAATGTGTTGTGGTGGCGATCGACGCAAAAAGAAATGCGCAGGGAGAATTTGAGGTTTTTTTAAATGGTGGAAGAGTCAACACTGGACTGGACGCCATTGCCTGGGCAAAAAAAGCCGTTGCGCTCGGCGCGGGGGAGATACTGCTGACGAGTATGGACGCAGACGGCACAAAGGACGGTTATGACATCGAGCTGACAAAGCTTGTTTGCGATGCCGTAAGCGTACCGGTAATTGCTTCCGGCGGAGCAGGAAAGCTTTATGATTTTGCAGAGGTGATTTTGGAGGCGGATGCAAGCGCCGTATTAGCTGCGTCTTTATTCCATTATAACGAGCTTACAATTGACCAAGTAAAAGAATATCTGGCCAGTAAAAATATTGCTGTTAGGAGAAAATAAGAAATGGAGCTAAAATTCAATCAAGACGGACTCATCCCTGCGATCGCGCAGGACGCGCTTACAGGAAAAGTTTTAATGCAGGCATACATGAACCGTGAAGCGTATGAAAAAACGCTGGAAACGGGCTACGCGCATTATTATTCGCGGTCGCGGCAGCAGCTTTGGAAAAAAGGCGAAACCTCCGGGCATATACAAAAAGTTGTGAGCGTTGCGCTTGATTGCGACTGCGATTGCGTGCTGCTTCGCGTACTGCAAACGGGAGCTGCGTGTCATACCGGCGAGTATTCCTGCTTTTTCAACCAGGTGCAGGAAAATGAGCAGGTCTCGAATTCATCCATTCTATATGATTTGTATGATTTGATTGCAGACCGGAAAATTCATCCTAAAGAGGGTTCTTATACCAATTATCTGTTTGAAAAGGGTATTGATAAGATATTAAAAAAAGTGGGAGAAGAAAACGCTGAAGTGATTATTGCTTCCAAAAATCCGGGCACGGATGAACTGCGTTATGAGGCGGCGGATTTGCTTTACCATTTGTTGGTGCTGATGAACGAAAAAGGATTGACACTGACAGAATTGTTTGGAGAGCTACAAAGCAGACGGTAAAAAATATTTGCATATTATTAAAAAAATATGTTGACAACTGGCATGTCTTATAATAAAATAATAACTGCGCTGTGCAAGATGTACAGCGCGAATGCGTGGGAGTATAGCTCAGCTGGGAGAGCATCTGCCTTACAAGCAGAGGGTCACAGGTTCGAGCCCTGTTACTCCCACCATTCATTATGGCCTGGTAGTTCAGTTGGTTAGAACGCTAGCCTGTCACGCTAGAGGTCGAGAGTTCGAGTCTCTTCCAGGTCGCCATTTTTTTATTATTGAGGTTTTATGCGGGAGTGGCTCAGTGGTAGAGCGTCGCCTTGCCAAGGCGAATGTCGCGAGTTCGAATCTCGTCTTCCGCTCCATATGGCGCCATAGCCAAGTGGTAAGGCAGGGGCCTGCAAAGCCCTTACCCCCAGTTCAAATCTGGGTGGCGCCTCCAATATGTATTGACAAAAAAGATATACAGCCGAAAAACCGCATTGCAATGCGGTTTTTTGGTATTTGATAGTGAATTTGTAAAAATCGAATTTGGGGAGACGTAAAATGGTTTAAAGTACAATCTACCTGATTCGAACTCCTAACCAATCATAATTCTATAAAAATACATACATTCAGAAATGAAATTATTGCTTCAGACAGTGATATGACGCTCTACATCATTCTTTCGACAAGTGGTGCTGGAACGTTCTTTGCACTCAAAATCAGCGACTGATTTTCTCAAGAGCAAACATATGTCAATGTCATTCTATCAGATGACAAGAGCGCCATGATTGCCCTTCAATGAACAACATTTCATCAAAAAAAACGGGTAGATTTTCTAAAACGGAAGTACCCGACAGGCACACGAGTAAAAGATGTTAAGCATGACCCATATGTAAAACTTCTGTCCGAAACAAAAGTCGCGATGCGGCGTGTTGAAAATATCGGAACTTTGACTGCAAATGTATCTCTCGCGGGTTAATTTCAGATGCATATCAGATGAACCTCAGAAAAAAGCAAAGAGAGAAAACAGTCATGAGCGATGACCGCTTATTTTTTAAAAATTAATTTTCCAAACATAAATTAATATATTTAAGGAGAAAAATTATGTTAAATATACGGCTATCAAAATTGAAATGTCAACACTATTTCGTACAGCTTTTATCCAGGCTGAGCGAAAATTCGGTGTTTCGAAAGGTGAGTTTATTGCCAGTTATATAGCAATGTGGTATGATTTTTATATAGTAGTGAGTGGTTATATTGGGTTTATAGCTTAACGGGTAACTGCAAGTGTTCTCATGATGCAACGCAGAGATAAATAGACAGTTGCAGTGGAGATTATTCATATTAGTTTTAGTTTGTATCTGATAGGCTTTATAAGAATGGAGTATCTATGAAAGATAGAAAAAAAATAATAATTCATGATTTACCGCATAATTTAGCAACTGCTATGTTTGAGTTCTTGTCTGATGACTATATTATAATAGATGCCAATATAAAAGCAGCTAAATGCATAGGTTGTTTCGAATGCTGGTTAAAAAATCCTGGGGTTTGCACATTTGCGGATGAACTTGAAAATGTTGGACAACTTGTGTTTTCAAGTAAAAAGTTGATTATTATAACAGAAATGCTTTATGGCGGGGTATCAATTCCTGTAAAGAAAGTACTCGACCGTTCAATTCCAGGTATTACACCGTTTTTTAAAAAAAGAAAGGGACAACTTCATCATCTTCAAAGATATCAATCGGAAACTGAAATTAATGCTGTTTTTTATAACTCAGATCATCTCTCTGCTAGTGAAAAAGCACAAGGCGAGGAGTATATAGAAGCAATGGGACTCAATTTTTATTCAAAGCATAACGAGGTTTTATTTATCAATGGTGCTGATTTAAGTGAGATTGTAATATGAAAACGGTTATCGTGTCACTAAGTCCTCGCAAAAGTTTTAGCGCATCACTATACTATTCGAAGGTAATAAAATTCTTTGTTTTAAAAGGCGATGTCTCTATAATAAACCTTAAAACCCAAAAACAATACTTAGAACTCGAGCAGAAACTCAATAGCATAGATAACCTTGTTATTGTTACTCCAGTGTATGTAGATACAATTCCCTCAACCGCTTTAGAGAGACTTTTACAAATCGAAAATTTTGTTAAAGGCAAAAACATAAGACTCAATATTTATGCCGTGACAAACTGCGGTTTTTATGAAGGAGAACAAAACAGGCTTGCCCAAAAAACCATAGAACTATGGGCTCAAAAGTGTGGTTTTATCTATAAAGGTGGTCTGGGAATAGGCGCAGGTGTTATGATAGCATTTACAAGAATTCTTCCATTAATCGGACTATTGATAGAGGCTTTGATTCTTTCGTTTCGTATGTTTTTATGCTTGGTAGATGGGAGCTTTACAGCAGCGCATATTTTTTATCACTACTTTCCTTATACGCTTGTATTTCAAACAGGTTTATATCTTCTTTGGAATATGGGTTTTTTCATAAATGGCTTTAAACTTGCAAAGAAAATCGAAAAATCAAAAGATGTACCTTTAAGATATATTACGATTTGGTTTTGTCCAAGATATTTATTTGTAGTTATGGCTTCAATTTATTGGTTTTTTGCATCAATGATTTGGTATAGAGGAAAATTTTGGAGATTGCATAAGGAACCAAAATTATAATTTTACACAAACTAATGAGCATAGCACGTACCATCGAACGCAGAAAAAATGTGTAAATCTCCAGCGTCAGATGAGATAAAATGATGATGGAGGGTTTTAACATGGCAAGAAAAAGCAACACAACACTAAGAAAACTAATGGACGAATTCGGCGCAAAGACAATGGATGATGTTCATAGGTTTGTCAAAATGCTGACAGCAGAAACAATCTAAGCGGCGTTGAATAGTGAGCTTGAGAGCGGGCTCGGCTACAGCAAGTGTGCCTATAAAAACAAAATATGGGCAACAGCCGCAATGGCTACAGTACAAAAACCGTACAGAGAGCCATTGACGAGATGGAGATAACCGTACCTCTTATCTAATTGGTTGTGAATTTGAAATATGTTGAGCAGACAAACGCCTTTTTATGCAAATTATGCTGAATTTATGTACTTTTAAATAAAAATTAGTTATACTTAATAATACAAGCTTATTTTGTTACACTTTTTGATTGATTCAAAATGCTATGGTTGGGGGATTCTTTGCATGTATCAACTGATTTACCTTGAAGTAAATCTGATCTGCATATTTTTGCTGGCAATTATTCTATTTAAAATGAGAAAAAACATTGATAAGCAAATTAACAATGTTACTTTTTTTCGTGTCGTTGTTGCCACAATCATTATCTTGGCATTGGACGTCCTTTGGATGCTGATAGAAGGGCGTCAGGGAGTGGGGTTCCGTGAAGCTAATTTAGTGCTAAATGCGCTCTATTTGGCGGATACTGGAATCATCAGTTATTTGTGGTTTGTTTATGTGGAATATAAACTTAATCAATATGATAAGCTTTCTGTACGATCGCGGTATGCCATTGCAATACCTGTAGCAATTTTATCTCTTTTATGTATTTTCTCTATTTGGACAGAATGGCTTTTTTATGTTGATGCCAATAACATTTATCATCGCGGAGAGCTACATTTTTTACAACCATTAATTGCTTATGGGTATCTGGCAGTGGTAACTGTCCAGATTTTATATTATCTCTGCCGTAAAAAATACCGTCATCGCAGGAAACAATTGCTTCTGCTTTTATCGTTCGTGATTCTACCTGCAATTGGAGGATGGTTTAATTCCTGCTTTTATGGGCTACCTTCCATCTGGCCTGCGGCGACGTTATCACTTCTTATGATTTTTATTAATTTCCAGGATTATCAGATTTCTACAGATGGCCTGACTAAATTAAATAACCGACGGCAATTTGATAAATATTTGTTCAGTATCACTGAAGATACACGCAAATTAAACCATTTCGTTTTATATTTAATGGATATTGATTTTTTTAAACAGATTAATGATACCTATGGGCATCTTGCGGGGGATAGTGCGCTGATTCAAACAGCACAAGTTCTGCAGAGCGTTTGTAAATCTAGAAATGCGTTTTTGGCGCGTTATGGAGGAGATGAATTTGCGGTAATTTACCATTATAAACAAAAAGAAGAGGCGAGAACCTTTATAGAAGAAGTAAATGCCGGATTAGAGTCCTTTAATCTCTCGGGGATTGCCCCATATGAGTTAAAATTGAGCATTGGTTATTGCTTTTTTGACGCTGAAGAGCCAATGGCTGCAGCAGAACTTATTATCAAGGCAGATCAGGCGTTATATCGTCAAAAAATGGTGCGCAAACAAAAAAAATGAAAAATTAAATTTAGAGGGCTTGTATATTTTAATTAATTAAATAAATTAAAATTGCCAGAGAGCAAGGAATTCAGTATAATATGTAATTATGAAAAAATGAGTGGCGGAGGAAATATTGTGAACAAAAATATTATGGACATTGAAACGGTTGCGCTCGATGAAGCGGAGAATGCACTGGTGATTATAGACCAGACGCAGTTGCCTGGACATACGGAAATATTGCATTTAAAGACGCAGAAGAGCATTTGGGATGCTATTTACCTCTTGCAGGTAAGGGGTGCTCCGGCAATTGGGGTAGCAGCGGCAATCGGCGTTTATTTGGCAGCGCTGGAAATTCAGGCAGACAGTTATGAAGCGTTTTATAAGGAATTTAAAAAGGCAAAGGACTATCTTGATTCCGCGCGCCCTACGGCAGTGAACCTTTCGTGGGCTTTAAAACGCATGGAAGCGATTGTCGAAAAAAATAAAGAAAAAACAGTTTCGGAAATCAAAGAAGCTTTACATCGTGAGGCTGTTGCGATTAAGGAAGAAGATACATGGGTGTGTAAGACAATAGGAGAATATGGTCTTTCTTTGCTAAAGCCCGGTATGGGTTTGCTGACTCATTGCAATGCAGGTCAGCTTGCAACGTCGAAATACGGCACGGCAACCGCGCCGATGTATTTAGGACAACAAAAGGGGTATGGATTTCATGTGTTTTGTGACGAGACACGCCCGCTTCTGCAAGGGGCGCGCCTAACAGCATACGAACTGCATTCTGCAGGAATTGATACTACATTGATTTGCGATAATATGGCGCCTACTGTCATGCGAAAAGGATGGGTGGACGCAGCGTTTGTAGGATGTGATCGGGTTGCGGCAAATGGTGATACTGCCAACAAAATCGGTACGTCTTATGTGGCGATGGCTGCAAAGTACTATGGGATTCCGTTTTATGTATGTGCGCCGACCTCTACCATTGATATGGACTGCGCAGATGGGGAAGAGATCCATATTGAGCAGAGACCGGCTGAAGAAGTAACGGAGATGTGGTATGCAAAAAGAATGGCGCCCGATGGAGTAAAAGTTTTTAACCCTGCTTTTGATGTGACAGATGCACAGAACATTACTGCTATTATCACGGAATATGGAATTGCTTATCCGCCATATCGAGAATCATTAGCCGAGATTTTCAAGAAAAAAGCAGAGGCTTTAAAAGAAAAATAGGGATTATTTGATAGAGAAAACAAATAAAAGCCAGGGTATTCAGAATATCTTGGCTTTTTTGTTAAAAATTATTACAAAAATTGCGAAATAATGAATTATTATGTATAATAGAGATGATAAAAAATTCGACCATTTCATATTTTGGGGTGTATATGAAAAAGAAATATTTTAAAAAGAGATCCGGCAACCTTGGATTTTCGAAAATTCAACATTTTTTTGGAAGTATACCGGATAAAGTAAGGCGGATGAAACCGAAAACAAAAGGTATCTTTTATGGCGGCGTAGGAGCTGCGGCTGTTGCTGTTGTACTGATAGCGGTATTTGCAAGCGGCGCAATGCCTTCGTTTGCCACTGATTCCATGAGCAATACGCAAGCGAAAAACGAAGAATTTATTGCGGGGGTCGATGCATCGGCAACGCCGATGCCGGAACCTACTGTTGCGCCAACGCCGGAACCAACGCCCGATCCAACCTTGAAAGAGGGAATGGAAAGCCCGGAAATAACAAAATTGCAGCAGCGGTTAATGGATCTTGGGTATTTGGATATTGATGAAACAACACAATATTTCGGTCCTGCCACAGCGCATGCGGTTCAGCTTTTTCAGCGTCAGCAGGGGCTGGATCAAGATGGCGTATGCGGTCCCATTACCCTTCAGGCCGTTTATTCTGATGATGCAAAGTCCTATACTCTGCTTGAGGGTACCGAAGGCGATGATGTGGATTTGTTGCAGCGAAGGCTGATTGAGCTTGGCTATATGGGTAAGGTGACGGGTTATTACGGCACGGAAACCATTGAAGCGGTAAAAGCATTTCAAACAAGGAATGAACTCGGTGTAGATGGAAAAACAGGAGAATATACATTGAACCTAATTTATTCCCCGGATGCGCTACCGACAGAAGAAAAAATGCATGAAATTCAGCGAAAAGGTAATATCGATGCATTTATTTCCGCAGCATATGACAAACTTGGCAGTCCTTATGTTTGGGGTGCCGAGGGACCGAATAGTTTTGATTGCTCTGGGCTTGTGACATATTGTCTGCGACAGGCAGGTTCGAGCACGGGACGTTATAATGCTGCCGGATTTTCTCAGAACAGCAGTTGGGAAAAGATTTCTTTTGATAATCTGCAGCGTGGAGATCTGATTTTTTACACCAATAATTCGGGTTCGCGGGTCGGACATGTTGGGATTGTTGTTGGAGACGGAATGATGGTGGATGCATCTTCATCGAACGGAAAAGTTGTGGAACGTTCTTATACAGGTTCCTATTGGAGTTCCCATTTTGTCTGCGGAAGGCGTCCCTGGTAATTATTTAAAATAGTTGTAATATTTATACAATTATTTGGAACATTTTTGTCTTTTGCTACGTCACACTTTTAGAAGGACGGAGATATAACGATGACGTGCAGGCAATGTAAAAAATTAATACAGGCATATCTGGGCGGAGAATTAAAAAATCTTCGGGAAATCAAGAATCATATTGCGCATTGCCGCGAATGCCAGTCTTTTTTCGAGCAGATGGTTTCAATAAAAAGAAACCTAATGCAGGAAGAGAAGCGTGTCCCGGATGGATTTCGGACAAAATGGGAATCTGTGCTTATTCATCACTCTGTTAAAAAGAAAAAGGTGCGTTACCAGATTTTAATTCCGGCTCTTGCCGGTGCATTGTGTTGTGTTTTTGTAATTTCGGCATTTGCAACAGGTGGATTCACAATATATTCACAAAACAGTTCTATAATGGCATCAACATTTGCTAATGAAGAGGCAGCGGCAGAAGATAATTCTGAAGAAATGGCACCGGAAATAGCCGCCGAAGAGCAGGAAGCGCAAGCTGCTTCACCGAGTGAAGCAGCAGGTCAATCCGAAATAACGGAAGGAACAACGGATTCTTCTTCAGCCGATTCTTCTGAGAGCGGAAACACAGAAGGAAAATGGTCTGCGGATACCGGGACTTTTAAAGCCTATGGAGCAGCAGAACCGGAGAGACTCACGGCCGGCGAGCAAATCAGTATGGCGGATTTTTTGAAAAGAGCAGATGAGCTTAAAATCAGTTATCAGGCGGATAGCAAAACTGTACTGCTGACAGAGGACGGAAGCGGTAATATTGATGTTGTGCTTCATGAATTCGGTATGAAGAGAAGTGGATTACAGGATGTGGCGATAGAATTCATCCTGGCTTGAAAGAAGGTTTGAAATGCAGGCGAAAGAATTTGAAAGTAAGTTGCGATATTTAAGTATTACAATGCCGGATGTGATCTCTCAGGCACCGGGAATTAATATTTTTGGCAGGACGTTACGTTCGTTTTTATTCACGACAGACAGCGCACTTATAAAAAACACCAATGCAGACGCTGTTATGGCAGTATATCCCTTTCCGGCGCAGCCAGCAATTAATCAGGCGATCCTTTCTGCCAGTTTTATTCCGGTCATGTGTAGCGTGAGCGGCGGAGAAGCCTATGAGGAGCGCGTTTTGCATATGGCGATGGAAGCGGAATTCAGAGGAGCATTTGGTGCTGTCTTAGATCCGGCAACGGATATTGACGTAATTGCGAAATTAAAAAAACGAATTGATATTCCGGTTGTTGTTACGGTTGTTTCCGATAAAGAGGATTTGGAAAGGAAAATTGAAAGCGGCGCCGATATTTTAAATGTTTCCGGGGCGGAGAATACTTGTAAGATCATTGAAAAAGTACGAAACCAATATCCATACATGCCGATTATTGCAACGGGCGGTCCTACCGATGAAACAATTCGTGAGACGATTGAGTGTGGTGCGGATGCCATTACCTATACACCGCCGTCCAATGCTGAATTATTCCGCATGACAATGCAGTTGTTTCGGGAAAGACTATGATTGCACGATAAAAAAAAGCCTGAACTTGTAAAAGTTCAGGCTTTTGCGTTTTTTATGATTGTTTGGTAAATGCGCCGGTGGCAACACCATAAATAACAAAAATCACAAGACAAATCAAAAGACTGATGAGCCAGAATTTTACGAATACACGCGTATTGATCTGCCATTTGTTCTCAAGCATCCGACGAATGAGCATAATGGCGGCAAAAACAATAACAAATAAATATTGCAGTAATACGTTATCGGAAGCCGATCCAAAACCGATTGCCAGCCAAATAACAGCGCCGGATAAAAGCCCTAAAATAATCTGAATAATTTTAATTTGTTTATCGGAAAATTTTTGGACATGGGTAACAACAGGAAGATCGTCATCATCATCCTCTTCGTCTGTCGGCTGGTCAGAAGAAACAAGGCTTGTATCCTCTACAGTTCCGGTCAGTTCCTCTTCAAGCTGCTGCTCTTCTGTTGTGTCTTTCATGTATTCTGGAACCAGCTCCTCTGCTTTTACAGAAGTTTCCTCTGTATCAGAAGGCGTTGCGCTACTGTCTTTTTGGTTTTCCATATCGTTCATAGTAGATCCTACCCCTCATTTTTTATATATTTGATATTATATACAACAAATGGGCGGAAAACAACAATTTCTCAAGAAGTACAAAAAAAGATTTCCTTTTTTATTCGATATCTGTTACACTATAACCATATTAGCAGGAAAAGTGCATAAAACTAGGCGCAAAAATGCTGTATGGAAGCCGATGGGGCTGGCTGCAATATTATTATTTTGATTACAATTTTTTGAGACTTCACATAAATTATTTACATTTGGAGGTCTGTTATATGAAAGAATACAATTCACAGGACATTTTGAACATTGCTGTCGTGGGGCATGGCGGTGAAGGAAAGACAACGCTTACAGAAGCGATGCTCTTTAATTCCGGTGCTTTGGAACGTATGGGCAGGGTTGAAGACGGTAACACGACCACAGATTATGATGGCGAAGAAATTAAACGCCAGATTTCAATCAGTATGGCGATGGCACCGGTTGAATGGAAAAATAAAAAGATTAACCTGGTTGATGTGCCGGGATATTTTGATTTTGAGGGAGAAGCGGTTGCGGCATATTTGCTTTGTGATGCTGCCTTGATCGTTTTAGGACCGAATGGAACCGTTCCGGTTGGTGCGCAGAAAGCCTATGATTACTGCGTAAAGCACGGGATTCCACATGCTTTTGTCATTAATCAGGTCGATAAAGAAAATACAGATTACCTGAAAACAGTGGCAGCACTTGGCACAAAATATACCTCTGCTGTTACGGCGCTCGAAATTCCTATCGTCACCGATGGAAAATTTGTTGGTGTAGTAGATATTATCGATAATAAAGCGTATTTATTTGATGGTGCTTCTTTAAAAGAGACATCTATACCTGACGATTTACAGGCTGATGCTGAGGCGTTGCGTGAAACCTTGGTAGAAAATGCCGCAGCAAACGACGAAGAGTTGATGGAGAAATTCTTCGATGGACAGGAATTAAGCAAAGACGACATTATGAAAGGTCTGAAAGAAGGCATATTGCTTGGCGGAATTGCCCCGGTTTTTGCCGCGGCTGCCGCGCCAAACGTAGGGATTACAAAATTAATGGATGATTTGATCCTGCTAATGCCAACGGCTGCTGACGTTGGATCATATAAGTTAAATGACGATACGGAGATTAAAATTGATGCATCCGGTACTTTTGTAGCAAGAGTTTTAAAAACAATTGCAGATCCGTTTGTTGGGAGATTGTCTATTATTAAAGTCCTTCGTGGAACGCTTACCCCGGATATGACGGTGACAAATGCCAATACAGGAAAGCCTGAAAAATGTTCAAACCTTGGTATTATGAAAGGGAAAAAGTTGATCAATGTATCAAAGCTTCCCGCAGGCGATATTGGAGCAATTGCAAAATTGCAGCACACAGCCACAGGTGATACGCTTTATGCAGCAGGAACTGCAATAAAATTCCCGCCGATTGAATTTCCGCAGCCGTGTATTTCGCTTGCGGTTTCCGCAAAGAAAAAAGGCGATGAGGAAAAAGTATTCTCTGGTTTGCATCGCTTAGAGGATGAGGATCCAACGTTTAAGCTGATCAAAGATACGGAAACAGGCGATATGCTTGCTAACGGTATGGGTGAGATGCACCTTGAGATCATTAATAATAAATTAAAGAGTAAATTTAATGTAGAAGGCGCTTTGAGCGATCCCAAAATTCCTTATCGCGAAGCGATCAAAAAAGCGGTAAAAGCACAAGGTAAGCATAAAAAGCAGTCTGGCGGACATGGACAATATGGTGATGTCTGGATTGAGTTCTCTCCGGTGCCTGACGGTCTCGCGGATTTTGTCTTTGAAGATAAGATCGTGGGCGGTGTCGTACCGCGGCAGTATATTCCTGCTGTAGAAAAAGGTCTGAAAGAAAGTGTCCAGAAGGGCGTGTTGGCAGGTTATCCTGTTGTCGGTCTAAAATGTACGCTTTATGACGGATCCTATCACACGGTAGACTCTTCTGAAATGGCTTTTAAGGTTGCAGCTAATCTTGCATTTAAAAAAGGGATTGCAGAGGCAACACCGGTATTGCTTGAACCGATTGTGAAGGTCGAGGTATTGATCCCGGATGAATATATGGGGGACATCATAGGCGATCTCAACCGTCGTCGCGGACGTATTTTGGGTATGAATCCAATGGACGGAATGCAGGAAGTTGTCGCAGAGGTTCCGATGAGTGAGATGTTTAAATATGCAACGGATCTTCGTTCCATGACACAGGCACGCGGCAGTTTTAAACAAACCTTCGAACGTTATGAAGAAGTACCTGCGCAAATGGCGGATAAAGTAATTGAACGAGCCAAGAAAAATATGGAAGAAGCTTAAAACACATTTTAAAAAGGTTGCTATACTTCGTGTAGCAACCTTTTTTTATTGTACCAAATAGTCATACCAGTGATAAAAAGAAAGGTTTAACAAGAGAAAATGGAAATTTTCTTTGGATAAAATGAATTTGATCTGTCAACCAAAATTTACAAGGGGAATCTTATCGGTGATGTCGTAAAATATGTCTGATTTATATAAAAAAAGTAAAAAGTGTACCATAGTATTTAAATGAAGATTTTTTTTTGTGTTTATGGTAAAATAGAAACGTTGATTAGAATAAAATAATTTTAAATAAATGGAGACAATATTTATGAGAAAGACAAAAATAATTTGTACTCTGGGGCCGGCGTGCGAAGATGATAATACGGTGGAACGGATGTTGGAAGCGGGCATGGATGTTGCTCGTTTTAATTTTTCGCACGGGGAACACACCATCCAGAAACAACGGATTGAAAGGGTGCGTCGTGTCAGCAAAAAGCTCGATCGGTATATTTCCTGTATGCTGGATACCAAAGGGCCTGAGATCCGGATAGGTCAGTTTAAGGATGGCGGTATTGAGCTCAAGGAAGGAGCTACGTTCACACTAACCACAAAGGAATTGTTGGGAGACGAAACGTGTGTGTCTATTTCTTTTCGTGATTTGCCGCGCGATTTATCTCAGGGAGCTGTGATTCTTATCGATGATGGGCTGATTGAGTTGAAAGCGACCAACATTACGGATACGGAAATTGAATGCAAGGTGATTAACGGCGGGCGGCTTGGAGACCGCAAAGGTGTTAATGTACCGGGGTTTTCCATTTCGTTGCCATACGTAAGCGAAAAAGACCGCGCTGATATTATTTTTGGAGCAGAAAACGAATTTGATTTTATTGCTGCCAGTTTTACACGGAGTGAACAAGATATCCTTGATATCAAGAAGATTTTAGATGAAAGCGGAAATAAGAGCATTAAGGTAATTGCAAAAATTGAAAATGCGGAAGGCGTTAAAAATATAGACGATATTATTCGTGTGTCCGACGGCATTATGGTGGCACGTGGTGATATGGGCGTTGAAATTCCGCTGGAAGAAGTACCAATTTTGCAAAAACGATTGATTAAAAAATCGTATAACGCAGGGAAGATTGTAATTACAGCGACCCAGATGCTTGACAGCATGATCCACAATCCGAGACCTACACGTGCGGAGACCACCGATGTGGCAACCGCGATTTATGACGGTACCAGCGCGATTATGCTTTCGGGGGAAACTGCCGCTGGAAATTATCCGGTTGAGGCGGTAAAGACAATGGCCAGGATCGCACGCAGAGCAGAACAGGATATTGATTACCGGGCTAAATTTGAGCAAAACGATATAGATTGTTATGTGGATGTGACCAATGCGGTTTCGCACGCGGCATGTACAACTGCATATGATTTGGGCGCTTCTGCCATTATTACGGTTTCGAAATCCGGGAAATCAGTGCGTATGGTTTCCAAATACCGCCCATCGATTCCGATTATCGGTTGTTCGCCGGATCCCATTGTATGCCGACAGCTCAGCATGTCTTGGGGCGTAACGCCGCTTGAGGTAGAACAAAAAAACAATACGGATGAATTGTTTGAAACAGTAGTAAATGCGGCAAAAGGAGCAGGGCTTGTAAGCAACGGTGATCTTGTCGTCATCATGGCGGGTGTTCCACTAGGCGTTTCCGGTACAACGAATCTCTTAAAGGTTCATATTGTGGGAGATGTTTTGGTAAAGGGTACTGGAGTTAACAAGTTATGTGCTTCCGGCAATCTTTGCGTTGCCAATACGGAGAAACAGGCACGTCAAATTTTCAAGAGTGGGGATATTTTGGTAATTCCGAAAACCTCTAATTATATTTTGGATTTGATGAAACAATCTTCCGGCATCATTACGGAGGACGACCACCTGGATTCGCATGCGGCGATTGTTGGTATGGCTTTGGATATTCCGGTGCTCGTAGGTGCGGTAAGTGCTACGCAGATCCTGAAAAGCGGAACACATATTCGGCTGGATGCTGAAAAAGGATTGGTATGTAATGAGAATCGCGAGGATTGAGGGAATTTATGCTAGAATTTGAACCATTGCAGCTTGATATGAAACCGCTTTTTGACAGTTATGTCAAGCCAGGAGAATATATGCACGCAGATGCTTCGTTTGCTAATTTGTATGTATGGCAGGAAGCGTGGGATATCCGGATCGCTATTGCCGGCAACGCACTGTTTATACATATGGATAGCGATATTTATAAGCCTTTTATGATTCCTCCGTTTTTGAAAGATAAAGAGGAATCGATTGCACCATATATTCATATGTGTGAAGAATACATGACGAAAAAATGGGGCGTCTTTTATATCAAAAGTGCGCTACCGGAAACAGTGGAAAAAATTAAGCATGATTGCGGAAAACGTTATATGTTTGAATATGATGGATATAATTCGGAATATGTTTATCTTGCGGAAGATTTAATAAATCTTCCCGGGAAAAAATATCATTCCAAACGCAACCACATTAATGTTTTTTTGCGGAACTATAACAGTGTATTTGAGCCATACGAAGATAAATATCGTCAGGAATGCCTGGATCTGCAGGCAGAATGGGCAAGATCAAAGAATAACGAAAATCCGCGTGAAGATGCAGAAGAAATGCTTTCGATCCAAAAAACGCTTGATCATTGGCGTGAGCTTGGGTTAAAAGGCTGTGTAGTGAAAATTGCAGGGAAGGTAGCTGCGTTTTCTTTTGGCGAGAGGTTGAATAAGGAAACGGCCTTTATCCATATTGAAAAAGCAAAGCCCGGTATCAGCGGTCTATTTACTTATGTAAACCAGGCATTTGTAGAGAATATGTGGTCGGATTGCAAGTACATTAACCGTGCTGAGGATATGGGCGTCGAAGGGATCAGAAAAGCCAAACAGTCCTACCATCCGATTATGATGCTGGAAAACTACGATGTGCTGTTAAGCGGAGAAGAATAAATGCAGGGAATCCGGAAACTAAAAAAGACTGATACGCCCGAGGCAAAAAAAGTATGGGAGAACTGTTTTGGTGACACTGACGAATTTGTAGCATACTATTTTAAACATATCATTGATCTTGAGAAAAGCCTTGGGTATTTTGAACAAGGAAGTTTGATTTCGGATTTATTTATGCTTCCCTTTGCCGCAAAGTTTGGGAATGCAGATTTTGCATGCGATTTTATTGCAGGATGTGCAACGATGCCGCAGGCACGTAAACGCGGAATTATGCGCGAATTAATTCGCAAGGCATTGCTCGATATGTTGGAGCAAGGGAAATCCGTTAACTATCTTCATCCCTTTCTTCATGCGTTTTATCGCCAGTTCGGTTATGAAACGATCGCTTATGTAAAAACGGAAGAAAGTTGTGGCTGCACAACTGTGGCAGGCTGCAACAAAGCGGTTTTATTTGACGGTGCTGCGCCATCGCTCCCTTTGAAAAAAATGTTGCGTGCATACCGGGAATATATCAATAACTTTGATCATGCTTTCTTGCGCAGTGAAGAGCGTTTTTGCTCATGGCTGGAGCTTCTTTTTGAGGATCACGGCGGTGCGGTTGTATTGCAGGAGGAAGGCATAGAGGATAGAATTCCTTATGCACTCTATTATACAGATGAGGATAGAGCAGACGTATTTGAACTTGTTTTTTTTAGTGAGGATCAGAAAGAGGCTCTTATACAAGCCATACCGGCACAGAGAATTCGTTATTTTTTACCGTCGGAATATGGTGCCGACGGCGCTCAGGAATTTACCATGATGCGTGTCCTAAACCCAGAGCCGTTGCTTGCAGCTGCACCAATTTTAGTGGATGAGGCATTTGTAATAGAAATTAGCGATCCTTTTCTTGACAGGTTATGGAAATTTGAAGTCGAACCCGCGAAAGACTTAAACAAGGTTCGCGGGACCTCAAAACCGGCAACTTTTTCTGTGCAGATTCAAGAATTTACAGAGATGCTTTGCGGGATTGGGAAGAATCCGATAAGAATATTTCGGCAGCAATCAACATGCTTTTTTGAGACGTATTGAGAAGAAAACGAATTTAGACAAAAAGTAAATTTGTTTTCTATGCTTGCAATCTTTCTAAAATAGGGATAAGATATGTCTATGCCAGAATGGAGCGGGAATAGATTATGTGGGGAATACTGGTAGGCCTTGGCCTTGGGTTTCTTGAAGTATTTATTCTGAAAAAGCTGATTTCCGCAATGACGGAAAGCAGATATAAAGCATCTTTCATGGTGCCGGCGGCAATTATGAAGCTTGCGCTTATATTGGCGGTTCTATGGATTATGGCGAAGTTTGTTTCAATTGAAGCAATGGTTTGGTGCGCGGCAGGATGTGCGGCAATGATGATCGGGATTCCTGTTGCAACAAGCATTTCTACTATAAAAAAGTATAAGCAGCGCGGAGGTGAGCATAAATAATGGAGATACCCAGTGTTTTTCCAAATAAAATAACTTTATTTGGCAACATACAGGTAAGCCAGACTCTTGTTGCGGCCTTTGGCACAACGATCGGCATCATTATTTTTGGGCTGATTTTTCGGTTTATCATTCTTAAAAATTTCAAACGCGTCCCTAAGGGGTTCCAAAATGTAATGGAATTGATGGTGGACGGCATCAATAAGTTTTCTTCTTCTATACTGGGAGAAAAGGGAAAAGTGATAGCGCCGTATATCATGACGATTTTTGCATTTATCATTATCGGTGGCGCACTGGAGTTTTTGGGGATTCGCTCACCCGTTACAGATCTTGACTGTACGATCGGGATGGCAGTAATGTCATTTGTTTTAATTATCGCTTTTTCTATTCGATATAAAGGCGTAAAAGGATGGCTGAAAACCTACGCGGAACCAAAAGCTTTTATGGTTCCTATCAATGTGTTATCCTCCTTAGCAGTGCCGGTTTCGCTTGCTTGTCGGTTGTTTGGTAACATGTTCAGCGGTCTTGTGGTAATGGATATGCTTTATGGGGCGCTCGGCTATTTTGCGATCGGGATTCCCGCTTTAGCGTCTATTTACTTTATTTTATTCCATCTTGGGATGCAATCATACGTATTTACGATGCTGACTATGTCATTTATGGAAGAGAAGCTATAAATTTATATTATTAAGTTATCAATTATATGTTTATATGAAAGACAGAATATGGAGGTAATGAATTATGGATGTAGGTTTAATTGCAATTGGCGCTGGTCTTGCTGTTTTTACGGGCATGGGCGCAGGGATTGGTATGGGTATTGCTACCAGTAAGGCATGCGAAGCCGTGGCACGGCAGCCGGAAGCAACCGGGAAGATCAACCAGGTGCTTTTGATCGGTTTGGCGCTTGCGGAGTCTACGGCTATTTACGGATTTGTTATTTCGATTATTATGATCTTTACCATGGGTAAATAATCTTTAACGTGTATGTCCGTTTTGGGGAGTATGGATAAAAGGCACTGAGGAATTGTTATGGAGATAAATCTGATAGAAATATTGCTTTACGTCGTGAATATTATTATATTGTTTTTCTTTTTGCGCTGGTTGCTTTACAAGCCGATCACAAAGTTTTTGGGTAACCGCACAAATGAAATCCAGAAGCAGATTGACGAAGCGGCTCAAAAATATTCCGATGCGGAGCAGTTAAAGGCAAAGTATGACGAAATGATGCGCAATGCGCAGGATTTGGCGACGGAATTAATCAACAAGAGTAAGAATGTTGCTGACGAGCAGGCGCGCCAGATTGTGACGGAAGCCGAAGAACAAGCGGAGGAGATTCGCTCGCGTACGGAAAAACATATTGAATCGCAGAAGCAGCAGGCTGTTATTGAAATGCGTCAGGAAGTAACGCGCATGGCGATTCAAATTGCAGAAAAAGTTTTGGAGCGCGAGGTATCTTACGAGGATAACAAGAATATTATTAACGAATTTTTTGAGAAGGTGAGTTAGCGTTTGGAATTAAAAGGCAAACTGGTATGCGCAACTGCATTTACCAAGGATGAATTATCGGCAATAACCAAAAAATTTGAGAAGCTTTTCGATTCGAAAATCGATTTTGACGTTGAAGTGGATCCTTCCTTGATCAGCGGCTTTGTTGCGACTGTCAATAATATGGTTTATGACCTGAGCGCAAAATCATACCTTGACAGGATGCGTGATTATGTTGACGATCAATCGAATCGGGCAAATTCCGAAAATATAGAAGATATTGTGAATCAGCTGAAAGCTGATGTAAACGGCGCACTTGCAACGACAACAATCGGTCAGGATCTGGAAAAGAAGATCACGCAGTACGATGTGAAATATGATATTGCGATGATCGGCATTGTTGAGCGAACAGGCGACGGCGTTGTTTTTGTACGTGGTCTGGAAGGTTGCAAATATGGAGAATTACTCCAATTTGAAAACGATGCCTATGGGATCGTTATGAACCTAGAAGAAGAGCGCGTAGGCGCAGTTTTGTTAAATGGCGTAACTACGGTTGTAGAAGGCTCCATGGTGCGGCATACTGGAGACGTGGTAAAGGTTCCGGTAGGAGAAAGCGTTTTGGGTCGTGTTATCAACCCCCTCGGTATTCCGATGGACGCCAAAGGCTCTGTTGTGAGCGAGCATTATCGCGCGATTGAACAACAGGCTCCGCCGATTATTGACCGGCAGTCGGTTAACACGCCGCTGCAAACAGGAATTTTGGCGATTGATTCCATGATTCCAATTGGTCGCGGACAACGTGAATTGATTATTGGCGACAGGCAAACCGGTAAAACGGCGATTGCCGTTGATACGATTATCAATCAAAAAGGAAAAGGCGTTTATTGCGTTTATGTTGCGATTGCCCAGAAAGCATCAACAATTGCAGATATTGTGAATAAGCTTGGCGAGTTTGGGGCAATGGAATATACGACGATCGTTGCATCTACGGCTTCTGATACAGCCCCAATGCAATATATTGCGCCTTATGCAGGCTGTACGATTGCAGAGGAATTGATGTATCAGGGAAAAGATGTACTGGTGGTGTATGATGACCTCTCCAAGCATGCAGTTGCATACAGAACGATGTCTCTGCTGCTGCGCAGACCACCGGGACGCGAGGCTTATCCCGGCGATGTATTTTATTTACATTCCCGGCTTTTGGAGCGTGCTGCAAAATTGTCGGATCAGTTGGGCGGAGGTTCTATGACCGCTTTGCCGATTATCGAGACAATGGATGGAGATATCTCATCCTATATCCCGACGAATGTAATTTCGATTACAGACGGACAGATTTATTTGGAAACAGAGTTGTTTAATTCCGGGCAAAGACCAGCCGTAAACGTTGGGCTGTCGGTATCGCGTGTCGGCGGGGCCGCACAGATTAAGGCTATGCGTAAAGTTGCGGGGCCACTGCGTTTAGAGCTTGCGCAATACCGTGAACTGGAAGTTTTCTCGCAGTTTGCTTCGGATCTTGACAAAAGTACCCAGGATGCACTGACGAACGGTCTGAAAGTGACCCGTGCATTGGTACAGCCGCAATATAGCCCGTATTCTGTGGAAAACCAGGTCATTATTCTTTGTATTGCAACGCATAAGGAATTAATGGATATCCCGGTAGAAAAGGTACATGCTTTTATTGAGCAATTCCTGGATTTTGTAAATGCAAAATATCCACAGATTCGTGCTGAAATCAAAGATACGGGTACGCTGTCCGCGGAAAATGAGAATAGCATTTTGGAAGCAAATAAGGAATTTAAACGCGGTTTTTTGAATGAGAAGGAAAAGAGCGTGGAGGCCGAATGAGAAGCACTGCCGATATTACAAACAGCATACGCGCGATTAACGACACCAGCAAGATCACAAAAGCGATGAAGTTAATCTCAACTTCAAAAATGCAAAAAGCGATTGCACGATATGATGCAAATTTATTGTATTTTAATCGTGTACGCGCGGCGCTCAAAGATATTTTGGTGCATTCGCATGAACTGCATCATACATTCTTGGAACATCATGAGAAGGGGCATCCTGCGTATATTGTGATTGCTGCGGATAAAGGACTTTGCGGTGCTTATAACCACAATATTCTGCGTTTTGCTTCGGATTTTATGACAGACGGTGAAAAGTTTGTTATTACTATAGGGCAGGAAGCGCGCGCATATTTTGAGCGCAGGGATATCCCGATCGATGTGGAGTATTTGCATATTTCACAAAATCCAACGCTTTATGAGGCACGCAACCTGGCTTCTGATCTTTCCCGCCTTTATAAAGAAAGCGAAATGAACGAGGTATATTTGATCTATACCCGTTACTATTCTACGATGAAGCAGGAACCGATGGCAATTAAGCTTTTGCCGGTGGAACTGAGTAACTTTGAAGACATTCAGGTAGAAATGGAATATACGGACGAAATGAGTTATCATCCGTCACCGAAGAGTGTTTTTGACGTACTGATTCCGCAGTATATTATCGGACTGATTTATGGTGCGCTGATTCAGGCGTTTGCAAGCGAAAATAGTGCGCGTATGATGGCAATGGATTCCTCTTCCAAAAATGCTGAAAAAATGCTTGGAAAGCTCAATATTGAACTTAACCATGCAAGACAGCAAGCGGTAACGATGGAAATCACTGAGATTGTTGGTGCGCTGGAGGCGTTGACCTAAGAGGAGTATATTTTTATGTATGAGTATAAAGAGGTAAGCGTAGGCGAAATTATAAGAATTACCGGGCCGGTCATCGACGTGCGGTTTGCAGAGCACACCGACCCATGTATCAATACTATTTTATACGCGGTGCACGATGATGAGGAAGGAAGCCGTGTATGGATGGAAGTTGCGTCGCAACTTGGCGATAACGTTGTGCGGTGTATTGCGCTGGAAGCAACCGAAGGGCTTGCCTGCGGGATGAAAGTTATGAACACCGGAGAGCCTATTAAAATCCCGGTCGGCAAGAATATGCTGGGACGCGTTGTCAATGTAATGGGCAAGGCAATCGACGGAAAAGGTGATATCAAAACAGATGATTATTGGCCGATTTATCGTAGCGCACCGCCGTTTTCAGAACAGAATCCCGTATCAGAGATTTTTGAGACGGGGTTAAAGGTAATTGATCTTCTCGCACCATATGCAAAAGGCGGCAAGATTGGTCTGTTTGGTGGCGCTGGTGTCGGAAAAACAGTTCTGATCAATGAATTGATCCATAATATTGCAACAGAGAGCGGCGGATATTCTGTGTTTTGCGGTGTTGGGGAACGAAGCCGTGAAGGATATGACCTGATTTCCGAAATGGGTGAAAGCGGTGTTTTGGAAAAAACCGCGCTTGCATTCGGACAGATGAACGAACCTCCGGGATCGCGTATGCGCGTAGCAATGACCGGGCTTACGATGGCGGAGTATTTACGCGACCAGACCGGACAAAACGTGTTATTGTTCATTGACAACATTTACCGGTTTATTCAGGCTGGGTCTGAGGTTTCTGCATTGCTGGGAAGAATTCCTTCCGCAGTCGGCTATCAACCGACCTTGGCAAATGAATTGGGTGCACTGGAAGAACGGATTACCTCAACAAAGCATGGGGCGATCACCTCGGTACAGGCGATTTATGTACCGGCAGACGACCTTACTGATCCGGCACCCGCAACAACGTTTACGCATCTTGATGCGATTACGGTTTTATCGCGAAGCGTATCTGAGCTCGGTATTTATCCGGCGGTAGATCCGCTTGAATCATCGTCCCGTATTCTTGACCCGCGTATTGTAGGGGAAGAGCATTATGAAGTGGCGAGTCGCGTAATCCATACGCTGCAGAGGTATAAAGAACTGCAGGATATTATTTCCATCCTCGGTATGGAGGAGCTGGCGCAAGACGATAAAGTAACAGTATTCCGCGCACGGAAAATTCAGAAGTTTTTATCGCAGCCGATGTTTGTGGCAGAGGTATATACTGGGCTTGCGGGGAAATATGTACCGCTCAAAGACACAATACGCAGCTTCCGGGCGATTCTTGACGGCAAGGTGGACGATCTTCCAGAGCAGGCGTTCTTTATGGTAGGCGATATTGACGAAGCGATTGCAAAAGCAAAGGATATGAAATAAAAATGGCAGAAAAATTTCTGGTGGAAATCTTAACCCCGGAACGTTCGTTTTTTTGTGACAGCATCGAGTCGATCATTTTTCCGACAGACGATGGACAAATGTCGATCCATGCAGGGCATGAATCCATTGTTGCAATGATTGTGCCGGGGGAAGTAAAATTAAATACCGGTAAAAAATGGCTGATGTGTTCGGTTGCAGAAGGCTTTTTAGAAGTGCGCCCGGATGAAACGATCATGTTTACGCAGGCAGCGGAATGGCCGGATGAAATTGATGTCAAGCGCGCACAGCGTGCCAAAGAGCGCGCGGAAGAACGGCTGCGCCAAAAGCGGAGCGCGGAGG
The DNA here is from genome assembly GCA_034926635.1 of Christensenella sp. Lineage (GTDB taxonomy): Bacteria > Bacillota > Clostridia > Christensenellales > Christensenellaceae > Christensenella. The sequence continues at coordinate 119,762 of JAYFQX010000001.1, read as the reverse complement.
AATACCGCCGCAACAAGATTGCGCTTGCCCGCGCAATGGCGAGGTTGAGCGTAACAAAAAGGAAAACAACATTATAGTAAACGGAAGGCGAGGAGATGTCCCCGCCTTTTCAATATCGACAGGAGGAAACATGGGAGAGATTACTTTGCTGACTGGCGGTGCGCGAAGCGGAAAGAGCAGACACGCACAACAATTTGCACAGGAATATCGCGATGTCGCCTATATTGCGACGGCAATCAATACAGATGCAGAGATGCAGTCGCGTATTTTGATGCACAGGCAAGGAAGACCGCACGATTGGGTTACTTACGAATGCCCTTATGAAATTGTTCCGACGCTTTGCGCGCACCGGCATGAGGTATATTTGATCGATTGCATGACGGTATTTGTGTCAAATTTGATTTTTCAACAGAAATCCGATTGGCAGCCGGATGAGGTGCTGAATTGGGAAACGCAAAGTATGATCGAAAAAGAAATTGAAGAGAAAATATTGGATTTATTGCAATTTATGGCAAAAAGCAGTGCAAAATTTATTATAGTTACAAACGAAGTAGGTATGGGTGTAGTACCGGATACAGCCCTTGGAAGATTCTTTCGCGATCTTGCTGGGAGGATGAATCAGTTGTTTGCGCAACAAGCGACAAGGGCATACTTTACAATAAGTGGGATGCTTATGCAGGTGAAGGGTGAGAAATGAAAAGATTTGGACTTGCAATTCAACTAATGACACGTATTCCGTTAAGAAAACAATTTGATGTATCTCCGGAAGATTACGCAGGGAGCGTAGCATGGTTCCCGGCGATAGGCTTGCTAGTAGGCGCTGTTATGTTGGTTGCATATCTTGTATTTTCTTTGACGGGAATCGCTTTTTTGCCCGCGTTTTGTAGTGTGATCGCAGCAGCGCTGGTTACGGGAGGCTTTCATATAGATGGCTTTGCCGATATGTGCGACGCTTTTTTTGCTCGAAAATCAAGGGAACGCACACTTGCTATCTTAAAAGACAGCCGCATGGGAACGTATGGCGTTTTGGCAATCATATTTTTGATCGTGACGAAGACTCTGTTGATTGCAGGAATGGGTACAAATTTTTGGAAAATTTGGCCGGTCCTGTTGTCTGCGCCTGTTTGCGGAAAAATTCCGATGGCATTATGCGCAAAATTAAGCGTTTATCCGCGTGAAGACGGTTTGGGAAAATATATCATCCATTATTTGAAAACAGCAACGACTGTTGTATGTATTGCTATATGCGCGATTATTGTTTTGGTGTGCAGTGGGTTTGCGGCAGGCAGTATTGCGTTTTCTGCATCGTTTGCAGCGGGCGTGGGCATGTATTTTTTATCCGCTTCTAAAATTGGCGGCGCGACCGGTGACGTGCTTGGTGCATGCAATGAGGTCGGAGAAATCCTGTATTTATTTGTTATGGCGGTTGCACTATGACAGGGAAAATATTCTTTTTAAGGCACGGACAAACAGATGCCAATAAAAATGGCGTATTCTGCGGTAGGCCGAATTTTCCGTTAAATGAAGAAGGTGTTCGTCAGGCGTGTATGGCAGGAGAACGGTTGTGTGATACTAAATTTGACGCAATGCTTTTTGGGCTGTCACGTCGAGTTTTGGAAACTGCGCAAATTGTGCGGACGCAGTTGCATAACAGCCCGATAGAGACTCTGGGAACTTCTTGGATTCGTGAGCTTAACTTTGGTTCATTTGAAAACCTTTCAAATACGGAAATTGAAACACGTTTTCCGCAGGAATGGCGGGCGTATATGGATTGTTGGCAGAGTTTCAAGTTTCCGAGTGGTGACGATATTCGTAAATATTTTATTCGCTGTACACAATTTACTGCGTGGTTATGCAAAACTTTTTCGGAAAAAAAAGTTTTGGTAGTGGCGCATAAAGGGTTTATTTTAAACTGTCTAGCCGCTCTGCATAAAGAACCATTAGATATGCTGTTTTGCCGTGATATTGCGAACGGCGGTACGATAGAAATATCAATGCGGGCGTTATGAGCAACCGTAAGGATTTTTATTCCTTTTTAACGTAATTTGTATTATAATATATCTAATTTGTTTTTATTGCGCGTAGGATGGGGGAATCCGTCGTTGTTGATTGATGGCTTTTTCGCCGGAATCTACGCGTTATGTATGGAATTAACAGAAATAAGAGGAGTCAAGATGAAGAAAATTATGCTTGGAAACGAGGCGTATGCACAAGGGGCATATGAAGCCGGTGTGAATGTGGTTTCATCCTATCCCGGTACGCCGAGTACTGAAGTGACTGAGAATATCGTGAAACACGATGAAGTATATGCGGAGTGGGCGCCTAATGAAAAAGTGGCGATGGAAGTCGCGGCAGGCGCTTGCTATGGCGGTGCACGCGCGCTTTGCTGTATGAAGCATGTTGGGCTGAATGTTGCGGCAGATCCGCTTTTTACAGCATCTTATACAGGCGTGAACGGTGCGCTCGTTGTGCTGGTTGCCGATGATCCCGGTATGCATTCCAGCCAGAATGAGCAGGACTCGCGTTTTTATGCGCGCAGCGCACATGTTCCGATGCTGGAACCTTCCGACAGTGCCGAAGCAAAAGAGTATATGAAACGTGCCTTTGAACTCAGCGAACAGTTTGATACGCCGGTGCTCCTGCGTTCCAATACAAGAATTTCGCATTCGCGGGGGATTGTAGAGACGGAAGAGCGCAAGGAAGTTCCGGTAAAAGAATATCAGAAAAACATCCGTAAATATGTCATGATGCCTGGTATGGCCAAGGCAAGGCATATTGTGGTAGAGCAACGTATGAAGGATTTGGCAGAGTATGCTGATTCGTGCGATTTGAACCGCATTGAATATCATGATAAAAAAATCGGGGTTATTACCAGCGGTACTTGTTACAATTATGTAAGGGAAGCTCTGCCTGAGGCCAGCGTATTAAAATTAGGTATGGTGTACCCGCTTCCTGCAAAAAAAATTGCTGAATTTGCAAACGAAGTAGAAACCCTTTATGTCATTGAAGAGCTAGAACCATTTTTTGAAAATCAGATCAAAGTAATGGGGATCGATGTGAAAGGAAAAGAATTATTTACAGTACAAGGCGAATATTCTGTAAAGATGATTAAAGAACGGATTTGTGGGGAAATCTGCACGCCGGTTGATCCTGGTGAATTGCCAATGCGACCGCCGGTGCTTTGTCCGGGATGTCCACATAGGGCGGTTTATTATATGTTCAACAGGCTGAAATTGACCGCAATGGGCGATATCGGTTGCTATACGCTGGGCGCGGGTGCGCCGCTGTCGGCGATCGATACCACTTTGTGTATGGGCGCATCCATCGGGATGGCGCATGGCATGGAAAAGGCACGCGGCAAAGATTTCGCGCGGAAGCTGGTCAGTGTGATCGGTGACAGTACGTTTATGCATTCTGGTATTACAGGACTGGTTAACATGTTTTATAATGGATCGACCTCCACGGTGTTGATCCTCGATAATTCGACGACGGGAATGACAGGACATCAGGATCATCCCGCAACCGGAAAGAATGCGAAGGGCGAGGTTGCGCCTGCCGTTAATATCGAAGAGTTAGTAAAGACGATCGGTATTAAAAATGTGCGCGTAGTTGATCCTTTTGACCTTCCTGCACTGGAAGCGGCACTGAAAGAAGAGACCGCAAGGGAAGAGCTGTCCGTTATTATTACAAAAAGACCGTGTATGTTGATTGATCCTACGGCGAACAAAGGCGCGCTTACCGTATCGGATGCCTGCAGAAATTGTGGCGCTTGCATGAAATTAGGGTGTCCCGCGATTGTAAAGGGAGAAAATTCTGTGAAGATCGACGCATCGCTGTGCGTTGGTTGCGGTGTATGCGCGGATGTATGTCCGTTCCACGCAATTGGAGGTGCTTACTAAGATGAAAAGTATATTAATTGCCGGAGTAGGCGGACAAGGAACGCTGCTTGCGAGTATGGTGTTCGGACAAATCGCTTTAAAATTAGGATATGATGTAAAACTTTCTGAAGTACACGGCATGGCACAACGCGGTGGAAGCGTGGTAACCTATGTGCGGATCGGCGACCAAGGAGAAAAGGTCTATTCGCCGGTGATTGACGAGTGTGGTGCCGATATTATTTTAGCTTTCGAAGAGTTAGAGGCGTTACGTTGGTTGCCGTTTTTAAATCCGGACGGAGGAAAAATTTATTGTAATACGCAGCAGATACTGCCGATGCCTGTCATCACAGGCGCAATGGAGTATCCTGAGAATATACAGAAAAAAATCAAAGAATATTTCCCGGACGCTGTTTTTGTGGACGCACTTTCCCTGGCAAAGGAAGCGGGAAGCGTAAAAGCGGTAAACACCGTTTTGTTGGGAGTGCTGGCAAAGAATATGGAGATCGACAAAAAGGTTTGGCTTGATGCAATTAAAAGTGTGGTAAAGCCAAAATTTGCAGCATTGAATGAAAAGGCATTTGAACTTGGATATTCGCTGTAATGCATTTTTTTATGCAATGGAGGCGGGACAAGCGGTGATGCGCGGCGCATATGGAGGAATAATATGACAAAAGATGAATTACGTGAAAAAGTATTGAATATGCGCAGAAGCCTGACGTCAAAGTATATCGAGGAGGAGTCTGCAAAAGTTTATGAATTGTTTCTTTCTTCCGGTTTGCTTGATGATGTGAAGACCGTGTTGGTTTATAGCGATTTTGACAATGAAGTAAAAACGGCACAGTTAACAGGATGGCTGCTTTATAAAGGGGTGCGCGTTGCGTTGCCTGTAGTGCATGAAAAACAGATGTATGCCGCAAATATTAAAAGTGCAGTGTTGGAACTGAGCTGTTTTGGTGTTGCACAGCCAAAATTTGAGCATGCCGAGATCATAGCCCCGCAGGACCTGGATCTGGTAATTGTGCCGGGGATCGCTTTTGACAGGGCAAAGAACCGTCTTGGTTTTGGCGGCGGTTATTATGACGCTTATTTGAAGCAAGCGCAACAGGCTTTAAAAGTTGCGGTCGCTTATGATTTTCAGATAATAGAAAAAATACCGCGGGAAATCCATGATGAAAATATGGATGTGATTGTAACACCGGATGAATTGATACGCTGATATGAGGATTATAGCAGGTGAAAAACGGGGAACGAAGCTGACCTCCCCGATAGGGGAGAATACGAGACCTACAACCGATCGCGTGCGGGAATCGCTTTTCGGGTCTATTCAATTTGAGGTTACTGGTGCGCAGATACTTGATTTGTTTGCAGGAAGTGGTGCGCTGGGGCTGGAAGCTCTTTCGCGAGGTGCGAAGGAAGCGGTATTTTGTGATGTTGACGCAGGCAGTATTAAGGTGATAGAAAAAAATATCGAAACACTTGGCTATGCAGCGAAATCAAAAGTCATAAAAAATGATTTTTTGAATGCAATTGCGCTATTTAAAAATACCAGAAAATTTGATATAGTGTTTATAGATCCGCCATATAAGCGTGGATATTATGAAGCGGTTTTTGAGGCCTTGGCAAGTGGCGAGGTTCTCGCCGGAGATGCGCTGCTTGTCGCGGAGAGTGCGCAGGGGCTTGAGATTGAAGGGAAGGGATTTGTTTTTGACAAACGGAAAAAATACGGAAAAACATTTCTGGATTTTTTTCGGTGGCAAAATGGTTTATGAAAACTTGTATTTACCCGGGGAGTTTTGACCCGATTACCAAAGGGCATATGGATATTATTAAAAGGGCGGCGTCTCTTTTTGAAACTGTGTATGTAGGCGTGTTATATAATAGCGCAAAAAAGGGTATGTTCCCGGCTTGTGAACGTGTCAAGATGGTTGAGGCAGCTGTCAGCGGGCTTGCAAATGTTAAGACAGTTTCCTTCGAAGGTCTTTTGGTGGATCTACTTCGAGAACTTAAAGTGAACATCATTATTCGCGGATTAAGAACAAACAGCGATTTGGAATTAGAGCAACAGCTTTCTTATGTGAATAATAATTTATTGCCGGGAACAGAAACGTTTGCTTTATTCTCCAGACCGGAAATGTCTTTTGTCAGTTCGACGATCGTGCGGGAATTAATCACTTTCCATGCGGACATATCAGAATATGTACCGGATGAAGTTGTAACAATGATAAACGGAGGGACAAAACATGAAAGTATTTGACTTGATCAAAGAAATTCAGGATGAAATTGAGAATGGCAGAAAATCATTGTTTGGCAACAAAAAAACAATTGATGTAGAATTTGTAATGGAAATTTTGGAAGAGATTAAATTAGCGCTTCCCAAGGATATTGTATACGCGCAAGAAGTGCTTGACCATAAAGGCGAAATATTGACCCAGGCACAGGAAAAAGCAAAGGACATCCTCGATGGTGCTGATAATCAGCTTTCTAGTTTAGTGGAAGATCATCGGGTAACGCAGCTTGCTTATGAAAAATCGAACCGAATGATAGATGTAGCCCAAAAACAGGCTTATGAAATTCGCTTGAATGCAAACGAATATGCAGTCAATGTTCTGGAAGATTTATCGTCTTATATGCGTGAATATATGGATATTATCAAAGAAAATAAATCAAACTTTATCAACAAAAAGAATAAGGACCAGGCGGAGTTTTAGACACCCGGGCGCTGGAAAGCAAGGGAAAGGCGTGTTATGGCAATCAAAAAACCAAAAATCGGGCTGGCTCTTGGAGGCGGTTCTGCGCGAGGCTTTGCGCATATCGGGATTATTAAGGTGTTGCTTGATAATAAAATCCCGATAGACTACATCGCAGGGTGTAGCATGGGCGCGCTGGTTGGGGGGATTTATGCTTCCGAGGGCGATTTGGATGTATTGGAAAGCCTTGCGATTGTTTTTGATGCTAAAAAATACTTTTTTGATTTTGCGATTTCGTCATCCGGATATGTAAAAGGAAATAAAGTGCAGGACTTGATTAAGCTGATGACAAAAAATATCAGTATAGAACATGCAAAAATTCCTTTTTCTTGTATTGCTACCTGTATAGAAGAAGCAAAATTGAAAAGATTTACCACCGGGCCAATCCACGAGGCGGTTCGGGCGAGTATTTCTATCCCCGGTGTTTTTACACCTTATGAAATGGATGGAAAGACCTATATTGACGGAGGCGTAATTGACAGAACTGCGATTCCCGCTGCACATGAAATGGGTGCAGATATTGTGATCGCAGTGGATGTTTCTTATCGGGGAGAACCTCTTGGTACGCCAAAGAGCGTGGTAGATTTATTGCAGGATTCTTTCACGATTGCCGATTGGTATCTGGCAAAAAACGCATGGAAGGATGCAGATGTTTTGATTTTACCACAAATTGCGGATATTCAAGGAAATCAATATAAAGATATCCAGAAAATTATCGAACGTGGTGAACAGGCGGCGATTGATTCTGTGGCTAAGATAAAAGAAGTGATAAAAATGAAGTCTTCAATCAGTGACAGCAAATCTCTTAAATAATCATTAATTTTTGTATAAAATCGCGCCGAGAGGGTGCGATTTTTTTTTGATCGCCAAGTAATCCATACAGATCTGAGGCTTTGAGATCCAAATCAAATAGGGGATTGTTCTGTGGAAATTGGGCGGCTTTCGTAATGAGCGGAATGGAAGCGTGCTTTGAGAGGTAGGAAAGCAGCCAAAGTTTTTCTTTTTTGATACATAAAACCCGGGCGTAAACTTCGGCATTCATCGCTTCTGTCATTTGTTCTTTTGTTATTCCCATAAAACAATAGAGCAATAGCCGCTGAAGCCGGGAATGCGGATAGCGCTTACTCTTTATCATCGAGATAAATGTATCATAGCTATTTGCTTTTTTTACTGTTTCAAAAATTTTGTATTCCAATCCTTCTGAAACACCAAAAATTTTGGAAATTTTGGAAATGGACATCTGCCTTAATCGGAACGCAGCGTATGGGTAAAGAGAACTTGGAAATACCGGAGAGTTTGCGTAACATTGCTTTTCAGCCAAAGGGATATTTTCGTCACTCACAGAAGCAATTCCACAATCAAGAATTTGGCGGCGCAGAGCAGTTGCGCTTGCAAACGTTTTATGCGGGAATTTATCATGATAAGCACCGCCGCAGCGCAGTATGGAAACCGGCTGCAGGCTGCTTTGCAATGTTTCTATTGCTTTTAAGTATTCCAACGCCAATATATTGTTCGGGGAAGAATACAGGTGTGCGCCAATTTCCGGAAGCAGACGGGAAAGCACGGCAGCACGCGCAGCGGGATAGGAGAGTCCGGTATCCAGGCTGTTTTTTAACAAATAAGAATATTCTTGTGATTCTTTTGCAAGAAAGTGCGCTAATTTTGTTAAGTCGTTAAGGCTCCCGTTTTCCATACCAAAAGACAAACAGGAAACACAGTTCAGCTTATCTAAAATTGAAACAGCGCCAAAGGCGAATTGTTCTGCGCTTTGCACAGCATAAGCAAAAGGAAGCTCCAGCACCAAATCAGCGCCGCCTAGGACAGCTGCTTTGGCGCGTGACCATTTGTCAAAAACGGCGGGTTCTCCACGCTGCGTAAAGTTTCCGCTCATAATGCAAATGATTGCCTCTGCGCCACTTTTTTTTGACGTTTGTAAAATGTGGTACTGATGTCCCTGATGAAAAGGGTTATATTCCGCTGTTATTCCCGCTATTTTCATAAAATACCTTTGCAATACAATGCTTTTTTTTATATAATAGATAAGGCGTGATACCGAGCCTTGCTTAGTATTATACCAAAACCCCTGAATTTTTGAAATAATTATAACAAGAGGTGTATTGTAAGATGTCGTTAATGGATCAGATCAAAGAGAAAGCGAAGTCCGTAAGAAAGAATATTGTTCTTCCGGAAGGAAGCGAGCCGCGTACGGTAGAAGCAGCGGCGAAGATTGTAAATCAGGAAATCGCAAATGTAATTCTTCTTGGAAACGAGAAAGAAATAGAAGCGATTGCAAAAGAAAAGAATGTAGATTTATCAGGTGTAACAGTCATAAATTCTTCTACATCATCCAAGTTGGACGAATATGCGAATCTGTTTTATGAAATGCGTAAAAGCAAGGGAATCACACCGGAGCAGGCAAAAGAAACGTGCAAGGATCCCCTTTATTATGCGGTTTTGATGGTGAAGAGCAACGATGCGGACGGCATGGTGTCGGGCGCAATCCATTCCACCGGAGATACGCTGCGTCCTGCTTTGCAGGTTATCAAAACAAAACCGGGCGTATCCATTGTTTCCAGCTGTTTTATCATGGAGCATCCTGATAAAAAATGGGGAGACGACGGCGTTATGGTGTTTGCGGACTGCGCAATCAACATTGAACCATCTGCGGAAGAATTGGCTGCGATCGCGATTGCATCGGCTGATACTGCAAAAGGACTTGCGGGGATTGATCCGCGCGTAGCAATGCTTTCTTTCTCCACAAAGCATAGCGCTAAGCATGCAAATGTAGATAAGGTAATCGAAGCCACCAGAATTGCAAAAGAACTTGCTCCTGAATTGAATATTGACGGCGATCTTCAGGCAGATGCTGCCCTGATTGAGTCTGTCGGGCAGTTAAAGAGCCCGGGCAGTGCGGTAGCTGGACGTGCGAACGTATTGATTTTCCCGGATATCCAGGCGGGAAATATTGGATATAAACTGGTGCAGAGGCTTGGCGGCGCAGAAGCGATCGGCCCGGTGAGCCAAGGACTTGCGCGTCCAGTAAACGATCTGTCTCGCGGATGCAGCGTGGATGATATCGTAGCGGTCGTAGCGATTACAGCTGTACAGGCACAGTCATTTTAATTTGAGTGGGAGAAAAGATTATGATTAACGTATTAGTAATTAACGCGGGGAGTTCCTCGCTTAAGTACCAATTGATTGACATGGAAAACAAGTCCGTAATTGCAAAAGGTCTGGTAGAAAGAATCGGGATTGATCATTCCGTCATTACACATAAACCAACGGGAAAAGACAAAGTATCGATTGAGACCCCGATGAAAGATCACAACGATGCAATGAAACAGGTAATCGATGCGCTGACCAATCCTGTCCATGGGGTTGTTTCGGATCTCAGCGGGATCAAAGCTGTGGGTCATAGAGTAGTTCATGGCGGAGAAAAGTTCAGCGGTTCTGTATTGATAACCGATGAAGTCATTAAAGCGTTAGAAGAAAATATCGAGCTTGCACCGCTTCACAACCCGGCAAACCTGATGGGGATTTCTGCATGTCAGGCGTTGATGCCTGGCGTACCGATGGTCGGTGTTTTTGATACTGCTTTCCATGCGAACATGCCTGCAAAAGCGTTTTTGTATGGTATTCCGTATTCTGCTTATACGGATTATAAAGTGCGCCGTTACGGGTTCCACGGCACATCGCATAAATATGTTTCCCAACGTGCTGCAGAAATTTTAGGAAAAGATATTAAAGACCTGAAAATCATCACATGCCATCTTGGCAATGGTTCTTCTGTTGCTGCTGTCGACGGTGGTGTATCGGTAGATACTTCAATGGGCTTTACGCCTTTAGAAGGACTTGTGATGGGGACGCGCAGCGGTGATTTGGATGCGGCGATTGTTCCGTATTTGATGAATAAGTTGGATATGGACGTCAACCAGGCGATTAATTATCTGAATAAGCAATCCGGCGTTCTCGGAATTTCCGGAATCTCCAGCGATTTCCGTGACCTGTGGGCGGAAGAAGAGAATGGAAATGCACGCGCGAAACTTGCTCTTGACGTATTCAATTATCGTCTGAAAAAATATATTGGCGCATATGCAGCGGCAATGGGCGGCGTAGATGTCATTACATTTGCCGGTGGCGTAGGCGAGAACGATTGGGATGTAAGAAAGCATGCGGTGGAAGGTCTGGAATTCATGGGCGTAAAACTAGACGATGCGAAAAACGACAAAATGCGCGGCGAGGAATGCGAAATTTCGACGGCGGATTCCAAGGTCAAGCTGCTTGTGATCCCAACGGATGAGGAAATGACAATTGCGCTTGATACTTATGATATCTGCTGCAAATAAAAAACTGTTGACAAGGCCGCTGCATAAAAATATAATAATATGGTAGCTGTTTTCAGCTGAGGGTAAAGTATGATTGATATTGATGCTTCAAGAGCGCTCAAAAACGAGGGAACCACGTTTGCTTATGATTACAATGCAGTTCCGGATTTTGGGAGCGATATCAGCTTTGCAGAGCCGCTCAGGCTACATGCGGAATATTATGCCATATCCGGTGAGGTATCGGTAAAAGGATGGTTTCAAACAACTTTGAATGAAACCTGTGACCGTTGCCTGTCAAAGATGTTATTGCCTTTGGAATGCGGATTTGATGAGATGTTCTTCAGAGAAGGAACACAGCAGGATGAGAATTATGCTTATCACGGCGAACTTGTTCCACTGGATAAAATGGTGTATGATCTGATTATACTGAATTTGCCGCACAGGCTTTTATGCAAGGAAGACTGCAAGGGGCTTTGCCCGAAATGTGGTCAGAATTTGAATGAGAAACAGTGCGATTGCAAGCAAGAGGACACGGATGAAACAAATCCGTTTGCAAAATTAAAGGGATTGTTTTAAACCCGGGGAGGTGTAGAAAGTGGCAGTACCCAAGAATAGAACGTCTAAGCAGCGTAAACGTACGAGAAGAGCACATTGGAAGCTGTCGGCTCCTGCTGTATCGCAGTGCCCGCAGTGCCATCAGCCGAAGCTCGCGCATCGTGTATGTCCGAATTGCGGATATTACAACGGTAGACTAGCGGTAGCTCCGAAAGAAGCGGCTGCAAAATAATGGAACCGAAAGAGGGATTCGCGGTTGTGAATCCCTTTTTAATTTTAAATCATTTTTAAAATTCATGCGGAATTGCATTGAAAATCGGGGTATATTTCCTGTATACTAATATTATTGGATTTTATATGTGCAGCAATGAAGCTAGGGGAGTCAAAATGAGGATTATATTAGATGCAATGGGCGGTGATAACGCGCCGGAAGCAATCGTAAGAGGGGCAGTTTTAGGAATTTGCGCCTACGATGATGTGGAAATTATTTTAACCGGGGATCGTCCTCGGATCGAAGAGATTTTAAAGACATTATCGTATGATAAAGATCGTCTTACGATCACCCATACCACGCAGGTAATTGCCATGGATGATTCGCCGGTAAAAGCATTGAAAGAAAAGCCCGATTCCTCTATGGCTGTGGCACTTAAGCTGCTCTCCGAAGGAAAAGGCGAAATGATGATCTCGGCAGGCTCTACTGGCGCACTTGTTGCCGGCGCAACTTTGATCGTTAAACGCATTAAAGGGATCAAACGTCCGGCGCTTGCACCGGTGTTGCCGACGCGTACAGGTGAAGTACTGTTGATTGATGCAGGCGCGAATACGGAATGCAAGCCTCAGTATTTACAACAGTTTGGCGTGATGGGAAGCATTTATATGGAAAAGGTTTTCCGTATTGCGAATCCGAAGGTCGGACTGATTAACAACGGTGCTGAAGAAGAAAAAGGAAATGAGCTTACAAAACATGCATACCAGCTTTTAAAGGATACATCCGTTAATTTTGTCGGGAACGCAGAAGGCAGGGATCTTCTTTCCGGCGATTTTGATGTACTGGTTTGCGATGGGTTTACGGGAAACATCGTTTTGAAGTTTGTGGAAGGCTGTGCAAAAACAATTTTGGGCATGCTGAAAGGTTATATTAAAGAAAGCACTTCTGCAAAGATCGGGGCTGTGTTTATGAAGGGCGCGTTTGGAAAATTAAAGAAGAAAATGGATTACAAAGAATATGGCGGAGCGCTGCTTTTGGGGCTTACGGGTGGTGTGGTAAAAACACATGGCAGTTCGGACGAAAAAGTTGTCCTCAATACGATCCGCAATGCCAGAGAATTTATTTCAGGTAATGTTGTGCAGGTCATCCAAGAAGAAATCGCAAAGTTGTCGGCAGAGTAAATGGAAGAATTATTACTGGAACTGCAAAATAAAATAGGATACCGTTTTAACGATGTTGACCTGCTGATCCGTGCGCTTACGCATCCATCATGCGGGGATGTTCCGAATTACGAGCGTCTGGAGTTTTTAGGAGACGCGGTGATTGAATTAATTATCAGTGATTACCTTTTTACGAAATATAGTGATTTTTCTGAAGGGGTGCTGACGCAGCGTCGTGCGGATATTGTTTGTTCAAAATCTCTTGCCAGAATAGCAAGAAATATTGATTTGGGAAATTATATTTTTCTGGGAAACGGCGAGGAGATGTCCGGAGGCAGAAATAAAACGAGTATTCTTGAAAATGCCATGGAGGCCTTGATTGGTGCTGTATATATGGACGGCGGTTTTTATGCAACGCAAAGTATGGTAAACGTTTTGTTCCATAATGCCATAAAAGAAGTAATGACACGTATACTCGATCGGGATTATAAGTCACAATTACAGGAGATGGTTCAAAAAACGGTAAAAAAAGAGATCAATTATCTTGTGAACCGTCAAGAAGGACCACCGCATAATACAACTTTTTATGTGCGCTTAATTATTGGAAGCGAAGTTGTCTGCGAGGGCGTAGGCAGCTCTAAAAAAGAAGCGGAGCAAAATGCTGCAAAATTTGCTATTGCAAATTTCGATAAAATTTATAAGGAGTAAAATGATGTTGGATTTTTTTGAAGTAAAAAACACAGACATTGACGTTTATGAATCCATGATGCGGGAGTTGAACCGTCAGGAACATAACATTGAACTGATCGCTTCGGAGAACTTTGTTTCACCGGCTGTTATGCAGGCGATGGGGTCACATCTTACCAATAAATATGCGGAAGGATATCCGGGCAAACGTTATTATGGCGGATGTGAATTTGTTGACGAGGTTGAGGACCTCGCCCGCGACCGTGCAAAGAAGCTTTTTGGAGCAGAGCATGCCAATGTGCAGCCGCATTCCGGCGCACAGGCAAATACCGCCGTTTACTTTGCAATGCTGAACCCCGGTGATACGATTCTGGGGATGAATCTTTCGCACGGCGGACATTTGACGCATGGAAGCCCGGTCAACATCTCCGGTAAGTATTTTACGATCGTTCCTTATGGCGTGAGTGAAAAAGACGAAAAAATTGATTACGACCAGGTGTATGATCTCGCAATGCAGCACAAGCCGAAAATGATTGTTGCTGGTGCAAGCGCTTATCCGAGAACAATTGATTTTCCGAGGTTTCGTGAAATTGCCGATGCAGTTGGCGCATATTTGATGGTTGATATGGCGCATATTGCAGGCCTTGTAGCAGCAGGCGAACATCCAAGCCCGATTCCGTATGCGCATTTTACAACGACGACAACACATAAAACCCTTCGCGGACCGCGCGGCGGCATGATTCTGACCTCGGAAGAATATGCAAAAGCCATTGATAAAGCGATTTTCCCCGGAATTCAGGGTGGACCGCTGATGCACGTGATCGCCGCAAAAGCGGTTTCTTTCCAGGAAGCATTGCAGCCGGAATTTAAGGCTTATCAGCGGCAGATCGTGAAAAATGCGGCTGCGCTTGCAAAAGCATTGATGAATAACGGTATTCGTCTTGTGTCAGGCGGTACGGACAATCATTTGATGTTGCTTGACGTTGGCGCGCAAGGGAAAACCGGTAAAGAAGTGGAGGCACTTTTGGATTCCGCGCATATTACGGCGAACAAAAATACGATACCGTTTGAAAAGCTGAGCCCGTTTGTAACAAGCGGAATCCGTATTGGTACGCCGGCAGCGACAACGCGTGGAATGAAAGAAGAACAAATGGAAGTAATCGGCAAGTTGATTGCTATGATGATTGCCGAAGGCGAAAGCGCGACAGATCGCGTAACCGAGAAGGTTTTGGAGTTGTGCGCGGAGTTTCCGCTTTACACAGAATAAAAATCTGGCAGAAAGCATCATGCAGGCGGGCAGATTGCCCGCCTGTTTTTAAGACAGGAGATAACAGAATGGCACGCCGCATTCAGTCGGTACAACCAAATAGCATCGCCGCCGAGTGCGGGCTTATGCCGGGCGATACGTTGCTTTCCGTAAGTGGCAGCGATGTGAGAGATTATATTGATTATACATATCTGGTTTCTGATGAGGAAATCATCCTTCTGATAGAAAAAATCGACGGTACGTTGGAAGAGATCGAGATCGAAAAAGAAGTGGATGAAGATCTTGGACTTATCTTCGAAAACGATGGATTCGGAAGAAAAATCGTATGTAAGAACAAATGTTTGTTTTGTTTTGTGGATCAGATGCCTGCGGGAATGCGTAAAACACTTTATGTCAAAGATGATGACTGGCGTACATCTTTTTTGATGGGCAGTTATATTACGCTCACAAATATGCCGCAACAAACGATAGAACGTATTGTAAAACAGAAAATATCGCCATTATACGTCTCGGTCCATGCCTACGATGAAGCACTGCATAATAAATTGTTGGCGAACCCCCATGCTGAAAAGACTTTTGATATTCTGCGTTATTGGACGGAGAATGGAATTCAGTGTCACACGCAGATTGTTATGTGCGAAGATTTGAATGACGGAGATGAACTAAAAAAGACCATTGAAAACCTCTATGCGCTCTATCCCGGAATCCTTTCCGTTGCGGTTGTGCCTGTTGGTTTGACAAAATTCCGTGAGGGATTATATCCATTGCACCCCATCAGCAAAAAAGTTGCTGAAGAAACGATAGATGTTATTGAAGATTATCAGCGTCGCTTTTTGCAGGATAACCAATCAACACGCTTTGTTTTTGCGGCCGACGAGCTCTATATACGCGCACAGCGCCCTATGCCGGGGATTGAAGCGTATGAGCAACTAGAACAGATCGAAAACGGTGTAGGCATGGTGAGCGTGTTTTTGGAGGATGCAAAAGAAGCGCTGGTATCGGCAGCCGGGACCGAAAATAAATATAATGAAGTTGCGGTTGCAACGGGGCATGATTTTTATCCGTTTATGAAAAAAATTGCAGAAGATGTAGAGAATGTGATGAAAACTAAAATTAATGTTTATAAAATAACCAATGACTTTTTTGGCGAAACAGTTACGGTCACCGGCCTTCTGACGGGCAGGGACGTAATTCGGCAGCTGAAAGGTAAAAAACTTGGCGACGCACTGCTTTTAAGCAGTTGTTGTTTTAAAGAGCATGAGGACGCCATGCTGGACGATATTACGATTCGGCAGGTGGAAAATGAATTAGGCGTACCATGTGTCAAAGTAGAAAACGACGGCTATGCTTTTGTGGAAGCGCTTGCAAAAAGGAGTATATTATGACAAAACCGCTGGTGGCGATTGTTGGGAGACCGAATGTCGGGAAATCGACTTTTTTTAACAGAATTACAGGGACAAAGCTTGCAATCGTGGAGGATACGCCGGGCGTAACACGTGACCGTATTTATGCGGATGCGGAATGGCTGGGTAAGGAATTCACATTGATTGATACGGGCGGCATTGACATGAATACGGAAGATATTCTGCTGCGGCAAATGCGGGCGCAGGTTGAAATCGCTATTGATTCTGCAGAAGTCATCCTCTTTTTTGTAGATGGAAAAACAGGGATCACTTCCGAAGATTATGAAGTGGCAAAAATGCTGCGGAAAAGCGCAAAGCCGGTGATTGTTGTCGTAAATAAAATCGATAATCCTTCCGACGAACAAAACGTTTATGATTTTTATGAGCTTGGACTGGGTGATGTGGTTGGTATTTCTTCCGCGCAGGGACTTGGGCTTGGTGATTTACTGGACGATATTGTAGACGGGATCGGTGAATGGGAATCTCACGAGGAAGACGACGGATCGCTGAAAATTGCACTGGTTGGAAAACCAAATGTCGGGAAGTCTTCGCTGACCAATAAATTGCTTGGTCATGATCGTATGATTGTCAGCGATATCCCGGGTACGACGCGTGACGCGATCGACTCTGAGTTGATACGCAACGGACAGAAGTATACGATTATTGACACGGCAGGGATGCGTAAACGTGGTAAGATCGAAAACAGATCCATTGAACGCTATAGCGTCATCCGTTCCTTAAACGCAATACGCCGAGCCGATGTGGTCGTTGTGATGGTTGACGCGACGGAAGGTATTACGGAGCAGGATGTCAAAGTTGCAGGATTTGTAGATTCCGAAGGAAAACCGTGCGTGATTGCTGTGAACAAATGGGATGCAATAGAAAAAGATACCTTTACGATTGAAGAATATAACAAAAAAATATCAGCAGACCTTGCATTTATGCCATATGCAAAGCGGATTTATATTTCCGCAACAACGGGACTGCGCATTGATAAACTGTTTGATTATCTGCACGATGCATATGAAAATAATACAAAACGCATTCAAACAGGTGTGCTGAATGACTGCCTGCAGGATGCCATTACGGCAGTAGAACCACCGGCTACCAATGGTCGCAGGTTAAAGGTGTTTTATATGACGCAAGTAGCGGTGAGACCGCCGACGTTTGTGCTGTTTGTCAATGAAGTTCCGCTGATGCATTTTTCATATCAGCGGTATCTGGAGAATTATTTGCGCAAAACATTTGACTTTAGCGGCACGCCGATTAAAATAATAGTAAGACAACGCAATGAGGCGAAGGAGGAAAATTAAGTATGGAAATATGGATGCTGGCAGCCTGTGCCGGAATCGCTTACATACTGGGATCCATATCGTTTTCTTATATTTTCACGAAGAAAGTTAAACATGAAGATATCCGCAAAAAGGGAAGCGGAAATGCGGGAACAACAAATGTGCTGCGCAATTACGGCTGGAAGCTTGGGATTGCCGTATTTGCGGGAGACGTATTAAAGGCGGTAGCCGCTTCGTTGATCGGGTTTGCCATTGCGGGATATGAAGGAATGTGCGTAGCAGGCGTTTTTGCCATTGTCGGTCACAACTATTCCTGTTTCTTAAAATTTCATGGCGGAAAAGGGATTGCGGCAACGATTGGCGTTTTATTGCTCATCCAGCCGATTCCAACCCTGATTATCTTTACGGTTTCAGTTATTATCGTCGTTATTACGAAAATTATGAGTATAGGTTCCATCATTGGGCTGATTATGAGCGCAGTTGCAGCTTTTTTAGTCGCACAGGGAAATTGGTACCAGATTATCTCTGTATTGATCATTGCGGCGCTCGGCATTATCAGTCACCGCGAGAATATCCAGCGCTTAATCCGCGGAGAAGAGCATAAGCTCGGGCTTTCCGGCAAATAATGTGCGGAAAAAGGCTTGCCAAAAGCATTTTTTTGTGGTATGATATGTTAGGAAATTGGAGCAGAACTTAGGAGAGTGGGAGAGTCCCACTCTTTCGCGTTATAAGTACTATTTTTGAATGGAGAAGCAATGTCTAAAAACGTTAAAAAGATCGTAGAAGAAATTGCACGCCCGATTGCCGAATCAATGGGGTGTTGTTATATTGATACGGAATATGCCAAACAAGGTCAGGAATGGATGCTGACTATCTATATTGATAAAGATGGCGGTGTGCAGCTTGAAGATTGTGAAGAAGTCAGCCGGGCAGTAGAAGAAAAACTGGACGAGCTTGACCCGATTGACGAGCATTACTGCCTGTGCGTGTCTTCGCCGGGGCTTGATCGCCCCTTGAAAACAGAAGGGGATTTCAAGCGATGCATGGGACAGGAAATTGATGTAAAGTTATATAAACCTTTTGATGGCGCAAAACAATTTACGGGGATTTTGACCGGTTATACCCCGGATACAGTTACCATAGAAACAGAAGATAACGAAATAATATTCGAGTCCAAAGAAATAGCAAAGATAAACCTACATTTGGATTTGTAGAAGGAGACAGAGGGATTATGAACGTTGAATTTATGGAAGCTTTATCTGATTT
Organism: Christensenella sp.; assembly: GCA_034926635.1. Classification (GTDB taxonomy): domain Bacteria; phylum Bacillota; class Clostridia; order Christensenellales; family Christensenellaceae; genus Christensenella. The sequence goes on along the minus strand of JAYFQX010000001.1, from coordinate 100,974 downwards.
AGAGCACGATAAAGGAATCAGGAAAGATATTCTGCTTGAAGCGATCGAGACGGCTTTGATTTCTGCTTACAAAAGACATTTTGGCACGGATCAGAATGCACGTGTTGAAATTGACGGTGATACCGGTGAAATAAAAGTATATGCAATTAAAAGCGTTGTTGAAGAAGTAGAAGATGGCGAAAGTCAAATTTCTATAGAAGATGCAAAGCAAATTAACGATGCTTATGAAGCCGGGGATACGCTGGAAACAGAGGTGACCCCAAAAGATTTTGGCCGGATAGCAGCGCAAACTGCAAAACAGGTTGTTGTGCAACGTATTCGTGAGGCGGAACGCGGCATTATTTTTGATCAGTATGCCGAAAAAGAAAATGAGGTACTAACTGCAATCGTACACCGTGTGGAACGCGGCAACATATATGTAGAGATGGGCCGAGCAGAAGGGATTATCCCCGTCAGCGAGACCGTTTATACGGAGCAATATAACATTAATGACCGCTTAAAGGTCTATGTTTTGGAAGTTAAAAAAACAAACAAGGGACCGCAAATTATTGTGTCACGAACGCACCCGTCGCTTATCAAACGTCTGTTTGAGATGGAAGTGCCTGAAATCCGTCAGGGAATCGTTCAGATTAAGAGCATTGCGCGCGAGGCCGGCGGACGGACAAAGATGGCAGTATGGAGCGATGAAAAAGATATTGATCCTGTAGGCGCCTGCGTAGGGCACAAGGGTACCAGGATCGAAAAAGTCGTGGAAGAATTAAGAGGCGAAAAAATCGATGTGGTACCGTGGAGTTCCGATTCGATTGAGTTTATTGCAAACGCACTTCGTCCGGCCAAAGTTGTTATGGTTCAGGTGAATGAAGATGAGAAGGCTGCAAAGGTTATTGTGCCTGATTACCAGTTATCCCTTGCAATTGGTAAGGAAGGACAAAACGCAAGGCTTGCAGCGAAATTGACCGGCTGGAAGATTGACATTAAGAGCCAGTCGCAAATCGAGCAGGAAGTATTTGGAAAAGAATTTGCGAATGCCGATATTTCTTTTGACGGAATGGCAGACCAATTTAATATGGTGGATGCTGTTAACGAGGAAGAAGCAGAAGAAAGTATAGAAGAAGATATTCTGTCAAATGAGGATACGGTAGAGTAAAACGAGGCTGGTAAAGGAGCTTGCGGTTTTGACTGAAAAACGGAAACCCGTGCGTATGTGTATTGCATGCAGACAGGGAAAGCCAAAAGAAGAGCTGGTTCGCGTCATAAAAGATAAAGATGGCACGGTGACCATTGATGCAAGCGGCAAAAAGCCGGGACGCGGTGCATATATTTGCGCTGCGTGTGCCTGTGTTGAAAAAGCCAAAAAGATATTTGGGAAAGTGATGCATGTGCCAATGGAGGAAGAGTTATACAGCGAGCTGAAAAGGATCGCGGAAAAACGTGAGCAATGATAAATTTTTGAGGTTTTTAGGGCTTGCAGCCCGTGCCGGAAAAATTGTATATGGTGCGCAAAGCACAGAGAAAGCCATCAAAACACGTAAAGCAAAGCTTGTTGTATTGGATGGCAGCGCATCAGAAGCAACGAAAAAAGCTTTTCGCGACGCCTGTGCTTATTATAAAACCAGGATTATTATCTTGGAGGAACAGGATGTGCTGGGCAAAAGCCTAAGCAAAGAAAACAATAAAATTATTGGAATAGTGTGTCCGCAGTTTGCTGAAAACGCATGGGAAAAATACCACGCTACTTCCGGGGGTGAAATAATTGAGTAAGATAAAAATTTTAGACACAAACAAAAATCTTTTGAGCAATGCACAGGCTGTTTTTAACAGCATACTTGAGATGCAGACGGATGTGGAAGGTCAGGTTCGTGAAATTAAATCAATCGAGGCAAAAGTTTTGGATATTGAAAAAATGAGAATCGAGAAGGAGCGCGCCGAAAAAGCGGAAAAGCGTCAGGAAGAAGAACGCCAGAATAACGCGGCAGATGAAAAAGCAGTAGAAAAACAACCTGCACCTGTGAAAACGGCAGCCGTGGCATCCGAACCGATAAAAAATGAAACCCAAAACAATGCTGCAAAAGATATTAAAATAAATGAAATTAAGACGGAAAATAAGCCCGTGGAAATAAAGAGCCGTCAGCCTGTTTCGGAAAACAGACCGGTGAATAAACCAATGACATCGACGCAGCAAAATCAGCCTGCGCCACGAGAGCAAAGACCGCAGGCGCGTCCGCAGCAAAGACCGCAGGCAGGTCAGGCATTTGTTCCGAGAGACAACCAGAGAAATACTGGATCCAGACCGCAGAATACGGGTTTCTCACCCAGACCCGCTGCACGGCAGGACAGGAACCAGCAATCCCAGGATAGTGAGAACAAATCGCGCAGGCCGCAGCCAAGAAAACCGCAGCAGTCAGACAAGCCTGTTGTGGAGGTAAAGCCGGAGAAGCGCTTTGGAAAAGAGAACGCGGTTCATGACCAGCATAAAAAAAGTAAGAAGCAGATGGAAGACGATCGTACAAAGCGTCCGAAGATTAAAGAACGCGTGTTTGCTGTAGATGACGATGACTTCAGAAAGGGTTCCAAAAAATATAAGCATAAAAAGCAACAGCAGCCCAAGATGGTGATTGAGCCGATTAAGATTGAAAAAGCCATTATTACGGAAGAAACAATCTCTGTAAAACTTTTCTCGGAAAAAATCGGAAAACCGGTTTCGGAAATTTTGAAAAAATTATTGCTTCTTGGTATGATGTCTACAATTAATTCGCAGATCGATTTTGATACGGCACAATTGATCGCAAGTGAATATGATATTGAGCTGGAACAAAAAATCGAAAAAACTGCTGAAGATATTTTGGAAGAAGAAGTAGTGGATGCGGAAGAAGATCTCGTGAAGCGTCCCCCGGTGGTTACCATTATGGGACACGTTGACCATGGGAAAACATCGTTGCTTGATAAAATTCGTCGCTCTAAGGTGACGGAAAACGAAGCAGGCGGGATTACGCAGCATATCGGCGCTTATCAGGTGGATCTAAACGGCGAATTGATTACGTTCATTGACACACCGGGGCATGAGGCGTTTACTGCAATGCGTGCGCGTGGCGCACAGGTAACCGATGTCGTTATTATCGTGGTTGCTGCTGACGACGGTATTATGCCGCAGACAGTGGAAGCCATTAACCATGCAAAATCGGCGGAGGTACCGATTATCGTGGCGATTAATAAAATTGACAGAGAGAATGCAAATCCACAGAAGATTATGCAGGAATTAACAGAATATGAGCTTCTGCCGGAAGAATGGGGCGGTGATACAGTGGTAGTGCCTGTATCCGCAAAAACCGGCGAAGGGATCGATAAATTGCTTGAGATGATCCTGCTTGTTTCAGAGGTGCAGGAATTGAAGGCAAATCCGGACAGGCTTGCAAAAGGCACGATTGTTGAGGCGCAGCTTGATAAAGGGCGAGGTCCGGTCGCGACGGTGCTGGTTCAGGCTGGTACACTGCATATCGGGGATACCATTATCGCGGGTACGGCATATGGACGTGTACGCGCCATGGTCAATGATCGCGGACGGAATGTGCAGGAAGCGCTTCCATCGCAGCCTGTAGAAGTAATCGGGTTTTCGGAAGTGCCGGCGGCGGGCGATATTATGCATGCGGCACCAGCAGATAAACTTTCTAAACAGGTTGCCGAAGAAAGAAAAGATAAACAAAAGGCGGAAATGTTGAAAAAAATGTCCAAGATTTCGCTTGATGATTTATTCAACCAGATTGCAGAGGGACAAATCAAGGATTTGAATTTGGTCATCAAAGCCGATGTGCAAGGCTCTGTGGAAGCAGTTCGTCAATCTCTGGAAAAATTATCCAATGATGAAGTGCACGTAAGGGCTATCCACTGCGGCGTTGGCGCGATTACAGAAACCGACGTAAACTTGGCTTCGGCGGCCAATGCAATTATTATCGGGTTCAATGTACGTCCCGATAATATGGCGCTTGCGGCTGCGGAGCATGAGAAAGTAGATGTAAGGCTTTACAGGATCATATATAAGGCGATTGAAGATATCACCGCTGCCATGAAGGGCATGCTGGAGCCGGAATATGAAGAAGCGGTGATTGGACATGCGGAAATTCGGCAGACATTTAAGGTTTCTAGCGTGGGAACAATTGCAGGCTGCTATGTGGTAGACGGAATTCTGCGGCGCAATGCACAGGTGCGTTTGCTGCGGGATAATGTGGTTATATATGAAGGAACGCTGAGTTCGCTCAAGCGTTTTAAAGATGATGCGAAAGAAGTTGCGCAAGGCTATGAATGCGGATTATCTCTGGATAATTATAACGACCTTAAAGAAGGCGATGTAGTTGAGTGCTTTGAAATGAAGGAAATTGAACGGTAGGTGACGAGTGTGTCTGCAAACAGAATGAACCGGATCGACGAAGAAGTAAAACGCGCGCTTGCGGATATTATCCGCAACGATGTAAAAGATGATCGACTTTCTGATATGGTGAGTGTGACGCGAGTCGAAATCACGCCTGATCTTAAGTTTGCAAAGGTGTCAGTCAGCGTCTATGGTGAAGAAAAAAGGCGTCATGCTTCCATTGATGCTTTAAATCACGGTGCATCTTATATCCGTGGAAGGCTTGCCAAGACGGTGAAGCTTCGTCGCGTCCCGGAATTGTCTTTTCATTTGGATAATTCGATAGAATACGGAATTAAAATCGCTAAAATACTGAATGAAGTAAACAGCAAGGAAAATGAATGAAAGAGATTATTGATTTTATAAAAGGACATTCGCGTTTTGCGATTGTCACACATTTGCATCCTGACGGCGACGCATTGGGGAGTGCCTATGCGCTGGCGCAAGCATTAAATAATCTTGGCAGTACTGCCGAGGTTATTTTATTGTCGCCTCCACCCAAAAAATTGCAATTCCGCGAGTTTAAATCGCTTTATAAGCTTTTGAATGAAGTAAATTCAGCTGCTTATGATGCGGTAATCAGCGTAGATTGTGCAACACTTGCGCGGCTTTCTGGGGCACAGGAGCTCTTCCGTTCAAAACCAAATTGTAATATTGATCACCATATTACAAATACGCTTTTCGGACAGAATAATTACGTGGAAGAGGCTGCCGCAACCGGTGAAATTATTTATTCGCTGATCGAGCAAATGGATTTGCCGGTGGATCGGACGACCGCGATGGCGGTATATATGGCGATCGCGACGGACAGCGGAAATTTTACTTATTCCAATACGACAGGGCGGACTTTGCGTATTTTTTCCGACTTGGTGGAAAAAGGGCTTCCTCTTACGGATATGTCCGAAAAAATTTTCAATTGCCGTTCTTTTGGTGCAACAAGGTTAATTGCCAGGTATATTGAAAATTTGCGTCTGTATGAGGATGGAAAGTTTTCTATATCCGTGATCACGCTTGCCGATATCAAACAAGCGGGGGCGTTGATAGAGGATTGCGAAGTATTGATTAATTATGGACGTGAGATCGAAGGTGTCGAAATTTCGGCTTTTGTGCGCGAAATGAGTAAAGACACCTATAAAGTAAGTTTTCGATCGAATGAATATGCAAATGTTGGCGAAATTGCCGAGGAATACGGCGGCGGCGGTCATATTAAGGCGGCTGGCTGTATGCTGAAAGGAAATATCTACGATATTTTAGAAAAAATCGGAAAGTCTGTAAGGGATCACCTAAAATGAATGGCGTGATAAATGTTTTAAAGCCCCCTGCAATGACATCCAGCGATGTGGTATCGCATTTGCGCAGAATTTTACATGAAAAACGGATCGGGCATACGGGAACGCTGGATCCAGGAGCGGCAGGGGTATTGCCCGTTTGTGTCGGCAGAGCGACAAAAATTGCAGATTATATTATGCATGCGGACAAAGAATATATTGCCGAAATCTGTTTTGGAATCGAGACGGATACCTTGGATAGCTATGGGGCTGTCGTAGGCAGATCTGATGCCACGGTCACAGAAGATACGCTGCTTGAGGTGCTTCCGGAGTTCGTTGGGAAAAGGATGCAAAAACCGCCGATGTATTCCGCAATCAAGCATGAAGGTAAGAAGTTATACCAGCTTGCAAGACAGGGCATTACGATAGAAAAACCAGCGCGAGAAATTAAAATTGATTCCATTGCGGTGTTATGGAATACCGAAAATCGATATTTATTACGAATTCGATGTTCAAAAGGCACTTATATCCGGACTTTATGCCATGAGATCGGAAAACGTCTGGGCGTATGTGCCTACACCTCGTTTTTGATGCGGACTGAAACCTGCGGATATACAGTCGATGCCGCTCATACTTTTGAAGAGATAGAGAATTTTACAAAAAATGACAGACTGGACAGCATACTGACACCGCCTGAAGAGGCTCTTGCCTTTATGCCTAAGGTTTCATGCCCGGATTATTTATATGATATTTTGACGACGGGAACGCCTATAGACCTTGCAAAGGCAGACTATTTACAAATAGAAGACGACACGCGATACACGGTTTTTTGCCGCAACGATTTTATTGGAGTTGGACAGCGAGCAGAGGATTCGCTTAAAATTGTGACGATGATGAAGCTGCGCGGGGGGTCATAATGGAAATTATCACGGAAAACAAACTGCCGCTCTATCAGCCGACGGCGGTGGCGATTGGGTTATTTGACGGGCTGCATCAGGGGCATCTTTCCCTGATTGAAGATATCCGGGAAAAGCGCGGACTTTTATCGTTGGTTTACACGTTTGACAGTAAGCCGAATCATGCCGCCTTTAAAAATATCTATACACAAAAAGAAAAGCTTGATATTTTTAGGCAAATGAAGATAGACGCTGTTTTTACGCAGACTTTTGACTATGCGTTCTCTCAGATGACGCGGGAAGAATTTATTCAGAGGTTGGTTTGTGATTTTCGCGCAAAACATATTGCGGTTGGATTTGATTTTCGTTTTGGAAAGAATGCCCATGGAAATGCACAATTTTTGGAAGAACAAGCGCAAAGATACGGATATTCAGTTAGCATTTTACCACAGATATCCGACCATCATGAAAAAATCAGCAGTTCCCGGATACGCTCCTTAATTACGCTGGGAGATATGGAAGCAGCAGCGCGATTGTTGGGGCGGTATTATTTTGTAGATGGAACCATAGAGCGCGGAAACCATCTTGGTGCAAAAATCGGATTTCCGACCGCCAATATCTCGACTGATAAATTACTTCCGCAATATGGCGTATATGCAACTATCGTGGAGATTGACGGAAAATTATACCGCAGTGTTACAAACGTAGGGATTAAACCTACGATAAAGGATGATGACGTTCCCAATATTGAAACTTTTATCTTTGATTTTTCCGGGGATGTTTATGATGAAAAGATGCGTGTATATTTTATAGAAAAAATACGCGATGAAAAAACGTTCCCGAATATCGACGCGCTACAGGCAGAAATTGCTAAGAATGCGCGGCAGGCGGAAGTCATCCTTGCTAATTTAGATGTTTACAAAAAGCACCTTGTGTGATAAACTATTTTAGTATGTTACCGAATGCCCTGATGTGCGACACTCCGACGCCACCATAGCATTTCGGGATTAAAAAAATATGGAGGATCATTAAAAATGGACAAAGCAGTAAAGACAGAAATCATTCAGAAGTATGCCCAAAAAGAAGGGGATACAGGTTCGCCGGAAGTACAGATTGCACTTCTTACATACCGGATCAACCACTTAAACGAACACTTAAAGCAATTCAGCAAGGATTCACATTCCAGACGCGGTTTGCTTAAAATGGTAGGAAAACGGCGCGGACTGCTCAATTACCTGAAGGAAAAGGATATTGAAAGATACAGGAGTTTGATCGCTAGCCTCAACTTGAGAAAATAAACGAAGGAGCGGGGTTTTCTCGCTCTTTTTTGTGTGCGTCTTGTGTATGAATGCAATTTTGATGTATTGCGCAGGGCGTACATTTCTGATATGTGTATCTAATGACAGGAGGATATAAATAAATTATGCAAAACCATGTTTATGAAATGGAACTGGGCGGCCGGACTCTCACTGTGGAGAGCGGTAAATACGCCTTTCAGGCAGGCGGCGCAGTTATTGTAAGATGCGGGGATACCGCGGTTATGGTAACGGCAACGGCTTCCAAAACACAGAGGGAAGGGATTGACTTTTTCCCACTGAGTGTAGAATTTGAAGAGAAACTTTATTCAGTAGGTAAAATTCCCGGAGGGTATATCAAACGTGAAGGACGTCCTTCTGAAAAGGCTATCCTTGCGGCGAGACTGATTGACAGACCGATCCGTCCGCTTTTCCCAAAGGGTTACTATAATGACGTACAGATTATCGCGACGGTTATGTCGGTAGACACCGATATTCCGCCGGAAGCGTTTGCAATGATCGGTTCTTCTATAGCACTGAGCATCTCTGGTCTTCCTTTTGCAGGACCGACCGGTACGGTTGTCGTAGGCTTGGTTGATGGCGAATATGTGATTAACCCCAACAGCGAACAACGCGAAAAAAGCCGCTTGCACCTGACGGTTTCCGGTACGAAAGACGCAGTGATGATGGTGGAAGCCGGTGCCAAAGAAGTAAGCGAACAGGAAATGTTGGATGCTATTTTATTTGGACATGAGGAAATCAAACGGATTTGCGCGTTTATTGAAAACATTAAAAATGATATTGGCAAGCAGGAGCAAGAGATTGAAATCCATAAAGCTTCGGATGAAATCAACGAAGCGGTACGCGCCTATGCAAAAGATAAAGTTGTATGGAGCGTTGATACGTTTGATCGCGACGAGCGTGAAGCACGTACCGAGCAGGTTAAACAGGAAGTCATTGAGCATTTTGCGGAACAGTTCCCGGAAAGCGATGCTGATATTGCTGATGTGCTGTATTACATGACCAAAGAAGTCATTCGTGATAAAATCGTTAACCAGGGGATCCGTCCTGATGGACGTGGTTATGAAGATATCCGCCCGATTTGGTGTGAAACCGGTATTTTCAGCCGTACACACGGCAGTGCGGTCTTTACCCGCGGATTAACGCAGGCAATGAACATCGTAACACTTGGTGGTTTGCGCGAAGGTCAGAATCTGGACGGGATTTCTGACGAAGATTTCAAACGTTATATGCATCATTACAATATGCCGCCGTATTCGACGGGCGAAGCGCGCATGATGCGCTCTACTTCCCGCCGGGAGATTGGTCATGGTGCGCTGGCTGCAAGGGCTCTTGAGCCTGTGCTTCCTTCGGAAGAAGAATTTCCTTATGCAATCCGTTCCGTATCCGAGGTTATCAGCTCTAATGGCTCTACTTCGCAGGCAAGCGTTTGTGCAAGCTGTCTTGCGCTGATGGATGCAGGCGTACCGATCAAAGCACCGGTTGCGGGCTGCGCAATGGGATTGATCAAAGATGTAGAGAATGATAAGGTTGTTGTCCTTACGGATATTCAGGGTTTGGAAGATTTCCTTGGTGATATGGACTTTAAAGTTGCCGGTACTGCAAAAGGCATTACCGCAATTCAGATGGACATCAAAATCAAGGGGATCGACAAAATGATTCTGGAACGTGCCCTTAGTCAGGCACTTCGGGGAAGGCTGTTTATTCTCGATAAAATGACAGAAGTTTTGCCAGCACCTAAGGATCATCTTTCGCCGTTTGCACCGAAGATCGTCCAGTTTACGATTGACCCGGATAAAATTCGTGAGGTCATCGGCAGCGGTGGTAAAGTAATCAACAAAATTATTGATGATACCGGCGTAAAAATTGATATTGAGGATGATGGTCGCGTTGCGATCCTGACGTCCGACGATACTGCTGCAGCGAAGGCGCGCAAGATCATCGAGACGATCGTAAAAGACGTCAAGGTGGGCGAGGTCTTCAACGGCAAAGTTACAAGGATCATGAACTTTGGAGCGTTTGTGGAACTGGCTCCCGGAAAAGAAGGAATGTGCCGCATCTCCAATCTTTCTAATGAGTTTGTAAAGAAAGTAGAAGATGTTTGCAATATTGGCGATGATTTACTTGTAAAAGTAGTCGAGATTGATAAGCAGGGAAGAATCAATTTGACGCATAAAGGCGTAAAACCGGAAGAAGCAAATTGATCGTAAGCAGAGGAACAAACAAGAAGCCGGTTTATATTACCGGCTTCTTTTGCTAAATGGACATGGTGAGTGAATAATATGGATAAATCATTTATAAAAGAAAAACTGGATTGTGGTGCAACGCTGATTGCCGAAAAATTACCGAATTTTCATTCGGTTACTGCAGGGATTTGGGTAGGAACCGGTTCTGTTACCGAAACTGTCGAAGAAAACGGAATTTCCCATTTAATTGAACATATGCTGTTCAAAGGGACAAAAAAGCGCAGTGCAAAGCAGATATCTGTGGACGTTGATAATATTGGCGGTCAGATAAACGCTTTTACATCAAAAGAATGTACCTGCTACTATATCAAGGTGATTGACAAAAAATTAGAAGAAGGTCTTGAGATCTTAACAGATTTGTTTTGTAACGCCACACTTGACAGCGGTGAATTGGAGAAAGAAAAAGGCGTTGTCTTAGAAGAAATTGCAATGAGTAACGATAATCCGGAAGACGTGGCGATGGATCTTATTTCCAGTACCTATTTTGATGGATGTTCACTTTCCAAAACCATTATTGGACCGCCTGAAAACATTAAACGGTTTGATAGGGACGATCTTTTGGATTATATGCGGCGTTATTACACGGCCTCCAATATCGTAATCGCAGTAGCGGGGAATTTTGAAGAACAACAACTGAAAGACATTTTAAATCGTCACTTGACGGGAATCAACCAGGGAGAGTTATTTTTGCCTGCGTTCTCTGATTGCGGAGGTTTTGAGACAGCACCACAATTTTGTACCCTAGAAAAAGATACCGAACAAGTTCATTTGTGCATGGGAATGCCCTGTTATAATATGCAGGACAACCAACGTTTTGCGCTCAACATACTGAATAATATTGTCGGAGGCTCTATGAGCTCACGCTTGTTCCAAAAGATCCGGGAAGAAATGGGAATGGCATATTCGGTCTTTACCTATCCGGCACTGTATCGCGACGCAGGAATGTATGGTGTATACGCGGGGACGATGGCAGGTAATGCAGATTGCGTAACAGAGTTGATTTTGAAAGAACTTATGTTGGTCAAAAAATACGGTATCACCAAGCAGGAGTTTTTGCAGGGAAAAGAGCAATTGAAGGGAAGTATGATCCTTTCTTTGGAAAGCACTTCTTCTAAAATGAGTGCAATCGGAAAAGCCCAGCTTTTAACGGGAAGCGTATATTCCGACGATGAAGTGTTGGCACATATCGATGCGGTAAAACATGAAGAAATTAGGGATATTATCGACTACTGCATCAGACCGGAGCTTTTGACTGCTACTTGCGTAGGAAAGGGCTGTAGTAAAGACACGCTCCAAAAGATTGTAGAAGAAAATTTGAAATAGTGGTATAATATAGTAGAGTTTTAACCGGCAAAAGGGGTAAACATGGCGACTCGAAAACGGAGAAAAAAGAATAACGCCAAAACAGGCGAGATCATAGGCATTATTATAATCGGGCTGGCCGTCTTTTCCGCAATCACCATTTATTTCAGTATTGGCAGCGTGTTTGGGGATATGATCAAGGGCCTGATTTTTGGCTTGTGTGGTTTGGTGGGATATGTGGTACCCGTAATATTAGGTGTTATTGGGGTACTTTTTATTGCTGCGCGCAAAAAAAATACAAACGCAGGGAAATTATTTTTACTGGCACTTGCTGTATTTTTTGTTTTTTCTTTACTGCATCTGACAGCAATTGAAAAAATTTATGCAGTGGGTGTTTCCTATTCAAACTTTCTTCAGGCATCATACGATGCAGGATCCACACAAATCGTGGGCGGCGGCGCGATTGGCGCGCTGCTTACGTATTGGACTTACCGTTTTTTGAGCCTCGTAGGCAGTTATATTGTTTTTATAACGGGGATTGCAGCGTGCCTGATAGCGCTTACCAATCTTTCTATTAAAAAGGTCAGTAAGGATATCGGAAGCGCTGTAAAAACTACCTATGATGAATATAGACAGCGGGCTCAGGAACGCAGGGAAAAGAAAAGGCTTTATGTCGAAAGCCTCAATGCGGAAAAAGAAGCGCATGCGATTGAAAAAATGCAAAATGAGTTTGACATGCGAGTGGAAGAACCGTATGATTTTACGTTGCCTGAAAATATGATGGAAGAGGAAACAGCACAAAGTGTCACGCCAAGTGATTATAATCCCGAAGAATACCGAAAGGTGTTTTCGGGCACGGATATTCAATTTGACGATGATGCGCCGGCAGAAATCCGCAGCCGCCGGAAGATTGAAATAACACAGCCTGTTCCTGATTTATCATCGGCGGAGTCGGTATCGTCCGACATCGCTGCAAAAAGTACAGGAACCAATCTGATGACGCCGCAAAAACATAGCGTGCCGGGATATATAAAACCCCCGCTTAACTTATTAAGTATCCCTGCAAAATCCGCTCGAAATTCAAGTGCTGATCTGCATAAAAATGTTGAGATATTAGAAAAAACATTGGAAAGCTTCCATGTCAGCGCTAAGGTTGTTAACGTAAGCCGTGGACCTGTGGTAACGCGTTATGAGGTTCAGCCTGCGCCGGGTATTAAGGTCAGTAAGATTGTGAACTTAGCAGATGATATTGCGATGAATCTTTCTGCGCGGGATGTGAGGATTGAAGCGCCTGTACCGGGAAAGCCTGTGGTGGGAATTGAAATACCAAATACAGAAACCAGTTCGGTGGGATTGCGAGACTTGGTAAGCAGTGAGGATTTTAAGAAGCTGAAGAGCCCGATTGCTTTTGCACTGGGTAAGGATATTGCTGGGACAAATGTTTATGCTGATATTGCCAAAATGCCGCACTTGTTGATTGCAGGCGCAACAGGCTCCGGTAAAAGCGTGTGCATTAATTCGCTGATCATCAGTATTCTATATCATGCCGCTCCCGAAGATGTTAAGATGATTATGATTGATCCAAAGGTTGTGGAGCTTAATGTATTCAATGAAATCCCACATTTATTGATTCCGGTTGTAACAGACCCGAAAAAGGCTTCTTCGGCAATCAATTGGGCAGTGAACGAAATGACGATGCGTTACCGTATGTTTGCGGCAAAAGGCGCAAAAGGACTGAAAAAATATAACGAAATCATGGCGGCGGAAGATGGTGAAAAACTGCCGCATATCTTGGTAATTATTGACGAGCTTGCAGATTTGATGATGGTTGCGCCGGGGGAAGTGGAAGACGCTATCTGCAGAATCGCTCAGCTTGGGCGTGCCAGCGGTATCCATCTTGTGATTGCGACGCAGCGTCCATCCGTGGATGTTATTACCGGGATCATTAAAGCGAATATTCCTTCCAGAATTGCCTTTGCGGTATCCTCGCAAGTAGACTCAAGAACAATTCTGGATATGGCGGGTGCGGAAAAACTTTTAGGACAGGGAGATATGCTGTATTATCCTTCGGGTGCGCCAAAGCCGGTGCGTTTGCAAGGCTGTTTTATATCTGACAAAGAAGTTGATGCTGTGACGAATTTCTTAAAAGAAAGAAGCACGGCAAGCTATGATACGCGTGTAATCGATGGAATTGCCAAAGAAGGTACAAATCCGATCGCCGGACAGGAACAGACGGATGAGCTGTTTATCAAAGCACTTGAGATTGTAATGGAATATGATCAGGCTTCCACTTCCATGTTGCAAAGAAGGCTTCGTATTGGTTATGCGAGGGCTGCGCGGCTGATTGATCAGTTGGAAGAAAATGGTTATATTTCACCGATGGACGGCAGCAAGCCACGGCAGGTTTTGATCACCAAGGAAGAGTTCCAGCGAATTGCAAATCCACAGGAAGAAGGAACAAATGATGCTGATTAAGGTTGGAGTAATTTCGCTCGGCTGTGCAAAAAACAGGATTGATACGGAAATGATGCTGGCAGAGCTCGGTGATGAGTATACTTTTGTACAGGATATCGCCGAAGCAGAAATTATGTTGATTAACACCTGTGCTTTTACAGACGAGGCCAAAGAAGAATCCATTAATACAATTTTGGAAGCGGAACAACAGAAAAAATTTGGAAATGTCCGCGGGATTATTGTAACAGGATGCCTCCCCCAGAGGTTTCGTGAAGAGCTGACACAAACCCTTCCACGGGTAGACGCTTTTCTGGGGACTGCCGCTTATAAAGACATCAAACAGGCGATAGATGAGGTTGTAAACGGGAACCGGTATGTACGTTATTCCGACGCATCGCTTGACGAACATTATCATAACCGGATTGTTACGACACAACCGCCGACTGCTTATGTAAGGATCGCCGAGGGATGTAACAACAGGTGTAGTTATTGCGTGATTCCGACTATCCGCGGCGAATACCAAAGCCGTAAACCGCAGGCCGTCCTCGAAGAAATTCGTGATTTGGCTGCAAAAGGTTATTCTGAAATTGTTTTGATTGCACAGGATACCACAAATTACGGTGTGGACTTAGACGATAACATCAATCTGGCAAAATTGTTAGATCAAGCTGCAGATATCGAAGGCGTAAGATGGCTTCGCGTACTATACAGTTACCCGAACGGTATCACTGACGAACTCCTGGAAGTCATGAAAAAGCATGATAATATTGTCAAATATCTTGATATTCCCGTGCAGCATTTGATCGACGATATCTTAAAACCGATGAACCGCCGCAATACCAGCGCTTCTACGCGGGAAGTGGTGAAGCGGATCAAAGATTCTTCTCCTGACTTTATTGTTCGCTCTACACTGATCGTCGGGTTTCCGGGCGAAACGCGCGAACAGGTGGTGGAAATGTGCTCCATCTTAAAACAGCTTCAATTTGACAGGTTGGGTGTTTTTACCTATTCACAGGAAGAAAATACGCCAGCGGCGCAAATGGACGGGCAGATTGATGAAGAAGAAAAAGAATTTCGACGGGATTCCGTTCTGAATATGCAGACTTCTATTTCACTTGATCTTAATAAGAAACGGATCGGAAAAGTATATGAGGTGTTAATAGAAGGCTTCGAGCAACATTCCGGCGCATATTATGGACGTTCTTATGCAGAGGCACCGGACGTCGATGGGAAAATTTTTGTGCAAACGGAACAAGAATTGAAGATAGGGGAATATTACCCGGTCAAGATAACAAAAGCATATAGCTACGATTGTATAGGAGAAATAAGCCAATGAAATGGAACGCACCGAACATATTAACGCTGATACGTATGATATTGATTCCTTTCTTTATCCTGTTTTATTTTTTGGATATTCCAAATTGGAATATTTATGCAGCCGTTATTTTTATCGTAGCGGCTTTTACGGATTGGCTGGACGGTTTTTTGGCACGACGGAACAATCAGGTTTCTAATTTTGGAAAATTATGGGATCCAATTGCCGATAAGCTTTTGGTACTGGCAGCGCTTCTTTTGTTGATGGATTGGGGAAAAGTAGGGTTTGTCGTGGTGCTGATTATTGAAGCACGCGAGCTGATCATTGGAGGCATTCGTTCTTTGGCTGCATCCAAAGGCGTTGTGATTGCAGCAGATAAATCCGGAAAATTGAAAACGGTAGTACAGTTTATTGCTATTATTTTACTGCTGTTGAACGATTGGCCTTTTATGTTCGTGCCAGTTTCCATCGGATATATTCTGATTTGGGTCAGCGCAGGGTTATCGGTTTATTCCTGTATTGAGTATTTTGTAAAAAACAGAAAGTTATTGACAGACTAACTAGTTAAATAGAAAGGATTTCGATTTTATGGAAAAAGATAAAGCATTAGGCGCAGCGTTAGCACAAATTGAAAAACAATTTGGCAAAGGCGCCTTAATGAAGCTTGGTGAAGCTGCAAAAAATATGAATATATCGGTTGTCCCCACGGGATGTTTGGAGCTCGATGTCGCACTGGGGGTCGGCGGGATTCCGCGCGGGAGGATCATTGAAGTATACGGACCGGAATCGTCCGGTAAAACAACGGTTGCCCTGCATATGATTGCTGAAGTGCAGAAGCTTGGCGGTGCAGCAGCGTTTATTGATGCGGAACATGCGCTTGATCCGGTGTATGCAAAGAATCTCGGTGTGGATATTGATAATCTTTATGTATCGCAGCCAAGCACAGGTGAAGAAGCATTGGAGATTGCGGATGTCCTTACCCGCAGCGGTGCGATTGACATTATTGTAATCGACTCGGTCGCGGCGCTTGTGCCGAAATCCGAAATCGAGGGGCTGATGGGGGATTCCTCCGTGGGCGTGCAGGCACGCTTGATGTCTCAGGCATTGCGGAAACTAGCGGGCGTCATCAATCGTTCTAATACGATCGCGGTGTTTATTAACCAGCTGCGTGAAAAAATCGGCGTGATGTTTGGCAGCCCGGAAACGACAACCGGAGGCAAAGCCCTTAAATTTTATGCTTCCGTGCGGCTTGATGTGCGCAGGATTGAGACCATCAAAGTGGGTGACCAAATGATCGGCAACCGGACAAGGGTGAAGGTCGTTAAAAATAAGGTGGCGCCTCCGTTCAAAACGGCAGAATTTGAGATTTACTACGGCGAAGGGATCAGTGAAGCGGCCAGTATTATCAATCTGGGCACCCAACTTGGGATCATTGTGAAATCCGGTTCGTGGTTTTCTTACCAGGGCGAGCAAATTGGGCAGGGGCGTGATAACGTTCGTCTTTATTTGCAGAATAACCCGGAGGTAGCGGAGGAAATCAAACAAAATATCCTTAAGGCATATCATCTTGGGGAATATGCGGGAGAAGAGGAAACGCCGCAAGAAGAACCGGTAGTTAATGATACAAAGAAGAAAAAATAGTTTATAATATTTACTATGGTGGTGCAGTATTCTAGTCGGTACTGCCGATTTCGAAGACGGGCCTAAAAATCCGTTAAAGGGCACATCGATGAAGTTTCTGGTGCTGGCCGCTGACGCCCCGTCGGGGGCTGGTGCTGGGAGTTAAGGAAGAAGGGCGATCCATAAGGGCATATGGGCGTTGACCCAGCTTCCGCGGAGACCTGTTTCGGTGGTGAGATCTTTTCATTACTGGACAGGGTGAAACCTGTTATGCGGTACTAAGCTGTGTACAGAGTAGCCTGCCTTGAGTTGGCATGGTGGAAAATATGGATTGACGGTTTCCTATGGGCTGCGTACGAGCTCAGGAAATCATTACTATAGCAAAACCATGCCGGCAAAAGAGACTAGAGATTGGAATTGTGCTGTCGAGGAAAGCTCCTAGACTGTAATACAGGCAATAAGGGGATTATAGTGTGGTTTGAACAGGCAATCCGGTTGCGCAAACGGTAACGCTGCGTCGTGTTCTTTAAAGGGAAACCGCTCTTTTCGGCGACGGAGAGCAGAACGCGGGGAAATCCTACCGGACCATATACTGCAAGGTCTACCCTTATTGTCACCACCATTTTTTTAAGGAAATTATGAAAGTCATCAAGCATTGGACTATAAAAATATTTTTTATTACGTTGTTCATTTCCGCAGGCGTTTCGGTTGCCGCGGAATATTTTATTTCTAATTTGTCGCTGCTTGCTTCTGTCGGGATATTGGCCGCATTGATCGCGGTAGGCGTTTTGTTTGATATCGTGGGCGTTGCATTTTCGAGCTGCGATCAGGCGCCTTTTATTGCGATGTCGGCTAAAAAGAATCTGAAAGCGCATTATGCGCTGAAAATGCTAAAAAATGCCGATGTTGTTTCCAATTTCTGTAATGATGTTATTGGCGATATTTGCGGCATTGTGAGCGGCGCGGCCGGCGCAGCGATCACGCTGAAAGCGCTGGTCTTTCAATTTCCATTCCCGGATATGGTGATTTCTATCGCAATTTCGGCATTGATTGCTGCCGCAACCGTGGCAGGAAAAGCATGGGGAAAGTCTGTGGCGTTAAAAAAGAGCAAGGATATTGTTTTATGGATTGGTTCGGTCGCGCACTTCTTTACACCGCATAAAGGGAAAAAGCATGAAAAAGAGAATTGATATCCTACTTGTAGAAAAAGGTCTGGCAAAAAGCCGGGAAAATGCGAAAACACTTATTATTGCCGGCGAAGTGACTGCTGCGGGCAGGCAGGTTAAAGTTCCTTCGGAACAATATGAAGAAGAAGCCGAGATCGTCGTCCGGGGAGACGCGTGTCCTTATGTGAGCAGGGGTGGATGGAAGCTGGAAAAGGCTCTAAAAGAATTTCCGATCATTCTGACTGGAAAAGTGTGTATGGATATTGGTGCATCTACCGGTGGTTTTACAGATTGTATGCTGCAAAACGGTGCTTCTTTTGTTTATGCTGTGGATGTTGGCTATGGTCAATTTGACTGGAAATTACGTAATGATGAGCGCGTGAAGCTAATGGAACGTACCAACGCGCGTTATCTGGAACGTCAGGATAAGGCGGTAGATTTTGTAAGCGTTGATGTTTCCTTTATTTCATTATCGCTTATTTTTCCGGCAATTTTAAAAGTAATTGCAGAAGATGCTAAAATTGTAACCCTGATCAAACCGCAGTTTGAGGCGGGCAGGGAATTCGTTGGTAAAAAAGGCGTTGTGCGCGATCCGGATGTACATTGTGCTGTCATTAGTAAGGTGTTGGAATCAGCCAAAAGTTATGGACTTATTTGTGGGGGACTCACGTTTTCTCCTGTGAAGGGTCCAAATGGTAACATTGAATATTTGGCATATTTTGTAACTGTAGCTGATAAAAAAATCGAAATTGATAAAGAAAAAGTGAAAGAAGTCGTGGAGCGATCGCATATCGTGCTATAAAGTTCTTTTAAATTCTTGTATATCTATTCATTTTTAGTGTATAATAAATAAAAATATATTTTTTTGAGAGGTTGCCATGCAAAAATTCGGTATTTATGCCAACGCAAAGAGAGATCCGGGGTTGCAGGCTACAAAATCAGTAATACGTTTACTGGAAGAGGCGGGGTATCCTGTATATTTTGACTCGGATACAGCACAAGCGCTTGGTCTGCGTGATTTTATGGATGCAAAATCAGCTACTATCCTCTTTATTTTGGGCGGGGATGGCACGATTTTGCGCGCCGCAAGAAAATATGTAAAATATGGAATTAAACTGATTGGTATTAATACGGGACATCTTGGTTTTATGAGCGAATTGAACCTCGATGATGTTAGCTTAATGATGGAACATATTCGTGAGAATGATTATGTGATCGACGAGCGCATGATGCTTGAAGCGCGGATGAATAAAAGTGATCCACCGGTTTTGGCATTAAACGATTTCGTGATTACGAAAATAAATCGCACCCGCATGGTTAAGCTGGATTTATTTGTGAATGGCGCACAGGCAGAATTATATAACGGGGACGGTTTAATTGTTTCTACACCGACAGGATCTACAGCATATTCACTTTCTGCCGGCGGACCGATTATTGCACCAAATGTGAATTGCGTTCTAGTCACGCCAATCTGCCCGCATTCGCTTTATGCACGAAGTATTGTAGCAAAATATAGTGATACTATTACGGTGAGACCGTGCAGCGGTCAGAATGAAATCGCGGTTTCTGCCGATGGACAGGAGATTTTGCCGCTTGATCCCGGAGAAAAAGTGACGATTAGTCGTTCTGCCTTAAGTGCACAGTTTCTCCGAATGTCGGCAAATACTTTTTTTCCGCAATTAAAAGATAAACTGGCGCAATGGAGCGTGAATAAAAAATAGGAGTTGTTCCCATGAAATCGAAACGTCAAAATAAAATTTTAGAGCTGATCGAAAAGCATGAGATCGAAACACAAGAAGAGCTGGTCGCACTGTTGCAGCAGGCAGGTTTTAAAGTAACGCAAGCTACAATTTCGCGTGATATTAAAGAGCTTCAGTTGATCAAAGTGCAAGTCAATTCTGGTGCGTATAAATATGCAGAGAACAAAAAGCACAAGACGAATGACATGGATATCATGCTGCGTATTTTTCATGATACGGTACTTTCTGTAGAATCAGCGCTGAATATTGTGGTGGTAAAAACATTGTCCGGGAGTGCCAATGCTGCTGCGGAAGTCATAGATAATATGAATTACAGTTCTATTATGGGGACACTTGCGGGGGATAACACTATTTTTGTAGTAGCTTCTTCAGAAGAAGCGGCGCAGGAGCTTGTGAATAAACTGACAAAGATTTTAAACAAATAGGAACGGTGAGCCATGATACAGAGTCTTTCAATTAAGAACATAGCATTGATAGACCAGTTGAATATCGAATTTGAAGACGGACTAAACGTGCTTTCCGGGGAAACAGGCGCGGGAAAGTCTATTATTGTTGATTCTATGAACCTTGTTCTGGGCGAAAGGGCGGATAAGGAATTGATTCGCCACGGGCAGGAACGAGCACGAGTGGAAGCTGTTTTTTTTATTAACCCGGATGCACTGAAAGATTTTTTTGATCTCAATGGAATTGAATGTGATCGCGAGCTTATTATAGCGCGTGATATTTCTGCAAACGGAAAAAATATTTGCCGGATTAACGGTGCAGCCGTAACCCTTTCTGTGTTAAAAGATCTGATGGATAAAATTGTAGATTTGCACGGGCAACATCAGCATCAATCTCTTTTGAATGCTAAAACACATCTTGATTTTATCGATAATTACGGAAAAAAAGAGATTCTGCCCCTAAAACGGCAAGTGCAAGTCAGCTTTGAGCAAATGCATGCGCTTCAAAAAGAGCTGCGTGCGATCGGTGGAGATGCACGGGAACGGGCGCAACAGATTGATTTGTTGAATTTTCAGATCAAAGAATTGGAAGATGCGCAGCTTCGCGCGGGTGAATTAAATGACCTGAAGGAAGAACGGGAGAAAATGATCCATGCGCAGGCAATTGCCACAGCTTTGCGGGGTGGTTATGAGGCGCTATATACAGGGGATGAAATGGGTCGAAGCATCCTTGGGGGCGTACAGGAAGTTTTTGCGCATATCAATGAAATACGTAACTTTGACGGACAATATGAAGAACTTGCGGGACGGCTCCAAGAAAGCATGTTCAGTTTGGAAGAATGTGCGCATGAAATGCGTTCGCTGGCTGAAAACGCTGTTTTTGATGAACAGCGGCAGGAAGAGGTCGAGCAGCGGATCAACCTGATCCATTCTCTTGAAAGAAAATATGGGAATTCGGAAGAGGAAATGCTTCAATATCTGGAAGATGCGCGTCAAAGATGTTTTCAACTGGAAAATGCGGAGCAGACCGCCGCGGTACTGATAGAGAAGATTAAAACAGCACAATCGAAGCTTTATGCTGACAGCAAAGCGCTTTCTGCACAAAGGCGGAAGATCTCTTTGGCGTTTTCCAAACGGCTTTTATCGGAATGCAGCGATTTGGGAATGCCGGAAACAAAGTTTGAAGCAGAGTTTTGTGATTTGCCGGAGCAAGACACGGCATCCTATACTGCGAACGGACTGGATGAAATGGAGTTTTATATCACGACAAATCCGGGAGAACCGCTAAAACCATTATCAAAGACGGCTTCCGGCGGTGAAGTATCGCGGATTATGTTGGCTTTTAAAAATCTTTCGGCGGGGATCGACAATATTTCCACGATGATTTTTGATGAAATTGACACTGGAATCAGCGGAAAAATGGCTTTGGTTGTGGCGGAAAAAATGGCGTCTATTTCAAAAGCACGTCAAGTTATTTGTGTCTCGCACTTGCCCCAAATCGCTGCAATGGCAGACGCAAACTTTTTAATCAGAAAAGAGAGTAAGGAGGAGCATACTCATACGTATGTCCAGCCGCTTGGCGAGCAAGCAAAAATTGAGGAAATAGAACGTTTGTCAGGTGGAGTAAAAACAGAGAATTCGCAGAAATATGCGCAAGATTTGATTTGCAACGCAAATAAATACAAAGAGATGTTACGACAACATTAAGAGGGGGCCATCTTTGTCACGATTCAAGCGTACATTGATCGTAGAACAAAACCGTAAATATGTCCTTCAAATCAGAGAAATGCTGGAAGGATATTCAGATTCGTTTTTGGCTACGACAGATGGGAGCGAAGCAATAGATTTATATAGACAGTACCATCCGGATCTCGTGCTGGTAGAAGCGATTATGCCGGGTTATGACGGCTTTGCGCTGATGGAACATATGCTGGGGGATGATATCGTTAAAATTGTCTTGACCTCCATGAACCAGGATTTAATCATTAAGAAGGCTTTTGAACTCAAAGCCAATTATATATTTGTTAAGCCTTATGTTCGCGATATTTTTGTATCACGTATCTTGGAAGCGGCTGATTATCGTGATCTTCACAAAGAAGCAGAAGAAGGAAATCAGCAGTTTTTAATGAGCCAGATCACTATTGCGCTGAAAAGGTTAGGCATTCCGGCGAATGTGCAGGGATATAAATTACTGCGTGATTCGCTTTATATTGTTTGTATGGATTTTACAAAAATGCAGGCGATCAATAAAAATATTTATCAAGCGCTCGCACAACGTTATCATACTTCAAGCACAAGGATCGAACGTAATATTCGGCATGCGATAGAAACCGCAGCAACGCGTGGAGATCCGGATGCATTTTATACATACTTCGGTTATACCATTAGCTCGGAGAAAGGGAAGCCGACAAACGGTGAATTCATTGCGACCCTCGCCGACCGGATTAGAATGCAGTGATTGTTATGGAAAGGATAATAGAATGAGAGAAAGATTATATATTGCAAAAAGTTATATTCAGTCAAAAACAGATTTTGTGCCGCAAATAGCAATTGTACTCGGCAGCGGGCTGGGGGATTATGCGGAAAGCATTGATGAGGTCATAGCAGAATTTGATTATGCGTCTATCCCCGGATTTCCGATAGCCACTGCGCCCGGGCATGCCGGTAAGCTTACTTTTGGCTATCAATGCGGGAAACCTGTTGTACTGTTTTCTGGGCGCTTCCACTGCTATGAGGGATATTCTGCCGGTGAAACGATAATTCCGCTGCGGACGCTCCTTCTTATGGGCGTTCAAAACGTGTTACTTACGAATGCTGCCGGCGGCATTAACACCGGGTTTTCTGCGGGAGATTTGATGGTAGTAGAAGATCACATCAATTTTTCTGCCCATAATGCCTTAACAGGAGCGAATATAGAAGAATTGGGAGCACGTTTTCCCGATATGTCCTTCGCTTATTCTAAAAAAATTAATAGGATATTCGATCATGTTGCAGAAGAAAACGGCATCGAGCTGCGTCATGGCGTATACGGTTATATGGTCGGTCCTTCCTATGAGACGCCGGCGGAAATACGCGCGCTCCGCGTTTTGGGTGCGGACGCTGTGGGAATGTCCACGGTTCACGAGGTTGTCGCTGCATCGCATGCGGGGGTTCATACTGCAGCAATTTCTTGCATCAGTAATCTTGCGGCAGGGGTCGCAAAACACGCGCTGTCCATGGAGGAAGTGATTGAAGCAGGAAGATCTGTCGCGCCAAAAATGCGCGTAATGATCGACGGAACTTTGCAAAAGATTTAAGACGCTTTACTATATTTTATGGGCGTGTTAGAATACTAATGATTACGAATGCGTAATCGGGCTATATAATATAGTATATAATTTTAAATGATTTGAGGTTAACAATAGATGTTTTCTTATTTTTCAGATCCCAATTACTGGATGGGGCTTTTATACAGCATACCGGCGGTACTGCTTGCGCTTTCCGTGCATGAATATGCTCACGCTTACGCCGCATATAAATGTGGAGATCCAACCGCGCGAAACCTTGGAAGAATGACGCTTGACCCCGTGAAGCATTTGGATCCGCTGGGAACAATTTGCCTGCTGTTTTTCCGTTTCGGCTGGGCAAAACCAGTGCCGATCAATTCCCGTAATTTCAAGCATCCGCGTAAGGATAACGTAATAGTATCGCTTTCCGGCGTGATTGCAAACTTTATTCTTTCTTTTGTTGCATACGGCATTCTTTTCTTCTGTCTGCAATTTGGTTTGAATAATGAGATTTTTGTTAATATCGTATATCCGATTATCACCTTGAATATTACGCTGGGAATCTTTAACCTGATCCCGATCCCGCCGCTGGATGGGTTTCAATTGGTGAGCAGTCTGTTTATCCATAAAGCGTCCAAAGTAGTAAACGTGCTTTATCGCTATGGTTTTATTATTTTGCTTCTGCTGATTGTGTTTGGGTTTACAAGCTGGCTTCTCGGCGGATTTACCACTTGGCTGATGAATGTTTATGGCTCTTTCTTCAGCCTGTTTGTCCCGGCATAAGCGGGCAAGTGCTATTATGGAATATACGGTTAAGCTGGAACAGTTTGAAGGACCGCTCGATTTGCTGCTTCATCTGGTAGGCAAAGCCAAAATCGATTTACAAGATATTTTTGTATCCAAGATCACAGAACAATACCTTGCTTATATGGAGCAGCTTGACGGCATTGACATGGATCGCGCGAGCGAGTTTCTGAATATGGCGGCGACCCTTTTGTATATCAAATCACGTTCGCTGTTGCCACCGCGCCGTAGCGAGCAGGAAGATGAAGATTTTATAGATCCTGAAACGGAATTGATAGAACGTCTTCGCGCCTATAAGCTTTATAAAGAAATGGAGCAGAGACTGTCGGATCTGGAAAAAGATGCCGACAGGATCTATTATAAGCTTCCAGAAGAAATGCTGGATGCCGGACAGGAAATCATCATTGAAGATGCCAGTGCAGACGCATTATACCTTGCTTTTCTGGAAGTATTAAAGAGCAGGAAAAAATTTGCGGATAAAGAGCCGGAAAAAAAGGTTGAGATCAAGCAGGATACTTTTAGCATCCGGATGCAGCGAAAAGCGATCTTAAGTCGGCTGAAGCGCGAAAAAAAATTTTCGTTTTCTTCTCTTTTTGAGGAGCAGGTTTCTGCGATGGAGGTTGCGGTTACATTCGTAGCGTTGCTGGAGCTTTGGCATATAAGCAAGGTAGCGGTGCGACAAACAAGGGCGTTTGGCGAAATTCACCTGGAATATACGGGCGAGGGAGAATAACTGGTTTGAACAGAAATGAAGTATGCGGCTCTATTTTGGCAGTCCTTTTCATGGCAGGAGATGCAATTGCAGTCCCTGAGCTTGCATCTGCGCTTGATATGGACGCCGATGAGATGGATGAGATTGTACAGGAAGTAATTGAAGAACGCAAAAACAGAGAAGACGGGATTTTACTAACGCGGATCGGAGACAAAATTCAGCTGTGTACCAACCCAAAATACGGTGGATTTATTAAAGAATTTTTGAAACCGGACGAGCATATGTCTCTTACGGCGGCAGTGATGGAAACGCTTAGTATCATTGCCTATAAACAGCCGGTAACGCGTGCGGAGATTGATGAAATACGAGGGGTGCGCTCTAATTATGCTGTTTCAACACTTATGGAGCGAGGATTAGTTTATGTTGTGGGACAAAAAGATGTGCTGGGTCATCCATATCTATTTGCAACAACGGATGAATTTTTGCGACATTTTGGGATTTCTTCACTGGAGGAGCTTCCGAAGATTGATTTAGAGCTGCTGGAACAGGAACAGCAGGAAGATAACGACGATGACAGCCTGTAAATAGGCTGTTTTTTTAAGGAGAAAAATATGCGGTTACAAAAGTTTTTGGCAGAAGCTGGTATTGCCTCGAGACGTAAATCAGAAGAGCTGATCGCTTCGGGCAGAGTAGAAGTAAACGGTAAGACTGTGCGCGAGATGGGTTTCTTGGTAAATCCGGATAAAGACGAAATAAAGTATTTAAATAAGATTGTCAAGATAAAACAGAAAAAGATTTATATTATGCTCAATAAACCTGCGGGATGTGTTTCCACCTGCCATGACGAAAATGGTCGAAAAACAATTATGAGTTATGTACGAAAGATTGATGAGAGGCTATATCCTGTAGGTCGACTTGATTTTACAACCGAGGGCTTGCTTCTGCTTACTAATGACGGTGAATTTGCAAATCGTATGACCCACCCGAGCCATTTAATACAAAAAAAATATCTGGCAGTGGTAGATTCGCAGGTTACAGAAGAAGATGCAGAAAGACTTAGCAGAGGAGTTGTACTAGACGACGGATATAAAACTGCACCAGCCGTTTTTAAAATACTTAGTTCTTCTCCGCAGCGTAGCGAGGTTCTGTGTGTGATTACTGAAGGGAAGAATCGTCAGCTTCGGCGTATGTTTCATGCAATCGAAAAAAATGTTTGTTATTTAAAGCGTGTTGCAGTAGGCGATTTAAAACTTGGGAACTTGAAAAAAGGTGAATATCGTTTTTTGACAGAGGAAGAATTGGTTTATCTAAAAAAACTGCTTCGGATGTAAAAAAATTTATTTTTGGGCAGGAAGCAAAGGATAGATGTTGAATTTATTAAATATGGGATAAATTTTTATTGTGAATGCAGGCGGGCTGGTCGACAATGCATTTTTTTATTGTTTTACCGCTTGCAAGCAATAAAACATTATAATTTTCTGTATTAATAAAATACAGTGTTCATTTTTTAAGATGTATGGAGGTATCATAATGGGCAAACTTGACGAGTTGAGACAAAGAAATGAAGCAGCGCTTGCCGGAGGCGGGGAGCAAAGCATTCAGGCTCAACACAGCGCAGGAAAACAAACTGCGCGCGAACGATTAAACAGTCTGCTTGATCCAGGCAGTTTTGTGGAAATCGATAAGTTCTTACAGCGTACTTATGTAACGCCGGGTTTTGAAGCGGTAAGCGCCACGGGTGAAGGAGTTGTCTGTGGTTACGGTACGATTGAAGAAAGACCGGTGTATGTTTTTGCACAGGATTATACGGTCTTGATGGGTTCTTTTTCGGCTGCACACGCTTCTAAAATCCTAAAAGTAATGGATATGGCTGTAAAAAGCGGCGTGCCGGTGATCGGTGTAATGGATTCCGGTGGAGCGCGTGTTTCCGAAGGAATTGCCGCCATAGACGGTACAGCGCAGGTTTTAAAGAAGCTGAGTGATATTTCGGGTGTAATCCCCACGATATCGGTGATCGCAGGTCCTTGTATCGGTACGGTTGCATATCTTGCTGCGCTTACTGATTTCACTTTTATGGTCGATGGTATTTCTTCTCTGGCGCTTTACGGTCCGCAGATTTATGCCTCGGCTATGCAAAAAGAAATCGACGTAAATGTAGCGCTTGGTGCAAGAACACATAATGAAGTTTCCGGGATCTCACAGTTTTTGTGTGCAGATGAAGCGCAATGTTTTGTGAATGTCAAAAAGCTTTTATCTTTCCTGCCGTCAAATAATTTAGACGATGCGCCGTATGAAATGACGGCAGACGATTTAAACAGACAGCTTCCGTTCGGCGACGTGCCGGTAGCTGCCAAGGATTTAATTCTGTCGGTGGCAGACAACAGCGATATTTTGGAATATCAAGCACTTTATGCGCCGGAAGTTATCACAGCTTTTGGACGTATTAATGGGAATGCCTGCGGCTTTATTGCTAATAGCGAAGCTGCGGCTCTCACAAAACAGGCTGCTGCAAAGGCTGCGCGGTTTATCAGCATTCTAGATGCTTTTAATATTCCGGCAATTACCTTTACAAATTGTGGAAATACGCCTGTTGGCGAAGCATTGGAACAAACGGGAATGCCGGAAGGCTTTGCCGGATTAATCAATGCGTATGCACAAGCAACGATTCCGAAATTGAACGTAATAATAGGAAAAGCGGTTGGCGATGGCTTCGCGGTAATGTGCCCCAAAGCGCTTGGCGCAGACATGGTATATGCATGGCCTACGGCAGAGATCTCTGCACTGCCGATAGAAGCGGGCGCTTTGATCATGTATGAAAAAGAAATTGCAGAAGCGGATGATGGAATTGCGGCAAAACAGCAGATGATCAAGCGGTATGCAGAAGAAAATGCAAATCCATGGCAAGCTGCGGAACAGGGTGTAGTTGACGAGGTCATCGAACCTGCACATACACGTCAGGTTTTAATTGCTTCTTTGGAAATGTCACTTTCCAAACGCGAAGAAAAGCTGCCTAAAAAACACAGCGTATTGCCGTTGTAAGCGGAGGTGCTGAATAAATGGGTAATTCAACATTAACAATGGCGGAAAAAATGAATTTTGCGGGAGAAACAATTGCACTTGGTTTGCTGGTTGTTTTTACTTGCCTGGTTCTCTTGATTTTAGTAATCACAATTTTATCTGCTGTATTAAAGGATCGAAAGAAAAAAGCCGCATCCGCGCCTGAAACAAAGCTGGAAAAGGCCTTGACACAGCCACTGCCACAAGCGCCTGTCCTACAGGTTCAGGACGATGAGCTGCTTGCAGTGCTGACAGCTGCGGTAGCTGCGGCAATGGAAGCGGAGCAAACGGCAACGCCTTTTGTGATTCGTTCCTATAAAAGGTCGAATCGCGCGACTGCCTGGAACCGTGCAGGACGCGATACTCAAATAAATAATTGGTAATGCATATATTAGGAGGTATACTATCATGCGTAGATTTGTAATAAATGTAAATGGTAATTCTTATAACGTTGAGGTAGAAGAAGTCGGAGCAGGGAACCCTGTTGTAACTCCCCAAGCAGCGGCACCTGTAGCGGCACCAGCTCCTGCTGCAGCACCAGCTCCTGCAGCGGCACCAGCTCCTGCAGCGGCACCGGCACCGGCAGATGGAACGAAAGTAAGCTCGCCAATGCCGGGTACAATTCTCGGTGTCAATGTTGCAGTAGGGCAATCGGTTGCAGAAGGCGATGTATTGATGATTTTAGAAGCAATGAAAATGGAAAATGAAATCATGGCGCCGCATGCAGGAACGATTAAGGCTGTTTCTGTAGCAAAAGGCGCTACGGTTGATACCGGGGACCTTCTTGTGGTAATTGGTTAATTCTGGAATCTGTGAGGAGGTTGATGTATTTTGGGTAATTTTGGCGATACTTTAGCCAATTTCGTGCAATCGACCGGATTTTTTAATGCGACGGACTGGCAGCAGTGGGTTATGATTGGAATTGCCTGCGTGCTCCTGTATCTTGCAATCGTTAAAAAATTCGAGCCGTTACTTCTTCTGCCAATTGCATTTGGTATGCTTCTTACCAATCTGCCGATGGCGGGAATGTATCACACGGAATTGTTTGCGGGCGGTCATGTAGACTGGGCTAATTTCTCAGGCTCGGCAGGCCTGCTGGATTATTTATATCTTGGTGTAAAATTGGGCATTTATCCACCGCTTATTTTCCTTGGGGTCGGTGCGATGACGGACTTTGGACCGCTTATCGCGAATCCAAAGAGTTTGCTACTCGGAGCAGCAGCCCAGCTAGGGATTTTTGTTGCTCTGGTATTGGCATTGCTGGTCGGATTTGATCCGAATGTTGCGGCATCTATCGGTATCATTGGAGGTGCGGACGGACCGACGGCAATTTATGTTACGTCAAAGCTGGCACCGGAATTCTTGGGACCAATTGCGGTGGCGGCATATACGTATATGGCGCTCGTGCCTGTTATACAGCCGCCGATTATGAAGCTTTGTACAAATAAAAAAGAACGTTCTATCAAAATGGAACAGTTACGGCATGTAAGCAAAAAGGAAAAAATTATTTTCCCGATTGCAGTTACAATTTTTGTTTCATTGCTTGTTCCTGCTGCTGCGCCACTCGTTGGGATGTTGATGCTTGGTAACTTGATGCGTGAATCTGGCGTATGTGATCGTTTGTCTAACACAGCACAAAATGAACTGATGAATATTGTAACGATTTTTCTCGGCGTATCCGTTGGTGCAACAACGCAAGGCGCCACGTTCCTCTCCGCGTCTACGCTCGGCATTATCGTACTCGGCGTTATTGCATTTGGCTTTGGCACCTTTGGCGGGGTAATGCTTGGTAAGCTGATGTGTAAGCTGACGCATGGCAAAGTAAATCCGCTCATAGGCAGCGCAGGCGTTTCTGCTGTTCCTATGGCAGCGCGTGTATCACAAAAAGTGGGACAAGCTGAAAATCCTTCAAACTTCCTGCTGATGCATGCCATGGGACCGAACGTAGCAGGCGTAATCGGTTCTGCAGTAGCTGCAGGCGTATTGCTTTCGCTGTTCGCTTAATATAGGAGGTAATTAAATAATATGGCAAAAGTTAATATAACAGATACAATTTTAAGAGATGCTCATCAGTCGCAGGCGGCGACAAGGATGACAACTGCAGAAATGCTCCCGATTGCGCCACTGCTCGATAGTATCGGATATTGGTCGCTGGAATGTTGGGGTGGCGCTACATTTGATTCCTGCCTCCGTTTTTTGAATGAGGATCCGTGGGAAAGACTTCGCAAGCTGCGTGCAGCCATGCCGAACACCAAGCTGCAAATGCTGCTGCGCGGACAGAATCTCCTGGGCTATAAGCACTATGCGGATGATGTTGTAGACTTTTTTGTGAAGAAAGCGATTGAAAACGGGATTGACGTAATTCGTATTTTTGACGCTTTAAATGACACCCGAAATCTGCGGCAGGCAATTGAAAGTACAAATCGTTATGGCGGTTGGCCGGAGGTTGCGCTTTCTTATACAATCAGTCCGGTCCATACCTTTGATTATTTTGTGGAGTTGGCTGTAGAATTAGAAAAAATGGGCGCTAAGTCAATTTGCATTAAAGACATGGCGAACCTGCTGCTTCCTTATGAAGCATATAACCTCGTTTCAGCATTGAAGAAGAACCTGAGTGTGCCGGTGCACCTCCATACGCACAATACAAGCGGTGTAGGAGATATGACGCTTTTGAAGGCAATTGAAGCGGGTGTTGATATTGTTGATACCGCGCTTTCTCCTTTGGCGAATGGAACATCTCAGCCTGCAACAGAATCACTTGTTGCAACGCTGCAGGGGACAGAATATGATACCGGTCTTGATCTTGCAAAGCTGACAGAAGCTGCGAAATATTTTACAAAGGTTGCTGATAGACTCAAAGCGGATGGTTTTCTTGATCCCAAAGTGCTTGGTATTGACATTAATACGCTGCTTTACCAGGTTCCGGGCGGGATGCTGTCTAACTTAATCAGCCAATTGAAACAGGCTGGTGCGGAAGATAAACTGATGGATGTGCTTGCGGAGGTTCCGCGCGTACGTGAAGATTTCGGTTATCCGCCGCTTGTTACGCCATCCAGTCAGATTGTCGGTACGCAGGCAGTATTCAATATTCTGTCCGGTGAACGGTATAAGATGGTGACAAAAGAATCCAAGGCAATGCTGCGCGGGGAATATGGGAAGTTACCTGCGCCGGTAAACGAAGAGGTACGTAAAAAATGTATTGGTGACGATGAAGTCATCACGGTTCGTCCTGCCGATTTGATTCCACCGGAAATGGATAAATATCGTGAAGAAGCAAAACCATGGATGGAGCAAGAAGAAGATGCGGTAACGTATGCAATGTTCCCGCAGGTTGCTCCCAAGTTTTTTGAATTCAGGCGCGCGAATCAATATAAAGTAGATTCCAATATGCTTGACAAAGAAAATATGATCCATCCCGTATAAGTTAATGTAACCAGAAACAGGCGTCGCCAAGCAGTGGCGCCTGTTTTTTTGTACCAAAAAATTTTATAGATTTGTAAGATTATTGTAAGATATGCACTTCATAAATTGAAAGAATTACAGAATATAATTTTGTTTAATGAAATAAATTATAGACAGGAGAAGACAATGAGTTCAATTTTGGAAGTACAGGATGTAACAAAAGTTTATGGCGGCCGAGGTCTTACAACAAACGCTCTAAACAATATCTCTTTTGATGTAGCGGAAGGAGAATTTCTCGGTATGATGGGACCGTCCGGCAGTGGTAAGACAACAATGCTCAATTGCATTTCTACTATTGATTCCGTGACATCCGGGCATATCAGTATTGACGGCACAGATATCACTACACTAAGTGAAAAACAGCTATCAACATTTCGCCGCGAAAAACTAGGGTTTATTTTTCAAGACTTTAACCTTCTTGATACGTTGACAGGATATGAAAACATTGCGCTTGCGCTCTCCATTTGCGGGATAGACTATGATATGTTGAAAACGCGGGTCAATGCGATTGCAGAAGTTTTGCAAATCGATGATATTCTGCATAAATACCCGTATGAAATGTCAGGAGGACAAAAACAACGTGTCGCAACAGCGCGTGCTATTGTAACACAGCCGTCACTTATTTTAGCGGATGAGCCGACAGGAGCACTGGATTCACGAACGTCGCGTACTATGCTGGAAAGCTTCGTTCAAATGAATTATGAAATGGACGCTACTTTGCTGATGGTAACACATGATGCGTTTGCCGCAAGTTATTGCAGTAGGATTCTTTTTTTACGTGATGGACGGATTTATGATGAATTAATTCGTAAAAACGAAACGCGAACCGAATTTTTTAATAAAATTATTGAAGTGGTCTCAATACTCGGAGGTGACTCTGCTGATGCTGTGTAAAATTGCCTTTCGAAATGTAAAAAAGAGCTTTGGTGATTATACCATTTATTTTGTGACGCTGATGTTTGCCGTTATGTTTTTTTATGCCTTTAATTCCCTTGATGCACAGCGTGCAATTATGGATCTAAACGCAAGTAAAACAAACGCGGCACAGATGATGATCAGCTGTATTGATATTTTTTCAGTCTTTGTAGCGATTACACTGGGTATTCTTATTTTATACGCGAATAATTTTTTAATCAGACGCAGGAACAAGGAATTGGGATTATATTTGGTGCTAGGCATGGGAAAAGGAAAAGTTTCGTTGATTTTTATGCTGGAAACGCTTTTTGTAGGAATTGCCGCACTCGCAGCCGGGTTGGCGCTGGGCGTCCTTTTTTCACAGGGAATGTCGCTCATTACCGCTAATTTATTTGAAGTTCAACTGAAAACCTATTCCTTTGTCTTTTCTCCAACAGCCGCCATTCGCGCGGTAATATATTTTGGGATTATTTTTCTATGTGTTATGATATGGAATGCAATCAGTATATCGCGGCAAAAAATTATTTCATTGCTTTACTCCGATGTGCGAAACGAAAAAATGATGAACGGAAAGCTCATAAAACCGGTAATTTTTTCGGCTGTGGGTTTAGTGTTAATCATTGTTGCATATTATCTCATTATCAAAGGGATGCTTCTGGTTTATCTTCCGTTTGTAATGCTGACAGGGATTCCCGGGACTTTTTTGCTGTTTGCAGGATTGGCCGGAATCAGTTTTAGTATTGTTTCACATAATAAAAAACGCTATTTCAAAGGTCTAAACGTCTTTGTGACCCGGCAGCTTACCAGTAAGATCAATTCTACACATGCTTCTATGGCACTTGTTTGCATTATGCTTTTTGTCTCCATCGTGACACTTGGCGCAAGCTCCGGAGTTTCTGCGGCAGTCAATAAAGAGTCCGCACGAGAAATAAAATATGATGCGGAGTTTTGTATTACGGAGGATGCAATTTCACAAAGCGGGAGCGGCGTAGCTGCGCTGAAAGAATATGGACTGCAGCCGTCGCAGTATTTTGAAAAAACAGCAGAATATCCAAGATATGACAGCGATGTAGATGTATTGGAACAATTTGGCGATTATTTGGATGCAGCACAACAGAAGGATATGGTTGCAAACGGAAACGCCTCCACTTTATATGCGACAGCCGTACCAGTATCTGCTTTTGATGATTTTTTAGATATGGTTGGTGAAAAAGAAATTTCACTTTCGGAAGGTGAAGTTGGCATAGTCGTTTCCAACCAGTCTATGAAAGAGAAAATAGAAAAATTTGCTGAAGATCAGAATAAAGTCTTATCAAGAGGTGAAGAATATACGATCCCCAAAAATCAAATCAGGAGCGTGAGTACAAATATTTCGGAAGCAGCATTTTCCTCACCAGTAATCATTGTTTATCCTGATGGAGATATCAGCGGCTTTTCTTATCTGGATACAATGTTGAATGGTGTATATCCAAAAGACGGAAGCACGGAAGCGGCAATGGTATCTTTAATCAATACGCTAAACGAGAACGAAGATAGTGATTTACCTTTCAACTTTTATACAACAAAAACAATGTCTCAGGATTCCAGCATCGGATTGCGTGTCACCATTTCTTTTGTTGGGCTGTATTTGGGAATTACGTTTTTGGTTACGGCGGCAGTGATTCTCGCGCTTCAGCAATTATCTGCAGCAAACGATAATAGAAAAAGATATCAAATATTACGCCAGCTTGGTGTTGAAAGAAAGAAGGTAAATCATGCATTACTCAAACAAATTGTGATTTATTTTACGGTTCCGCTTATTATTGCTGCGATCCATGCAATTTTCGGAATTTATGGATTAATGAGCATGATCAGTATGATGTGGTATGGAAATGTATATAACGAGGTATTTTTAGGTCTTGGCCTGATTGCACTGATCTATGGCCTCTATTTTATAGTTACTTATTTTAGCAGTAGAAAAATCATAAAAGAGTGATACAAAGCTCCAAATATAGACAAAAAAGGATCAGTACAAAAAAATTAATGTACAAGATCCTTTTTTGTTTTGTTGTTTTGAAGACATGAAATTGAAATAAAGTATCATATTTACACTTCATATGT
The DNA here is from genome assembly GCA_034926635.1 of Christensenella sp. Lineage (GTDB taxonomy): Bacteria > Bacillota > Clostridia > Christensenellales > Christensenellaceae > Christensenella. The sequence goes on along the minus strand of JAYFQX010000001.1, from coordinate 66,470 downwards.
TATAATAAAAAATAATGTTGGGTAAAGGAGCGGTCAAAATGGCGAAAAGTATTTTAATTGTAGATGACGAACCAACGCTGGTCAAAGGCTTACGTTTTAATTTGGAACAACAGGAAGGATATGCGATTGACGTAGCGTATGATGGTGAAGAAGCGCTGAATATTTTTGATCCCGCAAAACATGATCTTATTTTACTCGATTTGATGCTTCCCAAGATTGACGGCATGGAAGTATGCCAGAAGATCCGCAGTGTTTCGAATGTTCCTATTATTATGCTGACAGCCAAAGGCGATGATATGGATAAAATTATGGGGCTTGAGTTTGGTGCGGATGATTATATGACAAAACCCTTTAACATGCTGGAATTGAAAGCCCGTATTAAGACGATTCTGCGTCGTGCGGGCGCACAAAAGACGTCGATTGATGCGCAAACAGTTCAAATTAAAGATATGAAAGTAAATTTGATCAACCGAAGTGTTGAAATTAAAGGAAATGAAATTAATCTGACAGCGAAAGAATTTGATTTGCTGAATTTATTTATTTCGAACCGCGGAAAGGTATTTGATCGTAATACATTGCTCGAATTGGTTTGGAAACATCAGGGGGACTTACGTACTGTTGATGTACACATCAGGCGTCTGCGTGAAAAAATCGAGCAGAATCCGGCGAAACCGGAATATATCTTAACAAAATGGGGCGTCGGATATTACTTTACAAATAAATAATTCAAACATCGGTTTATTTAATATAGAATTTGTACAGTTTGTATCATGTTCAAAACAATTGGATGCAGATAATATTGTTGTAGAATAGAAGCATTAAAATTTAATGGCATTGTATAAAGATACAGAAACAATGAAATTTTTTTTTGCGCTATTTTAACGTTTTATGTAGGTTTGCATAACAAAATAATAGTCTGCAGCGATCAAAATAACCTAGCTTTTTTATCTTTGGATATATATATCATATTATGCAATAACGCCTCGATTCATGTATTCTGATAATATTATAGCAAAAAGGTTATGACAAATAAGGAGATGCAGAATAAAGTATGTATAGGATCTTAATAGTTGATGATGAGGCATTGGTGCGGCATGGTATTACAAAAAGCCTAAACTGGAATGAATTTAATGTAGAGATGGTTGCCGAAGCCGAGAACGGTGTAGAGGCGCTGGAACAAGTTCTGGAGAATGTTCCGGATATCATTCTCCTCGATATTTGTATGCCAAGAATGGACGGACTTGAGTTCGCAAGTATTATAAAAAAACAGTATCCTCAGATTAAGATAGTTATTATTACCGGATTTGATGATTTTGATTATGCGCGAAGCGCGCTACGTATGGGTGTAGACGATTACATTTTAAAGCCTATAACAAAAGAGATGGTTGAAAAAGTGATTTGCACACAACTTGACAAAATTGCTGAAGAACGGCAAAAGCAGCAGCAGATTGCACCGCAAAATGATAGTAAAACCACTTTTACGCAACTCAATGCATTGCTTCGACAGGAAACGTGGGCTACCGAAGAGATTTCAAAACTATGCGCTTCTGCCAATTTGCGGGATGAAAATGTTTATTTTGTCATGATCAAGCATTATCTTTCCGGATGCGATCTATGGGAAGGTGAAGCAGAGGACCAACTGGCACGATTTGCGATTTTAAATATTGCAGGAGAACTTTTGCAAAATGAAAATTTTGGAATTGCTTTTGAAACATATAAAAACGAATTAGCAATGGTCATCCCTGCCGATTCTCATAAGCGCGTTGAAGAGATGCTGACAGATATTTATCAGCAATTGCTTGAGTTTATGGAAATTCCAGTAGATTTTGCAGTATCTGATAGAGGATCTTTGCGCAATCTTTCTTCGATGGCAGAGCAAGCGCGCGAAGCATTACGACGCGTATTTACGTTTTCAGAACAAAACATTATTTATTATTCACAGATTAAGAATCGACAGCACCAGGAATGCGAATATCCGGAACGGGCGGAACGTATTTTGCTGGAAAACTTATATCGAGACGATCATTCAGGCAGCCTTGAACAAATAGATTCTTTTTTTCAAAATATGAAAGAAGCGGGAGCCGATGCCAGTCAGTGCAAAAGCATGCTGCTACGCCTGTTTTTAAAAATATCCAACACAATAGAATCAACTGAAATCCGTATTCAGCCGGATGCGGATATGCCAGATATGTTATTTGAGCCGGTAAGTGTAGTAGAATCATTCAAGACCCTTGATGAAGCAAAAGAATGGCTTAAGAATTTATATATAGAAATGTCTTCATATGTTTCCAACATGAAGTCGAGAACTGGTCAATTATATTTTAAAATTGCACAATACATTGAAAATAATTATGATCAAAGCGATTTGAATCTAAAGAAGTGCAGTGAAGATTTGTTTTTGAGTTCTGGATATATCAGTATGATATTAAAAAAAGAGTCTGGTAAAACCTTTGTTGATTATTTGAATGAATACCGCATCAAACGTGCTGCAAATTATCTTTCTGCGCCGGATAGCAAGGTATATGAAGTTGCAATGAAAACAGGATTTACGCATCAAACATATTTTAGTTCTGTGTTTAAAAAAATTATGGGGGTCTCCCCAAGGCAATATAAGGAACAGCATTGAAGTATAAAGGATAGTAATGAAAAAAGCGCGCGCATCTAAAAAAATATCTACGTTAATTATATTATATTTTTCTTTGTTTATGGTAGCGATTCTTGTATTTATGAGTGCTATCGCTTATTACTATTCCTATGAAAATATGAAAACCAGGTCGATTGATGATACCAAGGTTATCCTATCACAGGTAGGAAAAAATATTGGACGGTATATTGCAAACGCAGAAGATATTACAGGTTTTATAAACGCAAATACTGAATTTATATGGTCGCTCGGGGACACGACATCTGCCACGGAAAACAAAATACAGAATACCAAACAGAGTTATGAACGTTTTTTGAAAGATATTCCGAAAATTGGGGATGGAATCGTTTCTATTTTTATTTTTGATGAGCAAAACAATCCAATTTATGTACCATCAGGTCTTTTTATGAAAAAAGGCTATGATATAACGACAGATAAGTGGTATCAGAACCTGCTGAAAACCCCCCTGGGGGAATGCGCGATTACGGGAACTAGTGTCAGAACGATGACACAACAAAATAATCCGTGGGTTATTTCTCTTGCAAGAAAAATATTAGATGAAAAAGGGAATGCTATAGGAACACAATTACTTGAATTGAATTATGCGGTAATTGATGAAATTCTAGAATCAATCAACCTTGGAAAAAGTGGTTATGTTTTTATTGTAGACGGTAATGGTGATATTGTATATCATCCTCAGCTTCAGCTTATTTATTCTGGATTAAAAAGCGAAAATATAGACGCTGTACTCAAAACAAATACTTATGCACTGGAATTACCCGAAGATAATAAAGTATATACGATTAGCACAATCCCGGGAACAGATTTTGATATTGTTGGCGTAACGATGCTTAACGAGCTTGTTTCCACTGCAAACGAAATGAATCTGATTTATGTAATCCTTGCTTTAGCAATGGCACTTTTGGCATTTATCGGTTCGGTTCAGCTTGCAAAAATGATTACGAAGCCTCTGGTTCGCCTGGGATCTGCTGTCAATGAAGTAGAAAAAGGAAATTGGGATGCGAATTTTAATATTAAAGGAACGACCGAAGTCGAAACACTTGGAACATCACTGAGCGACATGACGACCACTGTGAAGCAGCTGATGAATCAGGTAAAGGCTGACCAAGAGCAAATTCGAACAAGCGAACTAAAAGCATTACAATCACAAATTAATCCACATTTTTTATATAATACGCTAGATTCTATTATTTGGATTGCCGAAGACGCAGGTAATAAAAAAATTAAAGAAATGACAATGGCACTGGCCAACTATTTCCGTATTGTACTTTCGGCGGGGGAAGATATTATTCCTGTAGCGGATGAAATTGAGCATGTGCGCAGTTATCTTGTGATTCAAAAAATGCGCTACGAGACGCTTGACTATGAAATCAACGTAGCAGATGATGTTTTGGGATTATTCATGCCCAAGCTTTTGTTACAGCCGATCGTGGAAAATGCGATTTACCATGGGATAAAAAACAAGCCTAAGGGAGGGAAAATTATTGTATCCGGGTTCTTGCGCGATGAAAAGTTAGTGTTTGAGATCGATGACAATGGACGAGGTATGCGTTCCTTTGAGTTGGAGAATGAAACTTTGAGATCGCGGCCCAAAAAAATACGTCATGGAGGCGTAGGGATTAATAATATTCGTGAACGTATTCATTTGTATTATGGAAAAGAATATGGAATTACCATTCAAAGTGAATTCCGGAAAGGAACGCGCGTGACGATTACGTTGCCTGCTAACGATAAATTATGAGCAAAAAGGTCTATTACAGTATCATTATTGTGATTGTCACTGCAATATTCGTCATGATAGGCGTATTTTGGGCACAAAACGAGACGAAAAATGAAAATATACAAGTTGTTTTTGTCAGTAAATCCAAGCAAACAGGTTTTGAATTTTGGGAATCTGTGAAACAAGGGGCGCAAGTTGCTGCAAAAGAATTTGGAGTAGAGTTGACGTTGCTGGCACCTGAGGCAACATCTGATGCACCGCTTTCTGAATCGGATACACTGGGGCAGATAAAGCAGATGAAAAAAGCGATTGATCAAAAACCAGACGTTATTTTATTAGCGGCTGTCGACCAAAACGATTTGCTTCCGTATGCGAAGCAGGCTGTTGACCAAGGGATTAAACTTGTGATGGTAGATTCCGGAATTTCGGAAAATATAGAAGATTGTTTTGTTGGAACCGACAATGCAGCCGCGGCAAAGAGCGTCGGGTTAAAAATGGCGGAGAAAATGAATGGCGTGGGAAAAGTTGCAATTATTTCGCATCAGATGATTTCTTCTACTGCAATTGAGCGCAAAAATGGTTTTAGGGAAGGAATAGAAGGGACTGACATTGAGACCATAGGCGAGTACGATATAGGCGATAGTATTATTAATGCCTATGAGACTACAATGCGTGTATTAGAGGATCATCCTGACCTAAATGGCATCTTTGCAACGAATCAGATTTCAGGCGAGGGCGTTGTACGTGCGCTACGTGCAACCGGACGATATCGCGATGTAGCCTGCTATGCAATTGATAGTTCTATAGCGCTGAATGAAGCGTTGGAAGACGGAATTGTGGATGGCTATGCGGTTCAAAAACCATTTAATATGGGATATATGGGAGTGAAGGCGGCTGTGCAACTTGTAAAAAAGGAGCCGGTTAAAAGAAATATTGATACGGGCTTTGCCTTTGTGACGCAGGAAAATATGCATGAAGAAGAAATACAAAAGTTAATCTATCCCTTCATATAAAAATTTTTTATATAAAAACTTAAAGAACGTTGCATGAGAATGCAGCGTTTTTTTATGTAAAGAGTGTGAAATCGTTAATGTTTTGTGCGGTTTTATTTATTACTTTTTTTGATATCAACAGCTATGATAAATCTAATCAATATATTTAGTTTCTTGATATCAAAATAGGTAACTTTGAAAGAGGAGGTATAAGAATGGCTGAAATCGTAGTAAGTATGCGGAACATACAAAAAAGATTTCCAGGCGTTCATGCTCTCGACGACGCGCAGATCGAGCTGAAAAAGGGTGAAGTGCATGGTCTTGTGGGCGAAAACGGCGCAGGAAAGTCAACTCTGATGAAAGTGTTGACCGGTATCTATGAACGCGATAGCGGAAGCGTAATTGTAAAAGGACGTGAAGTCAATTATAAGACACCCGGAGAAGCGATTAGCGACGGCATCAGTATGATCCATCAGGAACTTAATTTAATGCCGCATTTGACTGTAGCAGACAATATTTTTATCGGGCGCGAACCTAAGAAAGGGATTACGCTAGATAAGAAAAAAACATACCTAATGACAAAAGAGCTCTTGAATTCATTAAATTTGGATATTGATCCCGATACGACAGTAAATACATTGTCTGTAGCTAAACAACAGATGATTGAAATCGCAAAAGCAATTTCTCTTAATACTGACGTATTGATTATGGATGAACCCACCGCCGCACTTACGGCATCAGAAATTGACGAGTTATTTAAATTTGTACATCAGTTAAAAGCGCAAGGTGTGGGGATTGTATATATCTCACATAGAATGGAAGAACTGAAGATTATTACAGACGAAATTACCGTGATGCGGGATGGGCAGTTTGTGAATACGGTACGAACCGCTGATACAGATATAAATCAAATTATCAGCATGATGGTAGGACGTACGATTTATGAAGAACCAAAAACGCACAGTATGGTAAAGAAGGATGCCCCAGTGGTGTTAAAGGTGGAAAATTTGGTTTCACCTAATGTAAAAGATGTAAGTTTTGAGCTGCAGAAGGGTGAAATTTTGGGACTTGCAGGCTTGATGGGGGCTGGTCGCACCGAGACTGCCAGACTTATTTTTGGTGCAGATCCGAAAACAAGCGGAAAGATTTTTGTGAACGGAGAAAAAACAAATATACGAACGCCTGAAGATGCGGTTGCTCATGGAATCGGGTATTTGTCGGAAGATCGAAAGGCTTTTGGTTTAGCGATTGGATTATCCATCGCCGATAATACGGTGATGGCATCAATGAATCACTTTGTAGATGGTTTTGTGGTGAATGAAAGAAAAATTGCCAAAAAAGCACAGGAATACGTTGATAAATTGGCACTGAAGACGCCGTCTATCAAGCAACTTGTCAGAAACCTATCCGGTGGAAATCAACAAAAAGTTGTAATTGCAAAATGGTTAGTTCGAAATTGCGACATTCTGATCTTTGATGAACCGACAAGGGGCATAGACGTAGGCGCAAAAAGCGAGATTTATAAACTGATGAATCAGCTTGCAAGCGAAGGTAAATCAATCATCATGATATCGTCCGAAATGCCGGAGTTGCTTCGTATGAGCGATAGGGTGCTCGTAATGTGCGAAGGTAAAATTACAGGTGAAATTAACATCGAAGAAGCAACGCAAGAAGGTATTATGCAATATGCCACTATGAGAAATTAAGCGAGGTAGGGAAAAATGAGTAATGAAGCAAAAGCATTAAAGCAACAGGGTGGAAAAAAAATAGAGCTGCAAAAGCTTTTGGCATTAGGCGCCCTTGTCATACTATTTGCATTTTTTCTTTTGTTCGGCGTCTTTGTGAAAGGCGTTGACGGATTTGGATTTATAACCAGTATTTTGGAGGCTGCATACTTTATCGGTTTCCTAGCAATCGGCGTAACGTTTCCGATCATCACAGGCGGAATAGACCTTTCAATCGGAACGATAATGATGTGCGGCGCACTTATTGGCGGCGGTGCATACAACATGTGGGGCTGGCCTCTTTGGGCGGCGTTAATCCTCGTTGTTGTAATCCCGATTGGTTTCAGCGCGTTGAATGGCGTTATGATTGCAAAATTAAAACTTCCGCCGTTTATTGCGACTTTGGGCACTATGATGATCTCTCAAGGCTTGGGCGCAATTGTCGTATCGGTACAAACGCAAAGGTTTCCAACGGCAGGATCGGATGGCGGTTGGTTTAAACAATTATTTTTAAAGACAGATTCCGGTTTCCCGATTGGAATCATCTGGCTGGCAGGATTCTTTGTCTTGGCATGGTTCCTGCTAAATAAAACAAAATTCGGTAAATATACATATGCAATCGGTTCAAATGAAGAAGCAGCACGGTTATCCGGTGTCAATACAAGCAAATGGCTGATGCTGGTTTATATGGTAAACGGAATCTTTTGTGGGTTTGCAGGAATTATGTATGCGGCAACTTATACGACAGTACTACCCTCCACTGGAAACGGTCTTGAGCTACAGGGGATTGCAGCAGTTGTAATCGGCGGTACCTCTCTTGCTGGTGGTGTAGGGACCATGTCCGGCACGCTGATCGGGGTATTTATCATGGCGGTACTAAAAACTGGACTTACGACAATTGGATTGCAGCCACAATGGCAGACGTTTTTTGTAGGGATCGTCGTAATTCTTGCAGTTTTAATGGATATCTCCCGTCAAAAAGCATCAAATAAGGTGAAAGCTGCAGATTAAGTTCGATTATAGGAGCGCTTCTCAGACAAATTGTCTGTGAACAATAGAAAGATTGACTATTCATATTAGGAGGAGTAAAAAATGAGAAAAAAAATGATGGCGTTCGTTGGTATGGCTATAGCGTCCTTAACGATTTTTGCAGCCTGCGGCGCCCCCGCGGCGACAGGCGGTTCTGCTTCTGCACCAGCAGATGCTGCAACTGAAACTGCTTCTGGGGCAAGCGAATCCAGCACAACTAAGAGTGGTGACGAATTGATTGTTGTACTTGCGAAGGGATTCCAACATCAGTTCTGGCAGACCGTTAAAAAAGGTGCTGATGATGCTGCAAAAGAGCTTGGCGTAACGGTAGACTTTCAGGGACCGCCATCCGAGTCCGACATTCAGACACAAGTAGACCAGTTTAATACTGCATTGGCAAAGAACCCAAGCGCGGTTGTTCTAGCAGCGCTTGATACAGAGGCTGTAACATCTCAATTACAATCAGCGCAGGAAAAGAAGATTCCTGTAATCGGATTTGACTCCGGCGTTCCTGACGCGCCGGCAGGTCAGGTTGCTGCAACTGCTGCAACAGACAATAAGGCTGCTGCCGCAATTGCTGCGGAGCATTTGGTAGCAGATGCTGATTTTATGGCTAAATTGAAAGCTGCTACAGAAGAAAATCCTGTTACCATTGCAGTTGTTTCCCAAGACGCAACTTCTGCATCGGTTACAGGGCGTACGGAAGGGTTTATCACAAAGATGAAGGCAGAAGCGGAAAAACTTTTTCCCGGACAGGTTGCAGTAATCGGTCATGATCTTTATAAACAAGATGCAGAAAAAACGCCGGTTGTGAATATTCTGGCACAAATTGCGCCTACTACAGATGCACAAGATCTGAAAAATGCCGCACAGGCAGCACTTGATACCAAAGGTATTATTGGAATCTTCTGTTCCAATGAAGGTACAGTGGGTGGAATTCTGAATGCGACAAGCGATGGAAAAGACCTTGCAAAAGACGGTGGAAAATATAAGGATATAACAGTTGTTGGTTTTGATGCAGGCGCACCGCAAAAAGAAGCAGTAAAGAATCAGTGGTTCCTTGGTTCTATTACACAAGATCCTTACCAGATTGGTTATAAAGCGGTATCTATGGCGGTTGACGCTGCAAATGGAAAATCGGTTTCTGACGTTGATACTGGTGCAAAATGGTATGATTCAACCAATATCGATGATCCTGATATTGCACAGCTAGTTTATGATTAAGAAAAATATGCCCAGTATGATTATGAAAATACCAATGTCTTAAAAAAGTAATAAGACCAGTTGGCTGGAAGCCGGGACATAAAATAATATCGTCCCGGTTTTCAACAAATTTAAGCGGTTGGGGTCGGAAAGGATGGGTTATGGAGCCAAAGGGTGTGATTTTCAATATACAAAGATATAGTTTGCATGATGGCAATGGGATTCGCACAAATATTTTTTTTAAAGGATGCCCACTGCGGTGTAAATGGTGTTCAAATCCTGAATCGCAAAAGTATTATCCAGAAATGAGTTTTCGAGAAGAGGACTGCATGGGTTGCGATAAGTGTTATGCGGTATGTGAAACACATGCGCTTACACCGCGCCGTTGGGATCGGAGTCTTTGTATCGGATGCGGGAAATGTGAAACAGTTTGTCCGACCGGTGCACGAGAAATGATGGGGAAAAGTATGAGTGCCGACGAAGTAGTAAAGGAAGTCATACGCGATCGTCAATTTTATAGACAATCCGGTGGCGGTGTGACTTTTTCTGGAGGCGAGCCGCTTACGCAAGATGATTTTGCAGAACAGTTGGCAATACGCTTGAAAGAAAACTATTTGCATATCGCGGTAGAGACCTGTGGTTTTGTAGAATGGCCAAAAGCACGTAAGGTACTTTTCCATGTGGATCAAATACTATTTGATATAAAGCATATGAATGCTGCAAAACATCGTGAAATGACCGGAGCCGGAAACGAATTGATTTTACAGAATGCAGAACATGCGGCAAATCTCGGAAAAGATATGATCGTGCGCGTACCGGTTATTGGAGGATATAACGCAGATGAAGAAAATATAGAAAAAACAGCACAATTCAGCAAGAAAATTGGTATCAAAGAATTGCATTTGTTGCCATACCATAGGTTTGGTGAAGCGAAATATAAAAAGATGCATATGGTATATGAATGCGATGACGCATATACGCCGGATGACCAGACAATGGAACATTTGAAGAATATCGTTTCATCTTATGGGATTATAACGCGGATCGGTGGATAAAAATTAAAAACAGCATATACGGATAAGCGCCAACATGGCAAGGCGGTTATTTTTAAATAGACCATGTGAAAATTAAAGAACATGATAAAGGAGGTAATATATATCATGAAAAAAGCAGAAATGTTGATTGATATCAAAGATGTTATGCCTGTCGGTACAGACGAATATAAACGTTGCCAAAGACTAAAGGAAAGTTTGATTAATGTGGAATCCGAAGTTTGCCTGGAACGCGCAAAAATTGTTACGCGTGTTTATGAGGAAACAGAGGGGGAGGATTGGTTTACCAGAAAAGCAAAAGCTTTCGGTGCAGTATTGCGTGAGATGAGTTTGTTTGTGGTAGATGAAGAATTGATCTGTGGACATCAGGCAAGCAAACGTCGTAGTGCACCTATTTTTCCGGAATTTGCGGTAGAATGGATTGATCGCGAAATTGAAACGTTTCCGACACGTGCACAAGATAAATTTCAGATTTCAAGGGAACAAATATGTGAATTTCGTGAAGTAATTCTTCCATATTGGAAAGGAAAAACTTTTTCTGATCGCATTCAAAGTTACATGACGGAAGATATTCGACTATTACGAGAAGATGCTGGACTTTTTAGTGTTGGCGTTCATGAAGAAGGCGGCATCGGTCATGTTTTGTTGACATATCAAAAATTGTTAGAGAAAGGCTTTGATGGAATTAAAAAAGATATATGGGAACAAATGGCGTGTTTAAAGGAATGGAAAGCAGAAGATATTGAAAAAAAGAAATTTTATAACGCGTGTCTGTCAATCTGTGACTCTATGATAGCCTTTGCACACCGTTATGCTGATTTAACCGCACAAATGGCTATAAACGAAAAAGATAAAAAACGAAAAGCAGAATTGTTGCGAATGTCTGAAAACTGCCGTAGGGTACCGGAATTCGCGCCACGTGACTTCTATGAAGCGTTACAAAGCATTTGGTTTGTGCAAGTTGCCATACAAATTTATGACAACGGACCCTCTATTACGGTAGGACGCATGGATCAATATGTTTATCCTTATTACGAGCAGGATATTTTAAGCGGAAAGCTTACAAAGTTAAAAGCACAGGAGCTATTGGAATCGTTTTGGATTAAATTTACTGAACCAATAAAAATTTATTGTGAGGCAGATGCTGCATTCCATGCAGGATATCCAATGGGTCAGAATCTTGTTGTCGGTGGTCTTACACCAGACGGAGAGGATGGAACAAACGATCTTTCTTATCGTTGTTTAGAAGCACATTCGCATATCGTACTGATGCAGCCGAATTTTTCCGTTCGTTTGCATAAAAACAGCCCGTTTGAGTTTGTAAAAAGAACATGCGAAGCGATCCGTATGGGCAATGGCATGCCGCAGATTATCAACGACGATGTTTATATACCCGCCATGCTGAATGTCGGGGTATCGCTTAGGGAAGCACGCGATTATGCACCCGTAGGCTGCGTAGAGCTTACACCGCTAAATACGTGGGGACGGTGTAACGGTGGATATTTTAACCTGAGTAAAATCGTAGAACTAACGCTTCATAACGGTGTTTGCAAAATTAGCAATCGTCGGGTCTCTATAGAGACAGGCGATCCAAGGACATTTGAAACTTTTGAGGACTTTATTGAAGCGTTTAAAAAACAGATGAATTATTGCATGGAAAAATTAGTTACATGGGATAATATCATTGACATGGTACATGCAGAATTATCGCCGACACCGCTTACATCAATGCTGGTGGATGATTGTATAAAGAACGGAAAAGATGTTACATCTGGCGGCGCACGTTATAATTGGACAGGACCGCTTGGCGTAGGCATTGCAAACGCAGGTGATTCACTTTATGCCATTAAAAAAGTAGTCTATGAAGATAAGCTATATACCATGGACGAAATGATTCGTGCCCTAGAGGATAATTTTCAAAATGAACAACCGATGCGTGAGTTTTTAATGAACCGAGTGCCTAAATACGGGAATGATCTTGATGAACCGGATGAAATGGTAAAACTAGCAACTGATTTATTTTTTGACTCTATGCTTGGCTACGAAACTTATCGCGGGGGTCCGTTTGTAGCGGCATTGTTGCCTGTAGCATCCTATGTAGCGTTTGGTATGGCAACGGCGGCATTACCAGACGGAAAGCCGTCGGGCGAACCGCTTGCAGATGGCATTTCACCAGATTATGGCGTCGATAAGAAAGGCCCGACAGCAGTAATGCATTCGGTATCCAAAATTGATCATGTACGCTGCGCAAACGGTGTTATCTTTAACCAAAAATTATCTCCTATGACGGTTTCCACTCCGGAAGGCATGAAAAAATGGGTGGATATGGTTATGACGTACATCAGCCTCGGCGGTGGTCATGTGCAGTTTAATATTGTATCTGCTGATACACTGCGTACGGCGCAGGCACAGCCGGATAAGTATAAAAGCCTTGTGGTACGTGTCGCGGGATATAGCGCTTTCTTCAATGAATTGGCAGAAGAGGTACAGGATAGTATTATTGCGCGCACAGAGCACGAACTATAGTCGCATTCCTCGATAAAGTTACCATATATTGTACAAAGAAAATTGTCGACGATCTGTCGGCATTTTTCTTTTTTGCATGATAATCAAGGTATATAATCAAAATACAAAGAAAAATTTTTTATAGAAAAACAACTGATAAAAATGCAAAAAGTCTTCCTATCGGAGTCCTTATGATTCAAACATTGCTTTATTTGGAAAGGTGACTTATACTATTTGTGATGGGAATTGTTACTCATTTGTAAAAGAGTGGACAACCAGGGAACAAGACGCATAAAAATTCGGGATAAAAATCTAATGCGTACGTTATTACGGAAAATAATGGAGAAATTACAAAAACCAGATATGGGGAAAATATTTATAAGTTTTAGAAATATAAATAACACTATTATCGGGCAGCCTGACCGTGCGGTTCATAAAACGAGGAGTTGAATATTATTTTACGGATTAGTAAATTAATGTATTCGATACGCTGGCGTTTTGTGATTATTTACTTGATATTGGTCGGTATTGTTTTCGGGTTAGTGTCTGTGGCATTGTCCTCTATGGTAGAAGGTTACCTGGTTCAGCAATACTTGAATAATGCCCAAAAAAATGCCAACAGCACCGCTGTACAAATTGCGCCGTATTTGAGCGATTCGGATGCATCCAGCATGTATAATATTGTAGTCGGTAACGGAAGCGATATGGGCGGTCGATTGTTGATACTGAATAGTTCCGGGATCGTCCAGACAGACAGCTTTTCTTCTCTGAACGGTGTCAAGCTTGATTTACGGGAGATTAATGATATTTTATACGGCCAGAATTCTACTTCTTACGCGTTTCACGAGATCACGGATGATACGGGCAGAGGCAGCTTTTGGTCTGTTTATTGTACTTCCGCAATCATCCATGACGGCTCTATTATTGGTGTTGTTCTTTATTCTTCCTCTATACAGGATGTAGTTGCTGCCACAAACAAACTCCAGACGCAAACACTTTGGATTTTTGTCCTTGCATGCGGCGTTATTATTATTTCCACCATGCTCTCTACACGATGGATTACAAATCCGATCAACAGGCTGACGGAAGTTGCGGTGAAGATTTCCAGCGGAGATTTAAAACAACGCGCACAGATCAAAGGCAAAGGTGAAATTGCCGAACTAGGACAAACGTTTGATATGATGTGTGATAAAATTCAGAATTTAGACAAGCAAAGAAGTGAATTTGTTTCTGATGCATCTCATGAACTTAAGACTCCCTTAGCATCTATGAAGATACTTGTGGAATCCTTATTATATCAAGATCACGTGCCGGAGGACGTTTATAAAGATTTCTTGTCGGATATTAATGGGGAAATAGACCGCCTTAACAGCCTTATCACAGATTTACTGCTGCTCTCTAAAATGGACAGCGATATTATTGCGATAAATTTGGAAAAAGTTAATTTATGCGCATTAATTCAAAAATGCGTAAATGCGCTGCAGCCAATTGCCGAGGCCAGGAATATAACGCTTTTTATGGATATCGACGGAGAACTTGTAATTGAATGTGATCCTCTGAAATTACGGCAGGCAATCAACAACCTGATAGAGAACGCTATAAAGTATACACAAGACGGCGGACATGTCCGTGTATCCGCTAAAAAATATGGTTCGGAAGTACACGTTGTCATTGAAGATGATGGCATTGGTATGAGTGAGGAGCATTTGCAGCATATTTTTGAACGATTTTACAGGGTTGATAAAGCTCGTTCCCGCGAAACCGGCGGCACGGGGCTTGGCCTGCATATTGTCCGTAGAATCGCCCTCATGCACGGCGGCAGGGTAGACGTGGAAAGCAAAGAAAACGAAGGCTCGAAATTTACACTGATCCTTCCGCTGGTTCAGAAGCGTGAAGAGTGAGGAGTTGAGGATATGAATCAAAAAAGATGGAAGACAATTATTTGTATGGTGCTTGTGGGATTGCTGTTGTCAGCTGTTTTCGGTTGTGCCTTCACAGATGAAGAGAAAGAAAGCGCATCGCCCAGTGCGGTTGTGCAAGTAAACCCATTGCCTGAAGCGGTCAGTAAAGACAAAAGCAGCGCACGCCTCTATTTTGGATATATGGATCAACCTTTATTAGTTGGGGAATCCCATATTTTTGATGTTCCAATTAATGAAAACATCGAAAATTCTGTTATCAGAGAGCTAATCAAGGGCCCCAGTTCCACCAGAAATGATATCCGACCGGTTATCAACCCGAATACTGCCATCGTGAACATTCGTTCAGAAGGACAGTTTTTGTTTGTTACACTCAGTAAAGAATTTTTACTGCCTGTGGATGGAAATCCGGTAACGGAAGAGGGCGCTGCTACCGAAAAAACGAGGCGTATGCTTGCCGTATATTCCATTGTTGATACGTTGATCGAGCAGGGAACTTATTCCCGCGTTCAAATATTAATTGATGATGAAGGAAGCGGCACCGGACGTCCCTTAACCGCAGAAGAAGCAGGTCTTGACGGCGGCGCTGTTTTGGAGCCGCTAGAGCGCAACGGCGAGATTGTGCTTGATGCATCCAATACTATGCAGCAGGTGATGACGGCAATTGAAAATAAAGAATGGGATACGCTTTATAATTTTATTGCCTATAAAAATTTATACGGACAGGATAAACCATCGTTAGAAGAGTTTAAAACAGAGCTTAACAGCAGCAAAATCTCACTGGCAGATGCTACCGTTTTGGATGCGGTACCCGGAAATGATGGGACATCGGAAATTGTGATGGTCAGCTATGTTTTGAAATTGCGCGATGATGAAGCGAAAACCATCAGTAATGTACCGATTCGTCTTGTGCAGGAAAATAGCATATGGAAAATTTCTTATACAGTATTCAAGAAGAATTTTTTAACTTGATCTGATGGAAGTAAGCGGTAATAAGAAAATATGATTAAAAAACTGATTATACTTTGTTTGGCAGCAGCGTTGTTTTTAAGCGGATGCTCTATCGTACAGCCTGATGAGCCGGACACAAATAAAAAATATGAGGGAGAACCAGTCTTAATGCAGACGGTTGATCTATCACCCAGCATTGAGGTGAATGCCGTTCTGTATTTTTTGGACGAAACCTCCAGCACCAATAAGCTTGCGGCTGAGACAAGAGCTCTGCAAATACCACAGGACGAACGTGCGGCAGTACAGATTGTAGATGCTTTGATCGAGGGTCCTGTTTCAGACAGTTTGAGCCCGGTTGCACAGGGAATGAAATTGGATTCGATTGAATTGCTGCCTGATTTGATCAATGTTTATTTAAAAGGCAATGCAGAGATGGATGAGCAGCAGATTATGACCGCAAAAATTGCAATTGCGTCTACATTAATTGATTTTTATAGTGTTGATTATGTAAACGTATTTATAGACGGAAAACAAACAGGTGCATACGGTGATACGCCTACCGGTACGCTGCAAAAGCCACAGCTTACCCTTTCGGAAGAATTGGCAGCATACAAAAGAAATGCCGGAATAGAAAGCGCATCCCTTAACGCAACGCTTTATTTTTTGGATTCTTCGGAAAAATTTCTGCTTCCGGAGGTGAGAAGTGTGGCGTTTGAAGATATGGCGCCTGCCGCAATGATCACACAAATCGTTAAGGAAGTCATAAAAGGACCGGAAGATACTTATAACCATTTACCGGTGATCGATGCATCATTGTCACAGTTCAACGGGGCAAGCATTGTGGAATCAGATGATGGAAAAATAATAGCACAGCTGGATTTTGAAAAAATGCCTGTGGTTTTAACGCAAGGGTTTCAAGATGGTGAGCAGCTGACGATTGCCGCGTTAACAAATTCTATCATAGGTTTTGTCCCTGGAATTGATGGAATTCAGATTTCTGTGGGCGGTGTTTTGCAAAATGACGGTACAGTCTATACGATAAGCGATTTTGATTCTATTCTCGGCAATAGCGTGTTGCTGTATTTCCCTAACAGTACTTATACGCTGTTGAGCAGCGTTAGCCGTATGGTAGCCCAAAATGTTGCTGGTTACCCGGATGAGCTGCTTGCAGAACTAATGAACGGACCTTCTTCTGCGGATAATAATGCGATTATGCCTGCGTTTATTTCCGGGATTACAATGGATGATGTAAACGGTGTATATCTTGCTGGAGATACAGCGGTCGTAAATTTTAAAAGCACAATCCAAGAAAAAATGAAGAATATTTCTCAAAAAAATGAGTTTATTATGATATACTCTATTGTGAACACATTGACCAATATAGATAACATTAAAAGAGTTCAGTTTTTGGTTGATGATCAACGTGTAGAATACTTAGGAGACGGCATTGTTTGTGTGATTGATCCACTTGTGAAAAATCCTGGGATCATACGGCTGTCTTAAATGTAAGTTGATAAAGGGGATTCATTATGGAATTGGTTGTACTTGGAAAATACGGACCTTATCCAAAAAGCGGGGGAGCAACTTCTGCCTATTTGTTGAAATGTGCGGACAAAAAGCTTTTATTAGATGCCGGAAGCGGATGTATTTCCAGGCTTCAGGCATTCTGCGAGATGGATAACCTGGATATGGCGGTTTTAACGCATCTTCATGCCGACCATTTTGCGGATATGCTTATTATGAGATACGTAGCATTGCAGAATAAATTACCTGTTTTTTTGCCTTCTACGCCTACTACGGAGCATGACCTAATTGCTGCGGGCAGACACTTTGATCCTCGTGATATCAATGAAGAAATGAAGCTGACGTTTGATGACGCTGATTTGCAGATATCTTTTTGTAGAACGATCCATCCCGTAGAATGTTATGCTGTTAAAATTATAGCGGATGGGAAAATTTTTGTATATACCGGGGATGCATGTTACAGCGATAAATTGACGGATTTCTGCAAAGATGCCGACATTCTGCTTGCTGACAGCGGATTCTTAGCAAGACAAGAACGCAGTGATGACCTTCCGCATATGTATGTGGAAGAAGCAGCGTTGATGGCGAAACGCGCACGGGTAGGGAAGCTGCTTTTAACACATATTAATCCGGATTATCACGATAATGAGATCCTCTGCGAAGCAGCAGGCATTTTTCCGAAATGTGCAGTTATCCAGGAAAAAACCGAATATGTTCTTTAACCTGTAAGTCCAATGAAATTGTTTAGTAACCGCAGGCCGATTGCGTTTTTTGCATTATGTCTTACAGCAGGGATCACAATTTCTTATTATTTGAAGATCCCAGTGGCGTTATCTTTTGTTTGTCTTCTTGCCTGTATTCCAATTTTCATTTTTTTGTTTTATAAAATTCCGACGAAATCATTACTTCCGCTCTATGCAGCGGTCTTTTTTCTAGGTGCATTTCTATTTCAAATACAATTTCAAACTGATTTTTCCGAAATCAATTCGCAAACGGAATATAAGATTCAGGGGTATATTGCAAACCGCGAAAATATGTCGGAAGAATATCATACCTATACGCTGGAAAATGTAATAATTGCCCAGGATGGAAAGGAAAACGCTTTCTCGAAAAAAGTGATTCTTTACTCAGAAGAAAAACTGGATTATGGTGCTACCATTGTTTTTAACAGTAAGATCAAAGAACCAATGCAAAGCCGAAATCCAGGGGGATTTGATGATAAAATGTATCTGGCGAGCAAGGGAGCGGGTTTCAGTTGTTTTGTATACGAAGTGCGTGAGACGGGCAGCAACCCCGGCTGGTACGCATTTCCTCTTATGCTGCGCGAAACGCTGTCAGAGCGGATAGACCAAATTTTTTCCACAGAATATGCTCCAGTCGCCAAAGCCATGTTTTTAGGAGAAGACGGCAGTATCAGCGACGAAATGCGTGAAAACTTTTCCAAAACCGGTATTGCGCATATTCTTGCCATTTCCGGACTTCATGTTATGATCATTTCGTATGCTATGAATTTTTTATTAAAAAAATGTAAAATAAGACGAAAAATACGTTTTTCCATTAATATAGCTTTTCTTGTTTTTTATGCAGTGCTCACAGGACTTGCGCCTTCCGTTATGCGCGCAGTGCTTATGACAGTTTTTGTCATTATCGGTAGATGGATGTTCTTTAAAAGACGCGACACTCTTACTTTTTTTTCTGCCGCTATGTTGATTACCCTGTTGTTAAATGCGCCGCAACTCTTTATGCCGGGCTTTTTGATGTCTTATGGAATTGTGTTTGGCTTACTGTGCATCACGCCGCCACTTACCAGATTTTTCAACAAGGCAGCTCCTCTGGAAAAAACGGGACTCGCACCAACTTTCGCAGTCTCTTTATCGACGACCTGCGCCGCTTTTCCGCTTACTGCATATTACTTTAGATGTATTGCGCTCGCAGCGCCTATTGCAAATTTATTTGCCATTCCTTTGGCCGCCGCTATTGTGCTTTTTACCGGCGCTGGATCACTTTTGGCGCTGATTTCTCTTCCGGTGGGGCATGCAGTTGCTTTTCCTGCGGAACTGTGTATTCGTGCATTAGATTATTTTAATGGCATGATTGCTAACACAGCATTTGGCTATTTTGAAGTATATGGATTCCCGATTTTTGTCGGGATTGCCATCTTTATTGTTTTATTTCTATGTTCGGATTATGTTTTTTGGCGCAAAAAAACTAAAGCTATCATTGCTGCGGTTGTCTGCGGAGCATTATGTCTTGGCATGTTTTTTACCATGGTGCCTGCGCAGGGACAAATGAAAACAGTTGTACTGGACGTAGGAACAGGGGATGCAATTCATGTTTCGGTAGACGGCAAAAATTATCTGATTGATAATGGCGGGAATCTGCAATATTCGCAGATTGACGCTTATGCCGAGGATAACAGACTTACTTTTGATGCTGTCATCATCACCAATGATCGAACAAAGAATTTAAAGAATCTGGCTGCACAGAATAAAATTAAAATGCTATGGATCCCCGAAAACTATATTCCAAAAGAATATGATCAGGGTCTTTTGATGCAAACTTATGCATTATATGATAAAATTGAGTTATCTGAAGACGCTTATGTAACTGTCGTCGGCGCGGATCATAAACACTTATCGCTGACGCTTTATTATAAAAATAAGCCGGTATGTCTTTTGATGCAAAACAATGCGGATGGAATTGTACTAAAAGAATCCGTACCTGTTATCAAAATCGCAAACAGTGGTGCAAAAGGTGTACTGACAGGGCAATTCTTAGCTGATCTAGCTCCAGAATATGGAATTATCTCTGTAAAAAAGAACGACAGCAAAGGAAACCCGTCAGACGAGACGCTGAAGTTGTTGGAAAAATACGGGGCTTCGATATTTACAACAGCAGAAAACGGCGCGATTACCATAACAAGCGATGGAAATAAGGTAGAGGTATCTGCCAAACAATAAAGAGGAATTATGAAACCACAGGAAGCGGTCAAACAAATCAAAAATGGACAGGGAAAAGGTTACATTATCCTTGCCGGAGAAGATGATTATCGAAAGAAATATACCTTAAAACAAATCATTGCAGCATTGCAGGTCGAAATGCCGGAAATGAATCTTTCAGAATTTGAAGAAAGACCGGATACGCAGTCTGTTTTGCGCGCAATGGAAACTATGCCGTTTTTGGCGGCGCACCGCATAACGATTCTGAAGAATACGGATATTTTGGGAACACAGGCATCTGGGGATTTAAGTGCGCCTTTTTGTAAATCTAATATGCCGGATTGCAATTATTTTATTGTTGTAGCGCAGGGCAACGCAGATAAAAGAAAGGCATATGTGAAATTTGTTATGCAGCAGGGCATGTTTGTAGAGTGTGGTCCGATGCAGGAGAGGGAGCTCCTTGCCTTTGTCATACAATATGCAAAGCATTGTAATCTTCTTATTTCTGCCAAAAATGCGCAAACGCTGATCGACCTGTCGTCGGGGGATATTAACGCAATACAAAATGAGTTAGATAAACTTTCCGTGATTTGCCGGGGAGAAATATCCGCGGCTGATATTGAGGCATATGCAATTAAGTCTATGCAATATAACGTATATAAGATCCATGATTTCATGGTTGCCGGCAGACCGGGGCAAGCATATGGAATTATCCAGAAAATGCTGGAGGAGGATCCTAACCCAATCGGGTTTATTACGCTGCTTTCTAATAACTTTAGGCAAATGCTGGTGGCGCGTGCCTGTCGCGATGCACATTTTCCGGATAGCAAGACAATTTCGCATATTATGGAAGCAACCGGTGCAAGGGAGTTCGCTGCAAGAAGAGCACTCGATCATTGTAAAGCATTTACAGCCTCGTCTATCCGCCGCGCAATTTTAATGTTTGCAAAAATGGATTATTCTGCCAAACAGGGGATCATCATAATGCAAACAGATTTATATGCATTGCTTGTCGATATTTATCGTGGGGATCAAAAAGAAAAACAAGAACGTAAAAAAGCCGGCTTTTAAACCGGCTTCTACAGACACTTTATGAAATGGGGAATCGTTCAAAATTATTCAGCTTTGCTGTTTAATTTTTTTGCCAATTGCGCTTTCATGCGGTTTGCTTTATTTTTGTGGATCGTACCTTTTAAAGCAGCCTTATCAACAGCGCTTACAGCTTTTGTGTAAAGCTCGCCAGCATTTGCGTCCGCAGCCTGAGCAGCAACGTCAAATTTCTTTAAATCTGTTCTTAACGCAGATTTGATCATTTTGTTATGCAACGTTTTGGTAGCGATCACTTTAACGCGTTTTTTAGCTGATTTGATGTTCGGCAATTCATTCACCCCCGTATTTATAAATTCAACAAGTGATATATTATCACATTTACGCAGTCTATGCAAGTTCTTTTTACACTTTTATGCGCCTCTTTACTATATTTAACACTTGTTATATAATATGAAACAGTTGATTTTTTAAAGAAATAGTTGCAGGTTAAGATAAATGAAGAAAAACGAATTGGCGATTGGAATATATGATTCCGGTGTAGGCGGTGTAAGCGTTTTGGTTGAGGCAGCAAGGCTTTTGCCGGAAGAGCATTTTATTTATTACGGAGACAGCGCCAATGCGCCCTATGGCACAAAATCCGAAGATGAAATAAAAAGATTATCCCTTGATTGCGGAGAGTTTTTATATCAAAAAGGTGTGAAGGCAATTGTAATTGCATGCAACACTGCAACCAGTATTGTTGTACAGGCGATGCGGGAACGTTATAGTATTCCGATAATCAGTATGGAGCCTGCGGTGAAGCCGGCGATGCAAGCACGTAATGGCGGGGAAGTACTGGTTTTTGCTACGCCTGCGACTTTGCACCAAGAACGTTACCGCCATTTGCTGCATAACCTTGGTGCAGAAAAATCAATTCATAATATTGAATGTGCACAGCTTGCCGATATGGTAGAAACAGGAAATTTGTCCGATCCCCACATCCGCGCTTATTTATGTGATAAATTATTACCTTTTCGCGGGAAAGCAATCGATGGATTGGTCATTGGATGTACACATTATTCTTTTCTTGCGGAAGCTTTACAAGACGTGGCAAAAAAACTTTGCGGCGGCGCATGTGAAATATATGACGGCAGGTTTGGTACGTCGAGGCATCTGCGTGATGTACTGAAAGAAAATAATTTATTAAATCATTCGGGATCTCGCGGAATGATTGAGTTTTATACTTCCGGGCATTCGCATGAAACGGATATTTATCGTCATTTTATGGAACTTCTATAATTAAATTTATGAAAAGTTAAAAAAGTATGGAATTATTAGACTCTTTAGTGTACCATATATGGTGTTGTTGCTTCATCGTTAGCACCAAATATATTGTACGGAGGTTTTTTTATGTTTAGCAAAAATGCTGTCACCGTTTTGGAAAGACGTTACCTGAAAAAGGGACCGGATGGGGATGTGGTGGAAACGCCGGATGATTTATTGAAACGCGTTGCCCGTGCAATTGCCGAGGCTGATAGGGAATTTGATCTTGATGCAGATGTGAAAAAGACACAGGATACTTTTTATGACATGATGTCGACGCTCCGTTTTATGCCGAACTCTCCAACGCTGATGAATGCAGGCAGGGAACTCGGCCAGCTTTCGGCATGTTTCGTTCTTCCTGTCGAGGACAGCATGGAGAATATATTCGATGCGCTAAAAAATGCGGCGTTGATCCACAAAAGCGGCGGCGGAACAGGATTTTCTTTTTCGCGCCTTCGCGAGGCAGGAGCCATGGTGAATTCAACAGGCGGTGTTGCCAGTGGTCCCATCAGCTTTATGAAAGTTTTCAATGCCGCTACAGAGGCAGTAAAGCAAGGCGGAACGCGGCGTGGCGCAAATATGGGGATTTTGCGTGTTGACCACCCTGATATTCTTGATTTTATTCAATGTAAAAAAGATACTACCCAAATCACCAACTTCAATATCAGTGTTGGGGTAACAGAAGAATTTATGAAAGCTGTGCGTGAGAAACGCCAATATGCTTTAGTTGATCCGCATACGAAACAGGAAGTTAAAAAGTTATATGCGCCTGATGTATATGACTTGATCGTCAAAATGGCATGGACAAACGGAGAACCGGGGATCATTTTTTTAGACCGTATTAACCGGGATAATCCTGTTCCAAAACTGGGCGAAGTGGAGAGCACAAACCCATGCGGCGAACAACCTCTTCTGCCATTTGAAAGCTGCAACCTGGGTTCAATCAATCTAAATATGCTTGTCAAAAAAAATGAAGACGGACTATATGAAATTGATTATGACTTATTTCGAAAAACAGTGCGCGACGCAGTGCATTTTCTTGACAATGTAATCAGCGTAAACAACTATCCTTTGCAGCAAATTCGCGAGATGACGCTTTCTACGCGCAAAATCGGTTTGGGATTAATGGGCTTTGC
Organism: Christensenella sp.; assembly: GCA_034926635.1. GTDB lineage: Bacteria > Bacillota > Clostridia > Christensenellales > Christensenellaceae > Christensenella. The sequence continues at coordinate 42,759 of JAYFQX010000001.1, read as the reverse complement.
GGATATTCTATATAAACTGCGTATTCCTTATAACTCTCAAAAGGCAATTGACCTCGCAGAAAAGGTTATGAAATTTCTGCATACAACAGCACAGGAGATGTCGTGTGAGCTGGCGAAACAACGTGGAACGTTTCCTGCATATGACGAGAGTATCTTCAAAAAGCAGGGACTTGTACAGCGTAATGCAACGGTCACTACAATTGCCCCGACTGGAACGATTTCCATTATTTGCAATTCGTCTTCGGGTATTGAACCGGTTTTTGCGCTTTCTTATATCAGAAACGTAATGGATAACGATGAATTGGTAGAAGTACATCCATATTTTGAACAAATAATGCGAGAGCGCGGACTTTACAGCAAAGAATTAATGGCTAAAATTGCATCCGAAGGTACCATTGCCCACATGGAAGAAATTCCGCAGGATATTCGTGATATCTTTGTGACTGCGCACGACATCACACCGGAATACCATGTACGAATGCAAGCGGCTTTTCAAAAATATACGGATAACGCGGTTTCCAAAACAGTCAATTTTGCAAGAGAAGCGACACAGGCTGATGTTCGCAACGTATATGATATGGCGTACGAACTAGGACTGAAAGGCGTAACCATTTACCGCGATGGTTCGCGCGAAGCGCAGGTTCTGAATATTGGAAAGGTAAACCGTTCAGAGGAAGAAGAGGAAGCCTCTACAGAGATGCAAGGGCAGGAACAGGGATATGTACTTGCCCATAAACCGAGGGTACGCCCGGAAGTTACGCAGGGAATTACACAGAAGGTTAAGATTGGCTGCGGAAATCTATATATTACGGTCAATTATGATGAAAACGGGATTTGTGAGGTATTTACGAACCTGGGTCGCGCGGGAGGATGCCCGTCACAGTCCGAGGCAACGAGTCGTCTGATTTCTACGGCGCTTCGTTCCGGTATGGACGTTGATGAAATCGTAGAGCAGCTGCGTGGGATCCGCTGTCATTCCACGCTTCGCAAAGGCGGAGATGTAAAGGTGTTATCCTGCCCGGATGCAATCGGCAGGGTGCTGCAGACTGTGGCTAAGATGCGTCGTGAAAAAATCGCCCCGTTGATGCAGGAGGATGAACCGCAGCAGCCCGATGACAGCAAGTGCCCGGAATGCGGCGCAAAGCTGGACTATGAAGGCGGCTGCAATATCTGCCGTTCGTGCGGGTACTCCAAATGCGGTTAAATGTACGGAAATAACGAGAATATAAAATCGGTTTTCACAGACAGGGCGGATTTGTTTTCTGCCCTTTTTCTGTGGCGCTACGAATGATTTTGCGGTATAATTTAATCATGGAAAATATGAAACAATTAAAACAGTATATTACGGAAAACCATTTAAAATACCATGTGATTACCTATGGTTGTCAAATGAATGAGCACGAGTCAGAAAAAATCTGCGGAATATTGGAAGACCTCGGTTTTGTGTCGGAAGCCGAAAAAACAAAAGCGGATTTTGTGATATTCAATACGTGCTGCGTAAGAGAGAATGCCGAAAAGAAGACTTTCGGCAATGTTGGTGCGTTGCGTCCGTTAAAAAAGGAAAACCCAAATCTTATGATTGCAGTTTGTGGATGCATGATGCAGCAGGAAAAAGTCGCGCAGAAGCTTGTCAAGACTTTTCCGTTTGTTGATATTGTCTTTGGTACGCATAATCTGCATACGCTCGGAGATTTGGTGGGCGAGTGCCTGATGGAAAAAAAGCGGGTTTTTAGTATCCAGGAAAAGGCAGACGGGATTCATGAGGATGTCCCTATGCGTCGCGGGGAGGGCTCCTTAGCATCTGTAAACATTATGTATGGTTGCAATAATTTTTGTTCTTACTGTATCGTTCCTTATGTTCGCGGTAGGGAACGCTCGCGCAGGATTGCGGATATCATACGAGAAGTTCAAAAACTTCAAAACGCAGGGTATAAGGAAGTAATGCTGCTCGGGCAAAACGTAAATTCTTATGACGGGGGAGAAGGCGATGACTTTTCTGTATTGCTGCAAAAAATATGTGATGAAACGGAAATTCCACGTATTCGTTTTATGACATCGCACCCAAAGGATCTTTCCGATCGCTTGATTGCAACGATTGCAGCAAATGAACGTATTTGCAGACATATTCACCTGCCCGTACAATCCGGTAGTACCAAGATTTTACAGGCTATGAACCGTAAGTATACACGGGAACAATATACCGCTTTGGTAAGCAGGATACGCGCACAAATTCCGGATGTTGCGCTCACGACCGATATTATTGTCGGATTCCCCGGCGAAACTGATCTTGATTTTGAAGCCACGCTTTCCCTTGTCAGGGAAATACGTTATGATTCTGCTTTTACTTTTGTTTATTCCAGACGCACCGGGACCAAGGCTGCGCAAATGGCAAATCCCGTGCCGGAAGAGGTTCAAAAAAAGCGGATTATACAGCTTGTTGCGCTGCAAAACGAGATTACACAGCAACGAAATCAAGAGTATGAGGGAAATGTAGAAACAGTGCTTGTGGAAGGCGTCAGCACGAGAAATCCTGCCCATGTGTGCGGACGTACAGGGACTTCCAAGATGGTTAATTTTGAAGGAAGTTCGGATTTGATCGGCACATTTTGTGATGTTTTGATTACCCAAGGAAAGAAAACAACGCTTTTTGGCGAGAGGATAATAAATCCATGATGGCGAATTTAACTCCGATGATGCAGCAATACCTTAAATTAAAGGAAGAATATCCAGATTGTATCTTGATGTTCCGTTTGGGTGATTTTTATGAAATGTTTTTTGAAGATGCAGTAACAGCCTCGCGGGTTTTAGAGCTTGTGCTCACGGGGAGAAATTGCGGACTTGAAGAACGTGCGCCGATGTGCGGCGTGCCGTACCATGCGATTGACACATATCTGGCAAAGCTGGTCGAAGCAGGATATAAAGTTGCAATCTGCGACCAGCTGGAAGATCCAAGCGTTGCGAAGGGTATTGTAAAACGTGGAATCACACGCGTTGTAACGCCCGGAACTGTTGTGGAAAAATCTGTTTTGGATGAACACGAAAATAATTATATCCTCAGTGTTTTTTTCGGGAGCGGCGAAGAAGCCGGGATTTGCTATTGTGATGTATCTACGGGTGAATTCTGTATTTCAGAAACCAAAGACGATGCACAGCTTTTAAACGAGATGACGCGGCTTGCTCCCAAAGAAATATTGACGGCAGATTTACAAGTAAAAAAATTGTTATCCGTAATAGAAAAGACGCCGCTTAAAAAATCGTTTGTCAACCCATATTTTGACTGGGCATTTACAACAGAAACCGCACAAAAAGCGCTTTGTGCTCATTATAAAGTGCAATCCCTTTCGGCATATGGGTGTGATGGTTATACTGACGGCATTTGTGCTGGCGGTGCACTCATGCAATACTTGCAGGACACGCAAAAAAATACTTTGATGCATATCACAACGCTGAAGTCCCTGCGCGACGATAGCTTTATGACACTTGACCCAAGCACGCGCCGAAATCTTGAGTTAACACAAACCTTGATGGAAGGTACCAAAAAAGGTTCTTTGCTCTGGTTACTGGATAAAACAAAAACTGCAATGGGCGCTCGGTTGTTAAAGCAATATCTTTTGCAGCCTCTAAAGACCCTTGACAAGATCAACGACCGTCTTTGCGCCGTTGAAGAGCTTTTTAATGATTTTTACCTGCGCAGTTCTTTAGGAGAGGCATTATCTGAAATTTATGACTTGGAACGAATCATTACGCGTATTTCTTATGGAACCATCAACGCAAGAGATTGTCTGGCGCTGAAGTCTTCACTCGTTGCCCTGCCGGGCATCAAAAATCTGCTTAGCAGTACAAAGAGCGCTTTGCTTACCGAGGCATTGGAAGGCCTTGATGGTCTCGAAGATATCAGGGATCTGCTTGAGCAATGCATCAATGAAGATGCTCCCGTCAGCATCACCGACGGTGGGATCATCAAAAAAGGATATAACGAGGAAGCCGACAAGCTTGCCGATGCCGCGATCAACGGAAAAAATTGGTTGGTTGAGCTGGAAGCAAGAGAAAAAGAAGCAACGGGGATCAAAAATCTCAAAATTCGTTATAATAAAGTTTTTGGTTATTATATTGAAGTAACCAAATCTAATCTTACGCAGGTTCCGTATCGTTACCTGCGTAAACAAACGCTTGTGAATTGTGAGCGCTTTATCACCGAAGAACTCAAGGAAATGGAAGAAACCATTCTCGGTGCACAGGAAAAGCGCAATGCACTGGAATATCAATTGTTCTTGGAAATTCGGGAAAAGCTGGCAGGAGCAATCGAGCGTATGCAGCATTGTGCGACGCGGATCGCGCTTTTGGATGTCATGCAATCGTTTGCGTCTGTTGCTTACGAAAATGGATATGTCCGTCCAAACATGTCGGAAAACGGAACCATCAGTATTAAGAATGGACGTCATCCTGTGGTGGAAAGTCTGCTTAAAAATGAGTTTGTGCCAAACGACGCTCTGCTTGACAACGGAAATGATGCTATGCTCCTTATCACCGGACCGAACATGGCAGGGAAAAGTACTTATATGCGCCAGGTTGGGCTCATTGTTTTGATGGCACATATGGGCTGCTTTGTACCTGCAGAAAGCGCAGAAATTTGCCTGGTAGATCGGGTTTTTACCCGTGTAGGCGCATCAGATAACTTAGCTTCCGGGCAGAGTACTTTTATGGTGGAAATGAATGAGCTTGCGAATATTTTAAACAACGCCACCTCGCGCAGTTTGTTGATCCTTGATGAAATCGGCAGGGGGACGAGCACAACGGACGGTCTGTCCATCGCGTGGGCAAGCGTGGAGTATATTATTGAGAAGTTACATGCAAAAACGCTGTTTGCAACCCATTACCACGAGCTCGTGGAACTGGAGCAAATGTTTTCAGGAATACGGAATTATTCTGTAGCGGTAAAAGAACTTGGAAATGATATTGTTTTTTTGCATAAGATTATACGTGGTGGTACGGATCGCAGTTTTGGCGTGGAAGTCGCGAAACTCGCAGGGCTTCCCGCACAGGTAACGGATCGCGCAAATCTGTTTTTGGAGCAATTGCAGGATTACAGGATTTCATTGACGGAAAACAATGAAGCAATGATTCGAAACGAAGATTGTAAAACAGATCAATCGCAACATGAAACAGCAGAAAAATGTTTGGAAGCGATCAATCACATTCAGGTAGATACGCTTTCACCGATTGAAGCGCTTAATTTTATCTATCAATTAAAGAAAGAGATAAATCATGAATAACCGGATCCACATTTTAGATAAAAGTGTAGCTGCGCGCATCGCTGCCGGCGAGGTGGTGGTGAATCCTGCCGCAGTGGTAAAAGAGTTAGTTGAAAACTCTATGGATGCGTACGCAAAGGCGGTTACCGTGGAGATCCGCGATGGGGGAAAGACACTGATCCGTGTGACCGATAACGGTGTGGGAATTGAGGCGCAAGACGTGCCTCTTGCCATACAAAAACACGCTACCAGTAAAATCGGTAAGCTGGAAGACCTCGAGGAGATCGGGACTCTCGGTTTTCGCGGCGAAGCGCTGGCGAGTATGGCGGCTGTTTCGCGCCTTACGATCAGTACGCGCACGCAAAACAGTATGGAGGGCGCGCTTCTTTGTGTGACAGGCGGGTCAGAACCGGAGATTTCTGCGGCGGGGCTGCCGGAAGGGACTACCGTAAAGGTGGAAAACTTATTTTTTAATGTTCCGGCACGAAAAAAATTTTTGAAGAATACAGGAAGCGAAACTGCTCAGGTCACTTCTGTGATGTCAAAATTAATTTTAGCCAATCCCGGAATTGCGATCAAGTATATCAGCAATGACAAAACTGTTTTTCAGAGTCCCGGGACAGGGGATCTTAAAGACGCCTTGCTTTCTGTGTATGGAAAACAAATTAGCGAACGTATCCATCCGGTAAGCTATGAAAATAGCGGTATTACAATAACGGGGTATCTTTCAAAACCTGCTTTTCTTTATAAAAGCACGCATTATTTTTGTCTGTTTTTAAACGGGCGTTTGGTGCAATCCAAAAACATCCAGGCTGCAGTCATGCGCGGTTATGGACAACGGTTGTTGCGTGGGCAATATCCCTTTGCGGTTCTTCATATTAATTTGCCTTTTTCGATGGCAGATGTAAATGTACATCCGAACAAATTACAGGTTATGTTATATGACGAACCTTTTGTATTGCAAACAATAGAAGCAGCGGTAGAGGACGCCTTAAAAGAAAACACTGCACCTGCTTTCGAAGTTTTCTCGCCAATGCCGCAACAAGCAGAGTCCAAAGGAAATACCATGGCTGCCTCAAAGCCAAATGATACAAAAGCAGATGAAGTATCAAAAGGAGATTCATTGCATAGCGACTTTCAAAGAAGCCCCGCTTTTCCGGGATCAGTAAAACAAACCCCGGGCAGCGTTATGCCGCCGCGGTTTGAAAGTTCTCCGGAATTTGATTCTCTGCTAAACGAAGTAGCGGCGTTTCAAAAACAAGAAGAACCGCAGCTGCAGATAGAGATAGAGGACGTACGCCATTTATGTAATTATCGAATCATCGGACAAGCATGGAATACTTTTTTAATCGTAGAAAGCGGAGAAGTTTTATATTTGATCGACCAGCATGCCGCGCATGAACGCATTAATTATGAACGGATGAAACGACAGGCGCAGGAAGGGACAAGTGCTATGCAGTCACTTTTGGTTCCTTATGCCGCAACCCTTGCGGCACAAGAGTTTGATTTGTGGATGCAAAATGAAGATTTACTTCGCTCTCTTGGTTTTGAATTTGAAGAATTCGGCGCGCTGTCTTTAAAATTTACAGCTCTGCCGAGCCAAGTAAACAGAAGCAGTGCAAGCCAAATTATTGAAGATATTTTATACGAAATAAAGAATTCGCATGGCGATGTGTTGCTGTTGCGTGACCAGATCATCCGTGCTTCTTGCCGTTACAGCATCAAAGCAGGATACCAGCTTTCTGATGAACAAATTGCAGAATTGATGCACGAAATTACCGAGCTTGATGCGATTCCGCATTGTCCGCACGGTAGACCGATTGCAATTGCCCTCACCAAAAATGATTTGGAAAAAGGATTCAAGCGGATTGTATGAAAGATAAAGTATATATTATTGTGGGACCTACCGCATCTGGAAAAACAGCGGCGGCAGTTGCACTTGCCAAACAAATAAACGGTGAAATCATCTCGGCAGATTCCATGCAAATTTATCAGGGGATGGACATCGGCACTGCAAAACCATCGATGGAGGAGCGTGAGGGAATTCCGCATCATATGTTTGATGTGGCGTCCCCCGGTGAGACTTATTCTGTCGCTATGTTTCAGTCTGCTGCGCAGGAATGTATTGCGGATATTTTAAAACGTGGTAACGTACCTATTATCGCAGGGGGCACAGGGCTTTATATTAATTCGTTGACTTATTGCCTTGATTTTACCAATACGTCTTACGACGAAGCGTTTCGCGCTGAATTGCAGCAATACGATAACGAACTGCTGCATCAAATGCTTTTAAAACAAGATGCTGAGGCTGCAACGCGCATTCATGTTAATGATAAAAAAAGGATGATACGTCGTTTGGAAATTCTTAGAAATGGGGAAACGGGTGAATATCGTTTTAATGAAATAAATGATCAACATAATTTTGTTATGGCAGGACTGTCTCCCGAACGTGCAGTGTTATATGCGCGGATTAACAAACGTGTTGACCAAATGATGCAAGACGGACTACTGGATGAGGTAAAAAAGCTCGCACAATTTTATCCGCATGCGCCAACTGCTTTGCAGGCAATCGGTTATAAAGAGCTTTTAGATGCTATGAAAGGGAAAATATCTTTCATACAGGCTGTGGAAGAGATTAAAAAAAATACGCGTCATTACGCAAAACGCCAATTGACCTGGTTTCGGCGGGATCCACGCATCACGTGGTATGATCCGCTCACTTACCAAAACATGGATGAATTAGCAGCAGAAATTATAAATCAAGGAAAAAGCAGGGAAGGATAACAATGGATTTAAGGGAGTACATTACAAAACATTTTAAGATAAATGGCAGAATCGTTGATTTTGTAGAGGAATGCGAGTGCGATATGCAGGGAATCTTTCATGAATTTGAAAGAGTTGCACAGGCAAATCAATTTAAGGTGATCGATGCATTCAAACAAAATGATGTTTCTGCACGGCATTTTAATGCCTCCACCGGCTATGGTTACGGTGATGAGGGTCGGGAAAAGCTATGTCGTGTTTTTGCGGATGCTTATGGTGCACAAAATGCGATTGTGTCGCCGATGTTGATGAGCGGGACACATGCGATCTCGACGGCTCTATTTGGGCTGTTGCGCCCAGGCGATACGCTATTTTCTTTGACAGGAAAGCCTTACGATACACTGGCTGGTACGCTGGGGAAGGTAAGCGGTTCACTCGCAGAATGGGGGATATGTTTTGATTCCGTTAACCTTACGCCGGATTTCAAAATTGATACGGAGAGCGCTATACAAAAAATACAGAACAATCCATCGGTACGCGTAGTTTATATCCAGCGTTCTATGGGATACGATATCCGTCCGGCTTTTACAACGGAATATATTGGTACTGTTTTGGCACAGATACGTGCGGCATTTCCCGATAAAATCTATATGGTAGATAATTGCTATGGCGAATTTGTATGCCTTGAAGAGCCTACAAATGTTGGGGCGGACGTCATGGCTGGCTCATTGATCAAAAACCCCGGCGGCGGGATTGCGCCCACCGGCGGCTATATTGCGGGACGTACGGATCTGGTAGATCAAATCGCCGCACGCTTTACGGCTCCCGGAATCGGGATGGAAATCGGCTCGTATGCCTATGGTTATCAGCCTTTTTTCCAAGGCTTTTTTATGGCACCACATACCGTATGTCAGGCGCTTAAAGGGGTTGCGCTTGCTTCGCGTGTGATGGAAAAACTCGGATATCAATCCCAGCCCTCTTATGATGCAGTCCGCGGCGATATCACACAATCAATTATTTTCGGCAGTGAACAACCCTTAACAGATTTTGTGAGGGGGATCCAGCGCGCTTCCGCTATTGACGGCAATGTCGTTCCTTATGCGTGGGATATGCCCGGATATGAGGATAAGGTAATCATGGCCGCCGGAACCTTTGTACAGGGCGCTTCTTTAGAGCTGACCGCCGACGCGCCCATCCGAGAACCATATGCCGCTTATTTGCAAGGAGCTCTAACATATGAGCATGCAAAACTGGGAGTTTTGTATGCGCTTGATTCGATGAACATCAGAATTTAATCGCGCAGCTTCACAGCTTTTGATGCGCGTTTGCGGTTATTCTCAGACATGGCTGCATAATGCTTGCGTGTCGTATTAACGTCTTTGTGTCCAAGCACGTCAGCAACCAAATAAATATCGCCAGTTTCGTCGTATAACATGGTTCCGTATGTACTGCGAAGCTTATGCGGCGATATTTTTTTGAGCGGACTGGCGATCCGCGCATATTTTTTTACCATCAACTCCACGCTCCGCACCGACATACGTCTTCCCTGCATAGAAAGAAAGAGGGGAGAGGAGAGGGCATAATTTCCACGATTTTTCCGTTCCTCAAGGTAACTTTGAAGAGCGTTCTGCGTCTCGCTGTCAAAATACAAAATTACCTGATTGCCGCCCTTGCGTGTTACTTTAAAACATGTATTTCGGAAATCAATGTCTTCAATATTAATGGAAACCAGCTCGGAAACACGGATTCCGGTCGTTAAAAATAATACTAAAATTGCAAAATCGCGTTTGACATTTTTTTTATGGTATTGTTTTTGCTTTTCTGTTAAATCTGCGCCGCTTTCCACAACGTCCAATAGCTCGGCAACTTCATCCGGTTCAAGACGAATAATCGCTTTTTCGTGCAGTTTTGGCGTATCCAGGAGCTGACATATATTTTGTTCCAAAATACCTTTCTTATAATAATGTTTAAAGAAAGAACGAAGGCAGGCAATTTTTCTTGCTTTGCCACGGTCGTGGTTCTCAATAAATTTTTCATCATCTTCTGCAGAAGTATATAGATTTAAATAATCTAGAAACAAGTATAAATTATCTACCGTAATTTGTTTTAAATCATCCTGCTTGATCTCAGAAACGTTTTTATTGCAAAAGCCGGGGATTTCCTTGACTAAGAACTGAAAAAAGATTCTGAGGTCGGCAGCGTAGTTTACGCGCGTCAGTATAGTGGTTGTATTTTCCATTGCAATAAAAAAGCTTGTTGTGAAGGACGGCAGCTCGCGCATGATGCCGCGTAGTTTTTCCGTCATTTTCTGATCGAGGTCACGGTGATAATTTGTATTTGTTTCATTCTTGATTTTATCCATATAAATAAGTGCACCTCAATTAATAAGAGTATTCCCAAAAAAGCTCTGCGTACTTGCTTAATTTCTAATATTATAACATATTCTTAATTTTACGGCAATAACTATTCGCAAAACTTGTGTTTTGCGAATAGTTGGTTGCAATGCGCTTCGCCTGCTCGTTCGTCGTTTTATAAAAAAAGAAACCCGATCTCCATTGAAATTTTTGACCGGGTTTGTTCTTTAGACCGTGCTTATTCTTTTTTATTTTCTTTGATTTGACCACGTGCCAGTTCGTCGCATCGGTTATTCATTTCGTCATCTGCATGACCTTTCACTTTATACCACTTCACAACGTGGTTCTTCGTCTGATTCAAGATTTCTTTCCACAAATCCTGATTTTCGACCGGCTTTTTTGCAGCTGTACGCCAACCGTTATTTTGCCATGCAATAATCCAACCTTTTTCAAACGCGTTATGAATATATGCGCTATCTGTATGTACCTTAACACTACAGCGTTCTTTTAGAGCCATTAAGCCCTGCAGGACCGCCGTAAGTTCCATACGGTTATTTGTAGTATCTGGCGCATACCCGGAAAGCTCTTTCTTATTTCCTTTATAAAGAAGGACACATGCCCAGCCTCCTGGTCCCGGATTACCGGAACATGCGCCATCCGAATAAATTATTACTTCCTTTAACATAAAAGAAATCCCTTATTTGGATAATTCTTTGGATCGCGCAATACATGCATCTACTGCCCATTCCACAATTCCGCGTGTTTCATTAATATCAAAAATCTTCATTGCTTCCAGCGTTGTGCCGCCGGGTGAACAAACGTTATGAATTAACTTGGATGGCGTCTCCTCTGTTTGCTCCAACATTGCGCACGCACCCTCAAATGTCTGAATGGAAAGCCGCAGCGCGGTTTGAGGATCCAAACCATTTTTTGTTCCTGCCTTGGCAAGTGCATCAATAAACATATAAACATAGGCAGGGCCGCTCCCCGAAACACCTGTAACGCAATCCATCAGGCTCCCGTCAACATATTCAACAATACCGAGCGAAGAAAATACTTCTGAAATAAAACCAGCTTCTTCTTCTGAAAAATTATTCGGGGACTGAACACAAATTGCGCCCTTCCCAACCAGCATCGGTGTATTTGGCATAATGCGCATAATGCGGGCATCTACTTTAAGAAGTGATTGGATTTTTTCTACCGTTACCCCAGCCGCAATGGAAACTATAGCTTTTCCTGCAACAGAAATTTCCGGTACGACCATAGGAATAATATTCGGCTTTATACAAAGGAAAATTATATCTACAGTCTCCGAAAGCTCTTCTATGCTTGCGCATGCGCTTACACCTTCCAAAGCTTGTACCTTTTTTTCATCTGCATCAAAGGCGTAGATATCATTAAAATCTGATTTCTGCATTCCTTTTATAATTGCTGTAGCCATATTACCGCAGCCGATAAAACCTGTTTTATATTGTTTCAATTGATGATGCCTCCGCATATTTTTTATTTTATTATAATTCAGCTTTCAGGCAGAAACAAGCTAATATAAGTTTTTTATGAATTCCGATATTTTATCATAATAAAAAACGCCGACAGAGTCGCGCTCGATACACTTCGCTATGGAATTTCCCTCCCCTTTGGGTCGGGACATTCTCATGCTCAGTGAGAACTACATTCGCTTTTTCTGCCACTGGCAGCGCTCATTTCGTTCTCCCTCACGGGTTCGAGTCCTTTTTTATCATAATAAAAAACGCCGACAAAATCGGCGTTTTGTGGCAGGGGTAGAAGGACTCGAACCCTCAAGGACGGTTTTGGAGACCGTAATGTTACCATTACATCATACCCCTATTGATAAAAGCAACGTATTAAATTATAAACGAAAAGACGAATATCGTCAATGCTTTTATCTTTGAAAAATTCTTTCCTCACCAATGGTTTTTAATTTTCTTCATTACATCATGATTGAAACGGTTGAGAAGCTCCATCATATATTCCGCAGGATCGTTTTTTTCATCCATTAATTGTGTAATATCAAAACCATACGACGCTTCTTCTACCTGATCTACGCCATGCGAGGCCAAAAAAGTTGCATTAGCACGCCGGCGGCCTTCCGCCGCAAGATCATAACGTTTTCCACCGCAAATTTGAGAATCAAACACACCAAGTACTGCACGGGCGATATTAGGATGCATAGAGGTATCAAATACAATCTTATCTGTATCATCCAACCAATCCAAATTGCGCCATACTTCCATGGAATATACTTTTTGAGGACGTAATTCCGGTGCAAGTTTTCTAAGCGCCTGAAGCGTCCTAAGTGCCGTGGAAACATGTGTCTCGTGTCTATCGGCTAAATTATGTGTCACTACAATTTCAGGCCTACATGCCGTGATAATTTTTACTAAATCATCCGTTAAATCATGTATGAAGGCATCCTTTACCTGTGCGCTGGTATAGCCAAGTTGAAGTTGCGCTGCATATCCGCCGACTTCCGCCGCATGGTTTTGTTCTTTTGCGCGTACTTCTTGCATTTGCTGATCAGTATAACCGCTGTAGATACCAGAGCGCGGCGACCCAGCGCCATCGGTAGCGATCACACTGGTAAACCATTCATCTTCTTTGCCATAACAAGCGCCGATGGCATGATATGCCATGATTTCCGTATCGTCTTGATGCGCAGATACACATAAAACAGTTGTTCTGGCTAATGCATCTTCCTGCTTTTTTCCATCCGGAACAAAAATCTTTGCTTTTGGGTTCCATAATGCTAAATTCATTTTATAAACCTTCTTTTTTATAACTTAATACATTGGTTTGTTTCCAATGATTGTTCAATTGCTTGTACAACTTGCAAAACACACCGGGATTGCTCCGTCGGAATCGGCGCCTGTCTCTTTTCTGCAATAGCACTAATATATGCGCTGACTTCCGCACGAAACGGATCATATTGCACGACTTCTTTCTGACACGCATTGCCGCCTTCTTGACATACCAGCATACCGGATGACTGATTTCCGTCCTTAATATTGACGCCTGCTGTAAAACGGTAATCAATTGTTCCCATCTCCCCCGCTACCCGCAGCTCATTTGTAAACGGAAAGCCGCCTTTCATGTCCATTGAGGCTTCCACTACTGCTTTTGTGCCGTCTTTCCAACACAAGTTAGATACCACATGGTTCCAACAACCGTACTGACTTTTCCAGCCTATTGCATATACATTTTTAGGCATTCCAAAAAGACTGTATAGATAATCGATATCATGAATATGCAGGTCAAAAAGAGCACCGCCGCTTTTTTGCGGATCAGTATGCCAGGTAGACCAGTTTGGATGTTGCGCGAGTCTTGCGAGTGAAATCACCCGTATCGATCCAATAGTATTGCTTTTTATTAATTTTCTCGTCTCAACATATTCCGGCCACCATCGTACGACTTGTGCAACCATAAATCTGACGTTGTTCTCCTCACACGCTTTTGTCATTCTGTCAAAAGACTCCAAAGAAAGCGTAACTGGTTTTTCACATAAAACATTGATTTTGGCATTTGCTGCTTTGATCACATATTCTTCATGCAAAAATGTTGGTAATGCAATAATTGCCAAGTCTGGCGTTTTATTTAACGTCATCTCTTCAAAACTTGGGTACCATGCACAACCATTTTTATTTGCAGCAGCTTTTCCGCGTTCCTCGTCTTTTTCAACAATTCCCGCAAGTTTTACGCCGGGCATTTCTTTTATGGCGTTTGCATGGGAGGCGCCAATAAAGCCGGTTCCTACGATAACAATCTGAAATGTACTCATACTTCACCCTGCTTTCCATAAAGAAAATAGACCGCCTGCTCCAAATCGCGAATCGGCTGAGACCCAAGCTCACGTTCAATCGTCAAAAAACCATGATAACCAATCTCCGTGAGCGCCTCAAGATACGCATCAAAGTCCACGTTGCCCTGCCCAAGAGGCGTTTCCAGAAAATATTCTTTTAGGTTCATATCTTCAATTCCACCTTCGGCAAAATAATCGTATATGATTTGTGGATCCGTTTTCTTTAGCATGATTCCGTCTTTGGCGTGTGTATGGATAATATAATCCTTTAGCTCATACACGCCTGCTGTCGGATCACAGCCCGTAACCATAACAAGATTGGCGGGATCGTAATTTACGCGCATTCCCGCCGAGCCGACTTCATCCAAAAAACTTCTTAGCACGGATGGCTGCTCCGGTCCTGTTTCAATCGCGAAAGCAGCTCCTGCGCTTTGCGCAAAATCCCCAAGCGTTTGACATGCACCGAGAAGCGTTTCGTACCTTTGACTGTTTTTGTCTGCCGGAACGACCCCGATATGTGTTGTTACAACATTACAGCAAAGATCCAAAGCCAGATCCATAATACGCATGGATTCTTCTATTTTCCATTGATTCTCTTCCTTGCGTGTAAAGCCTTGTCCGCCAAGGTCACCACAAATTGCCGCAACTTCCATGCCACTTGCAGTAATTCTGTCATAAATCTCTTTTCTGCGCGAAGAAGGCAGGTTGACGGGTTTCATTTCCCCGTCAACCGCATAAGCTTGTACGCCCTGCACACCGAGTTCGGCAGCAAGCGAAATTGCTTGATCAATATCCGTTCGAAACGAGTCCAACATAACGCCGATTGGAAAATCCAGCATATGATCCTGTCCTTTCTTCTGCTATAGCTATTCTAATTGACCGATCACGTCGATCGGCAGTTCGTTCATGACGGCATGATTGGGGTTCATCCAAAGCTCTCCGTCTACGTTTAACCCAAATGCCGCACCTTCTGTTACCGCTGCATTAAGATTGCGCGGACGCACAGAGTCCCCAGCGCTTAACACTTTTATCCCTTGCGCGCGCAACTCATCAAATAAAGCCGTATTTGCACGCGTATGGCAGCTTACTACTGTATCGATTGGCAGTGTTGTACGGTTAAAGTCTTTATCTTCTACAACCACTTCCCCATCGCGGATTTCATATAACGTAGAATTTTCTATTACTTTTACCGGAAAAGCAAATGGTTTAGAATCCAGTGCTTCGGCATCTGCCTGTGCAAAACGTTTCCGCAATACGTACATATGAATGACTTCGATGCTGGAACCGAATTCACGGTTTTCTGTAACGATCGTTACCTGTTTGCCAATAGACGCCAGGAACGCCGCTGTATCAGCCGCTGCATAATGATCACCCCAAACAAGTACCTTTTCCCCGATTTTTACATTTTTTCTGTTACCGGGATTAAATGGGCAGCTTACCTTTGGACATGCAATTACTTTTTCAAAGGGTAATACATTTTCCATTTTACCAAAGACTTGTGGTACATAAGAGGACGCGCCTGTGGCGTTCAGGACAATATCAAAGGCTTTTAATTCTTCTATTGTTGGTGCGGTATTCAGCTTTACTGTTACGCCAAGCTCGGCTATCTGGTTTCTGATCCAATCTGCATACCACTTCATTTTTTCTTTCCCCGGTGTCATACAGCAGCCGAGGATCGCTCCGCCAAGCTCTCCGCTTTTTTCAAATAACGTAACCTTATGCCCACGGACCGTCGCAATTCTTGCAGCTTCCATTCCTGCAGGACCACCGCCAACAATCGCAATATTCGCCGGATGATCGGTTTTTTTCATATCGTCAAATGCTTCGTTCCCGCAAGCCGGATTGATCGCACATCCGATTTCTTTTTTGGCCATCATGGACTCCTGCCAGCACCCTGTGAGACAGGATATGCACCTGCGAATTTCTTTTGTTTTTCCATAATACGCCTTCACAGGCCAATAAGGATCGGCAAGAATCTGACGGGATAGCCCAACCATATCCGTTTTTCCCTCTTCCACAATCTTATCACAATATTCCGGATTGCGCAGCGAATGACTGTTGATCACAGGAATATTTACTTCTTTTTTAATTGCTTCTGACGCATATACCGTCCATCCTTCTGGATAATACATGGGATCGAATCCGGCGCCGGGACTTTCCTGCACACACTGACTTAAATCAAGCGCAGCAACACCCGCCTGTTCCAACGTTTTTGCGACAAGGATACTCTCTTCCAGACCACGACCGCCGGGCACCCACTCGTCAACGGAATAACGAACCAACACAGGAAAATCTTTCCCGCACTTTTTATGGATCTGATCTATAATCGCCAGCGGGAAACGCATACGATTCTCAAAACTGCCACCAAAACGGTCGATCCGGCGATTTAGCAATGGACTCATAAACTGCGAAATCAAGTATCCGTGTGCTGCGTGCAGTTCCACCGCATCAAAACCAGCCTGCTTTACGCGCCAGGCAGCTTCTGAAAATTTATCGATCATTTCCAATACTTCTTCCGTTGCCATAGCGCGCACAGGTTTCCCTTTTTCTTCAGCATTTTCATATACAATTTCGTGTCCGGCAGACCACGGAAGCTTGATGACCATATCGTTTGTAGACATCGTGTTATGCCGTGGAATGGCACATTGACGTCCGGGATGCTGGAGCTGAACTGCACATTTTGCGCCGTAACGATGCATAGACGCTGCAAGCCGCGTAAGCCCCGGGATATAATTATCAGCATCTGCAACAAAACAAGTCACCGTGGGTCGCCCTGTTTTCGAGTCCGGCGTTGTCGCACCAACAATGATCAATCCCGCACCGCCTTTTGCGATTTCGCTGTGATGACGAATATCGCGATCGCTCACTGAACCGTCTGCGTTAGAAGAACTGATATCGGTCGGTACATGAACAATGCGGTTTGGCACCTCAAAATTACCTATTTTAATTGGTTGAAACAAATGTTTGAAATATTCCATTTTCTTTCCCCTTTCCATCTTTCGGTTTATAATACAATTCCAAAATGTTCCAGCAAGGCTTTGTTATATTCTTCTTTGGTATAAGTACGCGTTGCCTGCACACCCTGTGATGTAAAGCGCCGGAATTCCGGCACGGTCTTTCCGTTTTCATCCGTTATTTCAGTCATGGTATTCCTGCCCTCCGGTGTGCGGATATACACCATCGTAACGTTCTTAAAAATTGAATCAGGATGCGTAACACACCAATGATTTGGCATCTCAAAATCCACCGGGAATTGTTGATCTTCCGTAAAAGAATAGATGCGATTCCATTCTCCTTTATATTTCCCCTGCACCAGCCATCCGAGCGCCGGGTGACGCAGCATGCGGTACTCTTCTCCATCCAGTATCTGTACTTCATCCGCTTTGATTTCAATTGGCCATACCGGTGCTTTCACACCTACGCCCACATCGCAGATATATGGTTTGCCATCCAGCATAACGCGCGCGATTCTGTGCCGGCGCATTGGCATTTCCAGAGGTTCGCCTTCCAGATACCGCCCATAATATTCTACTACGTCATAGCCAAGCTTTCGCAACAGCCATGCAAAAAGACCGTTTAGCTCGAAACAATAACCGCCCCTTTTTTTAACAACTATTTTTTGATATACGTCAGGAAGTGCAATAGAAATATATTTGCCGGCACGGATATCCAGATCTTCATAAGGAATAGCAGAGACATGGGCCTTTTGCAACACTTTTAAGTTTTCCATCGTAGGGCAAAGCGAGCCGGTATAACCGATACGCGCAAGATAACCCTCTACAGATAGACCAGAGGCATCATCATCAAAATACCTTTGCAGGAATTGCTTGTTATTGTCCATATTCAATTTCTTCCTTTCCGAATCCATATAAAAAACAATATAAGAAAGTTCCGATAACATTATTATAATCGAAAGTTTGATTGCGCTACAATAGCATAAACGATCCAAGTATTATCAATTATGAGCGAGAAAGCGAACTATTTGAATTTCGGTATTCAGCAGGAGACATAAAAACATACTTATGAAAAACTTTATAAAACTGATTTATATTGGTATATCCCGCCATTGTGGCAATTTCATTGATGCTTGCGTCCGTTGTCAGCAGCATCTTCTTTGCCTTAGTGAGCCTCAAATATGTGATATATTCTTTAAAGGGCATGCGCATGTTCTCTTTAAAAAGCGCACGAAAAGCCGATTCGCTGATATGTAAAATGTCAGCGACCTCCTGTACAGTGATATTTCTGTCAAAATTACGGTTAATGAAATCTACCGCATCGGAAATCTTAACGTGGCTGGCATCATCCGGCGAATAATACTCAGCATAAGTATCTTTATAGTGTTTCATCAAAAGCGATAATATTTTACGCAGCGCAGCATCCAGTTCGTGGCGCCAAGCGGTTTGCCTGTTTTCCCAAATTTCTTTTGCCGCGCGTATTTCCCGACCGATCTCGCGTGCGATCGGTTGTTGAGAATCGATTTTATTATGAAATGTCTTAGGATTATAATAAAACGGATATAAGTATTCAAAATCAAATTGCCGACATCCGGGAGAGGCAATCAGAGACGGCAGGAATATCATAAAAATATAATCTGTTTGTTTTCCCGGTTCTGCGAGTGCAACGTGGTTTTCAAAATCACTTACAATAAAAATATCTCCGGGACTTACAGGGTATTCCCGGTTTGTAAAAATAAATTTGCCACTACCACCCGTGCATAGGACGATTTGAAGATAATGATGCCAATGAATTCGTTCTTCGTCGCCTTTTGCAGCATAGTCAAGGATGCTCAACGGAAATTCCGGATCCATGTCGTAATTCCAGAAATAACTGCTCAATCGTTCCTGTCCCCTTTCCGGTATGCTGTTTATAAGATGATATCATGTTTTATTGTTTTTTTCAAAAAAGACACTGCCGAAGCAGTGCCTTTGCTGTCATCTTTGGTCAAGCGGTATATAGGGTCTTTCATCTTGTACGTTTTTGTATGCCGGACGGATAATCTTTCCGGCGTTGGAAAGTTCTTCAATCCGATGTGCGCTCCACCCCGCAATTCTGGCAATTGCAAAAATCGGAGTAAAAAGTTCGGTCGGAAGGTTCAGCATGCTGTATACAAAGCCGCTGTAGAAATCAACATTTGCGCTGACACCTTTATAAATACGGCGTTCTTTGGCAATTACTTCCGGCGCGAGGCGCTCTACCATAGAATATAAGCGGAACTCCTTGGAAAGCCCTTTCGCTTCGGATAAATCTTCTACAAATTCCTTGAAAATATCGGCACGCGGATCGGATAACGAATAAACCGCGTGACCCATCCCGTAAATAAGACCTGCTTTATCGAAAGCCTGTTTGTTCAACAGTTTTGCCAAGTAATCTTTGACTTCGCTCTCGCTTGTCCAATCGCTGATATTTTTCTTCATATCTTCGATCATCTGTACAACTTTGATGTTCGCGCCACCATGTTTTGGCCCTTTCAGCGAACCAAGGGATGCAGCGACCGAAGAATAGGTATCTGTCCCGGAAGAAGAAACAACGTGTGTTGTAAAAGTAGAGTTATTCCCACCGCCGTGCTCCGCATGTAGTACCAGCGAAACATCAAGGATATGTGCTTCCAGCTCTGTATATTTTCCATCCGCACGCAGCAGGTGAAGAATATTCTCTGCCGTGGAAAGCTCCGGATCAGGCACATGGATAAAAAGGCTCTGTCCATCGTGGTAATGCTTATATGCCTGATATCCATAAACAGAAAACAGTGGAAAAAGTGCAATCAATTGAAGCGATTGCCGCAAAACATTGGGAATAGAGATATCATTTGCTTTATCATCATATGCGTAAAGAGTCAATACGCTGCGCGCCAAGGTGTTCATCATATCCGGGCTTGGAGCCTTCATAATGATATCGCGCACAAAACTGGTGGGCAGCGTACGATAATGCGCCAATAATTTATTAAAATCCTGAAGCTGCGCCGCATCCGGCAAAGAGCCGGTTAAAAGAAGGTAAACAACCCCCTCAAAACCATATCGTTTATCTTTAATAAAACCGCGTACAATATCTTTTATATTATATCCGCGATAAAATAATTTTCCTTCGCAGGGAACGCTTTCCCCGTCCTTTTCAATAAAAGATTGAATATCCGAAATACGTGTGAGACCTGCCAGAACGCCTTTTCCGTTGATGTCACGCAAACCACGTTTTACCTGGTAATTCGTATATAATTCCGGATTGATCACTCCTGTTTGTTGGATTTTCTCCGTTAACTCATAAATTTCCGGCGTAATATCTGAAATGTTGCCATTTGCCATATATTTGTTACCTCCCTTTTATGTTATTTCTATTGACACTTCCCAAAATGAGAGCTACAATACAACTAGAAAAGAGAGTTTTTGCGACTCTCTTTTTTATGTGCTTCTTTTTATTATACTACAAAACAGCTTTTCTGTAACGCTTTTTTTATGAATTCCCGAAAATCTTTCGGTTTACAGCTTAAAAATATCGCTTTCATATCCTGTTCACGCCGGTTTCCTTCGCAGCTTTTTCAACTGCTTTTGCAACCGCGGGTGCGACCCTCGAATCAAACGGAGACGGTATAATATAATCTTCTGCAAGCTCTTGATCGGAAACCAAATCAGCAATCGCATAAGCCGCCGCAATTTTCATTTCATCATTAATATCACTTGCCCGTACATCCAATGCCCCGCGAAAAATCCCCGGAAAAGCAAGAACATTATTAATTTGGTTCGGAAAATCACTGCGTCCGGTACCAATAATCGCGGCCCCTGCTTTTTTTGCGACGTCCGGCATAATTTCCGGAACTGGGTTTGCCATAGGAAATAGAATTGCGCCTTTTGCCATACTTGCCACCATATCTTCTGTTACGGTTCCTGGAGCTGAGACACCGATAAAAACATCTGCACCTTTCAAAATTTCCTTCAAGCTGCCTTTTTTATGAAGTTTATTAGAAATATGCGCCATCTCCTGTTTTTCTGGATTCAGACCTTCCCTGCCTTCATAGATCGCGCCCTGTGTATCGCACATCACCACATCTTTTAACCCCATTGCCATCAATAATTTGATAATGGCAATGCCTGCCGCACCAGCGCCGGAAGTAACAACACTGATTTCGTGGATGTCTTTGCCTACAATCTTAAGCGCATTGATCATGGCAGCTAAAGTAACAACAGCCGTTCCATGTTGATCATCATGGAAGATCGGGATATCGCAACGTTCTTTTAAACGACGTTCAATCTCAAAGCAACGAGGCGCACTGATATCTTCAAGGTTAATACCGCCAAAGCTCCCGGCAAGCAACGCTACGGTATCGACAATTTGATCGACGTCATGACTGCGAATGCATAACGGGAACGCGTCTACGCCGCCAAACGTCTTGAAAAGTGCGCATTTTCCTTCCATGACAGGCATTCCAGCTTCCGGACCGATATCTCCCAAGCCAAGAACCGCGCTGCCGTCTGTTATGACCGCAACCAGGTTATGTCTGCGTGTATATTCATAAGATAATTCCGGGTTTTCCGCTA
Source organism: Christensenella sp. (assembly GCA_034926635.1). Taxonomy (GTDB): domain Bacteria; phylum Bacillota; class Clostridia; order Christensenellales; family Christensenellaceae; genus Christensenella. Next base: position 21,047 of record JAYFQX010000001.1, on the reverse strand, counting down.
TTTTGAGGCATGGTTCCGCTACGCCAGGCGTATAGGCAATAGAGAGATCTTCGCTGTTTTCTAGCGGCACAGTGCTGATGACCTCAATTTTTCCTTTCCACTCTTCATGCGCCCTCAAAGCTTTTTCTTTAAAATCCATTTTCAGATTCCCCCTTGCAATTCAGTGTTTAAAAATATTTATTTATATATAAACCTTTTTAAAACCCTCGGAACGAAAATCTGAAAGATCCCGTTACTCCAATTTAGAAAAAACGTCACCAATGGCATCCGCGATCACTAAATCTGCCTTTTTATCGTATGCGGTAGGTGTTTTGTTAATCAGTACGAGGCGATTGCCATTATAATAATCAATCAGCCCCGCTGCTGGATAAACCGCCAGTGACGTTCCTCCAACGATTAACATATCTGCTTCCACAATAGAGGACAACGCACGGGAGATCACCATATCGTCCAACATCTCTTCATACAACACAACATCCGGTTTAATCATTCCTCCACATTCGCAGGTAGGAACCCCTTCCGATTCTTTGATATATTGCGCATCGTAAGATTTATGACATTTCATACAATTATTTCTTAATACGCTACCGTGCAGCTCATATACTGTTGATGATCCTGCCGCCTGATGCAGCCCATCTATATTTTGAGTGACGATAACAACGTTCTTGTCGTTTTTTTCCAGTTCCGCAAGCTTTTTATGAGCCATATTCGGTTTTGCGTCAAGATATAGCATTTTATCCCTGTAGAACCGAAAAAATTCTGTTGTATGGGATACGAAAAAGTCATGACTTAAAATTTTTTCCGGCGGATATTTATACGTTTGGTTATATAGTCCGTCCGCACTGCGAAAATCCGGGATACCACTCTCTGTAGATACGCCTGCGCCACCAAAAAATACAATGTTTTTGCTGGAATCAATCATTTTTTGTAATTCTTTTACTTTATCCATTGTCTTCCTTCTTTCCAAAGTAGCGGATTGTTTCCGATCCGTGTGTGTGGTATGATAATCACTGTTCGTAAAAATATGTAAGAGATCTGAGGATTGCAGGGGAAATGCAGAACAATAAAACAGCAAAATATGACGGTATGCTCTTCATAGTCGCGATTTTTTGGGGCACTGGCTTTACCGCGACAAAATTTGCGCAGGAAGCCGGACTCAGTCCCTCAATGATCGTAATGTTCCGGATGCTGTTTGCAGCATTGTTTATCCTTGCTTTATCCTTTCGGAAAATTCGTGCGCTTACAAAAATACAAATCAAGCACGGCGTAATTGCCGGACTTTTTATGAGCGCCGGATTTTTGTTGCAGACGATCGGGATGCAATATACGCTGGTCTCCAATAATGCGTTTTTAACTACCACCAATGTTATTTTTGTCCCGTTTATCAGTTGGCTTCTTCTCAAAAAGCGTCCAAAAATCAAAACATTCATTTCGGTAGCGATCGGTTTTGTGGGCATTTCTATTCTTACACGCGCATTCGAAACCAATATTTCCTTTAATTTTGGCGATGTTCTATCCCTTCTATGTGCCGTTGCCTATGCATGCCAAATTGCATATATTGGTTTTGCTGCCGAAGAATCCGAAGCGTCATCGTTTGCATTTATCCAAATTGCTGTAACCGGAATCATTGCATTTTTGTATTTTATGCTTTTTGAGCGTCAACACGCACTTCCGCTTTCACAAATCGGCAATACGCTTTGGGTTACTGTATATCTCGGGATCATCTGTACCGCTATTCCTTATTGGCTGGAATGTGCGGCACAGCGTTTTATACCACCCTCGCGCTCTGCATTGATACTTTCTTTAGAGGGCATGTTTGCCAGTATTTTTTCAGTGTTGCTTGGTTATGAAGCCTTGAGCTGGTCACTGCTTGCAGGTGGCGCGATCATTATGTTTTCTATTATTATCCTGCAAGTAAACTTTCGCAGGAAAAAGCATATTTAAAACTTAATTAACTCCTGCAGAACCATTTGAAACACATTTTGCGCAGCCATATGGCGAATATTTTCGCGATCGTCTACCCTTCCCCGGCTCAAGTTCAATTTGATTACTTCACTGCCTTTACAACTATTGATCGCAATATAAACCAATCCTACAGGTTTTTCCACGCTGCCGCCGCCCGGTCCTGCTATTCCGGTTGTAGAAACACCAATATCCGCTCCGGAAAGCTCTCTGACACCGCGTGCCATTTCCACTGCCGTTTGTTCGGAAACCGCTCCATATTGTGACAATGTTTCCCCGCTTACATGCAGAACTGACTGCTTAATGTCGTTGGAATAAGAGCATATGCCGCATCCAAATACGTTGCTTGCGCCCGGCACCTGCGTAATTCGCTGTGAAATAAGACCTCCGGTACAGCTCTCTGCGGTCGCGATGGTAAGCCCTTTTTCTGTTAATGCATTGACAACAGCTGTTTGCAAATTTTTAACGTCGATTCCATAGATATATTTTCCAAATATACTTTTGATATGTTCTATTACTGGTGCAATCAGGTTTTCGCACTCCTGTACATTTTTTCCGGATGCTGTCACGCGCAAAAGCATCTCTCCTGTTTTGGCATATGGCGCAATCGTGGGATTTTCACTGTTTTCCATCATATCGTGCAAAATCGACTCCACCTCAGATTCTCCCGCGCCAAAAAGTTTTACGCTATGGGAAACCAAAACCTTATCGGAAAAACGCATCAAATAAGGCACAACGCTGTTGTCAAACATCGGCTTCATTTCCGAGGGGGGACCCGGCAGCAAGATCGCAGTTTTCCCATTTTCCGAAATCGCGAGTCCCGGCGCTGTTCCGTGTGCATTTGGAAAAATCGTTGCGCCGACCGGCATCATTGCCTGCTTTCGGTTGTTATCTGTCATTTTCCGGTCGATGCGTTTAAAAAAATCTGTGATGCTGTCCAGCGATTTTTGATCCATTGCCATTTCTTTATGAAAGTATTCCGCTACTGTCTCTTTTGTCAGATCATCATAAGTAGGTCCGAGTCCTCCCGTCATGATCACAATGTCAGCCCTTGAAAACGCTAAATTCAGACTTTCCTTCAGACGGTCGTTGTTATCCCCTACTACGCTTTGATAATATACACCGATCCCGATATTCGCCAGTTCTTTTGCAATATAAGCCGCATTGGTATTCACAATATCGCCCAACAGCAGCTCTGTTCCCACACATAATATTTCTGCTCTGTTTTCCATTATATAAGTTCTTCCTTCTTTATGATTTCAGCCATAAATAATCTGACCGATTTTACGATATAATCCGCTTTTATAAAGCTTGTATTTGGATAATTCGCGCATCCTCTTCCATTTTCCACAATCCTGCAAACCTACAAAAGTATTGATCAGCATTTTTTGTTCTTTATTCAATATATCTTCGTATGTTTTAAGAAACGCCTCTGCTTGCCGATATGTATCCAGAATAGATTGCCGGATACCGCCCGTATTGGAAAGCTTTTGCTTAAAGTATGATGCGCTCTTTACATCCTTTGCTCCGACCTCATTTTGACTGTGTTGTCGGTAATGAATACGGTTTGGTGCAATGACTATATGCCCAAATGCCGCAGCTACAAGACCAAGCCACCAATCGTGCATCAACGCATCCTTGCTTTCGCGTACTAAGTTCAAAAGCGCACGATTCATCATCACTGTACATCCCGTAATATTATTTTGCGGTAAAATCTGATTAAAATATAACCTGCTCGCCTTGAGTTTCTGCAGTGCAAAAAGTGAAGGACTGCGCATTGTCCCGTTCTCATCTACAACCGTGAGGTCTGAATGCGATAAAAGCGGACCGGAAAGGTCTTCTGATGCAGCGCGCATAGTGTAATATGATAACTTAACTTTATCCGGCAGCCAGATATCGTCTTGGTCACAAAACATAACGTATTCCGAATCCGTCCCAACGTGCCGTAAAAGCCGAAAAAAATTATCACGCGCGCTTCCTGTGGGCGCACCGTCATCAATTACTGTAAACCGATCCGGATATCTTTTTTCATACTCCGCTAACATATCCGGTGTTGTGTCCGTAGAACCATCATCGCGTGCGATCACGCGCCAATCATCATAATCCTGAAGAAAAATAGAATCGATTTGTTCTCTCAGATATTTTTCTCCATTATACGTTGCCAATAAAATATCGATCATATTGAACTCCCTGCGCTTATTTCTTCTTATTTAATTTAACACGGAGAAATCAAAAATAGAAGCATTTCCGCAAAATAAAAAAAGAGCCGAAGCTCTTTTTTTATTTTTTATCATAGAATCAATAATTATCTTCTTTCAGTTGGAAATACGCACGCGGATGATTGCATACGGGACATGCCTCCGGTGCACCTTTGGAAAGCTGAATGTGTCCGCAATTAATACACTGCCAAAGCACAGGCTCATCCCTCTCAAAGACTTTACCGTCTACAATATTATCAGTGAGTGCACGGTATCTTTCCTCATGCTGCTTTTCTACGGCTCCAGCACCGCGGAATTGTTTGGCAATTTCCGTAAAGCCCTCTTCTTCCGCAATTTTTGCAAAAGACGGATACATTTCTGTCGTTTCATAATGCTCGCCTGCCGCAGCATCTTTTAAATTTGTCAGCGTATCCGGAATGGCATTATCTGGATGAAGGTGTTTAAACCACAGTTTTGCATGTTCTTTTTCGTTGTTAGCGGTTTCTGTAAAAATATTGGATATCTGAACATAACCGTCTTTCTTTGCTTGCGATGCATAATAATCATACTTCATACGAGCCATGGATTCCCCGGCATACGCATCCTTCAGACACTGTTCCGTTTTTGTTCCTTTTAAATCTTTCATAATACACATACACTCCTGTTCAAATTAATGTTGTGCCTTTTTCAAAGCTTTATATTGTATATAAATAAACACAATAAGCTTATTTAAACACATTTATACGTTTATCTCACCGTGCAGCGAAAGGTCTCCCGAAAATTCATTAAGAATTGGGCGCACCACATTTTCAGTGAAATCATCCACCTGAACGTCTGCCATCCCAATAAAATTCTTTGCATCCATAATGGAATCGATCTCTTCCGGGCTCATATGGAACGCAGGATCCTGCTTGATCTGGTCGATCAAGTTGTTATTAAGCCCCTCTTCTTTGACGCGTTTTCCTGCTATCATAGAATATTCGCGTATTTTTTCATGTAATTCCTGTCTGTCGCCGCCTCGCTTTACAGCATCCATCAGAATCGTCTCTGTTGCCATAAAGGGAAGCTCTTCGTTGATACGCTTTGCAATCACTTTAGGATAGACCACCATGCCGCTCGTCACATTCAAATAAATATTCAAGACAGCATCAAGCGCAAGGAAAGATTGTGGGATCACAAGCCGCTTGTTTGCACTGTCATCCAGCGTGCGCTCAAACCATTGCGTACTTGCTGTCATGGCCGGACTGGATGCAAGACTCATAAGATACCGCGAAAGCGAGCAGATGCGCTCAGAACGCATAGGATTACGTTTATATGCCATAGCAGAAGACCCAATCTGCTTTTTCTCAAACGGTTCTTCCATTTCTTTTAAATTTTGCAGTAATCGTAAATCATTTGCAAATTTATATGCGCTTTGCGCAATTCCTGCCAATAAATCGATTACAATACTGTCAAACTTGCGTGGATATGTCTGCCCTGTGACGGCAAATACTTTGTCATATCCAAGCTTTTGCGCGACTCTGTATTCCAGTTCTTTGACTTTTTTTGCATCACCGTCAAATAACGTTAAAAAACTCGCCTGCGTCCCTGTCGTCCCCTTTACGCCACGTAAGCGGATCTGCGTCTTTACATATTGTAAACGCTCGTAATCCAAAACAAGATCCTGGATCCAAAGCGTTGCTCTTTTCCCTACAGTTGTGAGTTGAGCCGGCTGGTAATGCGTAAAGCCAAGCGTAGGCATAGCTTTATATTCTGTAGCAAATTCAGAAAGACGGGCAATCACGTTGACAAGCTTTGCCTCAATCAAATGCAATGCCTTATCCATTACAATAATATCGGTATTATCACCGACATAACAACTTGTTGCGCCAAGGTGTATGATTCCTTTGGCCTTTGGGCATTGCTGCCCGTAAGCATACACGTGCGACATTACATCGTGACGCACTTCTCGCTCTCGCGCCTGTGCAACTTCGTAATTAATATCTTCCGCGTGCTCCTTTAATTCATCTATCTGCTCCCTAGAAACCGGCAACCCAAGCTCGTGCTCTGCTTCTGCCAGCGCAATCCAAAGCCTGCGCCAAGTTCTAAACTTCATATCATCCGAAAAAATATGAGACATTTCATAACTTGCATACCTTGTAATCAAAGGATTTTCATATACATCTTTCATGCTGTTACCGCCTTTATCGTTTTCATTCCTGATACTTCTATTTTATCTTTTTTTGCTTTTATTTTCAAGAAAAGAAGCAGCCTTTCGGCTGCTTCTTATAATTCGTTACTTTGCATAATCCGTTGTTCTTGTTTCCCTGATCACATTTACTTTGATCTGTCCGGGATAATCAAGCTCGGATTCAATCTTTTTCACGATATCTCTTGCCAGTAATGTTGTTCCAGCGTCGTCGATTACGTCAGGTTTTACAACGATTCTGATTTCCCTGCCTGCCTGGATCGCAAAGGATTTATCGACGCCCGCAAACGAATTTGCAATTTCTTCAAGATTTTCGAGACGTTTAATATAATTTTCTAAAGATTCCCTGCGTGCGCCTGGACGCGCAGCAGATACCGCGTCTGCCGCTTGTACTAAAACGGCCTCCACAGTTTTTGGTTCTACATCGCCATGATGTGCCGCAATCGCATTGATAATATCTGCGTTTTCCTTGTATTTTTTTGCAAGGTCTGCGCCGATCTGGATATGCGGTCCTTCTACCTCGTGGTCAACTGCCTTACCAATATCATGCAAAAGACCTGCACGACGTGCAAGCTTTGCGTTTGCGCCGATTTCCGACGCCATCAATGCTGCGAGGTGTGCAACCTCAATAGAATGCTTCAATACATTTTGACCATAACTCGTACGGTATTTCAGCCTGCCTAAAAGTTTTACCAACTCCGGATGCAAAGAGTGAATCCCTACATCAAATACAGCCTGTTCTCCGGCTTCTTTAATCTGCGCATCCACTTCCTTCTGCGCTTTATGAACCATTTCTTCGATTCGCGCCGGATGGATACGACCATCAACAATCAACTTTTCCAGCGCGATCTTCGCAACTTCGCGCCTTACCGGATCAAATCCGGAAAGAATAACCGCTTCGGGGGTATCGTCAATAATGAGATCAATTCCCGTTGCTGTTTCAAGAGTCCTGATATTTCTGCCTTCTCTGCCGATAATTCTTCCCTTCATTTCATCATTTGGAAGATTTACTACAGAAACCGTACATTCTGCTACGTGATCAGCAGCGCATTTCTGGATGGCGAGCGAAAGAATATTCCGAGCCTTCTTATCCGCTTCATCCTTTGCTTTCTGCTCGATATCGCGCAACATTACCGCCATATCATGTCGTGCCTCAGCTTCAACCTTTTCAAGAAGCAGACCTTTTGCTTCCTCCGTTGTCATCCCGGAGATATGCTCAAGCTGCTCTAATTGCTGTGTATAAACCGCAGCAAGATCGTCCTTGGCTTTACTGATTTCTTTTGTTTTTTTGTTGACTTGTTCTTCTTTTTGCTCGATATTTTCCAGTTTTTTATCAAGCAATTCTTCACGCTGTACCAGTCGTTTCTCTAACTTTGTTGTTTCGTTTCGTCTCTCTCTTGTTTCTTTGTCAAATTCGCTACGCAGTTTGTGAACTTCTTCCTGTGCCTCGAGTACCGTTTCTTTTTTAATCACTTCCGCACGTTTTTGCGCTTCGCTGATCAACTTTTTAACGGAATCCTCTGCGCGGCCGATTTTTGCTTCGGCAATATTTCGTCTATATACATATCCAATAATAAGTCCGATAACCAGTCCGCCTACGCCTACAAGGATAGGAATAAGCACTTCCACTTAGCAAATTCACCTCCCATTCGTGTAAATTTTCTTCATAGTTCATTTTATTATTTATATCGGTAATATTGCAAAAATCACAAATACTTCCCAAATATATTGTATCTTTATTTCAGAAGGATGTCAATTAAATACGTTTTCTCCAGCCAGAAAACCTGTGGAAAACGCTATTTGAAGGTTAAAACCACCTGTCAAAGCGTGTACATCGAGAATTTCGCCCGCAAAGTACAGGTTTTTGACAATTTTGCTCTCCATAGTTGACGGATTCACTTGTTTTACATCCACTCCGCCTGCCGTAATAATTGCTTCTTCCATTGGCCGCGTATCTGCGATCCTGATTGAAAAATGCTTTAATCCATGGCAAAGTGCAGTGCGCTGTTCCCGTGTTATGGCGTTCACAGCTTGTTCCCCATCAAGGCGTATCTCTGACAAAAAAGGATGAATCAATTTAGACGGTAAAAGTGCCGTCATTATATTTTTTAATTGTTTATTGGTATTTGCTTCAAATTCGCGCAAGATCCTTGCGTTTAATTTTTCTTCCGTCAACGCCGGCTTTAAATCAATTTCCGCTATTAGCGCAAGCGGTTGTTTTTTATGGTGAATGGCGTTGCTCGCAGATAATACCAGCGGACCGGAAAGTCCAAAATGCGTAAACAGCAGTTCTCCTTGGTCATAATATATCTTTTTGCTGTTCTGCAGCAGCGTAAAACCTACGTTTTTCAGTGTCAATCCTTGCATTTTACGGCAAATTCCGTGCGCATCCTCAAGCGGTACCAACGCAGGAGCTGCCGGAACTATGGTGTGTCCAAATTCTTGTGCAAAACGATAGCCATCACCGCGTGACCCGGTGAGAGGATAAGATTTCCCACCCGTAGCAATCAGCAATGCACCTGATTTCAGTTTTGTTCCGTCCTGCAGCAATACTGAAAAAAAATCGCCCTTCTTTTCAATAGAAACAACCTTAGACCCGTATTGTGTTTTGACGCCCGCCGCACTCATCATACGTTCCAGCGTTTTAATGACGTCGTTCGATTTATCGCTTTCGGGAAATACGCGCCCACCACGCTCCACTTTTGTTTTTAACCCATTTTGGTTTAAAGATCTGATTAAATCATGGTTACTGAACGCATGGAACGCGCTCATGAGAAATTTTCCATTTCGGGATATATTCGTAAAAAAATCGTCGGCATCGCAGTCGTTTGTAATATTACAGCGACCCTTCCCCGTAATAAAAAGCTTTTTACCGGCTTTTTCATTTTGATCGAGCAATAAAACACTTTTTCCACGTGTTGCCGCCGTTTGTGCTGCCATCATCCCGGCAGGGCCTGCGCCAATCACAATTAAATCATTCTCCATAAATATCCTCATCGGTAATCTGCGCATCAATTTCTTTTGTTGCGTAAACATCGTTTGATTGCCACATTTCTTCTAATTTATTGAAATTTGCGAACAGAATTTCTTTTTTACGTAATCCCAGCATGATAATCAGTAGATTTATCACGGAAAGAGGCGCTACAAAGGAATCCACAAAAGAATTCATATAGCTCTTGGCTGTCAATGTGTAATCCGCAATCTGTGCGGGCGGTGCAGAATCATTATCAGTAATGGCGATCACTTTGCAACCGCAGTTTTTGAGATGCGTCATCCCCTCTATTGTACGCATAGAATAACGCGGGAAGCTGATAGCGATCGCAACATCCTGTTCATTCGCCGATAAGATCTGGCTGAAAATATCACTGCCGTCAAAGCGGATCAATTTGATATTTTCATTCATATAATTCATATAATACCGCAGAAATTCGGCAAGCGGACCACTGGAACGTGTGCCAAGGATATAAACGCGGCGTGCCTTATCAATACTGTCTACAATTTGCTCTAAATTCTCTGTATCAATATGCTCGCGCGTGACACGCAGGTTATTGATATCTGTTTTAAAAGAAGCGTTAATAACCTCCTCCGAGGATAACCCTTCCATCAGATTAAGCCGCTGCGCAGTCGTCAACTTGGTTTGAATTACTTCCTGCAAATCCTTCTGCAGTTTGGGATAACCGTCATAGCCCAGCGCATAAGCAAAGCGAACCACTGTGGACTCGCTTACGCCTACTAAATTACTGAGCGTTGCAGCCGTCATAAACGCTGCTTTATCATATTCTTTGAGAATATAATCCGCAATAAGCTTCTGCCCCTTGGACATTTTATTATATCCGCTGTTAATGCGATCCATAATATTATTATGCATAATTATTTGTTAATCCTCCGATTATGTCTTATGATTATTCTATCAAAAAAACACTAAAAATGCAATTTCATATGATCTATCCTGCATCCAACATCCTGTAATGCGTTTTGCGCGGTTGTATCCCAGTGAACGGGCGTAATTGTAACATAATTACGGCGTATCCAGTAGATGTCAGTCTTATGGATATCATTATAATCAGAATGATTCATTTTGCCGCACGACCAATAATACTCCCTGCCAAACGGATCTACCCTTTTTTCATATTTTTCATCATAATTACAAATTCCCTGTGGACACACTTTAATCCCTTCAATCTGGTCTTTTGGCACCGGCGGAAAATTAACGTTATATACGTATTCTTTGAAATCAGATAATGAGATCTTATCTACAAATTCAGCCGCCATCTGCGCACCGGTAAGGAAATAAGCATGACGTTCCTCTTCTTTTGCGTAGTGCAGCACCTGAGAAAAAGCAATCGCAGGATATCCCAGCGTCTCCGCCTCTAAGGCCGCACTGACTGTCCCTGAGTATGCAATATCCGTGCCCAGGTTGCTGCCGATATTAATTCCAGATAAAACAAGATCAACCTGTCCTTTCAATAATTCTTGAGCGCCAAATTTTACACAATCGGTAGGTGTTCCTGTTGTACTGTATACTTCGCAGCCATGGTATGCGGAAATATGTAATTTTTTTGTTTTCAGAGGGATATCGACCGTCAGGGAGCGTGCACAGGCACTGCGTTCCCTATCGGGTGCCACAACCACAACTTCGTGCGAGGTAGCCATTGCATTTGCAAGTGCAACAATCCCTTCCGCATAAACGCCATCATCATTTGTGATCAATATTTTCATAATACAGTTTCCTTTTCTATCAAAATTCTATCATTAGAGTAACACATTCGCGCGATGTTGACCAGTGAACCCCTATGGTATTTTTATAAAAAAACGCCGTGCATATTCTTTACACAGCGTTCTTTTATTCTAAAAAATTTATGGATTAAGCGGCAATTCAAACCAGAAAGTACTTCCCTCTCCCATATGGCTGATAACCCCATACCTCGCATGGTGTAAATCCAAAATGCCTTTTACGATTGATAATCCAAGTCCTGTCCCGATGGCTGCGCGCTTATGTGTTTTGTCTACTTTGTAATAACGATCCCAGATATATGCAAGCTTATCCTCAGGAATTCCTTCCCCGTCGTCCTGTACCTCAATCCGTACTGCATCCGCTTCCAAAATCTGCTTTACAACGATCCTGCGACCGTCACCAGCATAATTTACCGCGTTGTTGATCAAGTTATAAATAACCTGACTGAGCTTAATCTCATCGGCGGTAACCGTAATATCCCGGTCGCTTTCCAGTGTAATAACAAAGCCTTCCTGCTCCGTCAGCTTGGTATATCGTTTTAAAATATCACGGATCAATGCAGTAAGATTAAATTCGGAGGGTCGGAGTTCCTGTGTTCCCGACTGCAGCTTGGAAATATCCATTACGTCGTTGACCAGTGTGGTAAGCCGTTTTGCCTCATCAATAATGATTTGTATATTTTCAGGCGTATTTTCCCCTGGAATATCGCGCATTACCTCCGCATAACCTGTAATCATAGTAAGAGGCGTGCGCAGGTCGTGGGAGATATTGGCGATCAGTTCGCGGCGCAGGCTTTCCACCTTAGAAAGCTCATGGGCGGCATAATTGAGCGTGTCTGCAAGTTCAGAAATTTCGCGGTACCCTGTATCGTCAAAATGAACGTCATATTCAGCTTTTGCCAATTTTTTAGCACTTTGATTAATTCTAATAATAGGTTTTGACACCCGTCTTGAGATCACAAGCGCAATGATCAAGGCACATCCTACCAAAATGACCGTAATGTAGATGAGCTGGATACGCAGCGTCTCTACCGTAGAAGTAACCGGTGTAATAACGGAATTAAGAGAAAGAAGCCATTGCTGACCTTCAGGACCTTCTATTATCTTCGAATAAATAAGGCTTTCTGTGATTTCAGCATTCATTGGCGGTACGTTTCCTTTAAAATGCTGCGCGTTATACCCTTTGTCAAACACTTGTTGCCGCGGCAAGATTCTCATTAATGTACCGCCCGCATTCTGCGTTTCCTGTGCAAGGATGGACATTTCATAGGTAGGCATTTTATGGATCACGCAATCAGGCGTAAGCTCTGAGGAATAAACATCAGTGCCCTCTAAATCAGTGATCCGCACACAGACATCGTAACGGTGCGCAATCATATCCATCAGAATTTGTATATTCTCATTATCGGTATTATCTTCAATTGTTTGCGCTGCATCCTTAATTTCATTTTGTTTGATTGACTGATAAAAATCATCCAAAAACACAATCTGAAACAACCACAGCAGCAAAATCAAAACTGCAGCAAAAATCAAGATATAAGTAAAAATTTTCCATTTGATGCTAGCTTTTTTCAAGTTGGATGTTCTAAGCTTCAAATCGGTATCCGACTCCCCTCAGCGTAACAATATAATCTCTATATTTTCCAAGAGCACTGCGCAGGATTTTAATGTGGGTATCAAGCGTTCTATCATCGCCATAAAAATCATATCCCCATACTTCTGTAATCAAGCGCTCACGTGTCAGTGCAATGCCCTTATTTTTTGCTAAATAATGCAAAAGCTCGTATCCCTTGGGAGATATATCCACTTTTTCGCCATCTACTGTAACAACCATCGCCGCCGTATCAATCACAAGACCGTTAAATTCCATAATTTCATGCGCTTCCCCTCGTTTGGAAGCGCGCGTTAAAATTGCGTTAACGCGCATCATCAATTCTTTCGGAGAGAAAGGTTTGACCACATAATCGTCAACGCCTAGTTCAAAACCGTGGATTTTATCATATTCTTCTCCACGCGCAGAAAGCATGAGGACTGGAATATCCTTTTTTTCGCGTATTTTTGCACACGCAGAAAACCCGTCCAATTCCGGCATCATAATATCCATAATAATGATATCAAAATTTTCCCGCGAACATATTTCGACCGCTTCCATCCCGTCTTTTGCTTCAGTAATATCATATCCTTCAAACTCGCCATATTTTCGGATAATTGCGCGAATGTTTTCTTCATCGTCTACAACCAAAATCCTGTTCATTCTTCCACCGTCCTTTTATACTACTCACAGATTAAGTTTATCTTCGCCGCCAATGGCAACAATAGCGGTCTTCCACCAGTGATGTTTTTTCAATATAATTCTTCTGCAGCCCATAACAAAAAATATAGCCTGCCGAATCGAAAATATTCCCTGTTTTGATCAATATTATACTACTATTATACTAAACAGAAAATGTGATGGCTATGTGAAGAATGCCAGAATTTATTTACAAAACAAGAAAAAAACGGTTTTTTTCAAAACCGTTTTTAACCTGATCTATAACTGTGTTACCTTTAAAAAATCTCGATATTGTTTTTCGCAGTCCGCGCCGGAAGGATGATATTGTTTTATCGCCACCGAACGCGCGCAGGTTTCACGTGCCTCCTTCAAGTCTTTGAGGATACCGCGTCCAAACCACTGTGTAAGGATATTTCCAATTCCGGTTGCATCTGCCGGTCCTGCAAATACAGTTTTGCGACAAACATCCGCTGTAAGGCGGTTTAAAAAATCATTTTGACTACCACCTCCAATAATATGGATATTGTCAAAACTTTTTCCTGTGATCTTCTCTATTTTTTCTATCACATACCGATATTTGCAAGCAAGACTTTGTGAAATAATCCGTACAATTTCAGCGTCATTTTGTGGATAATACCCATTTTCTGCGGATAACTCTGCAACTACGGCAGGCATATCCGCCGGCTCAAACAACCGTTCATCGTCAGGATCAATATATGCGCCCGCGCATTCCACTTTTTCAGCCATATCTGCAAGCTGTGCAAAACTATAGTTTTTGCCCTGCCGCTTCCAGATACGTGCACATTCCTGAATGATCCACAGCCCCATTACATTACGGATGTACCGCGTCCTGTCTTGGACGCCGCCCTCATTGCCAAAGCCTTCTTCCATGCTCTCTTGCGATAAGATCGGTTTTCTTAATTCTGCTCCTACAAGCGACCATGTGCCGCTTGAAATAAACAGGAATTCTTCATCATTAACAGCCGGTACCGCCGCAACCGCACTTGCCGTATCATGTGCTCCTACCGCATATATATCAGCCGTAACCGTATGAAGTTCCCTGCAAATATCTTCAGACACTCTGCCGACAAAGCTTCCGGGTGTAACAACCGGAGAAAACCAATTTCTATCAAGTCCGTACGATCTCAAAATATCCTCATCCCAATCTTTTTTCAGAATATTATAAAGATTGGTAACACTCGCTATCGTATACTCGGTATATTTCTTTGCGCCCAGCAAATAAGAAAGACAATCCGGGACAAACAATAGATCTTTCGTGAGCTTCAGAATATCGCCATCCTGTTCTTTTTGCGCCAAGAGATGATAACATGTTTCAAACCGTGCAAATTGCTGCCCGGCTCTGCGATACACCTCATACTTCGGCATCATCGTTGCTGCCTTTTCGATCCATCCTTCTGTCCTGCTGTCGCGATAGTTACGCGGTGTTTCCAGCATCGTACCGTTTTCGGTAAAAAGCGCATAATCATTACACCACGAATCTACCGCAATGGATCCTATTTTCCCGTCAAACTGCTTTTGCGCCGCTGCATACCCCGTTTTAATTTCGTCAAAAATACGCAGGAAATCCCAATAGGCTTTTCCCTGTACCATAACGATTTTATTATCAAAGCGGTGCACGGGTGTGAACTCTGCTATTCCATCTTCGATTGAACCGACAAGCAATTTTCCACTGCTGCCTCCAAGGTCTACGGCTAACGCCAAATGCTGTTGTTTCATTTTTCTATCTTTCCTGCCGCCATTCTGACTGCGCCTTCAAAAATGTTTGCCATCGCATCATATTCTACACGCTCTACAATACTGTATGCTTTATTCAGTGAAGGACCGGCAGCTACAATTCCATGCTGCGGCAAAATGCCTTCCAGACCCATCTTCTGCGCACGTTCGCGGTTATTCATAAAATATTCGTTTGTGCGGATTGCAAGCTCTTCAGAATATGCCCATGCCTGGTGGATCACGCCGCAATCGCCCATCTTCATAGTCGCTTCTGTTACGGAGGGAATCGGTTTGCTGAAAGCTGCAAAGCACATGGTATATTGGGGATGCGCATGGATTACCGCTTTAAATTCCGGAAAATTCCGCAGCAACATTGCATGCATCCTGCTTTCCCTCGAAAGTTTATCTGGTCCTTCGATAATATTGCAGTCATAATCAATTACCATCAAATCTTCCGGCTTTAAAATACAGCGATGATGCTCTGACATCATAGAAGGCGTGATTAAAATCCTATTTTCTGCCACTCTTTCAGATACGTTTCCTCCTGCCGCATTGGTTAGTTTGCGGTCATATAAATAGCGAATGATTTCCAGCATTTCCTGTCTTCTGTCCATATATGATAATTCTTGCATTTTATTATATCTCCATTTCTTTTTTATCTGATAAGATCGATCTGTACATTGCCTTGTAAAGAAAGCGCCATCTCCAAATCGAAGCCTACGGTCAAATTGCTCATCGCGCATGTTGCCGAAATCGCCGTTGCAAACCGCAGCATTTCTTCTACGGACATATCTTTTTTGTATTCCAGACAATAAATCAGCCCGGTTAAAAGCGCATCGCCACAGCCTGCAGTATTCCCAACGGGGACTTTCAGACCCTGCCCACGGTATATGTTGTTCTGATAACGAAATACCCATCCGTCTGCGCCCATCGAAACCATAACGACGGGAATCTCCGGTAATTCGTCCAGCGCCTTCACTACGCCTTCCACATCCGTAATATCACGTCCTACCAGCTCCGAGAGTTCTTCCATATTGGGCTTAATTAAATATGGATCATAATCAATTCCAATCTTCATAAAAGCTCCGGAACTATCAAGATAAAGCCGAAGCCCCATCTCTTTTGCGATCTGCAGCAGCTTTACCTGCACTTCTTTGTCTTCCACATTAGAAGCGTCGCCTGCAATCACCAGGACGTCGCCGTTTGTCATGCTTTCGCGCATCATGTCAAGCAGCTTTTCAGTCATGTCGGTTGTAAGTGTTGTGCCGCGTTCTGCCATAAAAGTACAGTTTCGTTGTTCATCTACAACTAAATAATTTGTTCTGGATTCCGGGGTTTCATACCATAAATACCGGGTATCTACCCCCGCATTTTCCAGTGTTTCAATAATTTCTTTTCCGGTCTGCCCAAACGAAACTCCATAGGTACGGTTTTCTACGTCCAACAGTGAAAAATTATAAGCCAGGTGCGTACCTTTCCCGCCCATACATTTTTCCACTTTTTGGATTCTGTTCATGCAGTTTACATGGAAAGCTTCCAGATAAATCACTTTATCCATTGCCGGATTTAATGTTACTGTATTAATCATTGCTTCCCTCCAGCAAAATTTTTTTCCGATACTTTTTGTATTGTAATCGGATTTCGGTTGTGCTAAAATATTAAAGCAGTTAAAAATTCTGTAAGCCGAAGTGGCGGAACAGGCAGACGCACAGGACTTAAAATCCTGCGGGCTTAATCACCCGTACCGGTTCGATCCCGGTCTTCGGCACCAGATATCGTTACTCATTGCATGGGTAGCGATATTTTTTTTCTTTAGCAGCATAGAAACGATTTAGCAAAATAAAAATCTGTGCCGCCAGAGCACCTTTCCGTGGCAATTTCCCCGCCCAAATAGGCGGGATGCTTTTTGCCACGCCGTCTTTGCGCCTTTTATGAAACAAAATGCTGCGGGGGAGCCACAGCGCAAAAGCAAAGGGAATCCATTGCTTTTGTTTTCGGCACAAACGCCAACATGCGGTATTTCAGGGGGACCAATCTCCGCATGCCTCGGTTATTCTCTTACTGCCTGAAAGATCCCCGGCACAAATGCGCCGGGGACTCTCCATCGTTATCAGGTATGATTCTGTGTCAATTTTCCTTTTCTTTTTCTCACATCCACGAGCACATCCGTATAATATTTATTATAGGTACAGCAGCCAATCCGCTCCTGACGAATGAGCAGCTCGAGACAGTTATCGCAAAGTGTGCAGAAATGAATGTCATCATCCTGTCCGTCAGCAAGCTTTTTAGGCAAGAGCGGATCAGCAAAGGATTGACGACCAAGACCGATCATATCCACAACGCCATTTTCGATATTCTTGGACCCTACTTTAAACATGGTATTTTCTTTCGGATCTACCATCTGCAGGTTCTTGTTGCCATTTCCCCACACGGAATAGTTAGAGCCGATCAATACGGTCTCAGGCTTCAAAACCTTTTTGAATTCTTTCTGCCAGTACGGATGCAAATACGCAATATACGGGAAATTTCTTTCCGCCTGTGTCAGTGTTACCGTGATGGAAGGGCTGCCTGCAGACTGCACAATATATTGAGCGCCACGTTCTTCCAGTCCTTTGATCAAATCCAGTGGCTCTGTAAGATCCATAATCGGTGAATCAGGACCCTCTGTACCGAATCCGCCCGGAAATCCTTCCCAAGCAGATACTTTGGAACCGATCAGGAAGTTCTTATCATTGACTGCCTTCGCGATCCTTTCATACAGATCAAACGCAAAACGCCTTCTGTTTTCCCAGCTTCCGCCGTATTTCCATTTACGGCTGTTAAACGGACGCAGAATTTGTGATCCAAGATAACCGTGACAAAGCTTCATATCGATGCCATCTGCGCCAACGTCATGAGCAATTTTAGCTGCAAGTACAAAATCGTCCATGATTTTATCTACTTCATCATCAGACAAAAGATGTCCGCCGTAGGTATAAGAAGGACATACCGTTACTCTTTTTGAAAAATCCGGATTGCTTAACTCCCCCGAATGGGTCAGCTGAAAAACGATCAAAGGATCTTTATTGATAGATTTCAACTTTTTCATAAAATTTGTAAGCGCTGGAACATTTTTTTCCATAATCATCAATTGATTTGCACGAGAACGGCTCTCATGCGTAACGGAAATTGCTTCTAGATCAATAAGACCCCAGTCACCTTTATACAGGTTTTCATATCTCTTATAGGTCAGGTCTGTTGGGTTCCCGTCTGCATCTGCATCCGTACATTCCATTGCCTGTACGAAGAAACGGTTTTTGCATTCCCTGTTTCCCATCTTAATGGGTGCCAATAGCGTATCTTTGTAGCTCATTTTATATCCTCCTCAATACTTAATCGTTTAAAATAATTCTTTCATGGATTTCAGGTGAAACCAAGACTTTAAACAGATTTGGATTCTCCCTTAGCTCCTTTAATGCATCTTCCAGTTCTTCCAGCGGTACTACCATAGAAATCAGAGGCTTTGGGTTAATTCGTTTATATTCCAGCAAACGAATCGCATCTCCCCAGTCATTTCCGATTCCGGCGCAAGAACCACTTACATGTTTTTCACCCAATACAAACTCATAAGGCGGTAATTTTGCATAATCATCTGTCGCGCAGACACCAAACGCCTCCAGTTTTCCGCCACGACGAAGCATCTGAAACGCCTGTTCATAGGTGCTGGAATGTCCGACTGCTTCGATCGCATAATCCGCACCAACGCCGCCTGTAAGTTTTTTTACTTCGGCAACAGGATCTTTCACTTCTTTAATATTGATGGTATAGTCTATGCCCATATCACGTGCAATTTTCAGACGTTTTTCGCTATCACCTACCAGGATCACCGGTGCGCATCCGCGAAGCTTCGCTAAAAGCGCGTGTACTACGCCTAAACCACAGCCAATCACCACACAAGATGAAGCAATTTTAGCGTCCATTCTCTTGCTGGCTTCAAGGGTCGCCGTTAACGGTTCTACAAAAGTTGCAGTGTAATCATCCATAGAATCTGGAATTGGATATATATTCTTCCATGGTGCTTTTACATATTCTGCAAAGCCTCCGTCCGTGTGGATCCCGAGCTGAGTGAATGTTTTGCAAAGCAGCCCGTCCCCTCTGCGGCAAAAGTAGCAGGTACCGCAAGTAAGGCAAATATCAACAGCTACTCGATCACCTACCTTGATCCCTTTTGCATTTTTACCAACTTCTGCAATTTCTCCAAACATTTCATGACCGGTAATAAGCGGCAGCTGATCGGCAGCGTATTTTCCCGTAAAAATACTCCAATCAGAACCGCAAATTCCACAATATTTGATTTTAATCAATACTTCATCATCGTTGATTTCCGGTACGGGTACTTCTTTCAGCACCATTTTATAAGGTGCTTCCACGACTTGTGCTTTCATCATCTTTGTCATTTTAAAATCTCCTCCTTGCTTTAGGCTAACCAATTTTGAATCCGTTACTTTTTATGCTCGCAGCAAACTATTTCCATTTTATCATTCACCATACTTAATTGATCCAGATAATGAATATCCGGAATATAATCACAAATTAATACGTCACATGCATCTAATCCTGCCAATTTCACCGGTCCGTTTTTTTCGAATTTCGAATGATCAACAACGCAATAGGTTTTCTGACTCACACGCATCATATTCTTTTTAAATGCCGCTTCATTCATACTGCCGTCCGTTAATCCATATTCTATGGAAAGACCATGACATGATATAAATGCCTTATCCGGTATAAATTCCATACACATATGATTTGCGAGGGAACCGGATAATGACATATTCTTTTTATTGAACGAACCGCCGCTGCAAATCAATGTGATGTGGTTTTCCAATGTTGATGCAAGCTGAAGAATTCCTACGGAATTAGTAAGTAACGTTACGTTAATCTCCGGGTCAATATAGCGCATTAAATTGATCAATGTCGAACTGTTGTCAACATAAATCGTATCCCCATCATTAATATACTTTGCCGCCTTCTGACATAAGGCAAGTTTTTTGGTATAATTTTGCATTTCCCGAACAAAAACAGGATATTCAACTTCTTTTTTTTCGCTCATGACTGCGCCGCCGTGTATTCTCGCCAATAACCCCTGCAATTCTAATTCGCGCAAATCACGCCGAATTGTTTCAGGAACCACGCATAACATTTCTGCCAGTTCGTTTACTTCTGCTCTGCCATTGGACTCCAGAAAATCTATTATTTTGCTTTTTCGCTCTGCTGCCAGCATCGATGCCGCCTCCTGACAATTTGTATATTCAACTTAATTTCAGCGTATTATAATGTTTGTATTTGCCCGTTTATGTTTGTTTCTGCCCGTTTAATGCTATAATACGTCAATAACAAAAAAAAGTCAATATGTTTTATACTATTTATAAAAATTATCAAAAGTAATCTTTCATTCCGATTTTTATATGTTCTATGTGAAAAAAGATCTGATATACCTGCTTCTGACTAATATATATTTTTTAATCTTCCGCCAAATCTTAATCGCCTTTATTATTTTGATCATCAGGTCGTTATAGTCATCCTGATCTACTTTCCGATCATTTTCGCCCTCTGCACATTCTTCCAGCATATTTATTTCCATTTTTGCCATTATAAGCCGTTAAAAAAGACTCTTAAAACACAAAAAGCTCGTACTTTCGTACGAACCCTGTTTGGTGCGGATAAGAGGACTCCGCGGCTTTGCCGCTTTTTCCTGCTTCGCTCCGGCTTCTTGCTTCCCTCGCAAGCTTCGGTCGCACTCAGCTCTGGCTCAGCTGGCTTTCGCCTCGCTGCATCCGCCACAGGCGGCGCTCGGCTTTGCCCCTTTCGGTTCAAGTCCTCTTAAAACACAAAAAGCTCGTACTTTCGTACGAACCCTGTTTGGTGCGGATAAGAGGACTCCGCGGCTTTGCCGCTTTTTCCTGCTTCGCTCCGGCTT
>JAYFQX010000032.1:0-4237 GCA_034926635.1 Christensenella sp. | reverse complement strand
CTGGCTGTAAGCCAGTGGCATCTATACCGTTTCATTACTATGCGAGCCACGTCAATACTGGATATCCTACGTTTTTAAAGGAGGAATTCGAACCCCCACGAATATAAAAATACGTTTTCGCAGGGGGCTTATCATTCGGCTTAATCAGAAGCTGTATCTTTGGGTTTCGCAATTTCTTTTTCAAGCAGCCAGTCCATATATTGCGGAAAGGTATGCTTGACCCCGGCATCAATTTCATCAAAAGTGCCGTACTCATCCCAGCCGAAAATCCGTATCATTGCGATAGCAAAGGCATCTGCAAAAAGCTCCGGTGCAAGTGTTCCCTGCTCCAAGGGCTTGCCTAAAAACAAATCGGACATTTTGCAAAAGGATTCGGGGATTTCTCCCGGATCATGCGTCAGCTCTACCTGCAGGGCATGACCGATTTCATGGAGCAGGATATAGGCCGGGTGCCCCGAATCCTCATCCTTACAGTGAAAGAGATAAATTTCATAGAGGAAACGATCCGCCCCATTGATTTTCCTGATTGAATTGAAGACCGAATTGAAGCCCAGATGGGTATTGGATATCCGCAGAATCCGAAGTATTTCCGTTTTGGATAGCCGACTGATCAGCCCATATTTCTTTTCAATGGCCGCCAGTATTTTATCCATATCAGAGGGGGAAATCAGTTCGCCCTTCGGAAGTGTGATGTTGCCTTGCACATAGTCTGCAAACTGGCGGAGCCGCAGCCGTCCCTCACTGGCGGGCTGTAGCTCGTCCGCCGTCGTCTGTAACAGAAAGGAATGCAGAAATTCAAGGTTGGCACTGGCTCCTGAGTATGTGCGATAGCGGCGCTGGTTTTGTTTTCGGGGCGCTTCTTCCTCGTTTTGGACGGTCATCAAATCCATGAGCGCCGTTGCAAGAAGAGCATCACTCTGACTTTCCTCCGCATCGGAAAGCAGCGTTTCCACCAGCTGTGCCAGCTCGGTCAAATCGGAACAGCCATAGGCCATATCTAAAAAGTCAAATTCGTCCTCGTTTTCATCTTGGTCTGCAAAATACTGATTCAGCTCTAAATAAAGCTGTTCGACACGATCAGGCAGACCAAGCTCAAGGCTCTCAATGCACTGCTCATGACCGTCAGAGTATTTCAGAAGAACGCGCCATGACGATTCGTCGTTCTGCTTCAATTCAGAGAGCTTCTGTGACCCCGGCTTTCTGTAGAAAAGCTCGTCAAGGAAATCAAGGCCGCCAGCCTCCGGTTCTGCTTCAGGATCGGAACCGCAATAATCCTCATCCCAGCAAAAGATTTCGAGGCTGTGAAGCATCCACTTAAATAATTTTGCCGTGTCCCGCCCTTCAAGCTCCACGATGTCCGGTGAAGCATCTTCCGCCAGCAGACGCTTTAATAAAAGGGATTCCGAGCGGTTCAGTGCAAATTGGCACCGGACGAATTGTTCCTCTCCATATTCATCCCATAAACAGGTGCTGACAGTAAACTCCAGCTCGTTGATGCGCAGCTGTTTTTTGAGTGCATTGCGCCGGGCATAAGGAAAGTGCATCTGGTAAATCTCAGTGGCAAGCTCCTGAACAGCCGGGCGCTTGTCATGAGTTCGGTTCTCCAGCCATTTCTTATCGCTGTCATCTAAGCGGTTAGCCGGTAAGTTATATAATCGTGTGAGTGTCATAGCTTCGGCCTGTTCAGCGGCTGTAAGGCGGTCACACGCCTTGCAGATGTGTGTGCTGTGTCCTTTGCCGGAAAACTGCTCATTCGCCTTGTGCTGGCCGCACACCTTGCAGTAGTGGCCTTTCGGTTTTACTTTTCCGATGGTGTAACCCTCCCTTCAAGTATTGTTATATATTTTACCAGAAAATACAGGTCATATAAAGCCATTTCGCAGATTTGAGGCATACGGCATCTTATCTCCGATATTGTGCAAGTCCAAACACATCACGGCCCCGTACAGGGACAGCGGGAAAGTGTGCGGAGGACGCTTTGCTGCTTGAGATGAAATTCTCCAGACAGCACCGGTGCAGCATTGTGTCATCGCACAGCCGAAAGCTGTCCTGATCCACACGGATGGTTTTTTCACAGTGACAGCATTGGCCGGTTATAGAGTTTTCAAGCGCGTCCAGCTTCTGCCGTATTTCCGAGATGAGCGCCATACACTGGTCATACGAGAAATAGAAGTTGTTTTTTCTGGCATTGTTGCCGTCCCGTATGCAAAGGTGGATGCTCTTTTTGGAAACCGCTTCAATGGAAAAGGCAAACTTGCCATATCCCAAGCGGCTGTCCAAATTGGAAAAGTCCTTCGCCTTTTTGTCGAAGGAAAGCTCGGCGCTGACACAGATGTAGGGTGGCTGATTTTCCCCACTTCCTCTGTAAAAGCGGTTGAAAAAACAGCGGGGATGTGCGTATTCGCCTCCTTCGAGCCCATAAAGCGCATCGCCTTTGGAAATGGCCTTCCCGCAGATGAAGCACCTGTCCCGGTCGGTATAGGGGGCTGTCTGCAGGGTATGCTCCAATGTATTGGCGAAAAAGGCCGCATGCTCCACATCGGTAAAATGATGGTGCGTTTTTTCAAAGTGCGGCGCTTGATTGGACAAGCGAATGTTGAGGCCGTAGCTTACGGTAATGTTAATTTTAAATGGCAGTGACATACAAATCCTCCCTATTACTGCAACGAAAAACAGCGGCATTTCCGCCGCTGTTCGTCTGCATCTTATTTTATCAGGACACCCTGACCAGCTTTTTGACCTTAGGGCTGATATCCTGCTCGTAGGTGAGTCCGCTGCGGAAGATGATTTCCAGCTTGTTTTCACCCACCACCCTGATGGTGTCGATGAGCTGGCGGACGAGGGTATCGTCATAAGCCTCGCTTTGCTCCGGCTCGTTTTCGAGGGTTTCGGTAATTTCCGCCATTCGGCTTTCGATGTCGCCCTGTACATTGCAGGATTGCCGGTACTCGGCCAGCATATCGCAGAGGGTCTTGACTTCATCGGACATGGCTCTCAGCCGTCCCTCGTTTTCACCCACCGTGTTGCTGGAGATGCTCTGTGCGACCAGATCCATGGTCTGCGCCTTCAGCTGGGCGATACGGCTTTCCAGCTGATCCGCATCCAACCCGCCCTTGGCATCCTCCCGCAGGGTGCGTTTGACATGTGCCGCGACAAAGGGCGTCATCTCACGGCGGCTGCCTCTGGTGTCGTTGATTGCCTGCATAATGGCGGACTGGAGGCTGTCCTCATCCAGCGTGACTGAGTCCTTGCAGTATTTGGTGCCGTAGTCCAACCGACTGATACAGCGCCACACCGCCTGCTTTTCGCCGCTTCGCTTGGTCCACACGGCCCGCCGGTAGGGAGTACCGCATTCGCCGCAAATCAGCAGTTCACTGAGGGCATGGAGGCTGCTGTACCGGCTCTGCTCGGTGACACTTGACTTGGATACCTTCCGTTTGCTCCCGCGCCGGGCGCGTTCCTGCTGCACCCGGTCGTAAAGCTCCCGGCTGACGATGGGTGCGTGGTTATTTTTAATCAGCACCTTGGGCAGCTCACCGTTATTCCGCTTGACCTTTTTGCTGATGGGATCGGTGACGTAGGTTTTTTGCAGGAGGACGTCCCCGCAGTAGCGCTCGTTTTGCAGGATGGACTGGATGGTGCTGTGGGTCCATTCCTCATGTTTCGAGTGCGATTTCACACCATTCTCCGTCAGCGCACGGGCGATGGCAGGCACGCTTTTACCGGCGAGGTAGGCGGTATAAATCCGCCGGATCACCTCGGCCTCCTCCGGGATGATTTCCGGCTGTCCGTCCGCGCCCTTTTTATAAGCGTAGCATTTGGTGTATTGGAAGAATACCTTGCCCTCCTGCATTGCCATGCGCTTGCCCATTTTCACATTCAGGGAAAGGGAGTTGAGCTCCTCCTGGGCAAGGCTGGCGAGGATGGTCAGCACCACCTCGCTGTTTTCCTCCAGCGTGTTGATGTTCTCTTTTTCAAACACTACGCCCACACCCATGGCTTTCAGCTTGCGGACATAGCCAATGCTGTCCAGCGTATTTCTTGCAAACCGGCTGATGGACTTGGTAATAATGAGGTCAATTTTACCTTTTTTGCAGTGCCGGATCATTCGCATGAAATCGGGGCGCTTCTCTGCGGAGGCGCCGGAAATGCCTTCGTCCGCATAGGTGCCCGCCAGTGTCCACTGAGGTGTACGCATGATGAGGTCGGTGTAGTAGCTTTTCTGCGCGTGAAAGCT
>JAYFQX010000009.1:0-57912 GCA_034926635.1 Christensenella sp. | reverse complement strand
CTTCACAAAGAAGAGCCGTAAGGACGATGATGAAGAAGCAGATGCAATGCATTATGCCAATAAGTAACCAGGGAAACAGCGCCGGATGAGTCCGGACGCTTTCAAAAAAACCGTGTGCAATACTGCATACGGTTTTTTGTTTATGTTATAATAGGATTAATCGATATTAAAAAAGGGGAAAATCTGCCTTGAACAAAACAAAAATTAAAATTAAAAAACTGGACAAACGAGCCATGATCCCTACCTATGGCTCGGAATATTCGGCTGGCGCCGATTTATATGCCTGTATGGATGACGATGTTGTGATCCTTCCGGGGGAAACAAAAATGCTGCACACCGGAATTGCCGTTGAAATCCCAACCGGTTATGCCGGACTTATTTATGCGCGCAGCGGTCTTGCTTTAAAACGAGGTCTTGCTCCCGCAAACAAAGTCGGGGTAGTAGACAGTGATTACCGCGGGGAATTTATGATCGCCCTGCATAACCATTCCTCTGTACCGCAAACCGTTTGTCACGGAGAACGGATTGCACAGATGGTAGTAACCCCAGTGCTTGCGCCATCTTTTCTGGAGGTAGAAGAACTCACTCCGACACAGCGCGGCGAGGGCGGCTTTGGTTCTACCGGTAAATAATAATATTAATCAAAAAATGCCTGTGGAATAAGTAATCCACAGGCGTTTTTTTATTTAACGCATCCGCAGGTCAGCGCCATCAAAATTAAGCTCCAAACAAACCTGCTTTGCCTCCAGCCTTGACGAAATCCTTTCATCATACCGCTTCTGCAGATTGTCGACGTTTGTTGCCACAACCGTATGTTTTCCCGTTTCCATGCGCCGATTCAGCAGATCAAAAAGGTATTCGATCGTTACATTTTGCGTAATGACCTCTGCCCCAAGGTCGTCAATCAACAGCAGATCTGCTTCCCATAGGTAATTAAGCGGAATATCCGACCCCATCCGGTGACGAAAAAACGAATCAAACAGTGCGCTGGCACGAATGAGGCATACATCCAATTGTTTTTTAAATGCCGCAGCTGCCATACAGTCCATTAAAAATGTTTTACCGAGACCTGCCTTTCCACGCAGCAGTATATTCTTCCGGTAAGTGTTCGGAAAATCAGCAACATAGTCTTTGCACGCTTTGTAATAGAGTTCCATACGTTCACGCTGGCTTCTTCCGTTTACATCCTTTTTTTGCGTATCAAAAACAGTAAGGTCAAACGAACGAAAATCAACAGGCAACGTTTGCAGATCCACTGCTCCGTATAATTCCCGGTATATTTTTCCAAGGAGGCATATACAATAGCGTTCCCCACGGATACCCGTATCACCGCACAACGCGCATGCACATGGCTCGCGGAGTCCTTCCTTAAGGATAACTCGCTGTTCCTCTTTTTCTATTTGTACAATCCTGCTGTCAAGTTCTTCCTCATTTTCCACGCGATCAAAAAAAGCGTGCTCCAGCTTTTTTTGCAGCAAAGCACGTTTCTCCCGCAATAATTCCTGCAAAGCCCGGCTCTTTGCGCATCTTTGTTCATTTCTGCGTTGCCGGCGCACACGTTCCAGCTCAAAGTCCGCAAAGATATCCGAAACCGTTTTATTTACCATACAACCGCTCCAATTCTTCGTAGGCATCTTCTTTACGCTGCTGCCTCTGTTCCTCTGTATAACTACGCTGCTCAAACTCTTTTTTGCTCTTGGCATCACCGA
Organism: Christensenella sp.; assembly: GCA_034926635.1. Classification (GTDB taxonomy): domain Bacteria; phylum Bacillota; class Clostridia; order Christensenellales; family Christensenellaceae; genus Christensenella. Next base: position 56,203 of record JAYFQX010000009.1, on the reverse strand, counting down.
AGGTACGTGAAAGGTTTTGCTTCTTTGCCTTGTCCAGCGTATCCACACCGTTTTCAGCCCAAGAATTCAATACCTTCTGCATATAAGAAAGCGGGTTTTCAAACAAGGAACTGATTTCTGCCGCATAAAGCAGCACTTCGTGGGAAAGACCTTTTTCCTGCGTCAAGCGAATATAATTCTTTCGGTCTGCTTCCGTCAACGTTTTTTGTACGCCGGCGCATTCATAAAACTGCCGTATTTTCCGATCAAGCGTATTTTGTTTTTTCAAATGCTTTTTAATATCATCCGCAGTAGAAAGCGACAGCGCCGCCCATTCCTTGAGCTGTGCATCCACGGATTCAAACCGGCGGCTTCCCATTTTTGCCGTCTGCGTACAGGCCAGCAAAATAATTTCGTGCGCAAACCCCGCTGTTTCCCATTCCATATAAAACTTTTCGTATTTGGGCGTAATATTGATACGCGAATATTCCAGTACCTGCAACACTTCCTTGATGGCATTACGCCTGCGCGTCTGGGTATTATAATATTCGCTGATCTTCCGTGAAGAAGTAATCCCCTGATCATAAAGCGACCGCAAAATTGCATCAAGATACTTAAACGGCTGCTCCTTGGAGAATTCTTTATCCTTCATGACATACTCAATGGCTTCGTGCGTAAACCCCCATTTTTCCGTCCATTTATTGTAAAGCTCCATCTCCGTTTTCCCCGGATATTTCCCATGCAGGCCCATGAGACGCATCAGCCTGTTAGCTCCGCCGGAAACTGCTTTATATTCCTCAATTTTCTGTTGTGCCAAAGCCTGTGTTGTAATTCCTTCTGCACTCCACGCTTCCGCAACCTTATCAAAATATGCCACACTGATGCGTTCCCCACGCTCTGCCACACAATATTCAATCAATGCAAGCACAACTTCCTGCGGTAATCCGAAAACATCAGTATAATCGTATATTTTATTCAATTCCGTCGGCGTGAGATCCCTCTTTAAAATAGCGCACAGCATATTATTAAATTCTTTCATCTCATAAAGGGATGCCGCGCTTTTTTTCCGTCTGGAATCTTCCTCTTTTCCCTGCATGCCGGTAATAAACTGATATTTTGCGCCTGACTTTACAATCAGCCCCTTCAGACACCAATAATTTATCGCAGCCTCAATCTGGGCAGAAGACATATGAAGCTCCCCCTCGAGCTCTACCTCCGAAAGGGATGTTCCGCTGTTTGCCATGCACAGACCATACAAAAAAACCTTAACATATTCTGCGGGCGCGTCGCACATATATTTTTTTAAAAAAATAGTAGGAACAGGCGTAAACGCCTGTTCATCCAATGCAAACTTTATCATCCTGCGCTCCTGAACTTTGTCAGTTTTCCTCTGCTTTCTTCTCGGTCTTACAAAATTTTTCGATTGCTTCGTTTACTTTGTCCGGTTTTTCTTCATTGACAAAAAAACCGCAGTTCCGAACAGTGAGAACACTGCCATTGGCAATCGGAAGCTTCAAAAATTCGTTCTCGCTCCCCATAGAAATCTTATCTTCTTTCCCAATGATCACAAGCATGGGTTGGCGTATGGAATAAATATTCGCTATCACCTGATCATCAATAAAATTACCAACGCACATTTTAGAAATCACTTTGTAATCACGATCCGTCAAGGCTATCGTATACTCTCTTACCACCTCGTCCGTGACAAGCGTACGGTCAAAATAACAGTCCTCAAGCACCGCGCGTACCGTTCCTTCTCCCAGCATCATCTTTCCGGCTGTTGTCCCGAGCACAGACTGCAGACCTTTTCCGCGTCCGCTGCTCGCGCCCACTGAGATCATCGGCGAAACAAACACCATTTTCCGTGTCCGTTTTGGATTATGGATCGCAAAGTCCAACACATAGGCCGCGCTTTCCCCAAACGCGCAGAAATGTGCTGACGGAATTTGAAGCGCATTCATAAAAGCTTCCAGTGCCAGCGCAAATTCTTCTATGCTATAGCTCATTTGCGGCTTTCCGGAAAAACCATGCCCCGGCATATCCGGCGCAATCACACGAAAATTCTTTGAAAGCTCCTCGAAGTTTTTCCGCCAAGCGTACAACGTCTGCCCGATTCCGTGTACCAAAATCAACGGCTCGCCCTCGCCTGCTTCATAATAGTGCATGGGCATACGAATATCTTCGATTTCTTCTTTACCCCTGCTATTCACATATGTATCAAATTCAATTTCGGCGTATTTGCCGGTATGTTCCCTGTTCACAAAACTCTTGATGCTGATCTGTTCAAACACGTTTGTTCCCTCCAAAAATACTGCAGTGCGGGTATTTTCCCGTTAAACGCTGCTCGCGCTCTGTTGCGCAGTTACTATTTTAGCATATCTGATCAAACTTTTGTAGTTATTTTGAGACGGTTTTTTTGCCGCATAGGCAAGCAGACGGGAAAGCAGCTCGCCAATCTGTCTTCCTGCGGGAATCCCGAGCTCTTTTTGCAGGTCATTTCCGTTTACCGCAAGATCTTTTAATCGCATTGGCGCATTGGCGTTCTTCAACGCATGCAGCATCTCCCGCCATTTGACTGCGGAATCAGCCACATTTCCCATACATGATCCACAAAAATCCGCTTCTCGCAAGTCGCACAGCTTTAAAAACTGTTGTTCCCCGAGCCTTGTGATCACGCGAATCACAGCCTTTTTCCCTGCCTGATTTGTTAAATCAAACATATGTTCGCGAATCAGCACCCCCACATTTTGTACGGTAATTTTATCAAAACGTAAGTTCTGTAGTTCTTCCGCTGCGATTTCCTGTCCTAAAGTATTATGCCCTGCCATTTTCCCAAAACGCTCCAGTGCCCGTGGTTTCCCAATATCGTGAAGCAACGCCGCCAAACGAGTTTCAATATCCGGCGGCGCGCAGGCACAGGTGCGCAGCGCATGTTCCATGACGTCATGCGCATGGTATTTCGGGTTTTGCTTCACCCCGTCGCCATCGCACAACCGTGGAAAAATATAAGGAAAAGCGCCAAGATCATGCAGCATATGCAAGCCTCTGAGTACTGCGTCCTTATTACCATATTTAGCATCCGCCAGCAAGATCTTCACAAATTCATCGCGGATCCTTTCGGCGGAAATATCGGCAAGCTGCGGCACATACCGTTTTGCGCACGCGTAGGTTGTTTTTTCTACGGAAAATCCAAGCTCGCATGCAAAACGAACCATTCGCAAAATTCGAAGCGCATCCTGGCTTAACGTTTCTGTTGTTACTTGCTCGATCTTTTTTCCTTCAATGGCACAAATGCCGCGCCCTGTGGGATCCAGCACCGTTCCCGCGGCATCTGCATAAAGCGCGTTAATTGTGAAATCCCTCCGTAGCGCATCCTCTGTTATATCCTCGGTAAAAACAACTGATTGCGGGCGATGCGCGCCGCCTCTTCCGTAGTTATCCTTACGAAAGGCCGTATACTCATAAGTATAATTTTCGCCTGCAAATTTTTGCTGCAAAACAATCGTTCCCAGCCCATAAACACGCTTTAAGTCTCTGATCTCCTTATTCTTAAGCTGCGAAAACCGTTGGGGAGCGATGGATCCGGATAAATCCAAATCACCCGGTGGCAGATCAAGAATTCCATTACGGACATAACCTCCGACAAGGTAAACCGGAGCGATATCCTCTTTTTCCAACGCCACGAACATTCTTTGAATATACTGCGGATACTTAAGTATCATTACACTTCCCCGGAAAACACATAAGCTGCCGGTCCCGTCATAAACGCACGTCCGTCCGACATATTCTCAATATGCAGCGTCCCTGCCGAAACGTGTATATCTGTTTCCTTGCCACACAAACCTTTTCGATACAAAACAATCCCGGTTGCCGTTGCGCCTGTACCACATGCCAGCGTCCGTCCCGCGCCACGTTCCCAGGTCTCCATCCGTACACTTCTTCCGTCCCCCAACAGCTGAACAAAATCCACGTTCGTTCTGCGCGGAAAGCACTCGTTTGCTTCTACTTCCGGTCCGTAAGCGTCTACATCAAACGAACCTACGTTGTCTACAAGAATAACAGTATGTGGCACGCCCATCAATACGCTCGCCGCCTTAAGGCTTCCACGGCTTGTATAAACTGTAAAATCAAGGGGATCTTTTGCAGTAACGGGGATTTCTTCCGGTTCAAAAGACGGCTTACCCATATCTACACAAACCGCCTTTACCGATCCGCCTTCCAGAACCAGCTCCGGTCGCATAACGCCGGCGAGAGTTTCCACGGACATCTCTTGTGTCGTCACAATGCCCTTATCATACACATATCGCGCAAAACACCGAATCCCATTCCCGCACATTTCCGCTTCCGAGCCATCAGAATTGATAATCCGCATCCGCACGTCCGCTCTATCACTTTCTCCCACAATCAAAAGACCGTCAGCGCCAACACCCAAACGGCGTACACATAGCCGACGCGCCAAGGACGGAATATCCTGTCCGCATACTTCTGTTTCTTCCAAGACAATAAAATCATTTCCTAAACCATGCATTTTTGTAATATGCATCCTAATCACCACATTTCCAGCACTACGCCCGGCAGCGCATGCTTAAGGATTCCAACATTGATTTCATATGAATTATATCATATTATAGCACATTACACCTTGTTTTATGGTACAATAGGATTAAAAATAAAGGATTTGCAGATTTTTTCAAGAATATTATAAGTTACAGGAATTTTATGACGGTGTAAAACGGATGTAACTCCGGTATGCCGCATGGGAAAGGACGATCTATGTATTTAAAACCATCTCGGCGCAAAAAAAGGCGCAGGCTTACGTCTATTATTATTGCAGTTGCGATTGCCGCCGCAGCCGTTTTGGGGATTTTTTTGTATTTAGACAATTTTACAGACTTCTCTTTTACCAAACCCATGTTAAGGGAGACGTCGGTAACTCTGCCCGAAAATGCAGCCGCAAACGCAAATGGCATTTTATACATGCAGGATGGTTCTCTTTATCTAATGGATAAAACCGGTGCAGAATCCTGGAGCTTAAAGCTGAACGATGGCGGCGCTTCCAAGTTTACTGTCTCTGAAAAACTTATTTGCAGTTATTCACAAACTTCTTTACAGGTTTTGACTTTCAATAAGGAGGAACTCTTCACTACGTCCCTTGATTCTGAAATCATGGGCGTACAATGCGGAAATAATACGGTCGCCGTACTCACCAGCGCAGTCGACGAAACCGGCATTCAAAAATATTATATTTATCTTTTTAATGAAAAAGGCGAGCAGTCCGGCAAGCCCATTGACTTTTCTACCAGACCCGTAATTGATTTTGGATTTCAAGGGGAAAACGATATGCTGTGGGCATTGTCCTTAAATTCTGCAGGTGTTGTTCCGGTTTCTTATGTCACAACCTATAAAACGGATGGTTCTATCACCGGAAATATCGAGATTAACACGCAGCTGGTTGAACGTGTAACTGTAACCGGTGATTCTATTTTTGCATCCGGCACCAATAACCTGATCAAATATAATTATTTTGGTGAAAAGCAGGGGGATGTATCGATTTACGGCTGGAAACCCGTCGCTTCTTCCAACGGTGCGTCGCTTACGCTCGCTTATATATCACGCGCGGATCTTGTTAACATTGAATCAGCATTGATCATCACAGGCGATTTATCAAGCCATATCATCCGACTCCCTTACGATGTTTTTTCCATCGCTGTATCTCAAAACAAACTATACGCTTATACAGCGAATGAAATATATGAATATACTTTTGACGGCAAACTGGAACGTTCTGTCAAAATAGATCAACCTATCACAATGGCAAAACAGGTTTCAAGTGATACCGCCGTTGTCTGGGATGCGCAAAAAAGCTATTTAATGTCTTTAAGTTGATACTACTGAATTTTGCTTTGGAGGTAACGCGTGAGCATACTAAACTGGATCGTACTTTTTTTAATTGCCATATATATTCTGCAAGGATTCCATAAAGGCTTCCTGATCTCGGTATCCAATACCATCGGGATGGCTCTTTCCTGGGGAATCAGCTTTATTTTTAGTCCGTTGATGTCGCAGGCTATCGCCAAGGGTTCTTTTTATAAATTTTTGCTTTATTTTACCAACGGCGTAGACCAGCTTCAAGCCTCCGGTAATATGCTTGTTAGCAGTCTTTCTGCTGCGCAGATAAACGGGATTGTCGGAACGGCGAATCTGCCGCTCCCATTCAGCCAACTGGTCACCGAAAACATGCAGAAGCTTGTATTTGAGGCACAGGGGCTTCATACCGTTTCGGAATATGTCAGTTATACGATTACCAATGTCGTTGTCAATATTTTTTCCTTCCTTGCCATTTACCTGATCTCCCGCATCATCATCGCGCTGTTGATCAATGCATATAATTACGCAACGCCTCTTCCTGTGCTGCGCAAATATGACAGCCTGATTGGCGGCGGTATCGGGGCGCTTCGTGGTTTTCTGGGGATGTTCGCACTTTTTATGATCGTTCCGGTTATCCTTGTTTCCATGCCCACAGACCTGATCAGTCAGATCATCGGGCAATCTTCCTTTGTTACATTCTTCTACCAGCACAATTTCTTGCTGGCGGGGATATCAGGCGTGATCTAGCATAGAATTACAAAAAATGCGTTTCTATTTCAGAAACGCATTTTTTTATAATTTGTCTTTATTCAGCGGTATGTTGCCTTCGACGTATTAATATTTTCATCGGGTACCCACATCTTTTCACTGCACAAAAACAGCTTGACATCGTTCTTGGTCAGTTTGCATTTCGGCCCCAGACAGATTTCTGTAATCGCATCTGTCCCCAAGGTTTTCAGATTGAGTTCCACATAAGATTTAATTGTTTTACCTACAACTACAGTTTTAATCCTGCTGAACAAATCATTTTGCGCAACATGATCGGCACGCATTTTAAATTTTGTATAGGCATCCCATGTCGGCAACGGAAAATTCACTGCCAGCCGCCATTCCTTTTCCTCCCCAAATGCAGGGTTCTTACAAAAAGCACTCTCCCCGTTAATCGCGCGAAACAGACCGATAATCTGCCCAGAAGGCGTTTCCTCACGCCGCGCAATTGCCTGCAAATGCACAAACATCTGGCGGATATACGGCCGGATCATGTCCTTTTGTGCCTTCTCGTCATACCGGATTGGCTGAAACTGAAACGTGTGCCCGGGTTCGTCGGTTTCCCTATTTTGAATTAATTTTTCACTGATACGATCCGCGCAAAACCCAATGCTTACACCATAACCATCGTCGGCATAACCGCGCCATTGGCTTAGGCTGTCATTCTCCTCAGAAAAACAAATAGCATAAGTGATCAGGTCGTCATACCAGTGCTTCCCAGTTGCCTTAAGCTCACATTCAATCAGCGCAGATACTGCTTTTTTTCCGTCAATTTTTTTATCATTTTCCACAAGTTCCAAATCAAACGGCGTTTTTTCGTATTCTTCCATCGCCGTTTCCTGAATAAACCTTTGAAGCCATTTTCGCTCCATATAGTCGTTACTTTTATCAATATCTGAAAGCCGCAGCATTTTATCAGAGATAATCTCATAAAACGCGTCAATACCGCAATAGTGATAAACCGTTTTACATTTGCCTTGCTCCATCGGTTTTATCCTTCCATGGTTTTCAAAAATTCATAAAGCTGTTCTAACTGATCCGCATTATAATATGCTATGGATATCTTTCCTTTTTGTAAAGTTCCGCTCAACTGCACTTTTGTTGACAATGCCCGAGATAATTCTTCCTGCGCTTGTTTGATTTCTATGGGAATCGTTTTCTTTTTCGCCGGGGTTTTGGGTTCTTCAATCACCGGCTCCAATATTTGTTTTACCAGCGCTTCGGCATCCCTCACGGATAATTCCTCTGCTACGATCTGTTTTGCCGTTTCCTCTATTTTTCCGCTATCCTCAAGCGGGAGCAGGCAACGCGCATGCCCCGCAGAAAGCTTTCCTTCTTCTACCAATTTTTTTACCTTGACCGGCAGCGCTTTCAAGCGCAAAAGGTTTGCGATCGCACTACGGCTTTTCCCAACTCGCTTTGCAGCTTCATCCTGCGTGAGCCCGTACTCTGTCATCAGATCGTAAAGAGCATTTGCCTGCTCAATCGCGTTTAGATCCTCGCGCTGTATGTTTTCTATTAACGATAATTCAAGGATGCTGCGCTGATCTAGCTTCTTTACTATGACCGGAACCTTGCTGAGCCCCGCTATTTTTGCAGCGCGGAATCGCCGTTCTCCTGCGATAATCGTATAACGTCCTTCGTTTTGATAAACGATTATCGGCTGCATAATTCCATGTACTTTAATGGATTGCGCAAGCTCTTTCAGCTTTTCCTGATCAAATTTTTTCCGCGGCTGATTGCTGTCGTTATCCAGCAGAAAAATATCTATTTCATTTACCCCCGCGCCATCCCTTGCTTCTGTTGCCGCATCCGCCATCAACGCGCCGAGACCTTTTCCCAATCCTCTTTTCATCTTGTTCTCTCCCCGTCTTATTTATCGTTTTGCAGGAATTCCCGGGCAAGCTCGTTATACGCTTCCGTCCCAAGGCATTTGGCATCGTATAAAAGCACAGGCAAACCATAGCTCGGCGCTTCTCCCAGCCGCACATTGCGCGGGATCACCGTCTGGTACACTTTGTTTTTGAAGAATTTCCGCACTTCCTCCACCACTTGCAGCGACAGGTTTGTCCTTCCGTCAAACATCGTTAAGACAACGCCCTCCACTTCAAGATCGGGGTTCAGACTTTGCCGCACCAGTTTTACTGTGCTCATCAGCTGTGTCAGTCCTTCCAATGCATAATACTCACATTGGATTGGTACTAAAATTTTATCGGCTGCCGTCAGTGCATTTAATGTGATAAGACCAAGAGATGGCGGGCAATCCATGAAAATATAGTCATAAAGTCCCGAAACCTCCGCTTCCAACGCACGTTTAAAAATAGTTTCGCGCGCAATCATGGAAACAAGCTCAACTTCCGCACCCACCAAATCAATATTTGCGGGCATCAAATCCAGCGTTTTTATCATCGTAGGGCGAATGGCCTCCAACGCCGATACACCGGACACCAAAACGTCATAAGACGATTTCTTAAGACCAACCCGTTCTACACCGAGTCCGCTTGTACTGTTTCCCTGCGGATCAATGTCAATCAGCAAAACCCGCTTTCCCTTATTGGCAATACACGCGCTTAAATTAATAGCGGTCGTCGTTTTTCCAACACCGCCTTTTTGGTTTGCAATCGCTACAATCTTGCCCAAATTTTTCACTCTCCTAAACCTGTTTCCTGCATAGAAAACGCACTAAAAACCCGCAGTTAACAGGTTTTTCTTTATTTGCTTTCAATTGACCGCACCCACAAAGTCAGTAAAACACACTGTTTCTGCGTTGGTGTATCCGGCATGTATTATTATAACGGATTTTCCTCCCGTTGGAAAGTTCTCTTTATAATTGTTTCTTTTTTTGCTTCATTGAGAAAAGCATCTCTACCATATATAGTATAGATGCTTTTTTATTTCCGGTGATATTGTGTATTCTTATTATTTATCTCAGGTTTTTTTTATAAATTTATTTCCGCATTTCGAACAGGTAATGTTGATTTTACCTTTTCCTTTGGGAACCCGTAGCTTCTGTCCGCATTTTGGGCAGCGATAATAACGATGTGTCTTGCTGTCTTGCATTTGTTTTTTTACTGTTTTCGGTAATGCTTTTAATTCTCCCAAAAAGCGCAGATAGGTGTAATTCTCCTGTTGCCGTTTTGCAATATTTTTAGAGAACATACGGTAAATTGCAAATATAAGCGGGATCCATGCCAGCAGACTAATATAAGCAACTGGAACAAACATCAGCACAATGCTGATGGCAATGGAGAGAATAATGAGGAACATGCCGAATTTATCTCCGCCATAACGTCCCATCATAAATCTGCGAAATCCGTTCATCATTCCTGTCTCCTCTTTCCGGCGGCAGCAAGCCGCTCTGTAATTGCCTGGTGTATTTTTTAATCATATCACGCAAATACGAACCTTTTATGAACTTATAACGGTGACTTTATGATCTGCGCATAGCGTCTTGGATATTTCGGAGATAGCATCCCCTTTTTCCGAAACACCAAAACATTGTGCTCGTATGTTCCATATGGCATAGCAATCACTTCTTCTAATTCAAGATTGAGCGCTTTCATGGCAATTTCCGCATTTTTTAATTCTTCCTGATATTTTCCCTTATAAGCAAAAAACAACCCATGATTTTTAACCAACGGTGAACTCAATTCCATTAATACCGGCAATGCTGCTACCGCACGGGATACGCACACGTCAAATACTTCCCGTTGCCGTCCTTGTCCTGCTTCTTCGGCACGCGCACATATGACTTCAACTTCTATCCCTGACACAAGTGATGCATTTTCAATAAAATTGCATTTTTTTTGTGACGATTCCATGGCAACCGCAAGAATATCTTCCCGCACCGCTTTTAACGGCGTAATCGGGAATCCCGCACCGCTTCCAATATCTACTACCGCAGCGCCTTTCGGAATTTGCCTATATGGCACAATACTATCAAAAAAATGCTTGCACGCTGCGTCTTGCGGCTGCGTAATAGCAGTCAGGTTATATTTTGCGTTAGTCTCCACCATGCAGTCATAGTATGCGTTCATCTTTTCGAGTGCCTGCCGGGAAACATCATATCCCGTTTGCCTACACAGCGCTTCCAGTTCTTTGCAAAATTCCGTCATGCATCCTGCCCCTCTGCCGCACGCGGCCATACGCATCCCCCGATTGCAAAATCCTCAAATACAGCCTTAAATCCTTTTTCAGAAGGACTGCATGCAAAAATACCGATCCCAATCTTTTCGTTCCCGCCAAGCAAATGAAACATTCTGAGCTGATGATAGTTTTGCCCATCTGTGGAATTTTCAATCAGATAGTCATTTCCACGCCGCGAAACGCGGTAATACATTCTTTTTACTTTTCCACTGATGTCTGCGGACGCCCAGTCCGAAAATCCCAGCGTGGTTACTACGCTGCCAAGTTTTTGAGATTCTTCCGTCTCATATTCTACACATGCTTTGCACCAATTTTCCTCATCTAAATATACCATCACGCCACATTGGTCATAGATAGACTCTGATGCGAAGGTTGTTTTTACAGAAAAGCTGAATTCTTCCTCCGCAGTATCCATCAGCAAGGCGTGTCCGTTTACTTTCCGGACGCCATAATAGGTGTTTTGCCAAAAATCAGTTCCCGGCTCTGTATAAAGGATGATCCTTCCATTTTTTTCTTCATGACGTTCTGGCTCATGCAGCCATTTTACAGGGCGATTATCAATTTCCATTTTTCAGCCTGCCTTTCCCGCTGTTTCACGTGAAACATTCTCTTTTTAACTTATAGATATAATGCTGCCTGTGTTGCCCGTAAAAAAACCGATTATATTCACCGATTTTCTTTGCACCAATACTTTCTGCGACTTTTACAGATGCTATATTATCGGTACGCATTTGCAGTAAGACATAATCCCTTTTCATCACGTCAAACGCATATTTCGCGCAGGCTCTCGCACCTTCTTGCGCAAAACCTTTTCCCCAATGTCTCTTATCCAGAATATACCCGATTTCCCAGTCCTTTTGCCCGTCAATTTCACTAAACATCAAACCGATCGCGCCTACCGGCGCGCCTGATCTTTTTTCTTCTGTAAGTAAATACCCGCATCCATCGTTCTTTACACGGTTAATATTTTTTATGATCCAACCTCTTACTTCGTCCTTCGTAAATCCATGTCCCCATGCATACATCACATCCGCGTCTCCTAAAAACTGCGCGGCTGTTTCCTGATCCTCTATCACAAAGGGACGAAGACGCAGTCTTTCGCTCTCAATCATGCTCACTGTTTTCATCATTCCTTTCTTTATAAGGGAGACCTTCTTTGTTAAAATAACATTTTATCTCATTTTCTACAATAAAAATTGGAAAAATCAAGAAAAATATGCCGGGAATCAAATCTATCAGTACCAGCGCATCGTATTCTCCCGTCCATAAAAGATTAATAAGCACGCAGCAAACCATCGACAAAAATCCAAACCGAAAAGCCAGTTTCCCATAACGCTTATTTGCGTAATCCCAGGTCTGTTGCGATAGTCTGGAACGATTTGTGCGATAGCCAAACAGTGCGTTGCGCTCCGCAGGAGGCGCTTTCAATAAAAGCAATCCTGCAAGTACTGTTACCACCGGTACAATCATCGTTGTCAACCAAATTACTACCAGCAAAGTAATCCCGCCTCACTTCTAAAATATTTGATCCTCCGTGCCCTGCTAAATATACCAATAACACCGAAATGTCCGCCGGTGATACCCCGGAAATTCGTGACGCCTGTCCCTTAGCCGCTCTGCGCGTTTTCATCTCGCCGCCTCTGCGCGGCGTCTTCGCCTGTTTCGCGCTCGCGTCTCTTACCCCTTTCACAATCGCGCTGCGCGCTAGATTGTGCCGGGGACCCCTTAATATCTGAACGTGGGACGGCTTTATTTTCCGTGCCCTGCTAAATATACCAATAACACCGAAATGTCCGCCGGTGATACCCCGGAAATTCGTGACGCCTGTCCCACGTTCAGGGGCATCACATCACTCAGCTTTGCACGCGCTTCCAGACGCAGACCACTAATTTTTTTATAATCAAGATCTTGCGGTATCTGCTTTTTCTCCAGAGCCGTAGCTGCCTCTACCTGTTTTTTTTGTTTATCAATATATCCGGCATATTTAATATTTGTTTCAACCTGCAGACGGATATCATCGTCCATTTCAGGTAAGTCAGTATCGATCTCCCTTAATTCTTCATATCCTATTTCCGGACGTGCGAGCAGGGTTGCCAGTCTCATGCCTTTGCCCGGCTCTTCTAATCCGCGCTTCCGATAAAAAGCGTCTACAGACGATCTCCCTGCCGTTTCATTCATAAGCCGTTTTGTTTCACGTGAAACAATTTCAGTTTTATATAAATACCTGTCATATCTCGCATCTTCAACCAGACCAACTTCCCGCCCAATCTGCGTAAGCCTGCTGTCTGCGTTATCCTGTCGCAAAAGAAGGCGGTATTCCGCGCGGGATGTCATCATGCGGTACGGCTCCTTGGTTCCCTTCGTTACAAGGTCATCAATCAAAACGCCGGTATAGGCCTGGTCTCTCCTTAATATCACAGGGGGCTGCTCTTCTAAATATCGCGCAGCGTTGATCCCTGCAATAACGCCTTGTGCAGCGGCCTCTTCATAACCGGAAGTTCCATTAATCTGACCTGCTGTAAAAAGTCCTTCCACATCCTTTGTTTGCAGCGATGGCTGTAGTCTTGTCGGATCAATACAATCATATTCGATCGCATAAGCCGGTCTTACAAAATGTACGTTCTCTAATCCTGGAATTGTACGGTATAGCGCCATTTGCACTTCCACAGGTAAGCTGGAAGACATTCCCTGTACGTAAATTTCATTGGTGTTTAAACCCTCGGGTTCCAAAAAAAGCTGATGACGTTGTTTATCCGGAAATTTAACAACTTTATCTTCAATCGAGGGGCAATACCGCGGGCCAATCCCATCGATCATTCCGCTGTAAAGCGGACTGCGGTGGATATTCTGCCGGATCACTTCATGCGTTCTTTCGTTGGTATAGGTCAAAAAACAAGGGACTTGTTTTCGCGTAATTTGTCCACTCATAAAAGAAAAAGGTATAATCTTTTCATCTCCATATTGCGGGATTGTTTTCGAAAAATCTATACTGCGCGCATCTACGCGTGCAGGCGTCCCAGTCTTGAACCGCTGCAAAACAAATCCCAGCGAAGAAAGGCTTTGACTTAAGTAATTTGCAGGAAATAGACCGCTCGGCCCTGCGTTTTTTGTATATTCACCGACAATTATTTTACCTTTTAAATAAACACCGGTACAAAGGATCACCGCTCGCGCGCCATAGCGCGCACCCATTGCACCCCGCACGCCGCACACCCGCGAATCATTTGTCAAAATATCCGTAATTTCATCTTGCACCAATTGCAAATTTGGCGTATTTTCAAGCGTATGTTTCATATATTCCTGATATCGCTTTTTATCGGCTTGCGCGCGCAAAGAGTGGACAGCAGGTCCTTTTTTTGTGTTTAGCATTTTTATTTGTATAAATGTTTCATCGGCAGAAATCCCCATTTGACCGCCCAAAGCATCGATTTCTCGCACCAAATGTCCTTTCGCCGTCCCACCAATTGCCGGGTTGCATGCCATCAGCGCAATTCCATCCATGTTTATCGTTGTCAGCAGTGTCTTTTTACCTATTCGCGCGCAGGCAAGAGCAGCTTCTATTCCTGCATGACCTGCGCCGACTACTACCACATCATATGTTCCGCCATCGTATTCTGTCATATTCTCTCCAAAAATCCCGCCATATAAAAAACGACGAATATCATTATTTACCCAAACAAAATTTTTCAAATACACGGTCGATAATATCTTCCGTCACAGTATTACCTGTAATTTCGCCAAGGCTGTTCCATGCGCCATTGAGATCAATGGTCACGCAATCCATATCCATACCATCCGCAAGCGCACGTCTTGCCTCGTTTAATTGTTCCGATGCCTGAAGCAGGGAATAACGATGCCGCTGGCTTGTGATGATTGTATCTTCAGCCGAAGTAACATCAATCCGTGCATACCCGCTAATCCACTTTTTTAATTCTTCTATCCCCAAACCTGTTTTGGCAGAAGTTTTCATATACCGAACCGCCGGAAACTTCTCTAATACCTCTTCTTCTGTGAGGCTCTGAGAAGCATCTAATTTATTAAAAACGACCATTACATCAATTTTACTTTTTTTAAGCGCTTGAAAAACAAATTCATCTTCTTCTGTCAAATGTCCTGTCGAATCAAGCACAAAAATCGCCAGTTTGCACTTATTTAACGCGTCTTTAGACCGATTTACTCCTTGAGATTCAACAACATCCTTTGTTCTTCTGATTCCGGCAGTATCCGTCATATTAATGCGAATTCCATCAACCGTAAAACTTTGTTCAATCGTGTCGCGCGTTGTTCCCGGAACATCCGCAACGATCGCGCGTTCTGTGCCGAGCAGTGCATTCAGCAAAGAAGATTTTCCCACATTCGGTTTTCCCACGATCGCAACATTAAGACCTTCCTTTAAAATACTGCCACTTCCAAAAGTTTGAGCAAGCGCATTAATTTCCTGTTCAAGCTTTTCCAAAACGGGAATTGCTTCCAGAGAAATTTCATCTTCCAAATCTTCTTCCGGATATTCAACCGCTGCAGTTACCCGCGCCAGTAGATCGGTCAAATTTTCCTGAAACGCCAAAACTGTATTTTTGACAGATCCTTCCATTTGGAAAAGCGCAGCACGCGCCCCAGCCTTGGAAGATGCAGAAATGAAATCACCTACTGCCTCTGCTTGTGATAAATCCATTTTACCATTCAAAAATGCACGCTTAGTAAACTCACCAGGCTGCGCCGGGCGCGCTCCTGATTCAAAAATAAAATCCAATATCCTACTAACACCGATCGCGCTTCCGTGGCAATGCAGCTCAGCCGTATCTTCGCCGGTATAAGAATGCGGTGCATAAAACATAACCGCAAGAACGCGATCCAGCCTTTCACCGTTTTGCATAATACTGCCATAGCACATTTTGCCATGTTCGAATTCTTCGGCAAAACAAAACACACGCTTTAAAACAGAAAGCGCGCTGCTTCCGCTAATTCTTATTACTGCAACGCCTCCTGTACCCGGCGGTGTTGCAATCGCCGCAATCGTATCGCTTTCTACCATAAACGATTCCTCTCTTTTTTCCTACATTGACAACGCAAACAGCCTCTGTATCCATTGTTGCGAGATTGAAAAAACCCGACGCATTGGCCGGGTTTTCAAAGTTCTTATTAAGATTCGCCGGAACGCTTTCTCTTGATTATCACCCGACGATATGGTTCCTCACCTTCAGAAATCGTCTCCACTCGGGGATGACTTTGCAGCGTAGCGTGCAAAATACGTCTTTCGTAAGGGTTCATTGGCTCCAGCGTTACAGGCCGTCCCGTTTTTGCAACAGTGCTTGCCAGCCTTTTTGCAAGCTTTTCCAATGTTCGCTCACGCTTTTCCCTGTAATTTTCAGCATCAAGCATTACTTTTTTATAATCCTCGCTGCCGTTATTCACCGCCAACCCGGTCAGATATTGCAATGCGTCCAGCGTATCTCCGCGCCGACCGATCAGCACCGCGGTATCCTCGCCTTTGATTTCAATTTTTATACTTTTATCGGTCTCTTCTTTGACTTCACAAACAGCGTCAACCTTCATTCTGTTAAACAACCCGTTTAAAAACTCCTCAGGCTTACTTTGCTGTTTTTCTTTTTTATTTAACCTAACAAGCGCGCTTTTTCCCAGTCCAAAAATTCCTTTGCTTCCCTCATGGACAATCTCGATCTCTACCTCGTCCAAGGATAGCCCCATTTGCTCTAGTCCGTTAAAAATCGCCTCGTCTACTGTCTTACCCTTCGACTCCACATAAGTCACTATTATATCCCCCTTTTTAAGAGACGGTTATCTGCTTTTTTCTTGCCCTCGCCTTTTTGATAAAATCAACCAGTTTCATCTGTGCAAACGCATACAAGCTGGATGTGAACCAATAAAGAGCAAATGCCGTATTTGATGTTGCGCAGATATAAACCGAGAATATTGGGAATATCCAAAGCATCATCTTGGTGGAACATCCCTGTGCCTCTGCCTGCTCCGGATTTGCTCCCATACCCATTCCGCCATTCATAGACGCCGGGTTAAACTTCTGCTGCAGGAAAAGCGCTACGCCCGATAACGCCGGAAGAATGAAATAACCATTATAATTTGTAACAACACCCTGTGCATCCACAAAGCCATTAGATGCTAAAATTTGGTTTGTCAGCGTAGTATAAGCGTCTGTTGAAACCTGCATAACCCCGGAAGAAAAATCAAGTAATCCCTGACTGTGCAATAACGCAAGGGTTTGCGGGGGTATGTAAGTCGTATTTCTCTGTACAAATGCAAGGAATTCCTGTGCATTCGGCAAGATATTTGCCATGCCGTTATCCGGCTGCCAAAAGTTATGCACCCAGAAAAATTCCGGAAGCTGGACGCTCTGCGCGCCATACTGTGCCGCATCAAGTACTAGGGCAACCGTCTGCTGGCTTGCCAAAACCTGCATCGCGCCAAAAAAGGCAAACAGGATCGGCAACTGAATGACTGCCGGCAGGCAGCCAAGCATCGGCTTTACATTCATTTTCCGGTAAAGCTCCTGCTGCTTTCTCTGCAACTGCTGCGGATTATTTGCATAACGTTTTTGCAAAGACTGAATTTCTGGTCCAAGCGAACTCATCTTCGCTGCATTGTTTCTTTGCTTCATATCCAAAGGAAGCAAACATAACCGGATCAAAATCGTGATGATAACGATGCACAGCGCATAGTCGTTCACCAGACTGTTGATTCCGTTGATGCAGGTCATAAAAAAATCTGATAAAAAGTTATTATATAAAAAACTCAATATTCATTTCCTCCAAACGCTCTCACGGAACAGGGTCATATCCGCCGGCACAGAA
This sequence comes from Christensenella sp., assembly GCA_034926635.1. Lineage (GTDB taxonomy): Bacteria > Bacillota > Clostridia > Christensenellales > Christensenellaceae > Christensenella. The sequence continues at coordinate 38,618 of JAYFQX010000009.1, read as the reverse complement.
GGGATTGCATCTCAAAATCCGTTTGATCGCCAAAAAAGAACCTTTCAGCGCACCGTATTTCGTTACCGCCTCAATCGCATACTGCGAACAGGTAGGAGTATACCTGCAACTTGCCCTCGTATATGGTGAAATTGCCCTTTGATAAAACCTAATGAACGCTAATATCACTTTTTTCATGTTTCTTCTCCTCCCCTCCCGGGAGTTGAAATCCAGCACGCTTCAGCAAATTTTTCATTTGCTTGCAGATTTGACTGAATTCCGCATCCGCTACGCTTGCGCGCGCGACAAAAACAAGACTGTAATTTCCGTTCAAAACAGGTAAAAACGTACGAAACGCCTCTTTGAAGCGGCGCCTTGTACGATTCCTTACCACACTGTTGCCTACCTTTTTACTGACTGAAAATCCAACCCTTATGCCCCCATACCTGCTTTTTGCGCAAATAAGGGTCATATCGCGAGATCCGGCGGGCTTTCCTTTCCTATAAACAAAGTTAAATTCTTTGTTTTTTTTCAAAGTCAGTACTTTCAAAATAAAAGATTTACGCGGAAAGTACTTTTCTGCCTTTTGCGCGTCTCCTTCTCAGAACATTCCTTCCGGCTTTTGTTTTCATCCTGCTCATGAAACCGTGTACACGGCTACGTTTTCTTTTTTTAGGTTGATACGTCATTTTCATAATTATCTTCTCTCCAATTCGTGTTATTGTATGTCCGGCGTGCCGGACAATCATTTCATTTTATGCTTTATGCGATATTTTTATCGACAAAAAGACGATTATTATTATATATTTATTGACTTCAAGTGTCAACAGAAAATGCCTATTCTTGCAGGATTCTGCCATAAATTCTTATTATGCATCAAGAGAATGCAATTCCGCACCCAAAAGCTCATCCTGCGTTACATACCCTTTTATAAGCGCATCTTCCTTTGCTTTGTTATAATATTCCGCCATTACACTGTTGAAATAAGGTCCGACATAAGTAACCCATAAAATACCCAGTGTCAAAACACTCAAAAAAAACCATCCGATAAAACTAAGCTGTATTAAAAATAATTTTCCTTTTTTCCCCTTCATCATCCTTTTTGATAATTCCACCGCATCCGCGCCCAAAACACGTGGATTGTCCGCTAACAGGTATGGTGTCATAAAATAAGCATAATATTTAATGATCCCTGGGACAATAAAGAGAAAGCTCCAAAGAAAAATCCACAAAATCATCCACAGCATTCCACCAAGAGAATTTCCGAAATTTTTAAACCCGTCAAACATTTTAAACATTTCCATTTTTTGTTTTTTTGTTATCGTTAAAAAAGCGCTGCAACTTCCGACATGCAGCACGCACTGAGCCAAAAATAAAAAAACGATCAGCGCCACTAAAGAAATTGTAACAGAAATTACACGCAACAAATCAAGCTGAACAAACAGCCATAATCTGAGTAAAAAATTTACCCCTAATATCGTCAAAGCCCACACGGATACAATGGGAATCAAAGAAACCAAAAACATCAACAACACGGCTTTTCCATATTGCTGCAAAAAAGCATCCTTTCCGACTCTCTTAATTTCTCTTAACTTTTTCATACGCGGCACTGCATCCTTTTCTTCCTTATTCTAATATAAAGAGATGTCTTTTTGCAAATTCTTCAGCCACTTTATTGAGCTTGTGCAATAAAAAGATTCTTTGTTTTCCGTTCCTTTTTTGATGCCGTTATGATATAATAAAATTCGTATAACCCGCATGGTTATTCACATTTTTAGATTTTTTGTGGATAAGTCTGTGGATAAAACAAGCATAACTTTTGGATATGGAACAAAAAAGCCTTTCCTGCAAAAGGAATCCTTGTTCAAAAAGTTATCCACATAGATTAAAACAGAGGATTAGGTTTAACATGAGCGTATTTAACATACTTTGGGAAAAAACACTAAGTTATTTGGAAGAAGACCTTCCCATGTTCCAATTTAATGTCTGGATCAAAGAATTAAAGCCTATTTTTGAAGAAGAAAATGCTTTTTATTTTGAGGTTTCTTCTCCTATGCATAAAAATCTGATTATGGAAAAATATGCAGAAAAAATAAAAGTCACCATGCAGCTGGCATATGAGGAACTCTATGGGGTTTCTGCCGCAAACATTGCTTTATTTTTTGTTACACCGCAAGAGGCCGCTGATATTGAGGAAATCAAGCCTTCTCCAAAAAAACAAGAACAGAAAAAAACCCTTGGTTCTACGCTTAATCCTTCTTATACTTTTGATACATTTGTTGTAGGAGAATCTAATAAATTTGCCAATGCAGCTGCGCTTGCGGTTGCACAATCGCCCGGTCATGCCTATAATCCTCTCTTCTTATATGGAGGCGTAGGTCTTGGCAAGACCCATTTAATGCATGCAATCGGCAATTATATTTTAAGAGAAAAGCCGGATGCAAGCATTGTATACGTTACGAGCGAAACTTTTCTTAACGAATTGATCCGCATGATCCAGCTGACAAACAACAATGCCAACATTGACCTTCGTGAACAATTTCGTAATAAATACCGTAATGTAGATGTATTATTGATGGATGATATTCAGTTTATCGCGGGGAAAGACGTGACACAGGATGAATTTTTCCATACCTTTAATGCGCTGCATGAGCTGAATAAACAGATTGTAATTTCTTCGGACAGACCACCAAAAGAAATGGAAAAACTCGAAGAAAGAATGCGCTCCCGCTTTGAATGGGGATTGATTGCGGACATCAAGCTCCCAGATTATGAAACCCGCGTAGCAATCCTTTTGAAAAAAGCACAAGCTTTAAAGGAACAAAATCCTGATATGCTGCCAATCCAAAATGATGTTTTTCATTATATAGCGCAGCAAAAAAATTCAAATATCCGGACTCTTGAGGGTGCGCTGCAAAAAGTAATCATGTATGCGGAACTCCATAAAGAATTTTCTCCTCTTCAGGAGATAGATGTCTTAATCGCACAAAAAGCTTTGAATGATTTCTTTTCAGAGCCTTCTGTCAAAGTGATTACCCCAAAAAGCGTGACGGATGTTATCTGCAAGTATTATGATATTAAGGAAGACGACCTGAGAAGCCATAAAAAAAACAGGGAGATTGCTTTTCCGCGTCAAATTGCAATGTATATTCTTCGAAATCTGACAGATCTTCCCTACCAGAAAATTGCGGAGTTTTTTGGTAAAAAAGACCATACCACTGTTTTATATGCAGAAGAAAAAATAAAAAAACAGATGAAGGAAGACATGGAATTACAAAGAGTCATTGAGGATATAGAGGCACGGGTTAAGGGATAAATTGTGGATATTTTTTATCTGGTATTTATGAAAAAGGATTACTGATTTTCTCATTTCACAGTCCTTACCCACAGCATTCACCGGATAAGCCTTTTTTAAACAAGGTTAATCCACAATAGAAAAGAACGAAAAACACGGGTGTACTGCAAAAAAAAGTGCTTATACACACTATGCACACCCCCTAATACATACGACTAATACATATATATTTAATAAAAAACGGAGGAAGCCGAAATGCAATTCACATGTTCGAAAGCAAATTTACTCACAGCGATTGGCACGGTAAACAGAGCCGCTTCCAAAATGCAAAAATCTATTCTGGAATGCATCCTGTTTTCTTGCTCGCAGGAAAATATTACGCTGAAGGCAACGGATATTGCGCTCTCTATTAAAACAGAACTTGATGCGCAGATAGCGCAGGAAGGGGAAGCGGCGATTCCCGCAAGACTTTTATACGAAATTATCAATCGTTTTCCCGACAGCGATGTCAATTTTAAAAGCATGGGGGAAAATTCCGTAGAGATCAGCTGCCTGAATTCCAATGTCGTACTGCAGCAGATGAATCCGGAAGAGTTTCCTGCTTTTCCTGTTTTGGAAAAGAAAGAACAAATTAAAATTCCGCAGAATATGCTGCGCAGCATGATCAATCAAACGCTTTTTGCGGCAGCAGTCAGCGAAGATAAACCGATTTTAACGGGTTTATTGTTTGATATTGGAAAAGATTCCCTTACTTTAGTAGCACTCGATGGGTATCGCATGGCGGTCAGAAGACAGCAGGCTATTTCTGATATTGAAAAGAGTTGTGTGATTCCCGCACGGACACTGCGCGAAGTTTCGAGGATTATAGAAGATACCGAAGAAAATGTAAAAATATCTATCAGCGGAAATATGGCGCTTTTTGAGGCTAATCATACGCAGATATTCACGCGATTGCTGGAAGGAGATTACATCAATTATAAAAACCTACTTCCAAAGGATTGTGCAACCAGCGTAAAAGTGGAAACGGGTATGCTGAAAGACAGTATTGAAAGGGCTTCTATTTTAGCGCGTGAAGGAAGCAATAATGTCATTAAATTTGAAATTACGGATAAAAACTTAAATATATCCTCAAATTCGGAAATGGGGAATATTGATGAAAAAATTCCTGTAATTACAGAAGGGAAAGACCTAAAAATTGCTTTTAATGCAAAATATGTGCTGGATGTTTTGAAATGTGTCGATGATCCTGAAGTTTTAATGCAATATAATACCAGCGTGAGCCCGTGTATTGTAAAACAAGAAAATTCTGATATGTATGAATATCTGATTTTGCCGGTACAGCTGCGGGAAGACTAAATAGAATAACGACTGACAGAATAATAATGATAACAAAAAAAGCGCCTTTTTGGCGCTTTTTTGAAAGGATTTTATGTTCATAAAAAGTTTAAAGCTGATTCATTTCAGAAATTATGAACAATTAAATATCGATTTTTTTAATGGAATTAATATACTTTATGGGGAAAATGCACAGGGAAAAACAAATGTCCTGGAAGCACTCCATATTTGTGCTAACGGCAAATCCTTTCGAATTTCTTCAGACTATAAGACGATCATGCTGGGAAAAGACGGCGCATATTTGAAAGTATCATTTGAAGATGATGGAGAAGATGGCGAAATAGAAGTTCTAACGCAAAAAGATAAAAGAAAAAGCATTAAAATAAACGGAATTCCCGCAAAGAGCGTAAAAGATTTATTGGGAAATCTTTATGTTGTGGTGTTTTCTCCGGAGGACATTAAGACAGCACGGGAAGCTCCATCCTTAAGAAGAGGGCTGTTAGATGGAGAAATTTCCAAAATAAGACCATCTTATGTTGATGCACTTAAGCAGTATTCACAGGTTCTTTCCCAAAAAAATGCTTTACTCAAAAAAGGAAAGAGCATTGATATTCAAAAAATGCTCGAAGTATATAATGAGCAGCTTGGGGGATATATCAAAATTATCCTCAAAAATCGTAAGGCATATGTGAATCAATTGAATAAATTTGTGAAAGAAGTTCATTATCTGATTTCAGGTAAAAAAGAAGAAATTACGCTTCAATATAAAGAAACAATACCGGAAGAAGATATTATGGGGACTCTTAAAAAATTAGCAAAAAAAGAGATGACCGATTTTAACAGCGTAGCAGGACCTCACAGGGATGATATTGAGATTATGATAGATAATAAGGAGGCACGTGTTTATGCGTCTCAGGGGCAACTGAGGACGCTTATGCTGGCAATTAAAATAGCATGTCTTAAAATTCTTGCAGAAAGCACCGGAAAAACGCCGGTACTGCTTTTGGATGATGTTTTTTCGGAATTAGATGACTTTCGAAAAAAGAATTTAATCAGTGTCTTAAAAGAATTTCAGGTTTTTATAACAACCGCAGAACAAAATCAAAAGAAATCCACAAAAAATGTGCATAAATACAGGGTTTCAGATGGGAAGATTGAATATGAAGCATAAAAAAAGCTTCACTATTATATATATATATAGTATAATATATATATAAAGTAGGAGATTTTTTATGATATTACATCTTGGCAGTGATTTTTATGTAAAAACAGATCACGTGATTATGATATTGGATTATGAAGAGGCCGTGAAAAATCAAGATACGAGCCTCTTTTTAGAGGGCGTCCGTCAGATAAAAATCAATGAAGACGTACCAAAATCCATTATTATTACCCAGGAAGGCGAACAAAGAAACGGTTATCTTTCCCCTATTTCTGCGCGTACTCTTTTAAAGAGAAGCAAAAAAATGGGAATGGATAGCTAGTTTTTTTGTATAAAAGAGAGGATTTTGCATGAATAACCAAAATGAACATTATGATGAAAGCCAAATACAGATATTAGAGGGGCTTGAACCGGTCCGCAAGAGACCGGGAATGTATATCGGTTCTACAGATTTAAGAGGTCTGCACCATCTGGTATATGAAATCGTAGATAATTCTATAGATGAAGCTATGGCGGGATTTTGCACGGACATCCTTGTGGTGATAGAGGAGGATGGAAGCGTTTATGTGCGGGATAACGGACGTGGTATTCCTACGGGGATTCATCCCCAGGCAGGAATTTCTTCTTTGGAGGTAGCGCTCACCATGCTGCATGCCGGCGGTAAGTTTGGGGGCGACGGCTATAAGGTTTCGGGAGGACTGCATGGCGTAGGCGTATCAGTAGTAAATGCGCTCTCCGAGAAATTGGTGGCAACCATTCATCGTGAAGGGCAAATACATCGGCAAGAGTTTTCACGCGGAATCAGGATAACAGAACTGGAAGTGATCGGAGAAAGCGAAGAGACAGGAACGGAAATTCGGTTTTGGCCGGATCCGGAGATTTTTGAGGACGTTAATTTTTCTTTTGATACATTGCGTGTCCGGCTGCGTGAAATGGCATTTCTGAACAAAGGGATCAGTATCACGCTGGAGGATTTACGCGGAGAAAAGCCGATAAAGCAAGTGTATTGTTATGAAGGCGGGATTAAATCCTTTGTGCAGTATCTGAATAAAAACAAAAATCCGCTTTTTGAAGAGCCGGTTTATTTTTGCGCTGAAAAAGGAACCTCTACCGTAGAAGTAGCAATGCAATACAACGAGGGATATGCAGAAAATATTTTTTCTTTCGCGAATAATATTTCTACGCATGAAGGGGGAACGCATTTAAACGGTTTTAAAAATGCGCTTACGCGCGTTGTCAATGATTACGCAAAACGTATGAAATATGTCAAAGAAAATGAGGCAACGCTTTCCGGTGAGGATATTCGGGAAGGGTTAACGGCGATCATCAGTGTAAAACTGGTAGAGCCGCAGTTTGAGGGACAGACAAAAACAAAGCTGGGAAACAGTGAAATGCGTGCGCTGACCGATTCAACTGTTGCAGATGGTTTGAATGCCTTCTTAGAAGAAAATCCGACAACCGCAAAAATTATTATTGAGAAATGTCTGACTGCAAAACGCGCGCGGGAAGCGGCGAAAAAAGCCAGAGAATTGACCCGTCGTAAAACCGCGCTGGAATCCGCGGCATTGCCCGGAAAACTGGCAGATTGTTCGGAAAAAGATGCAAGCAAATGCGAAATTTTCATTGTTGAGGGCGACAGCGCCGGCGGAAGCGCCAAACAGGGCAGAGACAGGAAATTTCAGGCAATTTTACCGCTGCGCGGAAAAATATTGAATGTAGAGAAGGCGCGCCATGACCGCGCGCTTGCCAATAATGAAATCAAAGCCATGATCACTGCGTTTGGCGCAGGCATGGGAGAAGAATTTGATGTGGAAAAGCTTCGTTATCATAAAATTGTTTGTATGACGGATGCTGATGTTGACGGAAGCCATATCCGTATTTTGCTGCTGACGTTCTTTTATCGGTATATGAGACCTCTGATTGAAAACGGGTATGTATATATCGCGCAGCCTCCGCTTTATAAGGTCAGCAAAAAAGGCAGAGAAGATAAATATGTTTATAGCGATGAAGCGTTGCAGGAATACCTGAAAGAAGTAGGGGACGGTGCTGCAATCCAGAGATATAAAGGTCTTGGAGAGATGAATCCGGAGCAGCTTTGGGAAACGACGATGGATCCGGAAACAAGGACACTGCTGCAGGTAGATATGGACAACGCGATTGAGATCGAAGAGACATTTTCAATTTTAATGGGGGACAGCGTAGAACCGCGGCGTGAATTCATTGAGGAAAACGCAAAGCTGGTAACGGATCTTGATATTTAATACCGAAGGAAATAAGAGGTAACTGTTTTGGAAGAGCAATTAAAAAGTATTGTACCAATAGATCTGAATAAGGAGATGCAAAAATCGTTTATCGCTTACGCGATGGCGGTTATTATCAATCGTGCGCTGCCTGATGTACGTGATGGACTAAAGCCGGTACACAGGCGTATTCTGTATTCCATGAGCGAACTGAATATGTATCCGGACAAGCCTTACCGCAAAAGCGCACGTCTTGTCGGTGATGTTTTAGGTAAATATCATCCGCACGGCGATACCGCTGTATACGATGCGATGGTTCGGCTAGCGCAGAATTTTTCTACGCGTTACCTGCTGGTGGACGGACATGGTAACTTTGGATCTGTCGATGGAGATGGCGCGGCCGCTATGCGGTATACCGAGGCGAGAATGTCTAAACTAACGCTGGAGCTGCTGCGCGATATTGATAAGGATACGGTTGATTTTTATCCAAATTTTGACGAGACGCTTCAGCAGCCTGCCGTATTGCCTGCTCGTTTTCCGAATCTTTTGGTAAACGGAACGGGCGGTATTGCTGTCGGCATGGCTACAAACATTCCGCCGCATAATATGGAAGAGGCCATCAACGGCGCAATTGCGCTGATCGATAACCCGGAGATTTCTATTGAAGAATTGATCGATATTATACCGGGACCGGATTTTCCGACGGGCGGCATTATTATGGGGGTTTCCGGAATTCGTGAAGCCTATAAAACAGGTCGTGGCAGAATTCGGGTACGTGCAAAAACGGAAATTGAAAAATATAAGGAAGACCGGGAACGGATTATCGTTTCAGAAATTCCTTATCAGGTCAATAAAGCGGCACTGGTGGAAAAGATTGCGGATCTGGTGCATGAAAAACGGATTGACGGGATTTCTGACCTGCGGGATGAATCTGATAAATCCGGTATGCGTATTGTCATTGAATTAAAACGGAACGCCAACGCCAATGTGGTGCTCAATCACCTTTTCAAACATACGCAGATGCAGGATACCTTCGGCGTGATTATGATTGCTTTGGTGGATGGAGAACCGCATGTTCTGAATTTGAAGCAAGTACTGGAATATTTTGTTGAGCACCAAAAAGAAGTTATTGTAAGGCGTACCAAATTCGATTTGGAAAAGGCAATGAAGCGCGCGCATATTTTGGAGGGTCTGATTATTGCCCTTGATAATATCGACGAAATTGTCAACCTGATTAAAGCTTCACCGGATGCGCCAAGCGCACGGGCGACACTGATTGAGCGTTTCGGCTTATCTGAAATACAGGCGCAAGCGATTTTAGATATGAGGTTGCAACGGCTGACAGGTCTGGAACGTGACAAAATTGAAGCAGAATATAAAGAAGTCCAGCAGAGAATTGATCATTATAATGCAATTCTTTCTACACCGCAAATGGTTCTTGATATTATCAAAGAAGATCTTGTGGAGATCCGTGATAAGTATTCTGATGCACGTCGTACAGAAATCACCTTTGATGAAGATGATATTGATCTCGATGAGCTCATCGCACGGGATGATATGGTGGTTACGCTGACGCATTATGGTTATATCAAGCGGATCAGCCTGGAAAACTATCGATCGCAGCGCAGAGGTGGCAGGGGCATTACGGCAATGTCCACCAGGGAAGAAGATTTTGCGGAACAGGTATTTGTAACCTGTACACATAATCAACTCCTCTTCTTCACGAATCACGGCAAGGTTTACATGAAAAAATGTTACCAGATTCCGGAGGCGGGGAGGACAGCAAAAGGTACGGCGATCGTTAACATGCTCAACCTCGATCCAAATGAAAAAATATCGGCGGTATTCCCAATCGAGACGGAAATTGAGAAAAATTCCAACCTTGTGATTGTTACCAAGGGCGGTATTATTAAAAAAACGCCATTTAGGGAATATTCCAATATCAGACAAAACGGGTTGAAAGCGGTAAATCTGCGTGAAGATGACGAATTGATTTCTGTGATGGAAACAGATGGCAGCAGAGAGATTATCGTGGGGACAAGAGACGGTATGTCCATTATCTTCAGCGAGGAAGATGTTCGGCCTATGGGCAGGGTTTCCACAGGCGTACGCGCTATCAAATTGCGCGACGGGGACGAAGTGGTGGCTGCATGTATTGCAGAAAAAGATAAGCAGGTTCTGGTTATCACGGAAAACGGTTACGGAAAACGTACGGAAGCCACAGAATACCGACTTCAGACACGCGGAGGTATCGGGCTGAAATCCATGAATATTACCGATAAAACCGGAAAAATGTGCGGATTGTTAATCGTGGATGGATCAGAAGATATTATGCTGATTAACGATGCGGGTGTGGTAATTCGGATGAGTGTAGAAGAAATATCGCTGATTGGACGCTCTACGCAGGGTGTAAGGCTGATGCGGGTGGATGACGATACGAAGGTTGTCTGCGTTGCAAAGATCGTTGAAAACGATGAAGATGAGGCAGATGAAGCCCAGGACGAAAGCCAGGAATAAAAATAATAGAAAAGCCGGAGATCTTTGATCCGTAGTGAACCCCAAAAATTAGAAGAAGATTTGTATTAAGTAGCCAAAAAGGCTTGCAGTCTGTAAATAGCAGGAGGCAAGCCTTTTTATTGTGTTTTGCCGCGACGATTATTATCGTAATCCGGTTAGACGGCGTTGATGGTGCGCGTTACTGCGTCGTTCCGTTTTACTTTTTATATAATCTCGATAACCAGATGATTAAATCCGGATGTATATTTTTGTTAGGTATACTTTTTTTAAGATAACAGGCTCAAAAATATGGTTAAAAAAAAAGAAACAAAGAATGGTAGATAGAAAATGTTGTACTTTTTCGTTGGGCTTGCTGCAACGTTATTAGGGGCAACAATCGGCGTAGGCGGAGGAATTGTAATTCGTCCGGTGTTATCGCTTCTTCATATTGATAAAGGAGTTGCATCATTCACCTCGCTGATCGTCGTGTTAACCATGGCCATAGTAGCGTTACTGACTTATAAACATAAAAATGTCAAAATCGAAGTAAAAAAAACAAGTATCCTTGCTATAGGAAGTGTTATCGGCAGTTTTTTGGGTGCAGGATTTATTCCGATGGTATCAGAAGATTTTATTAATATAGGGTATATTATTGTTTTGATATGCGTTTTGATCCTTGTGTTAATGCGAGATAAGCTACGACCCCAAAAAGAAATCGGCAGAGGGGGCGCTGCAGCAGTGGGATGTATTTCCGGCGCACTTTCGGGGTTCTTTGGAATCGGCGGAGGACCTTTCCAGATGGTGGCACTCATGATTTGCTTCAAAATGCGTGCAAAAGAAGCGGTCGTACAAAGTATTTTTATTACGCTTCTCACCACAATAAGCGCGCTTACACGGTATATGCTGAATGGCGTATGGAATTTTTCTATTACGGTTTACATGATACCAGCTGCCGTAGCAGGAGGAATCTTGGGCGGTATCCTTAATCGCAAGCTCAAAAGCCCGGCTGTTCGGATCACATTTATGGTTGTAATTTCCGGAATGGTTTGCATGCAGCTTTTTACGATACTGACAGGCGGCGTCAGATAAATGCTTAAAGGAAAACCCGTCTTATAAAGCGGAAAGCACAAACATTACGTTAAGATAATCCTTTACAAAATAACGGATATTTTTTCGACCACGCTGTACAATGACATGCCCTTCTGCTTCCAGCATCTCTTTTTGCAAAGCAACGCCACCCGGATATTTTGGATTAAGCTCGCCGTTTGCTTTCAGCGTGCGCCAAAAAGGGGTAGGATCTTCGCTGCGCTGAAAGCTTGCCCAGGCTGCGATAGAAACAAAAATTCCGGCAGTAATCGGATCCGTAAAATCAGCAGAATTATTTTCAGCAAAAAATTTACGAATCTCCCCAACGGTTATAATTTTGCCGGAAGGAATCAATTTCATGATTTGATCGTAAGCGCGCGGAGGAGCAAAATACATTCTTTCGCCACCGTATTTTTGGATGGAAGAGGAATCGGTGATGATCTGTATTTTAGGCATACCGTTATCCTGTAGAAGCATTGCATTAAAATCTTTTTTTTTCTCGTTTGCCATAATTTTTCCTCCATGCATTCAGTGTAAATAAAAAAAATACACCATGCAATGAGACTGTTATGTATTTAAAAAATTTTAAGAAAAAAAGAAGAAAGCTTTCATGGAAAAAGACAAGTTATTTCACAGACTTTTCTGTTTTTTTTGACAAATAGTCCATTACATCCTGAACCGTTCCAAGTTGACGTAAATCGCGGTCTGGAATCATGAGCTGGAATGCTTCCTCAAAATCGGTTACAGTATCCAGCAAAGAGAAAGAATCAAGCTCTAAATCTGAAACTAGGTGCTTTTCTGGTGTAATCTCCTCTGCAGAACAAACGCTGTTTTTCTCCAATAGCTTTTTGACAACATTAAAATCAACCATACAAAAGGATTCCTTTAATTGCAATATTTTGTTCCATCACCCAAGTTGCCCGGACAATATGCGGCAGAAGAGCAGAGACGTGCACATATCACGAACAGTTAAATTATCCCATAGGTGGAAGTACCATGTCAACAGCGTAATATTGAAAAAAGATGAGAAAGTTTTGGAAATAATGGAATCGGTTATTATAAGAATACATTATTCAATTGTATTTTGACGCTTCCTATCGGAATTGATATAATGAGAAAAAAGGGAGAAAGACTTTTGGGTAAAGCAAAACCGGTTTTGTTTTTTATATTCTGCGCAATGGCAGTTGCAATTGGCGTTTGTTTGTTTTTCTTTCCAATTTCTGTAGTAGATGTCTTTGCACAAATACTGGGGATACTGGTTTGTGTGTTTGGGACGGAACGAATTGCGTTTTTCCTCTATGGAACAAAAGAAGAGATAAAAACCCGTATTTCAACATTTCTATTTGGAATTATATTGGTAGTCTGCGGCATATTTCTGCTGACGCTCCCCGGGCTGATGAATGAAGTAATCCGGATCGGTCTTGGCGGATGGCTTTTTTTTATTGGAGGAACGAGGCTTTTAAGCGCATATACCTATTATCGAAACCATGTGCGTGACTGGGGTTTAACACTGTTAATTGGGTTTCTGTTAATTGCAGGATCTATTAGTCTTTTTGCTGTAAAAAACATGTGGGTGTTAGTTCTTTCGACTTTTTTCGCCGCGTATTTTGTGTTGATTGGCATTGCGGGATTGGTACGTTTTTTTGCAACAGAGAAAAAAAGAAAAAAGAAATCTCCCAATATACCGCTTCCTTTTTGGATAGAGGCTTATTTGCCGCAAGCGACGCTGAAATGGATCAAAACATCATTGACGCAGGAAGCAGAACCGGAAAGAATATATTCCAGTAATGCGCTTCCGCCAGATCCGGATCCAGCCGATATAGAAGTATTGATCCATCTGTCAGAAATAGGGAGCAGTATCTTTGGACACGTAGACCTTGTGATAGAAAATCAGGTGTTTTCTTATGGGAATTATGATCATGCCAAAGAAAATATTAAATACTTTGGTATTTTTTGTGATGGTGTTTTGGCGGTATGTGAACGCGATGAATATATTCGTTTTTCATTGGATACCGCAAGGAAAACAGTTATAAGTTATCGGCTTGCATTAAAAGAGACTGAGAAACAAATTGTCAAACGTAATGTAGCAGAATTTATCGCAAAATGCGAACCATGGGAAATAAAAAATCCAAAACAAAACGGTTATGCAAACGCGCTTAAAAAAAGAGGGGCAAAGCTTCTTAAAATTAAAAACGGAAAATATAGAACCTATTTTATGCTCAATACAAATTGCGCGCTTCTCATGAATCATTTCTTTTACGGGACAGAAGCGCCAAAAGCACGTACACTTGGCGGTATTGTGCTTCCGGGCTCTTTTATCAGTGCATATGAAATGGAATTAAATCGCCCGGGCGGCGTAGTAGCAGATCGTGATGTTTTTATCAGCACGCGGGTTGCCAGCCAACAAAAAGAAAAAAAAGAAGAACGACGGCAAGCCAAAATAGAAAAAAGCGAGCAAAGGCAGAGAAGGAATGCTGCGAAAAAAAAATAATATGCAAAAAGCAAGGAAAAGGCGCATTCCGAAAGGAACCGCGTTTTTTTTATAAAAAATAATATCTTAAAAACTTTAAAAATTTTCTTGACAAGCAAAACAAAAGTGTATACAATCTGATTAAATAGTATTTATATTGTCGATTGATGTACACAATAAACATGTAGCTGCATATAATTATTTTCACGTAAACAAGAAACTGAATAAGGGGGACAAAGTTATGAAAGCTTTGGTTAAGTTAAAAAGGGGACCTGGGAATCTCGAATTAATTGAGGTAGACAAGCCAGAACCAAAAGAGGATGAAGTCGTTATTCGGGTAGAATCGGCGGGGGTCTGCGGAACTGATATTAAGATTTTGCATGATGCGACATGGAGCAATCCTCCGGTTACCCTTGGTCATGAGTACTCGGGTGTGGTTGACTCTATTGGTTCTGCCGTGAAGAATCTGAAGGTGGGAGATAGGGTTGTAAGCGAGACAGCGCAAGTAATTTGCGGAAATTGCAAGTATTGTAAAACAGGATTATCACTTATGTGCAAAGACCGTTTGTCAATTGGTTATGGCGTAGACGGCGCTTTTGCTGAATATATTAAAGTTAGAAAAGATATTGTACATAAATTACCAGACAGCGTTTCTTTCGATGATGCGGCGATGTTTGAACCACTTTCTGTTGCGCTCCACGCCACGTGGGATAAAGCAAATGTACTGCCTACAGATACTGTATTAGTAATGGGACCAGGAGCGATTGGGCAATTTGTTTCTTTGGTAACAAAAGCGCGGGGAGCTACAGTAGTCCTTACCGGAACAGAAAAGGATATCGACCGTCTTAAGATTGCAAAAGACAATGGAATAGACTACACGACAACCAATATTTCATTAGACTACTTAAAAGAAACGGTTGGCGTTGATAGCGTAGATGTGGTTTTTGATTGTACAGGTGCTTTGCCGGCGATAAAGACAGCAATGCCTCTTGTAAAACCGACTGGCAAATTTGTACAGATCGGGTTAACGAAACCGGAGCTGGAGATAGAATATTCCCTGCTTACTGCAAAAGAGATATCCATTATTGGTACGTTTGGTCACCAGTGGCATAACTGGGAACAAGCGATTGAGTTAGTTGGCAAAAAAAAGCTAAATATCAGCAATATTACAACGGGACATTATCCATTAAAGGAATGGAAACAGGCGTTTGATGATATGGAAGCACAAAGGGGAATTAAGATATTGATTCATCCAAACCTGTAAGTTGAATGAATTTAAAGCGAAACGGAGAAAACATTATGAAAAATGAAAAACAAAAGGAATTGAATGTTTTTGCAAAACAAATTCAAATGGAAACGATGAAAGCGATAGCGCATCTAGGTGTTGGGCATGTTGGGGGATCCTTATCGATAGCACATCTTTTGTCAGTCTTATATGGAAAAGAGCTTCAATACGACAATAAAAATCCAAAATGGGAAGATAGAGATTGGCTTGTGGTTTCAAAAGGGCATGCCGGACCGGCAGTATATTCTGCGCTCGCATTAAAAGGTTTTATGCCGATGGAAGATTTGAAAACATTAAACAGACCAGGGACACACTTGCCAAGCCACTGCGATATGAACCTGACAACGGGAATTGATATGACAACAGGATCGCTTGGGCAAGGATCATCTACTGCTGCGGGTGTGGCGCTCTCTATGAAAATGGATGGGAAAAACAATTATACGTATTTGGTTTTGGGTGATGGGGAAATCGATGAAGGACAAGTCTGGGAAATGGCGTTATTTGCAGCCCACAGGAATTTAGATAACCTTATTGCGTTTGTAGATTACAACAAGGTTCAGTTAGATGGCACAACTGACCAGATCTGCTGTCTAGGAGATATTGCCGCGAAGTTTGCAGCGTTTGGATGGTATGCACAGAGTATTGATGGGCACGACGTTGCCGCAATTGACGAAGCAATTTTGAATGCAAAGAACAATACGGGAAAGCCTTCTATGATTGTTTTAAATACGCAAAAGGGAAATGGATGGAGCAAAATTGCGGGTACTGCGACTTGCCATAATATTACGCTGAATGAAGAACAGCTTCAAGACGCATTGAGCGAAATGCAAGCTGCGATAGACAATTATTAATGGGGAGGCTAAAATAATGAGCATAGCGATTTGTAAGGATTTTGTCTTGGAAAAACAGGAAATGCGCAACGCCTATTGTGAGGCGCTGATTGATATGGCTAGAGAAGATGATAACATCGTGGCACTTGATGCGGATTTAATGGCGGCAATGGGAACGAAACCATTTCAAAAAGAGTTTCCGGATAGAATGATTGATTGCGGAATACAGGAAGCGAACATGGTCGGCGTGGCAGCAGGTTTATCAGCAAGAGGAAAAATTCCATTTGCACATACCTTTGCACCATTTTTGACAAGGCGCGCGTGTGATCAAATTTTTATGTCTGCTGCATACGCAAAGCTAAATGTTAAGCTTGTGGGATCTGATCCGGGAATTACAGCTGCGTTAAATGGCGGTACACATATGCCTTTTGAAGATATGGGGATTATGAGGTTGATTCCTACAATGACGGTAATAGAGCCAACAGATACTACGATGCTAAAAGACCTAATGCCAAAGATTGCAAAAAATTATGGGGTTTATTATATGCGTTTGGTTAGAAAAAACGTGATAGGCGTTTATCAGCCGGGAAGCACATTTGAGATTGGAAAGGCAGTGACAATTAAAGATGGCAAAGATGCAACGATTATTGCGAGCGGATTTTGTGTTAATGAAGCTATTAATGCTGCAAAGATATTGAGTGAACAGGGAATTGATGCAAGGGTCATCAATATGTTCACATGGAAACCGATTGATGAGGAAGCAATTCTTCGTGCAGCTGCTGAAACAGGGGCGATCGTGACGGCAGAAAACCATCATGTTATCAACGGACTGGGTTCTGCGGTATCTGATGTTATTGTAAAAAATAATCTTGTGCCTATGGAAATGATCGGAATACAGGATTCGTTTGGTGAAGTTGGTCCGGTAGATTATTTAAAAGAGCATTTTAAATTAACAGACCGTTACATTGTAGAAGCGGTTAAAAAAGCCTGCTCAAGAAAATAGAAAAAAGGAGATATAAATAATGGGATTGCGGTTTAAAATATTGTATCTTGGTGCGACCGTTGGATCAAAAAATGACCTTGTAAAAGAAAATGATCCTGAGGTTATGATAAAATCACCGCATTGGGCGCTGCTGGTGGAACATCCGGTTCTTGGAAAGGTACTGGTTGATACCGGGGATTCCGATGACTGGAAGGAATGCTATTCAGAGCATATTCAAAACACCTATCCTATGACTGAGTTCATTCCCTTGGGGGAAAGACTTAAAGAGAACGGTATTTCCTATGAAGATATAGACGTTTTAATTATAACGCATTTTCATTTTGACCATGTTGGAGGACTAAAGTATTTTTCCAACACAAAAGCTGGAAAAAATATCTATGTTTAGGAGCCCGAGGTATCCGAACTGTTTGAGACTACCCAAAATCATCCGGAAAAACTTGGTGGAGCATATGTACCAGCACAATACTTTAATGTTCCAGGTCTTACGTTTCATATGGTTGAGGGAGAAACGCAGCTTGCAGAAGATTTCAAATTATTCTTGCAAAAATGCCATACCAAGGGATTGATAGGCTATGAACTACAACTCGAAGATGGCCAAAATATCATTTTTTGCGGCGATACCATTTATACGGAACAAGCTTATAAAGAAAGCCTTCCTCCGGGGGGAAGCATCAATAAGAGCCCGGAAGAGTTTTATGAAAATCTTGCATTCATAAGGGAGATGCAAAAAAAAGAAAAGGCCATCATCTTTTTTGGACATGATTATGAACAGGCTAAGGATTGGGAAGAAAAAGGTTGGATTTGTTCAGCGAGTCAAATTAAGTAGATAAAACAAAAATACAATTTGTAAAGGGGTGGTAATTCAACAGCATTTGTGCTATTATATACAATATAAATAAACAGTATACTTTTTAAAAAATAGCGTATGAAAGGTGTTATCTCTATGCCAAAGAATAGTACATATGACCGGATTGTAGAAATGCTCTTGTCAAAACAGTTAAAGCAGGGAGATAGCGTACCTGAGGGAAAGCTTGCGGAACAGCTGGGTGTCAGCAGAACGCCGGTTAGAGAAGCACTCAGAAGATTAGCAGGGGAAGGTATTATACGGATTTATCCGAATCATCAAGCAGAGGTCATTTCCATTGATGAGAACTATGCAACGCAGTTGGGAATTATGAGAATTGCGATTGATAAGATGGCGATCCGTTTTGCTGCATATTATGGAAGTACGGCAGATTTCCAAAAGTTACTAAAGTGGGCGGAGACCTGCATGGAACTTTATAAAAGCAAAAAAAGCAGCAGGATAGAGCGTAGTGAATCAGATACAATTTTTCATAAGGAATTGGTGGATTTATCTAAAAATGAATTCTTGATTAAATATCAAAAATCACTCACTCTTCAGGTGAATCTGTTGCAGACTTGGAAATACTTTGACGACAAGCTTGATCGGGGATACAAATCGTCTTTGTATCACATCCAGATCGTAGAATGTATGTTAAACCGTGATGTAAAAGGGGCGATAAGGACCGCTGTTGAACATCTGGTAAAATTTTATGATCTTGAAGATAAATTCGATACGGATTTCTTTCTTGATTAATAGGCGGCTTGCTTTTAAAATGTCCAATTAATGAATATTTATAACATTCAGCTTAGACTTTGTTAAAGAACTCTTTTTGTTGTTTCTTTCTATAATCTTTTTCAGAAATAAAAATATTGCAAAAAGTGTTGACATTTTGCCCTAAAGTGTATACTATTTAAGTTAAAAGTATATAAACAATATAAAGTATATTCAGAAATACAATTTATATCTAATTCGAAACATATTAATTTAGCAGAACCATTTTTATTATTTTTAAATTTGCATAAGACATATATTAGCTTTTAATACAATTTAAGAGAGGAAAATTACTATGAGATCGGCATTATTTCCAGATAAGAAGGAATTAATCTTTACAGAATTGGAGCGGCCTACTGTAGAGGAAGGATATGCGATTATTGAAGTTTGTTTTGCAGGAATCTGTGGAAGTGACGTCAATGTATGGCAGGGAATGCATGGGACAGCGACATATCCTCGCATCCCGGGACATGAATTTGTAGGAGTATTACGTGAGTTTATAGGAAACCCTAACGAGGACTTGGAATCTGGCGATATTGTAGTGGTTCAGCCATATTATTCTTGCGGAAAATGTGAACAATGTACATCGGGGAAAAGTAATATCTGCAAAGATCTGGCAATTTTAGGAATTCACATGGATGGAGGTTTCGCAGAATTTGTAAAAGTTCCATTGGACAAAGTTGTTAAAATGCCAAAAGACGTTGATTTGCAAGTAGCTGCACTTACAGAACCGTTGTCAGTCGCGGTTCATGATGTGCGCAGAAGTAATCTGAAAGTCGGTCAAAGCGTCGCAGTGATTGGCGGAGGACCGATTGGAGCACTGATTGCAATAGTGGCAAGGCTTGCGGGAGCTTCCAACGTTACGATTTGTGAAGTGAATGAAAACAGAGTTAATTTTTTACGGAAACTGGGATTTGACGCAGCGAATCCGGTGCAAGAAGATCCTGAAACCATTCTGAAAGCGCATAATGGCGGAAGCGGATTTGACGTTGTGTTCGAAGTTTCTGGAAGTAAAGGCGGGGTACAGTCTATGACTGCACTTGCAAAGCCGGGCGGAACGATAATGGCAATTGGAATGTCTGCCACACAGAATCCATTTGATGGAGCTACTGTATTTTTTAAAGAACTTCAGATTATCGGTGCGCGGCTTCATTCTCAAAGTGCATTTCGCGATGCTGCTAAAATCGTTGCATCAGGGAAAATTAATCAAGAGCTTAAACAATTAATTGACAGAGTTTTTCCGTTGAGCGAAGTAGTGGAAGCCATGAACTATCAAATTAATGACAAAGAACATTTTAAAGTTTTAATTGATATTTCAAAGTAATTTGTAAATATCAAAAAATAATAGTAAAAGAGAGGAATAAAAGATGAAAAAAGGATTGATGACTGTATTGGTAATCGTTATGATTTGTGCGCTGGTGCTTTCTGCATGTGCGACAAGCACAACACAAACGACGACGTCTGAACAGCCTGCTTCGGAGACTGCGGCAGAGGCCGCAACAGAAACGGAAAGTGCTGCAGCTGCGGAGGACACATCGGCAGGCGGCGGGTTCAAAATTGGAATTTTAAACCCTTATCTTGGAAACACATGGCGCGCACAGATGCTGGATGAGGTTGAAAAAACTTGTGAACAGCTGAAAGCGGATGGAACGCTGGCATCTTATGAAGTTGCGAGTGTAAGCGATGATGCAACAGAGCAGTTAAACCAGTTTAACCAGATGATCAGCAAAGGGGTAGACGCGATCGTAGTAGGCGCGGTATCGGCGACGGCAATTGAGCCGGCAGTTAAAAAAGCACAGGATGCCGGTATTCTGGTCGTAGTAGAGGATAATGGTGCTGCTTGCGAAGGAACATATTTTGTTGGAAACAGCCATGAAGCATACGCTGGCATTCCGATGCAATGGATTTGCGATAAAATGACAGCTGCGAATAAGACAAATCTGGTTATTCTGCAAGGCCTTGCCGGCAATGAAACAGAAGTGGAAAGAGGCGCGGCAATGGATAGGGTATTGGCGAATTATCCTGATATCAAGGTAGTTGCAACCGCACCGCAGAGCTGGTCAATGACAGAAGCACAGTCGGTTATGTCGACACTGCTTTCCACCTATGACAACATTGATGCAGTATATGGACCGGAAGGTCAGGAAGGCGTTTTGCGCGCATATGAAAATGCGGGCGTAGAACTTCCGATTATGAATGCTGACTATACCTATAGTTTCCTCCAGTACTGGAAAGATAACAATATGGATTCCATTACAGTTCCTTCCGATCCAAGTATTTGCGCAACAGCGGTTAAATTTACTGTAAAGTTACTGCAAGGCGAAGAAATTGACGAAGCGAAACTGTTGCCGAACCCGTTGGATGAATCGCTTGTAAACTGGATTTGCTTAGATCCTCCGTACTGTGTTGTTACTGCAGAAGCAGATAAAAATGCGGAATACTTAAAGGCATATGAAGGCATGCAGGTTCTGACTTTGGATGAAGCGCTTGCACTTTGCGAAGGGCAGCCTTCTACATACCTGTTAAGCATGCCCGCATCGGATGATTACATTAATTCATTCTTCAAATAATTTTGATGCGGTAAGATGACTGCATGGGAGCACGGCTGCGTGCTCCCATGATTCAATCACGTGTTCTAAAGGGGGAAATGATATGGATTTGATCTGCAAGGGTATTAAAAAATCTTACGGTTCAGTAAAAGCGTTGCAGAATGCAGATATTTCTATTAAAGGCGGCGAAATTAGGGCGCTTCTCGGCGGAAATGGTTCTGGGAAAAGTACTATTGCCAAAATTTTGGGAGGTTCTGTCAAAAGAAACAGCGGAGAGATTTATTTTGATGATGAAAAAATAGACATTATTTCACCGGGTCAATCAAAAAAACAAGGTATTATTATTACATCTCAGGAATTAAGTTTGCTGAATAATTTGACAGTTGCAGAGAATTTATCATTATGCCAGCTTCCGCAAAAAGGAATTTTTGTTGACCAAAAAAAGGCGCTTAAAATTGCAAAGGAATTGCTGTCAAAATGGGGCGTAGAATATCTTCTTGACAGGCGGGTTGTTGCATTGCCGCCAAACGAACTGTATCTTGTAGAATTTTTTAAAGCGTTAATACAAAGTCCTAAAGTGCTAATTGTGGACGAAATTACGTCTGCACTCTACAGTAAGGATGTCGATTTAGTCAAAAGAATTTTATTTGAATTAAAAGAACAGGGTTGCGTTGTGATGTTTATTTCACATCGTCTGGAAGAAATTTTTTCAATTTGCGATTCTGTGACAATTATGAGAAACGGTATGACCCTTAACACATGGAACATCGGGGACGTAACGGAAGATTTACTTCTCGCGGAAATGTCGGGAAAAGATGAAAAGGAAATTGCGGAAGAACGAAAAATCATTAGCAAGCATAAGCCGTATGATCCAGGCTCGCGTAAAATGGTGGTTTCTTTAAAAGATTTTGCAGTGAAAGGTTTTGAAAATAAAATAGACCTTGACGTTTACGAAGGGGAAATCGTTGGTGTAGCAGGACTGCAGGGACATGGGCAGTCGGCGCTTGTCCGCCAATTATTTGGCATGGAGGGCTCTGTGGAATATGAGTTATGCGGAGATACATGCTGTATTAAAAATGTGAATGAAGCTGTCAAAAAGTATAAGATCGGCTTTATTTCAGGCGACAGGGAAGGTGAAGGGATTTTCAGCGAACAGAGCCTAACCGATAATATTAACGTAGTCAGCAAAATCGTAGAAAAAAAGAAAGGCGATAATTCCGTAGATATTTTAAATCAGAACAAAGTAGTTTTTGCATCTGCCAAAGAGAAAATTACGGAACTAAGCGGTGGCAATCAGCAAAAAGTCGTTATTGCAAGATGGACCAGCGTAAGGCCGAAACTTTTGTTGGCAGACGATCCGACAAAGGGAATCGACGTCAATGCCAGAAGTGACGTGCATCAAATGATGTACCGCATGGCTGAAGAAAAATCCGCTGTCATTATGGTATCGAGTGACGATTATGAACTGGTTACACTCTCTGAACGTGCGGAATTATCCAAAATAATCGTTATGTATGAAGGCCGGATTACTAGAGTATTGACTGGTACTGAAATTACTGCTGATAATATTGCAGCAGCATCGCTGGATGCGCAGGGAAGGAAGTGACAGGAATGAAAAATAAATTGGGGAATATTACAAAATGGAGCGCCTTTCCGTCTTTAATTCTGATGCTGGCATTTTTCATACTCAACATATTTATGACCGATAATTTTTTGTCAATGAATTTTATGACTGGATTTTTTGCGGCAAACACACCGTTGATATGTGTATCAATCGGCGTGGGTGTTGTCATGAGGGCAGGGGGGATTGATATCTCTCTGGGCGGTATGGTTTGTCTGGTTAATGTGTGTTTTGCAATGATGATTGAAGCTGGCGTTAATAGCGGTGTTGCAGTTTTGGTTTGTATCTTGCTGGCGGTAGGAATG
Source organism: Christensenella sp. (assembly GCA_034926635.1). Classification (GTDB taxonomy): domain Bacteria; phylum Bacillota; class Clostridia; order Christensenellales; family Christensenellaceae; genus Christensenella. The sequence continues at coordinate 15,347 of JAYFQX010000009.1, read as the reverse complement.
GGTGCACTAAATGGTTTGATTGTCGGATTTTTAAGGGTATCGCCTATGCTGGCAACCTTTGCGGCATCATCTATTTATGCTGGTCTGGCTTTGTGGCTAATGCCGCTTCCGGGAGGAAGCATTCCTTCTTCATTTACAACTGTGTACAACAATGCTTTTTTAGGAATACCATTCCCTGTTTTCATCATTGCCCTGGTTTTGGTGTTAGCAAAATTGATTCAGTATAGTAGATTTGGAACCAACATTATGGCATCCGGTCAAAATGAGCAAAAAGCATACGTATCAGGAATTCATGTTGACAGGGTCAGATTTTTCACCTATGTTTTCGCTGGCCTTTGTGCAGGAATTGCAGGGCTTGCAATTTCCTCAAACTCGGGCGGTGGGGATTCTCGTGTAGGATTAACGCTTTCGTTGAATAGTTTAGCGGCATGCGTAATTGGCGGGATCAGCCTTGCCGGCGGCAAGGGCGACGCATGGGGAGCGGTTTTCGGCGCATTGTTCCTGCAAATGGTCACTACGGTTGTTCTTGCGACGGGGGTATCTTCCTTCTATCAGGATTTTATAAAAGGCATTATCCTTCTGCTGGGAACGCTTGGATCGATCATTTTGTCGACAAGAACGGAGAAAAGCCTAATGAAGGCGCCGCAGCGTTTGGAATTAAACAAAGAGGAGGGCCAATAAATGAAGGCAGAAAGCAGTACAATAGAAGCGATCAACATCAACGAATCGCAAAGTAAGTCCAATACATTTTATCAATCATTTAAGCCGTTTATTCCCTCTGTTGCAGCAATTGTAATATTGGTAGTTTTAGGGCAGGTGCTTAGTAATGGGTTTGCTTCCGTTGGAAATATGGGAAGCGTCCTTTCGCAGGCAAGCTTGCTGGCGATGGTAGCAATCGGACAATCCATGGTAATTTTTTCAGGGGACTTTAGCATTGACCTTTCTGCAGGTGCGGTAATGTCTATGGGAGCGCTGATTGGCTCTATGGTTTCTGTGGGTGAAGATATTATGATTATCCCGGCAATCCTGGTATTAGTGGGGTTGGGAGCACTGATTGGGTTTATCAACGGTATCTGCGTACAAAAAATCAAAATTCCTGCGCTTGCAATGACGCTTGTTATGGCAACGGTTGTAAATGGTTTTACATTCCTGTATACGAGGGGACAGCCCGCAGTTATGGTTCCTCCTCTTTTGATGGGGGTCGGACGGCCCATTGTCGGAGTTATAAGACCGCTGCTGATTATTGCTGTGATAGCGATTGTCGCAATGGAATTTGTTATGAGAAGAAGCCGCTACGGGAAATCGCTGTATCTGGTTGGCAACAATCGGAAAGCTGCAGCTCTCTGCGGAATCCATGTAGACAGAACTGTTGTCATTGCCTTTATGCTCTGTAGTATTTTCTCTTGTATCGCGGGGCTTCTGTTGGTTGGTTATACAGGAAGCGGACAACTTAAAATGGGTGAAGAATATACGATGCTTTCAATCGCTGCAGTCGTCATTGGCGGTGCGCGCGTAGCAGGTGGTAAAGGTACGCTGATCGGCGCCTTCCTGGGTTCGGTTGTTATGATCCTTTTGACAAGCGTACTTACTGCAGTAGGGATGGCGGAAGGAACACGTACATTCTTGCAGGGCGTTTTACTGGTTTTGATCCTCATGATACAGTGTAGGTCGCCAAAATTGCGGCAATAATACAGATTTTAAAGTTGCTTTAAAAAACAGAGTTTCAAAACAGTTAGGACAATATTTGGAGTATGAAAGTGTCCTGAGGACTATTTAGGAAGGTTGGGTACGCGCATTTTTGGGAAAATCTTTTCAGGAACAATATGTAAGGAGAAGACCCATTCGATATCAGGATTTAGGTAAACGGGATTACCAAGGTAAGCAGTGGATAAAAATCAATGTTGAACCTGAATGATAATAGATTTTCCCTGGGTGCGCACTTAGCCTATTTTTTAAAAAAACTAAAAAATAGGTAAGAATGCCATAAAATCAGAAGATTCCAAAATGAAGGATAATATGAAAATGGAAAAAGAAAAAAGTACAATGAAAGCATTGTTTGATCATACAAAAATTAACAACCTTGATTTACAGAACCGTTTTGCGCGTTCGGGAACATGGCTTGGTTTTGCACAAAAAAATGGGCATCTGAATGAGGCTGTTTATAAAATCTACGAAGACCTTGCAAAGGGCGGAACAGGTTTGCTCTTTACAAGTTTTGCATATATCACAGAAGAAGAACATCCAAATAATAGGATGATTGGTATTTATGATGATAGTTTCATACCGGAATACCACAAACTTGCAGAAATAGTACATGCACAAAACGTAAAGATTGTGGCGCAGATCGTATATGGCGGATCGCAAAATATTTGTTATGAAGAAGATAAAAAGAAAATGTATATTATCGGTCCCTCGGCAGTTTTTAATGAACGCTCAGGAATTACGCCGGTAGTAGCCTCAAAAGAAGATATCAACGTCCTTGCAGAGAATTTTGCTGCAGCGGCTTTGCGCGCCAAAAAAGCGGGAATAGATGGTGTTCAGATCCATGCAGCGCATGGATACATGTTAAGCCAATGGTTAACGCCATTTTTCAACAGAAGAACTGACGAATATGGCGGAGATATTCATAACAGGGCACGGATTATTTATGAAGTTTATACCGCTGTAAGGAAAGCTGTTGGCAATGAGTATCCAGTAATGATAAAGCTAAACTGCAGTGACTTCATGAAGGAAGAAGGACTGACAGAAGAAGACGCGATGAAGGTTTGTACACAATTAGATGAAATGGGTATAGATTTAATTGAAGTAAGCGGCGGCAATACATCTGGTGTCGGAAACTTTGAAAAAACAGCAAGAAAGCATTTACATAAAGTTGAAGATCAATCTTATTTTTGGATGTTTGCATCACAAGCAGCGCGAAGAATGAAGCACGCCAAAATTATGCTGACAGGCGGAAACTTGAACTACCGTCGTATGGAAAATTTGTTAAATCAAACAGATATTGAATATTTTGGATTATCGCGTGCGCTTATCTGTGAACCCGATTTAGTAACAAGGTGGAAAAAAGATCCAGAGTATATAGCACGGTGCGTGTCATGTAATGGGTGTCTGAACAAAAACGGACGCGATATCAATGAAGAAGTTCAATGTGTTTTTAAGACCGGCAGGAGAGAGGCAAAATGAAAGAAATATATATTGCGGGAGCGGTTAGAACGGCAATTGGGACTCTTGGGGGAGGACTGAAAGAAATGCCGGCAGCATTGATTGGGGCGGCAGTCATAAAAGAGGCATGTATGCGCGCCAAAATTGATGTGTGCGATGTGGATCAGGTGATCATGGGAAATGTCCTGCAGGCAGGTCAAGGACAAAACCCGGCGCGGCAGGCTGCCATGGCAGCCGGAATACCAAAAGAGGTTCCTGCAGTTACGATTAATAAGGTATGCGGATCGGGATTGTATGCAGTGAACATAGCCTCGGCGCTGATTGCATCGGGTCAGGCAGAGTGCATTATCGTGGGTGGAATGGAGAATATGTCTCGTGCGCCACATTTGGTTCCTTTACGTTGGGGGCAGAAGATGGGAAATGTGGCAATGGTTGATTCTATGATCCATGAAGGGTTATGGGATATTTTCAATGATTATCATATGGGAATAACAGCAGAAAATGTGGCGGAAAAATTTGAAATTACAAGAAAACAACAAGACGAATTTGCACTTAGGTCACAGAAGAAGGCAGCTGCAGCAGTAGAAAAGAAACGATTTGAGGAAGAAATCATTCCGATTGTGATTCCACAAAAACGCGGGGCAGAAAAGATTTTTTGTGAAGATGAGCATATTCGGTTTGATGCATCCGCTGAAGGCCTGGCACGATTGAAGCCGGCTTTTAAAAAAGATGGAACGGTAACGGCAGGAAATGCATCGGGTATTAACGATGGTGGAGCATGCATGGTAATGATGTCAAAGGATTTTGCACAGGGGAAAGGAATTAAACCTCAAGTTCGGTGGGTAAGCGGTGCATCCTGTGGCGTAGATCCTGCATTTATGGGAATCGGTCCTGTGAACTCGGTTAAAAAAGCATTAAAAACAGCGGGACTTATTATGGAAGACATAGATTTAATTGAAGCGAATGAGGCGTTTGCTTCGCAGGCAATCGCAGTTTTGAAACTATTGGATATTCAAGAGGAAAAAGTCAATGTAAATGGTGGGGCGCTGGCGCTGGGACACCCAATTGGTGCATCGGGAGCGCGGATTACAGTTACTCTGATCTATGAGATGATGAGGCGTAAAGCGCATTTTGGACTTTCAACATTATGTATTGGCGGCGGAATGGGCGAGGCTGCAATCTTTGAACGAGATAGTTTCTGTATGTAGGAGAGGAAAATGCAAACAGTAAAATTAATCAAGGAAAATGATCTGGCATGGTTAGTTTTATTCAGACCGGAGCAGCTCAATGCACTAAACGAACAAATGCTACGTGATATTGAATGGAATGTAACCTGTATAAAAGCAGATAAATCAATTCGTTGCCTGATTATTAGAGGAGAAGGTGATGTTGCGTTTGCGGCGGGAGCGGATATCAAAGAAATGGGGAGCATGGACTTTACGCGCGCAAAGCAGTTTTCGGATTATGGAAGTAGTATATTTGAAAAAATATCTAAATTGGAGATTCCGGTAATTGCAGCAATTAATGGATTTGCTTTTGGAGGAGGGCTCGAATTGGCGTTGGCATGTGATTTTAGGATAGCATCGGAAAATGCCGTAATGGGGCTGCCGGAAGTAGGACTTGGGATCATGCCGGGCTGGGGAGGCTCCAAAAGATTGAAGCATGTGGCAGGCTATGCAGCCGCATGTGAAATGGTGTTTACGGGAAAGCGCATTGATGCGGCAAAAGCGTTAGAACTTGGCGTGGTGAACGCAGTCTTCCCAATAGGGGAACTAAATGATTCTGTCAGGACCATTGCCGAAAGAATATGCAGGAATGCGCCAATAGGAGTCAAGAATGCAAAAAGAGTGATGCAAAGTGATATGCCTGATTTTGCGAGCAGTTCACTTTTTGGAGAGCTTTTTTGTACGGCAGACCAAAGAATGGGAATGAAGAACTTTTGCGAAAAAGTGAAGACGGAGAGATTTGAGGGAAAATAAGCATGATGGGAAAAGCAACTGTTGTGGGTGCAGGAACGATGGGGGCATCGATTACGCAAGTTTTTGCAAGTAATGGATATGAGGTCAGTCTGATTGACGTAACAATAGAATTTGCGGAAAAAGGATATTCCAGAATAGAGAACAGTCTTGCAAAGCTTATGGAAAAAGGTAAGATAACTGCAGAAGAAAAGAATCAGACGCTTAATAATATTACGATATCAACAAGTATGGAACAATGCGAGGGAAGCTGCATTGCGATTGAAGCGATATCAGAAAATATGCAATTAAAACATAGCGTTTTTCAGGAACTGGAAAAATATATTGGAGAGGAAGCGTTGCTGGTCTCTAATACGTCAAGCCTTTCGATTACTGAAATTGCCGCTGCATTAAAACATAAAGAACGTTTTTTAGGAATGCACTTTTTTAACCCTCCAATTATTATGAAATTGGTAGAAATTATTAAAGGAGAACATACATCTCGCGAAAGTATGGAGAAGACGATCCATATTGCGCAGGAAATTGGGAAAGTACCGGTGTGTGTCAACGAAAGCGCGGGATTTGTAGTAAACAGAATATTGATCCCCATGATAAACGAAGGAATTGGGGTTTATGCGGACGGCGTGGCGAGCGCAGAAGATATTGATGTTGCGATGAAACTTGGCGCAAACCACCCGATGGGACCGCTGGCGCTAGGTGATTTGGTTGGATTGGATGTATGTTTGGCAATTATGGAAGTATTATATGCGGAGACAGGCGATACAAAATATAGACCACATCCTTTGCTGAGAAAGATGGTACGTGCCGGAAAATTGGGAAGAAAAACAGGTTTGGGATTTTTTCGCTATACAAGCTGAATGGAAAAAGATTGTTTCAATATCCGGAATTTTAATTTGATAATACCATACTGTAGAATAGCTAAGCAAAGGCCCGGTTTCGCATCTGCGAGACAGGGCCTTTGCGATTATATCAAAATATCGGAGGAGTGAAAATGTATGAAACGATAACGGCTATGCGTTTTCTAATAAAGTATGGATCCGCTTTTTCATGTCTTCCCGCTGAATTAAATCAAGGAGCGCGTCCGCCATTGCCTGTAATATAATATTACAGCTTGCAGCTCCGGCATCAATAACGCCACGGGAACGTTCGCCCAAGCGGCTGCTGCGACCAAATTTAGCAACCATATCTTTTGTAGAATTTTTTCCGGATTCAGAAGCGAGCTTCATATCATGTAATGCTTCTTTAAATCCAAGACCTTCTATTTGTGCATTGTTTATGGCGTCAACTGCGGGCGACAAGGCGTCAACCAATGTTTTATCGCCGGGACGAGCCTCAACAACATCTTCCAGACCAGATAAACCGGCGGACAGCATTTTGGAAAAAACCTCGAGATTGATTTGTTTACAATCGCTTGCTGCTTCGGACATTTCTGTAAAAATAGTACCATAGATCGGTCCCATGGAGCCGCCGATTTCATTGAACAAGATATCGCCTAAAATGAAAAGACTTTCTGTAAATGATGAAGGCTGGTCTGCAAGTGCAGTCTGCGCTTTTGTAAAGCCCTTATTCATGTTCATTCCATGGTCGCCATCTCCTACCAACCCATCGATTTCACCAAGATAGTCTTTATTCCGCTGTATCGCCTTAATCATGCTTTCTATAACAATCTGACCATCTGCGTTATAAAAATAATCCATTTGATTTGCCTCCTAATTATTTAAGACCCACGGTATCAACCTCCAGGTCAATGCACGACTTTAGTTCGTCATCTAACTTCATAAGCGTTACGCTTGCGCCCATCATATCCAGAGAAGTAAAATAATTCCCCACATAAGCCCGATAGATGCTGATACCACTTTCTGACAACAACCTACGCACTTCGTCATATAAAACATAAAGTTCCATAACAGGGGTCGCACCTAAACCCGAAACGAGGACAACCGTTTCATCTCCTGCGGTAAACGGATAATCAGGAAGTATGATGTCAAGCATACGTTTTGCCATCATGTTTGCAGATTCAAGTTTTGTAACCTCTATTCCGGGCTCGCCATGATGACCGATCCCAACCTCCATGGTACCTTCCTTAATTTCAAAATTTGGATGGCCAACGGCAGGAAGTGTACAAGGAGTTAAACCGATTCCTACGCTTCGCGTATGGTCAATTGCCTTTTGCGCGCAGTCAATTACCTCATCGAGGGAAGCGCCTGATGCTGCTTTTGCTCCCGCTACTTTCCACATCAACACCTCGCCTGCAACGCCGCGTCGCTTTTCGCTCTGATCGCGTGGCGCAGAAGCAACATCGTCGTTCGCTACCACAGTTTTAACGGTGATCCCCTCTTTTTCGGCTTTTTTGACAGCCATTTTTACGTTCATATTATCCCCGGAGTAGTTCCCGTATAAACAAGCGACGCCTTTCCCTTGGTCTGCTGCTTTAAAAGCATCGAGAAAAGCTTTTGCAGTAGGAGAAGAACAGATTTCTCCTACTGCAACGGTATCCACCATGTTTTTCCCACAATATCCGATAAATGCGGGCTTATGCCCACTTCCGCCACCGGTTGTAATGCCGACGTGTCCGGGACGCGTAAAATTAGACTGAATAACACGCGGGTTATCGGTTGCGTGAACAATGTCACGGTGTGCGCTGAGAAAGCCGCGAAGCATTTCGTCTACGATATTATCCGGATCATTTAAAATTCTTTGCATTTCATTCCCCCCAATTAATCGGCTGAAAAGCCTGCTCTTCATACTCTGAGATACGATCAACTTTGCTGGAAGATCCACCGCCTGCAAATTCACAATGATGCCAGACATCCAGCAACAAAACTGCTTCTTGTGGCGCGATTACTCTAGCGCCAACACAAAATATTTGTGCGTTATTGCTTTTGCGGGAGCGTTCCGCGGAGAGTAAATCGTGGCAAACGGTAGCGCGAACACCTTTAACTTTATTGGCGCAAATAGCCATGCCGAGTCCTGTACCACAGCATAATACGGCACGTTGTGCTTGGCCGTGCTGCACTGCAACAGCAACCTTTTGTGCAATATCAGGATAAAGCGCGGTTTCCCCTTCCTGTACACCAAAGTCAAGAACCTCTACCCCTTGATTGATTAAATATTCTTTCAGCACATTTTTCATTTCTAAGGCCGCCTCGTCGCAGCCAATTGCATATTTCATAATAATCCCTCCTATTGAATCGTATATCCGCCGTCAATGACAAGGTTTTCACCCGTGACCATTCCGGCTGCGTTACTGCATAAAAATGCGATGCAGGCGGCAATTTCATCTGGCTCGGCAAAGCGTCCGGCAGGAATTAACTGTTTCATGGCATCGCCATGCGGACCGTCCCAGGCTTTATGACCCAATTCTGTCATAACAATAGTGGGAGAAACCGCATTAACACGAATGCCGTATTTTGCCCACTCGTAAGCCAGAACTTTTGTCATAGCGATGATGCCGCCTTTGCTGGCAGCGTAAGCCACATGTTTATCCAGAGCAATCAAACCGGCTTGTGAAGCGATATTAACGATTGCGCCGCTTTGTTGTGCAATCATGTACTTCGCAGCGCTTTTTGCCATTAAAAAGGAACCGGTGAGGTTCACATCCAGAGTTGCTTTCCAACCGTCAAGACTAAGCGTTTCGGCAGGTTCCAAAATAACGATTCCCGCACAATTTACCAGAATATCTAAACCTCCCATATGCTGTACAGCAGTCTCCATGGCGGTGATCGCTTCGTCTTCGTTGCATAAATTAGCACAGAGTCCTAATGCTGACCCGTTAATTTTTTTTGCAATTTCGGGAGTCTCTGGATTTTGGTCAATGATGGATACGGTTACGCCTTTTCTGGCAAGAAAATTCGCGACGGTATTCCCAATTCCCGCGGCGCCTCCGGTTACAACAGCCTTTTTGTTTTCGAGTGAAAAGTTTTCGTCTGCCCCTTTGTAAGAAATCATAAGATTTTTCCCCCTTTAATTTGATATAGCAGAAACAATGTTTGTCGAATTATGGTATAAAATGGTATAATAAAGACAACACAAAGCTTCTGTAAGAAATAATACATACGAATTTAAAATAGTGTGCACATAAAACTTATGTTAATTTAATTATATGCGAAAAAATAATTGGGTCAATTATTCAGCAGACACAAAATAGTATTATATAGACAAACGAGGGGGTGGAAGATATGCAGTTAAACGAAATTATGCTTGACCAGAATTTAAAAGAACTTACCAAACGAGGATCTCCATCTTTTCCGATTGAAATGTATGACAATGATTTTGGGAAATTGATTTCTGGGGAATTTCCATGGCATTGGCATTATGAGGTAGAATTTGTTTTTATGCTGGAAGGAAGCGTCTGTGCTGAAACGCAGAATGGCAATTATTTACTCCGTAAGAATGATGCGGTTTTTTTCAACAGTGGGACGCTTCATACCATGCGTCCTGCGGAGGAAGGGCTATGCCGCGCAGCGATTTTTGTTTTTGATCCACAGGTAATTGCGGGAGAACCCCACAGCTTGATCGAACAGAAATATGTACAGCCTTTTATTCGAACTCATCGCAGTGCCGTTGTTTTTAAAGAAAAAGCGGGAAAGCAAAAAGAAATTCTGGATTTATTGCACAAAACGTATCGGGCATTTTCTTTACAGGAATATGGATTTGAAATGGAGGTACGTAATTGCCTTTCGTCAGTCTGGCTTATGATGGTGCGGAATAACCCGGTTACATGGAAAGGCGAAGTTCCAAATGATATTCGGATAAAAAAGATGCTGAAGTATATTCATCAACACTATATGGAAGATATGACCTTAAAAGAGATCGCAGATAGTGCCGGCGTTAGCGCCAGGGAATGCAGCCGTTGTTTTCAAAAGCAGATAGGAATGACGGCTTTTACCTATTTACAGAAATATCGTGTGCGGATTGCGGCGGAAATGTTAGAAGATACAAGAAAGAGTATAACGGATATATGTTTTGCTTGTGGATTTAATGAAACCAGCTATTTTAGCAAAAGATTCCAGCTAGAAACAGGCTTAACGCCAAGAGAATTTCGGAAGAAACCTTCAAATATGCAAAGCAAGAGAACCTTGCCGCATCTTGCACCCACAAGGCTCTCTTCACAACACCGATAAATTTGTTTTTTGCTACTTTTTGCAATAGATACGAATGGCTTCGCTAAAAAATACTGCAAGACCGGCTGCAAATTGGTCGATATAAGTACGAAACCGTTCGTCGGCAGAATACATTTCGCCAAGACCGGCAAGGATTTCGTCAGTACAATCATAGTAATATTTGGAAATGTGAGACTGCCATTTTGTTACTAATTCTTGTACTGGGGTATCGCCGGGGCGGTGTTGTTGCATAGCGTCGGCTAATTGTTTGTAAAAATCTTGTGTTTTGCGATCAATATTCTCCCATTCCATGCCATCGCGTGATGAATTTTTTTTCTGATATTGCGCATAGACGCTGGTGGTGCCCCAACGGGTGCGGACTTCCTGCGCATACGCTTGGCGTGTACGCTCCAAATCCATCTCGCTAAATTCTTTAAAGCTCATGTTTTTTTCTCCCTTCAATCTGTTGTTCAATATCCGGATTAACCGGTCAAGCCGTTTCTTCTTGAGCATAAGAAGCTTTTTCTGCGCCTGCAGCGCCTGTTTTTCATCGAAGGAAGCATCGTTTAAAATCATACGAATTTCTTTGAGCGGAAAATCTAACTCTCGAAAAAATAAAATTTGTTGCAGCCGTGCAAGAGCGGCATTATCGTAAAAACGGTAACCTGCGCCGCTGACTTTCGTAGGACTAAGGAGTTTGATTTCATCATAGTAATGCAGTGTGCGCACACTGATCCCTGTAAGCTTTGCTACTTCATTGACCGTTTTCATTTTATTTCCTCCCTTCAACAATTTTATCATAAGCTATGACGCAACGTGAGGGTCAAGAAAAATTTTTTTGTAAGATAAAAACCGTTAATAATAAATAGAACAGAGGCAGATTACGTTTGGATCGGCAGGCATGTGAGGTCGGTGTTTTTATAATCATCTGCGAATTCCGTCATGTTTTGCCAATAACGTTTTGGCATCATAGACATCCGACATCGAGGATTATAGCGCCCTTCAATGGCGATGGTACGATAAAACATTTTCCATAACTTTTGTAATTGTTGTTCTTCTTCTGTAGGAGCAGGCATGGAAAAGTCTTCTACCGGGCGAATGTTAAGACGTTCCTGCTCGTATGTAAGCGCCATTTCGTGCGTACTGTCATAAATCAGGAAGGATTCATCGGGATAACGCTGGGCAAAGTGCGGTCCTAAAATCGGGAGCACAAAATTTTTCGGGCTGATTTGTGCGGCCATTACTTGCCCATAAATCGAAAAACGAATGAATCCACTTAAAAGGTGCGCCTCGTTGCCAAGATTACGTACGGATTTATCTAGCGTATTTACCGTTTCGTCTGCAAGCATACGCATTGTTTTTGCGCCGTTTTGAAATCCTTTATGTAAAAATAAAAGAATATACCGTTCTTTTTCCGGCAGGCAGGTTAAAAACGCGCGACGGATGAACCACGCTGCTTCCGGGCAAATTTTTTGCGGGATAGAACGCAATACGCGATGCGCTTTGGCTTCATCCGTTTGAATCTCTTTTGTGGGGAACAACGTCATCTGTCTACAATCGGGGGCATTTAAAGAAAGCGGGATTTCTTTTTGCATAAAGCTTTCGAATACGCAGCACATCAGTCCTTCAAAGCTTCCGTCATAATAATAGACTACATCTCTCCTGTTAGGCATTTTTGCACTTCCTCCTTTAGCAGTGTGGGCGGCTCCAAAAAAGAAAGCTGCCGCGTACCGTCCAGCGTAAACGGGCTGATGCGGTATTCCTGAAGCATTTTTTTAGACATCATGGAGCAGAGCACGTCTTCCTGTGAAAAATGGGTTCCATCCATCATTTTTCCTTTGCAAAGAAGAAAATAACGTGCGCGTTTCAAAACAACGCCTAATTTTTTCAGAGCTTCAAAGTCAAGCGGTGCCGTGCGCCGTGCGATCAAAATTCGTCGTGCACTGCGTACGCCGATTCCCGGAACACGCAGAAGTTCCTCGTATGACGCTCGGTTGGCTTCATAAGGAAACTGGTCCATGTTGTGGAGTGCCCAATTACATTTGGGATCAATAAAGGGATTGAACGTCTGATTTTTTTCATCTAATATTTCATTCGCGGAAAAATGGTAATAACGCAGCAGCCAGTCGGCTTGATATAATCGATGTTCACGTAACAGCGGAGGTTTTTGGGTCAGTGCGGGCAGCAGGGAATTTTCCACCACGGGAAGGTAAGCGGAAAAAAAGACGCGCTTCAAACGATATTTCTGGTATAATCCTTCGGTTAGCTTTAGAATCTGGTAATCCGTTTCGGGCGAAGCCCCGACAATCATTTGTGTACTTTGTCCGGCTGGAACGAATTTTGGCGCACGGCGAGATACCATGATTTCTTTTGTGTTCTCTTCTTTTCGACCGCGGATATATTCCATGGGGCTGAGTACAGCGTCTTTGGTTTTGTCTGGGGCCAGCAGTCTTAAGCTTTTTTGCGAAGGCATTTCAATATTAACGCTCATACGGTCAGCAAGGAGACCAAGCTGCTCCAATAGAAGCGAGGAAGTACCGGGAATTGCTTTTGCATGGATATAACCGCAAAAATGATATTCTTCCCGCAGAATTTGCAGGGTGCGGATCATGAGTTCGGTTGTAGTATCTGCACTTTTTATAACGCCGGATGATAAAAATAAACCTTCAATATAATTTCTTTTATAAAAATGCATCGTGAGGTCAGCCAGCTCACGCGGGGCAAAGATGGCGCGAGGGACGTCGTTGCTGCGACGGTTTACGCAATACTTACAATCATAAACGCATTGGTTGCTCAGCAACACCTTCAGCAGGGAAATGCAGCGCCCGTCCGCTGCAAAACTATGACAGATGCCGCACAATTTTGTGCCGCCCACACTGCCTTTTTTTGCGCTGCGATCTACGCCGCTTGACGTACAAGCGACATCATATTTTGCCGAATCTGCTAAAATCTGCAGCTTCTGAAATAAATCCATCTTATGCTTCCCCCATTATTTTGGATTCGTTTTATTACAGTATAGTACTGTAGACTGCCATCTGAGGTACATGGGAAAATTTAAATAAAAAAAACAGGTCGTAAGTTACGACCTGTCCGCTGTTAATATATTATGATTCACTTTCCATTTTGTAATCCCCGGTAATTTCTTCTACTTTTGCTTTGGGGTGAATGGCGAGTGTACCGCAGCAATCCACCTTTCTGACATCACAACCTGAGCCAATGCGTACATCTTTGCCGCTCACGGTCTGCGCTGCCACGCCGCGGATATCAATGGTTGTCGCTTCAATCAAATCAATGATGCTGTTTTTTAGAAAGACGCGCGCCAATTTACCCCCGCGAGACTTAATGGTGATGGAATCGCCGACAACCTCTTTTGCCCGAATACATCCATCCGCATCGATAACGTCGGCGGAAATATGCCCGTCTTCCGCATCGACAAAGCCGTCGCAATGGATACTATCGGCCTCGATCAGTCCGCCTTTTATGCTTGTCATACCATCGACATCGATTGTTTTTGCCGTTAAATTACCGGCAATTTTAGCCATGCCGTCGCAGTCAAACTTACCAACATTGAGAGATCCTTCGCATTTTAACGATCCGTCAATATCAATAGAGTCGCTTTTAATACTTCCGTCTGTTTTAAATGATCCATCAATTGTAATATCGACCGCTGTAATGTCTCCTGAGCATTTACCTGAACCGTGGACGGAAATTCGTCCAAATTCACCGCCGTTCAGTGTCCCGGATCCGTTGATTGTAAAATCTTGCATATTTGCCCCCTTATTGATTCAGCAATTCGTTTTTGTATTTCACTTGAAGCCGGTTAATGATTTCCGCCAGCGCAAATTCGGCTATGATTTCCATACTGTTGTCTAAAACCAGGGAATCTTGAGAAAATGCCGTGCGGTATTTTTTCCCAGCAATAAAAACAGTGCAAAGGGCAGGAGGGTGATGTATCTGATCAAGCGTTGCCATGCTGCGGCAAATGAGTTTTGCCACCCGTTCCTGCGGAACCTCCCGCGTGCAGAGTGCCTCGGAGATCCCAACCAGCAAAGCGATTTTTTCAAAGTTATAATTGCTTTTTCCGCGCATCTCGGATATTTGATCTAACAGAGAGGCGTCTATTCCCTGTAATTCTTTTAAACGTGCATCAGGAATCAAGGCATCAAAATTTTCAGGAGAAAGAACCTTTGCCAATTCTTCCAAAGAATAGTCATCTTTTAATTCAAGGATAGACTGCACACGGCTCAAAATTTGTTCGCGCGGGAAAAAGGTTTCCTGACCCGTATAGGACGAACGTTTGATGAACCATTCATCAGGGATCAGCCGCTGCCGCTTCCATCGATATAATTGCCCATAAGAAATACCTGTTAAGGCAAGTAAATCTTTTTTTGATATTAAATTCATACCGTCACCATAACAATGTTTTATTTTGTCGATTAATATATAACATAACAATGTTACGATGTCAAGTTTTTTATTAAATACGTTTAAAATATGAAGAAAAAAACCTATATAAATTATGGAGGAGTACCTTTGCCATGCAATTATTGCTTGACAAAATAACTGCTATTTTGCTATACTATTAAAGCATATTCGGATGGAGAGATGGTCGAGTTGGTTTAAGGCACCGGTCTTGAAAACCGGCGATGGTTTACCCCATCCGTGGGTTCGAATCCCACTCTCTCCGCCATTTTGTGCAGAAGAGTGCGGAAAAGAAGTTATAAGATGTGACCTGCGACGGTAATGGGATTTGAAGCCGCGTGGGTTCAAACAAGAACAAGCCAAAGGCGCGTTCGCGTTATCCCACTCTCTCCGCCATTTTGTGCAGAAGAGTGCGGAAAAGAAGGCATTAAAATAGTTTATAAATATAGAACATTTCAGTTGGAGAAGTACCCAAGTACGGCTGAAGGGGCTCCCCTGCTAAGGGAGTAGGCTGAGGTGATCGGCGCCGGGGTTCAAATCCCCGCTTCTCCGCCACAATTTGTCTAAAAACCCGCTATTTAAGCGGGTTTTTAGCGTTTTTAGGAGTCTGTTTTCGGACAGTTCTGAGTGCAAAATGAAGGGCAGGGATATTATCCCCTCATCGCTTCGATCAATTTCCTTGTAC
>JAYFQX010000014.1:0-36591 GCA_034926635.1 Christensenella sp. | reverse complement strand
CTGGGCGAGTTGCGCGTGTTGTATGCCTAATTCGTCAATTTCCAGCATTTCCACAAACGCATCGATCACGCGCACCGCGCTATGCTCATCCACATAATCTTCCACACAATCCGGCAGAAATGTCTTTTGGTTTCTGCTTTCGCCTTTTACGTATTCCATCCCTTTTCACCGCCACTGTGCTTTTCTTCATTGTACCACTCTTGTGCCTTTTCAGCGACTTTTTGGACAGTCTGACCAACAAAAACCGCTTTGTTAAGCGGTTTTTTGTTTCTAATAAAAAAATCGTTAAAATTCGGTAAAAGCTATTAAAAAATAGGATAAAAAATTATGTAATATAGCTATCGTATGGCATAAGCATCTGATAGAATAAAAATAAAGTATTCACATTCCTTTTTATCTGACAGGATGAGTTTTGTCAGAAAATATTTATGAAAGTCCTGTTTATTGGACTATTCTCCTGCTAGGATGAGTATAACAGCAAAAGAATTTGCTGGAATTCCCCAAGGAGGAAGAAAAATGGCGGAGCAATATGTTTCTATCGTAGGTTTCAGATATTATTTTGATAAGCGGCCGTTTGTGATCGGTGCCAAGCTGCTTTGCGTAAAAGAACCCGATAATGTCTATGACAACGAGGCAATCAAAGTTGTTTTCCCGGTGCTTGGGACTGTTGGTTATCTTGCAAACAGCGTACATACAAAGGCCAATGGCACAATTTCTGCCGGGCGTATTTATGAAACAGTGAAAGACAGCTTTGCGGTAGAGGTGGCATTTGTCACGCACTCGACAGTCATCGCGAGGGTCACAGAGGAAAAAACTTTTGCAGCTGCGCTTCAGACAAACATGAGCCAATCCCTGGAAAAAGAATCTGTAACCTCTATGTAAAACGGCTTTTCCTGCGCTTTTCCAACCTAAAATCTTATAACAAAAGGAGTTTTTGTCATGAATGGAATATTTGGGAATCTGTTTGATCTTGATAACAACGGTGAACTTGACGCCTTGGAACGGTCTCTCGATTTGATTTTGGCTGAAGATATCATGGAGGAAGATGAGGAGGACGGCGAAGAGGAAGAAGACTTGAATTTTTTAGACGATAATGAAGGCGAAGAAGAGGACTTCTAAAGTCTTAACCATGTTGGATTCATAAACCAGCGGCTGCGCAATATAAAGAAGTCATGGCGTTTCGTGTGCAGTGGGTTTCTATGAAAAAGGGGGACACCGCCAATGTCAAAATCTTCAAGACAGAAATTAAAGTTACTTTATTTGATGCAATTGTTATTAAAAAAGACTGATGAATCACATCCGCTTTCCATGAAGAAGATTATCGCAGGTTTGGAGGAAAACGGTATTTTTGCAGAGAGAAAAAGTCTCTACGACGATATGGACTGCCTGCGAATGTACGGACTGGATATCCAATTCACAAAAGCTGATTCCGGCGGGTATTTTATTGGAAACCGCGATTTTGAGATCCCAGAGCTCAAGCTGCTGGTGGACAGTGTTCAGGCAAGCCAATTTATCACGGAAAAGAAAACATTTCAATTAATCAAAAAGCTTGAAAATTTATGTAGCATGTACGAAGCACAGCTGATGCAAAGGCAGGTTTATGTATCCGGCCGCATAAAGCATATGAATGAATCTATCTATTATAGCGTTGATGCAATTCATGGCGGAATTGCCACAAATCGAAAGATTTCTTTTCGATATTTTGAATATGCAGTGGATAAAACCAAAAATTACCGGCATAACGGAGAACGGTATACCGTTAGCCCTTTTGCGCTCACCTGGGATAATGAAAACTATTATTTGATCGGTTATGATGGCAATGTCAAAGAAATCCGTCATTACCGTGTTGACAGAATGGAAAATATCGTTGTTACAAAAGAAGATCGAGAAGGGCAGGAATCGTTTCAACAAAAAGATATGAGTGTCTATACACGACGTAACTTTTCTATGTACGGGGGAAGTGACATTCTTGTGACGATGGAATTTGAAGATCCCCTGGTTGGGGTGGTGATGGATCGTTTCGGTAAAGATATTTCTGTCATAAAATCAGGGGAAAATTATTTTTATGTTACGGCTTCTGTTGCAGTAAGTCCACAGTTTTATGCATGGATGTTTGGGCTGGGAAACAGGGCAAGGATTCTCGCGCCAAAAGAGGTGCGTTTGGGTATGACAGATATGCTGGATGCTGTAAAAAACTACTATGAGGAATAAGAAAAAATTTTTTATAGATTCCCGATATAAAAAATAATTGGCTGGAGGATAAAAAAATGGGACATCCGCTTGATTCATTATGGGCTAAAAAATCACGCGATGGGGACATGCGCTGGCTGCCGCTTACCATGCACCTGAAAGATTGCGCTGCAATCGCCGGTTATATTTGGGAAAATTGGGTTTCGGACGGCGTGAAGAAGAATATTGCAGACCATTGCGGCGGAGCTTGCGAAGATGCAGCAAAAAAATTGTATGTTTTTACGGCGGCAGTGCACGATGTGGGCAAGACTATTCCTGTATTTCAGGCACAATCGGGATATGGAAATTCACATGATCTCAATGAGAGGCTTATGGAAAACCTTCAGGGGGCAGGACTTCCCATGAAGCCATATACAAAGTTTATTAACCCGCATATGGCGCCGCATGCCCTTGCAAGCCAACTTCTTTTAGAGCGGGCGGGGCTTCCCCCCGCGATTGCGGTGATCCCGGGATCCCATCATGGCAAAACACCGGGAGGCAGCATTAACGTTGACATCAATGCACAGCCGGAAAATTTTCATTTAGAGCGCAAAGGCGCGGCGGCATGGACATCGGTGCAGGAACAGGTTGTGGAATATGGAATGCGGATTGCCGAGGTTTCGTCTTTTGACGAATTACCGCTTCCGGATATGGAGGCGCAGATGCTGCTCACAGGTCTGCTGGTGGTTGCCGACTGGATCGCAAGTAATGAAAAATATTTTCCGCTGATTGACCTTGACGAACCGATTTTACAGGCGAGAGAACAAGTCCGTGCAAAAAAAGCTTTTGAAAAAACAGAATTTTTGCAAACGCGATGGAGCCCCGGTTCTGCATGGATGCAGGATGATTTTTTTAAGATGAGGTTTGATTTTGAAGAAAATACTGTTCAAAAAGCAGTGATTGATGCTGCCTCCAATGCGCAAGCCCCCGGAATCATGATTCTCGAAGCGCCAATGGGTGTTGGCAAAACGGAAGCTGCCCTGGCTGCAGCTGAAATCCTCGCATACAATACAGGACGTGACGGGGTTTATTTTGCGCTACCGACGCAGGCGACTTCCGACGGAATCTTTCCGCGTATGCTCCGGTGGATAGAGAATCTCGGTGATGCCGGGCATTCCATAGAGCTCATTCACGGCAAAGCCCAGTTCAACGATACTTTTCTTTCGTTGCGCAGGCTGGAAGGGTCTGGCGAAGGAGTTTGGGAGGAAGACGAGTGTGGCTGTGCCAGCGTAGCCGAATGGTTTTCCGGAAGAAAAAAATCGATTCTTGCCGATTTTGCCGTAGGGACGATCGATCAGCTTTTGCAGGCGGCGCTTGTCCAAAAACATCTGATGCTGCGCCATGTCGGACTTGCAAACAAAGTAGTGATCGTAGATGAGTGCCATGCGTTTGACGCCTATATGAATAAGTACCTGGAACGAGCCTTAACCTGGATGGGCGCTTATGGCGTGCCTGTTATTATGCTTTCAGCGACGCTTCCTGCCGCAAAACGCGATGCCCTTTTGAACGCCTATTTAAACCGAAAAAACAAGAATCTAACCCAAAGCAGGGTTACGGGGTATCCTCTGCTCTCTTATACCGATGGACAGACGATCAAGCAGGAAGTTATCCAGAACAAAGCGGAAAGTACGTCCGTTCATATCAATTCCATAGAAGAAGATACTCTTTCGGCGAAGCTGGAGACGTTGCTTGCGGATGGAGGCTGTGCCGGAATCATTGTAAATACAGTGAAGCGCGCACAGCAGACGGCAAAAATTCTTCGGGAACGTTTTGGAGATGATGTCAGTTTGATCCATTCTCGATTGGTTGCTACGGACAGGCTGCAACGGGAAAAAGAGTTGCTGCACGAGCTTGGTAAACCATCTCTGGAAACAGAACGTCCCCACAGGCGTATTGTGGTGGGTACCCAGGTCCTGGAACAGTCACTCGATATTGATTTCGACGTCTTGTTTACGGATTTGTGTCCCATGGATCTATTGCTGCAGCGAACCGGACGGCTTCACAGGCACCGGCGTTTGCGTCCGGATTCCCTCGCGAAAGCACGCTGTTATGTAATGGGAATGAAAGAAGAAAGCTTTGAGCAGGGTACATCGGAAATCTACGGTGATTATATTCTTATGCGGACAAAAGCGGTATTGCCAGAGGTTATTTCTATACCGGATGATATTTCTCCGCTTGTTCAGCGGGTTTATGGGGATGACGAGAGTATTTTTGCAGAAAAACCAAAAAATTATGAAGAAGAAAAAGGAAAATGGAATAAGAAAGTCGAAAGAAAAGAAAATAAGGCAATTTCTTATTTGCTCGCGCGACCGGATTCGGACGAGAGTATAGAGAATATGCTTTGTGCCACTTTGGAAGGAAGCCTTGCCGAGGCAAAGGTACGCGATACCGACGAATCTTTAGAAATAAACGTAATACGTTTGGCAGATCAAAAATTGACTCTTTTTTCAGACCCAGCCATTATCTTATCGAAAGACACCCCTACCCCTGCGATTGCAAAGCGCATTGCCCGTGATAGTCTTCGGCTACCGGCGGGGATGTGCCGAGAAAAAACGATCAACGGGATTATCGGGGAAATAGAAGATATTGATTCCGAACTGCTTCCAAAATGGCAGGATTCCCCGTGGCTCAAAGGCTCGTTGATCCTGCCGCTTGATGAGAACGGTCACGCCGTCATTTGCGGTTATGAACTTAATTATGATAGTTTCCTTGGATTACAACAGAAAAAAGAAGGTGAAGAGCATGAAGGATCGAGAGTTTAATCTTTTGGAGGAACCGTGGATTGTTGCGATGCGCCCGGACGGTTCAACGGAAGAGGTTTCCCTGCCGGAAGTTTTTGCCCGTGCAAGCGAATTCCGGAGGCTTGCGGGCGAGACTGCGACGCAGGATGTGGCAATGCTGCGTCTGCTTCTTGCCGTGCTGTATACGGTGATCGCAAGATACGATGAGGATGGGGAAGAAGCCGAAGTAGAAGGATTTTCCGAAGCGCTTTCGCGGTGGAAACATATCTGGAATCAACGTCGGTTTCCGATGGAGGCGATCAACCGATATTTGGACGCCTATCGGGATCGTTTTTGGCTGTTTGATCTGGAACGGCCGTTTTTTCAGGTGCCGGCAAGCGGGGCAGTGGGCGTGAAAGCAGGCGGAACGGTTGACTATACCGAATATGCCGTAGATAGTATGAACCATGAAATATCAGAGAGTAATAATAAGGCTACGCGGCGTTTTTTCCTTCAGCGTGCCGGGGAAGAAGCCAAGTCGTTAAACTATGGGGAGGCTGCAAGGTGGCTTGTTTGTCTTATGCCCTATGATACGGCAGTAAAGCTTAAGGGAAAGGAGAATCTCGTAGGAATCGACGGAGAAGCGCCGAAGGGCAGTAAATGCTGGCTTGGAACCTTTACGGCAGTGATGGCAGATGGTGATAACCTGTTTGAGACCTTGATGATGAACCTTGTATTACCGTCCTCCTCAAACAAATTGACGTTTGACGGATCCCCGTCGTGGGAAGCGGAAAAAGCAAGTGTTTCCCAGCACAATGTAATTGTTTTTCCGACAAGCCCCTCTGCGCTGTATACCATGCAAACACGGCGCGTCTCCTTACGGCGTGAAAATGGCAAGGTAACAGGCTATGGGGAAATATGCGGGAATGTTTTTTCCGGAAAAGATACTTTTGCCGAGCCCATGGCGGCATGGACGAAAGATACGAAGAACGAGGGGAGATTATATCCGCGAAATCTACGGCATGAGCGGCAGGTTTGGCGAGATTTTTCTGCGCTTCTGATGGAAAATTCCGAGGAAGGTAAATGCCCGGGTGTGGTTACGTGGCTCAATGGTCTTGTTAGAAAGAATATTTTATCGAAAAGCCAAATCAGGCTACGGACAGTGTCTGCAGAATATGACGGTATGGGCTATTGCCTTAAGAATATTTCGCCGGATTCCCTCACGTTCAGCGCGGGGATGCTCTCTGAAAAGGGCGACGCATGGGTTTCGGCAATATTGAATGAAATAAAGGTAGCCGATGCCCTCGCAAATCAGCTTGCATATCTGGTGGTGCGGATTTCAAAAGCAACGGGCGATGTGAATGACAAAACAAAAAAAGCGAAAGAATCCGCAGCAAAAGAGGCAGCATATTTTGCTTTTGACATACCGTTTCGAGAGTGGCTCGAACAAATTAATCCGGAACAGGACGAGATGTCGGAAGCTGCAGAACGCTGGTGGAATACATCGCAGAAAATTATACGTAAACTTGGACAGGAAATAATCAGTGACGCTGGTCCGCAGGCGCTTGTCGGGCGTACGGTCAAAGAAAAAAAAGGAAACCGTGAAGAAGAAGTCACATACAGCGCGCCGGAGGCATACCGTTATTTTATGGCACGTACCGCTTCCAGAAAAGCATTGACGACAGGAGGAAAAAAGAATGGGTGAGAAGACACAAATGACAAAATCGTTTGTTGCGGAAAAAATCTCGGCAATCCTGAAAACGAACAACGATGCAGCGGCGCGGGCAGATCTTGCCAAACTGCGGCGGGGTATCGGACGCAAGCCGGGGGCAATGCCGGAGCTTTGGAGTCTTACGCTGGATGGTATGCCGGAAGAGTTGCTGAGCAGAGATGGTACGCCGACTTATGGGGAATGGGCGGCTTATACGGCGCTGACGCTTTTTGCGCTGCACCAGCAAGGGCACGATTTAAAAGCGCAGCCGATGAGCATGCCGGGGATATCGCTTGGAAAAGCCGTGCGGTTGCTGGTAAAAAGCCCGGATGATGAGGTGCGGGTCAAAAGACGCTTTGATATGGCGCTTACGTCCGGGAGCATGCAGGAATTTGCCTATCACATCCGCGGGTTAATACAAATTTTGAAGTCCAATACGATCGCGCTCGATTATCCTGCGCTTGCCGCAGACCTTTATTTACTCCAGGTTGATGCTGCAAGAGATAAGGTGAGGTTGCGCTGGGGAGAAGATTTTTGCCGGAGATATGAAGAAAATATAACGGATCAAGCAACGAAATAATGGAGGAAAATAAAATGAAAAAAGAAAATAGGATTTTTGTAGACGTACATGTACTTCAGACGGTTCCGCCGAGCTGTGTGAACAGGGATGACACAGGAAGCCCTAAAACAGCGGTGTATGGCGGTGTGACGAGGGCGCGCGTATCCTCGCAAAGCTGGAAACATGCGATGCGGCTTGCGTTTCAAGATCTGTTTGAAAAGGAAGAACTTGCCTTACGCACAAAGAGGGTCGTTGCTGTGGTTGCGGAAGAAATAAAAGCACTTGATCCGTCGGTAGAAAATGCAGAAAAAATGGCAGAAACCATATTGAACAATGCAGGGATATCGACTAAAAAAGAAAAGGATGCGGACGAATCCTTATCAGGCGCACTGTTTTTCATCAGCCGCGCGCAGGTAAAGGCGCTGGCGGAGTTGGCTGTAAATGAGCCGCAGACACTCTCTGACGATTTGTCAAAAGAGGAAAAGAAGCAGGCAAAGTTGGCAGCCAAAAATGTACTTTCTGAGAACCCGGGAATAGAGATCGCGCTTTTTGGACGCATGGTGGCGGATGACCCCACGCTGAACACGGATGCCTGCGCACAAGTAGCGCACAGTATTTCCACTCATAAAATTACAAACGAATACGATTATTTTACCGCGGTTGATGATAATGCAGTCGGTGATAATGCAGGGGCAGCGCATCTGGGTACTATGGAATATAACTCTTCCACTCTTTACCGCTATGCCACGGTCGCTGTACACGAGCTGGAAAAAAGCCTCAGAGAAGATACGGTTGATGCTGTTAAGAAATTTATTGACGCCTTTGTCCGTTCCATGCCGGATGGAAAGCAGAATAGCTTTGCAAACCGTACATTGCCCGATGCGGTGATGGTAGCGGTGCGTACGGATCAGCCGATCAACCTTGTCGGTGCATTTGAGAAACCGGTGAGTGCTTCGGCAAACGGTTATGTAGAGCAGTCTGCAAAACGCCTTGCGGAACACGCAAAAACCGTATATGCGGATTTTGCAGAAGAACCTGCACTTACACTGGTGACGGGCAGCCGCCTTGCGGATTTGGCGGAGCCACAGCCTTTTACCTCGCTGCTCGACAGCCTCGGCACTGAGCTGGGCAGCCACCTTGCAAAGGATGGGGATCAGTTATGACAACACTGCTGATCCGGCTTGCCGGACCTCTGCAGTCTTGGGGCGGTGAGTCAAAATTTGAAAAACGGGCAACGGAAAAAGTGCCATCCAAAAGCGGTGTGATCGGACTGGCAGCGGCAGCGATCGGACGGCGCAGAAATGAAAGCATAGAGGATATCGCGGCTTTGCGGTTTGGATCCAGAACAGATCGTGCAGGTGCGCGTCTTTGTGACTTTCAAACAACGCTTGAAGACGGAAAAGCATCAAATGTGATCAGAAAAGATTACCTGTCCGACGCGGTATTCCTCGTTGGGCTGGAAGGAGATCGGGCGCTTCTGGAAGAAATAGAATATGCGCTCCGTCACCCCGTGTTTCCGTTGTTTTTGGGACGGCGCTCGTGCCCGGTGCAGGGGCGTGTTTCCCTTGGCTTGCGGGACCTTTCTTTGGAAGAAGCACTTGCAGAAGAACCGTGGCTGATCACCGGAAACACAGAAGGCGGCACCGTGCGGCTTCGGTTCGCTGTAGAAAATACAGACTTGTCAAAAAATGCTTATTTTTTGCGCGATATTCCGATCTCCTACGATCCATCGCACCGTAAGTTTGGCTTTCGACGCGTTTATGAATATACAGCGCAATGTCCGGCTGCAAAGGCGTGTATCCCGGGAGGCATACAGACAGACCATGATCCAATGAAAGAACTGGAGGTGTAAAGATGTATCTTTCCAGAATTGAACTTGATGAAAAAAACAGGGAAACGATGCGCGCGCTTGCATCACCGCAGATCATTCACGGCGCGGTGGAGAAGAGTATCGGCGGGGAACGGGAACGCAATTTATGGCGGATCGACAGGCTGGGCGGAAAATGTTTTCTTTTGATATTGAGCCACAGTGAGCCGAATCTTGCTGGGATAGCAAAACAGTTTGGCTGGGATGGCGATGCCGGGGAGAGTAAGGACTATGATCGGCTTCTTGCCAAAATAGAAGAAGGACAGCGTTTGCGATTTCGTTTGCGGGCAAATCCGATACGCAGTATCTCACGCGCGGCCGAAAGAAAACCCGGAAAAGTCCACGCGCATGTAACAACAGAGCAGCAGCGACAATGGCTGATTGCAAAAGCAGAAAAACACGGATTTTCTGTTGCGCCTGATGAGTTTGATGTGCTGGATACGCGCTGGTATCGTTTTGAGAAGCACCGTGGCGCCGGCGAAAAAGTCACCATCCGCACAGCAACTTTTGAGGGGATGGTGACGATAACGGATGCAGACCTTTTTCGGGAGGCGTTGACAGACGGGATTGGTAAGGCAAAAGCGTATGGCTGCGGGCTTCTTACTGTAATAGGAAAATAAAGGAGGTTATATGGGTGCTGATCAAAAACACGCAAAGCCTCAACTCGGAGAGCTTGTCCAAGTAAAGGATAGGCTCTCATTCCTATATATCGAGCATTGCGTGGTAAACAGGCAGGATAGCGCAATTACGGTGACAGATGCGAGGGGAACCGTGCATGTTCCTGCCGCTGCGTTGGGTGTGCTTCTTGTGGGGCCAGGGACAAACATTACCCATAGAGCGGTAGAATTGATCGGTGATGCAGGTACTTCGTTGCTATGGGTGGGAGAACACGGCGTGCGTTATTATGCCCATGGTCGTCCATTGACGCATTCCTCAGGCATGCTTATGCGCCAGGCAAAACTTGTTTCTAATGAAAAGTCTCGTATTGCGGTTGCAAGAAAAATGTACCAGCTCCGTTTCCCGGGGGAAGATGTTTCGACAATGACCATGCAGCAGCTTCGCGGAAGAGAGGGGGCACGAATCAGGAGTGTTTACCGAAGACTTTCTAAAGAGACGGAAATTGAGTGGAACGGACGGGAATATGATCCGGATGATTATGCCGCCGGAAATACGATCAATATGGCGCTTTCTGCAGCACATGCCTGCCTTTATGGCGTCGCTCACAGCGTTATTGTAGCATTAGGGCTATCTGTCGGGCTTGGGTTTGTACATTGTGGGCATGAACGTTCTTTTGTATATGACATCGCAGATCTGTATAAGGCAGAGCTCTCTATTCCTGTCGCCTTTCGGATTGCGGCGGACGAACCCGCAGATATCGGCGCGGATGTGCGTCATGCTATGCGCGATATTATTTTCGAAAGCCATATAATCGAACGAACGGTGAAAGATATTGGTTATTTATTATCCTTTGAAGAAATACCATTGGAACCTATAGATGTTGAACTATTATCCTTGTGGGATGAAAAAAACGAAAGCGTTCCAGCGGGGGTTTCCTATAAAACAGAAGAATGTACGGAGGATAATAGCCTGCAAGCGGGTTACGGGAAAATCTTAAAAGAGTGAGGTATGCTTATGGTAGTGATTAGTTTAGCCAATTGTCCGCCGTTTCTTCGTGGGGACCTCACAAAATGGCTTGAGGAAATAGATACCGGTGTCTACGCGGGCAATGTAAATGCACGCATTCGGGATAAGCTTTGGGAGCGTGTCACAAAAGAGATTGGAAAAGGTCGCGCGGTTATGGTTTTTACTGCAAGAAATGAGCAGCATATGGATTTTCGTGTTTGTAATTCTGATTGGGAACCCATTGATTTCGATGGCCTTAAATTGATGCTTAGGCCAAGCGCGGAATATCGAGAGAGAAGAGAGTATAAGCAGCGTTGGCGGAGCAGTGCATCCGGGGTGCGGATCGGGAAAAAAGCAGCCCATCGTATCAATTCTTTTCCGCATTCTTATGTTGTCGTTGATGTAGAAACAACAGGACTTTCGGTTTTCGCTGACAGCTTGATAGAAGTTGGAGCGATAAAGATAGAAAGTGATATCGTTATAGAAAAATATTCTGCGCTGGTGTTTCAAAAAACGCCGCTCCCTGAAAACATTATAAACCTTACAGGAATTACAAATGAAGTTCTGCAAAAAAATGGAGTTGATGAAAAAACGGCGATATCAGGGTTGATCGATTTCTCCAGTGATGCTGTGATTGTCTGTCATAATGCTCGTTTTGACTACGGATTTATAAGGGCTGCTTGCAAACATAACGATTTGGCGTTGTTTTCAAATAATAGTATTGATACGGCAGATATTGCTAGAAAGAGTGCCCTTGATGTAGAAAACTATAAACTTTCAACGCTTGCTTCCTATTTTTTGATTCAAACAAAAACACAGCATAGAAGTATTGATGATTGTATTACAACCAAACAACTTTATGATAAACTCATTGAAAAAATAGAAAAAAAAGTTTAAATTTATGATGGTACAGCGATTTTTTTAGTCTTTTCCCCGCACACGCGGGGGTGATCCCGACCATGTCGGGGCGAATTACAGCCAAAGCAACTTTTCCCCGCACACGCGGGGGTGATCCTTAGATGATAAAAGCCACGAAAAAGAAAAAAGACTTTTCCCCGCACACGCGGGGGTGATCCCTGAAATCGCCAAAAAGCACCGGGATTTTACCCCTTTTCCCCGCACACGCGGGGGTGATCCCCGTTCCCTAATCGAACCACAAAAAGTTTAGAACTTTTCCCCGCACACGCGGGGGTGATCCTTTTATGCGGCGGGACATTGAAAAATCTCGCAACTTTTCCCCGCACACGCGGGGGTGATCCCAAGTCCTAAAGTCTTCCTTCCTTCCACAAATCCTTTTCCCCGCACACGCGGGGGTGATCCTACTTGGTTCTTCAGGTAGCGGGAAATCAACCACTTTTCCCCGCACACGCGGGGGTGATCCCGGCGGCGGTACCGTAAAGCTGACGATCATTGGCTTTTCCCCGCACACGCGGGGGTGATCCTTTTAATCCCATGTGATTCCACAGCCTTGAAAACTTTTCCCCGCACACGCGGGGGTGATCCCATATGATATTGTTTATCCTGATAATCTGTCGACTTTTCCCCGCACACGCGGGGGTGATCCCAACTCTTTCCTTGAATTCATCAACCACAAATTCTTTTCCCCGCACACGCGGGGGTGATCCCCCAATAAAGTACCGATGGGCGTATCTTGGAGACTTTTCCCCGCACACGCGGGGGTGATCCTCCGATGTCTTGAGTTCACCCTTTCCCATCTGGCTTTTCCCCGCACACGCGGGGGTGATCCCGAAGAAATGTATGCTTCTTTGCAAGAGTTTGTCTTTTCCCCGCACACGCGGGGGTGATCCCAAAATGAAAAAAAGAGAATTTTTAAAGGAACTCTTTTCCCCGCACACGCGGGGGTGATCCTACATACCGGCGCGCCTTTCCTGCAAATTTTCCCTTTTCCCCGCACACGCGGGGGTGATCCTTTGAAGGCAGCGGCGTTTTAACAAATCCGTGCCTTTTCCCCGCACACGCGGGGGTGATCCTTAACAGGGATCACTGAAATTTTAGGTAGTCTGCTTTTCCCCGCACACGCGGGGGTGATCCCAACAAAAACGATTGATAAAAATATACTAAATGCTTTTCCCCGCACACGCGGGGGTGATCCGCCGTTTGCGCTCGTAACGCCTGCCGCTTGATACTTTTCCCCGCACACGCGGGGGTGATCCCGGTCTGCCGGATGATTTATTGCGTAGGCTTGGCTTTTCCCCGCACACGCGGGGGTGATCCCTTACAGTTGACGAAATCCGGCAGCTTATCACGCTTTTCCCCGCACACGCGGGGGTGATCCTATAATCGACGCGACATTGTCTTCCATATCCGTGCTTTTCCCCGCACACGCGGGGGTGATCCTCAACCACATAACTTTTCCCTCCTTTTATTCCGCTTTTCCCCGCACACGCGGGGGTGATCCTTGTCTATCATGCGAAGGCTGCAGTGCTGCGCTCTTTTCCCCGCACACGCGGGGGTGATCCAACGCGACGACATAGAAAAAGTAATCCATAACACTTTTCCCCGCACACGCGGGGGTGATCCCTGTCCCCATTTTCATGGCGTTTTAATCATCAACTTTTCCCCGCACACGCGGGGGTGATCCTTAATCCAATTGCAAAAGCGAGAAGCGCCCATGCTTTTCCCCGCACACGCGGGGGTGATCCCGAAAAGTTCACGGACACATCCGTTCTCAGATCCTTTTCCCCGCACACGCGGGGGTGATCCCTGCCGTGTTCCACAGTTCCACATACAGATAAACTTTTCCCCACACACGCGGGGTGATCCCGCAGGTATGACACCGGAGCAGTATTTGCAGGCCTTGTCCCCGCACACGCGGGGGTGATCCCGCGCCGGACGATATGCTGATCGAGATAAAAGCCTTTTCCCCGCACACGCGGGGGTGATCCCTTTGACGAAGCAGTGAAACTTGCCGTCGTCAGCTTTTCCCCGCACACGCGGGGGTGATCCCCGGTCTCTATTTCTTTTGCTGTCTCTTTGTCGCTTTTCCCCGCACACGCGGGGGTGATCCTTCTTCGTAATTGCTCATTCTTCCCCGTCCTCCCTTTTCCCCGCACACGCGGGGGTGATCCCGATTCTGCAAGGTGGGGAAGTCAGCGGATGGCTTTTCCCCGCACACGCGGGGGTGATCCTATAATCGACGCGACATTGTCTTCCATATCCGTGCTTTTCCCCGCACACGCGGGGGTGATCCTTTTCGATCCCCATATTGAGGATGTTAGGCACACTTTTCCCCGCACACGCGGGGGTGATCCTGGAGCGCATGGGTGCGGAAAAATGTAATTATACTTTTCCCCGCACACGCGGGGGTGATCCTGATTGGAAAAACACAGGCAGATCAAATTTATGCTTTTCCCCGCACACGCGGGGGTGATCCTGGAACGACTAACTTTTGAAGGTAATTTCTGCGCTTTTCCCCGCACACGCGGGGGTGATCCTTCCGCATGGGCGCTTCTCGCTTTTGCAATTGGCATTTCCCCGCACACGCGGGGGTGATCCCTGTCACATATGAAGACGGGAAGCGGGTAAAAGACTTTTCCCCGCACACGCGGGGGTGATCCTTAGATGATAAAAGCCACGAAAAAGAAAAAAGACTTTTCCCCGCACACGCGGGGGTGATCCTTGTTCCCGCAACAATATCATAGGTATCAATCGCTTTTCCCCGCACACGCGGGGGTGATCCTGGATTGTTCTATCCGTAAATTCAAACCTACTCCTTTTCCCCGCACACGCGGGGGTGATCCCGCGTCTGCTGACATTGTACGGATCAGCGCGTCCTTTTCCCCGCACACGCGGGGGTGATCCTAGAAAAGAGAGAACAAACATCATATGCAATATCTTTTCCCCGCACACGCGGGGGTGATCCTTTGCTGTGCCTTTCGCCGTTTGCATCTGTCCACTTTTCCCCGCACACGCGGGGGTGATCCTTGATTCGCTTTCCGCAGAGCCCACAAAAACTACTTTTCCCCGCACACGCGGGGGTGATCCTATCTACAGAGCGGCAGCGGGCGGCGGGGAACGCTTTTCCCCGCACACGCGGGGGTGATCCGATTGGTATTGACATTTCAACAGGGAACAAATACTTTTCCCCGCACACGCGGGGGTGATCCTGCTGGATCTGGCGAACCTTCCAAAAGAGGACACTTTTCCCCGCACACGCGGGGGTGATCCCGATATACATCAGATATGCACCCCCTCTGCTGCCTTTTCCCCGCACACGCGGGGGTGATCCCTCATCAACGTATGCCTTTATTTGTGCGTTTCGCTTTTCCCCGCACACGCGGGGGTGATCCGCGGAAAGTAAGCTAAACTTGGCGGAATTTTTCCTTTTCCCCGCACACGCGGGGGTGATCGGATTTTTAGTGTTAATCATTTTCTTAGACTTGACAAGCATATTTTATCACAATAAAATATATCTAATAGATATATTTGGAAAGGCGGGACGCAATGGAGTTTATCATTTTGGGGTTGTTGCGATTTGCGCCCATGACTGGGTATGAGATCAGTCAATTTATTGGGTCAAATCTTTCCATGATTTGCTCTTCCAGTGCGGGTAGTATGCAGGCGGCGTTAAAAAAGCTATTGCTTGCCGGAGATATCGGCTTTCGGGAAGGGCAAAATGGGAAAAAGAGGAAAAAAATTTTTTATATTACAGAAAAGGGAAAACAAGCGTTTGACAGTTGGATTCAAAACCCAATGCAAACAGAAAAAGTAAGAAATATGCAGCTTTCCAAATTATTCTTTTTGGGGTTTGCACCCAAGGAAAAGCGGGTAAAATCAATTCAAAATTATATTGCGCAGCTGCAGGAGGCAAAGGATATGCTTTTGTGCATCAAAAAGAACTTTGAAAGCATAAAAGAGGAAGCCGGACGTGTGATTGCTTCGGATGATGCGGAAGATATTTTGACATTTCAGGCATATACGCTGGATCATGGAATACAAATGGCAGAATTTGAAATGGGTTGGTATACATCGCTTCTGGAAAAGGAGATAAGCAGATAGATGAAAGTACTGATACTGAATGGAAGCCCGAAAGGAAAAAAAAGCGTAACACTGCAAACTGCGCTATATCTGGAGAAAAGACACCCGGAACACGAGTTTACCGTTATTGATGTGGGCAGGCGTATTCAATATTATGAAAAGAATTTTGAAGAAGTGCAAAAGGAATTGGAACAGGCCGAATTGATCATATTCGCTTATCCTGTTTATACCTTTTTGGCACCGTATCAGCTTCAGCGTTTTTTGGAGCTACTCAAAGAAAACGGGATAACACTGAAAGATAAATATGCAACGCAAATAACCACATCAAAACACTTTTATGACGTTACTGCGCATAGGTTCATAGAGGAAAATTGCCTTGATTTGCAGGCGTGGTATTTGGAAGGATTTTCAGCGGATATGGACGATCTTTTGACAGAAAAAGGTCAGCGGCAGGCAGACAATTATTTTAATAAATTGTTTTTTGATCTTTCCCGCGGTGCTTTTTCCGCGCGTAAAACAGAGGTGCAAAGTGCTGAACGGAAAATTTATCCCCGGTCAATACCGGAGGGTGAAAAGACCGGGCAAAAAGATGTTTTGGTTCTTACAAATACTGCCGGACAAAATGAAAGCCTGCAAAACATGATTGCGGATTTTGCGGCAGGATGCCCGCATCCGGTGCGGATTGTTAACCTGCGGGATTTTTCCTTCGCGGGAGGATGCCTTGGGTGCCTTGCCTGCGCATCGAACGGAAAATGCGTTTACCATGATGGGTTTGAAGATTTTCTGCGAAACGATATTTTAAATGCGGACGCCATTGTATATGCTTTTGAGATTGAAAATCATTATGCGCATTCCAGCTTTAAATGCTATGATGACCGTCAGTTTTGCAATGGGCATCGTTTTGCGGCGGAAGGAAAGCCGGTGGGATATATCATCAGCGGAAATTATCAAAAGGAAGCGAATCTTCAAATGGTGATAGAGGCACGCAGCGAAGTAGGCGAAGTATATTTGTGCGGCATTGCGACCGACGAAGGAGAAACAAAAGAAGCGTTGGTGCACCTTACGGAATCTATTTGTTATGTGCTGGAAAATCCAATGGAAAAACCACAAAATTTTTATGGGGTAGGCGGCAGGAAAATTTTCCGGGATTTGGTATATTTGATGCGTGGAATGATGCGCGCCGATCATCAATATTATAAAAAACACGGCGTTTATGATTTCCCGCAGAAGCAAGTGGGCAAGATGCTGCAAATGAAGGCTGCGGGCGCACTGCTTTCCATCCCGGCGGTACAGAAAAAGATGAATGGCAATATGGATCAATATATTTTAGCGCCATATCAAAAAATAATTGCGAATGCCAAAGCCGAAAATAGGATGGGGCAGAAGGATGAAAAATGAAAAAGCGGAAAGTAACTAAAATTTTATTGATTGTGGGTTTGATTTTTGCCGTTGCAGTCGTCGGTTTTTTGATTTATGCGGCGGATTATCATCATGCAGACAGTGACGCTCTTGCAGCGCTTTCTGGCGATCCGACGATAATAAGTCAGGATAACCTCACCATATTGCCGCAGGAAGGGGCAGATACTGCGTTGATCTTTTATCCCGGTGCAAAAGTACAGGATGTGTCTTACCTGCCAATCTTGGAAAAAATTCGCAGCGAATGCAAGATCACTTGTATTCTTGTAAAAATGCCGCTTAATATGGCGATTTTTGATCCCGGCGTAGCAAACGGGGTGATTGCGAAGTTTCCGGAAATAAAGAGTTGGTATATCGGCGGTCATTCCATGGGCGGGGCAATGGCAAGTGATTACGCTTCCAAAAATCCTGATAAAGTGAAGGGTTTGATTCTGCTTGGGGCATATATTTACGGGGATTATCCCCCGGAGAATGCGCTCACCATTTATGGAACATTAAATTCGGATTTGGAAAAACATATTGATTATACAGAGAATATTGTGGTGATCCAAGGCGGAAACCATGCGCAGTTTGGCAACTATGGAAAACAAAAGGGCGATCCCGATGCGGAAATTACGGCGCAAGAGCAACAAGATATTGCGGTCTGCGCCATTAAGGAGTTTCTTTTGCAAAAAGAGGGATAAAGCAACAAAGATTTATGCGATAGGGTCTCTATAAAGATAAAAAGTCTTCCGCTTTGCAGAAGACTTTTGTTTTTTGAACAGAGCAAAAACTGTAAAGCTGTGGTTCACAACGCCTGCGAAGGAGTAGGAGAACCGTCAGAAGAGAGATTGTTTTGTTCTTTTAATTTTTGCCGAATTTTTCGGTATTCGATAATGGGGGAATCACCCGGGAACAGGTTTTCTTTCATATGTAATTCTGATTTTTTAGGTAACTGCGTGATGACCACGCGTTTATCCTGCTTTAAAACGACATTACTGAAAACCTTGCCAAACAAATTTGTAATTTGCTTGAGCGCGGGAATGTTTACATAACCCTGGTAGTATCGGATATAAACCATGGAATTTTCTTCATCTATCGGCGCAAAAACAGCAAAGATCCGCATTTTAGGAGCGATCCGGTTTTGCCAGATGTTGGGAAAACGGAACTGGAGCGAGAACCAATCATGATAGTCAGTGATCTCGCCCGGCTTTTTCCCGGTTTTTATGCCATCATCAACCTCGTTGTGGACATAAAACGTCATAGTATCTTCTTCATAAATTACTTTAGGTCCGAAAACCACGGTTTTGTTTCCGCGACCAATTGTATTTTTATGGACAAAAGGCAAATGCGCGGCATCCAGCTGGTTTTCAATACAGCGCGAATAATGCACAGACCACGGATCAATAATCTGGGAATAACTCATTTCATCCAGTTCATCAAAAAAACGGATGGGAGGAAAGACATCTGGCTTCTCACCGTACCAAAGCCAGATGATCCCGTGTTCTTCCCGCACAGGATATGCTTTCACCTTGAAATTCGGGGGAACAGGCGAGGCAGTACCGTTTGCCGGAATTTTTATGGCTTTTCCCTCACCGTTATATTCAATTCCGTGAAACGGGCATGCCACCGTATTGCCGCAATGCCTCCCGAGGGAAAGCGATGCCCCGCGGTGACAGCACTGGTCAGCAATACAGTTCACTTTGCCGGCTCGGTCACGAAAAAAAATCATTTTTTCATTCAGGCGTTTTGCATAAGTGATTTTACCTTTTTTTACTTCTTTGCTTGCCAATACGCCATACCATTGGTTTTGAATCATTTCGCCGTCACCTCGGTTTAAAAAAGTAGGGTCGTTTTATTTTGTAAGATATCGGAAATCGGGCTTGCGGTTTAAATCAAACTGTGCGGGAACATTGTCCTGCGCAAGCGCGGTTAAATCTACACATTCTACCCGTTGATTTTCATAGGTCGTCCAGTAAAAGCGCAGGCTTTCCAGGCATGTCAGAGATGTGTAGATCGTATAATCGTAAGGAATTACACCGGTATCATATGCCCCTACCACACCCTGCTGAGAAACTTCAATCATCCCCAGGGGAAAGGCCACGTTACCAAAAAGATGAAGCATCTTGCTGATCCCGTCCTCTTCGTTTATTCCCTTCACAGCGTATTTTTTTAAAAATGAAAGCCTGATAAACCGGGAGGGCGAACTCCAGTCACCGGGCAGCCCGACAGCACCGTTGCCGGAAAAGCACTGCGTTAGCATATCGCCGTTTATTTTAAGCGTGTCATAATCCAAATTCCTGATGTTAAAATAATTCAGCAGATTAAGCCGATGCCATGGATAACCGGGGCTGTTGGTCATCACACCCATGGTATTACGGTAGACGGAAATCCCGCTTTTGTCCGGCTCTATGATTATGGTTTCGCCTGTTCGGTCGGTGAAAATCCAATGAATGGTGGGAACAGTTCCGAACACAGGAAACCCGACCGGCGTAATTTCTTTCTCTACCATAGTAACGATCTCTTCCAGGCTTTTGCACTGTGCAAGAGCGTGCGTTACAAAAAACGGCGGCTGTACCGGCGCAGTGCCGGGGCGTACTTCCTGAGGGAAAAAAGCAAGGTCGCGGTAATAAAGCTGACCGCCGGCAACGCCTTTTTCATTGACGCCTTCATACAAGATGGGCGTTGTGGGAAGCAGCAGCGAGCCAACGCCGACCGCAGCATAGCGGGAGCGGCAATGGTTCTCCGGCACATTAGGGTCATCAGCTCCCGTTCCGCAGGCGTTGTATTCCGTTCCGCGGGGCACAAAAGTAACCTTGCTGCCTTGTGCGATTCGGTTAAAATCAAAATTACGCCCCCATAAATGCTTTTTGTCCACGGTTTCCCAGCTAAAAGCACTGCATCCGCCCTGCATATCGCAAAGAAGCATTTTTATCTCCTGGTGGTTGATCGTATGCTCCACAGTATTTTCCTCGATTATTTATTTAATTGCTCCTCAATGTCATGCCCGATTTTTTCAGGTTCCACTGTCGGTGCATAGCGTTTTACAACAGTGCCGTCCTTCGCGATCAAAAATTTCGTAAAGTTCCACTTAATGTCTTCGCCCTTTGCATGGTGACCCAGCTCTTTCAGCTTTTCCATCAACCCGGATAGTCCTTTATCAAAATCGTCTTCCGGCTTTTCTTTTTTCAAATAAACATAAAGCGGCGATGCGCTGGCGCCGTTTACATCGATTTTTTGGAAACGGTCAAACTTCGTATTATAGTTGAGGGTACAAAAACTTTGAATATCTGCGTCGCTTTCGGGTGCTTGGTTTAAAAACTGGTTGCAGGGAAAATCGAGTATTTCGAATCCTTTGTCATGATATTTTTCATAGAGCTCTTCCAAACCCTTGTATTGCGGCGTAAATCCGCAGTGCGTAGCGGTGTTTACAATTAAAAGAACTTTGTTTTTATATGCCTCGAGAGATACGTCTTCGCCTTTGTTGTTTTTGACGGTAAAATCATAAATTGTCATCATTCGGTCACTCCTTTTTTATTTGTTTCTATATATATATCGCTCCGGCGTGTTTTTAAACGGGAATCTTGCGGCGACGAACCCCGACATATGTCTTTTAATGAGAAAAGCGGACTGTGCATTACCCAAAAAACATGATTAAAGAGGTTTTGTGGTATAATAAACGTAGCATAGTTTTAAGTCTATAAAAAATACGCAGCGTTTTCCGGGGGGGAAAATAAAATGAAAAAACAAAAAATTGTTTTTATTATTTTGCTGATCTTTTGCCTTTTTTTTACGTGTGGATGTTTTAATCTGCAAAAACAGTCGTCTCCAACAACGGTTCGGTCAGAGACGGAAGAAACAATTGCGCCGTCGTCATCTGTCCGACCGGAACCCGTAAAAATGGAAACGTTTACCGGGCGTGTCTGGAGCGTAAAAGAAAAGACCTTGCTTTTGCGTGCGGATGATGGGATGGAGTATACAATAGATAGTTCCGGCGCAGAAATCCTGGCAGATGGTTCGGCGGTGCAGGAGATCGAGGAGGGGCAAACAATTACCGCGACTTGTTCCGGGGTTGATGTCACGAACGGTTATGAAGTAGCTGTGGAGATCAGTGTTTTGCAGGATGCTCCGGCGCTTTTTTTCTGGCGTTATGAGGATCGTGCGAAGGAATTGATGGAAGATATGAGCATGGAAGAAAAGGTCGGGCAGATTTTCTTTGCGCGCTGTCCGAAGGAAAATGCAGCGCAAATGGTTTCCGAACTTTCACCGGGAGGCTATATTCTTTTTGATCGGGATTTCAAGGACCGCAGCGCCGAGGATGTAACGCAGGCGGTACAAAGCTACCGGGATGCGTCCAAGATTCCCATGCTGATCGGGGTGGATGAAGAAGGAGGAACCGTGGTGCGCGCAAGTAAATATGAGGCGTTTCGCACCGAGCCGTTTTTATCGCCGCAGCAACTTTACAGTGACGGCGGCATGGAAGAAATTGTTGCGGATACGCAGGAAAAAGCGCAGCTGTTACTGGGTCTGGGGATCAACGGAAACCTTGCGCCGGTTTGTGATGTGTCTACCAATCCGGATGATTATATTTATCCCCGTACGTTTGGGCAGGACGCGCAGCAAACGGCCGCCTATGTTTCGGCAGTAGTGGAAACGATGAACGAACAAGGCATTGGGTGTACGCTGAAGCATTTCCCCGGTTATGGCGATAATATCAATACCCATACCGGGATCGCGCAGGATCAAAGGGCATATGAAGAATTTGTTTCTTCTGATTTTTTGCCGTTTGAAGCGGGAATCAAGGCAGGGGCAGGCAGCATATTGGTCTCCCATAATATTGTGGAATGTATGGATCAAGATTATCCCGCGTCCCTTTCGTCTGAGGTGCACCGGGTTTTGCGGGAGGAACTTGGCTTTGATGGCGTTATTATGACGGATGATTTGTATATGGACGCAATCCGTGACCAGTTTGGAACAGCGCAGGCTGCGGTACTGGCAGTGCAGGCGGGAAATGATATGATAATCAGTACGGAAATTACGGAGCAAAGGCAGGGTGTGCTGGGCGCGGTTTTGGATGGGACTATTTCAGAAGAACGGATCGATGAATCGGTTTTACGGATTTTGTGCTGGAAGCTTTCGCTTGGGATCGCAGAATAAAAAAGTAGGAATAACTTCAAAAACGCCCTTGTTTTCTTTATGGAAACAGGGCGTTTTGTTTGCTTCTTATGGATTTAGGATAATTGTGTAGCGCATTCCATATCCGGATCACGGTAGTTGGTCAGCTTTTTTATTTCTAAAATTGCAAGGAGAAGCGCGATGACAAAAGCGGTGCAGTCTGCTGCGGGACCTGCCCAAAGTACGCCCTCTACGCCAAGAAAGCGAGGCAGGATCAGCATAGCTGGAACCAGTATCAAAATCTGCCGGGAAAGCGTGATCAGCGCAGCCTTCACGGGCTTTCCAATTGCCTGGAAAAAGATACCCGTTACCATTTGGAAGCCGTTAATAATACACAGCATCAAAAAGATATGGAAGCATTTTTGTGCAAATTCATTATATAAACCTTCCTCCGAGCCAAAAAGATTGATGATGGCTTGCGGAAAGAATTGGAAAAGTATAAACCCAACAGCCGAGATAATAGTGGCAATTACAATTGCGATTAAATAGGTATGCTTTACACGCTTCATGTTCTTGGCGCCATAATTAAAACCGATAATCGGCTGTGCGCCGATCCCAATGCCGATGACGAAAGCAATTAGAATCTGATTGACCTTCATAACGATTCCAAATGCGGCAAGCGGAATATCCGGACCATAAGCCGAAAGCGTACCGTACTGCACCAACATATTATTTGCTGCAAAAATAGAAACAGTAATGGCGACCTGCGTAATAAAGCTGGATACGCCATAACCGCAAATGGTGCGGGTGATTCTGAAAGTGGGCTTTATATCTTTTCGGCTGATATGGATTGTTTTAAAGCGGGGGACATAAACGATGGTAATAATAAAGGTAAGGATTTGACCGATGATGGTTGCCCATGCAGCCCCTTGAATGCCCCAGCCGAAATTAAAGATGAAAATCGGATCCAGCACGGTATTGGCAACTGCGCCGACAATCATCGAGATCATGGCGATTTTCGGACTGCCTTCGGCGCGGATACATGAATTAAGCCCTGTTCCTATCATAACAAAGGGCAGCCCCAACACAATAATCCTGCCATAATCCAGGGCATAGGGCAAAGAATTTTCCGTTGCGCCGAAAAGGGAACATAATGGCTCTAGGAAAAACAGACCAATCAGCAAGAAAATAATGCCAAACAAGACCAACAGCGTAATGGCGCTGCCTACGCCGTGTTGTGCCTGCTGCTTGCGACCTTCGCCAAGCTTTAAGCTGAGGTATGCCGCTGCACCGTCGCCAATCAGTAACGCAAAAGCGAGTACAATGACGGTGATGGGGAAAATAACGTTTGTGGCGGCGTTGCCGAGATAGCCAACACCTTGACCGATAAAAATTTGGTCTACAATATTATAAAGCGAATTAACCAAAAGAGAGATGACGCTTGGAACCGCATATTTGCGAATTAAGCCGGGGATCGGCGCACTTCCAAGGGGATTTGCCATTGCTGTTGCCTGCATACGAATCTGATTCCTCCTAAATAGTTGACGTAGCAACTATACTTTCAAAATAAAAGCAGCCAATTTGGTTGCTGTAGCAATTATTATAGAAGAAAAAGAAGGAAAAGTCAATCGCAGGAGAAAAAACAAAAATTTGAGAAGTGTGGAACAAAGCCGTTTCTTGACAGAAGATTTTTTGACGCATAAAATAAAGTAGGGTCAAGAAAATGAGAGCGAACCAGGCGATATGGCGAAGGTACAAAAAGGCGGGAACAGGCATGGAAAATTTAATTAAAAAGTTTTCGATTATTCATAGATTGTCGGGGATTCGGCTGGATCAGCGATTAAAAGACCTTGGCATAAGCCGCGGGCAGTTGATGTATATTATGTGTATATGCGATCACGAAGGAATCTCGCAGGAAGGGCTTTCTTGCGAATTGCGTATTGATAAAGGCGCGGTGGCAAGGGCTATGCAAAAGCTGGCTGGGGAAGGTTATATTACGCGCGTTGTCTCAAGCCATGACAGGCGTCAATACAATTTGTTTCCAACCGCCAAGGCAAAAGAGATTTATGCTGAAGTACGCGCGATTGACCGGCAGTGGCAGGAACAACTGACAAAGGGAATGAATGAAAAGGAAAAGACGGAACTTAACTGTCTGCTCAACAAAGTGATGGCTAACCTGGATTAACATCCCGGTGTCGCAGGTAATCGGCGAGGTAACGCTCGTCTTCCATTTCAAGGTCGCGTGAGCCGGCGAGCCATTCTACGTGATGGCGGAATTCATGGCGCAAGGTTTTACGCAATTCAAGGGTCAGGGCACCCTCGGAAAGCTTCCCGTATAATTCACGAAAAGAACCATAATAGATTTCGATATGGCGCCCCATGGAAGAGCTGTTATAATACCGACCCAGAACCAGAAGATCATGTTTGCGGCTTTCGGGTGAATATTCTGTTTGCGGCATCAGCAATACCCCGCCATTAAGCTCTTCAAAAAATTCCGGCGGGAGTTCTTCGGTGAGGGCATCGAGTATGGTTCCCATTTGTTCCAGTGTAATCAAGTATTATTTCCTCCGTGCTTTTGATTCTTATTTTATCAATAAGCAGCGCAGAAAGCTATTAACATCTGCAAGACGTTTTAATACGGCGTACATAGGTTATAAAAAAATAGAAAGAATCAGGAGGACCAGACGTTTTGACTACAGATACAGGCGCTGCACAGGCGGCGGAGGAAGCGGCGAATTCCATAAATGAATGGCTCAACAAGACTTTTTCCCTCGGGCTTGTCAATACGCTGATTTTTGCGGCAATTGTCGCGGCAATCACATTTATTATCCTCAAAATATTATCAAAATTTGTAAAAAAGAAATTAACGGGAAATATGAGGATTTTTTACCATTTGCTTTATGCAGTGGTGATCATTGTCGCGATATCCTCTGTGCTGATGACGATCGAACCGCTCAAAAATTTTGCAACGACTGCCCTTGCGGGGTCTGGGATTGCGGCAGTGGTGCTGGGGCTTGCTGCGCAAACGACCTTGGGCAATTTATTCTCCGGAATTTCCATTGGGATTTCTAAGCCGTTTGAACTGGGGGATTATATTGAGCTGGTCAACCAGAACGTAACGGGAACCGTAGAAGATATCGGTTTACGCCAGACAGTTATAAAAACACTGGACGGCAAACACGTCGTAATTCCAAATGGTGTGCTTGACAAAGAAATCATTCAAACGTCTCACGGACTTCCTGACCAGCGTGTAACCAATTATTTAAATATTGGGATTGCGTATGATTCGGATATCGACCTTGCCATGAAAATCCTGTCGGAGGAAGTTGCGGCACAAAAGGATTCTATTGATATCAGAACGGCGCAGCAAAAAAAGGACGGGGTACCCGAGGTTACGATCCGCGTTACGGATTTTGGACCCTCTGCGGTGCTTTTGCGCGCGTTTGTTTATACGGTTGATGTACCGACCGGATTGCGTGTGCTTTCAGACCTGCGTTATCTTATCAAAAAGAAGTTTGAGCAAAATGGAATTGTGATACCGTTCCAAACACAAAATATTATTTTAAAGAAGGACGAAACAAAAGAATGAAATAAAAAGAACCGCCTTAGGGCGGTTTTTTATTTTTGTTCGGTATCTTCTTTGATCCTCTGCATAAAAAAGGGATCTTCTTCCAGGTGATGCAGCTGGTCTTTGGAAAGCACACTGTTTGTTCCAAGACAAGCAGTGCAACGGGTTTTGCAGTTAGGACAGATACAACCGAGCGTTAAATCTTCGGCGTGAACCATATAGGTTCCGCATTCCGCACATTCGCAGCGCATAACAAACTTCCTTTCTTA
Organism: Christensenella sp.; assembly: GCA_034926635.1. Lineage (GTDB taxonomy): Bacteria > Bacillota > Clostridia > Christensenellales > Christensenellaceae > Christensenella. Next base: position 10,537 of record JAYFQX010000014.1, on the reverse strand, counting down.
TCAATGTTCTTATTATCATGCAAAAGAAAGGCAATGTCAAACCCTCAGCCGCTGACGATTTCGTAAGGCCAGTTAAGAATTCCTCCAAGGTCGTATAGGTGAGTATATCCAATGGAATTTAATTTTTCGACGGCTTGTTCGCTGCGAACGCCGCTGCGGCAGTATACAATAATATCTGCATCGAGGTCTGGCAGCGCCGCGGGCATTGTATTTTCAATGGATTCATTCGGAATAGAAATAGCGCCGGGGATATGCCCTTCGCGGTACTCTTCCAGGGTGCGCACATCGACAATTACAACACTGGAATCATGATTTATCATTTCAAGAGCCTGTTCCGGGGAAATCTTCTGTGGGTTTGATTCAGAGGAAGTTGCGCTTTCTTCTGCCGGAATAAGACCGACAGAAGGCATAACGGAACATGCAGTAAAGCACATACCGATACACAATCCCATAATAGCCCCCCAAATAATACGCAATTTCATAATGATGTACCTCCGTTCAAACCAAAATATATTTTCCGATTTTACCATATACATAAACAAAAAGGGCGTTCATAACATAAAAAATTATAATAAAGGAGGTTTTAAGAAAATCAAAACGGTTTATCTATAGGAGAATTAAATAAAGGAGTGTGATGAAGCATGAAAAACAAAAAGAATTCGTGTATCGTCACAGACAAGGAATTCCACAGGCTAATTGCTAAAAAGAATATCCAAAAAGCTGTGATGGTAAAGAATAATCAGGTGTTCAAATATGGATATGATAAATAAGAACGACCAACCTTAAGACCCGCGTAATGCGCGGGTTTTTTGGTTGCAACAGTGCAGACAATCGTGTGAATTGGTTGCGACCGTATAGACGATCGTGTAAAATAGGAGACAAAAGCCAGTTATAAAAGGGGATATGTTATGAAAAGTTTATTTGATGAAACAAAGATAAACGGTCTTGTGATGAAAAACCGGTTTATCCGTTCGGCTACCTGGCTCAACAAGACCGAAGAGGACGGACACATTAATTCCAAACTGAAAAAAATATACAAATCCCTTGCAAAGGGCGGCGTGGGGTTGATTATTACGGGATATGCGTTTGTATCAAAAGAAGAACAGCCAAACCCAAATATGTTAGCGGCATATTCGGATGATTTTATAGAAGATTTTCGGCAGCTTGCCGATGCGGTGCATGGCGCGGATGGAAAAATCGCTTTGCAGCTTGCGTATGGAGGATCACAGTGTACGCATGAAAAGGCAGCGCAAATGCACCTGATAGGTCCTTCTGCAGTGCAGAATCCCGTTACGGGACTTACGCCTGCCGAAGCGACTAAAGAAGAAATTTCGGCGATCACAAAACAGTTTGGAGAAGCGGCGCTGCGCGCAAAAGAAGCGGGCATGGACGGTGTACAGATTCATGCGGGACACGGATATCTTTTGGGGCAGTGGCTTACGCCCTATTTTAACCACAGAACAGATGAATACGGCGGAGATATTCATGGGCGCGCTCGTGTCCTTTATGAAGCTTATGATCAAATCCGAAGTCGCGTTGGGGATGATTACCCGGTGATGATCAAAATGAACTGTGATGATTGTGTGGAAGGCGAAGATTTTCTGCATCAGGACGGTGCGTTACAGGTGGCAAAAAAATTGGATGAAATGGGTATGGATCTCATTGAAATCAGCGGCGGAACCTCTTCTTTTCCACAGGCGCAGGGAAGTATTTCGCGAAAAATGCTGTTTTCTAAAGACGAGCAATCCTATTTCCGTAAGGAAGCTGCGGCGATTGCATCAGAAATGCGTCGCGCCAAGGTTGCGCTTGTCGGAGGAAATCGTGATTTTGGACTCATGACAGAGCTCTTGCAAACGACGGAAATTTCGTATTTTGCTTTATCACGCCCGCTTTTGTGCGAGCCCGATTTGATAAATAAGTGGGATCAAAACCATGAATATAAACCAAAGTGCAGTTCTTGCGGACGGTGTTTTGGAAAAAACGGAAACGATTGCGTAATATTTTAATAAGAAGTGCGGGAAAAGAGGCGCATATGCAGGAATATGATGTATTGATTATTGGGGGAGGCATTACGGGCTGTGCGGCAGCCTATGAATGCTCGAAATATGATTTTAAAACAGTATTGTTAGAGAAGGAAAATGATCTTGCCTGCGGCAGCACCAAAGCAAACAGCGCACTGATTCACGCAGGTTATGATCCGCTGCCGGGGACACGTATGGCAAGATATAATGTGCGGGGAAATATACTTGCTCACAGGCTGGCAAAAAAATTGGATGTTCCATTCCGGGAAACAGGTTCGCTTGTATTAGCGTTTTCCAAAGAGGAAATGCGCGAGCTGGAAAAGTTGCGGGAATATGGGGACAAAAACGGCGTATTGACAGAAATTTGGACGCCAGAGCGTGTTCTTCAAAAAGAACCGAATTTGTCGCGGCGTATTCTGGGAGCGCTCTATGCGCCAAGCTGCGGCATCATCAGTCCGTGGGAATACGCAGCAGCGCTGGCAGAGACCGCTGTACGGAACGGAGCTGACTGCATGCTTTCAAGCCGTGTACTTCGGATAGACCGCGCGGGGGAAGATTTTATCGTCACGACAAACCAGGAAAAGTATAAGGCGCGTTACCTGATCAATGCGGCTGGGCTTTACGCCGGAAAAGTATATGAGATGGCAGGCGGCACGGGTCTTTCCATTACGCCGGTTAGGGGAGAATATTATTTGTTTGATAAAACCATGGGAGAACTTGTTTCTATGGTGATCTTCCAGTGTCCGACGGTGGCGGGAAAAGGCGTGTTGGTGGCGCCGACGATCCATGGAAACCTATTTGCCGGACCGGATAGTAAGCTGTCGGATGCTCTTGACGATACTGCAACCCATCGTGATGAATTGGATTTAGTACGGAAAATGGCGTTAAAATCAGTGCCGACACTTGATTTTTCACAGAATATCAGGAATTTTGCCGGGTTGCGGGCATCCGCCGGAGATGATTTTATTGTGGAAGAATCCGCAGAGATCAAAAATTTCATTCAGGCGGCGGGCATCAAGTCACCGGGGCTTTCCGCAGCGCCTGCCATTGCGGAAGATTTGGTCGGAATTTTGGAAAATTGCGGACTAAAGCTGCACCGAAAACAGGATTTTATTGACGAGCGAAAAGTGCTGCGCGTGAATGGGCTGACGGAAAACGAACAGGAAGCGGCGGTGCGGAAAAACCCCCTTTACGGTAAAGTTGTATGCCGGTGCCAGACGATTACCGAAGGCGAAATTGTAGATATCTTGCGGCGACCGATCGTGCCTTCCAGCATTGATGGAATCAAACGGCGCTGTGCTGCAGGAATGGGACGCTGCCAAGGCGGCTTTTGCGAACCGCGTATCCATGAAATTATTGCGCGCACATCGGGGCTTGCCATGAAAGATATTTTGCAGGATACCGAGGGCAGTTATATTGTGACGGAGGAAACCAAGCGGGATTGACAAGTCATTCCGGTTGGATAGAAAAGAAAAGGAATGAACTATGAAATATGATGTAGCGGTAATTGGGGCAGGTCCTGCGGGGCTTGCGGCGGCACTCTCTGCCCGGCAAAACGGCGCGAAAAAAGTTATTGTGCTGGAACGCGATTTTGAGGCAGGGGGTATTTTGAATCAGTGTATCCATAATGGGTTTGGGCTCCATTATTTTAAGGAGGAACTCACAGGACCGGAATATGCGCAGCGTTTTACTGATATGATGGCAAAAACAGACATTGTTCTCAAACTGAACACTATGGTGCTTTCGATCGATCAAAAGAGAAATATCCGTGCGATTAATCCCAAAGAAGGGGTGATCCATATTGAGGCTGGCGCCGTAATTTTGGCAATGGGATGCCGCGAGAGACCAAGGGGGGCGCTTGGAATCCCCGGAAGCCGGCCAGCGGGGATTTTTACGGCAGGGACGGCGCAGCGGTATGTGAATATGGAAGGCTGCATGATCGGAAAACGTGTTTTGATCCTGGGTTCGGGGGATATTGGTTTAATTATGGCGCGAAGGATGGTGCTGGAGGGCGCACAGGTGGTAGCCTGCGTAGAGTTGATGCCATATTCTGCGGGTCTGAAGCGAAATATTGTCCAGTGTTTGGATGATTTTGGAATTCCGCTTTATTTGTCCAGTACTATTACAGAAATACGCGGGAAACACAGGGTGCAGAGCGCGGTGGTTTCCCGGGTGGATCAGGAGAAGCAGCCGATTCCCGGAACAGAAAAAGAGATCCTATGTGACACTATATTGCTTTCTGTAGGATTGATTCCAGAAAATGAGTTGTCTAAGGCTGCTGGGATTGAGCTTGATAGCCGCACAAAAGGGCCGGTGGTTTTTGAAAATATGGAGACATCGTGTCCGGGCGTGTTCGCATGCGGAAATGTAGCGCAGGTACATGATGTCGTTGATTTTGTAACGCAGGAAAGTATTCGGGCGGGAAAAGCGGCTGCACTTTTTGCGCTCTCTGAAAAAAGAGAACGAGCGGAAAGTTTTTCGGTTTTTGCCGGGAAAGGTCTTGTTTATGCGTTGCCACAGAAGGTAAATATAAATTTTGAAGATCGTTTTTTGGAAGTGTTTTTCCGCGTAAACGACGTTTACCAAAATGTTGTTGTCATAGCAGAGAGCGAAGGGAAAAAGATTGCGGGTTTCCAGCATGACTATGTGGCGCCGGGCGAAATGCAAAAATTAAAGATACCCAAAAAGCTTTTAACAGGAAAAGATATCAGGATCTTTTTGGAGGCGGCGGAATGAAAGAATATATTTGTATTATTTGCCCACGAGGCTGCCGCATCTTTGTGGATGGAGATGAAATACGCGGTGCGCACTGCGAACGCGGTATTGCATATGTCAAAGAAGAGGGAAAGGAACCTATGCGCATGGTGACTTCTACGGTAAAAATCAAAGATGCGGTTTTGCCAAGGTTGCCTGTAAAAACCAGTGCACCGATTCCAAAGCATATGGTAATGCGCGCAGTAAAGCTGTTAAACGATGTACAGATAACGGCGCCGATCATGTGTGGAGAGGTTGTTTTGCAGAATATATTGGGGACCGGTGTGGATTTTGTCGCATCCAAAACTGCGTTGCCGCTGGAGGAAGACGAATGAATGCGCAAATAACGTATTTAGATAACAGCGGTTTTTTGATCAAGACGCCAAACCATACCTTGATTTTCGATGACTGGCTGATGGAGGGTGTTGCCGGTAAAAAAGGATTACCTGCAGGTGCCGTTGATCCGCGTGAAATTAGCGGAGAAAACGTATGGGTATTTGCTTCTCATGCGCACGGTGATCATTATAATCCAAAAGTGTTGAGATGGAAAAATCAGATAGAAAGCATTCATTATGTATTTTCCGATGATATAAAACCGGTTTCGGGTGCGCTGATGGCAGCGCCAAATAAGGAGTATATTGCGGAAGATATTAAGATCAAAACATACCGGTCTACGGATGAAGGCGTTGCTTTTTTGCTCGAAACAGACGGGCTTGTTGTTTATCATGCAGGGGATTTGAACTGGTGGCATTGGGAAGGGGAGGATCCTGCGTGGAATGCGCAAATGGCGAAAGATTATCAAGCGGAAATTAAAAAGCTGCAAAACGAATCTATTGATATTGCATTTGTGCCGGTGGATCCGCGGCTTTTGGATTCCTGTACACTTGGAATAAAACTTTTTATGGAAACGGTCGGGAATGTCCAAATGGTGATTCCCATGCATTATCGTAGTCAGGCGGCGTTTGCCGAGAAGGAGCTTTCCAAGCTGCCTTTGGAATGGAGAGAAAAAATAGTGCCGCCTATGGAACGCGGACAAACGGTTTCCTATAAAAAATTAGGGTAAGTGTTTTTATAAAGCAAAAGTCTATTCTTATTTTAAGAATAGACTTTTGCTTTATAAAATATAATGAGAAAAAATGAAAAAATATAAGCTGTTCATCCGGGAGGCTATCCCGGATGCGGATAATATCTATTATACTGTTTGCAGCATAAGATCAGATTGTTTTGCATAAGCTTCTTTCATGATCGGGTACAATGCACGGTATGTTTGGTAATACTTTTCGTAAATCTCTACGTTTGCGGGGATGGGGGAAATTTTACCGTTAAGTTTGATAATTGCGCTGCATGCTTCTTTCAGGGAACCAAAGGCACCGCAGCCGGCGGCAGCCATAAGTGCGACGCCGCAAGCAGTAGGTTCTTCAATGTTTGTATTCCAAATAGAGGCGTTAAATGTATCAGCCTGGATCTGTCGCCACAGTTTGCTTTCGATCCTTCCGCCTGCCGCAACAAGCTCTTTGGCCTCGATATCATGTTTGCGTAAAAATTCGAGTGTATCCCGCAAGCTGAAGGTAATACCTTCGATTACACTTCGACACATTTCTTCACGACCATGATGATGCGTGATCCCAAGAAATACGCCCGAAGCGTTGGGATCATAGTGCGGTGTCCGGTCTCCGCTTAAATAAGGCAGGAAGAATAATCCTTCACTGCCTGGCTTAGCTGATTGCGCGAGGTCATTCATGTAATCGTAGACATCTTTGCGCAGAAAAGCAAGCTCTTTTTTTTCTACGGAAAAAGCAACGTCGCGCAGCCATTTGAAAGAACCGCCTGCGCCGATATTCCCGCCGAACAAACACCACCGCTGTGGCTGCACGTGGCAGATGCTGAAGGCGGCGCGGTCTTTTAAATCAACGATGGGAGAATCGGTTACTGCAAACACAACGCTGGATGCACCAAGCGTTGTGGAAACCATGCCGGGATCAATCACGCTGTTCCCGGTTGCGGTAGCAAGCCTGTCGCCACAACCTGCAATTACGGGAAGTCCGCTGCGCAGACCTAAGCTTTTGGCAACGTCGGGAAGCAAAAAACCTGCTACATCACAGGATTCGTGAATAGATTCTGGCATAATGGAACGCTTGATACCGAATAAGGAAAACAGTTGATCGGACCATTCGCGTTTTGAGACGTCAAATAAAAAGGAGCCGGAAGCTTCTGTTACATCTGTGCTGACATCACCTGTCATCTTAAAACGAAGATAGTCTTTACAGCACAACACTTTATGTATTTTATTATATTGTTCCGGTGCATGATTTTGAAGCCACATCAGTTTTGGGACTAAAAATCCGGCGTCCGGCAAATTTGCTGTGGTTTTTAAATAAACATCATTTTCAACGTGATCTTCAATCCATTTTTGCTCTGCGCCTGCACGCTGGTCAAGCCAGATAATAGCATTGCCAACAGGATCATACTTTTGATCCAGCATTGTTGCGGCAAATAACTGCCCTGTAATACCAATTGCCTCAATTTTATCCCCAACATCGCTGGAGGCGACTGCTGTTTTTACAGCGTGCTGACACGCTTTCCACCAAATTGTTGGATCTGATTCCACAAAACGGTATTGTGGCGTAATGATTTTATATTGGGCATGGCTGCTAGCAGCGAGATAACCATCTTCGCTTAAAACAACGGCTTTTACCATTGTTGTACCGGCATCGATGCCAAGAAAATACTTCATTGACTCCTCCCTGTTGCTGTCTTCAATTTTTAGTATTGATTACGTAAGTATTCCAGCAATTCATGCGCAGTATATTCATCGGTAATCAATACGTTAAACAACCGGCCTCTTGCTGCTCCGATAATTGCATCAACTTTGTGTTTTCCCCCTGCAGCGGCAATCACCATGGGTACATTTTTTAGTGTCGCGGCATCAATGGAAATCACACGCCGCTCTAAAGATGTGTTGCAAAGTTTGCCATCTATATTATAAAAATGTCCGCAGATACTTCCGACGGCGTTTTGCGCTTTTAGCTCTTCTAAATCAGCCTGGGAAAAAGATTCGCTGTCAGATGCCATAGAAGTCTCGATCATCATGGAATGCTCGGGGTCTCCGCTGATGTTTACTACGGCAATATCCATGGAGGTTGCTTCCTCAAATAAAGAACGAATGGGTTTTGAATCCAAAAAAGCACGCGCAGTCAGAATATCGGATGCAATGATAGGCGCATACAAATACCTTACCGTGCTTTTTGGAAAGTTCCCAACAAAAGTCTCAGATAACTTATTTGAAGATAATAAAGCGTCCTCGCTGGTCCCCAATCCTCCAACCAGAGGATAAACACGAAGATCTTTGGTTTTACTGGTAAATTTGATTTTTTCTGCAAAATATCGTAAAGTTTTACCCCAGCCAAGACCGATATGATTGCCGCTTTTCAGGATATTTAACAGATAATTTGCGGCGGTAGCCCCAATGCGGTCACATAAAATATCAGGGTTGTCACTGGGAACGTTTACAATTTTTACGTCTTCAACCCCAAGTAAATGCCGCAAAGCGATTTCATCCTTTAAAAAGATATTGGAAAGCCGCGGCTCAGAAATTTGAATATGGACAATCTTTTCGTCCTTTGCTTCCTGTAGCATCTTTACAATGGTAGGACGTGAAATACTCAGCATTTTTGAGATTTCAGCCTGTGTTTTGTCTTCCATGTAATATAAATGAGCAATTTTAATTTTTAAATCATAACGTTCATCGGCAGTAAAGCCCATGACCCCATCCCCCTTTATGATTTGTAACAGATATAGCGATACCACCCTAAAAAGGTCAGAATGGAAACGGTACTGAAATGATGATAATGCGATACCTTTAAATAGATGATATCGTCTTAACTTAAATTTGTCAATGGGGTTATCAAAATACAACTTGATTTATTTTAAAAAATAATATACTATAATTTTATCATAAAAAGTAAAAAAACAACAATAACATTTCGCTTTTTTCCATTTTCTTCAAAAAACAATGTAAAAAAACCAAAATTTAAATGAAAAAAAGAGATTGACTTTATCAAAAATTTGTGTTTAAATGAAGCTAATAAATGTAAATTAACTTTTGTAATCCAGATTATCGTATGTAAATACAAAATTTCTTTTTAATCGTTGATTTTTGTATGGAGGACTTGAATAAATATAAATTATTCTTTTTAGAGGGTAAAAAGCGGATAGAAAAAAATAAAGCAGGTTAACAAAAATAAACTTGGCAGGCAATAACAGCAGAATTACCCAAAATCGTAAAGGATCAGGCAGGAATAACGGAAAGGTTTAAAACTTTTATTTTCAGGTGTATAAAATGGAAAATTTATTGAATGGGAATAAGCACGAGTTAGTCAAGATGCCTAATAAATTGAATCTTTCAGCGCACGTTAACCGTTTTTTTGGTACAAACAAAAATGGATTTCGGTCTAGCAAACAAGTAGAAATCATACTTGCCTTAGATGATGGGTTTGTAATAGGGATCGAAAACAATGAATATAAGCTGGATAAAGATGATATTTTTATTGTCAATGCCGGTGAATTACATTACATCAACAAAAGAGGCAGTAAAAAAATTAGCGATATGTTGATGATCACTGTACCCATTGTACTTTTTGATTCTTATTATCAGGAAATTAATAAAATGAAGTTTACAAACCGTTTGATTAGGCAAAACAATCAGACGGGTTCGCTTTATGACAGGCTGCTGAAATACTTGGTGAAATTGGTCAGCGCGTTGCATGACAAAGAGCAAGGGTATGAATTTGAATGCATGAGTTACATCAATAGTTGCTTTTCTTTGTTAATTAAATATAATAATGTAAAGACAGCGAGCGTAGAAGAATCAGGGTGTTGCAGCGATGTCAATCAAAAGAGGATCGAACGTATTGTGAATATGATCAATGAAAATTTTGCAAATAACATTACGCTTACCGAGATTGCAGATAAAGAAGGGCTTGATATCTACTATTTATCACACTTTATAAAGAAGTACCTGGGTATTTCTTTCCGGCAATATGTAAATAAATTGAAACTCGACAAGGCAGTTGACTATATGTTCCAGACAAATAAAAAGATGATAGACATTTGTATGGAAAGCGGATATTCTGACTATCGGTATTTTTATAAAGCCTTTACAGACCGTTACCAGTGTAATCCATCGCGGTTTCGTGAGAAGTTTAGGGAAGGCGCCGTAAAAAATAATGTGCGGAATTTACCCGAAGAAGGAAGCATGGTTTCCATGGATGAAGAACAATCTTTTGGCAGGCTGGAAAAATACCTGGAAGAAATGAACGGGGCTTATATTCTGGAGGCCTAAACGGGAATTTAAAGATTGGCAAATGCCGTAAAACAGAAAGATTAATATCTGAAAATAAATATTTTATATTGGTAGGAGGAAAAACATGGAATCATTTGAGTTTCAAGTACCGACAAAAATCGTGTTCGGTGCAGGGGAAGTAAGCAAAGTAGGCAAAGAGGCGTCGGCGTTCGGCAAAAAAGCGATGCTGGTAACATACGACGAAGATTTTGTAAAAAAAGTAGGCTTTTACGATAAAGTCAAAAAAAGCTGTGACGAAGCGGGGATCGAGCTGCTGGAATTCTTTGGCGTAAAGAGTAATCCGACGGCAGAGCATGCGGCGGCAGGGATCCGTATGGCAAAGGAAGAAAAGCCGGATGTGCTGATCGCGCTCGGAGGCGGCAGTGCGATGGACGAAGCGAAGTTCATCGGCGTAGCTGCG
>JAYFQX010000005.1:0-152952 GCA_034926635.1 Christensenella sp. | reverse complement strand
CGCCTGAGCCTGGCCGTTCTTTGCCAATACCGTTGTGATCGCTGCTGTCAGCGTTGTTTTACCATGGTCTACGTGTCCGATTGTCCCGATGTTTACATGCGGTTTCGTTCTTTCAAACTTTCCCTTTGCCATTGTTTTGTTTTCCTCCCGAAAATCTTTTTGATCATGTGGCTATCCACAGAAAAACCCTATTTTTCTTATGGTACACTTATAGTATATAATTGTAAAATGCCGGGCGCAGTTTGTCAACACCTTCGTCCCTGTGGTTTTACTTTTCCCTCCAGAAAGCCGGGTTTTTCAGTGTTACCCATCTTTCACATATGTTTGCAGAGATCTTTCGTGTTGGAAGGGGCAAAAAAGGCAACCGTTACCGGCTGCCTTTTCCCTTTTTCTTGATGTCTTCCCTTATGCCGATGGCTGCTGCGGATCAACCGTTGGCTCCGGGGTGGGCGTTGGTCCTACGGTGGCTTCCGGTGCAGGTGTCGGGTTTGCCGCTGCTTCTGCCGCCGCTTTTAATTCCGCCGCCTGTGCTTTTACGTCTTCTACCGCAGTTCCTGCCGCCGGAAGCGGAATCGCGCTTCCCAGCTCATACTTCGGCGCAATCGGATTATAGGTAGAAGTTGCTACCGATATCTTATCCCCGATCTGTTTTCCCGTCTCTTTGTCGATCTTGATTTTAAAGACTTCGTATTTTTCTCCGGCCTGCCCTGCGCGAAGCTCGCTTACCGCATATGGGTCAAGCGCAGCATTGGTCGTATATTCCGGTGCGGGCTTATCCATATCCTGAATCTTCACGCTCTCAAACTGCAAATCATAATTCCTTTGCACATGCCCGTAAAACGTTACGGTTACAGTACGCTCCGGTACGTCGCAGTCAATAATCACATAAATAGGGGAATCATACGGATTCTTGAACTTGAAATCCGGACCGCCTGTAGAAATCGTCGCATCCATCCCTTTGGGGACGTACTTCGCAGCAATTGTATGCGGAACCCTTGCAACCATATCCATTTCCGCACGTAGCGCCGCATTATACATTGTGGAAGAGACCTGGCAAATACCGCCGCCATACTGCGGGGTATAAACGCCGTTCTCAATACCGGATGCTTCTTTCCAGCCGTTTTTCTCCGTTCTGTCCCCCGCCGTATCATTGATGGAAAAAGTATCGCCCGGCTGCACAACCGCGCCGTTCAAAATACTGCTCATCTTCCAGATATTATACATACGGTTATCATTGGAATCTTTAAACGTCGTAGAATATTTTCCCATTACAATCGGTTCGGAAAGCTGCGTACCGTTTGCATTGCTTTTGATAATGTTTACCGTTCCTTCAAAAGGCGTATATTGCTTCGCCTCTACCTGGCTTTTTGCCGTTTGCTTGATCCCATCCACATCGACCGACCAACCGTCTTTTGGCGCCTGTGTTTCAATATGACCGCTGGTGGTTTCTTGTTTTTCATCTTTTTCAGCGACCACAGTATAAGAGGCGCTTACCGCTTCCTCGCCCCAGCCTGCGGCATCCGCATCAATCAATGCATTTAATTTTGTTTCGTCAAATGTATAGCTTACCGGGAAATCCCTGGAATCCGTTTTTCCAAACTGTAGATCCCAGCGCGTACCTTCCCTTCCATAAAGCATCGCCTGCAGCAGTGCGTCTTGATATGCAACGCCCACTCCCGCATCCGGCAACGCATAAGAATAGTTTTGGTCTTTGACGGAATACTCGATTTTATTTCCGTTTAAATAATCGTCCGCCATTTTCTTTACTTGCTCTTCGCCCTGTGCGTACGTAAGCCCGCCAAGCTGGATTCCTTCTACCGAAACCCCATCCAAAAACGTTCCTGTCTGCAGCAGCTCCTGCTCTTTTTCCTGCGTCAGCTTTACCTCAGAAAACATATATACGCAAAATATAACTGCTACCACTGCCGCCGCCACAATGACCGCAAACAATGCAATCCGTTTTGGGTTGGCTACCCTCCGCCCGCGCACGGGTCTGTAATTCTTCATCTGTCTCTTCTCCCAAGCCTTGCTCTTCAGCAAAAATTATACATTCTTTATGATAACGTATCTCCCCCGGCTTGTAAACCGCCTTGGGCGTTATTCAAAATATTTTCATATTTTTTTCGCAAAAAAACCCGCCGCATCATTGGCAGGTTTTTTACATTTTATTTCTTCGTTGCTTTAGGTCTCAGGCGCTGGCTCCGGCGTTGGCGTTACCGGCTCTGGTGTAGGTGCCGGCGCTGGTTCCGGTGTCGGCGTTACGGGCGCCGGCGTCGGTGCGACCGGCACGTTCGGGTCTACCGTAGGCTCTACGACAGCAGTCCCGCGCCGTATTTTTGCAGGTTTGTTGTCATATGTTTCCACACTGAACTTCTCTACTTTGACCTCATTGCCATCCGCATCGTAATAATGCTTATATACCTGATATTTTTTACCGATGTGTTCCTGAATAATCGTCTGCTCCGTCCCTGCCGGCAGCGTCGGATCATCAATATACTGCACTTTTCCGCCGCCAAATGTTCCGATCAGCTCAGAGGTGAAGTCCCTTGTCAGCCCATCCTCAAACTTAGGACCATAAATTTGCACACGGATCGTTTTGTCCCCGGTACCATCACATTTTGCAACGATATAAATCGGAACGTCATAATCATTTTTAATTTTAAAATCAGGAGCACCTGTGGAAATTGTAGCATCCAGCCCGCCCGGCACATAATCAAGCGGCCAGGAATGGTGGGAACGGTCTACCACTGTTACCTCCGCACGCAGCACCGCGTTGTATAACGTAGAAGATACCTGGCAGATCCCGCCGCCGGCTTCCTCCTGATACTGCCCGTCACTGATGCCCGGCGCGCCCTTCCATCCGCGCGAATACGTCCGCGGACCAGCTTCTTCATTGATCGACCATGTCTCGCCCGGCTCGATTTTCAGCCCGTTGATGATGCTGGCCATCTTCCAAATATTGTATTTCCTGCCATAGGCGGAAGAAGAATACTGGGTTTGATAATCGCCGATCAACGCATATTGATCTTTTACCGTATCAAGCGTAAGCGTAGGGTCTGTAACCTTTGTTTCCGCTTTTACCGGCTCAAAATTATTCTCCGAAAGCTGGGCGTAGATGGCATCCGCCAGTTTCTGGTCGTCCACCGCAAGCCCCGTCTGTCCTTCTACATAATCAATCTGCGCATCTGTGATCAGCTTCTCTTCATCTTGCACCGTCTGGATCGTCATAGAAGCATCCTGTGCGGGAATGTTGATTTTATCGTCGTTTGCCTTAATAGAAGTCAGTATCTTTGCCTGGTCGTATGTCACAGGGATCTCGATCTCCACGCCCTGCGCCGCTGCCTGAATCTGATTCTGGCGTTCGGCAAATGTTCCCTGCCTTCCATATTTCATTGCCTCGGCAAGCGCAGCGTCTATGTCGACTGATGCGCCAAGTTCTTCGTTTTTCAGCGTATAGGTGCTCTCATTCACCACATAATCAATAGAAATACCATCCATGTATTTGGAAACCGCATCTTGTACGTCGCTGCGCACCTGCTCTATTGTCTTGCCGGAAAGGTCTACGCCTGCAAGCTTAACCCCGTCATAAAACGTGCCTTCATCAATGATCTGCTGCAAATCTTCCCCGGCAAGCTCTCCTCCGCCGGTGCCCAGAACAGCATAACCAACAGCGCCGACCGCAACGATCGCCGCAATGATCACAACAATTAAAAGAAGTTTTTTCTTACTTTTCTTTTTGGGTTCACCGGAAAGTTTATTTTTTCCACCGGAACGTCCTTCTCCCGCCAAGGGTGTTTCCAAAGGCGCTTCGGGTGCCTGCGCAGATGCCTCTTTTCCTTCAGGCTGCGGCGCACTTTCCGGTTTTGGGGCGCTCTCTTGCGCCTTGATTTCTTCCGCGGGCGACGCGCTTTGCGTTTCCCCTATTTTACGCGCAGTATTGCCTACCTTGCGTTCTTCTTTGTTTTCATGTTCAAATTTTTCGGACATTATTCTCCCCTTTTGATTGCATTGCTGCCTTTCTTTTTGTCAACTCCCTATTACTATCATAATATAATATGCTACATTCTGCAAACAGATATTTTCGCTTTTGTGCATCCTCTTCAAATTTTAATCGCACCGGCAAACCGTAACATAGAACCTCCTGCTGCGCGGACCGTCAAATTCGCAAAAATAGACTGCCTGCCACGTGCCGAGCTTCAACTTGCCTTTTTCTATCGGAAAGCTGACGCTGTTTCCTGTTACCGCCGCTTTAAAATGCGCTCTAAAATTATCGTGGTGATACTCCCCCTGCGGGATCATCGACTGAAGTGCTGAAAGCATATCCTCCCGAACGCTGGGGTCAGAATTTTCCGTTACAAATAGACCCGCCGTCGTATGCGGGCAATGCACCGTCAAAATACCGTCCTCCACGCCGCTTTTCACAGCTGCCTCCCGGATTTGCGGAGTAATGTCGATCATGACTTCTTTTTGATAAGTTTCCAGCTCGTACCTTTTCATAATATCTCCCGTGTTAAATATTTCCTTTTAATTTATATTTATAAGACAAAACATATAGACTATCCGACAAGTGCACGTTTTCTACCGCCACGCCACGGCGCACGGAAACGTCTGTCGGCGCAAAGTTCCAAATTGCTTTAATTCCAAAGCTAACAAGCAAATCCGCCGATTGCTGTGCATATTCCTTGGGCGTACAGATAATCGCAATATCAATATTTTTATCCTTTAAATAGTATTCCAGATCGCTGATCGCCCGAATCATCCGCCCCTGCACTAGCGTCCCGATTTTGGAAGGATCGTTATCAAAGATATCAACCACATTAAATCCTTCCAGCATAAAGTTTTTGTATCCCAAAAGCGCCTGACCAATACGCCCCGCGCCTACGATGATCACTTTGTAGCATTGATCAAGCCCCAAAATATGCGCGATCTCCTTTTTCAGCTTCGCAACGCTGTACCCATACCCTTGCTGTCCAAACCCGCCGAAGCAGTTTAAATCACGCCTGATCTGTGAAGCGTTAAGCCCCATTTCTATACTCATCTGCGACGAAGAAATTTTATCAATTCCGTTTCCTTCCAGCTCTTCTAAATATCGATAATACCTTGGCAGCCGCCTGATGACCGCCGGCGATATTTTTTCGCTCATGTTCATTCTCCCTTCGAATGATACTTTTTTACATATTATATTATACTATAATTCCAAAAATCTGTGTGAAATTTTTTCACAATCTTTTCACAATCTTTTCCCCGTTCCTGCCCGTGCCGTGCCGATCACGTCTCTTCAATGAAAAAAGTAGATTTTTTCTAAATCCATGCTATAATATGCTATAATAAATCAAATGTGCATAGAGAAATCAAACAATTTAAGGAGAGCCGCATATGGAAAAATACCCGCTGCATGAAGTGGAACCAATATCAGATTTTAAAGAGTTACTGCGCCACGCGCAGTCAGCATACGGCGACCGGGATATTTTCCGCATCCGCACAAAAGACGGCGGCATCACGGGCATCGGCTGGGAAAAGCTTTCCCGCGATATAAACGCCCTCGGCAACGGTCTTTTATCGCTTGGTCTTGCCGGGCAAAAGGTCGCGATCATCGGTCCAACCAGTTATGAATGGTTGTTGTCTTATTATACCATAACATGCGGGATTGGCACAGTCGTCCCGGTCGATAAAGAACTCCCGGATGATGAAATTGCAAACATCCTGTGCGACAGCGGCGCAAAATGCTTGATTTATTCCCCGGAATATGAAGACACCGTGCAAAACATCCGTACAAACGGGCTGGCAGACTGCGTTTCGGTTTGGCTCCCCATGTCGGGCGGCGCTGATATGGGGAGCATACGGACTATGCTTGAGGGAACAGAAGATTTTGGCTATGCACAGCGCAAGGTCGATCCACATGCCATGACCATTCTGCTCTATACCTCCGGGACAACAGGAAAAAGCAAAGGCGTCATGCTGACGCAGCACAATATTCTGCGCGCCTCCGAAGGTGCGCTGCGCCTGCTTGATATCGGCGAAGTTTGTATGTCCGTGCTGCCCGTCCACCATTCCTACGAAAGCACGCACGGCATCACCATGATGATCGAACACGGCACCACCATCTGCATCAGCGACAGTCTGCGGAATTTTCTTCCCAATCTTCAGCTTTTTAAACCGGATATGATCTTTCTCGTTCCTTTATTTGTGGAAATGATGTACCGGAAGATATGGGCTAACGCGCGCGCCAACGGGCAGGAAGACGCACTGCGCGCACTGATCGAAAAAAGTAATGCCGAACTGGACCGCGGGATTGACAACCGCGCAAAATATTTTAAAAACATCCACAACGCCTTCGGCGGCAAGTTAAACCTAATCATCTGCGGCGGCGCACCTCTCGCTTCTTACTTGTCGCGCGCCTTCCGCGAAATGGGTATTTTACTTTTGCAGGGCTATGGGATCACCGAATGCTCTCCCCTGGTCGCCGTTAACCGCAACCGTTATTATAAAGATGGCTCCATTGGGCTGCCCATTGCCTGCTGTGATGTAGAGATTCGCGAAAAAGACGAAAACGGCGAAGGTGAGATCTGGGTGCGCGGCGAAAACGTCATGTTGGGCTATTATAAAAACGAGGAGGGAACGCGGGAAGTGATGGACGGCGAATGGTTCAACACCGGCGATATCGGTCATGTGGATCAGGATGGTTTCTTGTTTATCACCGGGCGCAAGAAAAATTTAATTGTGCTTACTAACGGAAAAAACGTATATCCCGAAGAAATAGAGGATTACCTCCTGCGAATTCCGTATATAAAAGAAGTAGTTGTTTTTGCACCGGTTGTAGAAGGTCTAAAGGAAGTAGAGCTTCATGCCGAACTTTTTTTAAACGAAGACTATACGGCAGAGCATTCGGCAGACGAAATCAGCCGCAGGCTGGAAAAAGACATCGCTGCCGTCAACAAAACGCTTCCAACCTACAAGCAGGTGCAGCATTGGGACATACGGGACAAAGAATTTGAAAAAACAACCAAAAAATCAATCAAACGGTTTACTGTCTGATAGAAAAGGAGGTGTAAATCATGGCGAAAACTGTAAATTTAACGACGGTACAACAGCTGCTTGCAATGGCATGCCCAAAAGACCCGGAAGAAATTACGCCGGAAAAGCATTTGATCCGGGATTTGGAAATGGACTCTTTTGGTATGATGGAAGTAGTTTTATCTTTCGAACGCGAGTTTGATATCGAAATTCCGGATCGCGACCTACGCCTTTTTGATACAGTACAGGATGTACTCGTTTACCTCGCGACAAAAATCGGCTCTGCTTCGGTTCGTACCAGCACTGTCTAAGCAATTATTTTTCTTCATTCTTTTTAAAAAATCTATTCCTATCTCAGCCGGTCGGGAAGAAAACCTCCCGCCGGTTTTTTTGTAATTTTTTGGATTATGATTGCAGCCCGCTTTTTAGGGGTGTATCATTAAAATGCAAAGAACAAAAATCTTTTTTTGGGGGGCTCATGAAAAGGAACATTGTTTTAATTAATCTTGCTGCTTTTTTCTTATGGATGTCTATGTACGCCTACGTTCCGACGCTTCCGTCCTTCGCCGCTTCTCTCGGTGCATCGGCAGCAATGATCGGTGTTATCGGCGGTGCTTACGGTGTCATGCAGATCGTTCTGCGCATTCCACTTGGTATTTCCTCGGACAAGCTAAACCGCGACAGACTTCTTTTGGTCATCGGGTTTGCAATCCTCGTGGTGTCCGGTATTCTCTTTACATTTGCCAAAACCGTACAGCAGGTGGTGTTTGCGCGTGGCGTTGCCGGAGCGGCAGCAGCATGGTGGGTCATTATTTCTGCCTCCTATGCCAAATACAACGATGAAAATAAACAAGTAAAAGCACAGGGCATTCTGAGCGCATCATCCAGCATGGGTAAGGTTGCAGCGGCATTGATCGGTGGGTTTACCGCCCAATTCTTTGGCGAGAGGGCTCCTTTTTATGCAGCGCTTGCAGTTGCGATCGTCGGTCTTGTGTCCATGTGTTTTTTAAAAAAACCTGCGCAAGAACAAAAAATTACGCCGCCTACCGGAAAAGAACTTCTTTCCCTGATGAAAAACAGGGATCTGGTTATTATTTCTTTTTTAGGCATTTTTGCGCAGCTTGTCTGTTTTGCAATTCCCACCTATTTTACTTACCAAATTGCGGAAACCCTTGGCGCGACACCCGCCGACCAAGGCAACCTGATGCTGGTTTACTTTCTGGTGACTGCGCTGATCTCACTTTTTGTAGGAACAAAGGTCTATCATAAAATCGGCGGCATCAAATGTGTCGTAGGCGCCTTTTTGATTGATGCGTTTGCGTGCATACCCTTTTTCTACCACATCAATCTTCCGGTGGTTTTCCTGATGCAGGTTCTTTCAGGGATCGGCTATGGGATCCTCACTTCCGCGCTTGCCGGTTTTGTGATCAAAGCGGTGACGCCAGCGCAACGTTCTACCGCAACAGGCATTTTTCAGTCCGTATATGCCATCGGCATCTTTGTGGGACCGGTAATCGCGGGGGCAGTGATCGAATACGCATCCTTTGATGCAGCTTATTGGGTCATTGGCGCAATTTCTGCCGCGGCAGGGGTTGTAAGCGCGTTTATTTTGCCCAAACGTTATGACCAATTATAAAAAAATACCCAAAAGGTTCTTGTTTTATCCACCCACTGAGGGGTATTATTAATCAAACGATCTTTTTTTAATATAACCAGGGTTAAGGGAGGAAATTATTATGTCTGACACATGGAAATCAAAAGATATGATCCGGCTTATTTTAAGCATTGTTCTTCTTGTCATCGGCATTATCCTGCTAGCTGCACCGCAGGCGGCCATGATAGGCATCGTGATACTGATCGGCGTTGTTATGCTCGTTTACAGCGGCGTCACCATTATTATGACGATCTCTAAACGCAACAAAGGGGAACATGCCCTTTTCACTATTCCCATCATCGTGCTCATCATCGGTATTTTGCTTCTTGTTTTCCGTGACGGCGTAGCAAACGTGTTGCTCCCCATCATCATCGGCATTTGGGCAATTGTTACGGGTATTATGAGCATCATTGATGCATCTTCACTCAAGCATATGGGCAGCTCTTCTTGGAAAGTGCCTACCATTACCGGTGTTGCGGCGCTTGCGCTGGGCATCATCATGCTGATCGGCATCGCGGCAACAAACGTAGTGGGGATTCTGCTCGGCGTATGCCTTCTTATTTACGGCATTATCACCATCGTGGAATGGATCGTGGTTGCGACAGCGCGCAAAAATATTTCTTGATTACAACACCAAAAAAGCCGGGAATGCTCCCGGCTTTTTTTATTACGCTTTTCCTGTACCTGTTGCAACAACGTCTGCGCCATGCTATACTTTCAACCATAAGTTGAATTTTTAAATTTTACTCTAAAATTCGGTTATTGTGCGAATCCACGGCGCATGGTATAAATAAAGTAACAAGGAAAGGATTTTTCTATGAAGTACGGCATGGGGCACACCATCGCGCGGCTCCGCAAACAAAAGGGGCTTACGCAGGAAGCGCTCGCAAGTATCCTGAATATTTCTTTCCAGTCCATTTCCAAGTGGGAAAACGCGCAGGCGAGGCCGGACTTAACCCTTCTCCCGGCTCTCGCTGACGCGCTGGACACTGACGTCAATTTCCTTTTAGGTTACCACAAAAAGAAACTGACAGTCTACGAAGACTGGTACCAATCGGATGAATTCTATTGGGGAATCGAGCCTGACCCCATGTGTTACGAGATCCTTCGTTTGTGTCCGCCTACAAGGCCTTTGCGGCTCTTGGATGTGGGCTGCGGCGAAGGCCGTGACGCTGTTTTTTTTGCAAAAAACGGGTACCGTGTTTCTGCCTTTGATATTGCGCAGACCGGCATTGAAAAAGCGCGCAGGCTTGCCGACGCGCACCGTGTAGAAGCAGATTTTTTCATTGCGAACCTGCTGGAATACCGTCTGGAGCAAAACTTCGATATCATCTACTCCACAAACGGCGTACTGAATTATATTGCGCCGGATATGCGCGGAGAGATCATAGAAGATTATCAAACGCACACAGAGTCAAACGGTCTGCATGCGCTGAACCTTTTTATCAAAAAACCGTTTATCGCACGCGCACCGGATGAAGAACCGACTGAAAACTTTTGGAGATCCGGAGAATTGTTCACTTATTACCAAAACTGGTATTTTCACCGGTGCAGTGAAATTGTTTATGATTGCGCAAGCGGGGGCATTCCACATCAACATTGCATGGATACGCTCATCGCACAAAAATACACTACTAAGACCTAAAAAAGCCAGAGTACTTCCCATCCTCCGGCTTTTTTAGGTTCTTTCTTATTTAAAATATTGTACGCCACCTTCAAAAATCTTTTGATCATAGTTCCCCGGAACATTTTTGGCAATATTTTTGCCTGCGCGCTCCGAATGTCCCATTTTTCCCAAAATACGTCCGTCCTGGCTCATGATCCCTTCCACTGCAGACATGGAACCGTTGGGATTAAAGGCAATATCCATACAAGGCTCGCCTGCTTCGTTTACATATTGCGTTGCAACCTGCCCGTTTTTGATCAGGCGCTTGATTTCTTTTTCCGTTGCAACAAACCGTCCTTCCCCGTGAGACACCGCAACCGTATGAATTTCACCCGGCTCGCAAAGCGAAAGCCACGGCGAATGCGCACTGGTGATACGTGTACGCACCATGCAGGATACATGCCTGCCGATATTGTTGTAGGTCAGCGTCGGAGAATCCTCACGCATCTCGCAAATCTCTCCGTACGGAACAAGTCCCAGCTTGATGAGCGCCTGGAATCCGTTGCAAATCCCCAGCATCAACCCGTCACGGTCTTTTAAAAGCTCATGCGTCACATCCTGGATCCGCGGATTACGGAACATGGTCGCAATAAATTTCCCGCTTCCATCCGGCTCGTCGCCGCCGGAAAATCCACCGGGCAGCATAATCATCTGCGCGTTTTTAATTTCGCTTTCCAGCGCGCTGATGCTTTCTTCAATATCCTGCGCACTCAAATTGCGCATCACCACAATACGCGGAATCGCACCCGCGGCTTCAAACGCCTTTGCCGCATCATATTCACAGTTTGTCCCCGGGAATACGGGGATCACCACACGCGGAATTGCCGTACGGTACCGCGCGACAATCGCGCTTTTTTTCTTATATAACGGCGTCTCCACGATCCCGCTGTCAGCCGTTTTGGTTGGGAACACCTTTTCCAGCGTCCCGGTATAAGCCTGCTGTGCTTCTTCCAGCGGAATGGTTTCGCCCAAAACCTCAATATACGGTTCCTCGCGGATTTCCCCTTCCAGTGTGAAATCCGGATCGCTGATGTGCGCCGCTTCCACAAGGATAGACCCATAATTTTTTTCGATCAAGTGATCCATATCCTGCGCAAATAACTTCACGCCAAGGTTGTTGCCCAGCGCACATTTTGCCGCGCCCGCAAGGATCCCGCCACGCGTGACAGCATAAGCCGATATCACGACTTTATCTTCGATCAGCTTATGCAGTTTATCATATTTCTGCTTTGCATCTTCAAAATCCGGCAGACCATTTTCGTCCTTTTTAATATCAAGTAGATACAGCATATTATCCGGTTGTTTAAATTCCGGCGTGATAACCGTGGAAGCCAATACCGGTGCCACGCAGAACGAGCAAAGCGTGGGCGGTACGTCGATCTCCTTAAAGCTTCCGCTCATAGAGTCTTTTCCGCCGATCGCCGCAATCCCCAATTCTTTTTGTGCCCGATACGCGCCCAGCAGCGCACCAAGCGGTTTGCCCCAGCGCTCCGGGTCTTCGTGCATCCGCTCAAAGTATTCCTGCAGGGTCAGCCATGCTTTTTTCCTGTCGCCCCCCGCAGCAACCAGCTTCGCTACGGAAACCAGTACCGCATAGACCGCGCCGGCATACGGGCTTTTCGCCGTGAGGTACGGGTCCATCCCATAGCTCATCAATGTAGCTGTTTTGCTTTCCGCACCATCGCATGGAACCTTCGCGCACATTGCCTGTATCGGCGTTAATTGCCGCACGCCGCCAAGCGGCATTGTTACGCTTCCCGCGCCGATCGTTGAATCAAACATTTCCTGCAAACCTTTTTGTGAGCAGATATTGAGATCTGCCAAAAACGAAAGCAGCGTATCCTTCACTGTTTCCCCCGCCTGCTCCGCAAACATTCCGTCCGTGCCAAACTGCCGCACCTTCGCGTCTGCATGCTGCGTTGCGCCGTTGGTATCCAAAAACGCCCTGGATAGATCCACGATGTTTTTGCCATTCCAAAACAAACGCATCCTGCCTGTGTCCGTCACTTTTGCCACAAGCGTCGCTTCCAGATTTTCTTCGGCAGCCAGCCGCAGAATAGTTTCTTTGTCTTTGGGGCGGATGACGACTGCCATACGTTCCTGCGATTCGGAAATCGCCAGTTCTGTGCCGTCCAGCCCTTCGTATTTTTTGGGAACTGCATTCAGATCAATATCAAGACCGTCTGCAAGCTCACCGATGGCAACACATACGCCGCCCGCGCCAAAATCGTTGCAACGCTTGATCCTCTTCGAAAAATCTTTGTTCCGAAACAGCCTTTGCAGCTTACGCTCTGTCAAAGGATTCCCCTTTTGTACTTCTGCGCCGCATTTTTCAATGGATTTCTCGTCATGCGCCTTAGAGGATCCCGTTGCGCCGCCGCAGCCGTCGCGCCCCGTGCGTCCACCGATCAAAATAATCAAATCGCCTTCCACCGGGCGCTGCCGTACCACCTGTCCCGCCGGGGCAGAAGCGATAACCGCGCCGATCTCCAGCCTCTTTGCTTTATATCCCTCATGGTACACCTCTTCCACCAAACCCGTTGCAAGACCGATCTGGTTTCCGTAGGAAGAATAACCGTGCGCCGCTTCCCGCGTAATTTTACGCTGCGGAAGCTTGAATTCCATCGTGTCTTTCAGACTTTCCCGCGGATCTGCACTGCCGGTTACGCGCATTGCCTGGTATACATATGCTCTACCCGAAAGCGGATCTCGGATTGCGCCGCCAAGGCACGTTGCCGCGCCGCCGAACGGTTCAATTTCCGTGGGATGGTTGTGCGTTTCGTTCTTGAACATAATCAGATAATCTTTATCACCCTGATCGGTATTGATCGTGCATTTAATCGAACATGCATTGATTTCTTCCGAATCGTCCATATTCTTTAGTTTTCCCGCGCGTTTTGCCTCACGGACATATGCCGTCGCAAGATCCATCAGGCAAACGTCTTTTTCCCTGCCCACGCGGCGCCGCTCTTCCAAATAATCCTCAAATACCAGCTCTGCCTCCCGGGAAACCGGGTCGGAATCAAATTCCACATTATCAAGCTTCGTAGAAAACGTGGTGTGGCGGCAATGGTCAGACCAATAAGTATCCAAAACCTTCAGCTCAGTAATCGTGGGGTCGCGCTTTTCGCTCTTGAAATATTCCTGCGCACACAGCATATCTGCCGTTGTCATCGCAAACCCGTTTTCCTGCGTAAACGCCGCAATCTGTTTTTCGTCCATCTCCGTAAAGCCGTCCATTACATCGACTTCCGTAGGAATTTCGAGCTGCATCTCCAGCGTGTCATACGGCTTCAGCGTAGCTTCGCCGGAATCCACCGGGTTAATCACATAATTCTTAATCACATCCAGCTGTTTTTTGTTTGCGCCCGCAATGAGGTATATCTTTGCAAACCTTACCGCCGGACGCTCTTTCCGTGTCAAAAGCTGTACGCACTGCGCCGCGCTGTCCGCTCTTTGGTCATACTGTCCAGGCAAATACTCTACCGCAAACACAGAATATCCATTTGTATCGGGCATGGAATCATACCGCACGGTATCCACCGCAGGTTCGCTGAACACGCTTGTGACGGCAGCCTGGAAATCTTCGTCTTCCATGCCTTCTACGTCATAACGATTCAGGATCCGCACCTGCGTGACCGGCACGCCAAGATTTTGACGGAAATCTGCCGCACGCGACTGCGCTTCTACGTCAAACCCCTGTTTTTTTTCCACAAAAATCCTTTTTACGCTCATATCGATCTCCTATATCTTGTTTTTCCTTCCAAAAGAACACATATCCAGAATACCATATTCCTATCAAATTTTACAGATTCCCGCCAAAAAATTAAAAAAGCAAAATATACATGGGAATCGCAAGAAACGCCAGCAGCGATGTTGCCAGGATCCCTTTGGCGGCAAACCCCACATCTGCCCCACAGCGCTCCGCAAAAATAGTCACGGACGTCATCACCGGCAATCCCGCCTGCACAATAAACACTTCCGAGGGAAGCTGCGGCATAACCAACAGCGCTGCAACAGCCGCCATCACCAGCGGCGAAACAAGAAACCTGCCCACCACCGCAAGCGTCAGTTTTTTATCCACCTGCTTCAGACAGGAAAGACCGATCTGCTGCAGAATCATTCCAACAAACAAAAGCGCCAGCGGCGATGTAACATTACCAATATAATTAAGCGCCGATGATAAGAAATCAGGAAGGCGAATGTTGAGAACCACCAGCACAAACCCAATAATCACCGCAATCATAGGCGGCTGAAATAACTTCTTTATCAACTGCCGCGCGGGAATTTTGACTGCTTCTGCCTGCGCGCCTGTTGCAAGGCGTTTGATTTCCATGCCATCCCTTGCCGTTTCCATATATCCAAGGCTGTTTGCAAACGTTGTATTCGCGATATAATAGAACAGTGCATAAACAAGCGCCTGATCACCAAAAATTGCCGCTGCAACCGGAAATCCGATAAACATAGAGTTAGAATATGCAAACAGCATGGTAAAGACGCCGCGCTGGGTTCTTTCGATTTTCGCAATTTTAATGACCAACTTTGCAAGACCGTAAGTAATGCCGATCGATAAAAATGCCGCCGCAATATAACGCCAGGAATCAGCCGCTAATTCTACGCTGAAATTATTCATCAGCGCCATTAGCGCCGTGCACGGCATGGTGATGTTGATAATCAGCCTGCTGATAAAAGAAGTGACGCCTTTTGTCACCCAGCCCTTGTAAGAAATAAAATAGCCGACCGCCATAATGATCAAAATCATCAGCACAGCCTGGATCGCATTAAAAACCATGTTTTGTTCCTTTGCACAAAAGGAAAGGAGCTCTGCTGAGCCCCTTTGCTGTTACCCCGGTATTTCTCTATACCAAAGCCTTATAAATCGCCCTGACTGCTTTTTCAAAATCGTCGTTTTCCACACCTACGATAATGTTAATTTCACTGGAACCCTGGTCGATCATACGCACATTGACATGGCTTTGCGCAAGCGCCGCGAAGAGTTTGGCAGAAACACCCACCTTGCGGATCATGCCGCGGCCTACTGTGGCAATAATCGCCATATTAGACGATACTTCTACGCTGTCCGGCTTACAAACAGCATGGATTTCGTCGATCAGCTCCTCGATCACACCCTTGATCCTCACATCTGCCACCACAACGGAAATGGTATCGATCGAAGAAGGCATATGCTCAAACGAAAGTCCGAAGCGCTCCAGACAGCCGAGCAGCTTGCGCCCAAAACCGACTTCTTTGTTCATCCCGTCTTTTTCCACCGTGATTACAGTGAAATTCTTTTTCCCGGCGAGTCCTGTAATCCCGTCGTTGCCTCCCGGTCCTTCTACTGCGGGAATGATCATGGTGCCGCTGCACGAAGGATCGTTTGTGTTGCGCACATTGATGGGGATCGCCGCCTCCAACACCGGAAAGATGCTGTCCTCATGCAGCACCGTCGCACCCATATACGCAAGCTCGCGCAGTTCGCGGTATGTTACTACCTCAATTTTTTTTGGATTTTCCACGATCCGCGGATCTGCCATCAAAAACCCGGAAACATCCGTCCAGTTTTCATATAAGTCGGCATTTGCCGCGCGCGCCACGATCGAGCCTGTAATATCGCTTCCGCCGCGCGAAAACGTTTTGATCTTACCGTTTGGCATGCTTCCGTAAAATCCCGGAATGACCGCCCGCTCATGAAGTTTTAGCGCTCCCGGCAGGATCGACAAGGTTTTTTTGGCGTCATAGCCGCCGTTTTCGTCAAAAAAGATTACGTCCGCCGCATCAATAAAATCATACCCCAGCAAATCCGCAATCAGCAAACCGTTAAGGTATTCCCCGCGCGACGCGGCATAATCCTCGCTTGCGCCGTCTTTGATATCCGAAAGCACCTTATCAAGATGTTCTTCGATCTTAATTTTGAGTCCCAGTTCATCCCGAATATCGGTATAACGCTTTACGATCTTTCCAAAAACCTCTTTTGTATCATCTAACGCCATCACCGCCCGGTGCAGTGCATACAAAAGATCCGTGACCTTGATATCATCTGAGAAACGCTTTCCCGGCGCAGACGGTACCACAAACTTTCTGGATTCTTCCGCCCTGATAATATCCTTCACTTTCAGGATCTGCTCTGCGGAAGCCAGCGAGCTCCCCCCAAACTTCGCAACCTTTACAGCCATTTTAACTCTCCAAACTTTTTATTGAATGCCGTCAGCTTCTTCCTGCTGTTCTGCCGGCTCTTCTTCTATCATTTCTTCTACGGGCAACGTAAGCGCACGCCCCTCAAGGTAATACCGTTTTTCTTCCGCCTCTCCCAGCGAAAACGTCTTTTTGGGCAGCACACCGCAGCGCACGACCATATCAAAGAATTCCGCCTTCTCCATGGGCTCAAAGAAAAAGCCAATATTGCCATAATCACGCGAAAGTTCCATAAACGCATCGTTTCCGTGAATATAATCAAGAGACGCATTTGGATTCTGCGCAATATATTCTTCAAAAATATCCTGCAGTTCCCCGATCGCCAGCGGATGCTGCGGATCTTCTATGATAATGCGCCCTGCACCGTCGCGGTATAAAAACGGAATCTGGTAAGTTCCGTCGTGTTCAATTTCGCTGCGCCAGCGTCCAAACACTAGCTTTGCCTTTACCTCTTTTTCGCGCAGACGCTCCACAATGAATTGTACACATGCTGAAGCATTCACCCCAAACATCACACGGTGGATGGGCATAAATTCTACTGCGCGGTCACGCAGGTTGATGACTTCACAAAGCGCAAAGCGCAATGGGTGATCCTCGCGTTCCTCTTCCGTCAAATCCTGCTTTGCTTCGTCCCAGACGGCTTTTGCCGTGGCAAGCGAATGGTTTCCGTCTCCCACGCAAAACAGCATGTTATCGTGACGCTCCAAATTTGCAATGGCGGCTGTAACGGCGTCAAGCAGCTTAGGTTCTCTGACGAGCCAGCCTTCGATTTTCCCGCCGCCCATCATCAAATCAAAATCATACAGCTTCGGCAAATTATTCCGCTGTATATGCAGCGGTCCGATTACGCTGTCATCCGGGTCATCCATCAGCAGCATAATATGCGGCAGCTCCATCTCCGCCCCGCGCCGGATGGTCATACGCGGAGGGATCCGTGACATCACCGTTTGCTCCGTCGCACGGATCAGCGGCTTATTCTCAATCCTGTAATCATATTGTTCCAAATCAACTGCCAAAAGAATGCCCTTGCGGTGCTTCCCGCCCATATGGCGCTCCGTAAGGACAATTCCCGGCTCCAGCGGACGGACAATGCCGCGCTGCATATAATCATGCATTTCCACCTTTAAATTTTCGATTTCTTCGGCAACGTTATCCGCTTCCAAATACACCTCCGGTAATACCATATGCAATGTAGAAGGCGCGTTTCCGACAAACCTTTCCACTTTGTTCCAGTAATCCGGCTGCGATGTAAACTGGTCGCATGCCACGCATGCCCATTTTTCCATATGAATATCCTGCGCTGGCATCAAAACCTGCGGGATCATGAATCCTAATTGTCTGGTGTCGGTCATTCTTCTCCTCCGTATTCCCTTACGACTGCTTTTGCAGCCGTGGCTATCTGCTCTTGCATATTTTGCTAAAGATACATAGTATAATATATCAGCATACATGCGTTTTTTCAAGTAAAAACGCAAACAAACGGCTTAAAACCGCATTAATATTATATGATAAACGGCGACGTATCCAGTCTCTCTTCCAGGATGTCCCGCAAGACCATAAGACCTTGCTGCAAATCAATACGTGATGCCGCCGCAGAAAGCGAAAGACGCACTGCCGCTTCCGCCTGACCGCTCCCAACAATAAACTTTTCCGCGCAAAACACGCTCACACCTTTTTCTTTTGCGCGGTATTCCAGCTCCCTGCCTGTCCATGGTGTGGGAAGCTTCAGCCAGCGAAAATAATCACGCTTGTTTCCACGCAGGTCAAACCCAGCCAAAATATCGTTTGCAAGCGCGTTTCGGGCTTCCGCTTCCTCTTGTTTCCGGCGAATGATCCGGTCCGCGACACCCGTCCTCACCAGATAAGAGACCACTTCTGTATTAAACGGCGCTGTCATCAAATTAATATTATGTACTGCCAGCAAAACTTTCGCGCAATATTGCTGCGCCGATGATAAAAACGCTACCCGCAGCCCTGCCGAAAGCGCCTTGGAAGTACCGCTGATGTACACGCTTTGTTCCGGAACAAAAGCAGATACGGGTTCAAGCCCCGTATTTTTCAGAAAAGCATACGTATCGTCTTCCATATGGATCAGCCCGCGCTCACGGATTACCTCGGCAAGCAGCATCCGCCGTTTACGCGGCATTGTGGTTGCCGTGGGGTTCTGACATTCCGGCATCAAATAAACACCGCGGATTTTATCGGTCGTACATATTTTGCGCAGCGCATCGGGGTCCATCCCCTGCGCATCCGCTTCGACGGGTACCAGACGAATCCCCAGCATATACGCCAGGTTTTTAAATCCTGTATAGGTATAGCTGTCGACCGCAATTTTATCCCCTGCCGAAAACAGTGATGTAAGGGCAATCGCCAGTGCATTCTGTACGCCGGCAACAGCAAATACATGTTCCGGCTGCACATGATAATTCATTTTTTCGATCCACGCTGCGCCAGTCTGCCCGTCCGCGCGCCTCTTTTGGGGCGCGTCATAAGAAAGGCATTGCTCGATTTCATCGGAAAGCGCAACATGGCGCATTGCTTCTATGATCTCTTCATCCCTGTTATACAGCGGATAAATCATTCCCAGATCCACCAAATGCGGCGCTGCGGCACCATCAGCGGTTTCCCCTGCTTCCCCCGCCTCGATGTCAGCCGAAACAAATGTCCCTTTTCCCACCGTCGCGTAAATCAGCCCTTTTTGCTCGCAAATTTTAAACGCACGTGTCACCGTGCTGAGGTTGATACCCAAAAAATCAGCGAGCTCCCTTTGCGGCGGCAGTCTGTCTCCCGGCTTCAGTGCGCCCTCTTTGATATCGCGGCGCAGCGCGCTGATGATTTCTTTATAAACCGGTTTCCCTGTTTTCCCAATCTCCGGCTTCCATGACAGATCATCATAATAAAAACGTTGCATTCTCTTCCATCCTTTCGGGCGATCCTGCAGTTACCCATTTCAGTTTATTGTATTGCATACAATTATAGCATTGAAAGCACACGAAAACAATTCTATAATAAATATTGTAGTCAAATAGATGCATACAATTAAAATCCGGAAGAATACAATCCCGTCATGTTTCAGCATGCGCCTGCGGGTTACCATAATTACGGCAGGAAACGTCCGGAAAAAAAGAGGAGAACCGCAATGGAACAGAAAACAAAAAAACTTACAACAACCGCCGTTATGGCTGCATTGGTCTTTATTGTCACCATGCTGGTCTACATCCCCGTTCCCGGCGTAAAAGGCGCCTACTTCAATGTAGGCGACGTCATCATTTATTGCCTATCCTTTATTTTAGGCGGGCCTTACGCGGTATTTGCCGCTGCTGTCGGCTCCGCGCTGGCAGACCTCGCGCTCGGTTCAGCAGTTTATATTCCTGCAACCCTCGTCATCAAAGGCTGCATGGCGCTTATCGTAGGAATGATGACGCTGAAAAGCGTTTCCTTCAAACGTTATTTCATCGCGTGCCTGCTGGCGTCGCTCGTTATGGCGTTTGGATACTGCACCTATGAATTTTTCCTGAATGGCGGCTTCGCTGCCGTTGCCGTTACCATTGTGCCTAACCTGCTCCAGGCAGGCTGCGGCGTTGGGATTGCGGCGGCGCTTTACCATCCGATGCTCTCCCTGCGCAGGCGGTTTTCGCTGCGCCCTACCGTTTCCTACTGAAACGCAGAAAAATCATTCAATCAAAGAAGAAAAACCCTATGCCGTCATTCAGAACCGCGCATAGGGTTTTTTAGCATTAAAAAACGTTTTTTTATCGCGTTTATTTTTTTCTCGTAAGGCAAATAGCAGAAACGGCAGCAACGATTACCGCAGCGGCGACCAGTACGCCGGGGACATTCACCGATGCCGCTACAAAAATAGCTGTTGGTCCGTCTGCGCCGCCAATCACGGAAATTCCCGCATTTTCTACCGGCATCACGAGAAATGCCGAGATCACCTGCAAAATCAAGAACGCCGCTGCCACAACCAGCGCAGCCAGCGATACGATCCTTGCCGCCTTCCGTTTTTGTTCCGCATGTTTGGCTAGCTGCTCGTTGACCAGCGTCAATTTTTCCGAGAGGCTTTGGATTGTGTCCGGTGGTTCCTGTAATCCAGCCGTTTCGCCCAGCAGAATAAAAACCGGCGTCTCCAACGTATTCGCTATTTCGATCAGCATTTCCGAATCCGGTACGGAGATTCCTTTTTCCCATTTGGAAATTGTTTGCCTTACCACATTTAACTTTGCAGCCAGCTCTTCCTGCGAAAGTCCTTTTGCCTTACGGATATTCTTTAAATTTTCACCAAGCATTTTCTGTTCCTCCTGTCCTCGCATTTATGATACAAATCTTTTGCCGTTGCTGCAAGCAACGAATCTTAACATGCGCCCGATCTCCCTTGCCCTAAGGCTTTTTCCGCATACAAAAAAACAGCGGCAGATCTACCTGCCGCTGTCCTTTGATACGCTCCTTCTGTCTTGTCAATTAACAAGCGGAACGCCGTTTGCATCTTTGGAAATACTCCCTGTAAGGATCATAATACCTTCCACAAGCCCCCAAATGGCAGCCGCCCATGTGGTAATGCCAAACGTCAAAAACCCGAGCAAGCCCAAAATCAACTGCCCCACAGCCTTGCCTGTATAACCAAGGTAAAAATTATAAATCCCAAGCCAGCCTAAAAGAATCGCCAGAATTCCCGCGGCTATCTTCGACTTCGCATTTGGGTTTTGCGTCTGCTGCGCCGTATTTGGCTGCCCGCCGTTTTGGGGTACCAAACCTGCGCCGCACGTCACACAGACAACCGCCTGCGGATCCGTCTTTCCGCCGCAGTTCCAGCAATAATTATGCCCCGTCCCCACAGGAACGCCGCAGCCCAGGCAAACCTGCTCCCCCGGGTTCAATTGCTTCCCGCAATTCCTGCAATATTTAAATTCAGCCATAAAACCGTTACCTCCCTTATTTCGCGGACTTTTGTGCCCGCTTTGTCTTTCTATTTTCAAGTATATGTTTGGCAACCGGGCAAGTCAACAGACGTTGCACCATCTTCATAAACTTTTAAGGCTCCCGCAATATTTTAGA
Organism: Christensenella sp.; assembly: GCA_034926635.1. GTDB lineage: Bacteria > Bacillota > Clostridia > Christensenellales > Christensenellaceae > Christensenella. The sequence continues at coordinate 131,371 of JAYFQX010000005.1, read as the reverse complement.
AAAAATATTTATGCCGCCTCTTGCAGCACAGCCTCTTCTGTCCAGTCTTCCTCTACAAGGTAGCGCGAGAACAACGCCGCAATTCGCTGTGTTTCCCCTTCTGCAAACGGACTCACAAGTCCAGCCGCCTCGGTATTTGCGATAAACTCCGTGCTTTTTTCCCGCGCCAATAATCGCAGATAAGTTTCGGCCGCAGCCGCCCTGTCCGTTCGTGCGATCTCCCATAATTGTACGGATACATCGGCGGAAGTCGCGTAGGCAAACGTATAGTACGGCGCTTCAAAAATATGCGGGGTCGTCACCCATTCGATCGTATATAGCTGCGCATCCTCCTCCGTTGCAAGCCCAAACCGCATCGCCTGCCGCGATGCAATCTCATTGATCGCCTCCACAGTAAGCGCATCAGGATCCATGGCATATACTTCCTGCTCGATCGCAGTATAATATGGCTGTCTCACCATGGAGCTCAGTTTATCCAGTACCAGATTATATTCCACAGAGTATCCTGTATCTTCCCCCAAAAGCTCCGCATAAGAACCTGCCATCAGCATTTCGAGCCCTTGAGAATACGTCTCCGCCGTGTCGATGGTCCCGGGCACCTGCCCCATGGTTAGATAATCATTGAAATGCCCAAATTCATGCACCAGCGTATTCCAGCTGTATTCGTCCCCGGAATAGTTCATTAAAATAAACGGCGATCCAAATTCCTGAAAATAGGTCGTATAGGCGCCGCTGTCTTTGTAATTACGGGGTTCATAATCGATCAACCCATATTGGCGCATCAATGCAAAGGACGACCCCAGTTCCTCGTCCATATTGAAAAGCTGTGTTTGCAGAAAGTCCGCCATTGTTTCAAAATCAACGGCATCCTCAACATAATATCCTACTACCTCGCGATAAACCGGTCCGAGGTTCTCCACAACACCTTCTATGAAGGCATCCATCATTTCCGGTGTATAATCCATCTTATTTTGCTCAAACACCATTTCCGTATAATTCTCAAAACCAAGTTCCCGGGCAAGCTGACTGCGTGTTTTTACCAGTTCAATATAAAGATTCCCCAAAGCAGCATTATATTCGTCTCCCCATGCAAGTATCGCCTCGCGATAACTGTCGTAATCTTCTAGCCCATAAAGATCGCTGATAGTCATTTCCGTGCCCTGATAGGTGATCGCCGCCGTGGCCAGCGCCTTGTTGTAATCGTTGATCAGGCTCGCTTCCCGCTCATATAATTCCTCCGCGTTTCCCGCGTACCAGTCTCGTTCTTCCGAAATACCGTCAAAGTAGCCTGGGCTTTGCTCCTCGATCTGCTCACTGAACGGCGAATCGTAAAGCGACAGATAGAATTCCTGGTATGCCTCGTCTACCACAACCATTCCCTCGGCAGTCACCCGGGCTTCCTCTTCCCAGACGGCATCTGTAAAATCCCTGCTGTATTGCAGGGACGCCAGATTATACATCGTCTGGTAATTTCCATACAGGCTTTCCCCCTGACGAAAAATCTCCGCAAGCTGCTCTGCATCGCTGCATGCAGCGACCTGCTGTGCAAGAGCTCCCAACGTATCGGCTTCTGCCTGCGCATCCGGACGGATATATTCAATTTCGTCAAACGGCGTCGCCTGCGCATCGGTTAAACCTATCGGCGGAAGCGTCGCCTGCGATGAAGCGCTTGGGGAACTTTGCGAAACATAATCCTGTAGTGCAGAGTTCACAGCATCCGTGGTCGCCGTAATCACGCTGCAGCCAGCTCCCAACACGGCACACAATAAAATCGCTATTACCAGCGCCGTCACGCGTATTTGCTTTTTCATAAACATCTCCTGTTCTGCGGCGCATAAGCCTCAAAATTTCATTTCTTCCTTACCGTTTTCCATAAGATACGCTTTCCGCAATCGACCTGCGTACCTTTTTGCGCGGCGCTTTTTGATCTGCGGAATATCCAAGCGCAACCACCAGCCGTACCGTGCTTTCATGCGGCGCACCCACCAATTCTTTTACTTTTTCATCCTGGAACATCCCAATCATGCAGCTGCCCAGTCCTTCGTCCGCTGCTGCAAACGTAAGGTATGCGGCGCACAAACCGACGTCTATCTGCGCGAAATGCTGAGAACCATATTTCTTCTCTGGCGCCGGCAGCAGCTTTGCATGCTCCTCAGTGATGACAACAAATACAGGAACCTCCCGAACAAATAAATTCAACTTGGTTGATTCGTCTTCCGCGCCTCTCACGATCATTTCCCTAAGCATTTCTTTTTCCGGCTCTTGCGAAATCACCGTAAAATGCCACGGCTGACTGTTACATCCGCTGGGCGCAAGGCTGGCAGCCGTTAAAATGCGTTCCAGTTTTTCTTTTTCCACCTGCCTGTCCGAAAAATGCCGACAGCTTTCCCGTACATATAACAATTCGCTGAATTCCATTTTATTCTCCTTTTTCACGGTTTTATCAAGGTATTTTTTTTATCATACAATAGATAGGAACAAAAAACAACGAATAGGATTTTCGCTGCCTGTTTTGTCATATATTTTTAATAGAATTTTCACACAAAAAACAAATAAAATTCATAAATTACGTGTATATTGAAAGCATAAACAAACACCAATAAAATTTTTCATTATTCTTCCTCAAAAAGAGCGTCTCCCCCTTATGCAGACGCTTTTTTTATTTTCCCGCCTTTTTTCCCTCTAAATAAGTCAGGTATGCGCGATATTGCTGCGCCCCCATCAAATTTCCCCCGATGGCGCCCGCGATTTCCACTAGCCAGCTTCCGTAGGGATCTTCCTTCAGCATTTCCGGGCGCTGGGAAAGCTGTATGTTGGTCGAAACCACACGACCGCTCAGCGGCATAAAAACTTCATATCCGCTGCCCATGGATTCCACATCTGCAAAAAGCTCTCCTTCACGATAAAACTCTCCTGTATAAGGAAGGTTAATATAAACAATATGTCCCGGCAGGCTTTGCTCCCAATCCGTAAGCCCGATATGCACATATCCATTTTTTTCGAATCGAACCCACTCATGCGTCAGCGTATACTTTAAATCTTCAGGGATGTTCATTCCTGCCCTCCATATAACATCAATATATAGATTATTAAATAAACGGCTATACATAGGCATAATCTTAATTCTTCCCACAAATGTGCCAACTGATCGAAAACCGTTTGGAATTTGTATGAAATTCTTGCCTGAAAGTTCAAACTGAGTACAAAAACTATGTTATAATAGATAATAGTAGATTTTGTATGGAAGGGAATTTATGGCAGAAGAGATACCGCGCTTTCAGCCGCATTGCAAAACAGGCCTGACCGAAAAACAGGTGCAGGACCGCATCGCGGCAGGACTGACCAACGCGGTGAACACACATACAACAAAAACATACCGGCAAATCTTCAAGGATAATTTCCTGACATTTTTTAATGTTCTGAATTTAATTTTTACGATATTGATTATCCTTACCGGCTATATCAAAGAGCTGGCTTTCCTTCTTGTGGTGGGTGGCAACCTTATCATCGGGCTGGTGCAGGAAATCACAACCAAGCGCACACTTGACAAATTATCCGTAATGGTCACCGCCAAAGTAACAGTTGTACGCGACGGCGTCCAAAGCGTGATCAACATCACTGACCTCGTACTCGATGATGTGATCCTGCTGAAAACCGGCAACCAGATCAGCGCTGACAGCATCGTTTTGGAGGGTTCTCTTGAAGTAAACGAATCTTTGATCACAGGGGAATCGGATGTAATCGTAAAAGCGCCCGGGGACTTCCTTTATTCCGGTAGCTTCGTGGTATCGGGCAGCGCCTATGCGCAAGTAGAGCACGTGGGTCTCGAAAACTATGCCAACCGGATCTCCGCTTCTGCCAAGGTGACCAAAAAACGTTATTCTCAGCTTCGTATCGCGCTGAACAAGATCCTCAAAATCGTCAGTGTCATCATCGTCCCTATCGGTGTGCTCCTCTTCTTAAAGCAATGGCTTATCGTGGGACTTCCTATCGCAGATAATACGGTAAAAACAGTTGGCGCGCTGATCGGCATGATCCCGGAAGGGCTTATTCTGCTGACCAGTATTTCGCTTGCCACCAGTGCCGTCATCCTGGCGACGCGCCATACGCTGGTGCAAGACCTTTACTGCATCGAGACGCTTGCGCGCGTAGACGTATTATGCCTGGATAAAACCGGTACCATCACCGAAGGCAAAATGCACGTACAGGGAACCATTCCGCTGCGCAAAGCCGATATCCCAAGGCTCCTCGCCAACATGGCGGGCGCGCTTACCGACGATAACGCCACTATGAATGCAATCCGCGAAAAATACGGAGAACGTTTTGATTACCCCATCAACCATATCATCCCGTTTTCTTCCGCCCGCAAATACAGCGGCGTATGTTTTGACGGACGGGGTACTTATTTAATGGGGGCGTACGAGTTTATCTTCCCGCAGCCATTTCCAAATGTTCATCCGGACGATTACGCCAAAGACGGCGCACGCGTCCTTGTTTTGGCGCACAGCGACAACCAATCCAAGGAAAACGAGGTGCCTGCGGGCATTCATCCCATTGCGTTTGTCATTATTGCGGATCGAATCCGCGACGATGCCAAAGCAACGCTGGAATTTTTCGAAAAACAACAGGTGGATATTAAAATCATTTCGGGAGACAGTCCCGTAACCGTCAGTGCAATCGCACGGCAAGCCGGTCTGAAAAAATATGAAGCGATAGACGCTTCTCATCTTACAACCTTGGAGCAAATCGAGGAAGCCGCTGCAAAATATAGCGTGTTTGGCCGGGTAACGCCTGCGCAGAAAAAAGATTTGATCGCCGCACTCAAGCGGCAGGATCATACTGTTGCCATGACAGGCGACGGCGTAAACGACGTTCTTGCGCTGCGTGAATCAGATTGCAGTATCGCTATGGCATCGGGCAGTGACGCTGCCAAAAACATCGCCAACCTGGTACTGATGGATTCCAACTTTGCCACGATGCCCGATATCGTCAACGAAGGGCGCAAGGTGATCAACAACATCCAGCGCGTTGCCACCCTTTTTATTACAAAAACAGTGTATGCCGTTTTATTGGCGTTGATGACACTGATCCTGATTGACAGCAGTTATCCGTTTACGCCGCTGCAATTGACGCTGATCAGCTTTGTCAACATCGGGTTCCCCGCATTCTTCCTTGCGCTGGAGCCAAATTTTGCCCCGATCAAGAAACACTTCCTGATCAATATCTTAGAAAAATCATTGCCCGGGGGACTTTGCGTCATCCTGAGCATTTTAGCGGTCAATATCTTAGCAGGCGTATTCCAATACACGCCGGATGCAGTTTCCACCATGTGTGTATTCCTCGCCACCGCCGCAGGCATATGGGTCGTCGTCAAAGTCAGTCAGCCGTTTACCACCGCCCGAAAAATCATCTTGGCTGCTTCTATCGGCGTATTTGTCTTGTGCCTGATTTTCCTGAGTAATTTCTTCGGCGTAACGCCGCTCAACATCCCTCAATATATTGTTTTAGGAATCAACATCCTCTTGATGCCCTTCATTATGAAGTTGTTTGAACACCTTGTACAAAAAGGCGCGCTTTCCGTTCTCACGCGCCGAAAGAAAAAGGGTCTGTTAAAAAAGCTGGGCGATTCCTTAAAACAGGAAAAAGAAGAGGACAGGGATTAAATAAATGAAAAAAGGACCGTTCGGCAAGCCGAGCGGTCCTTTTCTTCCTGCGTTATGACAGAACAGTAGCAATCCCCGAGCCGATCCCCGCAATCGCACCTATCGCAGCAAATGCAAACAGCATAACTACCGAGACGATGATCGAGACGATCAACCCTAGAATCCCAAGAACAAGCCCTGCGGTCGCTATGCCGCTCTGCCCATACTTTTTGGAAGATGCCGAAAGCGCGATCGCTATAATGTTGAGCGCCAATCCCACAAACGGAATCCAGCATAAAATAAATCCAATAATACCGCATATGAGGGATGCCGATGCGCCTTTTACCTTCACGGGTACCGGCGCGTAATATTGCGGCTGCCCATATTGTTGACCATAGGCACTTTGCCCATACTGTTGCCCGTAAACAGGCGGTGTGCCTTGCGGCTGTGTTTCGCCATAACCACTCTCCGCATTATTGGAAGGCTGTTCCTGTCCGGCTTCTTTGGGCGCACCGCAATAAGGACACATAGTGAGCGCATCGCTGTAGGTTTGTTCGCATCTTTTACATATCATATTCTATCTCTCCATATCCGGCGCAAAAGTACGCGCCTTCATAAAAATACGCGGCAAAAAAAACCGCGTATTCTTGTGAAATCCATTTCAACAGCCTGTATTCGCGTTAAAAATTAAAGAAAAAATCCCACGGATACGTCGACGCATAGCTGTAAGTCAGCGTACTATATATAGAAAGTGCCACAACCATGATGATCGTCACAAAAATCGAAACGATTAACCCGATGATCCCGCAAACAAGTCCTGCTGTCGCCATGCCGTTCTGCTCACTCGGCGCCATATTCTTCCTTGCAAGTGTATAAAAAACAATTGCAAGAATATTGAGTACCACTCCCACAAAAGGCACACAGCAAAGGACAAGCCCGATGATCCCGCAAACCATGGAGCCAATTCCAAAATTCTTGGCTTTTTCTCCCAGTGGCGGAACCTGACTATACTGCGGCTGCTGCGGCGGAGCCTGACTGTACTGCGGCTGCTGCGGCGGAGCCTGACCGTACTGCGGCTGCTGTGGCGGAGCCTGACCGTACTGCGGCTGCTGTGGCGGAGCCTGACCGTACTGCGGCTGCTGCGGCGGAGCCTGATTATACTGCGGCTGCTGCGGCGGAGCCTGATTATACTGCGGCTGCTGCGGTGCAGTGCTGCTGTCCTGCGGCTGCTGTACCGGCGGTGCATATGCGGCCTCCTGTTGCGTTTGATTTTGATCCTGCTGCGCTGCCTGCTGCTGGTTTGGTGCGCCACAGTATGGGCAAGCGCCTAAATTTCCATCATATTCCTGATTACATTGTCCACAAATCATGACTAGTATGCTCCTTTCCATTCTTTAATTCAGTTATACCATACTTCACCCTCCGAATCAAAGAATTATTCTTAATATTTCCTTACGATATACTGAAATATGGTATACTAAAAATACCATAAATCATTGGAGGATACATATGAAATACGCAACAATCGGTACCTCTGGGATCGCATCCCAGATGATTGAAGCCGCAGGCAGCACAGGTCTGTGGGAGCTTGACGGCGTTTATTCACGCAGCCTTGCGCGTGCGCAGGAATTTGGCGCAGGCTTTGGTTGCAGCCGCGCATACAACAGCCTCTCTGCTTTGGCAAAAAGCAGAGCCGATGCTATTTATATCGCAAGCCCAAACGCGTTGCACTACGAGCAATGCCAACTGTTTTTGCAGGCAGGCAAACACGTGATCTGCGAAAAACCGCTTACCGTAACGCCGCAGCAGTCGCACGAACTGGCGCAGCTCGCACAGCAAAATAACGTCGTCCTGATGGAAGCCATTATGATGGTTCATCAGCCACAACGCCGTATCTTAAAAGCTATTCTTCCTGAAATCGGCAATATTACCGGTGTTCATCTTGATTTTTCCCAGCTTTCTTCACGCTATGCAGCTTTTTGCAGCGGGGAGCTTCCCAATATTTTCAACCCGGAATTTGCCGCAGGCTGCCTGATGGACCTCGGGGTTTATTGTGTCTATCTTGCACTTGACTTGTTTGGTTTCCCTAAATCCGCATTCACTACAGCTAACTTCCTGTCTACCGGCGCCGATGGAAGCTTCACCAGCATTTTCCATTATCCAGGATTTTTGCTTACCCTTACCGCCTGTAAAACCGGTCAGGATCGCTGCGGCTCAGAAATTCTTGGTGATCAAGGCACGATTTCCATCGAGTTTGTGCACCATTTGTCCGGCATCTCGCTGTTTCATACGGACGGCAGTAAAGATATTATATTTGGCGATGTAGAAAAGCGCGATTTAATGGCAAATGAAATGCGGGATTTTTATCGTTATATTACCGACCCGGAAGGCAGCGCGGCAGAATACCATGCGGCACAGAAGCTTTCTTTGGATGTTTCAAAGATGATGCTGCAAATGCGTGTCGACGCAGGCTATCCGTTTTAATGATTTTTTCTTGTCAAAAAGTCACATCAGTTCAATCGAAAACATTTGAAAGTCATATGACCATATGTTATCATAAAATAAAGGAGATGTTTTTATGACGACATATTTACCGGGAACCACGGTAGAAATCAATACGGCTGCAAGCGCAGAGACCTTCCTTGACTCTCTGTTTGCCACAAACGGCCTTGTACTCTCTCAGGTTTTGCAATTAACCGGGCTTTCCGCCCACACCGTACAAAATTGGGTCAAGCGGAAGTTTGTGCCGCCGCCAGTCAACAAAAAATATAACCGCGACCAGTTCTGTACGATCGTGATGATCAATATGCTCAATGATACGTTCCAGATCGACCAGATTACCAGCATGATAGAATTTGTCAGGCGCGTCTCGCCTGATGCGCCTTCCCTGATTTACGGCTGCTTTGTCGGACTTCTGGGGCTGATTCCGCCCGATACCATCCGCGCCGCAACCGATACGGGAGATTTGATAGACCATCTTTTATCCCAGCGGGATCTTGATCCTTCCGTATATGCGCGGTTAAAACCTGTTTTACAGGTGATGGTTCTTGCTTATATTTCTTCACGTGTCCGTTCGGAAGCGTTGCAATTTTTAAGCGAAATCGACCTTTGAGCAAAAAGCCAAAAATCCCTTCTGCTATCATCGCAAAAGGGATTTTTTCTTTCTTGTTTTTCAGCCCAGGATCGCTTTTAGATCTTCCTGCGGGGTAGAAACCGGATGAATATTGAATTTTTCCACAAGGATATCAAGCACGTTCGGCGATACAAACGCCGGCAGCGTAGGTCCAAGGTAAATATCCCGGATGCCGAGCGACAGCAGCGTCAACAAAATGCAGACTGCCTTTTGTTCATACCATGACAACACAAGAGAAAGCGGCAAATCATTCACACCGCACGCAAACGCATCCGCCAGCGCAAGGGCAACCTGAATCGCGGAGTATGCATCGTTGCATTGTCCCATATCCATCAGCCGCGGAAGTCCCGCAACCGTGCCAAGGTCAAGATCGTTAAAACGGAATTTGCCGCATGCAAGCGTCAGGATCACCGAATCCTTCGGCGTCTGCTTAACAAAATCCGTATAATAGTTTCGTCCCGGTTTTGCCCCGTCGCAGCCTCCCACCAGGAAAAACCGGCTTATTTTGCCTTCTTTTACCGCATCGATCACCTGCGGCGCCACCGAAAGCACAGTGTCTATCCCAAACCCCGTGGTCAGCGTATGCCCGCCGTTGATACCGCTCATTTCCTTCTTTTCTTTCCAACCTCCCAGCGCAAGCGCTTTTTCAATCACCGGTGAAAAATCCTTATCATCACCGATATGCGTCATCCCGGGATATCCCACCACAGAAGTGGTATATACCCTGTCCGCATATGATTCCGCCGGGGGCATCAGGCAGTTTGTGGTAAAAAGAATCGGCGCAGGGACTCCGTCAAATTCCTTTTTTTGATTTTGCCATGCCGTACCGAAGTTCCCCTTCAAATGCGCATACTTTTTGAGCTCCGGGTAGGCGTGTGCCGGCAGCATTTCGCCATGGGTATAAACATGGATCCCTTTGCCTTCCGTTTGCTCCAAAAGAAGCTTCAAATCATGAAGGTCATGCCCCGTCACGATAATGAAAGGTCCCGCTTCTACATCGGTGGTGACCGCTGTCGGCTCCGGCTTTCCATAAGCTCCAACGTTTGCGTCGTTCAGAAGCTGCATACACAAAAGGTTTACCTCGCCGCATTCCATCACAAGTGCAAGATATTCTTCTGCGGGAAGCCTCTTTGCAATCGCTGCCAATCCTTTATAAAAAAACGCATTTACTTCTGCTGAACGTTTCCCGAGAATACGCGCATGATGCGCATAGGCTGCCATGCCCCGCATCCCGAACAGCAAAAGGGACTGCAGGCTGCGGATGTCCTCATCGTTGTGCCAGATTGTTGCGGCGGAAAAATCAACAGTCTTACCAAAACGCGCAATAAGATCATCGCCTTTTCCACACAGTGCCCGGATATCCGCATCATCAAAATTAACGTTTGTTACCGTGGTAAATAGTCCATCCACCAAATAATCGTCTGTTTCCTGCGAATGGGGTTTGCCCTCTGCCGCGCAGGCCAGCTCGATCATTTTTGCGGTGAGGTCGTCCTGCAGGTTTGCCGTTTCCGCTTTTTTCCCGCAGACACCTCCCACAGTGCAGCCTTGCCCCTTTGCCGTTTGTTCACATTGAAAACAAAACATTTCCAATTTTAATTTTCCTCCTGCTTTTTTATTCTTCCGGAACCTTCGCTCCCCGATCCCGTCTATTTGCTTTCCTGGTATGAGAATAGTACAATAGAAGCAAATGTGCCGTTGCAATTGCAACAAAACGGGAGGGAATATGGAACAATTTTTTGGAGTTTTGCAGCAAACCGAATTATTTGAAAATATGTCTCGGGAAGAAATCCGGTCTATGCTTTCCTGTCTTGGGTACCACGAACGCGTTTACCCCAAAAATAATATCATCTGGAATACCGGCGACATTGTCCGCAGCTTTGGCATTGTGCTCGACGGGCAGGCGCAAGTGCTGCGGGACGACCTCTTTGGAAAAAGGAATATTATTGCATATATCATGCCCGGCGGCGTTTTTGGCGAGGCCTTTGCCTGCGCGGGATTACCGGAAAGCCCGGTTTCCGTAATGGCAGGGCAAACGGCAACCCGCGTACTTTTTTTAAATGTAGAAAAAGTCCTCACCCTTTGCAGCCATGCCTGCACTTTTCATAATGCGCTTATCGCCCGCCTTGTCCGCATGCTGGCACGAAAAAACATTGCGCTCAATGAAAAAATTGATTTTTTAGGCAAACGCACCACGCGCGAAAAAATCGGTGCTTTTTTACTTTCTTCCTACCGGCGTCAAAAAAGCAATCCTTTTCTCATTGAATTCAACCGCAACGAGCTCGCAGATTTTTTGAGCGTTGACCGCAGCGCCCTTTCGCGGGAGCTATCTGCCATGAAGCGTGCGGGACTCATAGATTATTGGAAAAACAGCTTCAAAATACTGGATTTTCAAAAAATGGAATGACGCATCTCTTTGCGCACTCCATTTTTTTGTTTCCGCTATTTTTTCAGCGACCGCGGTAATGCCTTTGTCAGCCAAGCCAAATCTTTCCATTCCTCGCTTTTTACCACGCCGTGAAACACGCTCCCAAAAAAATCCTGTATCGCGCGCTGTGGCTCGCGGTAGGAAAGCGCCGCTGCCAGCGTTAAAAAATACTCTGATTTTTGCGCGCTGTAAGCCGCTTTATCCGGTCGTGCTTTTGTTTGAGTTCCTATGCTTTTCAGAAACGGATAAGGCAGTACATAAAACGAAGGATCTGCATTTGCAGGATCTCCCGGCCAAAAACCGAATTCCACAAAACGCTCGTCAAAAGCATTTTCTTCAATGATCCCTTTTCCGTCAAACGGGCACGGCATCCCGGAAAAAAGGATCGCAGAAAGATCAAACGTACCCCAGAAAAAGGACGGAAGAAGCTTTTTCCCACGAAACGGAGACACAAAATCAAGCAGTTGCCCGTATGCAAACACAGCCATTGCAAAAAACGCGCGCGCTGCATCGTTATCATAATCATACTTTGCGGTATCTTCAGGAAACGGGATCTGCGTGGGCGTTTCCTGCGGCACTGGCGATATTTCTGTATCGCAAGCAAGCATCGTCAGCATGTGGTGAAAGTCCCTGTAGTATTCGCTGACCGAAGTGTGATTTCGAAGCGAAAACCCAGAGGTTTCCCCGGATACCGTCTGCGCAAATACGGTTGCAGTATCGAAGTTTAATACAATTGAAAAACTTTTTTCTCCATTTGGGATCAGCCCGGTAGAAAACCCCTGCGGCGTCAAAAGCAGCACAACCTGTCCCCACTCCGGCTGGGATGGCATGCGGGCAAGCTTCACCTTCCCCATCATTTGCGAGATACTGTGCAGCACATACGCCGTATCCTTCCAATCTTCGTATTTCAGTATTGTAAGCATAAAAAAACCTCCGTTTATTTCTTTTCCGGAGGCTTCAAATTATGGGGGCAGCTCTCACAGCTACGGCTTCGGTTACATTCACTGCATCCGACGCACTCGCCCCTTTTTCTCTTTTTCACGAGATACCAGACTACCGCTGCAATCGCAACCACAATCGCAATCCCTAAAATCCAATCTGCCATATTTCGGTTCCTTTCTACATAGTTTTAGCCGCCTAAAAACAATGAACCGATCTGGAAAATCAGAAAAGCGACTACCCATGCAGTCAACGTTTGATATAAAATCGTAAGAAACGCGTTTTTTGCGCCCAATTCCCGTTTTGTTGTTGCCACCGCCGCCACGCACGGCATATACAAAAGCACAAATGACAAAAACGCATATGCGCTCAGCGGCGTAAACAAGGTCGCCAGCATCTGCTCGCCTCCGGTCAGCACCGACAAAGTACTTATAACCGTTTCTTTTGCGGTTAAACCAGTAATCAGCGCGGTCGCTGACTGCCAGCTTCCAAACCCCAGCGGCGCAAAAATAGGCGCGACCGCCTTGCCGATCCCGGCGAGGATACTGTTTGAATTATCCGTAATAAAATTAAACTGAAAGTTGAACGACTGCAAAAACCAAATGACAATACTGGCAAGAAAAATAATGGTAAACGCGCGCACAAGAAAATCCTTGGCTTTTTCCCACATATGCAGCAGTACGCTCTTCATGGATGGAAGCCTGTATGCAGGAAGCTCCAGCACAAACGGAACCGGGTTTCCTTTAAACAACGTTTTTTTAAAGATCAGGCCTGTCAAAATCGCAATCAAGATCCCTAGGATATAAAGGGAGATCATCACAAGTCCCTGGTATTGTGTAAAAAATGCCGCTGCAAAAAGTGCATAAATCGGCACCTTTGCCCCGCAAGACATAAACGGTGTGATCAAAATCGTCAGCTTCCGATCTCTGTCGCTTGCAAGCGTACGCGCTGACATGATCGCAGGTACGCTGCATCCGAAACCAATCAGCATCGGTACAAACGAGCGTCCGGAAAGACCGATCTTGCGCAGGGAACTATCCATCACAAACGCAACCCGCGCCATATATCCCGAGTCTTCCAAAATAGACAGGAAAAAGAACAATATGACGATGATCGGAAGAAATGAAAGTACCGTTCCTACCCCGGTAAAAACGCCGTTTACAAGGAACGATCGCATCCACTCCGACACGCCCGCGGACGAAAGCGCCGCGCTAGTGACTTCCGTAAGGCTTGTGATCCCTTCCTCGAGCAAATGAGAAAGTGTTCCTCCAAGCGGTCCGAATGTGAGATAAAAGACAAGAGCCATAATGCCGATAAAAATAGGAATTGCCAAAAACCTATGCGTAAGCACCTTATCTATTTTTACAGAACGTTGCATCTCGCGCGTTTCGCTGTTTTGCGTGACACATTCGCCATAAACCTTTTCAATGAACTGATAACGCATGTCGGCCAGGGCAGCCTCGCGGTCAAGCCCCGTACCTTCCTCCATCTGGTCAATAATATGCTGCAAAATATCTTTATCAGATGCGTCAAGCTCCAACGCCTTTTCCAAAGGTTCATCACCTTCAATCAGCTTAGAAGCAGCAAACCTCGGCGGATATCCGGCGCCTGCGGCGTGGTCTTCAATCAAATGCTTTGCCGCATGCAGCGCCTTATGCACCTCGCCGCCGCAAAAATCTGTGCGTTTCGGCAGAATCCGCCCTTTTACAACGCGCTGCAATTCTTCCACAAGCTCTTCCACGCCCTGGTTTTTGGCAGCGGAAATTGGTACGATGGGCACGCCGATCTCTTCGCTCAGCTTAGGAATATCAATGGTAATCCCGTTTGCGCGCACCTCATCCATCATGTTAAGCGCAATGACCATGGGTTTATTGAGTTCAATAAGTTGCAACGTCAAATATAAGTTGCGTTGCAGGTTTGTTGCATCAATGATATTTAAGATCGCATCCGGATTTTGCTTGATGATAAAATCACGCGAAACGATTTCTTCCGGCGTATAGGGCGAAAGCGAATAAATTCCCGGCAGGTCTACGACTGTGGTATCGCGTATCCCGCGTATTTTGCCTTCTTTATGATCCACCGTCACCCCCGGAAAATTCCCGACATGCTGGTTGGATCCTGTCAATTGGTTAAATAATGTTGTTTTCCCGCAATTTTGGTTGCCTGCAAGCGCTACGAGTGTACTCATGCGTTTCCTCCGCGGAAACGGTATGTACGTCCCTTGCCGCTTTCCCTGATTTCAATTTCTGATGCGTCTTCTCGCCGGAGCGTAAGATGGTATCCCCGAACTGCGATCTCCAGCGGATCGCCTGAAGGCGCCATTTTTAAAATCCTCACCGACGTTCCCGGCGTAAGACCCATTTCCAGCAAGCGCCTTCTCAACGCTCCCTGCCCACCGACTTGTTCTATCATACCGGATTGTCCCGGTTTTAGTTGATCCAATGTTTGCATGCTTTGACGACCCCTTTGGAAAGCAAAAGCCTATTTCCCCATTTTCTTATCTACTTTATTATGGTAATGGAAAGCAGTTGCTTTGTCAATTGCGCCCCACAGGAAAAAAACGGTAAAATTTACCGGATAGGCGGCATTAACGCCACATATACGGACTGCGCTTCTATCACGCGCGTTCTCTTATCCTATGGCTTTTTCAATCGAATACCACACCAAATGTGAAGGTTGCCAGCAGCGCCAAGGATTCACGCAGATACGCGGGCGGGGCGGTATAAAGCAGCGTGTTGTAGACCAGCGCAGACACATTCGTCATGCCCGCTGCTTCGGCTGTTATCTTTGCGCGGAGAACATGATAATCGTTTGTAACGAATACCGTCATATAATTTCCCGCGCCAAAAATTTGATCAAGAATCTTTTTGGAATTTGCAAAGTTTTCCCGCGTGCTGGTAGATTGATCTTCCACCAAAATACGGTCCTTCGCGACCCCATTGGCAATCAGATATTCGCGCATTGCATGCGATTCCGGGATTTCTTCCTGTGCTCCTTGCCCGCCGCTCACTAAGATAACGGCGTCGGGATTCTCTCGCGCATATTCCATAGCGAGGTCAAGACGACGCGCCAAAGTATCCGATGGCTGCTTTCCTTTTAGGGCAGCGCCCAGTACGATCACCGCATCTGCGCCCTGCGGGGGCGTTTCACCGGCGGCAGCGCCCATCATGATGCCAAAAATACTAAAAACAGCAATCAAAAATACATATCCGCAAATAAAAAACCATTTTACCGCCTTTCCCACGCCATGAGAAAACCATAAATTGAGGCGCGGTGCAAAAATACCGTATAAAAACAGAGGCAATCCCAACAATCCCGGGAGCGCATTTCCAAGGTTGAAATTATTTCGCGCCAGCAGCAGCGCTGAATAGACGAGCAGCGCCGCTCCCAAAATACCCAGTATGGCGCGCAGGATCCTTGCTGTTTTTTTCATCAAACGTGTCCTTTCTCTTTGGTTTTGTCTTATGATACGCACCCCTGGTCGATTTGTCAAATCAGCGCTTGAAAAACGCGGCGGGTATGGTAAGATAAACAAAAAAGGGAGGGATCGGCATGAAACAAACTGTAACACTTCCCGGCGGCGAGCGTGTTCCCGCACTCGGGCAGGGAACTTGGTATATGGGCGAGCAGTCCGTCTTGCTGGAAGCTGAAATCGCGAGCATCCGCGTCGGCATAGAACACGGCATGACACTGATTGATACGGCGGAAATGTATGGTGACGGCGCGGCAGAGCGTATGCTCGGAAAGGCCCTCGCAGGGATCGACAGAGAAAGCCTGTTTTTAGTTTCCAAAGTCTATCCATGGAACGCCGGAAGAGCAAACATTTTTACCAGTCTGGAAAACAGCCTTCGCCGCATGAACACGGAATACCTTGATTTATATCTTTTACATTGGCCGGGCAGTGTGCCCCTGCGGGAGACTGTCGAATGTATGGAGGAACTGAAAAGCAAGGGCAAGATCCGATACTGGGGCGTTTCTAATTTTGACACCCACGATATGAAAAAGCTTTGGAATACGCCGGGCGGTGAAGCGTGTGCGGCAAACCAGGTGCTTTACCATGTTGGCTCACGCGGGATTGAATACGACCTGCTTCCCTGGATGCGCGAACGCGGTATTCCCGCAATGGCATATTGCCCGCTGGCACAGGGCGGCTCACTGCGCAGGCAGCTTGCAAGAAATTCCGCTCTTATCAACATTGCGCAGGAAAAAAGTACAACTGTTTTCGCTGTGATGCTCGCGTTTTTGCTCGCGCAAAAGCAGGTAATCGCCATTCCCAAGGCGTCAACCCCAAGTCACACCTTAGAAAACGCACAAGCAGCGCAGCTTTGTTTAAGTGCGGAAGATCTACGTCAAATTGACGTCGCATTTCCCGCTCCAAACCATAAGTTGCCGCTGGATATGCAATAACATTGCTTACCGGGCGTTTTTGGCCGTTATGTGTTTATAGTCTGAATTTTTTTCTTTGTGCTTTTTTATAGATTGGTAATATGCGCTAAACACATACAATCCTTATATTTGCTGAAAAATGCCTGTCTATTAGGATAGCACATTATTTGTTTAGTAAATTTTCGATTATTTTTTATTAAACAATTGCTTTTTTGTTCACTAAATGCTATGATAATAACGTTGAATACTGGCAAGTTTTTTATAAAATCTTCAAGTGCCGGTAATTGCGACAAAACTATGGATAGCAGGCAGGTTTTCTATGACCATTCGAGAAATTGCGCGTCTTGCGAACGTCTCTCCCGCTACAATTTCCCTTGTACTAAACAACAAGCCCGGCGTAGGGGATGAAACAAGAAAACGCGTTCAAAGTATTTTAAAAGAATATGATTACAAGCTTCCACCCAAAAACAAGGTTCCCATGAAAAATATTCGGTTCCTGAAATATAAAGACCATAGCATGGTCGTAGACGGAAACGCTGGGTTTATTTCCGCAATCATTGACGCCGTGGAAGCAGAATGCCGCGAGATGGGGTACAACCTGATCATCACAACAGTGAAGGGCGGCTTTAAACAAGCCCTGAAGATCCTGCAAAACGATACTTCCGACGGCATTATTTTGTTGGGGTCGGAAATCAGCGAAGCAGATTACCCAAAGCTGAAGCTTGTCCAAAAGCCCATGGTCGTTGTGGATAACATTCTGGCGTACGAGCCTTATGAATGCGTGGTTATGAATAACAAGGAAACAACTTATTGCGCTTTAAAATATTTAGCGGAACTGGGGCATAAAGCAATCGCCTATTTCCAGAGTGCAACCGAAAGCTCTAATTTCAAGGAACGCAGCGAAGCTTTTTATACTTGCTGTGAGCGCCTGTCCCTCACATGCGATCACAGATTTTTATTAACGCCAACGCTTGACGGCGCTTATGAATCCATGAAAAAATATATTGGCGATGGTGCGGTCTTTCCGACTGCCGCGTTTGCCGATAACGATACAATTGCCCTTGGCGCAATGAAAGCCCTGCAGGAGGTAGGCTTTCGAATTCCGGAGGATATCTCCATTATGGGCTTTGACGACATCCCTTACTGTACGATCTCTGATCCGCCGCTTACCACAATGCGCATACCGCGCAGGAGAATCGGCAAGTTGGCCGTCCGCCGCCTGTGCGAACGCATGCAGGAAAGCCCTATCAACAGTAACGTAAAGATTTTGGTCGGCTCCAGACTGGTGGAGCGGCAAAGCACATGTCCGCCAAAAAAATAAACGTATAATAAAAACGCATTGCCGGTTGCAATGCGTTTTTATTGTATATTCTATTATTCTTCCCAAATCTGCCATTATGGATCGTTTCCATAAAAACAGGGGAAAGGTGGGGAAAGGAGCCACGCGCTCCTTCCCCCCAAGCACAGCCATATAGACCGGCGCCCTATCAAATGGAAGGGCAGGCATCAATGCCTGTCCCTCCAAAGCCTGTATGCATTTCCTTACGCGACCGCGTCCGCAAATCCTTCCATCAAAAGCTTTGCTACTGCAGCACCCGGATCCAGCAGCTCACGCGATGCTTCACCCCGCGTTGCCGCGCGTCCATGAACTGCAAGCATTCCTTTTGTTGCATGAAACCCGTCTTCCGCAGCCTTTTTAGCGTTTTGTGCCATTGTCTTTATGTCTTCTCCGGCAGACGCATCTTTTTTCAGTGATTCCACAGCAGGATAAAGCCCGTCTAAAAAGGTTTTATCTCCAACCTTCGCGCCGCCGCGGTTTGCTACGCCGTTAAAATATGCTTCAAATAAATCCGCAACGCCTTGCGCATCTAACTGTGTCTTGCCTTTGAGCTCCTTGCCCGCATTCATCAGACCCGAGGCCATCAGCGTCCCCATTGTGGACGGAACCGCTGTAGACATGGCTTTACCTGCGAAATAAAGCAATTTTCCAAGATCCTGCTCATCTTTTTCCGAGGCGGTATCATACGCCGCCGCAAATCCGTCGCTCATGGTGAGACCAAGGTCTCCATCGCCTACCACGCCATCAATTTCAATCAAAAAATCGCGGTGGTCAGCCATGATCTTTTTCCATGACGCCAGTACGTTTAACAATTCTTTTTGATTCATTGTTTTTTCTTACCTCCTGATCCGGTTATACCTGCTTAAAGAAAGGCGTATTTGCCGGATGATCAACCAGCCTCTTGAGCTCGTCGTCCAGCTTGAGCAGAGAAATCGACATTCCTGCCATTTCAAGCGATGTCGCATATTCCCCAACGTACGTCCTATATACCTTAATGCCTTTTGCCGACAGGATCTCGTTTACCTTACGGAACACAACGTACTGTTCTTCCAGCGGTGTACTGCCAAGTCCGTTGACCAAAACCGCAACCTCGTCGCCGGAGACATACGGAATATCCGCAATAATCGGCTCCATCATTTCTTCTACAATTTCATCCGCAGGCAGGAGCTGTCCGCGCCGAATCCCCGGCTCGCCATGGATTCCCATGCCGATCTCCATCTCATCATCCGCGATCTCAAAGCTCGGTTTGCCAACGCGCGGAACAATACAGGGTGTCAGTGCCACGCCCATGGTACGGACGTTTGCGCACGCCTTTTGTGCAACGCGCTTGACTTCGTCCAAAGGCAGCATTTCATCCGCCGCAGCACCCGCACATTTATATACGAAGAAAATACCCGCAACACCGCGACGCGTGTTTTTCGCGCCGGGCTGCGCCGGACCCGCCGAAGCGACGTCTTCTCCCGCAACCACGCTTTCCACTTTGATGTCAGCTTCAAAATCAGCCATTTCCGCGGCCATATCAAAATTAAAAATATCACCGTTATAGTTTCCATAGATGTAAAGCACACCCGCGCCCGCATCGATTTCTTTTGTTACTTCAAACATCTGCTCTGCACTTGGAGACTGGAAGACATCACCGATCGAGCAGCCGTCCAGCATGCCGTCTCCCACATAACCGAGGAAGAGCGGAAGATGCCCGCTGCCGCCGCCTGTGGCAATCCCTACTTTGCCTTCCTTTTTATGCTTTGCAACAAGACAGCGAAGGTCTTCGCCCGCATACCCTACCATATCGGGATGCGCGGCATAAATACCTTCCAGCATTTCATTAATAAAATTTTCCGGTTGGTTAATTATTTTTTTCATGACGTTTTTCTCACTTTCAGTTTCTTTGGATGCCCGCCTCTCACTTCAGAGCCGTATTGGATCATCATAACGCCGATCATGACAAGCCCCCATACAAAGGTCTTCAGGTAGGAGTCAAAACGCAGGATGTTAAACGCGCTGGAAATAATCTGCAAAACCAGGATGGAAAGCACAACACCTGCCAATTTCCCTTTGCCGCCTGCCGGCGAAATCCCGCCAAGAATAACGATCAAAAGGGTAAGCAGCGTATAAGATGTACCATAGTCTGCCTTTGCTGAACCGTAATGCGAACAAACGATAATGCCCGCAACCGCAGCAAGAATGCCGGAAGCCATGTACGTCTTCATGGTAACGCCAAAGTTGTTAATACCTGAATACTGCGACGCGGTGGGGTTTGCGCCCATCAGGTAAAGCTGCTGCCCAAACACGGTGAACCGCAATACAAGAAACAGCACCACAACAACTGCAATAAAGATAAACAACGGCACCGGAACCGCGCCAAACACAAGGTCGTTCGCAATTGCTTTAAACGCATCCGGCATCCCGCTGATGGCAGGTCCCTGCGTAATGGCAATCCCAAGCCCGGTGAATATCTGCTGCCCACACAGCGTAACCAGCATCGCCGGGATACGCAGGTTTCCGATCATAAAGCCGTTAAATGCGCCAGCGCCAGCGCCGACCGCGATGGCCGCCACAATTGCGCCAATGATCACGCCCATGCTGGGATCCGCACCCGCGGATTTAATGATGAACGCAGCTACAATACCGGCAAGGTTAGAGACCCCGACAACGGAAAGGTCGATCCCGCCGGCGATCATGCACAGCATCATACCAAGCGACATAATGCCGAATTCCGGGAACTGGTAAGCCATCGCCTGGAACGTTGCGCCCTTCCAGAAACGTCCGGGCGCCGCGATCGTCATCCAGACCACCAAACCGATAATAATCAGCGCCAGCCATAAAATATTTTTATCAATGGATTTAAAAACATTGATTTTCTGAGATTTCATACTTTTATCCATAAATGACACCTCCCTCAAATCTTCGGGCTGAGCGCGATGCGCTTCGCCTT
This sequence comes from Christensenella sp., assembly GCA_034926635.1. Lineage (GTDB taxonomy): Bacteria > Bacillota > Clostridia > Christensenellales > Christensenellaceae > Christensenella. Next base: position 110,572 of record JAYFQX010000005.1, on the reverse strand, counting down.
AATGGATGTAATCGAACAGCCCACGATAATCAGGACGCCAATCACGAATGTCTGCCAATAGGTTGGTACGCCCAGCATAATCAGGTTATTCTGGACGATACTGATCAGCGCGACACCAAGCACAGTGCCGATCACATTTCCGTGACCGCCTGTAATCCGTGCGCCGCCCAATACGACAGCCGCGATGACCATCATCTCGCTGCCCATCAGGTTGATCGGGTTGGAGTTACGCGAAAGGATCGTGTAGGTCATACCCGTAATACCAACGATCAGGCCGACAAAAATATAGATAAAATACTGTGTTTTAATGACGCTGAAACCAGCGCGGCGCGCAGAGTTCTGGTCGCCGCCAATGGCGTAGATCGCACGTCCAAGCATGGTATACCGAAGCAAAAACCATACCAGAACACATAGTACGATCGGCACGATCACAAAGACCGACATGGACGAAACTTTATCTCCCGATCCCACCTGGAACAAAAATGTTTTTGATGCCGCTTCCAAGGTGGTTGGAAGATTCGAGATCTCGTTAGTACCCACAAACGAAAGCAGCGCACCGTTGATCAGGCTGCTGGTTCCAAGGGTTGCGATCAGGGTTGGGATCTTGAAGGTCCCCACCAAAAACGCGTTGATGAGACCAAGCCCCGCGCCGATACCGCCCGCGATAACAAACGCGAGAAAAATATTATCAAGACCGGTGTCAAGCATTAGTTTTGTCGTTACATACATCGCAAAGGATGCAAACGCCGGAAATGATACATCAATGCCGCCGGAAATGATGACGATCATTTCACACAAGGCAAACATCAGCATTGTCAGCATGGCGCGCGCCGTATCGACAATGGTATTCGCGCTGAAAAACGCGTTGTTCACACAGCCAATCAAAAGGCATAAACCTACAAGGATATAGACAACGATCATTTCGTTGCTGGTGAACACATTACTTTTACCAAATTTTGCTTTATTCATAATTATGCTCCCCCTTTACGCCTGTTCGCTCAGCAAAGACGCCAGCTTGGTTTCATCCAGATCTTCTGTCCCCATGCTTGCAGTCAGTTTCCCGCCGCGCATGATGACGATCTTGTTGCAGTTCTGGATAAGCTCAGGCAGGTCGTCCGAAATCACGATGACCCCTACGCCGTCTTTTGCCAATTGGTGCAGGATCGCATGAATATCCGCTTTGGAACCGATATCCACGCCAACCGTCGGTCCATTCAAGATCAGCAGCTTCGGGTTGGTATTCAACCATTTTGCAAGAACAACCTTTTGTTGGTTCCCGCCGGAGAGCGTCTTAATGGGGGGTTCAGGGGAAGGCGCGGCAATGGAAAGCTTTTTGATCCACTCCCACATGGCTTCCTTCATTCCCTTATAATCAATTTTCCCATTTTTCAGGTAAGATTTAATGGAAGCCGCAACCGTATTGGTGCCGATCGGGATCTCCAAAAACAAGCCTTCCGTCAAACGGTCTTCCGGAACATAACCGATGTTATTTTTCATAGCGTCGGCAACGCCTTTAATTTTAATTTCTTTTCCGTCCAGAATAATCTGACCGCCCGTCGGAGGCGTAATGCCAAAAAGCGCCTCGCCGATTTCTCCACGGCCCGACCCAAGCAAGCCTGTGATGCCCAGCACGTCGCCTTCGTTCAGCGTAAAGCTAACATCGGAGAATTCGCCTCTGCGTTCGAGATCCTTCACTTCAAGGATCGTCTTTCCTGTTTTTTCCGGACGATAATAAACGTCTTCAATCTCACGGCCTGTCATGTCTTTTACAAAACGTGCGCGGTCGAATTCATTGATCGGACCATCCGCCACATTTTCACCATTCCGCAAAATAGTAAGCGTTTGCGCGATATCATATACTTCATCTAATTTATGGTTAACAATGAGCACCGCAATCCCCTGCGATTGCAGCATTCTGATGATTTCAAATAATTTTGCAACTTCTTTTGCTGTAAGCGCGGTAGTCGGCTCGTCCATGATGACGAGTTTTGCGTCGTTTAAAAGCGCACGGCAAATGGCAACCATCTGCTTGTTTGCTACGGACAACCGTTCTACCAAAACGTCGAGCGGGATCTTTGCGCCGATCTTATCCATAGCCTGCTGCGCGATTTTGCGCACTTCTTTCCAGTTAACTGTCTTTTTTCCTGCGTTGAGTTCGTTGTTAAGAGCAATATTTTCTGCAACAGTCATATTCGGAAAAACCGAAAAATCCTGGTAAATCACCTGGATCCCCATCCTGATCGCCTCCATAGGCGTCAGAGAGCGCATTGTTTTCCCGTCGATATAGATTTCACCTTCGTCGGCATCGTGGGCGCCTGATATTACTTTAATCAGCGTCGATTTTCCGCATCCGTTTTCCCCTGCAAGACACCGGACTTCGCCTTTGTTGATCGTGAGATCAACGCCTTTTAAAGCTTTTACACCGCCAAAGGATTTTTTAATTCCTGTTACTTTCAAGAATACCTCTGACATGATTATTTCCACCTTTCCCCTGTTTATGATATGCAAGGCTCCCCGTTTTACGGGGAGCCCGCACATTATGTATTAAAGATTAGTAGTGTCTTAGAAGTTGTACTGCGGATCGTCCACGTTGCTCTTGTCAACATCGATCCAAGCCTGTCCATACAGTGTGTTGTTGTTTTTGCCGCCCATTGTCAGGCTTTCATAACCAGGAACCGTGAGAGCCATGCCTGCTTCTACAGTCTGGCCGTTCAGGATCTTAAGAGCGAGCTCGTTCATCGCATAACCAGCAGCAGCCGGATCCCAGAAGGAAATCATGTCGATAACGCCGTCGCGTACATATTTACCGGAAACAGATACGAGGGAAGTACCAACGATGTGTACTTTGCCTGCGAGACCCATTTCGTCAACCGCTTTCGCCATACCAGCCGGGTCAGACATGGAAGAACCCTGCATACCGGTGATGGTCGGATCAGCTGTCAAAGCTTCTTTTGTTTTGTTGTAAGCCTGTTCCTGATCTTCAGCAGACTCGATTTTGTCAAGAGCCAGCTTCATATCCGGATAGTTTGCTTCCTGATAAGCGATGGAAGCGTCAACCCATGTGTTGTGGGAAGCGGAGGTCAGATAACCAACCATCATCGCATACTGTCCTTTGTCGCCCATGAGTTCAGCAAGTTTCTGCATAAAGTGTTCGCCATATTTTACATTGTCAAACGCTTCGAGGTCATAGTCTACATTTGCCATACCGTCAGCTTCGTGGGAAATAACTACGATGCCGGCTTCGCGGGCTCTTTGCAGAACGGGTTCAAGAGCAGAAGGATCGTTCGGCACTACGCAGATTGCGTTTACGCCAGCAGCGATTGCTTCTTCTACATACTGCGCCTGCTGTGCTGCATCTGCTTCAGCCGGGCCGTCCTGGTAAGCATCTACGCCTGTATCAGCAGCAAACTGTTTTACGCCTTCGTCCATTCTCTGGAACCAAGCAAGACCTGTCGTCTTCGGGATTGTGATAATCGTGAAGTCTGTGTTCAGATCTTTCAGGGATGCGTGATCCCCACCAACGATCTGTGTTCCTGTCGCAGCGGATTCAGAAGCCGATTCCGTTGCATCTGCAGATTCAACAGCAGCCGATTCGGAAGCAGCCGCAGAAGATTCAGCCGGGCTCTCACTTGCAGCGGGTGCCGTGGAGCACGCAACCAGTGCAAATGCCAGCACTACAGCTAATACTGTAACCAGAATTTTTTTCATTTTTGTTTCCTCCTAGTATTTTATACATTCTCGCTTACGCGAAAAACCAATAAATTCAATATAATGATGGCGTAACGCGGCAAAACCGCCATATTGCCTTATAAAATCCCGTCTCTTTTGCCCGGGAAGCCTGTCCCAAGCATTTTTTCTGTCTTATTCGATAATTCATGCGAAATTCGTTTAGTAAACGTTCTGTTGTTTTTAATAAAAAATACCACGTATGTTTAGCATTGTCAAGTGATTTGCGTTTATAAACTACTAAACGTACATACATTTAATCAATCGTTTACTCAACATCATATTTTTAAAACAAACATTTCATTACTTCCTGCAATATGGTTAAAAACCCTACTTGCAGAAAACATCTTTCAACAATGTTCATTCTAAATTCACACAGGATAAAAAACAAGGCAAAAAGCTTGGGCATTTGTGCACTTTTGTTATCACATATGCAGCCAATTGCACGAATGACAGTTTTTTGAGCCAGAATTCAATTCTCTTCTTTATATTATGTTTATTCCTATATTTCTTATCCTTCTACAAAACTGTCTTTTCCGATTTCTTAACTTAATTTTATAACCGCGCAAAAATTTCACAGTCTTACTAAACAAATTAAACGGAACCGCGCCGCCCTAAACAACTAATTTTTACGCTTTTATGACACGCCTTACATTTTTAATTAAGTCGAATGGAATAATTGACTGTCCTTTGACTACGCAATATAATAGACGTATTCTTGATGGTCAGGTACGCATTTTCAGGAATGACCAATTTGTTTTGCGCAAAGCATGGCGCGTACAGTGTGTCATGCCGCAGAAAAGGAGTGCAATGTGTTAGAAATCAAAAACCTTACCAAAAGTTACAAGGGAGGCAAAAAGGCGGTCGACGATCTCAGTATCACTGTCGAAGACGGTGATATTTACGGATTTATCGGTCACAACGGCGCCGGAAAGACAACTACAATCAAGGCTGTAGTAGGCATCCTCGATTTTGACAGCGGTGAAATCAAGATCGACGGAATGTCCATCAAAGAACATCCTGTGGAATGCAAAAAAATCACAGCATATATCCCAGATAATCCGGATATTTACGAGAGCCTTACAGGAATCCAATACCTTAACTTTATCGGCGACATTTTTGAGATCCCCGCGCAAAAGCGTGAGCAAATGATCGCGCATTATGCCGAATTGTTTGAAATCACTGCAAACCTCGGCGATTTAATTTCCTCGTATTCGCACGGCATGAAGCAGAAATTGGTTTTAATTTCAGCGTTGATCCACAAACCCAAGCTTTTGGTGCTGGACGAACCCTTTGTCGGGCTCGACCCAAAAGCTGCACATACCGTAAAACAACTGATGCGCGAGATGTGTGATAACGGCAGCGCGATTTTCTTTTCTACCCATGTTTTGGAAGTAGCGGAAAAACTGTGCGACAAAATTGCCATTATCAAAAACGGCAAGCTGCTGCGCGCGGGTAATATCGAAGAAGTGAAGGGCGATGAAAGCCTGGAAGACGTATTCCTGGAGTTAATCGATGAAAAATAAGCTTGGTTCTTTATTAAAAGTATATTTTCGTACTTCGTTTGGCTTTAACAAGGCGAAGTTTACGCATGAAAAAAAGGCAAAATCCTCTGGCATGACGGTTTTGCTGGTCTTTTGTTATGCTATGATGGCGATCGCTATTTTTGCGATGAGCATGGGTATGATGTCAAGTTTGGAACCTCTTGGTCTTTCCAGTATTGTACTCAACATTATGATGATGGCCGCGTCGCTGGCTACGCTGTTCACCACGATCTATAAGGTAAACGGAACCCTGTTCGGCTTTCAGGATTATGACCTGCAAATGTCGCTGCCCGTCAACACCCGCACGCTGATCACCAGCCGTATTCTGATCCTGTATGGTTTAAACGCGCTGTTTGTGCTGATCGTGATGATTCCTCCCATGATTGGTTATGCGATTCTTGCCCAGCCACCTTTTGCGTTTTATCTTATCTACATTATTCTAATGTTGGCGACGCCCCTGCTGCCCATTGTTATTGCAACGGTGATCGGCACGTTGATTTCCATGGCCGCCTCCCGATTCAAACGCAAAAATGGTTTAAACGTCATCTTTACCGTGGCATTTTTCATGGTATTCATGGTGGTATGGATGGGCTTCTGGGTAAATTCTGGCGATGTCATAAGTGATTTCTCAGCTATTGGCACAGGTCTCAACGATATCCTCGTGAAGATTTATCCTATGACAGCGCTGTTCTCAGATGCAATCGCTTCGATCAGCATCCAGGCATTTCTGCTGTTCCTCGCTATTTCCATCGGTGGATTTGCGGTATTTGTGGTCATTATTTCCAAACATTTTGGAAAGCTGAACACCGCCATGACAACAAACCGCGCCGCCTCGAACTACAAAATGACGGAGTTGCGTTCCAGCGCACCAAAAAAAGCGCTGAACCGCCGTGAAATGAAGCGTTACCTTTCTTCTTCCCAGTACGTTTTGAATACGGCGGTCGGACCACTCCTTTTAGTGGTAGTCTCTATCATCTTGCTTGTTTCCGGTTCCAAAGGCTTTGGCGTTTATTCGGATATTCCTGAATTCGAGACGCTTTTGAAAGTCGCTGCGCCTATGGGAATTACTTTTTTTATCGCCATGGCCTGCACGACATCCTCTTCCATTTCTCTGGAAGGGAAGGCTTTGTGGATCGCCCGTTCTCTGCCGGTGGATACGCGGTTGATTCTAAAATCCAAAATTCATGTCGCTATGACCTTGTTTTATCCTACGGTGATCATCTGCGGGACACTGTTTAACATCGCTCTGAAGCCCGATCCCTTATATATTGTCCTAATGTACGCGATTCCCCTTGCGTATTCTTATTTCATTGCATTTTTCGGGCTAAAGTGCAACCTGAACAATGCAAACTTTGACTGGACAAATGAAGTCACGGTCATCAAACAGAGTAAGCCGACGCTTCTTACCATGCTGGTGGGAATGGCGCTTACCATTATTCCCGCCCTTCTTTCCCTAATTGCGGGGGTAACGGTCTTGCTCGGAGCGCTTGCGCTGGTAGCAATTTTAGATATTATATTATATCGTAACCTTATGACAAAGGGCGTTGCGCAGTTTGAAAGCTTCTGATAACTTTTGTTGTAGGAGGGGAATACTTCTGTATTCTCCTCTTTTTTTCCTGTACCTTTAAAAAATTCTTTCTGTTTAAAAAATTGCTTCCTCTTGTTTCTTGCTGCAAAAAAAGTTAAACTGTAAAAAAAGATTTTTTTCGTAAATTTATTTTCAAGCCGGTTTCCTATCCCACATTTTTTTATTTTTATATCCTATCAGGAAAAGAGGTCTCGCGAAATGCTGAAAGAACTTGATCTGAAAACAAAAATACCGGAAGAAGAATATACGCCTCTCATCAAGCAGCTAAAACCGCGGCTCACCATGCTGCAGCAGGAAATTATCAAGAAAAAAATACCCGTCATCATTATTTTTGAGGGCCTTTCTGCCGCCGGGAAGGGTGCGGCGGTCAATTCGCTGATCCTCAATTTTGATGCGCGCGGTTATACGGTTTATAATACGCGCCCGCCCCAGCCGGATGAACTGCGCCTGCCGTGGCTTGCGCGTTTCATGGATCAAATCCCGTCCTATGGTCGTATTTCCATCTTTGACCGTTCCTGGTACAGCGGTGTATTGATGCCGGGTGTCAAGTCGGAAAAAAGTGCGTCTGCCCGAATCGAATCCATTAAAATTTTTGAACGCCAGCTTGCCGACGACGGTTATCTGATTCTAAAATTCTATTTATATATCAGCAAAAAAGAACAGAAAAAGCGTTTGGAAGCGCTTCGAGATGATCCTCATACCGCTTGGCGCGTCACCGAAACAGACTGGGAAAACGTAAAGCAATACGATGCCATCACATCCCGCTCTGAAAAACTGATCTTACAGACGGATGCGCCTTACGCAAAGTGGCAGGCTGTCGCTGCAACAGACAGGCGATATGCGCGTGTACGAATTTTTTCGGCGATTGCCGATGCCATGGAACATGCCCTTGCACGCAAACGCGAAAGCATCCCTCAAGCTGAGTTCTCTCCGGTTCCCGAAACGCGATTCACACTGTTGCCCCACAAAAAAATTGAAGAAATGGATTTAATGCCTTCGGTTAACGAAGAAGAATACCGCAGGCTGCTAAAACAATACCAAAAGAAACTGTTTGAGTTGCAAAACGCACTATATCTGAAAAAAATCCCGGTCATCATTGCCTACGAAGGCAATGACGCCGCCGGCAAAGGAGGCAATATCAAACGCGTCGCTGCGGCGCTCGACGCACGCAGTTATGCGGTAACACCGGTCGCTGCGCCATCCCCGGACGAGCTGAACCATCAATACTTATGGCGTTTCTGGAAATCTTTGCCGCGCACCGGGCATTTTGCTATTTTTGATCGCACCTGGTATGGGCGGGTATTAGTCGAGCGGGTAGAAGCCCTTACCTCCATATCCCGCATTAACCAGGCTTATCATGAAATCAACGAATTTGAATATATGCTGCACCGCTGGGGTGCCGTATTGTTTAAATTTTGGCTTGCCATTGATAAAGACGAACAGCTATGCCGTTTTGAACAACGGGAAAGCACGCCGGAAAAGCAATGGAAAATCACGGAGGAAGACTGGCGCAACCGCGATAAATGGGATCAATACACTGCCGCGGTCAACGACATGTTCCGCTATACCAACACTGATTTTGCGCCGTGGATTGTTGTAGAAGCCGGCGATAAAAAATTTGCGCGTCTGAAAACCTTAAAAACCATGATTGACATTTTAAAAAAACGGGTATAAATAGAATAAGCTTTCCAAAATGCAGCTGCCGCCAAGGGTTGACTCCCCCGCTTTGCTCTGCGGGCACGGTGCAGGTTTCATTTTTCCTGCCGCAAAGCAATCCTCACCGGAATCCCATTTCATGCCTGCATGGCGAAATAGCCTACATTCCAACCGAAAAAGGAAATCAGATATGGCAAAGAAAAAAAAGCTGCGCCTTTTTGACGCCATCTTAGCAGCCGTCTGTATCGTCCTTACGATCGACGCAGTTGCCCCGGCTGCCGCTATTGGGAATTCGCAATACTTTTGGTGGCTGCTCCTGCTGATCGGCTTTTTTATTCCCTATGGTCTTGTGAATGCGGAGCTCGGAACCGCCTATGAAGATCAGGGCGGTCTATGCGACTGGGTGAAGCGCGCCTTTGGCATTCGCGCAGGTTCCCGCGTGGCTTTTTATTATTGGATCAACTTCCCTATTTGGGTCACCTCTACCCTCATTATGTTTACACAGGTTTTCACTGCTGCCACCGGTATTTTGATTTCCCCGCTTACAGCGCTTGTCATTCAGCTTGCGGTGGTCTGGCTCGTTGTTTTTCTGTCAAATCACCACATCAGCGAAAGCAAATGGCTCGTCAACATCGGCGCGCTGATCAAGGTTGCACTCATTCTGGTTTTGGGGTGCCTTGGCGTGTATGCCGCCATGACCCGCGGCGTAGCAAACCCCGCAAATTCTATTTTGGATTTTCTCCCAAACGCTTCGGGACTTTCTTATATTTCTATTATCATTTTTAATTTCCTTGGTTTTGAAGTGATCACCACTTATGCCGGGGATATGCAAAACCCCACCAAAGAGATCCCCCGTGCCATCATCTGGGGCGGCGTGCTCATTACCGCTTTTTATTTATTCGCGTCCTTCGGGATCGGCGTTGCCATTCCCACGGCAGAATTATCCAAATCCAGCGGTTTCATTGACAGCCTCGCTATTTTGCTCGGTTCTCCCGGCGGCGTTTTTCTCGTGATATGCGGACTGCTTTTTATGTTTACTTTGATCACCAATACCATCACATGGTCGTTAGGCGTGAATTATGTTACGCAGCATGCTGCGGAATTCGGCACACTTCCCAAGTTCCTGGCTTCCAAAAGCAAAAAAAACGGTATGCCGCTTGGCGCAAACCTGACAAACGGCGTGGTGATCTCCGCGCTTTTGATATCGGCTGCGCTGCTGGATGCTTTCGGGAGCGGCACGGATGTCTTTTGGATGTTTTTTGCACTGAATGTGGATCTACTGCTGGCTTGTTATTTATTCCTGTTTCCGTCATTCTTGAAGCTGCGAAAATCCGATGCACAGCGCCCGCGCCCATACCGCGTCAAGGGCGGAAAAGCAAAATTAATTTTAATTACCGTGGCGCCGTTTGCATTTTTGTGCATTACCCTGTTCTTTACATTTTTTTCAGATACGCCGGGCGGCGCATTAAGCCCAAATCTCCCGCTGATCCTCGGGGTTGCGGGTGCAGTCGCAGTGGGCGAGCTTGTGGCTGCGCACAGTGTCCGTAAACATATGCGCGGCAAATCATCGCTTGCAGAGCCTTCCGTCGATCGATAAAATTTAATTGTCTAAAAAGCCTGCGGACGCTTTTATGCTGCCGCAGGCTTTATTATTTCAGACGGATACCCCTTATTTTTTTGCCGGAATGATCTCCAGCCAGTAACCATCCGGATCTTCGATAAAATAGATTCCCATCGCTTCATTTTCATAGCAGATACATCCCATTTCCCTGTGCATGGCATGCGCCGCTGCAAAATCGTCTGTTTCAAACGCAAGATGGATTTCATTATCGCCCAAATCATAAGGCGTATCCTTGTCCCGCAGCCAAGTGAGCTCAAGCTGATGGGATGCGCTGCCGCCCGAAAGGTACACGAGGATAAATCCGTCGCCTTCTTTTCTGCGGATTTCCTTAAGACCAAGGGCGTTTTTGTAAAAATCCAGAGATTTTTGTAAATCTAAAACATTTAGGTTGTTATGCACCATCTTAAAATTCATGCCTGGGTTCCTCCTATTTTGCGTCCATATGTTTTCGGTTTCACAGATTCCGGCTGCACGGCTGTATCGTCAGTCAACATAGATGTACAATGCGGACAGCGCGTTGCGTCGTCGGCAATCTCGCCGCGGCAATACGGGCACAGCCTCGGCTGTTTTTCCGGCGTGGGATCCGGTTTTTTATGCAGGCTGTTGAGCCCCTTTACAAGCAAAAAAATCACCAGCGCCACCAGCAGGAAATTGATCACCGCATTGATAAACATTCCCAGCTCAATACACGCGCCCTCGGCTCCTGCGGCAGTGAGTGGGATCTTCCATGATGAAAAATCCATCCCGCCTGTCAATAATCCGATCACAGGATTGATAATATTCTCTACCAGCGCCTTCACGATTGCCGTAAAAGCAGCGCCGATGATCATACCGACTGCTAGGTCCATCACGCTTCCGCGCGAGATAAACTCCTTAAATTCTTGCAGCAGCCCTTTTGCCTTATCTTTTTTCTGTTTCTTCATTCTTGTGCCCGGTATGGTTTTCCCATACCTCTCCTTTCCACCATTTTGCTTCGTTCACATCCCATAGAAAAACTTCCAAATCCACAAACCCATCCGGGCGGAATACAACGCCTTCCGCCTCCAGCAACGCCCGCTGTGCTCCCGGTCCGCCAAACGCAAATGCCGGGGCGAGTCGTCCTTTCTGGTTTACAACGCGGTGACAAGGAATGACTCCCGGCGCAGGGTTGCGGTGCAGTGCATATCCTACCGCCCTTGAGGCGCGCGGACTTCCCGCCATCCGGGCAATCTGTCCGTAGGTCGCTACTTTCCCACAGGGGATTTTCCTGACCGCATCATATACTTTATCATAAAAATTCATATTGCGGGCTCTCCTCAAAATCACGGCAACCGGTTTAACAATTCTTTCACCAGTTTATTATGATTATAACACGAATTTTAAAAAATGGAGGTATCAATCATGCCGAAACCTGTAAAAGCGATGATTTTGGACACATGTCCCCACTGCAAGCGCGCATTCCAGTTGATTGCTGCGCTGCAAAAAGAACATCCCGAATATAAAACGGTTTCTATCGAAACCATCGAAGAGAGCAAAGAACCCCGGAAAACCGAAGGATATGATTATTGGTATGTCCCCACATTTTTCGTAGGAGATGTAAAAGTTCATGAAGGCGTGCCCAGCAAAGAAAAAATAGAACAGGTTTTTATTGAAGCATTGAAATAAAAAAGCTATCCTTTTTTTCTTCCTGAAAATGAATATAACAAAAAAGAGCCTTATAAGGCTCTTTTTTGTTGATAAAAATTTATTTTTCGATATGCCAGATATCCCGTGCATATTCCGCAACCGTGCGATCACTGGAAAACATGCCGCTTCTGGCGATGTTATAAAGGCACTTGCGTCCAAACATCATTTCATCCTTTGTATCATAGATCGCGCGCAGTTTTTGACACATATAATCTCCAAAATCCAGCAGCACCTTATAGTGGTCGGCTTCCTGTCCGTTTCCGCCATGCAAAAGCTGGTCATAAATCACACCAAACATTCCTGTCCCGCCGTCAGAAAAAGTACCGTCTATCAGCGTATCCACCACCCTGCGGATTCGTGCGTCTTTTTCATAAATTTCCATCGGACGATAACTGCCGCCAATGCGCTGTAAGTCTTCCACTCGTGCGCCAAAAATATAATTGTTCTCTTCTCCGGCCTGCCGGACAATTTCCACATTTGCCCCGTCATACGTGCCCAGCGTCACCGCACCGTTCATCATAAACTTCATATTGCCTGTGCCGGACGCCTCGGTTCCTGCCGTAGAGATCTGCTCGGAAATATTTGCCGCCGGAACAAGCTTCTGTGCATACGATACATCGTAATTGGAAGCAAACACCACCTGCAAAATTTCGTTCACCTGATCATCTGCCGCAATCACCCGGCTGATTTCATTGATATATTTAATAATCCCTTTTGCAACATAATATCCCGGCGCAGCCTTCGAGCCAAATACAAACGTCATACGCGGAAAATCCACAAGTTCTCCGTCTTTGATCCGAAAATAAATATCCACAATGGAAAACGCGTTTAAAAGCTGCCGTTTATATTCATGCAGACGTTTGATCTGGATGTCAAAAACCGAATCCGCGCGCACAGCCGTCTTATCACGCTTATAAATGTAATCGGCAAGCTTTTCTTTACGGATTTTTTTCACTTGCAAAAAATCACGTACAAATGCGTCGTCTGCAATATACGGCTCAATATTTTGGATCTGCGAAAAATCTTTCAGCCAATCCCAGCCGATTTTGCCGGAGATTAGCCGTGCAAGCTCCGGATCGCAAAGGCCCAGCCACCGCCGCTGCGTGACGCCGTTCGTCTTGTTTTGAAACCTCTCGGGAAACCACGCATACCAATCATGCAAAACATTTTGCTTGAGCAATTCCGTATGGATCTCCGCTACGCCATTCACGCAAGACGACGCATAGACCGCCAGCCTCGCCATCTGGATTGACCCGTCATGCAAAATCTCCAGCTCTGCCTGATTTCTGCCATCAAGCTCCATAAGCAGCCTGTCGTTTAACAATACGATAATATCATAAACCTCCGGAAGCAAATCCCGGAATAGCCCAATATCCCATGTCTCCAGCGCTTCTGCCATAATCGTGTGGTTGGTGTAGGAAAAAGTCTCCCGTGCGACTGCAAAAGCGTCTTCAAACTCCATCCCCTTCTGCATCAAAAGACGGATGAGTTCTGGGATCGCAACCACCGGGTGCGTATCGTTAAGCTGGATTGCATGATATTTTGCGAATTCGCCGAAATCACTGCCATATTCTTTTTCAAACCGCCGCAGCAGATCCTGAAGCGATGCGCTGGAAAAGAAGTACTCCTGCTTCAGACGCAGCCGTTTTCCTTCCGGCGCACTATCATTTGGATAGAGCACCCGGGTAATCATTTCTGCATTGTTCTTTTCTTCTACCGCACCGGCGTAATCGCCTGCGTTAAACCGTGCAAAATCAAATTCTTTCCCGGCTTCTGCCTGCCACAGCCTGAGCGTATTGACTTCCCCGGATTTATATCCGATCACCGGCATATCATATGGCACCGCAATCACTTCTTGTCCGCGATAGTGCACAGTCACGCTGTCCTGCTCGCTGCGAACAAACCATGGATCTCTGTCGCTGTTCCAGTCATCCGCTTCTTCTACCTGAAATCCATCGCTGATCTTCTGGCGAAAAAGCCCGTTTTTATACTTAATTCCATAACCATTAAGCGGCAGTCCCATTGTCGCCGCAGAATCCAAAAAACAAGCCGCAAGGCGTCCAAGTCCGCCGTTGCCGATCGCCGCATCTTCGATCTCTTCCATTTTCGAAAGGTCTACGCCGCGCGCTAAAAATTGTTCCCTCGCCTCTTTTAGCCATCCAAGGGCATACAGGTTATGAAATACCATTCTTCCAATCAGGTATTCTGCAGAAAAATAATATGCTTTGCGCGTTTTTTCTCCACGCGTTTTCTTCCATTCTAAAGAAATTGATTCTAACACCGCTTTGGCAATCGCTTCCTGCAATTCCTCTGCGTTAACCTCGCACAGCTCCTTGCGCATATCCTGCCGCACGATTTCTTCCGTCCTGTTTAATAGCTCCATCATTTCCTCCTGTCCAAAAGGACCGTTACCCACTCCCTATCATTGAAAATATGCGCATTATAGCATTGATTCCCCGCTATTGTCAAATGAATCCGATCATATTTTACAAAAACTTTGCCTGAGCGGCAAAAACAGGCTGTTTTCTTCTAAAAAACGCCTGCTTTTTTCGCTCTTTTTTTAGTTCTTTTTTCGCTGATCAAGCGTATGCAAAAATGCTGCTACTTTTTTAAGATCTTCCGGCGCAAGACGACAAATCTGTTCAGACGTCCGCCGCCGAAGGCTGCTGACTCTGGCAACGCCTTCCATACCGGGTTCGCCGCGCACCCAGCCCGCTTGATATCCATAGAACGTCTCAATCAACCGAGAAAGCGTCTTTGAAATTGCTTTCTTTTTTCCGCTTGTAAGCAAATACACATAGTTGGCGCTGATCCCCAATGCCCGCGCAAATTCCGCCTGTTTTAAGTTTTGTTCCGCGAGGATCTGTTTGATTCTGTCTGCTAAGGTGTCCATCCATTCTCCCGCCTATTTTTCTTCACGCCGCGGCATCCCGCGCGACTCTGCCATCATATCTACGTAAACCATCAATTCTTTGCGTGACGTCACGTTTAACTTCATATAAATACGCTTATTATGCGTCTTGATCGTATTAATACTCAAACATAGGATTTCCGCGATCTCCTTCGCCGTATACCCCTTCATATAAAGATTAAAAACAGCACGCTCCGCGGGCGAAAGCGTTTCAATATTTTTCACAAATTCCTCGTACTTAGAAAAACCGTGCTGCTGCGGGGTCGTCTTTTCCCCCGGTTGTTTTGACGCATCATCTTGCGCGGATAAAAACGCGATAAAATCATCGATTTCCAGAATGTGCGTCTTTGTAAGCCCCGACGGTCCTTTCGTCTTCAACGTTTCCAAAGCATCCATCATGGGACGTAATACTTTTTTACTGACAAGCAGCACCGCCGCAACGCCTCCTGCCATCAGCAGCAGTAAGAACAAAATCAAATAGTTTCTTTGCAGAGAAACCACTTCTAATAGATCCTGCTCCGGCATCATCAGCGAAAACGCCCATCCGCAGTTTTCAAACGCTGAGCCGCGCGGATACATCTGCAACGGCGTGTACATCCCCGCATAAAGCGTTTCTCCGTCCCATTCAAAGCGGTCGAACGAATCTTCCCCCGGACGCGCCAACAGTTCTCTTGCCGCGCCGTCATGGGGCAGCGCAGAATAGTTCCCCGCCAGCAGCGCGTTTTGCGTATTCAGCCGGTTTCCCTCCACGGGTGAAATCATACAAAAAATACGGGTATAAGTCGAATTATCCGGCATATTCGCCAGTTTAAACAGCATCTCGCTCACTTCAAACCCACAAACACCAAACACCGTTCCATCGGACGCAATCAAAGGCACGCTGCAAAGCATGATGGTTTCATTGGTTTCCGGCAGTCGTACATTTGGGCACCAGTAATATAGACGTGAGAGCTGTAACTTTGTTTCCCGGGCCGCCTGCATCGGCAACGTATAATAATCGGCTCCCTCAGTATCAAATTCCATCTTCCACTGAGAATGAATATTATACCCGTTTTCCCGCGCAATCGCAACAGGTCCGCGGATCATCAAAATATTCGGCGCAGAAGCATTCAGGATGTTTGGCTCCATATTTTTTATAAATAACCCGGCGCGCGAATTTTCGGCATTTTCAGCCTCCGGATTTATTGTGGCGTCCAAAATCAGAAATACCCCGCTGCTCTTTACCGATTCAAGCGCCCCCGTCATCCTGTCAAACTGGCTCCCCAACAACGCCTCCAGCGCCTCGGGGTTATGCGCAATTTCCTCCGGAGTGAGCCCCAGCGTCTTTATATATGCTTCCATACTATTGGATATTTCTTGCGACAGTGCAACGCTTTGGATAGAAAGATTACCAAACTGTTCTGCGGCATTCTGGGAAAGATGCGTTATTTCTCCTTGCAGGATGGTTTTGGTTTCACGACTTCCGGCAGAAAAAATACCCGTCGCAAACAAAACGGCAAGTACCCCGAGCACCACCGTCACAACAAGCAGCGTAAAGAAACAGAACAGACGAAGCTGCATGGACGCTCCGTTTTTTCCTGTCTTTATCCATCCCTCTTTCAATTGCCGAAACAGTTTTTTTTCCTTGCTCAAGAAAGCCGCCTTTCCTTACGCCGATTTTTTTTATGACCGGACGCGGATTACTTCCTTACCGCTGTGTTCAAAAATCCTTCTGTAAAAGAAGCCTGTGCTCCGTCCGCCGCCTTTTCAAACGCAGCTTCCGGCGCCTCTCCGGATAAAACCGCCGCTTTATAACCGGCCTGCGCGGTCTTAACTTTCGCTCTCAGCCCTTCTTCGTAAGCATCGCCTATTTCGTCAAATCCTGCAAATGTAGGCGGGATATAAAAATCATATTCACGCTGCATGGTTGCTGCCGCCATCAAAAGTTTTTGAATATTTCTGTTTTCTATTGCATCCATTTCTTCTTCCAGAATATTATCAAAAGCCTCCTGCGTAACCGGAAGATAACCGGTAGAAGAAACAAATTTCATATTCTGCTCCGGCGCTGTAAACCATTTCAGGAATACCGCCGCCGCATATTCTTTTTCCGGAGTCGAGCTGGTAACGCACATACCGCCGCCGCGCTGGATCGCTATTTTTTCCCCGCCCTCAAATACAGGGTATGGCAATACCGTATATTCCACTTTTTCCGTGATATTGTCAGGGTATGTTATTTCGTCACCATAAAACAGGATTCCCGCCGTCGAGCCTGTCGAGCAGACAATATCGCCTGTTTTGGAAAGATCGGAAGAATAGCCATCATAAATTGCGGCCCCGCCGGCTACAGCCGGGTCAAAATAAAAATCCCAGATTCGCCGGTATCCTTCCGTCGATAAATCCAGCGATTGTCCGGACAAAAGCGATTCCCCTATTTGCTCCATCCCTACCTGCGCCAGATTAAACAGCGAATCCGCCGCATAAAAAGCCTTTCCATCCAGCGGAACCTCCGGCGTTTTTGCGTCGGTCCAGTCATAATACTTCCGCGCTGCATCCGCAATCCCTTCAAATGTGGAAAGGTCTTCCAATGTAACGCCGCTTTCTGCCGCAAATCGGTCAAACAATGTTTGGTTTACAAATAAAACTTCTGTTGATTTTGCAATCGGGAATACATACAGATCTCCGTCAATCGTACCCTCCTCCAAAAACCTGGGTACGTATGCCGAAAGCTCTTCCTCTGTAAATTGATCTGACAAATCACAGAGCTGCTCGTTTTCTTTCAGGTTAAGCGCGGTCTTGGGATAACAGGTGGTAATATCAGGCAACGCCGGCGCACCCGGGTCTCCGTTGGCAGCCATATCCAGTTTTTCCTGCAGCGTGGCAGAGCTGGATATTGACGTCACACTTAATATAATCCCCTTTTCATGACCAACCGTGCTATTGAATTCATCCACAAGTTCATCCATGGTTGTCTTCATCTGTCCGCCATAGTTGTGCCACAGCGTAACAGTCACCGGGTTACCCGGATCAAGAGGTCCCGCCGTACACCCCAGCAGCGCCGTACAACAAATAAGTACGCAGACAGCAATACATATCATCTTTTTCTTCATTGATTTTCCCCTCCCGGCAAAATGAATTCCGGCTGCTTCCCACAGGGCATTTGATAAAAATCGAAGCTATTTCCTGAAAAATCACCCTCGGGGTGATTACAAAAAACAAATAAATTGCTATGGTAGCAGTAGGCAGTAACCGTCATCATCCAAACGATACTGTCGGAAATCATTCTTCCATTCCCATTCATTGTATCGAAAACATCTAACTTAGTCCATATAATTTTTAGTATTGCCGAAAGGGGAGATATCTATGGACCAGAGCCGGGACGAGCTGCTCGCCTTCCTGCTTAAAGAGATACGTACGCTGGGTGAAGACGATCTTCTTAGGCTGGAGGTTTTCCTTTCGTGTCTTGACCGGGATGATCCGGGCGGAGGGCAAGATGAAGGTTTTTACAAAGAATTATAGATCATATGGTACGGTGCACGGATTTTCTTTTGCATTTTTCTGTGATGTTTGCGGCAAAAAGTATCAGACGCCCCTGGTGGTATCGGCTTCCTACGAAGAAGCGCTCGACATTGCACAAAAAGAAGCACGCCGCTATTTTAACCGATGCAGATTATGCGGACGCTGGGTATGCGACCACGACTACCGGGAAGATGTGATGCTGTGTATAAAGTGCGCCGAAAAACGGTAAAAAGGAGGATCAAGCTTTGAGTAACGATTTTTTTGGAGGTCTTGGCGGTTTGATGAAAGGATTCTCGGGTCTAATGCCGCAAAACGATCCCGCAGTCAAGGTTTTTAACGCGCAATCAGAGTTGGAGGATCTCAAAAAACAAGAGATGGAATTATATGCGGAAATCGGGAAAAATGCGCTGACGACCTACGGAGACGAAGGCTTTCCTGAAATCTCCGCCAGACTGCGGCTCGTGCAGGAAAATCAAAAGCAGGCGGAATCCCGGTTGTCTGCGGCAAGTGCAGAGCAGCGGGCTCAGGAACAAGAGGAACAGCAGGCAAAAGCCTTGCGCACCTGCCCGGCTTGCGGAATAGAAAACCCGGACGGCATAAAATTCTGCCAAGAATGCGGGACACGTCTGGGCGTATCCACAAGTCTCAACTGCCCGGCTTGCGGCGCAAGCAACCCTCCCGGAACCCGATTCTGCGGAGAGTGCGGCAACCGCTTACAGGAGGAATAATTTTATGAGTACCTATCGGCAACCATGCATCCATTGCGGAACACTGATTGACCGCGACGCGCTTTTTTGTCCAAAATGCGGCAGCCGAAGCCCCTTTGGATACCACTGTCCTACCTGCCTGCGTGAAATCAGCAAAACCGACGCGTGCTGCGCAGGCTGTGGCAGACCACTCTTTATCTCATGCCCTTTTTGCGGCGCAAAAACCTTTGTCGGGGATCGGTGCGAGGCATGCGGACGCAGTTTGATGGTGAAATGCAGTAACAAACGGTGCGGACAGGAACAATTTTTTGAAAATGAATACTGTACCGCATGCGGGAAAAAAATAAAAACAAAAATCGGAAAATAGGAGGGAACAGCATGCTAAAATCATTCACAAGAAACTATGAAGACAACTCTACGGAAGCAGGCTTTCAATTTACGTTTTACTGTGATATCTGTCAGGATGGATATAAAACATCCTTTATCGAATCGCAAACTTATAAAAAAAAGAAGGGGATGCGCGGGCTTTCCGCAGGTGCCGGAATTTTAGGTAGTCTATTTGGCGGGCAAGCAAGCAGTGTCGGCTGGGCTGCCGAGCGCGGTGGCGACATTTTATCCGAACGGTTTGAAGAACGCAGCCCGGAATGGCAAAAGGAACACCAGCGTGCTTTTGAAATGGCGCAGAACGAAGCAAAACAACATTTTCACCGCTGTCACGGCTGCCAAAAATGGGTATGCGATGCGGATTATAACGAAGACGAAGGCTTGTGTGTAGAATGTGCGCCGCGTCAAGAAGTCTATGTCGCAAAAGCACGCGCGACCGCAATGAAGAAAAACATTGACGATCTCGCGGACACAGCTATCGTCTGGAAAGGAGAACTTGAAAGCAAAACCACCGTTTGCCCCGTATGTGGCAAACCCGCCGGGAACGGCAAATTCTGTAACAACTGCGGCGCGCCCATGGCAATGCAGGTATGCCCGGCATGCGGCGCAAAAGTTGCGCTGGGAATAAAATTTTGCAATGAATGCGGAACACCTATGAATACCGCGCTGCCCCAAAAATGCCCGGCATGCGGCGCGGAGGTAGAGCCCGGCATGAAATTCTGCGGAGAATGCGGAACAAAACTGTAAAAAACTTGCGGCGCGGCGCGCCATGTTGCACACTCTCAAACCAATGACTGAAAAGAGGGAAAAAATTATGATTACTTGTAAAAACTGTGGAACGCAATTTGATGAAAGTACGCGTTTTTGCCCGACATGCGGAAGTCCCGTGGGCGCGCAGTCCACGGCGGCCGATTCAAACAAAGCGCCGTCCGGCACAAGCGTACAACAAGACGCTCAAAACAATAAGCTGGTGGCCGTACTTGCCTATTGCTTTTGCCTGTTTTTTATCCCGCTTGTTGCGGCCAAGGATTCCAAATTTGCACATTTTCATGCAGTACAAGGCTTTAATGTATTCATTCTTTGGCTGATCGATATTATCGTGTTTTCTATCATCAGCAACGCTGTTTTATGGAACCCGTTTTCACTGGGTGCATGGGGCGCATGGGGGATCGTGTCGATCCTTTCTACCATTGTCAGTATCTTGATTGCCGTGCTGGCCATCATTGGTATTATCAACGCGCTAAAAGGAGAGATGAAAGAACTACCTGTCGTAGGTAAGTGGCGTATCATCAAATAATATTTCATCCAATTGATCATGAAACGGTGAAATACAGTTGTATTTTAATAAAAATGCTTGTTTTTCGGCATAATACCCTAAAATCCCCTGCAAATCAAGGGTTCTTATGGTATAATAGTAAGCAGGTGCGCATAAGCTTGTAAAAACAAAATTCGCCTTATGCGCAGGCAAATGACTATGCGACAATATGACCTTCTCATGTTTGACATGGACGGAACCATCATTGATTCTGCCCGGTTCCACGTTTTAGCTTACAAACGTTTTTTTAAAACCTACAACATCCCGGTTCAAATGCACGATACGCTCGAAGGACTTGGCAACACCATAGAAGAAATGTTCGGCGTGCTTGGAGTCCCGCAGGAAGATCGGGAAGAATTGTACCAAAAACTGGAAGTTTTTTATAAGCACGAGGTAGACGATCTCATCCGCGATATTCCCCTGGCTGACGGCACGCAAGAAATGCTGGAAACCATGAAGCAGCGGGGATACTGCCTGAGTCTTGTCACCAACTCTCTGCATCCGCTGGCGCAGCGGATCATGCAGCTGCACGGGCTGACGCCGTATTTTGCTTCTATCAAAGGCGCTACCCCAACGGAATCCGGCAAAGAAAACCGATGCGCGGATGCGCTGCGCGAGTTATGCCCGTCCGGCAACGCGCTCTATGTCGGGGACGCGGCGCGCGATGTAGAAATCGCAAAAGACCTGCAATGCGATTCTTGCCTTGCAGTGGCGGATATTTCCTGGATGCCCGATCCGCTAAAGGTCGCGCAGGATTACCAACCTACTTTTGTCATCCGTTCGATGAGGGAATTAACCCATCTGCTTTAACGGGCAGGCAGCACGGCGTGATACAAAAAACATATTGGCTTCGGCGTATTTTGCGCCGGAGCCTTTTAATGCAGCGCTTTTAACAAAAACTTCCATGCATTGTCTTTTGCGCGTCCTATTTCTGCTTCGGATACGCCCTGCATACGGCAGCGCGCATGCACAAATCCCATCAACGCGGAAGCAAACGCACTGTAAACATATTCCTCATCCTCAAACGGAGGAATACAGCCCTCCTCAACCGCAACACGCGCAATGGAGATCGTGTGATCAAAGATAACGCGCAAATATTTTTGAATCATTCCGGGATTACAGCCGCAATACCCGCTCATTTCCCTTCCTCCGACGTTAAATAACAGCAAATGGAAATCTGAGCTTTCATTATGAATAATATCGTCCACATCGCCAAGGATCGCATAACATTTCTCACGGAACCCGGGGAGTTCCGCAAGCCTCGCGATCTCTGAGCGGATCGTTGTATCAAGGCTGTATTCCACGGTTTTTGCAATGATGTCTTCCTTCGATTCAAAATAATTATATAGCGTGCCTTTGCCGATTCCGGCTTTTTGGGCGATATCCGAGGCCTTGATTTCATAAAGCGCACAGCCGTCTTTCAGCAGGCCAAGGAGCGCGCGCATAATCTTTAATTCCTTTTCCTTATATTGCGTCAATGGAATCCTCCTCTTCGTCTTCTATCATAACCTGCTTCATTTCTTTTTTATTCATGACGTCATACAGCGCAGGCACAAAAAACAGTGTCATAAACGTCGCATAAACAAGACCGCCGATGGTGACGATCGCCATAGGCTGAAGCATTTCTGCGCCCTGCCCCATGCCGAGCGCCAAGGGAACAAGCCCAAGGATTGTGGTAAACGCCGTCATCAAGATCGGGCGGATTCGCGCGCCTCCTGTCCTGATAAGCGCTTCACGCCGTTCTACACCGGACAGGCGGAGCTGGTTGACATAATCCACAAACACGATCCCGTTGTTCACCACGATGCCCGCCAAAAGCAGGAAGCCAAGCAGCGCAATCATAGAAAGATCCGAGCCCGTGAGCAGCAATGCCAAAAGCCCACCGGTAAACGCCAATGGAATCGTGAACAAAATAATGAAAGGTGATTTCAGCGACTGGAACTGTGCTACCATAATCAGATAAATCAGCACCACCGCCAGCAGGAACATATAAATGAGGTTCGTAAACGTATCTGTGATCGTTTGGTTTTCTCCCTGGATTTCCACCGTATAACCGTCGGGGACCTGATAGTCCTGCAGCTTTTGGGAAAAATCGCGGCTTACAAGCCCAATATTATGATTTGCATCCACATCCGCCGTGACGGTCAAGGTCCGAACCTGCCCGTCATGGTTGATCGCGGATAATCCCTTTTCCGTGCTGATTTCCGCAATTTCCGAAAGTTTTACTTCTGTTTCTTCCCCATCTTTTGTTCCGGTTATGGCAAAATCTGGCAGACCCGCCAGACTTGCGCTGTTTTCCGGGCTGTTTTGTACAACCACAGGATAATCGCCCGCCTGCAGTGCGAGGGTCGTGGCTGTCTTGCCCGAGGCCAGCTCCGCGGAAATCTGCTGATAGACCTGTGCAACAGTCAGACCATATACCGCTGCTTTGTTTTTATCCACGCTGATCCGTGTCTCATCTGAAGCATCTTTCATTCCGTTGTCAATATTGGTAAGCCCTTCTGTCTGCGCCATGCGGTCCGCGACCTCCTGCGCAATTTGCTTCAGTGTATCAAGGTCGTCCCCACGAACCGCCACTTCCAGCCCCGACCCGGAAAGCATAGAGAGATCCATCGTGGAATCGTTGACTTCCACCGTGCAGGGCAGGTCTTTTACTTCTTCGCGCATCATTTCCGCCACCTGCGCGCTGGTGTGCTGCTTCTCATCTTTTAAAATCGCATACATCATAATGGATGTGTTGTTGGAGCCCGAAGCCGAGCCCCCCATAAGCGATGTCACGCCTCCTTCCATTGCACCGATGGTTTCCACATCCGGCAACGCAGTCAGACGTTCCAAAATGACGTCGCTCATATCCCGCGTTTCCTGCGTGCTGCTTCCCGCAGGCATTTCCATGGTGATCATCATTTCCGTACTATCCATTTTAGGAATAAGCGATGTCCCCATGCCCAAAATACTTACCGCACTAAACGCGAACAGACCGATTGCGATCACAAATATCACCCATTTATGCTTAAGCCCTGCGCGCAGGGTTTTCTGATACGCTGCCGTGAACTTGTCAAAGCCTTGATGCTTTTTCTCTTTTACCTTTCGCAGCATGGTGGAGCCCATCGCCGGTACCAGTGTCAGCGCGATCACAAGGCTGGACAAAAGGGAAAACGCAATCGTCAGTCCCATATCCGCAAAAAGCTGGCGCGTCAGCCCTTGCGTGAATACGATCGGCAAAAATACACATACCGTCGTCAGCGTAGAAGCAAAGATCGCGCCCGCAACCTGCGTCGCCCCCTTGACCGCAGCGCGCGCCGCAGAAACCCCCATGGAGCGCAGCCGATAAATGTTTTCGATTACTACAATGCTGTTGTCCACCAACATCCCTACGCCGAGCGCAAGTCCCGCAAGAGAAATCACGTTAAGGGTGACCCCACAGAAATACATCAAGGTAATGGCCGCAAGCAAACTGAACGGAATACTGATTGCAACAATGATCGTGGGCTTAATATCCTTTAAAAACAAGAACAGGATAATGATGGCAAGTACAGCGCCCAGAAGCAGATTGTTGAGCACCGAGTCCAGCACGATATTGATATATACCCCCTGATCAGAAAGTGCAACAATGTGCATCCCCGGATGATCAGTCTCCAGTTTTTTGATTGCTTCATTGATTTTGGACGATACATCCGTGGTAGAAGACGTACTTTGCTTCTGGAACGAAAGCAGGATGCCGTCGTTCCCGTTAATTTTCGCATATAATTCATCGCGGTTATCCGTCATTTTGATATCTGCGACATCCGAGAGCGTAACTTTTCCGATATCGCCCGCGCTGATGTCAAACAACACAAGGTGTTCCAGCTCGCCCATATCACCAATTTGGTCGCCCACCTTCACCAGATATTTCTCCGTGCCATCCTTAATATATCCGGCAGGCATAGAAAAATTCTGCGCCGCAAGAATTTGGCTAATTGTATCCTGCGTGATTTTATCGTCCAATCCTGCTTGCTGGTATGCTGCATCTTTTTGTTTCTCAAACTCTTCTTCGCTTTGCTGAAGCTGCGCTTCACCGCCTGCCAGTTGCCCTGATGCTTGCGCCAGTTCTGTAGAAAGCGTTATCTTCCCTGTCTCCAGTTGTTTTTCGCTTTCGCCTAATTCCGCGAGTTTTTGTTCCAACTGTTCTTTTTGCACCGGAATCTGCGCGATCCCCGCCTCGATCTGCGTGATGCCGTCCGTAAGCTGCGTCAATCCCGCTTCCATTTGTGGAATACTCTGTTCCAGCGTTGCAAGCTGTGTCGTTAGTTCCTCCGGTACGGGCTGCCCCGCCGCAACCAATCCCGCAATGGTCTGCTGCAAGCTGTCGCGCGCTGTCTTGGCGTCCGCAAGCTGCGTTTCCAGCGCTGTCTTCTGCGCCTGCAAATCAGTAAGCTGCGCCTGAAGCTCCTGCTGCATAGCGGGCAGGCTCGAAATCGCAGCCTCGATCTGGTCGCGTCCTGCCGATAATTGCAAGCCCGCATCCACAAGCTTTGCCGCCTGCGTTTTCCCCATTTCGGAAATCTGCTGCTTGCCGTCGGTGATCTCCTCTTTTGCCGCGTCCAGCTTCTCCTGCGCCTCCGCAAGCTGCTCGTCCACGGAAGCGAGTACCCGACGGTTAAGTTCATCTATCTTGGTTTGACTGAGTGTCACCTCGATGGAATCTTCCACGATCCCTGTTGCAGTCACGGAGGCTACCCCGTCGATCCGCTCAAACGCGGGCAACACCGTATCCTGCACAAGCTGCGAGGTTTCTCCGATTTCTCCGCCGTCCATATCCACGCTTGCCACCATCACAGGCATCAAATCCGGGTTGATTTTGATCAGCGTAGGCGTTCCTACCGCATCGTCGAGACTGGCCTTCACCATATCGATGCTGCCGCTCATCTCAATCATCACACTGTCCATGTTTGTGTCCTGCGTAAACTCCAAAATCACTACGCTGGTGTTTTCGTTTGAAATACTGGTGACATTCTTCACTCCGCTGGTTGTGGAAAGAGTCTGCTCCAACGGCTTTGTGACTGCTTGCTCGATTTTCTCGGGGCTTGCCCCCGGATATGTGGTAAAAACAGCCACATAAGGTAAATCCATCTTGGGAAGCAGATCCGTTGTCATACTGGTCACGGAAATAAATCCTAAAAGACACACCAGGATTACGATTACAAAAATTGTCATGGGCTTTTTCACGCTGAATTTTGGCATGGGCGATACTCTCCTGTATCTCTAAAAATATAATACCTCAATAATTGACTGGCCAGTCAGTCAGCCTCCGTCATTATAGCATAGATGAAAAAAAAATCAAACCGTTTTACAAGTCAGTCATATAAAATATTTATTATAAATAGGGTTTGATAGCCTTTTGCACGCGCAAAAGCCCCGCTTCCAAAATGTACTTGGGGCACGCAATATTCAAGCGTTCAAAGCCTGACCCGGCACTGCCGAAAATATATCCCTCGTCAAAAAACACCTGTGCCTGCTGCGTCATCAGTTCTTCCAGCTTTTTTTCAGAAAGTTCTGCGCTGCGAAAGTCAAGCCATTGGAGGTATGTCCCCTCCAGCCTTGTTACACGCACTCCGGGAAGATTCCGCGCACAAAAATCTTCTACCATCGCGCGGTTTTGATCCAAAACGGCAATCAATTCATTGAGCCACGTTTCACACTCGCGGTAGGCAATCTCACAGGCGCGATACCCCAGAACGTTCAATTCCAGCATGGCTGCGCTTTGCTTCACACGGATAAACTTTTTTCGCATATTTTCATCTGGAATTACAATATTAGACGTCTGCATCCCCGCAAGATTAAAGGTTTTGCTGGGTGCGGTGCAAACAACGCACTGCTGCGCAAGACTTTTACAGGCATTGGGAAATACAGTATGCCGGTATCCCGGCATAATCAAATCGTGGTGGATTTCATCAATTACCGGTACAAGCGCGTATTTTTCGCAAATCTCTCCGATGCGTGCTAATTCTCCCGGCGTCCATACACGCCCCACAGGATTATGCGGGCTGCATAAAATCAGCATTTTGCTGTCCTGCTGCGCCGCTTTTCTTTCCAGATCATCAAAATCAATTTCATAATGACCGTCAGTCTCTCTCAATGGGTTTTCCACGATTGTCCTGCCGGATTTTTCAATTACCAGGTAAAAAGGATAATAGACCGGCGTCATGATGATCACCCCGTCACCCGGCTTGGTATAAGCGTTCACCGCCACGCCCAGCGCCGCCACCACCCCCGGTGTTGGCACGATCCATTCCTTTTTGACTTCCCATACATGACGACGGCGCATCCATTCCGTCACCGCGTCAAAATAAGAATCCGTCGCTTCTGTATACCCAAGAACCGCTGTTTCCAAATATTTCTGCAGTCCCGTAATGATTTCAGGCGCGGTCCGAAACTCCATATCCGCAACGGAAAACGGAACGATACTGTCTGTCACGTCAGGATTCTTCCTATGCATTTCCGCCCACTTTACCGAACCGCTTTGATCCCGTGCAATATAATGTTCAAAATCATACTTCATTGTTCCGTTCTCCCGTTAAAAGAGTTTCTTTTGCATTATAACACAAAACGTTCCGGTTGTTTTTCTGGCAACCGGAACATTTTACAAAATTCAATCTGCATATTTTGTCTCTTTTATGGTAAAAGTTTATGGGCGCCTGCACGAATCGGCCACGTTTTACACAGCGAGAACACTTCTACATACTCTACGCCGGGTGTCGCACACGCATTTGCCCAGTACTTATCCGTACGTTCTTTGCCTTCCAGATAATTTACTCCAAAGGCGTCTTTACACCAATCGCCCATCTGAGAAGCATGGCAATTACACATTTCGTCTTTAATTCCTGCCGTCTGCGTAATATCCACAAAATACTCCGGTTGAAAATCCGGGTGGATTCCATGCGGCTGCGTATAAAAAAGCGGCGGTACAAACGCGGTTGGTTCATGCTCCGTTTCGATCAGCTTAATTGTAGCAAGCACGCGCGCTACAAACGCAAGATACCCCGTCATATCGTGATCCTGGTTATAATCCGCAAAAGACGGCGGCGCGAATACCACGTCCGGGCGCGCTATACGGTACGCCTCGATAAACTTCATGCGAGTTGCTTCCGTGTCAAACAAAAACTCATCCGGTTCATCCAGATAAATCAAGTGCGCACCGATCACCTCGCAGGCTTTTTCCGCTTCAGCCCTGCGTACCGCCTTAATCTCATCTTTCCCCATTTTAAAAGAACCGATGTTCCCATTGGTCGCGATACACATATAAATTTCATCGCCGCGTTCAGCCATCTTTGCCAGCGTCCCTGCGCAACGGAACTCAATATCGTCCGGGTGCGCCCCAAAAGCCAATACTCTCATCACATTTACTTCCTTTCCAATTTTAAATAAAACTATATGCCGCGCCTCTGCGGGCGTTTTTTTCTTTTTTGATAAATGCCATGAAGGGGAGGTCCGGCATTCTCCGGCTGCCTCCCCAACCGACACAATGTGGTTAGCGTTTCATATACTCTACAACTTTTGTGATCTGTTCTGCAAACGTTCCGTCGAATTTATTCTCAAAGAACGCTCCGCCAATGGTAAATGCCCATGCGCCTGTTGCTTTTACTTCGTCAAGGCGCTGATAACTCTGTACACTGCCCGCGAGGCATACCGGCACGCCGGCATTCTTCACAAACTCGTTATTGAGCTTTACAGCATCTCCCACGTAGCGGTATCCAAGAAGGTCGAAGCCCTTGATGCCTTTCTCCTTCACCAAATACTGCGCTTCGGCAATGATCTCTTCGATCGTGCCATCAAGAACGCTCGGGCGACCGGAAAGCTTCCCAACAAAAGGCATGTATTCCACGTTGTTCTCTATAAGCAGGTCTCTCACAGAGTCGAAATACAACGTCCCCATCACGATGTCGAATCCGCATTCCACACCGATCTTTGCTCCGGCAAGACAGCCTTCTTCCGTGTAATCCACGATCTCCAAGCATGTCTTTTTTCCTGCGTCTTTCATCTTTTTCACCAATATTTTCATATCGGGAATAGGAAGCCCAACTTCTTTAAAACCCCAATATTTGGCGGGTGCATCTTTTGCCCCTTCGAATACTTCGATCGCATTTTCCACTGTTTTGTCATGGTGTGTCAGCATAACGATCAACTCAGGCGCTACATTACTCATTTTTTTACCTCTTTCAAATCACGAATTTTTTTATTACTGTTATATTAGCCTTGCCCATTCTGGTACTCTTCTAACGTCGTTCCCGGATAATAATGCGCAAACATTTCCGCAACGTTATCTTTTGTAACTTTTTGGTTCTGATAGAAAATTGCAGCAGGGATATCCTGTACGCCATTCAAAATATTGACGATATCAGACATGCACCACGTTGCGGAAGCCGCGCCGGAATAGCACGCTGATCCAACAACAGATCCGTCTGCGATATCCGCGAGAATAACTTTATCGTTATCAACCGAGGAGATCGGAACAGTGCTGTTTGCTGCTTTTTTCGCATTTACCATACCAATGGTCGCCGAGCTGTAAAGCCCCCATGCACCGATCATGTCCGGATACGCCTGCAGCGCACCTTCAAATGCGGTATAATGGTCTTCCGGAGAAGTCCCTGTCAGTTCAACAAATTCAACATCCGGATAAGAAGCAAATGCATCTTTAAAGCCTTTGGTACGGGTTGCCGCGTTTGGATGAACGAAAGGCAGTGTGTCATAAACGATCTGTCCTTTTACGTCTTTGCCTTCTGCTTTGATGGCGTCGATCAGCATTTCGCCAGCCATTTGACCTTCTTCTACACAGTCGAGCATAACAACTGTGTCAACCGTCCCTGCAAGCGGCGGGTTCATGGAAACAACCGGGATATTGGCTTTTTCCAGTGCATCCAGCGATCCTTTTACTGCTGTAAAATCGCATGGTGCAATGATAACGCCGTCTACGCCCTGCGTGATCCACTGCTCAACAGCCTGGTTCTGCGCGTTTTGATCATAGTTCGCGTCATTGACCAGCAACTCCACGCCAGCTTCTTCCGCTACTTTTTTCATAGTATCCAGAATAACTGCGCCAACTTCGTCAACCGTGTAATAAATCGAGAAACCGATCGTGTACTTTTCTTTTGCCTTAGGCACAGACGTCTTCATGTCGTCTTGTACTTTTACTACGCCGCCGTCTTCTTTAATGGTAACGTTGCAGTCTACCCCAAGAGAATTGTAATATGTGTTGATATCAAATACGCCGTCTTTTACATAATCTGCCGTGACATATTCAAAATCAGCAGCATTCGGGTTGTCCGATGTTCCCGTCGCTTCCGAAGCCGCAGCGGACGACTCTGCGGGCGCTTCCGTTTTGGTCGGTTCCTCCGAAGCCGCTGCAGATTCCGCCGGTGCAGACGATTCCGTCGTCGTTCCTGTTCCGCACGCCGCAAACAGCATCAATACTGCGAGTACCAGTGCAACCAGTGATAATTTTTTCATTTTTTTCCTCCATTCATTTTTTTATTTTATGGTTTTACATAAAGCAAACCAAATTCATGTTCATCATTTTTATAGAATTTTCACAAACAAAGGGATTCCCGTCGTTATGTTTTATTGTGCGCTTAAATACCCTTCCAGTGTATTTCCCGGATAATAGTGCGGGAACATTTCTTCAACATTGTCTTTTGTAACCAGAATGTTTTCCTGATAGATGATTCCCGGAATTTCAGCGCCATCTAAAAGATTGATCATCTGGCTCAGTGCGATCCTCGAACCGTCTACTGCGCTATAGCATGCGCTCCCTAGAATTTCACCATTGGCGATGCCCGCAAGGATCGGTCTGTCGTTATCAACAGAGGTCAGCAGGATGTCATCACGTTTTGCAGCCATTTTTGCATTCATCATGCCAATGGTCGCCGAGCTGTAAAGCCCCCATGCGCCAAGCATATCCGGATTTGCCTGAATCGCACCTTCAAACGCGGTGTAATGATCTTCCGGTGCATTGCCTGTCAGCTCTACCAGCTCGATATCAGGATACTGATCAAATACATTTTCAAATCCAATGGTACGTGTTACCGCATTGGGATGTACAAACGGCAGCGTGTTATAGACTACTTTACCTTTCATATCCGATCCGCTGTCCAGCAGTGCCTGTTCCAGCAGACCGCCTGCCATTTCACCTTGCTCGATACAATCGTAAGTAACGATCGCATCTACATTCCCTGCCTGTGGGGGCGCATCCAAAGAGATCACCGGAATTCCGGCTGCTTCCAGGGCATCTAATGATGCTTTTACGCCGGTAAAGTCGCACGGTGTTAATATAACGCCGTCTACGCCTTGCTGGATCCACTGCTCGATTGCCTGGTCTTGTTTGCTTTGGTCGTAGTTTGCATCATTGATCAAAAGCTCGATTCCCACTTCTTCAGCAGCTTCTTTCATAGACTGCAGGTACATAGACCCAACCTCGTCTACCGTATAGTAATCCGAAAATCCGATGGTATATTGTTT
The DNA here is from genome assembly GCA_034926635.1 of Christensenella sp. Classification (GTDB taxonomy): domain Bacteria; phylum Bacillota; class Clostridia; order Christensenellales; family Christensenellaceae; genus Christensenella. The sequence continues at coordinate 79,469 of JAYFQX010000005.1, read as the reverse complement.
GCTAGGCGTTGGAATTTTTTCAATCGCGCCATCCTTGATTTTGACATCACCGCCCGTACAGCGGATATCTACGTTGCAGTCAATCCCAAGGTCATTGTAATACTTGTTAATGTCGGATTTTGTTCCCGCGGGGTTCACGTATTCAAATGACGCAACTTCAGTATTCTCTTTAGTAGCTGTGGTGCCTATTTCCTGAGATGCTGCAGCTTCCGCAGTATCTTCTGAAGCCGCCGCATCTGTCCCCGTAGAGCTTGTCCCAGTGCATGCCGTTACTAATATCAAAATGACCAAAAGTACCGCAACCAGAGACATTCTTTTCATTTTTTTCATTCTTTGTTACTCCTTTTATTATTTTCAGTTCATAAAATCTGTCACTCTTTAGCCGTTTTTAGCGATCCACCTTTTTTCTTAGCTGCCTTCGCCTTCAAAGAATCCGGGCTTAATACATTCTGCATTAATACGGCAAGAATGATTACAAGACCTTTTACCAGGATGATTACCGGCGTTTGCGCACCCAAAAGGCTCATGCCGCTGTTGAGCGCACCCATGATCAATACGCCGCCGAGGGTCCCCCAGACCGTTCCATAACCACCGGCGATAATCGTGCCTCCCAAAACAACAGCCGCGATTGCATCAAGCGCAAGATCAGTACCGATATTCGGTAAACCTGAATTCATCAGCGCCGCCAAAATCAGTCCCGACATCCATGCATAGATACCATTGAGCGTATAAGCGATCATTTTAATCCCGCCTACGTTGATACCAGCGACACGTGCCGCTTCCGGATTTCCGCCGATTGCGCGTACATAAAAACCAAATTTTGTATGTTTATAAAGGAATAAGGTCAGTACAAAGAAAATGACGATGATAATAACCGGAGTAGGAATAAAGTCTGCAACCAGCCCATTTCCGAAAAAATCAGCAAATCCCTCCGCCGTAATCGGGATTGGCTTTCCTTCCGATAGGATAAGCGCAATACCGCGATAAATATTCATAGTTGCCAGCGTTACGAGGAATGGCTCAATTTTTCCTTTTACAGAAACAAAACCATTGATAAAGCCGAGTCCCAGCGAAATGCCCAGTGTAATAATGATCGCCAGCACCAGCGGTACGCCAGCTCCAAGCATCATGCCCAGCGTTACGCCAACGATCGCACAAATCGATCCAACCGAAAGATCAAGACCTGCCAGCGTAATGATGAACGTCATCCCGAAGCCTGTCAGCGCAACATAACTCATGCGTTTTAGCATGTTCATGAGATTGACCGGCGCAACAAAGATCGGTTTGATAATCGTAAAAATTACGATAATCGCGATTAAAATCAAGACTGTTTTATACTTGATCAAAAATCCTTTAAAGCTTCTATTTTTTTCTAATGTTTCCATTGTGTCTCCTCCTGTATCTTTATGATTCCATCGTTGCAAGGGCCATAACCAGTTCCTGCGTCGCTTCGTCCCTGTCGATCACGCCTTTCATGACACCTTCGCGCATAACCATAATTTTGTCCGTTACGCTAATCAATTCCGGCAATTCAGAAGAAACCATAATAATCGCTACGCCTTTTTCTGCAAGATCCCCCATAATATTGTAAATTTCAGTTTTAGCACCGATATCAACACCTCGTGTCGGCTCATCAAAGAGCACCACCGCCGGTTCGAAATCCATCCACTTTGCAAGTACAACTTTTTGCTGATTGCCGCCGGAAAGCGTAGATACCTTCTGGTTAATATTATTGAGTTTGATGTTCAGTAATTCTTTTTGTTTTAACGCTTCTTTTGTCATGGCTTTCCAGTCAATGTACCCAAATTTTGATTTTCGCTGTGCATTGACCATATTGATGTTTTCCATGGTTGGGAGGCATAATACCAACCCGGATTTTTTTCTGTCTTCTGTTACGAACGCAATCTTATCTTTGATTGCATCACGCGGTCCTCTGGGATTGAATTCTTTCCCATTTAAATACATCTTGCCACTTGTAATTTTGCGTAGCCCGAAAATCGCTTCTAAAATTTCTGTACGTTTCGCACCAACAATGCCGCCAATACCAAAAATCTCTCCGCTGCGGACTTCTAAAGAAACTTCTTCGAAAACGCCTTCACATTTAATCTTATCGAGCTTTAGCACCACATCTCCGAGTTTTACATCTCGTTTTGGATAGGTATTGGTGATATCTCTGCCGACCATCATACTGATCAGATCTTTATCCGTAACGTCTTTTTGCTCTACGGTCTTTACAAGATTCCCATCGCGCAGGATAGTGATCCTGTCGGCGATCTGTCCGATTTCCTGCAACCTATGGGAAATATAGATCACCGTTACGCCGTTATCCCTCAGATTCCGTACGATTTGCAGCAGTTTATCCGCATCTTTCTGTGAAATAGAAGACGTCGGTTCATCCATTAATACGATCTGTGCATTTGCAGAAATCGCTTTTGCAATTTCAACTACCTGCTGCTGGGCAATGGATAAATCACGTACCAGCATATCAGGATTAATTTCGTCTTGACCCAATTTTTTCAGAGCGTCTACCGCAATTTTACGAAATTCCGCATTTTTCAATGTTCCGCCGTTAAACCTATCCTGTTTGTCGATCACGATGTTTTCCGCAACCGTCATATACGGACATAAGCTTAATTCCTGATAAATCGTATGGATCGAGGCATCAATCGCGTCTTTCGGGCGTTTGAAATCCACTTCTTTACTGTTTACCTTGATCGTTCCGCCTTTGTCCTGCTTATGATAGCCGGAAATAATCTTGATGAGCGTTGATTTTCCCGCGCCGTTTTCTCCAAGCAGTACATGTACTTCGCCTTTTTTCAGCTTTAGGTTAATGTCACGCAATACATTTACGCCTGCAAACGTTTTGCCGACATCGCTCATTTCAAGCACATATTCTTCCAAGCTGCTCTCCTCCTTTTCCTTTTATCATTTTTTTAAATTGTCCCAATACGGCTATAGCCGTCAAATGCCATTAAGATCGGTTCATCACTGAGTTGAACCACTTTTTTGATCGAACAGATATAAATGTTATGGTCGCCGCTCAAAACCGCCTGGTCTAACTCCAACGAGAAAGCAACCCCGGATCCTTCGGGTACCGGCACGTCAAACCCTTCGGGTTGCACCAACGAGATCCCAAATTCCTTGATCTTATCCGTATTGTGCCCGCTAACCTTGCAGCACTTAAAAACCTGCTCTGCCGCGGCCTGCGTAATAAAGCACAAGCTTGCCTTTCCGGTCTCTTTCACAATGCCCCCCGTATATCCGGAAGCGGAAGTACAAAACAGCATTTTTTGATTACGGAAGGATACAAATGAGAGCCATGACGCCCCCATAATATTCACTTTTCCATCACTGTTTTTTGTAACGATTGCCGCAAACAGATGCGGTGAGGTCAGCTTTGCAGCCTGACCAATTGTTATTTCTTTCATGACCGATCCTCCTTTGAATTTTTTATTCATCAAACTTCGAAATATCATAAAACAAATCGCTTTTTGATACATAAATATCTATTTTGCGAACACAAAACCTCAGGAGAATTTTTCTTGTTTCTCCATACATGAATACCATTATTTTTTATCTGTTATTGAAGGTTCATTTCCCTCTTGTCAGAAACCCTTTGATTTCCAGGGAAAGCATTGAATTACTTGTGTTTCCTATTTTTCATTGCTCAAAATCATGGATCAATTTTGAAAGTTTCCGATACTCTTCATAAGCATTACAGAATCGATTTGAGATGGTTGTATCCGGCTGGAACACGCGTTCCTGCTCCCGCACAGCCGAAAAAGCCTGCGCCGGATTTTCAATCAGGTTGACACCAACCGCAGCATATGCCGCTGCGCCCATCGCGGAAGATTCGCTTACCGCCCCTTTAATCACAGTAAGCCCCGTGATATTCGCTTTTAACTGCAGTTGTTTATCAATTATCGCGCCGCCGCCCACCGCGCGGATTGTGTGGATATCCATGCCTGCGTTTTGAAACGCCTGCGCATGAAATTTTAATTCATAACAGAGCCCTTCGATCATCGCGCGTGCGATATCCTCACGCGTGGTGTCCAGCGTCATACCGTAAAGCGCTCCTTTTGCATACGGATCAAAATAAGGATTGCCGCTCCCGGAAAAATGGGGCAGAAGTATCAATTCCCCGGGCTCCTCTGTTTTTACTCCGCGCTGCATATACTCATAAAAATTAATATTTTTTTCTTCACAGGATTCATATTCATCTTTTGCGATAAAATTCCTGTACCAGCGGACAATACAGCCCGCCGTCACGTTCACGCTGAAGGTTACATATCCTTTATGACACGGATAGCACGGAAAATTATTTTCCAGCATCTCAGCCGAAGTATTCGGCTCTTTCATGGTCGCTACGATTCCTTCAATCGTTCCCGCAATATCGACCGCCGTTTCCGGCTTGTCTTCATTAAGTCCTGCGCCCACTGCCGCGCACACCATATCATGTCCGCCGCTTACAACGCAAACGCCATTTTCCAGTCCCAGAGCGCCGCATATTTTATCCGGTATCACCCCAAGCTTAATACCCGATTCCACCGGCGTTGCCAGCATCTCCCGTTTCAGTCCCGCTATGGCAAGCACCTCATCTGACCAATCTTTTTTGCGAATATCAAATAACATAGTACGCGCCGCTTCGCTGTAACTGACGGCAGGCTTGATTCCCAACCGCTCTACGATGAAATCCTCATAGGTAGCATAGCGCGTTGTTTTGGCAAATGCCTGCGGCTCATGCTCCCTGATCCATAAAATCTTGGCAAGGCTTCCGAGATAAAGCGGCGGCATCCCTGTAATTTGGAAAAACTTTTTTTTTCCAAATGCCTGTATTTGCCTGTCCAGCTCCGCCTTGCCGCGCGGGTCAAAATCCACGATCGAATATCGAGTTTGTTTCCCATCGCTTCCCAGCGGTATAATGACATCGCCGATGGCCGAAACCGCAAGTGCCGTTATTTTTCCATCGACTTTTTTTCCGGCTTCCGCAATTACTTCACAAATTCCTTGCCATACCGCTTCCGCATCCAGCTCTAAAAGCCCCTGACCCGGAAGCGTAAACCCGTATTCACGGTATGCGCTTGCTGCTATCTTCCATTGCTCGTCGAAAACCACAGCTTTGCAGCCCGAAGTTCCCATATCCACGCCCATCAACAACATATCGCTTTACGCTCCTACCTTGCGGGAGCGCAAAACCGCTCCCGCATACTGTATGATTCCTCAAACGTTTTTATTCCAGAAGCCCGCAGGTCTGTAATTCGGGTTCTGCGCGGGAAGCGACGGATATGCCGGACCCGGATCGCGAACTTCCGTATCCACTGCTGCGGGGGCCGCCGAAGCCTGCGTTGCTTTTACGCCCGCCGGCATTGCCTGCGTACTCATATCCCTCATAGGATGTTCCATGGACTGAAAGTTTCCCTGTCCACGCCCCACTTTGCCGATACTCATAAACATCCGCATGGATTCTTCCATCGCATCAGCAAAACCATTATCAATTGAGGCGATCAAATCACACACGTCATAATTTCCCGTATATTCCGGATGTTCTTCAATATACTTAATGGCGTTAGCCTTTCCAACATGGCACATTTCCGTGTAGATACAAATTTTTACGATACCCATCTCAATACTGCGGCGGATATGGTCTTCGGGAATTCCCGTGCCGCCATGCAGCGTCAAGAAGCAATCCTTAGCCATCAGTGCATAGCGGATTTCTTCCAGCCGTTTAAAATCAAGGCTCGGTGTTCCTTTATAAAATCCATGCGCATTGCCAATAGAAACTGCAAGAATATCAACGCCAGTTTTCTCAACAAAGTCCCGCGCCATTGCCGGGTCAGTCATGGACTCCGATACATTTGCAAACGAGCTGCCGAGCGCTCCCAATTCGCCTTCCACCGCACAACCGTATTTACGACCGATTTCTACCGCGATTCTTGTATTGGCAACGTTTTCTTCATAAGAAAATTTGGAGCCGTCATACATAACAGATGTAAATCCCGCCTTGCAAGCGCGTTCAAACTGTTCTAAATCCAGCCCATGGCTTAAATGGATTCCCACAGGAATGTCCGCATCGCGTGCTGCACGCGCTGTTACATCCGCAAAATCTTCAAAACTTACATATTTTTCAATGACCCCCGGCTCCACCATCAAAATCGGGGAGCGGAGCTGCTGCGCACGCTTGATCAACGCCTGCGGCTGGTCAAGACCGTTAATGTTAAACGCCCCTACCGCATATTTCATATCTTCGCAATCTCTTAATAGATCCAGTGTCTTTACTAAAGGCATTCCCTTCACCTTCCAATCTTGTCAAAAACTTCAGGATTCACGACAGGCTTCGGACGCCCGCCTCCAAAATACAGCATCAAATCATTTACCAGCATGACGGACTGCAAATAGATAACGTCCCTGCCAGATCCCGCGATGTGCGGTGTTAAGACCACGTTGTCATAATTAAAGAATTCATCGTTGCTCTTAATGGGCTCCTGGTGGAACACATCCAGCGCCAGACCGCCAAGCTTTCCGCTTTTCAATGCGTTTCTCAGCGCCTGTTCGTCCATCAATCCCGCACGTGCGTTGTTCACGACATAAACGCCGTCTTTCATCATACCGAACTCGCGTTCGCCGATCATGCCTTTATTTTTATCTGTGATTTTCGCATGGAAAGAAATAATATCCGCGGATTTCAACAACTGTTCTATCTCAACCTTTGTACCGCCACCCTGCGCAACACGCTGTGCATCCTGATAAGGATCATACACAATGACCTGCATGCCAAAGCTCTTTGCACGTTTTGCAACCTCTTTGCCTACCGTACCAAAACCGATCAGCCCAATGGTCTTACCCTGCATTTCAATGCCTTTACGTGCTTGCCACGGTCCTTCCGGGGTCATATCCCAAATAACGTCTTTGTCACTGCCGTAGTCCATATCCGGTGCAGCAAAAACGCCACGCCGCAATTCACGGTCAGCACGCGCGATTTTCCTTGTTACTGCAAGGATTTGTCCCAGCGTAAAATCTGCAACCGGAATCGCTTCGCGTCCAAAGGTATAAAATACCGGAATTCCCAGTTCTGTCGCATAGTCCACGTCTATGTTCGCGCGCGGACCTCCACGGATGGAGGAGATCGCCTTCAGGTGCGTATTCTCAAGCACCTTCCTCGATACTTCCTCATAACCGACAATCAAAACGTCGGCGTTGCCGATTTGCTCGATCAGTTGCTCTTCCGTCAGGATATGTTCTTCAAAGCCCCAGCCTCCGGTGCGGACAGTATGTCCTGCCACCCGCAGCATCTCGATGCCATCCTGGCTGAAGTCGGCGCAAATGTATATTTCCAAGTAGCTCGCCTCCAAACCTTTTATAAAAATTAATAAATTGATTTTTTTATCGTACTAATTAATCCTCAGGATAAAGGATAATCTTAAGCGCTTGCTGATTTTTCAACAATGTAAGCGCTTCATCGAATTGTGAAATTGACATTTTATGCGTGATCGCGGTGTTGAGAGTAAATTTTCCCGCTACTACCAAATTCATGACATTCCGCCACGAAACCCAGTCGTATCCAAAATGTCCTTTTAAATTGATTGCTTTTCCTATGATATCATCCAGTGAAAATCCGAGCGGACGCGCATCATAACCGATTTTGATAATGGTTCCGTTTGTCCGCACAATCTGGATTGCCTGCTTTAATACTGCCGAAACGCCTGCGCAATCAATTACGACCGCAACGCCTTCGCCGTTTGTAATCCGGTTTACCGCCTCAATGGCGTCTTCTTTGTCCGATACGACGATATCCGTCGCGCCATGCTGCTTTGCCACCTCAAACCGATGCGCATCCTGTGAAAGCCCGATCACAATAATCTTTGCCGCGCCTGCCGCTCTTGCCGCTTCCACGGAGAACTGTCCCAGTGCGCCTGCGCCGAATACTGCAATATATTCGCCCGGCATCAGCTTTGCCTCCTGCACGACCGCCATATACGCGTTGCAGGCAGGATCGAGAATCGCTGCTTCCTCAAATGTCATGCATTCCGGAATCCGCATCAGGGAATTCGGGAATACCTTGAGCGTCTCACCTAATATTTTGCAATATTTTGTAAATCCACCGTCCATTCCATAACCGATCCCCAAACGTTCGGGGCACGAAAGGTAATCCGCCGTTGAGCAGGCATAACATTCTCCGCATACCTTTCCGGTGTTGTCTGATACCACACGGTCTCCAACCTTCCATTTTGTAACATTTTTCCCGACTTTTGCAATCACGCCGGAAAATTCATGCCCCAAAATTACCGGAGGTCTTAAGATATCGGCGTGGTGTCCCTGCGCGAACGCAAGATCAGACCCGCATAGACCCGCCGCTTTTACTTCTATCAATACATCGTCGTCACCGATTTCCGGCACCGGCACATCGCGAAGCTCTATTTTTCCTTCGCCATAATCTACCTTTACGACTGCTTTCAAATTATATTACCTCCATCTATGAATGAGAAATTTGAAAGAATCGGGGCGCATATACTCACGCGCATACACAAGCGGAGTGCCATAGACGTCATTTACGGTAATCATAAATTTTTGTAAAACGTCATCCGGCTTTGTTTCCAACATTTTTGCGAGCTCACTGTCTGCTTTTACTGGTACGATTTCTGCGATAGAGAGCCCCATCTCAATTCCGGCTTGATTTTCAATAAACTTATATAACGACACGTTTTCATCCGTGACCGCCAGAAATTCTTCCACCAATCTTGGCGCCAGATAATCCTCGGAATAGACGACCGGCTTTCCGTCCGCCGTGCGGATCCTCGCGCACATAATCAGGTTGGCTCCCTCATTCACGCCCAATCTTTCAGCAATTTCCGCCTCTGCACGTACAAGTTCTTTTTTAAAAAACTTTACGCCCGCTTCATAACCGCTAGATTCGATCATCTCTGTCACACTTAGGTTGTTATTCAGCGTATCGGCAATCTGATCCGTATTACACGCCACAAACGTCCCTTTTCCCTGTACAGAATAGACGACTCCTTCATTTTTTAATGCGTTTACAGCCTCCCGGAGCGTTAGCCTGCTGATGCCTAGCATTTCCGAGAGTTTATTTTCAGAGGGTAACTGATCCCCTGCCTTCAAATTCTCGTGATTGATATACTTCAATAATTTGTTCTTGGTATCGACATATGCTAACATCTTTTTTCTCCATTTCAGTTTTTCACTGAGTCGGCCAATCGCTTTCTTATTTTATGTTATACTGCTCGCCATAACCCTTACCGCACCTTGCGGCAATCCTTGCAGGCTTCCGCCGAGTACGGATATCTCCGCTTTTCCGGCTGTACTGGCTGCTAGCTGCCCTATGAGTCCGAGATCTGCTTTTGTACCACTCAATACAAAAGATACCACAATGTTTTTTATTCCGCAATCGCAAATCATTCCTATGGCTTGTTTTAAAATGTCTTCCGGAACGACGTTTGCTTCCACCAGGGCTTTTACGCAAATTCCGGGCTGCATTCCCGCAGATATCATTGCGGTCGCAAGATCATTGCGTGCCTCGCTCATCTTCCCTGCCTTTAAAAGGTCCATATTGACGGGGATAATAACTTCATTTGCACCATTCTTAATCGCCTCGTACACTTCCGCGTATTTAGCATAGGTTGACGTCGTCCCGCCGGGAAGGCTGATGATGGTGTCCACCTTACATTTTCCGCCAATTTTTTCCACTGCCAGGTTCACATACCATTGCGGTATACACACTGCGGCATATCCTTTGGTTGATGCAATATCGCATGCTTCTTTCACCTGTGCTACCGTACCGTTCGGCTCCATCCGTACCAGTTCATATGCACCGGACTGGATTTGCGCAGCCGGTGCGGATACAGGAGCCGCAGGGCTTGCTTGCATGGCGGAAAGATTTTTATATACTTCTTCTGTAATCCTCTTGATGATATCTTCCATTTCCAATTCTAATCACTCGCTTTCCATAAAATGCACCTGTCTTCAATCAAACCGTCTTTCTTATCTGGAAGGTAAGATTTTTTCCACATCGTCGTGGGGACGCGGAATAATATGCATTCCGAAAAGCTCTCCAACTCGTTTTGCAGCAGATGCGCCTGCTTCTACCGCCGCGCGAACCGCACCGACGTCGCCGCGTACTACAACCGTAACAAGACCGCTGCCAATTTGTTCTTTGCCTGTCAGTTCTACGTTTGCCGCCTTCACCATTGCATCCGCCGCTTCAATTGCGCCGATCAGACCTTTGGTTTCTACCATTCCAAGAGCTTGTTTTTCCATGTGTACATCCTCCATATTGTTTAATATATGTTATATGATGTATTATATGTATATAATATCATCTGATGACTTTAAAGTCAATCGTTTCCTTAGCACAAAGAATTAAATTATAGAACTATTTTTTGGATCAATTGTCTTAATATTTCTCTAAAATTTCTGTCAGGTTGTTTTAATGATCGTTCCGTCAAGCGTGATACTGTCTATCACGCCGCAAATGGTGAGATCTCCAATCATTTCGTTGTCATCGAACATCATCTTTGCGGCGTCCCCATCCGAGTTCACCAAAACAATATCTCCAGCGCCGGCACCCGCTGCGTCAAAAGCGATCGTCCGTGCGCCATGTTTTTTCAGATCGGCTCCCAGCCATTCGATTATTGCCAATTTTTTTGCCTCAAACGCACGATCCTTTACTGTGGAAACCACATTTCCGACTACCCTCGCAATTTTCACAGTTTTTTCCCTCCGCATCAAAGCATTTCATTATAAGAATCAATAAATCCGCAAATCGACGCATCTACCGGGACGTTGCCGTTCCGAAACAACAGTCCTGCTTCTTTTGATTCCATTAAATAGACAAAATCGTTTTCTCCGGCTTGCCTGGTTGCATCCGCGGCAACGATTACATTTCCGGGCACGCCATCATCAATTAACTGCACCGCAAGCAGTTTGATCCCTGTCAGGTTATCATTTTTAATGCTTGCGACTACGCTGCCGACCACTTTAGCCGTGCGCATGTCTTATTCCGCCAAAGGCAGAATCGTCTCCGTATCATTGTGCGGACGCGGAATAACATGTACGCCGTACAGTTCTCCGACGCGTTTCGCAGCTGCAGCACCTGCATCAACCGCTGCTTTTACAGCGCCGACATCCCCACGCACCATGACCGTAACAAGACCGCTGCCGATTTGTTCTTTGCCGATCAACTTTACGTTTGCTGCTTTTACCATGGCATCTGCAGCTTCAATCGACCCGATGAGTCCTCTGGTCTCTACCATTCCCAATGCTTCTTTTTCCATTTGTTTTAAGCTCCTTTCGTCGTTGCAAAGTTCGCTTCGCGTAAAATTCCGTCCACTTCCTTGCATCATTTCTGTTTTTTCTTTTGCCCGCAATTGCGCCGTTATCACGAAACCGACAGGCTTTTTTCATATTTTATCGGTTTTTATAAAAGAGAACCGATCAAATCCTGATGAGGGGAAGGAATCACTACGCACTGTGACAACAATCCTTCCGTTTCTTCCAACGCCCGTGCTGCAGAAACCGCAGCTTCTGCAGCCGAGACATCGCCCGTTAGTATCACAAACGATTTTCCGCCGAGCCCGCGTCCAAGACGTACTTCAATCAAATCAATATTCGCCGCCTTTACCGCTGTATCCGCACACAACACTGCTGCGCAAAGCGAAAACGTTTCGATGATTCCTACGGCGTTTACTTGTCCTATATCACTGCATGCTCCCACCGCTGCAAGCACTTGTTCGTTTACATTCGGGATCACAAGGCTGTCTACCAATTTATCTGCGGCATTTTCACATCCCGCCTGTACAGCGGAACGTACTGCCATCACATCTCCCGCAACAATCGCGATATATTTTCCTGCACATACCGGCTGCGCCGTTGCCAGTCGGACATCTGCCGTTTTCAGCATTGCATCTGCCGATTCAATCCCTACGGGGATATTATTCAGTTCTATCATTCCCAAAGCGTTCACTGTCTGTTTCCTCCTCTGCCTACTGCATCGTGATCTCAATCGATTCGCCCGTGACCGCGCTCACCGTTCCCGCAATACTCGCGTGGATCCTCGAACCCAGCGCGCCTTCTTTGATTTCGGCAATTAAATCGCCCGCCGCTACGCTATCACCTTTTGCCACAACAGGCACGGACGGCGCCCCGATACTCATTTTAAGCGGTATTATTACCTTTCTTACCTTCACCAGCGTATCATTGAGCGGTGCCGGCACGTCATATTCCGTGATATGAAGTCGCGCCATCAGTCTTGATACAGGTACTTGCTTTCCTTTTATTTCCAGATCAGGCGCATTTGGTACTTCCTTAACAGGCTTTATCCCTGCCGCCATCATACCGGATTTCAGTCTTTGCATCATGCGTGAGGGCGATAATCCAAAGTTGCAGGCAAAGTAAGTGCATAACCCGCAATCGCAGCAAGAAAATACCGAATTTGCACTCCCCAGCAGCGAGGACTCTCCCTGCGCGATCGCACGCATTGCCTTATGCGGCTGTACGTGCAACCCCAGTGCATTACGCGGGCACATCTGTGTGCACATACTGCAATTACAGCAAACCGCTTTTGCCAGTTGGATTTCCCTTTCGGCGTTATCGCATTTTTTGGCAAGCAACGGATGACCGTCATGGAAAACAAGCAGTCCTCCTGTGGTTTTCGTTACCGGTGTATCCAGGTTCTTTGTCAGCTTACCCATGCACGGTCCGCCGATTACCACCGTATAATCCGTCATATCTTCCGGCGCGCCCGCCGCAGTCAGCAACACGGAGATCGGCGTTCCTATCGGAACCCGCAACGTCATAGGATGCGCAACTTGCGCGCCTACCGTTACTAATTTATCCGTCACCGGTTTGCCGTCAATTGCATTTGCAATGTTAACAAGTGTACTGACATTACAGACCACCGCACCGACATCCAGTGGCAGGCCCCCCGTCGGGATCACCCGTCCGGTCACTTCAAAAACCATTTGTTGTTCATCCCCCGCGGGATAAAAGCTTTTCAGTTTACGGATTTCAAGATCCGGGATTCCTTTTGCAGCTTGTTCCAATGCCGCAACTGCATCGTGATAATGCGCTTTTAAACAAATAACCGCTTGTTTTGCGCCGGTCTGTTCCTTAACGGCCATAATCCCCTTTACTACATCCGCCGCGTATTTTGCCATCAACTGCTGATCCACACGCAGCAGAGGCTCACATTCCGCACCGTTTCCGATCACATATTCCGCCTTACAACCTATTTTTACATGGGTCGGAAACCCTGCGCCACCCGCGCCGATGATCCCCGCTTCCTTTACGTTGTCTATCAAACTCATCGCTCTCACCTGATCCCCTTTTTCAGATTATCCTCAAATCGCCTTTCAATACGCAGCGGCGCGTTCTCGTAAAAGTTCTCGCGCTTGTCTGTCCTTCGCCCGTAGGTGTAGCGATCGTCATTGTTGCAAATCCTTCGCCTTCAAATCCGTTTCCCGCATATGAAGGCCCGTTTTTTACAAAAATCGTGGTATTAAGCGCCGCAGCTGCCCGCGATAAACGGTGTACATCGCTGGAATGAATCACTGCCGAATGTTTGCAGCCTTTTTCTGCCGCTAACGCGCTTGCCAACGCATCGTCAAAATCAATCACCTTTGCAATCCCCAGAACCGGCATCATCATTTCCGTCATAATAAACGGATGCGTCCGCGGGACTTCGGCAATAATAATACGCGGTTGCCCCGTAAACGCGATCCCTGCTTCCGCAAGAATGACCGCCGCGTCGCGTCCGACAAACTTCCGGTTGATTACATAAGAACCATTTTTTTCAATCAATGTAGTTTTCAGCACTCTATCAATTTCGTCACCATGAATCCGGTACGCGCCGTTTTTACACATTTCTTCCATTAACTGTTCCGCAATGCTTTCAAATGCAAATACTTCTTTTTCAGAAATACACATAACATTATTGTCATAACTCGCGCCGTCCACGATGTCCTTCGCCGCTTTTTTTATGCAGGCTGTATCGTCAACGATCGCCGGCGGATTTCCCGGACCAGCTGCAATCACGCGTTTTCCCGTCTTCATTGCTGCCGCTACAACTGCTTCACCGCCCGTCACGGACAACAGCGGAATATCGCGGTGTTCCATCATAATCCTTCCGCTTTCCATATCCGGTTTTTTTACCGTCGCCACCAGCCCGCATGGACCGCCCGCCTTGCAGATCGCCTCGTTCACAATTCTCATTGCTTCCTGCGAACATCTTTTTGCTGCAGGATGCGGGTTGAACACTACGGCATTTCCTCCCGATATCATACTGATCGCATTGTTGATAACCGAACACGTTGGATTTGTGGAAGGAATAATGGAGCCGATCACGCCAAACGGTGCGTGCTCAATCAACGTCAATCCGTCGTCGCCGGAAAAAGCTGTTGTTTCCAAATCTTCCACGCCCGGCGTACATTTTGCCATCAATACGTTTTTAAACGCCTTTTGGTCGGTATGACCATAACCTGTTTCTTCATGCGCAATCCTGCCCAAATAGTCTGCATTTTCTTCCGCTGCCCGGCGGATAGATGTAATGATTTCTTTGCGCTTGGTCAGTGGCATGGCAATCAGGCTTTTTTGCGCGGCACGGGCACGCGCCACTGCTTCGTCCATATTGTCGCACAGCCATTCGACCGCATCGTTGCTGTTTTCGCCAAGCACCTGCGTTACTGTCTGCGCAATTAATTGTTTCAACTGTTCTTCCGATACATTACTCATGGATGCATACCCTCTATTGATAAAATTTCAAAAAACAGATACTATTTCTTTTTCCTTCCGCGTTTTGGATTATTGCGCTGCTGCCGGGTCTGTCCCTGCGTCTTTACACTTTGCTCCGTTTGCTTTGCAAAAGGTTCTTCTATTCGTTCCGGCACATTTTTTTTTGTTATCCTGCTTTGCTCCGCTTGCTTTGCGCCTGTTGTTTCTACGCTTTCCTGCCGGCTCTTTTCTTCCGGTATCCCCTTTATTTCTTCGATTACTTTTATTTCAACTTTTTCTATTTCTATTGATTCCGGCTGCTTTTCCGAAAGTCTGGAATGCGCTTTATCAAAAACGCGATTCCCCCGAATATCTACACTGTCGATAATCGCTACAATACAGCAATCCGTCGGTTTATTTCCCATGGAGTCCGCCATACGCGCGCTGCTTCCGCCAACCAGCATCACAACCTCGCCTTCTCCCGCGCCTACGGTATCAAGGCTTGCCACCGGAGTACCGCTTTCTTCAAACGTAACCAAGTTCAGAGGCTGCACGATCAGAATTTTCATCCCGCCCAGCGTACTTGCTTTTTTTGTACTGACAACCTGTCCTTTTACAATCCCCAGCTGCATAGGGAGCCTCCTTCCGGTCAGAATTCCTTTTTAAACTTTTCAAACACTGTTTTGCCTTTTTCCTGGATCGAATCGAGAATCGCCACCACCGTATAGTCTACGGGATAGTCCTGCATCCCATCGGCTTTGCGCGCGCTGCTTCCACGGCAACACATCACAACCTCGCCTTCTCCCGCGCCTACGGCGTCAGCAACAACCTCTAGGCCGTCCTTTTCCGCCAGGGTTTCCGGGTCGATCTCCGTTACAAGCAAAAGCGTAAGACCATCCAAATGCCTGTTCTTTGTACTGCTTACCACAGTCCCTCGCACCCTGCCTATCAGCATACGTCATCCTCCGCTTTCTTGAAGCCCGATTCCGTATTCCTTGAGCGCATCCCTGCCAAGCGGCGTAACCAGCGCGCCTCTACTGCAGGCAATGGCTTTTATTCCCTGCTTGTGGGCTTCCAACACGCTTTCTTCCGTGATCAATGACAAAACGCAGGCATCTTTTTTCTTCTTACTATAATAGGTGTCTACGTCAATGCCCATGCCTTTGAGCGCATCCAAGGTGTCTACAATTTTTTCAAAAAAGGTGTTTCGTGCAAACCGCGGCGGTTCAAAATCCAGCACTACGCTGACCTGCGCTCCCCAAAGAAGCGCCCGCAGCACCGCACGCGGCACCGCATCCCGGTCTTCGCCGCCGGCAATATTTCGAAGCAGTCCAAACCCCGGCGTAACCAGCGCAACTTTTTCAGCTTTTTCCAACCGTGCAAAAAGTTCTTGTTCCGGTTTCTCCAGCAGAATCGGGGAAATCCCCGCCCCTGAAAATTCGCATCCGTTGAGCAGCAGACAGTCTATGCCGTTGCCATAACGTTGAATTAAAAATTTTCTGCATTGCTCAGGAGCGGGAATATAATCGGTAAAGATCGCCGCGACCTTTCCACTTTCGTTCTGTTTCCCCGACAGGAGAATTGAGTTTCCGACGATTGACCTCATGGCCTTTCTGACAATCGTCTCTATATCTATGCCGTTAAATTCCATGTTATCCGCCTATCTCACGATCTCCAGCAGATCGCCGTTCGCGATCATACATGCGTTTGCCTCATCGGTATCAATATGCAGCTCCAATTCAAAGTCCGGTCGAACACGAACCTGCACATTTTGTAAAATAGCGCCTCGGATCCCTTTTTTCCTCAGACATATGGTTTCTTTATCCGTCAAACGGAGTACCGTTGCCTGCTCTGTCGACGCATGAAGATGTCTTGCCGCCACCAGTACACCCCGGTCTACCATGATCTCTCCCGCCGGACCGATCAGTCTTCCCCCGGGCGTTCCTTGAATATCACCTGACATTCGGATCACCGGCGTAATGCCCGCCTGATAACAATCCGTTACAGAAAGCTCGATTTGCGTTTCTGCGCGCATCGGTCCCAATATCCTGATTTTGCGAAGCGTCCCCTTGGGTCCGCAAAAATCAAGTGTTTCCTCACATGCAAACTGCCCATGCTGGGCCAGCGCTTTTTTCGGGTGAAATTCATAACCCGCGCCAAACAACCGCTCTGCGTCTTGTTTACTTAAATGAAGATGTTTGTTCGATACTGCTGCGGGAATATAGAATCTGCCTTCGCAGGTTGCCGCAGCACTGATTGTAAAAAACCGAACAGCCCTTTGCAGCGTTTGTTTGTCCATTTCATCAAACCTCATTTGCATTTCATATTATTTCTATGCAAAGTCATCAGATGACTTTAATTAGATATTAAACATGTATAGGCGATTTGTCAAGTATTTTTTTATATTTTTTGATTTTTATTGTCATTCTTTTTTTCCTATGGTTTCCACAGCCCTGCCGCCTATGTTATATTAAATATGTAAGAATATTTTAAGGAGGTTTTATGTGGCTGTTACCTTAATTTTAATTGCTGTTGTCCTTCTCTTATGTGTTTTTTCCAGTAAGCTGTTATATCGGTTTGGTATTCCTGCTTTGCTGATTTTTCTTGTGCTCGGTATGCTATTTGGTTCGGATGGCATTGTGGGAATCCATTTTGATGATTATTCCCTCGTGGAAACCATTAGTTCCTTTTGTCTGATTTTTATTATGTTTTACGGCGGTTTCGGCACCAACTGGAAAACGGCGAAGCCTATGATGGCGCCTTCCATTTGGCTTGCCACTGCGGGCGTTATCGTCACTGCCGTTTTGACAGGTTGGTTTTGCTGCGTTGTTTTGCACACCACGTTACTGGAAGGGCTGCTTTTTGGCGCAGTCATCGCTTCTACCGATGCGGCTTCTGTTTTTTCTATTCTTCGTTCGCGCAAGCTGAATCTCAAAGGCGGTCTTGCCCCGCTGCTCGAAGTGGAAAGCGGTTCTAATGATCCTATCTCTTATATGCTTACCATTGTTATATTAACCATCATGTCCTCAAGCGGCGCTTCTGGCGTTTTGCCCATGGTTTTTGCACAAATTCTTTTTGGGCTGGGGATCGGCCTTGGGCTGGCATGGCTTTCCACTCTAATTCTAAAAAAAATTAATTTTGAAATTCAGGGATTATACACGATCTATGTTGTAGCCGCCGTAATCCTCGGTTACGCGCTTTGTCAGCTTACCGGCGGGAATAGTTACCTGTGCGTCTACATTATGGGCATTGTCCTTGGAAACACAAAAATCAAATATAAACGAACCCTTGTGCACTTTTTCGATGGAATTTCCTGGATCATGCAAATGGTGTTATTTTTTATGCTGGGGCTGTTATCTTTTCCATCGCAAATTCCTTCCATTATTCTTCCCGCTGTTTTCATTGCACTGTTCCTGATTTTTGTAGCGCGTCCTGCGGCCGTCTTCGGCATTTTAAGTTTCTTTCATTTCCCTGTGAAGGAAAAATTGTTTGTTTCATGGGTAGGCATGCGCGGTGCGGCTTCCATTGTTTTTGCAATCTTCGCCATTACTTTTGGCGTGGGTATCAATAACGATATTTTTCATATTGTTTTTTTTGTCGCATTGTTTTCTGTCGCGGTGCAAGGGACCCTTACCCCTGTTTTTGCAAAAAAATTGGGGTTAGTGGAAAAAGAAAATTCCGTATTCAAAACCTTTACCGATTACCAGGACGAAGCGGAAATGCACTTAATGGAAGTAACGATTGACAAACGCAACCCATGGAACGGCCGCAGCCTGATTGAAGCGAATATTTCTTCTGGCGTACTGGTCGTAATGATTAAGCGTAACGGAGAAAGTATTATCCCCAATGGCTCAACCGTTCTTTTAACCGGCGATATCCTCGTACTATCCGGTGATAATTTTGATGAGATCCCCTTATAACACCATTATGCGGCTGCCTGGTTTTTGATAAAACTATTGTGTTTTCGCCAGTGAATAGTATATTATTAAGGTGTATGTAATTTTACTGCAAGGAGAATAAAAATGTTTAAAGTAAATCCAAACTTTTCCAGACTGCAGGGCAGTTATCTTTTTTCAGAAATTGCGCACAGGGTTGCGGCATATAAAAAAGAAAATCCGGACAAGGAACTGATTGCGCTCGGGATCGGCGATGTAACCCGCCCGCTTGCTCCTGCTGTACTGCAGGCGATCGACGCGGCAACGCAGGAGATGTCAGATGCAAAAACATTTATGGGATACGGACCGGAACAGGGTTATGAATTCCTGCGTTCTGCCATCCAGCAGGGCGATTATGCTTCCCGCGGGATTGATATCGGTCTGGACGAAATATTTGTTTCGGACGGCAGCAAGTGCGATACCGGGAATTTTCAGGAACTGATTTCAGCAGATGCACGGATCGGTCTTACAGATCCGGTTTATCCCGTCTATGTAGACACCAACGTGATGGCAGGACGCTCCGGTGAATTTGACGGCGGCGCGGGACAGTTTCAGAGCATCACTTATATTCCCACCACGGCGGAAAACGGTTTTGTTCCGGCAATTCCGGAAAAAGAGATTGATGTGATGTATCTTTGCTCGCCTAACAACCCAACGGGCACGGCGCTCACCCGCGGGCAGCTCCAAAAATGGGTGGATTGGGCAAACGCCACAGGCGCGTTGATTTTATTTGACGGCGCATACGAAAGGTTTATTACCGATCAGGATGTCCCTCACAGCATATACGAAATCGAAGGCGCAAAATCCTGCGCGGTGGAATTTCGCAGCTTCTCCAAAACAGCGGGCTTCACCGGCACGCGCTGTGCTTACACCGTGGTTCCCAAAGAACTCATGGGCGATGACGGTCATGGCGGTAAAGTGAGTCTCAACGCCATGTGGCTGCGCCGCCACACAACCAAATTCAACGGCGTTTCCTATATCGTGCAGCGGGGCGCAGCTGCAATTTATACGTCCGAAGGCAAAAAACAGGTTGAGGACACCATCCGGTTTTATCTGGAAAATGCCGCGATCATCAAGCACGGTCTTGCGGAAATCGGCATCACTTCCTACGGTGGGGTCAATTCTCCTTATATCTGGCTAAAAACGCCGGGCGGCATGAAAAGCTGGGATTTCTTTGATAAACTCCTGTATGAAGCAAATGTTATCGGCACACCGGGCAGCGGGTTTGGCAAATCCGGCGAAGGATATTTCCGCCTGACGGCTTTCAACACGCGCGAAAATACGCAGCAGGCAATCGAGCGGCTTGCAAACCTGAAATAAATATTATTGAAAGAATAAGAGAGGTAATTCTATGAAAATCGCATTTTTGGCAGCTGCCAATTCCCCTCATACCATTAAATGGGCGAACACGCTCTGCGATGAAAACGATGTGACGGTTTATTCTCTGCCCGAACAAAAAGACGAAGCAGGCGAGCTAAACGAAAAAGTGACGGTTGTATACCTTCCCTTTTCGGAAATGCAAAACGGTTACAAAAAAAACGCGGCACAGCTCAAGACTTATCTAGCGTCAGAAAATTTCGGCGTAGTCAACGCGCTGGGCGCAACAACCTATGGCGTGCTTGCCATAAAAGCAAAAGCACCGCACACCGTGCTTACGGTTTTAGGTCCTGATATTTACGCGGCGGCGGATCTTGGGAAAAAAGGCATCGTGGTAAAGAGCATCAAATATGCGGATGCAATCATCGCGCCGTCGCCCAGTATGATCACGCGCGTAAAAGAGCTCTATAAAAAAGAAAAATCAACTTTTGTGGTTCCGTTTGGCGTTGATCTTCAAAAATTTCAAAAGGAAGACGTGGAAAAACCCGATGATTCCATTTGCTTCGGCAGCTTAAAAGCGCTGGAATACGGCAATGGTGTGGATCTCGTGATTGACGCTTTTGCAAAATTCCTCCAGCAGTCTGCAATGAATGCAACGCTGAAAATTGCCGGTGCGGGTTCTTTGGAAAACAGTTTAAAGCAAAAAGCACAAAGTATGGGGATTGCAGACCGGGTGGAATTTATCGGCTATGTGAAAAACGACGATCTCCCGGCAGTTTTGAATACCATGGATGCAACCATCAATATGAGCGCCGCAGAAGCATTCGGGCTCGTTGGTCTTGAGTCTATGGCTTGCGAGGTTCCGGTCGTTTCTTCCGATACGGTGGGTGCTAGCGAATATATCCTGAACGGCGTCACCGGGTATCTGGTCAAGGTTGGCAACACCGACCGCTGCTGCGACTGCATGATGGAACTTCGCGACGAGCGCGCAAGAGAGCATATGGGAAGCCTCGCACGCGGGGATGTTGCAGAATCTTATGATTTGGTAAACTGCAAGAAAAAATATGCGGACGCCCTGAAAAGCGTTGCTGCTCGCGTCATGTAACAACAAAATATTTATGGCATGCTGCGGGGCAAGGTTGTCGCAGCATGCTTTTTTATTCGTTTAAAAAGGCAAAACAGGAGGCCTGTTATGAAGAAGTGGTATGATGAGGAATACGAATGGGAGATCGAGGTAGTAGGATTTTTACGCGGCGACCGCACAGAGCGGTATTGCAGAAACGGAGAAGAGATTGGAGATAAATATACCTGCACTTACGGGTGTCCCGTCAACGCTGAAGGACAGGGAATTTGTTCCAAAACCATGACGGTTCTGTTTCCCATCATGGAAGCCGTAAGAAGCGGCGGCGATCTGAGAAACGTCGGCGGCGATAGTCAATACAGCAAGAATATTGTATGCCCGGACGGCTGTGTTTTGTTTCGTGTGACAGCCAAAAAGCTTGAAAATGAAAATTTCTATCGCGGTAAATTCTCTGATTCCCTTTGATTTTCTTGTTGACGGACGGTTTTTATTTTGATCGGACAAATGAATTGTTTTATTTTTTAGCACTTTTCAGGAATTGTCATATTCTTCCTGCCTATCATGCAGCTTTTCCATCACTTTACGTGCCAGCGGCTGGGCGACGCACAGTTCTACCGCAAAAGAAATCGCAAAGTTACGCGGCCACTTATAAAAAAACAACCGAAGCGGTTCCATGCTAATTTGTCTGCTGCCGATCCATGTTCCAAAAACCGTCAAAAAAGCAGACATCAAAAACACCGTGCAAAGAATATTTACTATTATGTGCGCGTTAAAGCTATCGTCATGTTGCACGATTTTTGCAGTCAACCATTCCGCAGGTTTGTAGGTAATCAGCACCAACGCAATGACACAAAGCCAGATAAACGGAATGACGCAAAGCACATCCGCCCATACCTCCAGACGAAACCCTATTTCAAAACAGGTAATCAGCGGCGCTATGATGTTGACCGATATCACGGATATCACTGCCATAAACAGCATAAATTCTTTTTTATTTCTGGGTAACTTTCTATAAAATTCCATAATTTTCTCCTGCTCACGGGCGATAAAAAAAGCGTAAAATCCCGATGATAGGATTTTACGCTGAACCATTATACGCGCGCTTATTGATTTATAATACTATTTTAATCTCTTTTTTCTGGTTTTTCAAGTCCGGATTCCGTTTCCCAGTTCCGTGCTTCCTGAAGAGCGCGGTCATATGCCTCTTTTGTGCGGTCATCAAAACAGACCATTTTTACCTCTTTGATCCCGGGATATTCTTTCATACAGGAAAAAATGGTATTTACAGCGATCCGCGCGGCTTTCTCCGGCGGAAAACGGTACACGCCCGTACTAATGGACGGAAATGCAAGGGTTTGTATGCTATGCTCCGCAGCAAGCCCCATGCACGAACGGTAACAGCTTTCCAGCAATGCTTCTTCTCCGTGCGTGCCTCCCCGCCAAACAGGTCCCGGCGTATGGATCACATGTTTTGCAGGAAGCCCATACCCTTTTGTAATCTTGGCTTTTCCGGTTTCGCAGCCTCCCAGCAACCGGCATTCTGACAAAAGCGCTGATCCTGCCGCTCGATGGATCGCGCCATCCACGCCCCCGCCTCCCAAAAGCGATGTATTGGCCGCATTGACGATTGCGTCGACATTTTCTTTGGTAATATCCCCCATCACAACAACAAATCTTCCCATGGCTATTCTCCTTTCCCGTGTCTTCTCCATCAGCATACCTTTCTTTTTTCTTCCTGTAAAGCGTGCCTCCATAATTTATGCTGAAAAAAATGCTTTGTTGTGGTAAAATATACTCGAATACGATTAAGGTGGGAAAAATGTAGTTCACACCCCGGTAAATCAAAGGAGTTTTTAATTATGATCATAGAACCTAAGGTAAGAGGATTTATCTGTACAACGGCGCATCCCGCCGGATGCCGCGAAAATGTAAGGCAGCAAATAGAATATACAAAAAGCATGCCAAAAACAGACGGTGCCAAAAAAGTATTGGTCATCGGTTGTTCCACAGGCTATGGGCTTTCTTCCCGGATCGCTGCGGCATATTCCTGCGGCGCTTCAACCCTTGGCATTATGTTCGAGCGTCCCGCAAGCGGGAAACGCACGGCATCTGCCGGATGGTATAATACCGCTGCATTTGAAGAATTTGCCCATGCAGACGGTCTTTACGCCAAAACCATAAACGGGGATGCTTTTTCTGCTGATATAAAAAAACAAACCATTGAACTGATCAAAGCCGATCTCGGTACGGTAGATCTCGTGGTCTACAGCCTTGCCGCACCGCGGCGCACCATGCCGGACGGTACATCTGTTACTTCTGTTTTGAAAACAACGGATCAAGAATACACCAATAAAACAATTGATCTTTCCACACGGCAAGTGTCTGAGGTCTCTGTTCCCCCCGCTACCCCGGAAGAAATTGATGCGACTATCAAAGTTATGGGCGGCGAAGACTGGCAAGACTGGATGCACGAGCTGCAAAACGCCGGTGTGCTGGCAGAAAATGCCAAAACAGTCGCTTATTCTTATATCGGGCCACAACTGACCTACCCTATGTATACCCACGGATCCATCGGAAAAGCTAAGGAACACCTGTTTCAAACGGCACAGGAAATGAGCCGGGAAATCCCAGGGCTTTCCGCTTATGTTTCCGTAAACAAAGGTCTTGTTACGCAGGCATCTGCGGCAATCCCGATCGTGCCCTTATATATCTCCATTCTATATAAAGTAATGAAGCAGGCGCATCTTCACGAAGGTTGCATGCAGCAAATGTACCGCTTGTTCCACGACCGCCTGTTCCAGCCTTCTGTACCGGTAGATGCGCAGGGCTATATCCGCATTGATGACTGGGAAATGCGCGAAGAGATCCAAAAAGCCGTCAGCGATGCCTGGGAGAAGATTGACAACGATACGCTTGCTGACCTTGCGGATGTAGAAGGTTATTGGGAAGATTTTTATCGGATGTTTGGATTTCATATCCCGGAAGTGGATTATTCCGCTGATGTGGATGCTGACGTGCCGATCCCCAGTATTTCCTGAAAGTTTATACCCTGATCAATATCGTCTGCCCGCGCCGATAATAGTGCGCTCAGGCGTTAGTTAATTTTTAAGGAGGCATTTTTTATTATGCTGGTACTCATCGACAATGCAAACATTGACGAAATCAGAAAGCTTTATGACAGTTTTCCCTATGACGGCGTCACCACAAACCCGTCGATTCTCTTGAAGGAACACCAGAACATCTTCAAGGTTTTAAAGGAAATTCGTACTTTTATTCCCAAAGAATCTATGCTCCATGCACAGCTGATTTCCAAGACTGCTGACAAAATGCTGGAAGAAGCGCATTTTATGCTGCGCGAATTGGGCGACGACCTTTACGTTAAGGTTCCTGTCACGCAGGAGGGCATACGCGCTATCCATCTGCTGCACAAAGAGGGCATCCACGTAACGGCGACGATCGTCTATTCTGCGATGCAGGCTTTTATGGCAGGAAAAGCAGGCGCAAGTTTTGTAGCGCCTTATATCAACCGTCTCGATAATATGGGTGTCGATGGTGTTCAAATCGCCAAGGATATCCACGATATCTTCCAAAAACAAAATATGCAGACGCATGTTCTTGCCGCCAGTTTCCGGAATTCGCAACAGGTGTTAAGCCTTTGCCGATATGGTGTTGGCGCAGTGACGGCGGGGCCTGACGTATTGCGTGCACTTACCTATCACGACGGTACGGTCTGTGCAGAAGAAAACTTCACCAGCGATTTTTATTCTCTGGTGAATGAAGTAGAAGGCACCCACCTAAAATAAGCGGATAAAAGAATATAAAAAAGAGCAGCGGCGCTGCTCTTTTTTGATACCTGTTTCACGTCTATTTTATAAATTGATCATATTCGTTGCACAGAAGGTGCAGGGGCTGTTCATCTTCCTCAATCCCGGAAAACCTGCTCGCAGGCTCACACCAATAGTTATCTGTTTTATCATCGTTTACAGAAGATACTTCCCACGCGACAAGATCCCCGGTGCCTTGCTCCGCGCCAAAAATATGGGCGGTGTACGGGCGCAGCGTTACGCTGTTGCCGCGCGTCACCAAAAAACGTTCCCCAGCCTTCACTGTCCGCGGAATCCCATCACAATCCAAATGCACGTCGCTTTCATAATCAATCGTTCCATCTTCGTTTGCATGATAAAGGATCATGAACATATCCCCGCCGCCGCGGTTGATGATATCTTCTGTCTTTGTGACATGATAATGCAGCGGAAGCCTCTGACCCTCCTGCACAAACAGCATCTTTTCGGCATAAGGAGTACCCACTCCCGGTTCATCTGCCATCCCGTTACGGATGGTAAACAGTACCGCACCGACTTCCCGAAAATTTTTACTGCCAAAATCCGTAATGTCCCAGCCCAGCATAACTTTTCTCAGCGTGCTCAGGTCCTGTGCACAATCTTGCCAGTCCTGCAAACCCCATGAGGCAAACGCAGGCAGATAAATGTTATTTTCCTTCAAGCGTCTTTCCGCCAGCTTTAGTATCCCATTCACTTCCGATCGTTTCATTGCCTTTTCTCCCTCTGCGTTGTATTTTTTATTTAAGAGTATCACCGCGCTGCCGATTCCGTCAATACAGGAATCCAAAACGATATGCAATACAAGTAATTTTACTGATATTATTACGGTTTTCAGCCAACAGCCTCATTTACAATATATTCCACGCTTTCAAAACCTTCTTCCACGTCGTCAGGCACCTCAAAATCCAATACCGTATTTTGCCCCGGCGCAATTGCCGTTTCCAGCGATTTTTCCTGTGCATAAGCAACGCCGGTACTATTTAAAAACTTAATGGTAACGCTCATCCTGCGGCATGGTTTATCCGCGTTGTTCGTGATCGTAAGCTCGCTTCCCTTCTCATCTGTTTTTTCTTCTATCGCAAGGCTGGCACGAATATCAGTATAATTATTTTGATTCATAGACACATAGGTGTCGGCGGCAACGGCACGAGGAAGCTTTCCCTCAGTACCTTCCAACGGAATCACGATAACACCTCCCGGTGCAATTTGATAAAACTGTCGTTCTTCCTGGGTGCCGGCATCAGGAAAATAAAGCGATATTCCCACCATCGGAACGGTGACATCATTGGTGTTTTCTATCTGGACCAAAACCTCGTTGTCCGGAAGGATCAACGTATTGCATATCAGCTTATCGTTATAGCGATCAAGCGCATCCTTTACCTTGCCATAATCATAAAATGTGAGGTCGTCATCCTCCTGCTGCGCTTCTTCCGGTACAATGCCTTCACGGATCAATTCCTGTATTTGATCATCAGAAAGTCCCTGGCTCTCTGCCTCTTCCGGTTCCGGTGTTTTTGCCGGTTCTTCGGACGGAATGACCTGCACCTTCCCGGCACCGGAAAACGAACATCCCACAAAAGCGCAAAGCGCAAGCGCTGCCGCCAATGTCAAGATTAAATATTTCTTCATTTCTTGTTTCCTTTGCAGTATTTCTTTGTTTAGAATACTGCCATTATAGCAGAACAAAAAAGAAGAGGTGGGGAATTTCATGCATAATTCACAGTTTATTAACGATTTTCCAATGATATTGACGTACTCTGCCGCAAATCCCGCCTTTCCCCACTTTTGCGGTTACGACCTGTTATCCTAAAAACGGCGGCACAAAAAAAGGCGCCGTTGCGGCGCCTTAATCCCATCTGATTCAAACGATACAATTTATAAATAAAATTGTTGAGCAGATATCATAACTCTTTTTATGGCATCATATGTTCTTTTTTCATTTCTTCCGGCATAAACCCTTCAAAAATCATAGAATCAGCGTATGGCTTTGCCCCGTCATATTGTTCATGACTTCTTACCGTCCATGCAAAAATCGGCGCGCCCTTCCTGCGCAGCCTGCGCAGCAAACGACAATCCACTTTATGAAATTCATAGCTGATAAAATTTGGGCGGCAAATAAAATTCACGCCCAGTTTTTGAATTACCAACAATAAATTTGCCAGAAAAAAACGTTTCAGCCGGCTTACAGTAAAATCACCGCATTTCCAAAAATTGCAGGCTAACTGCCCCCTGTAGATATGTGGTGCATTGCGTTTAAACCATCTAACAGAAAACGGTGAAAACGATTGTATCGCGTATTTCCCTTGATATTCAAGCAGCGCCGCATAAAGCTTCTTTTCCAGGCTTCCGGCCATTCCGCGCGTTTTGAGTTCAATCAAAAGCGGTACGCTGCCACCTACCAGCGCCAAGACCTCCTCCAGCGTAGGGATCTTGCAATTGGTATTCCCAAGGCGCAGACTGCGCAGTTCACGAAAGCTTTTATCCCTAACGTTCCCGCTATATCCCGTCATTCGCAGAAGATCCTTATCATGGAACACCATAATCCTTCCGTCTTTGGAAAGCTGAACATCCAATTCTATCGCGAAATTCATATCCACCGCTTTTTGAAACGCTTCCAATGAATTCTCCGGGCTTATCTCGTCATGCAGACCCCTGTGTGCATATTGATATTCCGTCAGCCATGTTTTTTCCGATGGCGGCGCAACTCCGGTCATCAGCCGATTTAAAATAAAATACGCAACAGCCGCAAGTCCTGCGGCAATCAAAGCAGCAGAATATCCTGCCAACATACTTCTCTCTTTCTCCTTCCTGCACCAAAACAAAATCATCTTATACATTATTTTCTAATTTATTATAACAGGTTTAAAATACGCAAAAATATAAATTTTTTTTAAATTTTCGTAAATTTTTTGCAAAATCGCCTCGTCATGCATAGTTTTTTCTGTTTCAACAGCATACCGCTTACTTATTAATAACAAAACCGTTTTGGTTTTGCTCCATTATTTTTATTACAAACCAAAGAAAGAAGGTGTTTTTATGCTTACAACATTTAAAGCAACCGCAAAAAAGCTCCCCGAGGGGATGCAGGTGGAAGCCGAATCCCGCGGCTTCAAAATTATTTTGGATGAACCCGCAGACCTTGGCGGTACGGATGTTTCTCTGAATCCTGTAGAAGCCGTACTTTGTGCCCTAGGCGCTTGCCAAAGCATTTGTGCCGCGGCATTTGCAAAGCATTGCGGCGTAGACCTCAAAGGTTTTCATGTAGAACTTGAGGGCGACCTTGACCCTGATGGTTTTTTGGGCATTAACCCGGACGTACGCAACGGTTTTCAGGAGATCCGGTTTACCATGCACTTTGAGACTGACGCCAATCAATCCGACGTAGAAAAACTGGCTGATTTTATCGAAAGCCACTGCCCTGTCGGAGATTGCCTCCAAAACGGCGTAAAACTTGTCCGCGCCGGTGTCGTTGTAGACTGACGGGCTCTTCGGCAAAGGATATTTTGCCGCAATAAGAAAACCGGGTGTCTGGCTGTAAGATTTTCCGGGATGCGCAAACATCCCGTTTTTTGTTGTTCTTCTTGTACTCCAGCAAGGCTGTTATTCTCGCAGGATAGGGGAAACAATATGGCATTAAAAATAAAACGCGTTTATGTTCCGGCATTGCCGGAAGATGGTTACCGTATTTTGACTGACAGACTTTGGCCGCAGGGCGAATCAAAAGAAAAAGCAGCCATTGACTTTTGGGCAAAGGAAATCGCGCCCTCAAACGCGCTTCGTACGGCGTTCCATCATACCGGTATGTCCTTTGAAGAATTCCAAAAACATTATTGGGAAGAGCTTTCCGCAAATCCTTACACCAATGAATTCCGCGCACTGGTAAAAGAACATTTGGCGTATGGCAGCGTTACACTGGTTTATGCCTCCAAAAACGAAACCCAAAACGAGGCTGTTATTCTAAAAGCGCTTCTGGAACAGCCATAGGAAAGGAGTAATATCATGCTTAAAATTTTATTCCATATAGACAAGCCTCAAAGATGGAAACTGGTGCTTGAAAACGCGGCAAACAGCCTGTACGAGGGAAAAATTACCGGTGAAAAAATCCAAATAGAAGTCGTCGCAAACAGTGCTGCCGTGTTGCAGCTTTCACAAAAAAACGCAGATCAGGAAGATCTAAGCGCACAAATTATTGCGCTTGCAGAAAACACAGTTGTTTTTGCAGCATGTAGAAACGCCATGGAAAATCACCGGGTTTTTCCGCAGGATTTGTTTCCCTGCGTAAAAATAGTTCCGGCGGGCGTAGTGGAAATCGCACAAAGGCAAACAGACGGCTACGCTTATATCAAGCCTTAACCAAATTACTTTGCAGTTTCTCTGACAGTCAAAGGGAAGCCTTCCCTTTATCCTAACCCAAAAAGCCAAGCGTCCGCAGCCATTCGCGAATTTGCGGATCGGCTTCTTTTGTTTTTGTTCCGCGGATGGATAATCCCTGCAAAACCGCAGCGTTTGGGCAAAGTCTGCGGATATCAGCTTCGCTGCGCCCCATACCGCTTCCTTCATTGGAACAGAACGGCGCAATGGTCTTCCCTTTGAAATCATAGGATTCCAGGAATGTAAAAACCGGCATGGGCATCGTTCCGCACCAATTGGGGTATCCCAAAATAATAACGTCATAGCCGTCCATATCCCGGACGCGCCCATTCAGTGCGGGTCTTGCGTCATTTTTCAGTTCCTGTTTGGATACCTGTACCGTATCCTCATATTCCTCAGGATAAGGATGTACAGGGTCAATGCGGAATAAATCTCCACCGACTGCGTCCTGTATTTTTTTGGCAGCCAGCTCAGTATTCCCAACGGGCAAATCTGCAATCCCGCCTTCCCAATAGTTTTTACCTTTGCGCGAAAAATAGGCAATTAATATTTTTGGCATACCTGCCTCCTCCTAAAAAAGGATTTTTTTATTATTTTAGCACACGATTGCTTTCGGATACAAGTACGCCTGTCTTAACCCTTTTTTCCGGCATCGTTTTATGATACATTAAATAGGGTAATGCATATTAAGAACGGATGGAAAAAATATGAAGAATTGGAAACAATCTCTAAAAAATTTCTTTAGCCTAAAAACAGGCAGCGCGACCAGCGAAGAAATCTATGCGCAGGCGCAGGATGGAGCACAGATCAAAGGCGCAAACATGTTTATTCTGATTTGCGCGATTATTGTCGCCTCCGTCGGTCTTAACATGAACAGCACTGCGGTTGTGATCGGCGCCATGCTGATCTCCCCGCTCATGGGCGGCATCATCTCCATGGCGTATGGCTTTGCCACCAACGATGTACGCCATACACGCAATGCCGCGCTGAAATTTGCTCTGCAAATCGGGATTTCGTTAGTCGCATCTTTTATTTATTTTAAACTGTCTCCCATTTCCACCGCCGATTCCGAATTGCTTTCCCGCACCACCCCCACAATTTGGGATGTATTGATCGCTACGTTTGCCGGATTTGCAGGCGTCATTGGCATTACCCGAAAAGAGAAAACTAACGTAATCCCCGGCGTGGCCATTGCGACCGCGTTGATGCCTCCCTTATGCACAGCGGGTTATGGGCTCGCAGTGGGATCTATGACTTATTTTCTGGGAGCGTTTTACCTCTTTTTCATCAATACATTTTTTATTTGTATAACGTCTGTGATCGTGTTCCGCGCGCTGCACATTCCCGTAAAGGTTTACCAAAACGATAAGTCCCGGCGGCGTTCACGCATTATTATTGCCATTGTCGCAATCATTACTATTATCCCCAGTATTTACTTCGGCTACGGCATTGCTGCGGATTCTATCATGCAGGCAAATTACCAAAATTATGTGAAAACCGAATTTAATTTCGAAGATACCCAGGTTGTCAGCTCAAAACTGGACATGAACCAAAACCTGATTGAAGTAGCGCTCGTCGGGAAAACCCTGGATGACAGCCAAATCCAGGAGCTTGCGAATAAACTTCCCGATTATAGCCTTCCTTCCATGACATTGCGCGTCAATCAGACCAAATATAATACCGGCATCAGTAAAACAGACGTGGAAGCGCTCATCCAGCAAAGCGCGCAAAATACCGGGAAGGATAATACAGGGATCCAAACAGAATTGCAAAACACGCTCAGCAACTATCAAAGCCAACTTCTGGAATCTCAGGCAAACGATTTGGATATGCTGACAATTTCTACCGAATTAAAAGCGCTTTTCCCGCAAATTGATTCCTGTGCGGGCGCAATTTTATCTCTTCCGGGGGAAGACGGAAAAATCACCATGAACAGCGTTATCCTTGCCGTTCACAGTACATCGCCGCTGACCGATGGACAAAAAGCGCAAATCGAGAGCTGGATCAAACAAAAAACAGGGAAGCAATCCGTGTATCTTTACGAATCCGATACACCAATTACAGAATCCACGATTCAGGCTTCTCCACAACCCTCTGCCGCCGATCCTTCCCCGACAAGTAGCGCAACCGAAGTCACTCCCGCTCCTGCATCCTGATAATCCATCAAAAAGCATGGCGGTAATTGACTTTATACGTCAAATAACGGATAATAAATAAGTATGTATTTTTATGAATCCAGCCGCAGACGCGGCTTTATCGGAGGCGAGGAACTTGAACTTTACAGAAAACGAGAAAAAATGGCAGCAGAAATGGGAGGAAACCGGTCTTTACCGCTTTGATCCAAACAGCGAAAAACCCAAGCGTTATGTGCTTGAGATGTTTTCTTACCCTTCCGGTGCAAACCTTCATGTTGGTCATTGGTATAATTACAGTCTCGCGGATACCTATGCGCGTTTTATGCGCATGAAGGGCTATAACGTATTCCATCCTATGGGCTTTGACGCGTTCGGTCTTCCCGCGGAAAATTATGCAATCAAGACAGGAATCCATCCACAAGATTCCACCATTAAAAACATTGAAACCATGGAAAAGCAGCTCCGTGCGATCGGCGGAACATGGGATTGGGATTATGAAATCAAAACCTGTTTGCCCGATTATTACAAATGGACACAGTGGTGCTTTTTGCAGCTTTATAAACATGGGCTTGCCTACCGCAAAGCGGCGCCTGTGAACTGGTGCCCGTCGTGCAACACAGTACTCGCCAACGAACAGGTGGTCGAGGGCTGCTGTGAGCGCTGCGGAACACCTGTCACGCGCAAGCATCTGACCCAGTGGTTTTTTAAGATCACCGATTATGCGGAACAGCTTTTAGAAGGTCTGTCGCGTATCGACTGGCCGGAAAAAACCAAACTCATGCAAAAAAACTGGATTGGCAAATCGCAGGGCGGAGAAGTAAAATTTGCTATTGACGGCGGCGGTGATTTTACGGTGTTTACCACCCGTGCGGATACGCTGTTTGGCTGCACCTATGTGGTAATTTCCCCGGAACATCCTCTGGTGGATGAGATCACTACGCCACAACAGTCTGCCGCAGTCAAAGAATACCAGGCCTATGCAGCGCGCGCCAGCGAAATCGACAGGCTTTCCACCACACGTGAAAAAACAGGCGTGTTTACCGGCGCGTATGCCATCAATCCTGTTAATGGGCGCAAGGTGCCTATCTGGACGGCGGATTATGTGCTCGCAAGTTATGGCACAGGCTGCGTGATGGCAGTTCCCGCACATGACGACCGCGACTATGCGTTCGCAGAAAAATTCGGTCTGCCGATTGAGCGTGTTATCAAATCCAAAGATGGATCGGACGATGCGCTCCCCTATACAGAGCACGGCGTGCTCGTAAACAGTGAAAAATATGACGGGCTCACAACAGAGCAGGGCAAAAAAGCAATTCTGGATGCGCTGAACCAGGAGGGAAAAGGCGGTTTTAAAACCAACTATCGCCTGCGTGACTGGCTGGTTTCCCGCCAGCGTTATTGGGGCGCACCCATTCCCATGGTCTACTGTGAAAAATGCGGCGAAGTCCCCGTACCGGAAGACCAACTCCCCGTTGTGCTTCCCTACGATGTCAACTTTACGCCGGACGGCACATCACCGCTTGCCAAAAAAGAAGATTTTGTCAACACCACATGCCCTGTTTGCGGCGGTCCTGCAAGACGCGATGTGGATACAATGGATACGTTTGTGTGTTCTTCGTGGTATTATCTGCGTTATCCGGATAACAAAGACGCGGCACAGGCATGGGATAAAAAGATCATCGATTCCCTGTTGCCCGTCGACAAATATGTTGGCGGCGCCGAGCATGCCTGCATGCACCTGCTTTACGCGCGTTTCTTCACCAAAGCCTTCCACGATATGGGTTATGTCGGCTTTGACGAGCCTTTCTCTTCGCTGGTTCACCAGGGCACCATTCTTGGTCCAGATGGAGAAAAAATGAGCAAAAGCCGCGGAAACGTGGTATCGCCGGACGACCTGATCCACAAATATGGCGCAGACGTCTTGCGCATGTATCTGGCGTTTGGGTTTAATTACGTAGAAGGCGGTCCATGGAATGACGATGGCATTAAGGCAATCTCGCGCTTTTTGGAGCGTGTGGAAAGGCTTGTGGATGCAGTTGCCGCGCTTTCCGGCGGCAGCGGCAAAATTGATACGGACGTCAACTATCAACTGAATTATGCTATCCAGAATATTGCAAGAGATCTGCCGCAGTTTGGTTTTAATACAGCTGTCGCGCGCATCATGGAACTTGTCAACAAAATATATAAATATATGGATGGTCAGCCTGATTCCGTCTTTGCGCTGGCAGTTGCCAAAAAACTTTGCTTGCTGCTCGCGCCATTTGCCCCGCATTTCACAGAAGAAATGTGGTCGCGGCTGGGGGGAGAGTATTCCATCTTCAACCAATCGTTCCCGGAATGCGATGAAGGCGCATTAATTCGAGATACCTGCAACATGGCCGTGCAGGTCAACGGTAAAGTTCGTGCAAAGTTTGATATTTCGGCAAGCGCTTCCAAAGAAGAAGTCGAAGCTTTTGTGCGCGACAACTTTGCTTCGTTATGGGAAGGCAAACAGATCATTAAATTAATCGTGGTACCCGGACGTATCGTGAATATCGTTGTAAAATAATGCCATGATGTAAATACAGTATAAAAAACCGGACGGAGAGCATCCTCTCCACGTCCGGTTTTTTAACGCCTGCGCAAGCGTCACCCCATACTCGCTTGATCAAAACGTTATCCCTGTCGATATCGCAATAGAATAAAGATTCTATCAAAAAGATTAGGGTAAGCGTAAAAAGCAACATATTGCTTATGGTTATCGCCGTTTTGATCACCTTCGCCGTCGTAGCCTAACCATCGCAAACACAAAGTTAGAGCCGATCAGCACACGCTGACCGGCTCACATATTGTTCTTTAGTTTGCTGCTCTATCCCAATATTTGACATAGATCCCTTTTTTAATACCGGCTGTTATTCGTTCCTGAATTATAGCCTTCTTTTTCCCAAATGCGGAACCACTCATGCAGTCTTGCCAAAAATTCCTCGTTGGTTTGCGTTCTTACAAGCATGCCGATCAGTTGCTCCGTAACTTCTGTCGTGTTGCCGGAAGACAATGCCTTACGCAGTGCCCACGTTCCTTCCAACTCCTTTTGCGAAAGCAACAAATCTTCCCGGCGCGTACCGGATTTCGCCAAATCCACAGCAGGGAAAATTCTCTTCTCAGAAAGCTTACGGTCAAGATGGATTTCCATGTTGCCTGTTCCCTTGAATTCTTCGTAAATAATTTCATCCATCCGCGACCCTGTCTCGACAAGCGCAGTAGCGATGATCGTCAGAGATCCGCCGTTTTCAATGTTTCGCGCCGCACCGAAAAACCGCTTGGGCTTATAGAGGGACGCCGGGTCAAGACCGCCGGAAAGCGTCCTTCCCGACGGAGGAACCACCAGGTTGTGTGCACGTCCGAGACGCGTTAGGCTGTCCAGCAGGATCACAACGTCTTTTCCGTGTTCCACCAGCCTCTTTGCGCGTTCGATAACCATATCTGCAACACGCGCATGATTTTCCGGTCGTTCATCAAATGTGGAATACACCACTTCGCCGGAAATAGATCTTTGCATATCGGTAACTTCCTCGGGTCGTTCGTCAATCAGCAGCACAATGAGCTCGACCTCCGGATAGTTGGTTGTGATGCTATTTGCAATCTTCTTCAGCAGGATGGTTTTGCCGGCTTTTGGCGGTGCGACGATCAAACCGCGCTGTCCTTTGCCAATTGGCGAAATCAAGTCGATCATGCGGATGGCAAGATCACGCGACGCCCGGATGTTTTCCAGCGTAAAACGCTCGTTCGGATAAATCGGCGTCAATTCCTCAAACGGTCTGCGCGTCAGACATTTTTCTACCGGCTCACCATTTACGGATTCAATATACAAAAGCGCCAGCAAACGTTCTCCGTCTTTGGACGGTCTCGTTTTTCCGCGCACTTTATCGCCTGTCTTTAAATTAAACTTACGGATTTGCGCCTGCGATACATAAACATCTTTTGCACCGGGCAAATAATTTTCACTGCGCAAAAAACCGTAGCCTTCGGAATGTACCTCGAGGATACCGTTTGCGTCCTTGCATTCGCCTGTATTCAGTATTTCGTTGACCGCGTCGTTATTCGGGACATATTCAATGATCCTGCGGCGGCGAGAATCCGCCCGGTTCTCTTTTGCTGCCTCGGCATCCTGAAATTCTTCAATCTCTATTTCTTCCCGCACCGAAGCCTGCGGTGCCTCTCCCGCAAGTTCTTTTGCTTCTTCCGCTTCCGCTGCCGCTTCCATCGCATCTTCTTTTTTTCTTGTGCGAGGTGTACGTTTGGTTTTTACCGTACTTTTTTCCGGTTCCTGCTCTTCTTGTTTTTCCGATTTTGCTGCCGTCGCTGTTTTTCGGGGTTTACGCGGCGCAGCAGTACGTGCCGTTGTCTTTGGCTTTTCCTCCGGAGAAATCTCCACTGTTGCCTGCGGCTGTTCTGCCACAGTAGAAGCCTCCCGTATTTCCGCAGACGGTTCTTCTGTTACAGACTTTTCTTCTTTTGCAGGGGCTTGATTAAAAGATGCCAGCCCGAATAAATCAAGCGCATCCGTCGCCGGTTCTTCTTCACTCTTTTGTTCCATCTCCAAAAGCTTTGCTAAAAGCTCTGCCTTTTTATACTTGGTCGGAGATTTCACCCCTGCCAATTTGGCAATCGCCCTCAGGTCGGCTAGGCTTTTGTCCTCAAGTAAACTAGTATCCACAAATTTTACTCCTTCTGTATCTAAAAAATATATAAAATTATAAACGCAATTTAACATAAAGAAATAAGATGAATAGAAATGACAAAAAATTATCAATCAATTCAGAATTAAGGGCGCTTGGGCATCGTCCATACAGGGATTTCTTTCTGATACTATTATTATGCGCAAAATCCTGACGCTTGTCAATGAATTTTCGTAATATTTGTCACATTTACATCACATATATTACTATAATATCCATATTTACTCCCATTTAAACATAAATAATGGAAATTAAATAATTTCACATTTTTTCGTTTGTCTCGTTGACTAACATTAAAAAATATGTATATAATAAATGAAAGGAAATATTATTTTCTTATTATTTTTGGAGGTATTATATTATGGAAAACAATAACAACACTCTTGCAATCATTGCATTAATTCTTGGTATCGTATCCCTCGTCTGCGCATTCTTGTTCTGGCCGGTTGGTCTCATTTGTGGTATCGTGGGTCTGATCCTCGGTTCCAAAGCAAGGAAGTCAGCTCCGGGCGGCATGGCAACAGCGGGTTTCGTGCTTTCTATCATCGGCTTGATCCTTTCGGTCGTTCTGCTGATCGTAATTATGTCCTGCATGGCGGTTGTTGGCGGCATGGCATTGTCTCTGGCGGCAATCGCATAAATTTGCTCAAAAAACAGGCAGACCCGCAATCAGGGCTTGCCTGTTTTTATTTTAGGAGAAAACCATGTATCCTTATGTCCAAATACTGGGAACAACAGTTTCGGTCTATACTATTTTAGTCTTAGTTGGATTTGGTCTCGGTGTGCTCGCCGCTCTGCTTCGCAGAAGAATCAATGATGTGAGCATAACAGACCTGCTGACCTGTATGCTGATCGGCGGCGCAGGCGCGCTTGTAGGCGGAAAACTTTTTTATATGATCCAGGGTCTTCCCCAATTTCTGCAACTCGCACAGAATTCCGGATATACATTCCTACAATATTTTCAGGATGCAGGGCTTGTCTACTACGGTGGATTTGTGGGTGCAGTTTTGTTTTTACTGCTTGCCGCCAAGCTGACCGGAGCTCCGATCTGGCCGGTGATTGATACAGTATTGCCGTCTATCCCGCTCATGCAGGCTTTCGGCAGGCTCGGCTGTCTTAGCGCAGGGTGCTGCTATGGCGTTCCAAGCGATTTTGGACTTTATTTTGATACATCGCCGTTTGCCCCGCACGGGATCCGGTTATTTCCTGTTCAGCTTGCAGAATCGGTATGTGTTACCATTTTGTTTGCCGCTTTGGTCTTTTATGGGCGAAAAAAGCGCCTACCTGGACGGGTTTTGGCTTTTTATCTGATTGCTTACGGAATCATCCGCTTTATCCTTGAATTTTTCCGGTATGATTCGGTACGCGGTATTTACGCCGGGCTTTCCGTTTCCCAGTGGATCAGCATCGCGTTTATTGCGCTTGGCTTTTTCTTCCGATGCGGATATCCGGTGTTTCATAAAGCACGTGCAGCAAAAACCTGATTTTTATCCTACCAAAAGAGGCAGATATCATGATCTGCCTCTTTTTTTGAAGTCTTTTTTATACGTAATATAAATCTTTCGATGGGTACACAGGCTCGCACGTCAGGTTGATGTTTAGTCGCTTCAGCACCGATTCATCCGCCTGCGTCAGCATGCAGGTGGAATGTACTTCGCACCCCGCAAGCGCCGAAAGCTTTCCAAGTGCAATCTCTGCGGTTGGGTTCATTGCCGCGCTGATAGAAAGCGCCGAAAGCACGTCTTCAATATTTAAAATCGGATCAATATCTTTCAAAATCGTACTTTTCAGTTTTAAAATAGGCTCCAGTGCAATCGGGGAGATCAAGCGGATTTCATCCGCAATATTTCCCAATTGCTTGATTGCGTTTAAAATCAAACTGGAAACGTTATTCATCAGCTTGGTGGTCTTTCCCGTCAGGATCGTCCCATCCGAAAGCTGGATAGCCGCTGCGGGAACACCTTCTTTTTCTTCCTTTGCGAGCGCTGGCGCTACAACCATTCTATCCGCCGGCTCCAGCTCCAACTGCTTCATCAACATCTTGTTCTTTTGCAGAGCTTCGGCGGACATGCTCCCTTTTTTAAAGTCACACTGCGCATTATAATAACGGCGGATTACCTCCTGACATGCTGCCTCACGGCATATCTCGTCATCCGTAATAGCGTAACCTGCCATATTGACTCCCATATCCGTCGGCGACTGATAACATTCCTTCGTACCGGTGATCTTGGCAAGAATCGTTTTGACGATCGGGAACGCATCCACATCACGGTTATAGTTTACCGCTGTTTTCCCATAAGCGTCCAAATGAAACGGGTCGATCATGTTCACATCATTCAAGTCTGAGGTTGCTGCTTCATACGCCATATTTACCGGATGTTTGAGCGGCAGGTTCCAAATCGGAAAAGTCTCAAACTTGGCATATCCCGCTTTGTTCCCGCGTTTAAACTCATGATATAACTGGGAAAGACAAGTCGCCAGTTTCCCGCTGCCCGGGCCCGGCGCCGTTACAACGACCAACGGGCGCGTCGTTTCAATATACGGATTCATGCCATAACCTTCATCGCTGACAATTAGGTCGATTTCTGACGGATATCCTTTTGTGTGCCTATGGATATATGTCTTAACACCGCGCCGTTCCAGCTTCTGTCGAAAAACATCTGCCGAATACTGTTCTGTATATTGTGTGATAACAACACTGCCTATAAGCAGCCCCATGCTGCGAAGATTGTCGATCAGCCGAAGCACATCCAGGTCGTATGTAATCCCAAGATCCGCACGAATTTTATTTTTTTCAATATCGCCCGCGTTGATACAGAATATAATTTCTGCTTTATCCTTCATTTTTTGCAGCAGCTTCGCCTTGCCGTTGAGGTCAAACCCAGGCAGTACACGCGCCGCATGGTAATCATCGAATAATTTCCCACCGAACTCCAGATAAAGCTTCCCTTTATACTGCTCGATCCTCTCCATTATTTTTTCCGTCTGTTTTTGGATATACAGAGCATTGTCAAACCCGATTTTCATTACAGCCTCCCCATTGAACCTGTTTGCTTTTCCAACAAAAAATACCCCGGGCGCGCGCTTCCGTCCACCCGCAGTATTTTTCTTCTTTCCTTTTCAAATGTGCTATTGTATGCCGCCCGGTGTGCCAGGCTTTTCCCTCAATTACAGCTCGAGCATTCCATGACCACAATTCTGCGCCGTTTTTTGAGATTATCTGCCGTAATATCGAAAATCCCGCCGCCAAGACGCGACACATCGTATTCCCTGTTCGCCGCGCGCGCAAGAAAATCATGCGGAGACGCAATCTCCAGCTTCAGTCCTGCCGTCAAATAATGCATAGGGATCGTAATATTCGGTTGTATTCTGTCCATAATATTGAGTGCGCCTTTGGCATCCACCGTATAAACGCCCCCTACCGGAATCATCAGGATATCAATCTTCCCGATTTCATCAAAAAACGCATCCGAGGGCATAGCCCCGACATCGCTCATGTGCAAGATCCGCATACCATCCGCTTCGATCAAAAAGGCAATTACCTTCCCGCGAAGCGCACCGCCTTGCTCATCATGATCCAGCGCAATCCCTTTTATTTTGATACCGCACACATCAAAATCACCGATCGTATCAATCAAAGTTGCACCGTCTTCCAGCGATGCGATATAATCTTCATTCCGGTGGTCAAAATGATCGTGTGAAACCAAAACAACGTCTGCCCCTTTTTGCGGAACAGCAAGACCTATCGTATTATCATAAGGATCAATGATAATCGTTTTGCCCTCCGTCGTTGTTACATAAAAACAAGAATGTCCAATCCATTCAATCAGCATAGTAGTCCCTCCTCATATCTCCCTTAGAAACTTATTGTAAGCATTTTCATGCTTTCGGCACCCTTTTATAATTAATATTGAGCTTATTGACCGCCTGCTGTGCGCCCACACGAATCACGTATTCCAAATCAATATTACCTTTTTCTTCGGAAACGTCGCTGTAAATCTGCGTTGGCAATACAGACATTTCCATCAGTCCGAAAGGCGTTTCATATGCCGCCGCAAAGACACGACTTTTCAAAAAAACAAATTCCGTTTCCACTAAGCCCATCCGTTTAAGCTGCACGCGTTCCCCTTCTATCGTCAGCGTGGTTTTAGTGTTTTCCATCCCGGAAAGTTCGCTTTCATCATATTCAATAATATATTTACCGTCTTCGCATGTAAGCATGCCTTCGGTGAAAAGTTCCATTGTCTGGCTGTCATATTCATCCGCCTGGGATCCGCGGATGTTGACCAGAATGTTTTCTCGAACCATTGTAGTCCGCCTCCTTTCGCCGTTTGAAGCCACATGTTCTGTTTTTCCGTACTTAATAAATAATTATACCACAAAACGTCATCTTACAAAAATAAAAATGGCATAAATTAAAGGATATTTTTATAAAAATGTTGTTCACGCCGATTTGCTGTGATACAATAAAGCCAGAAAAAAACCAAAAGTTAAAACTTGCCTTCGAAACTTATTTGGGGGAATTTTTAAACCAGGTGTTTTTTCCCAATACTTTTCAGGAGGATGTCTATTATGGCAGACAAAACGTTGGTTTGTAAGGATTGCGGTAGTGAATTTATTTTCACAGAAGGTGAGCAGGCATTTTTTAAAGAAAAAGGCTTTGAAAATGAGCCTGTACGCTGCCCCGCTTGCAGAAAAGCAAGAAAGCAGCAGAGAAATAACTTCAGACGCGATTACGAAGACTAAAAAAACCGCAAGGCCGCTTCTTAAAAAAGCGGCCTTGTTATTTTTACGGATCATAACAGGCGCCCGCTTTCCCGCAGGCGTTTTTTGATTAAAATTTTGCAAATCAGGGCTTTCCGGTTTAAACTCCTTTGGCAGTGGATATATAAATAAACAGTTATGGATAAAAAGGAGGGCGCTGCTATGGTGTACCGGGTTATCATACACGACAATGAAACAGGTCGCGAGAAATATATCGAAAATTTGAATAAAGAACAGGCAGCCGCCGAAGCGGATAAGCAAGCACAAGACAAAACAAAGATGGTCTATGTCAGTTATATCCGCTCTAATGGCAAAAACGGGTATTTAAACCGCTCGGGTCCTACAGAAACGTGCCCCGGCGAACCTTGGTGAAAAAGATACAACCTCATATACCCTCAAAAAGAGAAGGTGTTTTGATACGCCTTCTCTTTTGTTGCAAATGCAACGCATAATCATCGCAAACTGCGATATGCTATATTTATCAAAAAACCAAACGAGGTGAACGGATATGAAACGAAAAATTATTACGATTGATCAAGATAAATGCAATGGCTGCGGTTTATGTGTTTCGGCATGTCAGGAAGGGGCCATCGGGCTTGTGGACGGCAAGGCAACTTTACTGCGAGATGATTACTGCGATGGTCTCGGAAACTGTCTGCCGGCCTGTCCGACAGATGCGATTTCTTTTGAAGAGCGCGAGGCAGCGCCTTTTGACGCAAATGCCGTCGCCGAAAATATAAAAAAGCAGGAATCCGCCCCTCCGCTTGCATGCGGCTGTCCCGGCACGCAGTCAAAACGCATTTTTCACGAAGATACACCAACCTGCACACCCGCTCAGGTGCCGGTTTCCCAGCTTTCTCAATGGCCGGTGCAATTAAAACTGGTTCCTGTAAACGCGCCTTATTTTAACGGAGCGCATCTGCTGATTGCTGCGGATTGCACGGCGTTTGCTTATGGTAATTTTCACCAGGATTTTATCCGTAATAAAATCGTGCTGATCGGTTGCCCCAAATTAGATGATGTGGATTATACGGAAAAACTGACAGAAATCTTAAGGCAAAACGATATTAAAAGCGTATCTGTCGTGCGCATGTCCGTGCCTTGCTGCGGCGGTATAGCGCAGGCAGCAGTAAACGCGCTTCAAAATTGCGGAAAGATGATCCCATGGAGCATAACCATCGTGGATACGGACGGAAGTATCATAGAACAATAAAAGTCTGTTTAGTTCCCATAAGACCGCTTTATAATTGATATTGAGCGGTCTTTTTTTTGCATAGACAAGCTAATTTTAATGAGTTATACTAAGTAACAGGTACTAAAATCCCAACAGGAGGAAAATAAGAAATGAGCGAAGAAAACAACACGCAAAACGAACAGCCCCAGTCCAGAATGACCCTGAACAACGTTGCGAAAAAAATGTCGGGTGGGAATAAAACCGCCGGTATTGTGATCGCAATTTGCATGGTGGTGCTCGGCATCCTGATTTTTGTCGCACCGATTATCATGGGTCTTGGATTCGCCTATATTGTTACCATCGGATTTATTGTTTATGGCGTTTTCCAGATTATTGCTTATGTTCGCACACCTTCCGATTATCGGAACGGCTGGACCCTTGCAAACGGCATCATTTTTACGCTGCTTGGCATTTTGATTCTCGTAGAAGCTTTGGGAAGCAAATTCGGTCAGTATAATATGATTTCCACCTTTGCGTTCATCATCGGGTTCTTTGCATTATTCAGCGGTATTACGCAAATTTCGTCTTATGGCGCATTCAAAAAATCCGGGGAACCCGGAACAGGCTGGATCCTCGCAAGCGGCATCATCAACCTGATTCTTGGTATCTTGATTATCTGCGCGCCTGTCACAGGCTGGTTCACCATCGAATGGGTATTTGCGATTTACCTCATCGTCGGCGGTGTGGCGCTCTTTGCAGAAGCATGCTCTGGCAAGCTTGCCTGCAAGAAATAATTACTGAAATACATAAAAAATACTGTGGGTTCCCCACAGTATTTTTTTATGCTCCCAAACTATTCCTTTGGTTTGCTCTCTACTTTGTTGCTTTCCGCACTTTTGGAATAGCGCTTCATCAGCGCTCTTGCAAGAGGCTTTGGCCAGTATCGACAGAACATTTCAAAATCTTCCGCGAACCGTTTGCCCTCTCCAAGCTGGCTCGTTGTTTCGGACTCTTCATGGATGCGGTGCAGCATCAACGGCTGTGGAACATAGACAAACGACCCTTTTTCCCGGGCGAGTCTGCTCCATGCATCCCAATCCAAATCACAAGTCATGGTTTCACTGAACCGAAAATCCGGAAATCTTCCGTGATTCAAACAAACAGACGGACAACAGATCGCACTGCCAACAGAAAGTGTGCGCTTGCGCATAAAACGACTGTGCCAAAAAATATGCGGTTTTACAAATGCGTTAATTTTGCGTTTTACTCGTAAAAGATGGTTCTCATAAACTTCCTGCCCATCGCGAAGCTCGCCGTAATCCGTATAAAATAAAATCGGATCCTTTGCGCGGTTTGCATATTCGGCAAGTATTTTTAAGTAATCACGGCAATAGATATCATCCTGATGGGCGATCGTCACAAATTCTGTATGCGCGCAAGACAAAGCAAAATT
Organism: Christensenella sp.; assembly: GCA_034926635.1. Classification (GTDB taxonomy): domain Bacteria; phylum Bacillota; class Clostridia; order Christensenellales; family Christensenellaceae; genus Christensenella. The sequence goes on along the minus strand of JAYFQX010000005.1, from coordinate 35,961 downwards.
CCAGTCACGCCCAATGCCGCTGGGCGCGTCGCTGATCAAAACCGGTACGTCAAACTCTTCTGCCAAAGTACTGATATAGTCGTTTGGTGTTGAGGTCGCAATTAAAATATTCGGAGTCGCCGACTGTTGTTTTAAAGATTGCAGGCATTCCCGCAAATACGGGCTCTCTTTATAAGCACATACCGCAAACGTATGTGAAAATTCATTCATCCTTGTGCTTCTCCTGTTCCCATTCGTTTATAGCAATCTTTTGCGCCAGCCTCTTGTTCTTTTCCGTCAGCTCGGAGATTTTGATCGTCATCAGGAATATCTTTAAAATCATCAACGCAATAAAAAACAATACAATGAAATTAAACGGTGTTTCGATTCCCAGCAGATCCGCGAAAAAATACGCGATTTGCGGGAAAATACTCAAAATAAGAAGCAGTACCGCAAAAACAATCCAAAAAATGGAATCGGAAATATTCAGCTTGGATTTCGCAATCTTCCGCATGATGTAAACAAGCACCAAGACGGAAATTATAATCAACACAATCCGCAGTTCAAATGTCATCCGTGTTTTTCCTCCCCCGGAACAAATTAATCAAAATAATGGAAACCAACATGCGGAACATATACGCGATGCTGCGTCCCAGCGTAAAATAACTTTTTCCTGCCTCCCGCTCGTTCATCGCGACCTGTACTTCTGCCAGCTTTGCGCCTTTACGCACAAAATATGCCCACGTATCCGGTTCTGACCCGCAGTTTGGATCAAACGCAATTTGCTTCATAATTTTACGGTTCACCAGCCGCATTCCCGAGGTCGGATCTGTAAACCGTTTCCCGGTCGTCAAACGAAACGCACCGGACAATAGGCGAGAACCCATCATGCGCAGGCTACGCGGCTTTCTTTGGTTTAAAAAGCGGGAACCTACCACAATATCGTACCCTTCCTGCATTTTTTGAACCAGCGGGGCAACGAACTCCGCATTGTGCTGTCCATCACCGTCAAACGGCATTGCCATTTGGTATCCGTTCAGGTAAGCATATTTATTGCCAGTCTGAAACACGCCGTCAAGCCCAAGATTTATGGGTAGAGAAATACAGGGGATTCCGTTTTCGCGGCAGATTTGTGCCGTGTTATCCGTAGACCCATCGTCAATCACAATAAAGTCAACCTCCGGGCATTTTGCCTGCAGGTCATCCACTACTTTTTGAATATTATCCTGCTCGTTATAGGCAGGGACAAAAACCAAAAGGTCTTTCATATGCTCTCCTGTTGTATTTTTCATACGTTATTTTAACACAAACATGCAAGCATTACCACGTCTTCTCTACAATATAGCCGAAGCCGTTTTCGTAAACACGAGGCATTTGCTCGAATTGCGCGAGATAAGGGCTTGCGGTTTCCGATGCGGGAATCACCAAAAGATACTTGATTTCCTTGTTTTCCAGTAAACTTTCCACCCATACGCCCGGTTGTTCTTTGCGCAGCAAAGCCTGCTGCTCCGTTACGCGCCAATTGGTCAGAGACTCAAACCAATATCTGCTTTCATAGGAATCCACGTTTGGAATATAGCTGCCGTCAAGATTTTCCGCCGCATAGCGGTATAACGCAATCCGCTCGGTTTCCATCCCTTCTCCGGTATCCAAGAATGCTTTATTGGCAAGATAAATATCAAAAAAGTCATTCACCGTAACATCTGTGGCAAAAAGCGGATTTACCGAATTGATCCTTGCCTCGAGGTTGGTAAAGGCGACGCCTCCCAAAACGATCCAAACGCCAAAATATGCCGCAAGATATCGCACACTTTTTTCCGCAAGTCTGCAGATCCCGTAAAACGCCAGATAATAATAGAACAGTGACAACAAATAATAATTCTTGTAAAAATAGTAAGAAGATACTTTTCCCTTGATTCCCAAAAACAGCATACCCGCCATAAAAATAAGCAATAACACAAAAATAGCCGCTGCAGGCGCATTTTTCTTTTCTTTCCACATTTTAAGTACTGCATAAACAGCAAATGGCATAAAAATAATAAAGTTAGAAAGCAGGCTTCGGTAAATAGCACCTTCCAGAGCGATCGCGCCGCCGACTGTTGTTCCCGTTGCTTCCCCAAAATAGTTGGCATAGCTGTAAATCAGTCCAAGGATAATGGGCACGAGAAAAATCACAGCATAATCAAGAAGCGTGCGGCGCTTCAATAACTCTTTTTTGCGCGCAAGCCCTATCGTCAGGCAAAGGAAAACGCCCAGCATGACTACCGGCACAAAAAGAATATAACAAAGCATCAAAGCGAGCATCCCCAGTCCCAGCATAAGAACCGAAAGCTTGCGGTCAATTTTATCCGCAAGAAAATGTTCCGCGCCAAAAACAAGGAACGCTGTTACCGTGACGCCCACGCCCAAGTAAATAAACCCGTACAGCATGTTGTTGAGCGGGTATCCAAGCGTATAGAGCAGCGTCAGGCATATACCGGTAATATGCAAAAACTTTGTTTTACAAAAGCGCAGTACCAGCGCGTAAAACATCAGTCCCGATAAATATAGCATGCAGGCGTCCCCGATCATAAAAAGCTTGTATGCATCAAATCCCGATGGCAAAAATGGCAGGAACGTCTGAATAAACATGGCGTTGTTCATCTGTGCAAAAAACATACCGGAAACCGACTGATTGTTTACGATATCCATCGCGTAGCCAAGATGGACGGAAGGGTCAATCGTCAGATACCGGATAGAAAACTCCGAACCGAACTGCCGGCAGGCACACCAAAATACCGCCGCAAACAACACCGCCGCAAAAATAAAATCCAATATCCGAGATGTGTATTGCTGACGCCGTCCTTTTTTCAGGATCCCGTACCAAAAAAAGACGGAAACCGCCAGATTTGCAATGCCGATAGAAAGACAACTGACCGGAACATGCAGAAAGCCCATTACCGCGGCAAACAGCGCATCCATGCACAAAACGCATATAAACGATACCGGGATCCAGCAAAACAGCTGTTGTTTTTCCATGCTTTTCCGATACAGCAAAAAGCCGCCGCCCAAAAAGGCCCAGGAAAGCAAATAAATAACCGATGCAACCATAAATCAATTCCCCCAAATATCTGCGACACGGCAGCGTTGTTTGCTTCCAGTATACACAATTTTTCCTCGTAAGGAAAGGCGCGGTTTCCTGTTTGACAAAGGCTTTATCAAAACGATATAATTGATACGGTTTCTGAGTTTCAAATCGAGGGGAAAATATCATGAAAAATCATTTCAATAAATTTTTCTGTTCCTGCAAACAAGCTATTCCAAAAGATTATTGGAAACAGCGGATCTTTTTTATCGTACTTCTGGCCCTTATTTGCATTGGGTTTGCTTACCTTAACGCGCCGCATACGGCATATGGTGAAATCACCCCCGCGCCTTCTGCGGAAGATCGCGCAGGCGAAGCTTTCTCCCCTCTTTTGAACAATACCGTCCTTGCGCAAAACTTCACTTATGTCGGAGATGCGCAGCCCAGCATGATCGGGTTCGAAATGGATGATGGAGGGCAGGATGTCTCTGCGAAATATACCGCGCAGCTTTTGAGCGCAGACGGAAGTCTTTTGTGTCAAATCGACTTTAATGGAGACGCGGCAAAACAGCCTCTTTATATGGGACTTCCCGCCGGGTTCGACGCGCGCGGGCAGCAGCTTACCCTACAGATTACGACACAGGCGGATTCTATCTCCAACGCATTAATGCCTGTTACTACCACAATTTCCGAAAACGCTCCGGCGCTTACCCTCAACGGACAGGCTGCGAATGCTTCTTTAAGCCTGACGTTTGGTACGCGTTACATCAGCACTGACCTTTGGGCGCTGTGCATGATTATCATGATTTGCGGGGTTGCCTGTATCTGCCTTTGGACGCAATCGCTTTCCCGCAATTTTCTGATCATAGGTCTTATTTTCGGTGTAATCTTTTGTCTCATTACGCCGATCATGGATACACCAGACGAGCAGCTGCATTTTTCAAAATCGCTGATGATGGCTGGTGGAGAGTGGTTCCCGACGGCAGGCGGCGGCAACCAAATTTCCACCAGTTACAACGACGTTTATGCCAACTTCCAAAACACGCTCGCAAACACAACGCTCGGAGGGCTGCCGGTCAGCACGCAGACACAATACAGCGACCTTGGCTCGAGCATGTTGTTTTTGAATTACCTGCCGCAGGCGCTTGGCATTGGGATCGCCAAGCTGTTTTCCCTCGGGATTTTGCCCGCGTTTTATCTGGGGCGCATCTGCAACCTTCTTCTCTATGTAATTCTTGCGTGGCTCGCAGTAAAAACCGTAAAAAAATACAAGTTGTTTTTAACGATTGCCGCATTGATGCCCATGGCGCTTTATATTTCCGGCTCTTACAACCCAGACGCATTTGTATATGGTTTTGCGCTCTTAATGGCTTCTTACTTCATTAACCTATACTTTGACCGTTCCCAAAAAATCGGGTGGAAAAACATTCTGATTTTTGCGGCGTTGTGCGTCCTTGTGTGTATTAAAAAATATAACTATGCACCGTTCCTCTTCTTGTTGCTGTTTATCCCTAAAGAACGGTTTGTATCCCACCAAACAAAATATCTAGGTCAGCTGGCAGTTTTTGCAATTGTTGCAGCCGTGATCTTCGCCACTTTTTATGCAACGACACAATCGCTGGCAGGGTCTTCCGACGCGCTGGTAGAAGGCGGTGTCAACGCGGTTGGCGCAAATATGTTCGACCAGCTTCGTTTTACGCTCGCCAACCCGGGCGCTGTTCTTTCCATGCTGATCAACAAAATCACACTATATTTCGGAGGGACGCTGCAGCAGTTATTCTTATTTGGATGGATGGAATACGCTACTCCGGACATTATTTCCATCCTCTATTTCTGCTTTCTCGCCGTGGTTGGTCTTTGCTATACGCGCTATGAATATCAGGAAGAAAACACGCTTGGTGCAACCCGCGTTTCGGCTATCAACCGTATCGGGATCTTGCTCGTTATGCTTGCCATCGCTGTGATCTCCTATGTAATGATGTACTTAACCTGGACGTCCGTTGGCGCACTGGATATCTGGGGCATGCAAGGACGGTACCTCGTCCCCGCGTTGTTCTTACTACCATTTTTGGGGCAGAATACTGCGCCACTTGTAAAACGGGATACTTACGAGCGCTCTGTTTATAGCATTTTGTTTGCCGCGATGATGTTCCTGGTGTTTTCAGCATTCAGCACGGTGATACAATATTATTAAGATCGCAATTGCAAAAAAGGAGCATTGCCTTCGCAATGCTCCTTTGTAATTATACATATTTTTTTTTACCCGTTCGGCGTGCTTCGTCTTTTTCGTCTGCATTTCTTTTCATATCCCGGACATGCGTCCCCCGGTCGGTTCTCGCCGTCCATTTGTCCTTACGCCCATTACTCTCCAAGTAACGTTATATTAGCGCCGGTCAAATCCTTTCGATACTACTCAATCATGCTTCACACGAAACGCGTTCTTTTCAAGACGCGGCACTGCACACTTCTTTCTCACTAACCTTGCAATCATAACGCTTGCAACACGCTTGCTTCTTTTGGCATTCCCATCGGGCCAATTGCCCTGCTGCAATCTTCTTTACGATTGCCGCCGCAGATATTTTCAAACGAGCCGGTCTTCCGACATCTCCGCGCGGAACTCACTGCTAAAGCTTTTTGCAAAGCCCGTTCAGATTTGCCGCCTTGCGGGTGTACTTACGCAGCCCTTGTCCAAAAACACGTTCTCCGCGATTCCCTTCAAATACCTCAAAGCCGCTATTTCCGGGTCTGTGTGCGCGTGCCCTTTATGACGCATTCTTCTTCGTACATTGGTATCACGCCCTTTCTTTTATATTGAGAACTTTGTCCGGGCCTTTCGCCCGCCAACTCTGTTCTCTCGCTCTAAGAATAATATAAACCATTTTTTTCTGTGCTAACAGTTTATTTTATTCGCTTTTATGATCGTTTCTAACTTTATTTTGTTCTTCTTTAGCTACATCTTATATCATAACTTTAAAAAATTCAAGGGGTTTTTGTTATTTTTTTAAATTAAAAACGAGCATTCCTGTTCTTTCGGGCATAAAACAAAAAAGGATTGAAAAAGTTCTTATTCTGTCATATAATAATAAGGCTAATTCGTTTTATGCTGATGTGGCTCAGGGGTAGAGCACATCCTTGGTAAGGATGAGGTCGTGGGTTCAATTCCCACCATCAGCTCCAGTCGAGAACGCTCGGCACCGAATATCGTTATTCATAATCGTGGGTAGCGATATTTTTTTATGCTTTTATGACATAAAATGAGAAAATCTCATTTTATTATCATTCATATTTCATTTTATTCCTATAAGATAAAAATATAAGAAACGAAAGGACGTGATAAAGCAGCTTCGGTAAATTTTATTCAAAAATTTTTTCTTCATCTCCCCCTCAAAGCTCAGATCCTCGTAAAAAAATTTACCGCGATAGAAAACAATCAACAAACATTGATTTCACCAAAAATAAAAATTCAGGAGACTAAAAGAATGAAAAAAGTAATATCTATTATATTAGCAACTGTGCTGTGCGCCGCATTGTTCGCCGGATGTTCTACCACCAGTAAAAAATCAGGCGTAAGCGGAAAGACGCAGACAACAACTTCCGCGTCAGAGAAGGCGCCCGCAGGTCAATCCGGGAAGGCAAAAACACCTGCCAAATCTTCCGCAGACCAATCGGCTAAAGCAAAAACGCCCGCCAAAACCCCAAAGAATGAATCCGAAAAAGCAAAGGTTCCTTCCAAAAACACCAAAGCCCCCGCAGCGTCTTCTCAGACACCCGCACCGGCAAAAACACCTGCCAAAGCGGCTAAGTAGAGCGCTGGGCTTATCCATATCAAGCATAAAAAAAGACTGTTTCAGGAGCAATCCTGAAGCAGTTTTTTTGTATAGTGATTTTTCTCATTTATTTTTCATCTGGCAGCGGTATAATAAGGAAAAGAAAGGAATCTATATAATGCGCATACTAATTGTAGAAGACGAACATTCTCTTCAAAATATAATTGTAAAACACTTAAAAGAAGAGGGTTATTTGGTAGACGGCTGTACAGACGGGCAGTCCGGGCTTGATTATGCAATCGGGATTGATTACGATTGCATCATTCTTGATATTATGCTTCCAAAAATGAATGGGCTTGACGTTTTAAGAGAGCTTCGGTCAAACGGTAAAAAAGCCGCTGTTTTACTTTTAACTGCTATGGATTCCATAGAAGACCGGGTTGCCGGTCTGGATGCCGGGGCTGATGACTATTTGGTAAAGCCTTTCTCCTTTGAGGAACTCATGGCACGCGTCCGCGCTTTGCTCCGCAGGCAAAACGACACAAAGGAAAATATTCTTACGCTTGCCGATTTATCCATGGACGTTGCGGAACATAAAGTAACGCGTGGCGGGCAGGCTATTATCCTGACCTCAAAAGAATATGCGTTGCTCGAGTATCTCCTTCGCAATACAGGACGAATGGTTACCCGCAGCCAGATTATGGATCACGTCTGGAATTACGATTTTGATTATGAATCCAATATCGTAGATGTATATATCCGATATCTACGAGGAAAAATCGACCGTGATTTTGAGCCTAAGCTGATCTGTACCATAAGGGGCTATGGTTATGTGATGAGGGAAGAAAATGAGTAAATTAACCATCCGGGTAAAAATGATGCTTTGGTTTGTCTTGCTTTCGGCACTGCTACTTGCGGTTTTTATTCCCGTATTATATCAGACCGTTTCAGTCTCGCTTTATGATAATCTCGAAGAATTACAGGAAAATAGCCTTTCGCAAATCATTGTGGATCTTGAAAGCGGAAACGACCTAAGGGAAACTTTAAACCGCGAGGTGTTTTTATCGCCAAATATTTATGCGGCAATCATCGATGTTGACGGCAACGTGATTGCCAAAAACAACGGGCTTGACTGGCTAGGCGCGTCTCCCTTTTATCCCAATGAAGCGCGAACCGTTACTTCCGGGGACGAAAACTGGATGGTACGGGATTATACACTGGAAGACGGTGAGGACGTCATCGCATACATTCGTGTTGCAAGCGATCTGCAAGCCATCGAATATGCACTGACTGACTTAAAGGCAATTATGGCGATCGCAGGACCTGCCTTTCTCGTTTTATCTGCCTTAGGCGCATGGCTTATTTCAAGACGTGCACTAAAACCCATATCAAACATCACCCAAACCGCACAGGAAATAGAGGCCAGTGGTCTTTCAACACGAATTAACGGGGTTTTTGGCAATGATGAAGTCGGAAAACTTGCCGGTACAATCAATACAATGCTGGATCGGCTCGAGGCCTCTTTTACCCGTGAAAAACGGTTTGCCTCAGATGCATCACATGAACTGCGTACGCCGATTGCAGTGATCATGTCAAACGCCGAAGAATCCCTTTTAAACCTAAAAAAAGGATATGACAGCAAAAATCTTGAAAAATCACTTTCCACTATTTTTACCGAAAGCCAAAAGATGAATAAAATCGTCTCCATGCTGCTGATGTTAACGCGAGGTTATGAAAACCAATACGCAGTAGAAATGGAAAAAGTGGATTTACGTTATATTATTCATGAGGTGATTGAAGAAATGCAGCCCTCTGCTATGGAAAACGGGATTGTTTTAAATCACGCCTGCGGCGACGACCTTGTCATTTATGCCGACCAGAGTCTAATAACGCAAATGTTAATTAACCTTGTACATAACAGCATAAAATATGGCAAAAAAGGCGGTCATGTGGAGATCGGCGCTCGCAAGGTACACGGCGGCGTACAGGTTGAGGTGCGCGATGATGGAATCGGTATGCCGCAAAATGAAATTCATAATATTTTCGAGCGGTTTTATCGAATTGATAAATCACGCGACAGGAGCGGTTCCGGCCTTGGACTTTCCATTGTAAAATGGATTGTAAAAGAACACAGAGGTTCTATCCATGTAGAAAGTGTTCCTGGCGAAGGTAGCTGCTTTAGGATATTCTTTCCGCAAAACAAAAGTTTGTAGTGTGAGGAGTGAAAAATCCCTTTCATAAAATCTTGTTTGAATGTGAAAAATATCATATGATTATTGTAAAAGAAGATTTTGAACCAGGGCAGTCTATTCCCCGGGCTCGCGTTTCAAACTGACCGCATAAAACGATTTCATCAAAAGGCGGATTCCCCGAAATGGATTTAAAAACTATTGGATATGTTATCAGCGACTTTCCCACAAAATTCGGAATCCCCCGGCAGAGCGGTCGGGTAGACGGTTTGCATGCGCGCATCGTTCTGGAAGAGGAATATCGGAAACAAGAGGCATTGCGCGGGCTGGAGGGTTTTTCATACATTTGGCTTTTATGGGGATTTTCGGAATCTCCGCGGAATGAATGGTCGCCAACGGTTCGTCCCCCAAAATTGGGCGGAAACACTCGCGTCGGCGTTTTCGCCTCGCGTTCGCCTTATCGTCCGAACCCCATCGGCATGTCTTCTGTTAAACTCGATCATATTGAATATGGCACCTCTTCCGGTCCTATCCTCCATATCCTCGGTGCGGACCTGATGGACGGCACCCCTATTTATGATATCAAGCCTTATATTCCCGGTGACAGTCACCCCGATGCCACCGCTGGTTTTGCAGAAAACCTTTGTCTTACCCTTCTGGAGGTTCAAATTGATCCAATAACCGTCACAGATGTGCCTCCAGAAGACCTTTCTGTGATCAGCGCCCTGCTCAGCGAAGACCCGCGTCCGGCATATCATTGCGATCCAGAACGAGTTTATGGGATGGAATATAAGAATTATGAAATAAAATTCATAGTATCGGGACAACGCCTGAAGGTAACGGAAATCTCTTATTCCTCACACAAAAAAGCACCGGAACGCTTATGATCCCCATTCATGGCGATGTTTTACTCTTTCGCCGTAAGGATCCATCCTTCTCAAAAACAAAGGATTCCATTTCGATTCACGGCATTAAAGCGCCTTTCTCAGCATACTATTTTGTTGTTTTTTTCAAGCGAACAAAAAACGCTCTGTCCCCAAAGCGTTCTTTTACTATCTTTATCATCTTGTTCCATTACTTCTTATTGATGCTCATCCACCGATTACTTTAAGCAGCAACGTTTTTACTTTTTCCGCATTTTCTTTCATTCTTGCAAGCACCATCTCAAACGTTACGGATTCCTCGCCTTCTTTCCAGCAATCATAATCCGTTACCATTGCGATCGTCTGATACGGGATCCCCAATTCATTCGCAAGCGGCGCTTCCGGAACCGTAGACATATTGATCAGCTCTGCACCAAGCAAACGAAACATATTGGATTCTGCTTTGGTTGAAAAACGCGGTCCTTCTATCGTAACCATGGTTCCTCTTGCATGATAATCATAACCGAGCTCTTTTGCCGCACAAACCAGTTTTTCCCGCATTGCCGCATCAAAAGGCTCCGGCATAGCAGTATGCACTACTTCGTCTTCAAAAAAGCTCAATGTACGAAGCTTTGTCCAGTCAATAAACTGATCTAAAAAAACCAGATCCCCGGGCTTCATCTCTTCTTTGAGCGAGCCGCATGCGGTCGTCGCAAAAATCTGCGTACATCCAACTTCCTTCAATGCCCAAATATTTGCGCGAAACGGAACTTTTGTAGGGGAAATGCTGTGCGTTTTGGAATGTCTGGCCAGCACCACAACCTCCGTGCCGCCAATTTTGCCGCTCACCAGCTTATCCGATGTTTTGCCGTAAGGCGTTTCTATTTCGATCTCCTGAGAATTTTCAATGATTTTGGGATCGTCCAGTCCGCTTCCACCAATAATTCCTATTTTATTTGTTTCCATCTTTTCTCCTCCAAATGCCATAAAAAAACAACAATCTATTGCAATATAACATGTTTTTTATTTAAAAACAAGTTGCATATGCAGGAAATTGCGTTATTTCCACAGCCTGTTTTATCAAAACAAATTATTTGTTTTTACACTTATATTTCCGTATATTTTCGCCCGGTATGGTTATCAATAGAATAATCAAAACAATAAGGAGGAATTTGTTATGCTTTCTTTTACCAATGTTACCGGACGTCATGTTGCGGATATTAAGATGTATACCCTTTCTACCTGCGGCTGGTGCAAAAAAACAAAAACTTTTCTGAATGACGCGCATATCGCTTATTCTTATTTGGACATAGATCTTCTCTCTCCCGGGGATTCGCAAATCGCTACGAAAGAACAGCTAGAGTATAATCCGGAAGGTTCTTTTCCGACAATCGTTATCAACAACGGCGAAAAGGTCATTGTCGGCTATGATTTGGCAGCGCTTAAAAAACTGGCGGGGGAATAAACAACATGGATCAGGATCGGTTGACAAAACGGTACAGACGCCTGTCCGATGATGCAAAACGTACAGGCTATACGCTCAATCCTGATGATGAATTTGTGCGTTCTCTCACGGCGGGACTTCTTACAAATATGGATAGATACGGCATGGAAAGCTGTCCGTGCAGGCTATATACCGGTACAAAAGAAGATAACCTTGATATCATATGCCCCTGCGACTATCGCGACGACGATCTTGCCGAGCACGGCGCATGTTTTTGTGCGCTTTACATCAGCGAGAATTACTCCGCTGACCGACAGATCCCCGACCGCCGGCGCAGCGAAAAACAAAAAAAATCTGATACTGCAGCGGCACCTTTTTCAGGCACGCTTTCTTTTCCGGTCTGGCGCTGTAATTCGTGCGGCTATTTATGCGCCCTTCACCATGCTCCCGAAAAATGCCCTATTTGCGGTGCCTCAAAAGAACGGTTTTCAAGATTTATATAGTATTTCGAATCATTATGGCTGCTGCATTTTTATAATTGAACGCAGGATAAAATAAGACAAATAATTAAGACTATGGGGCATGATAAGCGGATCATGCCCCACAATTTCTACAATTCTTTTTTTCCTATAAAAAAGCGTATTTTTATGTACATGTAATTTTTGAGCAATTGCATCCACGTTATCTCCATTCATCAGCAAGACTCGAAGCGTTTTCATATATTCTGCGTTATGTTCACGGTCATATTTTTCCAAACGTTCTACGTTCTCCTTCACGTATTCTCCCATCTTATTCAAATCATGGGTTTCAAAGAGCAATGCATATACGCCAAGATCAGAATATAATAAATACGCTTGATCGCCGAAAAAACTGCGTCCCAATTGAATTGTATTCCATGCCTGATGATAGGCAAGCCTAACATCGGTAATCTTGTCAAAATAGTTGCTCAGTCCAATAAATGGTTTAGCGGAATGGATTCCGGTTTTCTCAATTTGTGAACACAGTTTCTTCCAACGTTTCACACTTCCCTCTTGCGCTTCGCTGAAAAGAAGCAGTATAATTTCGTTATTCAACATCAATATTTCGTGATCAACATTGTCTGATAACGCATATTTTTTGATCTCCTCAAAATACATTTCTTTATTTTCCCGCGGACAATCAACGACCATTAAATAATGTTTATTCCGGAGATTTAGGCCAAGCGATTCTGCCCCAGTGTAGACATCATAAACCGATTCAAACTTTTGTCCCAGCATTTTATCGAAAAATTCCTGTTTTTTTTGAAGGTTCTTTGTGGTAAGGCTACGTTTTTTATTTACGCCAGGCGTCATCGCAAGAATAACATTAGAAAGTATGAGGTGCATTTTTCTCTGCTCCGTCACATCTATGTTAAATAATACAATTGTCCCATAATAACTTCCCATAGTAGCTACAGAGAAAAACATAACATGATCAACATAGCTAAAGCCTGCGTCTTGCAGGTTGTTCAAGGCTTCCGGACGCCTGTTCGGAAATAATTTTGTCATTTCCATCGGCAAACCGGATTGCTCTGTGCTGGGATAAACAAGCAAACCATCACTATCATAAAATGCAAGCGTTTTTTTCAAAGCGTTTTCCAAAAATACAAACAATTCTTTTTCGCTTTTACGACGGATGATGAGCGCATAAATTTCCCGCTGTATTTGTAACGCCATTTCCAGCTCCGCACTTTGTATGTTCAGAAGACTGGCTGTTATTTGCTCCAGCGCCTTATCATAAGAACTTTCCGGCGGCATGACAATCAGGGGTACGCCAAGGCACTCCGCTAAGTTAACAATAGACGGAGCAATTTCCTTCATAAAATATCCCAAACTAAAAATTACAACGCCAGAACAATTTTTATTGCTAAGCGTTTTTAAAATTTGTAATTGTTTTTGAACGTCCTGCGCGATCGCATATAAGGATGTTAGAAATAACTCCCCGCCTTTAATCCATGTCGTTACTTCCTCGCTTGTGGCCTCAAGAACGGTAGCAGATGTAATATTATTGTCCAAATGATTTGCGCCGGCCAGGACTTTCGCTCCTTGAAACGCGGATAATTGCAAAACATCGCGTACGGATAACATGATCCCGAAACCCTTTCCAATTTAGACTTGATATCATTTCAACTGTATTATATTTATTAAATTATATCATACTTTTTTAAATGTTGTTCTACTTTTTTATTCTGCATAATTTTCCAAAACCCCTATTAACACTTTCCATACTCTTTCAAGTGAAGAAACGCTGACAGCTTCCTCAATAGAGTGCACCTTAAAAATATCAGGTCCTATGGATATCGCATCCATCCCGGGATATTTTTGGCATAAAACACCGCATTCCAAACCGCCGTGCAATACCGCTACCTTTAAATCAATTTGAAACCTTTTTTTATACTCCGCCAAATAGAGTTCCCGCAATGCAGACTCTTGTGCGTATTCCCAGACGGGATATCCCGAATCAATTGATGCGCTTCCGTTCAATCGTTGCGCCAGAGCGCACAGCTTAAATTCCATATATTCCTTTTGCAACTCTAAGCTGCTGCGCGGATTACTGACAATGATCACTTTATTGCTACATGTTTCTATTACTCCTACATTGTTAGAGGTTTCTACCAATCCTTTTACTTCTGCGCTCATACGCTGCATTCCATTTGGAATCAAAGCCAAAGCCTGGATGATTCGTTTCGCAGAATCCTCATCAAACGGCATATTCTTTATATCTTCCGCTTCCGCGTTTATCCAGAACTCCCTATCTTCCGGGCTAAGTTCCGGCATTACCGCATCTTTCCACCATGCAATCCGCTTTAATACCTCATCCTCTTTTTCGTTGCAGCAAACGCTAATCCATGCAGAAGACGGAATATTGTTCATCCGTGTTCCCCCGCCAATCTCCACGATTTTTATTTCAAACCTGTAGTACAAGTCCGCCAAGATGCGCCCAATGAATAAAATAGCGTTTACATGCTGCTTTTCTATTTCTAGTCCAGAATGACCTCCTGCGAAACCGCCAACCGTAATCCGGATACCCGTTTTCTGTGCTTCTGCGCTTCTTGTGCACGGGATACTGATTTCGCTTCGAAACGCGCCTGCACAACCGGCAATAACAGTATGTTCTTCCTCTCCATCCAGATTAATTAACCTTCTTGCTGAGACCCATTCCGGATCCAACTTTGACGCTCCTAACAAACCATCTTCCTCCTCCGCCGTAAAAATAGCTTCTATCGTCGGATGGCAAAGTTTTTTTGCGTCCAGCACAGCCAAGATCATAGCCATGCCGATTCCATTATCAGCGCCAAGCGATGTACCGCGCGCCTTCAAAAGTCCGTTTTCCTCATAAAGCATAAGCGGTTCGCCATAAGTGTGCTTCGTCTCGTCTTCACGCACATATACCATATCCATATGCGCCTGCAGCGCAAACGCCGGGACATTTTCATAACCCCCAGACGCAGGCTTTTTTATGATAATATTTTTTGCCATGTCCCGTTGGCATTCCAACCCCCGCTTTTCTGCAAATTCCATAAGGTAATCGCTGATTTCCTGTTCATCCCCGCTTTTCCTTGGGATTCTGCTAACTTCCTCGAAAAAAGCCAGTATTTTCATTTTTTCATGTTGGTTGTTTTCCATTTTATTCTTCCCCATTTAGCAGCTCCGCCATTTGCACCGTAGTCTCGCCTATCATATCCAGAAACGCTTTTTCATCTTCCATGCAAAGCAGTTTATCCGCATCAATTCGATTTGCGATTGCCATTAACTCATCACGATGTAAAATTCCCGCTTCATCCAAAATCCGAATAAGTTTTTGCGCCGCATCCACCAGCCGCATAGGTCCATACAATTTTGGTTCGCCTGCACATCCGGCAGCGCTTGCAAGCATGTATGCCAAAAGACAATAAATCTCTTCATGTACTTGACTATCCATCGTTTTCCTCCCATTGATCATAAAATGTTACCTCTACAACAGGTCTGCGCCGGGGTGCTTTAGGTTTTGAAATCGGATATCCCAACGTAATGATCAACGACGGCTTAATATGGTCCGGGAGTTTCAATACCCCCGCAACTCCTTTTGACTGAAATGATTTTACAAGACATGTTCCAAGCCCCTTTTCCGTTGCTAAAAGCATAATATTTTGTGCAGCCAACGCAAGATCATCCGGCGCAAGCTGGTTGAGACCAAATTCTCCTCCTTTTTCCAGTGCACGTTGCATATCAATGCACAGCACAAACAAGGCAGTTGGCTGACCGCCCAATCCCGGGCTGAATGCAGATATTCTGCGAATTAATCCCTGTTTACGCACCACGCCAAATATCCATGGCTGGATATTCCCGCCCGATGGCGCCCAAACTGCCGCCTCCAACAAATCTTTAATATCTTTCCCCGCAACCTCTTTTTTCTGGAATGCGCGAATACTGCGTCTTTCATGGATTAGTTTCATCGCATGTCCTTCCATTTTATCTTCCTCCGACTATATCAGCCATTCAACTTTTCCCAGATTGACCTCTTTTTATCGGGTGATTTCGGATAAGCAGCCCTGCCCTGCGCAAGTTCCAACGTAACCAATGACTCTAAATACCTCACTGCAATTGAAACAGGATATAAGACCGGTACGTCATAACCTTTTTCCAATAAACGCTGTGCAAGATGCCTATCTACGCCAACCATACCCGTACAGCCGAGAATAACGGCTTGTGCATCATATTTTTCCACCGCTTCAAACGCCAACCCCGTTAGCGCATCAACAAGCCTTTCAGTATCTGTTAATTCCAATACGGGAATGTTAACGGCTTTGCACGAAACCAGTTTTCCATCAAGCCCGACATCAAGCGCAATCCGTTCAATAATCGGCACTACGCCGTCCGTCACTGTAATCACAGAAAAACGGTGTGCGATATCTGCCGCATAAAGCATTGCCGTGCGGCATGGACCCACAACCGGTATATCTACCAGTTCCCGCAGCGCATCAACGCCCGGATCTCCCATGCAGCTTACAAAAATCCCGTCATACCCCTGCGCAAAGCTATCGACGCCCAGCTTAATAATCCCCGGCGCACAAAGCGCTTCATCCAAGGAGCATTCAATTGATTCCGTACCATAAGGAATCCTCTGCACGTCAATTTTCACATGATCGGAAGAATATTTTTCTGCTTCAAGCATAGATTCACGTTCAAAATTTTCATTAGTAATCGGACAAATAAATTTCAACTTCATTATATTTTCTCCATAATAATATTTTTTGCCGCAACCCCGTCAAACTATATTCTCCCGCCTGTTTTTTAGCAAACAAGCGGGAGAACTCCAACTAAGTTTTATTCTGCTTCCGGATTCACTCCGGCAGCTTCCGTTTTATACCCGCTTCCATCTTCATCGGTAACGCGGACAGGATCTCCTGTTTCCGTTTCTTTATACATCGGACCAATATACTTTTTAATTTTTGCCTTCTCAAAGATCGCCTCCAAGACAATATACAACACAAGACCGATCACCAGCGAGTTAATGCACGCAATACCCCACGTAATAGCGAATCCGCATATCGCTGCCACAATCCATGAAACAATCGCGGGAATAGATAGCAGTCCATACCTCGCTTGCTTTCCAAACGGATAATTTCGCTTTCTGACGATATAAAAATCAGCAATCAAAATGCCACCGACAGGCGGGATCGCCGTGCCAAGAAATGTCAGCCATCCTGCCAACATATAGCCAATGCCGAACGCACCTATGATAGTTCCCGCGATCCCCATAATTAATACGATATGTTTTTTCTTTACTTTTGAAAAAATACTGTTAAGCGCCAGCGAAGATGAATATAAATTATTATCGTTTGTTGTCCACTGCGCCAAAATCAACACCATCAGCGATGGAATACCAATTACGGCCAGCAACGCCATCGCCATATCCGGAAATCCCGAAAGCGTACATAGCATATACCCTGCGATAATGACAAAAGAGTGCGCAAACAGATATCCAATCATGGTTGCGACCATGGATTTCCCTGGGCCCTTGGAATAACGCGTAATATCAGACTGGATTACCCCTCCTACGGCAAACGCGCCGACCACCATAACGATCCCCGCTGAAACCGTCAGGTCTCCTTCCGTAGTTACTTTAGAAACAGCTTCCCAGCCACCCGCGTTTCCTACAGCGATTATAATCCCGATCAACGAAATCAATAAAATCAGCGGCGCCGCCACCATGCTCAAAATTCCTAGGCCTTTAAAGCCAAAATACGCTGTCAGCATCATTAGCGCGCCACCCCAGATCCCTGCTACAACCGGCATAGTAATAAACCCAGCATTTGGGAACATCGCATAGATAGTATCTCCAAAAAATCCGCATTGATAAGCATACCATCCAACCAAAGTAAACGTGAAAATAACCGAAACAATCGCCGACCCCGCACGCCCAAAAGAGCGACGCAGTAACACGTACGTTCCTAATCCTGTTTTTGCGCCGATCATTCCCGTTAACCCCGCATATACAACAAGGATCACATTGCCAACAATAGCAGTAATGATTGCATCCGTTACCGAAAGCCCTCCCGTTAGGGTTGCACCGGTATACAGCCCTACCATGGAAATACAAAATGCAATTAAAACGAATGATACATTCACAGTGGATTTTCTTTTGTTCAACGGTACCGGAGCAGTAGAATAATCGTTTGCAGCATTGATTTCCGCTGCAGTTTTTACACGTGCTTCTGTCTTTTCAGTCATAGTCAATCCTCCTCCTTATTATTTTTCAGACGGACTTCCCTTCCAGGCAACTCCGCCGAATCCAAATCGCGTTTCTCTGCCGTCTTGCCGGAGACATGCTTTCGTATTACCCCCTAATTTTTACGCCATTTTAGAAGAAGTACGCTGCCGCAGAAAACTGCGGCAGCACTTCCCCTTGAGTTTTTTATTTCAGGCGTTGTTCTATCGGCTCATAGTCAAAATCAAATCCAAAATACCGTGGACCCAATACGTCAATTCCCTTTTGACTGCGGAACATATCCACAGCTTTGATCCCAAACGCCGCAACCTCCATTCCTTCGGCAAGACGCGGGTTCGTGTATGGCATTCCTGTGTTTCGATCTACAACAATAATGGAATCCGGACTCGTAACAGCAACAGCGTCATTTTTCCAGCAAACATGATTTTCATTTTTAAACCATATTTTTACGGTATCTCCCGCAAATGCACCATCGCCTTCAATGGTATGAAATCCCCAATAATATCCCTGCTTGTCTTCTGTTTCCTTCTTAGTCAAGATTCCTTTTATTAACAAGTAACCGCCCAATTCATTCACGATTGCTTCCACGGGATCCCCTCCCGCCTCGCCAACCTCACGAATCATCTTTCCCAGTTTAAGGCATCTGCTCAACGTTCCTTTGAGCGCCGCTTCTTTCATTTGTTTTCCCGTAAAAACAAAACCAGTATCCCCCGTGAGTCCATAGGCTACTTCGCTGATTTTCTTTCCCATTTTTTCAACGACACGGTAATTCATGGAGCTTTTGATAATACTGGTATCTCCAAATTCATCTACTACCGCAAGCGGCCAAAGCTGCATATCCCTTAGATAAGGCGTCGTTTGAAGGATTTCCGGAATTGCCCGCCCGGTATAATCTGCATCAACTGCAGGAATACCATGAACTAACCCTGCTCCGATACATCCTGGCGTACTGGCTCCCCCTAATTCCAACGGTACAACAGCATCAATTTTCTTTCCAATATATTCAGATAATTCGGTAATAGAATGCGCAATTCTTTCTTTTTCCGTATATAAGGAAGAGGCATCGTTCATTCCATAGGAATCCATTTCCTGAATAAGTTCAGGGGTATGCGGCGCGATAGACCCCATTAAAAACGGGCACGCTGTGATTGCGTCGTCCGGCACATCTTCGACATCAACCCATCCAATTTCTTTTCCTGCTTCCAATTCGCTGAGCAGTGATTGTACCCCATTTTCTTCGAGACCGCCTCCCCCCGTTCCAAGAAGCGTGCAGCCGCGCACGAAATCACGTACGTCCATTTCATTTCTCAATACAGTTTTTGCCATTTTTTCAACATCCTTTCGTTTTATTTTCTTGTTCACAGCGGTTTTTTATATAAAAATTTAAACAATAACCAAGCCATGCTGCTTTTCCCAGATGAATTTGCATAACACGATGTAACTGATATTAGTGTTACGAGCCTACAAAAATCGCAAATAAAAGAGAGTCCTTGATATTTTTTATTTATAGCAAAATATTTTAAAATTTTTTAATAGTAATTAACTTCGTACTTCTCTTTCTATTTCCTTTATACATTTGTAAAAAAACAACCCGTCCGATTGTGTTAAAACACAAATCTTATATTTGTCCTTCTTTTGTCTCTTTCCTGTAGAAAAATACAACGTTTCGCCTATTTTTTGTTTAAAAGCATAAAGGAAACCGCTCTTTATTTTGGAAATATTGATAATAATTGTTCACAGCAGTAACAACAAATACATCTCTCTTCTCTCTCAAACAGGAGGAAAAAATGAAAATCGGAACTGTAACAGAAATAAAAAAACATGAATATCGCGTTGGTCTAACACCAAACGCGGCACGTGCGTATATCAGCCATGGACACGAAGTTTTTATCCAAAAAGGCGCAGGTGCAGGCTCTTCCTTCCCAGATGAACTGTACTGTGCAGCAGGCTGCCATATGCTTGATACCGCACGCGAAGTGTTCGATACCTGCGATATGATTGTAAAAGTCAAAGAACCTCTGGAACCAGAATATGCACTGATCCGTAAAAATCAAATATTGTACACTTACTTGCACCTTGCACCGGACAAACCTTTAACCGACGCTTTAATCAAAAGCAAATGTATCGGGATTGCCTTCGAAACAATCCGCGGCCGGGACGGCGGACTGCCTTGCTTAAAACCCATGAGCCAAATTGCCGGCAGGCTGGCAGTACAGGAAGGTGCAAAATATTTGGAGAACCCTTTTGGTGGCAGAGGAATTTTGCTGGCTGGCGTACCTGGCGTACCTCCGGCGCATGTTGTTGTACTTGGTGCGGGTATTGTCGGTTCGAGCGCACTCAAAATTGCCGTTGGCATGGGTGCGCGCGTAACCGTGCTGGATGTAAACCTCAATCGGCTTGAGTACCTTGAAGATATCTATGGTAACCGTATCAGCACTCTTTTTTCTTCACCCGAGCATGTGGAAGGCATCCTTGCAGATGCGGATCTTGTGATCGGCGCGGTGCTGATCCCCGGCGCATCTACACCTCAGCTGATCCGAGCAGCCTATCTTAAGAATATGAAGCCCGGTTCCGTCATCGTAGACGTTGCGATAGACCAAGGCGGGTGTAGTGAAGCAAGTCATGTAACCTATCACGATGATCCTGTTTACCTGCAGGACGGCGTTGTGAACTACTGTGTTGGAAATATGCCGGGCGCGGTTTCCAACACTTCTACCAATGCGCTTTCCAATGCGACATTACCTTATGGGCTAAGAATTGCATATCTCGGCGTAAAACAAGCCCTTCTTTCCGATCCCGGGCTTATGGAGGGTCTAAACGTTTATCGCGGCGACGTTACCTGTCGGGGTGTTGCCGTGGCACATTCCCTGCCCTATATCGACCCGTTGCAATTGCTGAAATGAAAAAAAGGACGCTGGCAGGAGAACCTGCGGGCGTCCTTTTCTCAAATTTTTGTTTATTTTCCAAGAACCTCTTTTGCCTTCGCAACAACAGCTTCCTTGGTGAACCCGAATTTTTCAAACAATACGTTTGCCGGTGCGGAAGCGCCAAAATGATCGATGGTCACATAGCCGCCGTCCAATCCGACATATTTCGCCCAGCCAAAGGATGTGCCTGCTTCTACGGCAACCCTTGCGCGAACAGCATTCGGAATCACGCTTTCCTTATAAGCCGCGTCCTGCTCTTCAAACAGCTCTATGCAGGGCATGGAAACCACACGAGCAGAAATATTTTCCTGCGCCAGCTCATCTGCCGCTGCCATACAAAGTTCTACTTCGCTGCCGGTAGAAAGCAGGATTACATCTGGTTTTGCGCCGCCATCCTTTAAGATATAGCCGCCGCGGAGCGCTTCTGCGCCCGTCTCTTTGAGGGTCGGAAGGTTTTGACGCGAAAGAGCAATCGCCGTAGGTGCTTGGATCGTCATTGCCGCTTTATATGCCGCAGCCGTCTCGTGGCTGTCAGCCGGACGCCACATATAAACGCCGGGAGTAGCACGCAATGCCGCCAAATGCTCGATCGGCTCGTGTGTTGCGCCATCTTCGCCAACGCCGATGGAATCATGCGACAGCACATACGTAACAGGCAGCTTCATCAGCGCGGACATACGGATCGCGCCTTTCATGTAGTCGCTGAATACGAGGAACGTCGCGCAATACGGGATCACGCCGCCATGCAGACGCATCCCATTGCAGATCGCCGCCATTGCAAATTCACGGATACCGAAATGCACGTTTGTCCCCAGACGGTCTTCCAGAGAAAAGTATCCACGATCCTTCATAACCGATTTGTTTGCAGGTCCGAGGTCTGCGCTGCCGCCCATCAGGTTGGGCAACTTCGCCGCCAGCCTATTAAGAACCATATTGGAAGCGTCCCTTGTTGCCATTGGCTTTTCTTCAAACTGCCAATAGGCATCGTCAAAGATGTCTTCGGAAACAGGACTGGAATATTCTTTATACTTTGCAGCCAATTCCGGATATGCTTTGCAGTATTTGTCAAACATATCCTGCCACTGACGCTGCTCTTCCGCAAATACTTCGCCCAGCTCCGCAGTGTGCGCTTTCACTTCCTCCGGTACATAAAATGCTTCTTCATGATCCCATCCGAGGTTCTTCTTCATTGCGTCGATATTTTCCTGACCAAGCGGTGATCCATGGCTGGATGCACTTCCCTGCTTTGCCGGGCAACCGTAAGCGATTGACGTTTTCACAATAATCAGCGACGGCTTTTCTTTCTCTGCCTTTGCTTCTTCAATTGCTGCGGAAATCGCTTTCAGGTCTTTATTACCGTCTTCCACTTCCAGAACCTGCCATCCGTAGGCTTTATAACGTTTCTTTACATCTTCGTCAAACGCCGTATCAATATTGCCCTCGATCGTAATATCATTCTTATCATAAAGAACAATTAATTTGCCCAGCTTCTGCGTTCCCGCAAACGAGCTTGCTTCGCCGGATACGCCTTCCTGCAGGCATCCGTCGCCGGTCAACGCATAGGTGTAGTGGTCAACCACATTAAACTTCGGCTTGTTGAACTGCGCGGCAAGATGCGCTTCTGCTACGGCAAAGCCAACCGCCATGGCAATTCCCTGACCAAGAGGACCGGATGTCGCTTCTACGCCGTCCGTGAGACCATATTCCGGATGCCCCGGCGTAACGGATTCCCACTGGCGGAAGTTTTTGATATCTTCCATGCTGACTTTATAACCAAAGATGTGCAGCAGAGAATACAAAAGCATAGAAGCATGACCCGCGCTTAAGATAAACCGGTCGCGGTTATCCCAATTCGGATCCTTTGGATTGTGCTTTAAGTGTTTTGCCCAAAGAGTGTACGCCATCGGCGCACTGCCGAGAGGCAGCCCCGGATGGCCGCTGTTTGCCTTTTGAATGGCTTCCGCGGAAAGTACGCGGATAGTATTCACGGCAAGTTCATCAATTTTACTCATAGAAATAGTGTCCTCCTAATTTAATTTAAAAACTTTACCAAATACATTATAGTATATCATCTCGCAACTTTCAATGGGTTAACGATAACTTTATTGTGGTAAATATTTCGCTTTTTTCTTTTGTTAAGTCGTCCGACATTCCCTATTTTCTGCGCTAAAACGAAAAAAGCGGGCTTTCCCAAGGTTTGGGAAGCCCGCGCTTCTTTGATTAAATTTTCAATTCTGTTGCAAACAGCGGACGATAAACCAGCTTGCCTTCTTCTCTGGCACTCTCAAACAAAGTAACGCGCCTAATCCGAAAATCATTGCAGAAAGGCATAAATTCTGCCAAACCTACCTCCGTAAGGCAGGCCTTTCGCGCAAGCGTAATGTGCGCTTTCATCGGCTTGCCATCAAAACCGATTCCTGCGTCTGCAAGTCCACGCCGGATCTTCCCGGAAAGTGCTTCCAGCGCCTTCGCGCCTGTCAGTCCACACCACAAAACCGCGCTTTCTTTCCTGCCGAAATATCCAAGACCCGCAAGGCTCGTTTCAATCGGCGGCATCCCTTCCGCCGCCCGATGAACGATCTCCGAAAGGGCAGGGCGCAACGTCAAATCCATATCGCCCAAAAAAGCAAGCGTAACATGGTAGTTTTCCACTCCGGAAAATCGTCCCCTTACAGTAGCTTTCAATCTTCGTGCTGTTTGCTCCAACGCGCGGCGCACCGCTTCCGGCAGCTCTGCCGCAACAAACAAGCGTGCACTGCGCGGCATTACAGCTTCTTGACCGCCAGCGTTACCTTCTCGCCGTTGATATTCCATTCTTTTTCATAACCTTCTGCCGTTCCCTCGATTACCTCTGTGGCAAGAACTTCTTTTTTGATCTGCGCTTCGTTGTTTTTAACGATTCCCGCAAGCTTATCGTTGCCCTGAAGTGACAGCACAATTTTATCCGTCACTTCAAAACCGGCTTCTTTGCGCATGGTCTGTACCTTAGAAATAATCTCGCGCACATTGCCTTCCTCGATCAATTCCGGGGTGAGTGTCGTATCGATGATCACTGCAAAGTCTCCGCCTGTTTCCGCTACAAATCCTTCGCGCTGTGCCGGCTCAATGAGGATGTCTTCCTCCATCAGCGAAACCGCAGTTCCGCTCACTTCAAATTCATAGGCATTCCCGCTGCGTACCGTGCTGACGATCAGCATGCCGTCGCCGTTTTGCAGGTGACTGCGAATGGCTCCCAGCAGCTTGCCGTACTTAGGTCCAAGAGTCCGCATTTGCGGCTTCACGTTGTAAGTAATATACTCCGCCGCTGCCGCGCCAAGATGTACCTCTTTTGCATTGAGCTCGCCGCGGATGACGTCCAGATACGTTTCGTCCAGATGGTCGATCCCGCTGACATATATTTTCCCGATCGGCTGACGGTTTTTGATATTCGCTGTATTACGGCAGGCGCGTCCGAGGTTCACAACATTCAAAACCGCGTCCATATCATGCTCTAACTTTGCGTCCATCAAAGCGGCATCCGCCTTGGGCCATGCAGTCAGGTGCACGGACTGCGGCGCGTCTTTATCGTTGGTGCGCACGAGGTTCTGATAAATGCTTTCTGTCATAAACGGTGTAAACGGCGCAAGCAGGCGCGTCAGCGTTTCCAGCACGGTGTACAGCGTCATAAACGCGTCAATTTTATCCTGCTCCATACCACTTCCCCAGAAACGATCGCGGCAACGACGCACGTACCAGTTGGAAAGCTCGTCCACAAACCTGCTTAATTCACGCGCAGGCTCCACAATATGATATTGGTCAAGCCCTTCCGTCACAGACTTTACCAGGGAATTGAGACGTGACAGCACCCATTTATCCATAACGTTCGTGGGGTTCAATTCATATTTCGTTGGATCAAAATTATCGATGTCCGCATACAGGACATAAAACGCATAGGTGTTCCACAGCGTCCCCATAAACTTACGCTGCGTTTCGCTCACCGCTTCGTCATAAAAACGCGATGGAAGCCACGGCGCGCTCGCCGAATAGAAATACCAGCGCACCGCATCCGCGCCCTGCTTGTCAAGAACGCTCCACGGATCGACAACATTGCCTTTGTGCTTACTCATCTTCTGCCCGTCTTTATCCTGCACATGCCCAAGCACAATACAGTTTTCAAACGGCGCTTTTTCAAAAATCAGCGTGCCAATGGCAAGCAATGTATAAAACCATCCGCGCGTCTGATCTACCGCTTCGCTGATAAAGTTTGCGGGGAAATGGTTTTCAAATTCTTCTTTATGCTCAAAGGGGTAGTGCCACTGTGCAAACGGCATGGATCCGCTGTCATACCAGCAATCGATCACTTCGGGTACACGGTGCATGCTTCCGCCGCATTCCGGGCATTTGAGCGTGATTGGGTCAAGGAAAGGCTTGTGCAACTCAATATCCTCAGGCACATCCGTTTCCGCCATCTCGCGCAGCTCCGCGCGAGAACCGATGACATGCACATGTCCGCAGTCACACGTCCAAACAGGCAGCGGCGTACCCCAATACCGCTCGCGGGAAATGCCCCAGTCAATGACATTTTCCAAGAAGTTACCCATGCGTCCGTCGCGAATATTTTCCGGCAACCAGTTCACGCCGGCGTTATTCTTCATCAGCTGATCCCGCAGCTCCGTCATTTTAATGAACCATGTACTGCGTGCATAATAGATAAGGGGCGTATCGCATCGCCAACAGAAAGGATAGCTGTGTTCATACGGCAATTCCGCAAACAAAAGTCCGCGCTCCCGCAAATCTTCGATCACCAGTTTATCAGCCTTTTTTACAAAAACACCCGGCCATGCGGTTTCTTCGCTCATGGTACCGTCCGGTTTTACCATCTGCACAAACGGCAGACCATATTTACGCCCTACATTTGCGTCATCCTCGCCAAACGCAGGCGCGATGTGCACGATACCGCTTCCATCGGTCAGCGTAACATAATTGTCGCACGTGACATACCATGCTTTTTGCTCAGGATGCGCAAAATCAAACAGCGGTTCATATTCTTTATATTCCAATTCCCTACCGGGCATCTTCTTCACGATATGCGCGTCTTCCCCGAGCATTTTCTCGCATAGCGCTTTCGCCAGATAATATTGATCGCCGTTTTTATCCTGTGCCAGTACATATTCCTCATTCGGGTTTACGCACAACGCAACATTTGACGGCAGCGTCCATGGCGTAGTCGTCCACGCAAGGAAATATGCGTCTTCGCCTTTCACCTTGAAGCGAACAAAAATAGAGGTTTCTTTTACATCCTTATATCCCTGTGCCACCTCGTGCGAGGAAAGCGCTGTCCCGCAGCGTGGGCAGTATGGCACAATTTTATGTCCCTTATAAAGCAGCCCCTTTTTATGGATTTCCTTTAGAGACCACCATACGGATTCAATGTAATTATTGTCATAGGTAATATAAGGGTCTTCCATATCCGCCCAATAACCCACGCGGTCAGACATTTTTTCCCATTCGCCTTTATACTTCCACACAGATTCCTTGCACTTCTGGATAAACGGCTCTACGCCGTATTCCTCAATCTGTTCTTTGCCGTCGAGACCGAGCATTTTTTCCACTTCCAGCTCTACCGGAAGCCCGTGCGTATCCCAGCCCGCCTTACGCAGCACGTTGTATCCCTGCATGGTTTTATACCGCGGAATTAGGTCCTTAATACAACGCGTTAGAATATGACCAATATGCGGCTTTCCGTTTGCTGTGGGTGGTCCGTCGTAAAAAGTAAACTCCGGCTTTCCTGCGTTTTCTTTCATGCTTTTCTCAAAGATTTGGTTTTCATGCCAAAAATTAAGCACTTCCAATTCGCGCTCCCCAAACTTCAGGTCGGTTGAAACTTTTTTATACATAATACTCTCCTCGTCCCTGGCTTTTCTTTGCCTGCGGCAAAAAGCCTGTCAAAATAATATCATCACAATGGATCCCATTGGTATCTATCCCGTTTTCGTGGTCACGCCTGTGCCCTGCGCAATAAAAAAACGCCCTGATCTAATCAGGACGTATAATACGCGGTACCACCTGAATTCTTTTCTTAATCAAACAAGAAAAGCGCTCTTTCCCGCTGTTACGCGCGGATCGCGCGGCACATTTGAAACACGTGATAATCCAGAAAAACGTTGCCGCGGGGCTTGCACCCTCTCCCGCTCGCTATATGGACCTTTTTCCCGGACGTTTGTCGGTTTCGTGCCGGATATTCATACCAATATAGCATATTATATGGTATAAAATCCGCTTTGTAAAGGGCAAAACCCTTGATTTCACACATAAACACGTTAAAAAAGATGCTCTCTGCGCGATGTCAGGATGCTTTCCCTGCCCTGCGGGTATCATAATACCACTGCACAACCGCAATTCCGATAATCACACAATATCCGATCACGCTGTATGCATCCGGCATTTCTCCAAAAAAGAAAAAACCCAACATCGCAGCAAACAAAACCTGTGAAAAATCAAAAACCGATATTTCTTTTGCAGGCGCTTTGGTATAAGCCGCCGTCACGCTAAGCTGCCCACCTGTAGCCGCAGCTCCCGCCAACAAAAGGCAGCCGAGTTGCCACCCTTCCATCGGGGCATAATCGAACAAAATAAAAGGTAGCGTTGCAAGGCAGGAAAACAACGAAAAAAACATGACGATCACCGGTCCTCTTTCCCCTCGTTTTCCCAGTTTCCGCACAAACGTATACGCCGTTCCTGCACCAAAACCGCCCAGCGCGCCGATCAGCGCGGGCAGGCTGGCAAGTCCTGCTGTCGGCTTTACAACAAAAGCCGCTCCGGCAAACGCCACAAATACGCAGATCCATTCCATTTTATTCGGTTTTTCCTTTAAAAGGAAAACAGACATCAAAATCGCAAAGAAGGGCGCCAGCTTATTCAGCATATTGGCGTCAGCAATGTTGAGCCTGTCAATCGCCCAAAAATTACAAAGAAGTCCCAGCGTGCCGAATGCCGCACGCAAAAGCAAATCCGGCACACAGCCTTTTTGAATTTTAAACCCTTCTTTGCTGCGTGCCAGCATCACCGTTGCCGCCCCCACCGCTACAAGGTTCCTGAAAAATGCTTTCTGCATCGTGGGTACATCGCCGGATAAACGCACAAAAAAAGACATTAGCGCAAAAAAGAACGCAGCCATCAAAATATAAATGATCCCCAATTTGGGGTTATCCGTTTTTTTCACGAGGCGGCGCTCCTTGGTCAGGTTTGCTGTTTTCATTATTTTTCTGTCACTTCTCGTCTCCGCACGGTCTTTTCCCGTACTTTTCCTGCCATTTTATTGTATTCTCATCGTTTTTATTTGTAAAGTTTCCTCTCCCTAAAATACATTTGAAACGTCTCCCCTATGTGCTATAATAAAAAAAAGGGATATGGGAGGGGCATTATTATGAAAAAAATCATTTCGGTTTTGCTTTCCATTATTGTATGTTTATTGATTCTTGGTACGGCGGGGGCAACCAGTGGCGTCTATGAGCTCATAGAACCGAGCATCACGCTGGCAATTCCGCAGGATTATGTAGTTTACGACCAAAAAGGTGTGATCAGTGGGAACGCAAACGCCGCAGGAAAAGATCAGGCTTCCATCGACGATGTAACCGCCTGGATGCGTACTGACGAATTTTATTTGGAGGCGGAACAAATTGACGGATATGACAACATTGATGTTTGTTTTGATTCTTATTCCGAAACCGTCGGCATCAAAGATTTAACCCAATACGTAAAAAGTGCCGGACGCAGTGAAAAAGAAATTTTGGATGAGCTGGACACCGCCATCAACCTCCGCACCGCGAACGATACCGATTATGGCTATACCAACGAGACCTGCGAACTGCTGACGATCAACGGCGAGACTTACGCACATTCCGTAGGTTACTTCGACGATGAATACGGCAAACAATATGTAGACGAATATCACACTGTCAAAAACGGGAAGTGGATCCGTATAGAAATGTATATCAACGGCAACCAGGCTCCTACTGCCGATCAACTGAATACAATGGATAGCGTCATGAAATCCGTAGCTTATAAACGCGGCGCTGCCGGCTTTTTATCACAGGCCATGTTTGGGATGAACGGCGCAATGCTTTTGCCGTTTGTTGTCATCGGCATCGTGATCATTGCCGCTGTTATTGTATTGCTTGTGGTTCTTCTGAAACGCAGAAAGAAGAAACATCTTGCGGCGCAGTCTGCTCCGTCTTCAGGCGATTCTTCCGCGCCGCCACAGGGGCGAAGCCCTAAGCCGCCCATTGCGCCGATCACACCAAGCTCTCCGGTGCAGCAAGCGCCCATCGAGCCACAACCTCCGGTGCAGCAAAACCCGATACAGCAGGTTCCTGTGCAGCAAGCGCCCATAGAGTCACAACCTCCGGTGCAGCAAAACCCGATACAGCAGGTTCCTGTGCAGCAAGTCCCGGTAGTCGAGGAGCAGCCCAGTCCTGCCTTAACACAGGAAAGCCATGTTATCCAACCAGTATTTAAAGAGGATACCCCGGCGCAACAGCAGCCCCCGGTACAGCAGCCTCCGGTGCAGCCAGAAGAAGAACAGGATGTTTATAAACTTTTGGAAGAATTATCTGAATTACGCAAACGCGGGGTCATCACCGAAGAAGATTTTCGGCTTAAGAAAAAAGAACTTTTAAAACGCTTATAAAAAGCATAAACAGGCCGGAGAACCATTCTCCGGCCTGTTTTTTTGTCATTGTGTTATTACACACTATTCTTGCGGCTTCTTTTTTTCTTTTCCGATAGAGCGCCGGTATTCGTGCACCTTTTGTTCATACCCCTGCATGGACGGTTTATAAAACACCGCGCCCGCCAGCTCGT
Source organism: Christensenella sp. (assembly GCA_034926635.1). Lineage (GTDB taxonomy): Bacteria > Bacillota > Clostridia > Christensenellales > Christensenellaceae > Christensenella. Next base: position 6,158 of record JAYFQX010000005.1, on the reverse strand, counting down.
CCGGCAGATATTGCTGCTCCACATAATGCCGGGGATAGTCGTGCGCATATTTATAATCCTTTCCCTTTTGCACATGCTTTGCCTTTTCAAAATTACTGTCCTGCAAATAGGCAGGCACATTCTGGCGCGCTGCTTCCCTCGCCGCTTTCGCCGCACTATCCACCGCAAGCAGCACGCTGTTGCTTTTGGGAGATTCGCACAAATAAATAATCGCCTGCGCAATATTAAGGCGCGCCTCGGGCATCCCATTAAATTCAAGCGCCTGCATGGCTGCAACGCACTGGTTTAAAACGCTTGGGTTGGCAAGACCTACATCTTCCGAAGCATGGGCAATCATCCGCCTGACCGGTACGCGGGGATCGACTCCTGCATAAATCAGCCGTGCAAACCAAAAAAGCGCTGCGTCACTGTCGCTGCCGCGCAGCGATTTACAAAAAGCAGACAGCATATCATAATATTCGTTGTCATCCATACGAATAGCGCGCTGCTGGATCGACTGTTCCGCAATTTCCAGCGTAATATGGATTTTGCCTTTGCTGCTGGGCTGTGTTGTTAAAACTGCCAACTCCAGCGCATTGAGCGCACTGCGTACATCTCCGCCGGAAAAGCTCGCCCAATGAGCGGCTGCCGCTTCGTCTATTTCCAGCTTCATATTTCCAAACCCGCGCTCTTTATCCTGCGCCGCACGATATACTGCCTTTTGAATATCCTGCTGCGTCAGCGCATAGAATTCAAACAAACGGCAGCGCGAAACAATCGCGCTCGTCATCGCCGCCATAGGATTTTCCGTGGTGGAACCGATCAGCTTGATCACACCGCTTTCCATGGCGGGCAGCACACTGTCTGACTGCGATTTTGACCAGCGATGGCACTCGTCCAGCAACAAAAAGCTTTCCCGTCCGTACATTTTCAAGCTGGCTTCCGCCTGGTCGATCACCTGCCGCACGTCTTTTACTCCGCTGGTAACAGCGTTCAGCTTATAAAAATCGCTCCCTGTGGTATGCGCAACAATCGCAGCAAGCGTACTTTTCCCGCAGCCCGGAGGTCCCCAAAATATGCACGATCCAAGCTTGTCCGCCTCAATCGCGCGCCGGAGCAGCGTATTTTTTCCGACAATATGCTCTTGTCCCAAAAACTCATCCAGAGAAACCGGGCGCATCCTGTCCGCAAGGGGCGCACTTTGCTGGAGGTTCCCGGAAAACAAATCTTCCATTTTTTATCCTTTCAGGCGGATATTCTTTGTATCCATCTTCAATCCTATCTTCCTCATATATCATATAACATCCCCCTGCTATATGCGGTTTCTCGTTAAAACTTTAACAAAATCGCCGCCGCAAGCCGGGAACCGTATTGAAAATCATCCTTGCCCGTATTATAATAAATTTTGTATAGATATACAAGTTTAGGAGGATTTAACCAATGGAAAGAGTATACAACTTCTCAGCCGGTCCGGCTTGCCTGCCCCTTGAGGTTCTGGAGCAGGCTAAAAAAGACTTTATTTCTTATGACGGAAGCGGCATGAACGTCATGGAAATGAGCCATCGCAGCGCAGAGTATCAAAACATCATTGACACAGCGGAAGCGGACCTGCGCGAACTTTTAAACATCCCTGAAAATTACAGCGTGCTGTTTTTGCAGGGCGGTGCTTCTCTGCAGTTTGCCATGATTCCCATGAACCTCATGGCAAAACACAAAAAAATTCATGCCGTCAATACAGGGCAGTGGTCCAAAAAAGCGATTGCCGAAGCAAAACGGTTTGGCAAGGTAAATGTAGTCGCTTCTTCGGAAGATAAGACATTTTCTTATATTCCGGAGCTTACCGCGGAGATGTTTACACCAGACGCCGATTATGTCCACATCACGTCCAACAACACCATCTACGGAACGAAGTATTCTTCCCTGCCGCCGGTCGGTGATTTGCCCCTGGTTTCCGATATGTCCTCCTGCATCCTTTCCGAAGAAATCAACGTGGCGGATTACGGCCTGATTTACGCGGGTGCGCAGAAAAACATTGGTCCTGCGGGCGTGACAGTCGTCATCATCCGCAACGACCTCGCAGCAAACGCACCGGAGGATATTCCCACCATGCTCCGCTACCAGACGCATATTGACGGCGGTTCCATGTTTAATACGCCGCCGACTTACGCGATCTATATTGCAGGGCTTGTATTCAAACACCTGAAAAAACTTGGTGGCGTTGGAGAAATGGCGAAGATCAATAAGCAAAAAGCAGCGTTGCTATATGATTTTCTGGACAATTCAAAAATGTTTTCTGCCACCGTGCAAGGCAAAGACCGTTCCCTCATGAACGTTCCTTTTATCACCGGGAATGCCGATCTCGATAAAGAATTTATCGCACAGGCGAAAAAGGCCGGTTTGGTAAATCTGAAAGGTCACCGCAGCGTAGGCGGTATGCGTGCGAGTATCTATAACGCAATGCCCGAAGACGGTGTCCGCAGCCTTCTCGCTTTTATGGCTGAGTTTGAGGCAAAAAACATTTAACATATCTTTGACGCATTCCACCACCGTTTTCGGTTTATTATGATGCGTAAGGAGCATGTTTCTCCCAGATAGAACGCGACTGAAAGGAGCACTCGATTCCATGTATAATATCAAAAAATTAAATAAAATTTCACCCGTTATTTATGATTACCTTCCCAAAGATGATTATAATGTTTCCTCTCATCTGGAGGATGATTCGGATGGATTTATCGTTCGCAGCGCTGATTGCCACGAAATGGATTTTTCTGAAAGAACGCTTGCGATCGCCCGTGCGGGCGCAGGAACAAACAACATTCCGATTGATCAATGCACCCAAAAAGGCATCGTGGTATTCAACACCCCCGGTGCCAATGCCAACGGTGTAAAAGAATTGGTTTTGGGCTGTATGATTATGGCTTCACGTAATCTCGGTGAAGCTTGCGCTTGGTTGAAAACCTTAAAAGGGCAAGAAGATATCCCCAAACTCGTGGAAAAAGGCAAGGGTCAATTTGTAGGCGGAGAGCTGAAAGGCAAAACGCTGGGCGTTATCGGTCTTGGTTCCATCGGCATTATGGTCGCCAATGCCGCTTCTGCCATTGGCATGAACGTAATCGGTTATGACCCGTTCTTATCGGTCGACCGCGCATGGTCCATTTCCATGTATACGCACAAAGCGGAAAAGCTGGATGAACTGCTGGAAAAATCAGACTTCATCACCCTGCATATTCCGCAAAACGAAAAAACAAAAGGTTTTTTAAGCACACCCGAGTTTTCCAAAATGAAGGACGGCGTGATCGTCCTCAATTTTGCACGCGGCGGTCTTGTGAAAACGACCTCGCTGTTTGACGCCATAGAAAGCGGCAAAGTAAAGAAGTATGTTACGGATTTCCCCGATGAAGCGCTTCTTGATCATCCAAACGTACTTGCGATCCCGCATCTTGGCGCTTCCACACCGGAAAGCGAAGAAAATTGCGCGGTCATGGCTGCAAAACAGATGCGGGACTTCTTGGAAACAGGGACGATCGTCAATTCGGTCAATATGCCGGAATGTATCGTGCCGCCGTCCGATTGTGTGCGTGTTACCATTTTTCATAAAAACCTGCCGAATATGGTGGGACAAATTACCAACACTATCGCAAAATACGACTTAAACATCGCAGACATGGCAAATAAATCGCGCGGCGACATTGCGTATACCGTGCTCAACTTGGATCACACGATCACAGAAGAAGCAATTTCAGAGCTTTCTTCCATTCCCGGCGTGATCAAAGTACGGGTTATCTGAGCAGGTTATGGGAATGAATGAAAAGAAGTGGGGCATTACGCTTATCATCACCAGTATTTTACTGGTAACGGCAATCTCGCTTTTGTTCTTTACTTTAAAAACGCCAGATATAAGCGAAGCTGCAAAATGGGGCGTACGTATTTTTGCAATCGGGGCATGTGCGGCACAGTTTATCGTGTTTATCCTGTTTGCAAAGGCCTATAAAAAGACGCGCGAGGGCTTACCAAAGGCAAGACCCATCGACGATCCCCGCAGTAAAACCCGAAAATAAAAGAATATCTCTACATCCGCACAAGGAATTATCTCTTGTGCGGATTTTTATTTTATATCCATATTTTCCAAAAATCAAAAAACAACTTTCCCTCAGCGGTTGACGAAAACAATGATACGCGCTAAAATAGTTAAGCAATTATAATTATATTTACTAAACAATAAAAAGGAGGATCCATGAATTTAAAAACCGCTCTGGATCGCTTACATTATGATTTTACCATGAACGAACTTCGCCTGATGAACAAAAGCCGTCATTCGGGAAGTATGAGTTACAACAGTTTGCTTTACCTGGATTTAATCGCCTACAAGGAAAATTGCACAGCAAGCTACCTTGCGGAAATCCTGCATGTTGCGAAGTCCGCTGTTACTCTCAAGGTAAAAGAACTGGTGAAGCAGGGATTCCTTGAAAAAAAGCAGAGCGAAACGGATAGACGGGTACATTATTTATCCGTCAGACCGGAAGTCGCCGAGATGTATAAATTATATGACAATGCCTTTGATAACGCTGTCGCTGAAATCGAGCAAACCTACGATGCAGAAGAAGTCAGCCGTTTTTGCGACATGCTGGATATTTTCAACCGACATTTTGCCGGGCAGGTAAAGCGCGAGGTGACTCATGCATAACCTTCTCGCCAGAAATATTACATTTGCGGGAACCCTGCGTTTTACGGGTCCTACCATACTTATGATGCTGTTTATGTCTATTTATACTATGGTAGACGGTATTTTTGTGTCGCGTTTTGTGGGGACAGGCGCACTTTCCGCAGTCAATATTGTATATCCTGTCATCAATATCGTCATTGCCATCGCCATTATGCTTTCCACCGGCGGCAGCGCGGTGATCGCCAAACAAATGGGTGAGGGAAAGCCTCTTTTGGCGCGCCGTAATTTCTCCATGATCGTCTATATCGGGATTATGATCGGTATCACCATCATGATCCTCGGCTTATTCTTTATTGATCCCATACTCCGCTTTTTGGGTGCCAATGACGCAGTCTACAGCTATTGTTATGATTATGCGTTTCTCCTGATCTTATTTGTTCCCTGCGGTATCATGCAAATGTTGTTCCAGTCTTTCTTCATAACAGCGGGAAAGCCAACAGTGGGGATGATCGCTACTTTTGCCGGCGGAATCGCAAATATATTGCTTGATTATTTGTTTATTGCCGTGTTTAAGTGGGGAATAAGCGGCGCAGCCTTAGCAACCGGCATTGGCTATTCCATTCCGGGCTTCTTTGGGCTGTTTTATTTTATTTTTAACCGAAAGGGCTCGCTGTTCCTTACCAAAACAAAATGGGACGGAAAAATAGTATCCCGTATTTGCCTCAACGGATCGTCAGAAATGGTGACCAATCTTTCGGTTGCCGTTACTACATTTTTGTTCAACATCATGATGATGCGCCTTCTCGGAGAAAACGGTGTCGCCGCCATCACCATCATCCTGTATACCCAGTATCTGATGAACGCCGTCTTCCTCGGTTATTCCGGCGGCGTAGCGCCGCTGTTCAGCTATAACTACGGCGCGCAGGGCATCGCGCAGCTCAAAAAGCTGCTGCGTTACAGTTTGATTTTTGTAGGGATTACGTCTATCGCTGTATTTATGATTTCTATTTTTGGAGCCGGCTACATTGTCGCGATTTTTGCTCCGCCCGGAAGCATGGTTTTCGACGTTGCTGACCGCGGTATGCTTCTCTTTTCCTTTGCATTCCTGGTGATGGGGTTCAATATTTTTGTCTCTTCCCTGTTCACAGCACTCAATAACGGGAAAATCTCCGCCCTGCTTTCTTTTCTGCGGACTTTTCTCTTTATATCGGCTATGATTTTAATTTTGCCGAATTTTTTGGGGGTAGACGGTATCTGGCTCGCGCTACCCATTGCAGAAGGCTGCGCCTTTGTGTTTTCTTTTGTCTTTTTACTTAAAAAGCGTACACAATATCATTATTGCTGATAAAAATCAAAAAAACCTTTTCGTTGCACATTAGACTGAACCCTATTGAACAGACAGAGAAAAAAGCCCCTGTCGTAGAATAGCTAAAGATTAGGCGGATTTACTCCTTAATTCAAAAGGAGTGAGTCCGCTTTTCAATTGAACACGTTCATAATTGTAGAAACGTATGTA
>JAYFQX010000012.1:0-112753 GCA_034926635.1 Christensenella sp. | reverse complement strand
ATAATCTTCCACACAATCCGGCAGAAATGTCTTTTGGTTTCTGCTTTCACCTTTTACGTATTCCATCCCTTTTCACCGCCACTGTGCTTTTCTTCATTGTACCACTCTTGTGCCTTTTCAGCGACTTTTTGGACAGTCTGGTCTGGCCAAAACAAAAGCCCATGTGAAAACATGGGCTTTTGTTTTGAATGAAAAGATAGGAGAAGAAGCCACGTGGGTTCAGGCAAATCAAGCCCGCAGGGCGTTCCATGCTTTCTTGAAGCTGTTTTGCCTATGAAAAATTGGAAATTATGAAAAAGTACCCATGGGATACTATCATGTTTTATGCAAAATAGATAGTATTCTTTGAAGAGGGCGTGTATTGTTTATGCATGGAAATAGGGATGCGTTTTTTGAAACAAAGAGCCCGGAAAAGAGGGAGTAGGAGATGTTTAACGATGTGAAAAGATGCGTGGATGCAAGAGTTGATTTTTTTCAACAATATTATTCTACGCCTCAAAATATGAAAAACGAAGTTGACTGTTTTATAGCGGAATTAATTGCGCTTGGCGAAAATTGTTCCAATGCGACCGAATTTGAGGAACGGTTTGTCTCTACAGGGCTGGCGGATCGATTTTATACGATCTTGCCCAAGTGCACCCCAAGACCTGTAAAAATGACAAAGGAGCAAAAGCATGAGTCGAGGAAAATCGCCAAGGAAATCATAGCGGGAAATAAAGGGGAACTCCTGAAAGATGCTCTGACGGATGTCGCGGACACAGTCAGGATCAATGCGGAATGCGAGCTAATCAAAGAAAATCGGGAGCGGATGATAGAAGAAGGCACTTATGGCGATTATACCAGAATGACTAACGCGGCGGATGGCATGAAAAGGATCGCCGGATTTTTTGTAAAGAAACTGAACAAGTAACCGATATATTGATTTTGTGAGAGCGTATAACTGGATATGATAGCAAGGTTTTGCGGGTGTACCTACATAATAGGGTGCTGTGCTGAACTGCCGGGAGGATTTCTTCCGGCAGTTTTTTGTCGGTATATTTGCAGAAAAGCGTTTGTATACAAACTTCCTTGATAAAAAATAAAATTTAGTATAGAATTTTAGATAATAACATCTATGTACGTTTGTTGTTTTGGTGACTGGGGAGGGGCCGCCTTATGATTTACAATGTAACCTTTGATATCTGTGCCGGGATAATATCTATTTTCTCGTTATATATCATTATTTCTAAAAAAGGCTTGCAGAAGGAATCCAATAAATTACTGTTGTTTGTCATTATTGCAACACTGGTTTCGGCTGTTTTTGATATTTGGAGCTCTGTGGGAAACTCCTATATTGCACAATACACCTATGTTACCCGTGATGTCCTGAATTACATTTTTCTTTTTGTTCATACCAGTACATCTTGCCTGTTTGCATGGTATATCATTACTTTACTGGGGCTAAATCACCGTATAAAAAAATTGTGGGTTGTATTATTTTTGTTACCTGAATTTATAGCGATATTTTTGCCGTTAGCGCTCAATCCAATCTTCCGCTGGGTTTTTTATTACGATGCCAATGGCGTCTATTCCCACGGCGTTATGATGTATGCACTTTATGCCGCGGGGTATTTATATATGCTGTTTACAGTCTATTTATCAGTGCGGTTTCGGAATCTGTTATTGAAGTCGCAGCGGTATGCGGCGATTATGCTGCTGGTCTTCAGCATTATTCCTATTTTTGTGCAGCAGATTTTTATGCCGCATCAGTTACTTGAATTATTTTTTCAATCCATTGGCATTTTTGGATTCCTGACCACGGTAGAAAATTCAAACGCAGTTTATAACCCTGTTACAAAAATATATAACCGCGCTGTTTTTTTGCGGGATATCGATCTCGCCGTGCAAAACAGGATTTCTAAAAATGTGATTATTGTGAAGCTTTCGCGTGCTAAATATTTTGAAATTGCTTCGCTGGATGTGAATTATGCAAACGGGGTTATTGGCAGCGCCGCTGAATGGCTCAATGGTTTATCTAAAAAAATTGATGCCTATGACTGTGAAAGAGGACATTTTGTATTAGCAATTTTTTGTGACAGGGACTGCGATATAAAAGCACTGGAAAAAAAGATATACGCAAAGTTTTCCGGGCGGTGGCAGTATCAAAATAAAAGTACAGAGTTACCGGTTCAGATTTGTATCGCGAATATACCAAAAGAAGTGCAATCGGTAGAGCATGTGATGCATCTTGTGGATTTATCTTATATTGATCATGAGGCGCAGACGGAGATCATTTCCTTAGAGAAGCTGGAAAGTATGCGGCTTGGGGAAACAGTGGATTCATCCGGTCAACATCAATTTGCTTCTGAAATCCTCGGTATGCTGGACGATTTTATTGCGGGCGTTATGACCCTGACCCCTGCGGAGCGGAATATCCTGCGCTATTACATCGATGGGCACGAGATTGCGGAAATACCAAAGCTGGCGTTTATCAGCATCAATACCGTTCGAAAACATAACAAGAATATCTACAGAAAACTGTCGGTGGGCACAAAAGAAGAATTGCTGCTTTATATTGATCTCCTTCGCCGCAGTAACCGTCTGCAGGAATTGAGTGTACCAGAAACTGAAATAGTCGAAGAAGCCTGAGGAAGTTCATTTAAAAAATGTATTTTAATGTTACATTTATGCATTAAAAACTGGAAATCATAAAAGAGTACCCATAGGGTACTATCATATTTTGCATAGAATTGTTAATATTTTTTGTGAAGAGGCCTCTTCACAATCGTATATCACAAATTATAATTATTTATTATTAAAATTTTATTACTGCATTGGAGGAAGAAATGAAAAGAGTTTGTATTGTGGTTTTATTGGTATTTGTGTTGTGTTTGTTTATGGGATGTAATGCGGGAGGAAAATCGGAAGACGTTTCGCCGCTGGTAGGAAAGTGGAAAGGCGCCGATATCATGGAAGAGACCTATGAGTTTAAAGCGGACGGCACAGGCCATAATGAAAATGCATTATTATCTTTTGATTTTAAATATGATACGGATGGAGATAAGCTTAATATTTATGCCGAGTTATTTGGTATGGAAAGCGATGAAGCCATGGCCTATACGTATTCAATTAACGGCGATCGTTTAACGCTGGTTGATGAAGCGTCCGATACAACTTATGAATATACGCGGAGCTAAAAGTAATATAGCACCGTAAAATATGGAATAAAGTTAACTATAAAAAAACGACTGTACCCGCGGGTGCAGTCGTTTTTTTTTATGGAAAGGCTTTATGCCTATAGCAGAATCTGTGACAGGAATAGGTGTTGTTTGGTAAGAGTAAAATCCAATTTGTCTATATAATTGTTTTTTATTATGAACAAAAAGATTTTTTTAATAAAGATCAAAGTTGCAGTAGAAGTGTTTGACTCGCAAAACTTGCATGGAAGTTCTTATTGAAAAAATATAGGATTTAAATTTGTATAAGACTACAAGGAAAAAAGATCAAAAATATTGTTCCTGCGCATGTGTGCAGTTGTGCTGGCGATTGCTGCACGTGTGTGCAATAACACCTTTTCGGATCATTGCATACCCTATCAAGTGCTTGTATTATGGAGGTAACAATTTCGGACTTTACTAAATAATTGTTCCATAAGCTTAAAACTAAATAGATAGTATTTTAATGAATAGTATTTTAATAATATGATTTTTAGGGGATATTTATACCCTGAAAAATATAATTCTTGGAGGAAAAGAATGAAAAAGAAATTGTATGTTGTTGTAATGGCTATGGTAATCGTGGCAATGCTGTTTACCGCGTGTGCGCCTGCTGCTTCGGAAAGCACAGGAGAAGCTGACGCTTCTAAGGCCGAAGAAACAGCAGCGCAACCGGCAGAAGCCGCCGAGGATGGGGCTGGCACAAAAGTTGGCGTTTCCTGTATGGATTCTTCATGGCAGTTTTTTATCCTGGTGAACGATGGTCAAAAAGAGAAAGCAGATGAAATCGGTTATAAAATCAATCTGCAAGATGCAAAAAACGATGCGGCAACACAAATGAATCAAGCAGAGACATTTGTAAATCAGGGTGTAGATGCAATTGTTGTAGATACAATTGATGAGGGATCGCTGCAGAATATATGTCAGAAGTCCGTTGAAAAGGGAATTCCGTTTATTGCCCGTTGGACAGCAGTGGAAGGCGCAACGGTAAATATGGTATTGGACGAGTACGCCTATGGGGAAGCAATCGGTAAACTCGCAGGAGAATGGGCACAGGAAAATTATCCGGATCAGGAAGTGGAAGCGGCAATTTTGGGGATGTTTGACTATAAACCCAGTGTTATTCGGATAGAAGGGATTAAAGACGCTTTCCTAAAAGCATTCCCAACAGGTAAGATTGTTGCCGAAGAACAAGCAAACGATGTGGAAACCGGTATGAAAGCTATGGAAACAATTTATCAAGCGCATCCAAATGTCCGTATCGTTATGGGAGATTCGGATGATACGGCTGCAATCGGTGCAACAGAAGCCTTGAAATCAATGATTCCGGCGGAAGACTATGATAAATATTATGTTGGCGGTGCGGACGCTGTAGATCAGGCGATTGCGTTGATCAAGGAAGGGAGTCCGATGAAAGCGACAGTGGATTTGATGAATAAGCAAATCGGTGTAAAGACAATTGAATTGATTGAGCAAATCAAAGCAGGAGAAGAGGTCCCGGCGGAATATTATTTTGAATTCAAACCGCTTTCCTATGATGACGTTATGGCCAACTATTAAGAAAAGTTTTACTGACAAGTATTCTAAGGGCGGCATGCAGCCGCCCTTAAAATGCTTGCGGGATGGACAAACAGAAACGGGAAGGGCGAAAAAATGAGCGAGAACAACAAATACCTGCTTGAGATGCGGGGCATTACAAAATTGTTTCCGGGTGTCGTTGCATGTAATGATGTCACCTTACAGGTGAAAAAAGGCGAAATACATGCATTGATCGGCGAAAATGGCGCGGGAAAATCAACCCTGATTAAAATATTGTCAGGTTCCCAAAAATGTGACGCAGGGGAAATCATTTTCGATGGAAATACCTATCGGGAATATTTACCATCAAAAGCGATCGAAATGGGGATCAGCGTGATCTATCAGGAGTTTAACCTGTTTCCGAGTTTAACGGTTTATGAAAACATCTTCTTTGGGAAAGAGATTCGTTCGGGAATTTTTATCAAACCTAAAGAAATGATAGAAAAAACAAAAAAAATATTTGGGGAATTGAAGATGCAAGTCGATCCATGCGCTCGTGTAGCGGATCTGAGCGTTGCACAGCAGCAGATGACAGAAATCGCAAAGGCTGTGGCAAATGAGGCGAAGCTGATCGTGATGGATGAACCTTCGGCAACATTGACTAATAAAGAACTGGAACATTTGTTTGAATTGATGAAGAGGCTCAAAGAACGAGGAACTGCGATTGTGTATATCTCGCATAGAATGGAAGAAATATTTGAAATATGCGATTGCGTTACAGTTATGCGGGACGGGGAGTATATTACCAAACGTAATGTAGAGGATACAAATCGTGCACAGTTGATTACAGACATGGTTGGGAGGGAGATCAATATTGATTACCCATATGAATCTTGCAAGAATGATGAAATCGTGTTGGAAGTAAAGAATATGTATTCCAGTAAAGTAAAGAATATCAACTTTAATCTGAGGAAAGGTGAAGTGCTGGGACTGACCGGGCTTGTGGGTGCGGGCAGAACAGAGCTTGCAAGGGCGTTATTCGGTGCAGATAAAGCAGCTGGGATAATCAAAAGAAACGGAAAAAAAGTATCAATACGCAGCCCGAGGGATGCTATTCGCGCAGGGATTGTACTTTTACCGGAAGACAGGAAAGCGCAGGGATTGCTCCTAAACCAAAATTTGCAGTTTAATATGTCGTTTTCCGTGTTGGACAAAATAGCAAAAGCAGGGTTGGTGATCGATAAAAAAGCGGATGCTGGCATCAGTGAAGAATATATTCGGTCGCTGCGCGTAAAAACGCCTTCCAAAGAACAACTCGCCAAAAATCTTTCCGGCGGAAACCAGCAAAAGGTAGTAATCGGTAAGTGGTTAGCCACGGATTCCGACGTTATTATATTTGACGAACCGACGAGGGGGATAGACGTTGGGGCAAAGCACGAGATTTATACGATTATTAACAATTTGAAACGACAGGGAAAAAGCATTATTATGATCAGTTCGGAACTGCCGGAGGTAATTGGAATGAGCGACAGAGCCCTCGTGATGTATGATGGAAAAATTGTAGGAGAGCTAAACAAAGAGGAAATGAGCCAAGAACGCATATTAAAGGTTGCGGCAGGCGAGGAGGAACGAGTCAATGAAGCAAAATAGAGGAGACTTTTTTAGGAAATACGCCATTGTATTGGTGTTAGTAGCGCTTTGCGTACTATTTACCATTCTGGAACCGGCGTTTGTCGGCGTAGATAACATTATGCAGATTTTGAGGAACATTTCAATATCGGGGATCGTAGCGATTGGAATGGCATTTTGTTTGATTGCCGGAGGGCTTGACCTGTCGGTAGGGACAACACAGGGGTTTGCTGTAATTGTAGTTGCTGTTTCCGTCCTGAATTTTGGAATACCTGTACCTGTAGCAGTTTTGCTGGCGATTGCGTGCGGTGTTGGCATCGGACTTGTGAATGGGGTAGTCATAAATGAACTAAATGTACCGCCGTTAATCGCAACATTGGCTACAATGGAAGCATTTCGCGGCGTTATTTATGTAGTGACGGAAGCAAAACCAATTTTTGGATTCGATGAATCGTTTACGCTGGTTGGGCAGGGAACAATTGGTGTTATTCCGATTCCGGTTATTATTTTTGCAGCGGTGTTTGCCTTAGGGTGGCTATTTTTGAACCGAACGACGATTGGACGGTATTTTTACGGCGTAGGGAGCAATGATGAAGTTGCAAGACTTTCTGGTGTTAACGTAAAGAAAATTAAATATTTGGTTTATGCCCTTGCAGGACTTTTGGCTGCTTTTTCCGGTGTGATTCTGGTTTCCAGGCTGAACTCGGGGCAGCCGCGTGTGGGAATCGGTCTGGAGTTTGAAGTAATTACAGCGGTTGTATTGGGCGGCGTCTCTATTGCCGGGGGCGAAGGTAAGCTTTCGGGTGTTTTGTTCGGCATCTTGATTATGGGCGTCCTAAAGAATGGATTGATTCTCACGGGTGTTACGGAATATTATCAGATGATTATTACCGGCGTTGTCTTGATTGCTGCAGTAGGATTTGATGCGACATCACAAAAACGGCGCCAGTCCAAAGCGAATATTAGTATTGATGAGCTCAAACATAGGGGTAAAACAGCAAAAACAACCGAATGACATGGAGTAGAATAAGATGGAAAAATATATCGTTGGAATCGATGTTGGTACGACTGGTACAAAAACGGTTGTGTTTGATACAAAAGGAAATGAAATTTCCAAAGCATATATAGAATATGGTAGTGTTTATCCAAAACCGGGTTGGGTGGAACAAGATGCCGCACTGATATTAGACGCGACTCTGGATGCGTGCAGGCAGGCGGTTGGAAAATTGCAGGCTGCTGAGGAATTGGTATGCGTAAGCGTGTCAACGCAGCGCGCATGCGCAATTTTCCTCGATGCAGACGAAAAACCGATGAAAATGTTTTCCTGGCAGGACGCACGACCGGAAAAAGAGGCGGAATTTATTCGGAGCAAGATTTCGGAGCAAGAATTCTATCAGATTACTGGAGTACCAAACAACCCGGCATGGATCCTGCCAAAAGTTATGTGGATACAGAAGCACGAACCGGAGGTCTGGGAAAGGACGCATAAGGTAGTGCAACTGGAGGATTATATTTTAAGGGCCCTTGGCGCAGATGATTATTATGTTTCGGAAACAAATGCGGGGTTTTATTGTGTGTGGGATGCGGATAACCATAAGTGGAGCCAAAAAATGGTTGATTTATTTCATGTGGACACCTCTATGTTTTCGCGCCCAATGGAATCAGGAAAGACGATTGGCGAGGTATCGCGGGCGGCAGGCGAAAGGACAGGACTTCCTGCTGGCCTTCCGGTGATTATGGGTGCGGGAGATCAAACGTGTGCGTGCATCGGCGCGGGGGTTGTCCGACCAGGGGCGCTTTCTGTTTCTATGGGTACAGGCGGTATGTGTCTTGCGTTCCTTGACCGACCCTACCGCGACCCGAAAGGTTCGTTTATGGTGGTAAACCACGCAGTGCCGGGTGCATTCGAACTGGAAGGATGGCAAAAAGGATCGGCAGGGATTTTTCGCTGGTTTCGAGACGAGATTGCGACGCAGGAACATGAAATCGCTAGGCGTGAAGGAAAAGACGTTTATGTTCTGCTCAACGAATTGATTGCACAGTCTCCTGCAGGGGCAAAGGGGTTGATTATGCTTCCTTATTTTGCAACGGCAGGTACGCCGCGGTGGAATGATAATGCGCGTGGGACTTTTTTTGGGCTAACCTATGCACACGATCGTTCATGTATGGCGCGGGCGGTCATTGAGGGAATCACCATGGAGCATAAGGATATGATGCAAAGCCTGAAGAAATCAGGTGTTCCGATCGAGCGTGTTTGTATCATTGGAGGGCCGACGAAATCTGATTTGTGGAATCAGGTACAGGCAGATATGTATGGCGTACCCGTAGAAAAACCTGTTGTAGAAGACGCTTCTATTATAGGTTGTGCAATTATCGGCGCAGTGGGGGCAGGATTATATGGGAATATTCCAGAGGCTACGCAGCAATTTGTGCGGATTGACCGACGGTATGAACCGGATAACAAAAATATGCAGCGTTATGAAGAATTATATGGAATTTATGATATGCTTTATCGGGGGATTGAAGCCTCAGGAGCTTTTGATGCGATTGCTGAGTACCAAAATCGACAGCTTTAATTACTGAGGAACAGAAGATTGGTAAAAGGTATTTGAAAATTTGTTATTATGACATAAAAAACGACTGTACCCGCGGGTGCAGTCGTTTTTTTATGGAAAGGCTTTATGCCTTACTGTTTTTATGCCGTAATTTTGAAACGATCAGGATGATCAGTACTGCGGCTGCGACAACCGAAACGATGATAAATGGCGTCATATCTTTGGTATCGCCTGTTTTTACGGACCCGCTTGTGGTTGGGGAAGACGTGGACGATGCACCCGGTGTCGGGGTTGCTGCAGACTGATTTTTTTGCCTGTTATCCGTTACCACGTAAGAAGACGCATGATTTATCGTAAACGTGATATTGCCGTTAGCATCGACCACCAATGCCTGCTCTTCGAGCAATGCGTCTGCGGATTCGCTAATCCAATACAGATATACAGTTTCGCCAGGCTGGTATTTGTCGCCTACGTAAGTAGTGATGGTAATAGGGCAGGGGAATGTGCCGCTATGCGTCATGCTGATGTAATGCACGGTTGCATCCTTGGGTAGTTCAGCCTTGGCAATTTGTGCGACGCTGCTTTTAACGCTGTTCACAAAGCCGAGATTCATATCTTTTACCGCGTTTGCATCCGCTTTGCTCAAATCCATGGTGATCGTTGCTTTTTTACCGTTGCTGTCGGTGGTTTCTATCACGATCTGCTGCGCTCCGCCATCTGCGGCTTTAAGAATTCCTTCCTGAATAACGTTTGATGAAAGAGTAATATCTTCTTTGTTCTCTTCCGCGACCTGAATGATGATGGAATCGCCGTCATTTCCGGATGCAATCGCCGATTTTATTGTATCGTCATCCAGTGTGTTGTCCACAACAGGAGGTTTTACCACCACGCCGCTTGTGCCTTCGGAATGATTCACTACGGTCACAGTGAGCGCGGCCGTCAAGCCGTTCTTTTGAGTTGTTGCCGTTATCACCGCCGTACCTACGCTGTTTGCGGTAACAAGTCCCGTTGTGCTGTCTACGGATGCGACGGCATCGTTGCTGCTGGAAAATGATACGGTTTTATTTTCGGCATTTGCAGGTAAAACCGTTACGCCTACTATTTCTTTGTTCCCTACGGCGATGGTTGTCTCCGATTTTGTGAGGGAAACGCCGCTGACATCCGCGAGAAGGTTTGTCATCTGCGCATCCGCATAATACGGATAAAGCTTCAAATTAGGAATGCTTGCCGCGGAAAGACCTGAAGCATAGCTGACATCAGGCAGTTTGCCGCTGATCCCGTCGTCGCTTGTAAAGTTACTGCTTAAATCTACCGTTTTAACGGTTTCGACGTTTACCACCAGTTCCTTATCGCAGTTGATAAACTGGTTTCCGGTGATGTCGCCCGCACCGAATTCCCTGTTGGTATTGCTGATGACGAATAACCTTTCGGCGTTCTTAATCACGTTGTTTTTAATGCTGAATGTCCCTGCGCTGGAATTTGCGATACCAAAGACGCCCGCATAGCCCAAAGAGGCTTGCAGAGGGCTGTTTGCATCAAAAGTTATAGTGTTGTTGCTTATGTTATAAGCTGAGTTCTGGTTGCTTGTAAATCCGCCGAAAACAGAGGCGTAAGTACCGTTTACAGTATTGTTTGTAAAATCAAGCGGGGCTGTTCCGCCGAGGATTACATTCCACGAACCATTGGGATGCGCGTTAAACGTACAATTGGTAACGGTTGTTTTCGCCGTACCGTCGCCGCTTCTGACAATTGCGGCATTGCTCAAATTGCCGTTGTTGTTTGTGACGTTACCCTGCTGGAAGATACAGTTTTGGATGGTTGCACCCTGACCGCTTAAGCGGACGCTGAGATTATACGCGCCCGTTGCTGCCGCGCTGTCCAGAGTAAAGCCGTCAATCGTTACGCCGTCCGCGGTTATTTTGAGAATATCGCTATTGCCAAACGGCTTGAGCGTGGCGCCGTTGCCCTGCAGCGTAATGGCCTTGTCAATCACAAAACCGGTGCTCTTCGCGGCTTGATACGTCCCTTTCTGGACATTGACGACCGACCCGGGAGAAGCTTGGGCAATCGTGTCTTCAATGCTTCCGCCGGTAACGACATTGTATGAGACGTCGCCGATCTTGACGATATCCTGCGCGCGTTTGACGATCGGATAGGTTCCGCCGTTTTCAATGGGCGTGCATTCGATGCTGGAAGCGGAATCAATGATCAAATCTGTTTTCGGAGCCTGCGAAGGCGTGGTATAAACCTTTTCAAATGTGCTGTTATGGCTCAAGGTGACTGCGCCATACGCATCTTCTGCCCCTGCGTGATACACAAGGCTGTTTGCGCGCAATGTGGAGTTGATAATATGAACGGTGCTGTCGTAAGCCCTGATGTCCAGCGCCAAAGTGTTTGCGCCCTGACCGATAACCTGAGAGCCGGTAATAGTGAGGGTTACGCCGTGATAGCTTTCCTGTAATACGATAGCGCCGTAACATTCGCCGGTAGAACCTCCGTTCGAAACAATGGAGGCGTTTGTAACATGAATCGAAGTTCCGCTGTTTGCGGTGCCGTCAGGAAGACTGCCCGCAGAAGTCATAATAGCGCCCCAGCCGGTGATGGAACCGCCGTTTACCGTCAGCGTTTGATTGATGTTCCGCAGACCGACCCCGTAATGGGCGCTGCCGGTGACATTGGTGTTATTAAGCGTTAACGACGAGCCTGCGCTTTCTACGCGGAATGCGGTATCGTTATCCTCCACTACGCAATCCGTCAGAATTAAATTCGCGGCATCTTGAGCGACCGGGAATGTAATCAGTGCCGTGCCGTACGCCGTGGCGGTGTTGTTTTCAATACGAAGCCCCGAGATATCCCCAGTACAGCCGTAAATCTGGATTTTACCTTTAATTGTTGTTTTATCGCTGCCAAGACCAACGATACGAACAATTTTATTGATGGTTAAGTCTTCGGTAAAAGTTCCTTCGGAGATGATCTCAATAGTATCTCCGTCTTGCGCGGCGGCAAGGGCAAGAGCAATTGTGGAATAGGTTTGATCGCCTATTTTTGCGATATCCGCACCCGGAACCGGCGAGGCAAGCGCGCTAGCCATTGCCGATAAATCCGGCGATCCTGAAGCAGATGCCGAAGCAGTCGATTCCGCCTGCGGCGCAATGGTTCCTTCCGCCTGCGGGACTTCGCTTTCTTTTGCCGTAATTTCTTCGCTGCTGACTGGTGTTTCACTGACGGACGCCGCTGTTGTCGGCTCCGGCGAAACTGTCGCTGCCGGATCCGCAGAGGGTTCTTCTGACGCGGGAGCCTCACTTTCTGTCACGGGCGGCTCCTGTACTATTGCAGAACCGGATTCCCCTGATATTGGTTCCTGCGCAAAGCTGACGGCCATGCTGCTGAATACCAGCAATACCGCAAGAGTCAGTATCAATATCGTTTTTGTTAGTTTTTTCATTTTGATACCTCCCAAGAATAAACCCATAGTAGATTGTCGTGGTGTTTTATGACGCTGCATACCTGTTTTTAAGCGGATAACAGAATATGCTTTGATAAATATGATTGAAAAGTCAAAAAATATACAACTATTTGCTTATAATTTTAATAATACGACCAAAAAGCCGCGGTTGCAACAGTGTTTTTTGTTTTATTACAAATTTTATTTTCTATATGAAATCACAATATTCAATAAAATACAGAATGGGCTGCCATCTGTTTTTTATATCTCCGAAAAATTCAGGACGGTCATCTGTTTTGTTCGGAAGGACTTGCGTTTTCCAGAAGTGTATATTATACTATCCAATATTGCGCCTCGCTGCCACCGGGTAGCGCGGCATTGGGCATTCGCCCGCACGTCGTTAGGTCTTGGAAGATGTGCGGTACGGGTGCTTATTTTTTTTTTGGAGGAATCAACAATGCGAAATCCGTTTGCAAACCTGACAAAATTTGAATGGATCCTCTGGGTCTGCTCTGTTATACTGGTGGTACTTTCCTTTGGGATGGGGAAAAGCTTTCATATGCTTACGCTCGCCGCGTCGCTGGTCGGCGTGACCGCCCTGATTTTTGTGGCGAAGGGCGACGTATGGGGACAGGCGCTGACGCTGGTTTTCAGCCTGCTTTATGCGCTGATTTCGCTGGAGTTTCGTTACTACGGTGAAATGATCACCTACCTTGGAATGACTGCGCCCATTGCGGCATTATCCATTGTTTCGTGGCTGCGTCATCCCTATCAAAAAGGGAAAAGCGAGGTGAAGGTTGCGCGGCTTACAAAAGGAAAGATCGTACGGCTGGCGGTGCTTACCGTGGCGATTACCACGCTTTTTTATTTTGTTCTCAAGGCAATGGATACGGCAAATCTCTTTTTCAGCACGGTTTCGATTGCAACAAGCTTCCTTGCCTCGTATTTGATGTTTTGCCGCAGCAGCGCCTATGCGCTCGCCTATGCTGCAAACGATGTGGTGCTGATTATCCTTTGGGTGCTCGCGGCGATGGAAAATCCGGCGTATCTGCCGATGGTCGTTTGTTTTGCGGTTTTTTTCTGCAACGATATTTATGGCTTTTTGAACTGGCGCAAAATGCGCAGGCGGCAGGACGGAAAAGAGGAGGAAATTTATGTTTAGAGAAATGAGACGTGCACAGCAGGCGTTATCCGTCAAGGACTGTGCCGCAATATTGGAAAAAGGGACTTCCGGCGTGCTTGCAACGGACGGGGATGGCGGTTATCCTTATACTGTCCCGCTAAGTTATGCGTTTGTGGATGGAAAATTATACTTTCATTGTGCGCTGACCGGGCATAAGCTGGACGCTATCCGCAGAAACAACAAGGTTTCTTTCTGCGTGACGGGCAAAGACGAGGTGGCGCCGGAGGAATATACCACGCATTTTACCAGCGTGATCGCCTTTGGCAGGGCTCGGATTTTGGAAACGCCGCAGGAAAAGAAAAAAGCGCTTCAGGCGATTGCGGAAAAATATTCACCGGAGCAGCGCGAGGAAGCAAAAGCCGAGATCGAAAAACTTTTGGACAAAACCTGCGCGATCGAAGTAAAGATAGAGCATTTATCCGGGAAAGCAGCCATAGAAGTGATCCGGGAAAACAGGCGGTTTCAAAAGGCGGAAAAGTGAGACACGGGCGTTTGAAAATTTGGCGCGGCGCGAAAAACGGGTGTTTTCCTGCTGTGGCGCGGTATGATATAATAAAAGGAAATTTATAACGAAAAACGGAGGATGGATCTATGAGGATACAGGCGGATAACACGGCGGCGATAGGCATTGATTTTCAGGAAAGGCTTGTCCCGGTGATTGCGGGTAATGAAAAAATCGTGGAGAAAACCGCAATGTTGTTAAAAGGTCTGCGGGCGCTCGGCGTGCCGCTGGTGATGATGCGGCAATATCCCAAAGGTCTTGGCGATATTATCCCCGAAATCAAAGAGGCGGCGGGCGATTTTGCGCCGATGGATAAGCTGAGCTTCAGCGCGTGCGGTGAAGAAGAGATCATGCGGGAAATTGAATCAAAAGGCAAAAAGAACGTGATCGTTTGCGGCGTGGAAGCGCACGTATGCGTTTTGCAGACTGTAATAGATCTTATTGCAGCGGGAATGCAGCCGGTTCTCGTTTGCGACTGCATCGGTTCGCGGTTCCCCTCTGATATGGAAATTGCCGTCCAGCGGGCGCAACAGGAAGGCGCGCTGCTCACGACGGCGGAAGCCATTTTGTTTGAACTGACGCAGCGGGCGGGGAACGAGACGTTTAAGACGATTTCAAAGTTGGTGAAATAAGGAAATGCCGGGGCGCAAAAAAGACTGCGCACTCCGGCATTTTTCTTTCTTTACATGCGGGAAGCCTGTGGTATACTGGAAGAAAGGAAAAAGCGCAGTCCCATGCGATTTTGGCGATTTGTGTTCCGAAGGGAAGGCGCAGTTTTCTGGTTTCGCTGATTTTATGATTTGCTGGTGTAGAATGAAAAAGCCAAGGAAACTTCAAAAACGGATCATGCTTTTTGCAGCAGTGTGGATGACTGCCGTTTTTTTATTGGCTGGCTGCGGATCGGGCGGCGTATCTGTGGGAACATCCGCGCAGCAAAGCGGGGGAAACCGCGACGCACGGGCGCAGGTGCTGGTGCCGCAGTCACCGGAGGAACGCGTGATCGGCGAGGACGGACAGACCGCCGTGATTGATGTTTCCAATGTTTCGGATGGCTATGTTACGGTGCGATATACGGGGAATAATGAAAAGGTTAAGCTGAAAATCACCTGCGAGGGACAGGAATATACCTATGATCTGCGACAGGGTGTGGCAGATGTTTTTCCGCTGACGTGTGGAAACGGGACTTATCAATTCGGGGTTTTTGAAAACATTGGGGGAAACCAGTATTCCACCTTATTGAGCGGATCGGCGGATGTTGAGATTCGTGGCGAGTTTTTGCCGTATTTATACCCCAATCAATATATTGCGTTTACAGCGGACAGCGCGGCAGTGGCGCAGGGCGAACAGCTTGCGCAGGGCGCGGCGGACGACCTTGACGTTGTGGCGCGCGTCTATGATTATGTGGTGGGGACCGTTACCTACGATTATGATAAAGCGGACACCGTACAAACGGGATATTTGCCGGATGTCGATGAAACGCTTCAGACGGAAAAAGGGATTTGTTTTGATTATGCGGCGCTGATGACGGCAATGCTGCGTTCGCAGCGGATCCCGACCAAATTGGTGATCGGCTATGTAAGCGGGGGAGGCGGGCAGGTTTACCACGCGTGGATCAGCGTTTACATTGAGGGACAAGGCTGGGTAGATAATATCATTTATTTTGACGGGACGGATTGGGTCAGGATGGATCCGACCATGGCGTCTACAGGCGGGGGAGCCGGCAAATACACGGGCGACGGCAACCAATATAACGCCATGTATACTTATTGACGGCGGGAGGAAAGCAGATGGAAAAACACCGGATCAGGTTTTCGGACAATGAAATCGCCGCGTTTTGCGGGCAGCTTACTTATGTGATGCGGGCGGGCGTTTCGCTTGAGGAAGGCTTGCTGCTGATGGAGGAAGAGCTCGATCGCGCGGAAGGGAAAGCCCTTGTGGCAGAGATGCGCCGGACGATGGAGGATGGCGGTACGTTTGCGGCTGCGCTCAAAAAGGCGGGCGCGTTTCCCGGATATATGGTGCATATGGCGCAGATCGGCGAGGCATCGGGTAGGCTGGAAGAGGTGCTGCATTCGCTGACAGCCTATTATGAGCGTCAGGAAACCGTTGCGCGCGCCATCAAAAGCTCGGTCAGCTATCCGCTGGTGATGATTGCGATGATGATCGCCGTGATTTTTGTGATCATCATTGCCGTGCTTCCCGTATTTCAGGATGTCCTGCAGCAGCTGGGCGGCGGTCTCAGCGGGATAGCCGCGGGGTTGATGCAGTTTGGGCAGGCGGTCAGCGCGTCGGCGGTGGTGATCATCATTGTGGCTGCGGCGTTGTTGGTTTTGTATTTTGTTTTGCGAAAAACACAGGGCGGCAGGCGGTTTTTATCCGGAATGACGGAGCGTATGTTCCGAAAAACGGCAGCGGCTGTTTCGGCAGGCAGGTTTGCATCGGCGCTTGCCATGATGCTGGGCAGCGGCATGGATGTAGACGAGGCGCTTGCGTTGGAAGAGACGCTGATGGAAAGCGGCGGCGCCAAAAAGAAGATCGCGCAAATGCGTGCGGCAATGGAAAAAGGCGAAAGCTTTGCGGATGCGGTAGCGCACGCAGGGATGTTTTCCGGACTCCAGGCAAAGATGATTACGGTTGGGTTTAAAACAGGTACACTGGAGGAAGTAATGCGCCAGATTGCCCGGCAATACGAGGAAGAAGCCGACAGGCGCATGGACGCCGTGGTATCGGCGCTGGAGCCTACGCTGGTGGCAGTACTCGCGCTGATTGTCGGACTGATACTTTTGTCGGTAATGCTGCCGCTGATGGGCGTTATGTCGGCCATCGGCTGAAAAGGAGGAAATGCCTGTGGGCAGGATTTTCGTTAAAAAACGCAAACGGTCGGTCCTCTGGAAAGTTGCCGTCCCGGTGTTATGCTTTGCGGTGGTTTTGATGATGATCTGTTTTGGCATTGCAAACACGTCCGGCTCGGCGGGTGAGGAGCAGCTTCGCATGGTGGAACGCTCGGTACGCAGAGCGGTGGCTTCCTGCTACGCCATTGAGGGAAGTTACCCTGAAGACCTCGATTATTTGGCAGAGCATTACGGCCTGATTTTAGACCGCGAACATTATATCTATTCTTACAGACCGGTAGGGGCGAATTTGATGCCGGAGATTTTTGTTTTCGATGCCTGACGGGAGATGGAAATGAGAAAAAAGCAGTATGCTACGGATATTGTTTTTATAATATCGCTATTTTGCGTTTTTGCAATTTTGGCGCTTTTTGTCGTTTTGTTGGGCGCGAATGTTTACCGCGGTATTTCTGCGGGTATGACAGAAAACAGCAGCGCACGCACCTCAGTCGCTTATGTGACGGAAAAAATCCGTCAGGGAGACGCGGCGGGCGGCGTTTCGGTCGAAGAAGTCTTTGGCGGCGACGCGCTGGTCATTGCGGCGGATACGGGAGAATCGCGTTATGAGACGTGGATTTATGCCTCCGGCGGAGAACTGAAGGAAATTACCGTTGCAGCGGGCAGCACGTTTGCGGCGGATGCCGGGCAGCCTGTCATGGAGATCGGCAGTATTGGGTTTGCGCAGGATGGCGGTTTGATTACCATAGACGCAGTAGATGCTTCGGGCAATGAATGGAGCAGCGCTGTGGCTGTGATGAGCGAAACGGGGCGCGGCTGATATGGGGAAATCAAAAAGCAGGTTGTTTTTACTGGAAATGATCATCATGATTTTGTTTTTTGCCATTGCTGCGGCAGTATGCACCAATGTTTTTGTGAAGGCAAAGCAGACGGGCGTGCAGAGCACGGATCTTACAAACGCGGTGGTCGCATCGCAGCGGGCGGCAGAAACGTTTCGTGCGGAGCACGGTGATCCGCAGGCCGCAGGGGCGCGGCTTGGTGCGGCGGACGCGGGCAGCAGGGGCTTTACGCTGTATTTTGACCGCGACTGGAAGCAGACGGACGAAGCGGAAAGCGCGGTCTATACGCTCTCTTTGGAAAAAGCGGAAAGCAGCAGCCTGCAGACTGCAGAAATTGTTGCCTTTCGGGGCGAAGACGAGATATACCGGCTGGAAACAGCCGTATTGGGGGCAGGGCTATGAACGGGAATCGGAATGGCATTGGGATCGGCGGCGTTTCTATCCTCGCGGTGTTTGTGGTGCTTTGCCTGACAACATTGGCTGTACTTTCGCTGGTATCGGCGCGCGCGGATTATGCACTGACGCAAAAGGTGGCGGACGCCACAACGAATTATTATGCGGCGGACAGTAAAGCGCAGGAAAAATTGGCGTATGTGCTGCAGCAGGCGCAGGAAAATCCGCAGTGGCAGGAAGAGCTTGCAGCACAGGGATACGAAGTCAGCGCCGGAAAAGAAGGCGGCGTCACAGTTGTTTTTACGCAGCCCGTTGACGAAAACCGTATTTTATATGCAAATATCCTGCTGTCGCTTGACAAGACCGGAAATTTTGACGGAACGTGGGATACAAAGGTCTGGAAAACGAAGTTAACTGAAGAAAAAGAGTACACGGGACAGCTGAATGTGTTAAAATAAAAAGGGAGGGACTTGCATGGAAGCGGAACAGGTTTTAAAAACAGCGGCGGAAAAACAGGCTTCGGATATTTTTATTGTGGCAGGGCTTCCCGTTTCACTGAAAATTAATAATTGCATCGGACGCCTTGGCGATCAGCCGCTGCGCCCGGAAGATACAGAAATCATGATTCGTCAGCTTTACGCTTACGCAAAGCGCGATGAAGAACGCTTGCTGCAAACGGGGGACGATGATTTTTCGTTTTCGATTGTGGGGCAGTCGCGTTATCGTGTCAGCGTTTACCGTCAGCGAGGGTCGCTTGCGGCGGTGGTGCGGGTGATTGCGTTTTCTCTGCCTGATCCGCACGAGCTTGGCTTGCCTGATCTTGTGGTGAAGCTTGGCAGCAGCACAAAAGGGCTGGTACTGGTGACGGGACCCGCAGGCAGCGGGAAATCTACCACGCTGGCATGTATGATAGACGAGATCAACAAGACGCGCAACAGCCATGTGATTACGCTGGAAGACCCGATCGAATATCTCCACAGGCATCATAAGAGTATTATCAGCCAGCGGGAGATCGTAACGGACACGCAAAGTTATGCGGTTGCGCTTCGCGCCGCGCTGCGACAGGCGCCGGATGTCATTTTGCTGGGCGAAATGCGTGACCATGAAACCATCAGCGTGGCGATGACGGCAGCCGAAACCGGACATCTTGTGATTTCTACGCTGCATACGCTGGGCGCGACCAATACCATAGACAGAATTATTGATGCGTTTCCGCCGGAGCAGCAGGGACAGATACGGGTGCAGCTTGCCATGGTCTTGCAGGCGGTGGTCAGCCAACAGCTGGTGGAGACCGTGGATGGGAAGATGGTGCCCGCGTTTGAGATCATGCTCTGCAATACGGCGATCCGTAATATGATTCGTGAAGCAAAGACCCATCAGATAGAGACCGCAATTTTTTCCTCGGCGGCAAGCGGTATGGTGACGATGGACGCCAGCCTGCTTGCGTTGTGCGAGCGGGGAGAGATTACGCAGGAGACGGCGGTTGCGCACAGTATGTCCCCCGAGATGATGAAAAGAAAATTAGGACGATGAGTTTGAAAGGGAGCAAAGGAGGCGTATCAATGGAAGAAAAAGTGTTGTCGATCGAAATGTTCGGCGGGTTTCAGGCAATCTATGGGGATACGCCCGTAGTTCCGCGCGAGAGCCGAAACAGCAAGGTCTTACAATTATGGCAATATTTATTGATAAACAGGGAACGCATGGTGCAGCAGGAAGAATTGATTTTTGCGCTGCTGGATGACGAAGAATGCGATAATCCTTTGGGTGTGCTGAAAAACCTGGTTTATCGTTTGCGTAAATTGCTTGAGACGGCGGGCGTGCCGCGTGAGTGTATCCGTTATAAAAAGAGCGCTTATGGTTTTTTTGCCATAGTGCCGCTTTGGGTAGACGAGCAGGAATTCACGGAACATATCGAGCATATCCGTCAAAATACGGATGGCGGACGCGAGTGCTTTGACGAGTGCCTGGCAGCGGTCGAGATCTACCGCAGTGGTTTTTTGCCGCGTGGCATGGGCGAGCCGTGGATCATGGGATATTCTGTCCGGTATCAGGAGATGTATTGCGATTGCTTTCGCAGGGCGCAGAAAATTGCAAAGGCGCAAGGATGGGAAGGAGAATTGGTTCCCTGGCTGCAAAAAGCAGTGGCGCTTTATCCTTATGAAGAAGAACTGGCGCTTGCGTATATCGATTGCCTGTATCAGGCAAATTATGTGAAAAAGTCGATCGAGGCGTATGAAGCTGTGAATGCGGTGCTTCTCAATGACCTTGGCATTGCGCCGACGCCACGCATGCGCGAGTTATACCAGAAAATAACAGGCGGGCTTAACCAGCAGGCGGTTTCTGTGGTGGAAGTGCGCAGCGATATGGTGGAAAAAGAATTTAGAAAAGGCGCATTTTGTTGCAATACAGAGGTATTTACCAACTTGTACCGGTTTGTTGTCCGGCATATGGAGCGCAGCGGACAGTCTGTGTATTTAATGCTGTGTACGCTTGCCAAAACAGACGGCAGTGTGCCGGAAAGCGGCAGCGAGCTTACACGGGTGGTGGAGCATTTTCATACGGCAGCGGAGGAATCGCTGCGCAGAGGGGATGCTTATGCGCGATATAGCCCGACGCAGTTTGTTTTGATGCTCATGGAAATCAGCCAGGAAAATTGTGCGGTGGTAGCGGATCGCCTGCGCCGGAATTTTTACGCGAAGCCTAAGATGAACCACATGCGGCTGACATGCAAGAGTATTTCGGCGGCAGATATGCGTATAATGATGGATCGCTATGAAGACGCGGGCGCTAAGTGGTAAGGGGATCTTTTGCGCATTCGATGTGTATGTTTTGGGCATCCGGGTTCAAGCCCGGCATGTTTAAGAAAAAATTGTCGGGAAAGCGTTGCCAGGTGAAGACGCGGGCAGTATAATAGCAAGTAGGCGAATTTGGGGTTTGATAGAGATAAAAAGGCAGGTTCGCAAGAGGAACCGCTTTTTTTATGTATACAATGGTGCCGGACTTTATGCCCCGGGTTGACATAGGGTTTGGACAGGGAGGGGTTTTATGAGGAGTGGCAGGCATCTTCGCAAGTATCGGGTAAAAAAACGTCGTTTGGTTGCGGTGATTTCGATGATCGTGGCAGTGGCGGTGGCTTTGATTTTAATATTTGCGGTTTTTCCGAATTTCCAAAAACAAACAAAAAATGAAGAACAAATGCCTGCAGCGCAGGAATCGGCGGCAGCAACAAGCGTCGTTTCTTCGGCTGCACCCACGCAGACCGTCCCGCCCACGACTGCGCCGACGGAGCCGCAGCCCGCACCTTCGCAGGACACGCAGACGCAACCCATCAAGCAGACTTTTGAAAACACTGCTTTTGTGGGGAATTCCTGTTTGGATGACCTCTATACCTATGGCCTGATTCCAGAAGCGGATTTCTTTTTCCGGCTGGGGCTGACGGTGGATCAGGTCTTTGAAAAAACAACGGCCACTGGTACGGTTCCCGTGATCGACGAATTAAATGGAAAAACATATGATGATGTATTTTTGATGTTTGGGGAAAACGAGCTTGGATGGTCGTTCCCGGATATTTTTATTGAGGACTACGGCAAGGTCATTGATGCGGTGAAAGAAAAAGTTCCGAGCGCAAAGATCATTGTACAGTCTATTTTTCCGGTTTCGAGGGCGGTGAACCAGCGGAATCAGGAGGGCGAAAACAACGAGAGAATCGCGCAGTATAACGCAATGCTTGCGCAGCTTTGTGCGGATAAGGGCGTGGTGTTTGCCGATGTGGGCACGCCGCTTGCCGATGCCGAGGGCTTTTTGCCGGACGATGCTTCTTCGGACGGTGTGCATCCAAATAAAGATTATTGTCTGGTTTGGGTGGATACATTAAAACAATATCTATGAGAGGAAACACAGAATGAAAAAGGGAATGGTTTTGGTAGCGGCGGTGATGCTTGCGGCAGTGATGATGCTGGCAGGATGCTCGCAGGGCGCAAAAGAGGTTGATGTGGATGCGCTTGCAAAGCAGCTTGCGTCGGAGGTAACATACGCGGAGCAGCTTGAGAGTATTGACGCGGCGACGGCGGAAAGGGTTTACCAGATTGACGCCGCAGATGTCACGACGGCGGCAGCAGGGGTCGGTACCGGCGCGACGGTGGACGAATATTCTGTATGGCAAGCGGTGGACAGCGCTGCGGCAGGGCGGATTAAGGCAGCTGCGGAAGCAAGGATCGCCTCGCAGAAAGAAATGTATGCGGACTATAACCCGGGCGAAGTACCGAAGCTTGATGGTGCGGTCATTGTGCAAAGCGGCAATTATGTTGCGGTCTGCATCACGGCAGATACGGAAAACGCAAAGAAAATTATTGACGGCGCTCTGAAATAACGCGCGGTGCTGCGCGAACGCCGATAAGATCGGTATGCCGTGGGCATGCTGATCAAAAACTTGTAAAAGTGTAGAGCGAAAATCGCACGAAGTAGGCTGTCTTCATAAGATAGAGCGTGCTTGTGCGATTTTATTGAGGCGGTAGGGTAAGCCATCGCCGGTGGCTGCGGCGATTTTCAGCGTTATGGCGCGTTGCCCGGCAGCCGCGGTTTTGGTTCGGAAAAAAAGACGAAAAGGAAGCAAAGCATTGATCTTTTCGAGCCCATTATTTTTATTCATATTTTTGCCGATCGTACTCGCGGTATATTACCTGTTGCCCCGCAAATTCCGTAATGGTTTTTTGCTTGCGGCAAACCTTGTGTTTTACGGCTGGGGAGAACCGGTTTTTATTTTGCTGATGGTCGCCTCCATCGTAGCCAACTATTTGTTTGGATTGGCGATCGAAAAATTCCCGGTGCGCAAAAAAACCATGCTGGTGCTGTCGGTGTTGGTGAACCTCGGGCTGCTTGGGTTTTTCAAATATACCAACTTTTTTGCGAGAATCTTTCTTTCTATCCCGGGCTTTGAAGGCATTGGACTGCCGGAGATTCTGCTGCCCATCGGGATTTCTTTTTATACCTTCCAGGCGATGTCCTACGTGATCGACGTATACCGCGGCGATGTAGAAGCGCAGCATAATCTTGTGACGTTCGGAACGTATGTTTCCTTATTCCCGCAGCTGATTGCAGGACCGATCGTGCGGTATAAAGATGTCGCAGAGCAATTGGAGTACCGCAGGGAAAACCTGAAACAGTTCAGCGACGGGATCAAGCTTTTTTTGGTGGGACTTGCCAAAAAAGTGTTAATCGCAAACCAGATGGGGCTTTTGTGGGATATGCTCAAAAATACGCCGGGGGAAAACGGGATTTTGGGCTCGTGGGTCGGGATCGCGGCGTTTACACTGCAGATCTATTTCGATTTCAGCGGGTATTCCGACATGGCCTGCGGACTCGGCAAGATGTTCGGCTTCGAATTTATGAAGAACTTTAATTATCCTTATATTTCCAAGAGCATCACTGAGTTTTGGCGGCGGTGGCATATTTCGCTTTCCACATGGTTCCGCGATTATGTTTATATCCCGCTCGGCGGCAACCGCAAAGGCACGGCGCGGCTGATCCTAAATTTATTGATCGTATGGTCTTTGACGGGCTTTTGGCACGGCGCAGACTATAATTTTATTATGTGGGGCGTCTATTATTTCGCTATTCTTGTGCTGGAAAAATTCCTTCTCGACCGTCCGCTGCATAAGCTGCCGGGCGTTGTCACCCATACTTATGCCATGTTCTTTATTATGATAGGGTGGACTATTTTCAGCTTTGAGGATCTCGGCGCAATGGGCGCATATTTTACGTCGATGTTCTCTGTGGGCGGCGCGGGGCTGATCGGCGCGGACGCTGCATCGGCGGCGCTTTCATTCCTGCCTGTGATCGCAGTGGGGATTGCGGCGAGCCTGCCCGTATGGAAGGCGATGTATTACCGGTTTCAAAACAAAAAATGGATGTTGGGGGCGGAAGTGGCGATCGTCGCCGGTGTGCTTGTGCTGTGCACGGCGGCGCTGGTGAGCGAGACCTATAACCCGTTCCTGTATTTCCGGTTTTAAAGGAGGCGTTGGCGGTGGATCACGGAAAACATGGTGTTTCATTCAAATCAATGATATTGATCGTTGTTTTCTGCGCGTTTATCGGCGGCATGTTTGTCCTCTTTTTGGCGCTGCCAAAGGTGCAGACATCCCAGGAAGAACGACGTGTGCTGGAAAAAGCGCCGGAATTAAGCTTTCAGTCGGTGACGGACGGATCTTTTGAGGATAGCGCAGAGCGGTATATCTCCGATCATTTTCCCGGACGAAAAGTATGGCTCGGCATCAACGCCTATTATAACCTGCTGACCGGGCGGAATGGGGAAAGCGGGATGTATGCCGGAAAAGATAATTACCTGATTGCAACGCCGATCAATTTTGACCAAAGTAAACTGGATGCGAATATTGGGGCGATCAATGCGTTTGCGGAGAATACAGATGTTCCTGTTTCTGTGATGATCGTGCCGTCGACGGGTTATGTGATGGAGGAACTGCTGCCGGAAAATCATAAAGTTTATCCGGACGCGGAGATCCTTGACCAGGCACAAAGCGCGTTTGCCGGGAAAACGGGGTGGATTGACCTGCGCGAAACGTTTTTGGCGCAAAGCACAAAACAGCAGCTTTATTATAAAACAGATCACCACTGGACAAGCGAAGGCGCTTATCTCGCGTATACGGAATACGCGGACAGCATGGGGTTTACGCCGCTTGCAAGGGATATATTTACCGTGGAAACCACAGACGGTTTTTATGGGACGTCTTACGCAAAGAGCTGCCTTTGGCTGACGCCGCCCGATACCCTGGAAATATGGCGTTACCCTATTCGCGTCACAGTGGAAATAAAAGATGATAACAAGCCGGAGCCGGTTTTCTCAGACACGATGTTTTTTGAAGACAGGCTCTCGGAAACAGATAAATATTCCGTGTTTTTGGATGGGAACCACAGCATGGCGCGCATTATGAACCCGGATGCAAAGGGCGGCAAGCTGTTGATTATTAAGGATTCGTTTGCCCACTGTATGGCGCCGTTTTTGGCGAAAGAATATAGTGAGATCGACATGGTGGATCTGCGCTATTTTAAGCGGCAGTCGGTCTCTGAATTGATGAAGGAACGCGGGATCACACAGGTACTGGTGTTATATGGGGTTGATGATTTTGTAAACGATAACAACATATCGTTTTTGCAGTGACGCAGGGAGAGGAAATCGCGTAAATGGCAAACAAGGAAGAAATACTGGAGTGGCTGGCGCAAAACAGCGTTGCTTATGAAATCATGGCGCATGAACCCGTTATGACCATAGAGGATATGGAACGCGACGGAATTTGCAGATGCGGAAACGTCTGTAAAAATCTGTTTTTGCGCGATGGAAAAGGAAAACGGCATTTTTTGGTGTGCGTAGGCAAGGATAAAACGGTGGATTTGAAAAAGCTGGGGGAAGCGGTAGGCGCGCGGCTTTCTTTTGCATCGGAGGAGCGGCTGGAAAAATACCTGAACCTGAAAAAGGGTGCAGTGACACCGCTTGGCATTTTTTATGATAAGGACGCTGCGGTGGAAGTCTATTTTGATCGCGATCTTGTCGGTGAAAAACGCTTGGGCGTACACCCGGGAGTCAATACGGCGACGGTTTTTCTTGATTGTGCGGATGTCAGAAGACTGGTGGAAGCAAACGGAAACCGGTTTACACTACTGGCGCTTTGAGTAAGGATTTGAAAGAACGAGCCCCATGTTTTCATAAAACGCGACGCAGGGAAAACCTGCGTTTTTTTATTTTCGGCATATTTTGTGTATCCGTATTTTTAAAACAACACGAGTCCCGTGTTGGTCACGGTGTCCTTTCCGGCGACGTAAGGCAGAGATGCCAGTGTACACAGCTCAGAAACGTTGATGCCGCAGGCTTCGACCGAAATATTTTTGAAAAGCGGGTTGCGGCACGGCGCATCCGGATAGGTACAGGCTTCGCACAGGCTGCATTTTCCCGCGCCCAAAACAAGGAACGGTACGGCTTTGCCGCGCAGGTATGCCTTCAGTCCATAAGTGATTTGGTTGAAAAAGGTGTTTGCCGCCATCATACCGTCGAAATCAAACGAATCCGTAAGCGTTCCCGTATACTGGTAAACCACGCCGTGGGAATAGGCGCGCAATCGTTTGGTAAGCGCCTCCACGCTGCCGCACCCGGGCGGGCAGCCCCAATTGCTTCCATAACAGCCGCAGTGATTCATTTCGCACAGTTCCCGCAGGGAAGGATAGGTCGCGATATCACGCGGCGACACGCCTGCCGCGCGCATAGCGCCAAGTGCATATGCTTTTTGAATGATGGATTGTTCGGTTGGCATGGCTTGACGCTCCTTCCGATTTTCTTTCTATTATAATACGAATGTCGGACGGAAAACAATGTATGTTTTTATTAGGAAAGCGATGCTTGCTGCCACGTTTATACCGCAGAAGAATAATTTCCCGCTATCGCCGCCGTGGACGGCATAAATAAAAAAAGACTTGCAGAATAACGGAAATGCGAGAATAAAAAACCGGTTTGCGTAAATTGGCACAACCTTTCAAAATCAGGGAAAAAGCAAAAGACCGATGCGCTGCACCGGTCTTTTGCTGATTGGGGGGTATGTATTGTTTTGTTGTCGTTTTCTCGTTATGTGATTGCGACATACCATATATAAACCGCATTACTCGCTATAAACATCTTCTTTTGATTTTTTTTCTTTTTTTCTGCGTTTGTGATTTTCTACGACAACGGCGACGATCCCAAGAAAGATCTGACCGTTGACAATCATCAAAATTCCACGTGCCATGCCATAGGTAAGAAGCCCGCCCGACATAGATACAAGTGCGCGTATAGGGTTTTCATTTAAAAGCTGCAGCAGGATTTGCGCGCTGAGCGCGTTATCGGGGTGGACGTGATGATGCACGAATTTATAGATAAATTTACGGATCATCCGCCCGATGGAGGTAGACTCAAAATCGGTCAGCGTAGCGTTGATGGTAAAAGGGCGCGTTGAGAAAGAGACTTGCGGGATTTTATCAAAAAGCTTGTAAAACTGCACGGCATCCCAGTGTCCGTCCGATGCGACGGGATAGGCGGGGACATCTTTTCCGCCGGAAATGTCGAAGGAATATTCCCCACGGTTGTCACGGGAATGAGAACCGACAATCAGCTCTGCGCCGGAGGCAAGCTGCCAGCCGTTTTCGTAAAAGGAGAAATCCCGCGGGCACAGCGTAAAGACAACAGTCTTTACTTCGCCGGGGGCAAGATCGACTTTTTGAAACGCGCGCAGCTGCCGGTAAGGACAGCCGGTAAGCCGGACATAAAGCTGTACGATCTCTGCCCCGCGCACCGCTCCGGTGTTTTTGACTTCCAATTCTGCGGTAAGAGAACCGTTTGCGGGTTCCCCCGAAATCCTAAGCGGAGAATACGAAAAAGTTGTATAAGACAGTCCGTATCCGAACGGAAACAAAACTTTTTTGCCACATGCGTCATAATAACGGTAGCCAACATAGGTGCTTTCCCGGTATTCGATATTGTGCTGGTCATCCGAGAAGAAATGATAAGAAGGCGTATCGGATAGCGCAAGGGGATAGCTCTCGGCAAGTTTTCCGCCCGGGCACTCCTTTCCTGTCAGGAGCATGGCAGCAGCCGACGCGCCCGCTTCGCCGCTAAGATAACAATGCAGCAGACCGCTCGCTGAAGGCAGCCAGGGCATTTCTACAGGCGCACCGCAATGCAGAACAACCACAACCGGGCGAATCCGCGCGATCCGTTTGATCAGCGCAACCTGGTTTGGCGGCATGGCAAGGTGTGTGCGATCTACACCTTCTGTCTCGCAGCGCGCGGGAAGTCCCGCCAAAATAACTGCGACGTCGGCGCGCATTGCCGTTTGCTCTGCTTCATGCAGAAGCGCTTCTTCCGGGTCGTCGCGCTGGACGGAATAACCCTTGCTGTATTCCATGGAAATCCCGTATTTCGGAAATTCTTCTATTGCGGTCTCAAGGTGTGCGGGCGCGATCATGGAGCTTCCCGCACCCTGGTAACGCGGCTGCTCTGCAAATTCACCGAGCAGCGCCACCTTGATCCCCGGTTTCAGCGGCAAAATATTATTTTCGTTTTTTAGGAGCACAGCGCTTTGCAGCGCGGCTTTGCGCGCGATTTCGTGATTCTTTTCCATATCACAGAAAAAAGGCTGTTCCTTGTTTTTTTCGCACGATAGTGCAAAGGCGAGTACGCGGCGCACGCAGTCATCCAGCGCGTCCTCGGAAAGCCTGCCTTTTTCAATGCTGCGAAGGATGCGGTCTGCGTTTTCGTGCCCGGAATAGGGCATTTCCAGATCCATTCCCGCGCGGATCCCCTGCTCGCGGTGATAACATGCGCCCCAGTCAGAGACGACAAGACCGTCAAAACCCCATTCGCCGCGCAGGATCCCGCTGATGAGCGCGGGGCTTTCCCCGCAATATTCTCCGTTGAGCATGTTATAGGCGCTCATGACGGCGGAAGGCTTCCCTTTTTTGACGGCGCGTTCAAACCCGGCAAGATAAATTTCACGCAGGGCGCGGCTGCCCACGATGGA
The DNA here is from genome assembly GCA_034926635.1 of Christensenella sp. Lineage (GTDB taxonomy): Bacteria > Bacillota > Clostridia > Christensenellales > Christensenellaceae > Christensenella. Next base: position 84,090 of record JAYFQX010000012.1, on the reverse strand, counting down.
GTTGGAAACCATACGGAAATGCTCGCGGTTGTTGGCGGCAAAATGCTTGAGGCATGCCGCTGTGCCGGATTCCTGCATCCCGTCGATGATCGCCGCGCCGAGTTCCCCGGAAAGCACCGGATCTTCGGAAAAATATTCGAAATTGCGTCCGCAAAGAGGCGACCGCTTGATGTTGATGCCCGGACCAAGCACCATGGATACCCCCTGGCTGCGCGCTTCCGCGCCAAGCGCCGCGCCCACCTCGTGCAAAAGCTGCGGATCCCAAGAACAGGCGGTAGTCGCCGCCGTGGGAAAACACGTTGCGGGAACAGAGCGCTCCAGCATCGCTGTTTTTTCATCATATTGTTTGCGCAGCCCGTGCGGGCCATCTGTCATCAGTACGCCGGGCACTTTGGGCGAGGAAAAAGAAACGGTGTTCCACGCATCTTTACCCGCGCACAGCGCGGCTTTTTGTTCTAACGTCAATCCGGAAAGAATTTCTTCGATTTGTTCCATATCTATAACCCCGTTCCTACGCGAGAAATAATCTGTTTCTTTGAAAGAAGGTATTGTTTTTTTGTATTTTAATCTATTATAACACCGGATGATGGAAGCGAAAACGCGATTTTGTGGAATCGCCGAAAATCCGCTGTTTTTCATGGTTTTATGAGCTTTGGAATACGGGGGATGTGCTGCGGAGATAAGAAAAAATTCATTAAATATTACAAAAGTATTAAAAAACTATGGACTTATTGTATTAAAAGTATTATAATCCGTATTAAACTTGTAACAGAAAAGGAGTTGTTATGAATCAATTTTTCAGAAGATGGAGAACGGGACGTTTGACAGCGCAAAAGTTTTCCAGGCGTAATGCCCCCGAATCTACAAGTATAAGGCATCACAGGGCAAAAAGAAAAAGACGCTTATTGGCGATGATAACCGCGGCGGCGCTTGCCGTAACGGTGCCGGTGATCGCGGCAACTGCAGCATATGGCGATGAAATGTGGAAGGCGCCTGCTGCAATCGCGGTGCAGGAAGAAGCAGCGACACAAACGCAAACACAGGAAGAAGGTACGCTGACCGGGGAGGACACCCAGGGCGGCGCGCAGCAGGATCCTGAGGGCGCACAGGCACAGGGCGAAGCAGTGGTAGATCCGCAGGAAACGCCCGCGGCGCAGACCCCGGCGGCGACAGAAGAGACGCAGACCCCGGCGGCGACAGAAGAGACGCAGACCCCGGCGGCGCAAGAAGAGACGCAGACCCCGGCGGCGCAAGAGACGCAGACCCCGGCGGCGCAAGAAGCGCAGACCCCGGCGGCGCAAGAAGCGCAGACCCCGGCGGCAGAAGAGACGCAGACCCCGGCGGCAGAAGAAACGCAGACCCCGGCAACCGATGCGGCAGCACAAGCACAGGCACAAGCAGATGCGGCGGCACAAGCACAGGCACAAGCAGATGCGGCAGCACAAGCACAGGCACAAGCAGCAGCGCAAGCGCAGGCACAAGCAGCAGCGCAAGCACCGGTGCCAGTACAAAACGAACAGCAGAAGCAGTTTACCGGAGATATCCAGCCCGGGACGGAGTCGCCCCTGGTTGCCCTGGTACAACAGCGGCTGATGGATCTGCATTATATGGATCCGGATGAACCCACACAGCTTTTTGGACCTGCCACACAGCAGGCGATCGGTTATTTTCAGCGGAAGCACGGGCTGGAAGTGAGTAATGTGGGAACTTATGAAACCCTACAGAAGTTGTTTGCAGACGACGCGATGGAATATACCGTAACCGTCGGCGCAAGCGGCACAGACGTGCAGGAAATCCAAAAGAGACTGAATTCCCTTGGCTATGAAGTCAGTGCGACGGGCTATTTTGGAACGGATACGGACGCAGCGGTCAAGGCTTTCCAGAAAAACAATGATCTGGGCGTGGACGGCAGCGTTGGATATTATACCAAAGAGGCGCTTTATTCCGAGGACGCGGTCACAAAATCCGGCGGCAAAGCGGGATCGGACGGCGGCAGCGGCAGCGCACAGAGCGGAGCATCTTCCATGGTGGAGGCGTTTATCGACCAAGCATATGCGCAGCTTGGCAAGCCGTATGTTTTGGGAGCAAAAGGTCCAAACGCTTTTGACTGCTCCGGGCTGATTTATTACTGCCTGAACAAGGCGGGCTACGACATCGGTTATATGACGTCCGGCGGCTGGAGAAGCTCTGGGTTCCAGACGATTCGAAGCATCGGCGATTTAAAACGCGGCGACATCATTTGCATGAACGGGCATGTGGCGATCTACCTTGGCGACGGCACGGTGATCGACGCGTCTTCCAGCCAAAACGCAATGGTACACAGGGACTTTGGCTCGTGGTTCCAAAACGGGTTCCTGCTGGCAAAGCGCGTATTTTAAAAAGGAAAGTTACAAGCGGAATACAAACAAAAAATGGGGCTGCCCTTCTTGGGCAGCCCCATATATTTTTACTAGGAAAGCTATTTTATTGTGGCTCGATCACGCCGTAATTGCCGTCCGCGCGTTTGTAAATGACATTAACCTCGTTGTTGCGGGGATTGCGATAGACAAAAAATGTATGACCCAGAAGCTCCATTTGCATCGCGGCGTCTTCGGCATCCATTGGGCGCAGTACAAATTTTTTCTTACGGACGATCTGCGGAATATCCTCCTCAAAATCTTCGTCGTAATAATCGTAAACGGTTTCTTCTTCAAAGGCCTCCGCGTGCAGGCGTTTTTCCAGCTTGGTACGATGCTTGCGCATTTGACGCTCCAGCTTTTTGAGAACCACGTCGATGGAAGAATACATATCTCCCGTCGCTTCTTCGCCCCGGAGCACCACACCTTCTGCGATAATCGTCACTTCTGCGATATGGCGGGATTTCTCGATGGAAAGCGTTACTTGCATTTCGGTATCGGGTTTGAAATAGCGCTCCAGTTTGCCTGCCTTTTTGTTGATAACATCGCGCAGGTAATTGGAGATGGTGATGTTTTTACCGGAAATACTAATTTTCATTCTGTTCGCCCCTTTTCCGTTTTATAGTGGTTGGGCGCGTCTTGCCCTTTGATAGGGCGCGGAGAGTTTGAGCCTGCATGTTTCCCGCACCCCGGCTGTCGCTTGGGAAAGATACGCTTACCTTATATATTCTTTATAAGCTATCCGGTTTCCTTCCAAACAGGAAACAAAATCAAAGGAAATAAAAAAACAGGAGCACCGCCCGACCTGGTCTTTTCCCCCACATTCGCCGCCGGGGAGCCCCGCAGCCTGCATTGGCCACTCTTACTCCTCTCTTCCTTTTTGGAAGGGCGGTCTTACGTCTAGCCGCACTATGCTCACGGCGGCAAATACCGCCGCTTACGTGGACCGTTTTGCCTGCGACTGGCATCGGCTTGCAACCACGGACACGGATTTCCTGCTTTCTTTCGATTATAAAGCAGCACAGCGCAAAAGGGAAATGTAATTTTGAACTTTTTGTACAATTTAAACGGATTTGATTTACTTACATTTATAACTTTGATAAAATATAATGAAACTGGCTTACTATAGCCATATGGATTGAAGAGAGAAGGTTATTAAAAATAAATGGGAATATTTTCTAATTCGGCGCTGCGGCCGGTAAAAAAGCTGGCGGACAAAGTGGAAGCGCTGGCCCCGATCTATGAGGAGATGAGCGACGCAGAGCTCGTGCAGATGACCGAGATTTTTAAAAAACGTCATCAGGAAGACGGTGAGAGCCTGGATGCGCTGCTCCCGGAGGTGTTTGCACAGGTACGCGAGGCAAGCTGGCGTGTGCTTGGCATGAAGCATTTTTATGCGCAGGTTTTGGGTGGCATTGTGCTGCACCAAGGGAATATTGCCGAGATGAAGACAGGCGAAGGAAAAACGCTGGTGGCGACGCTGCCCGCGGCTTTAAACGCGATTTCCGGCAAGGGCGTGCATATTGTAACGGTGAACGAATACCTCGCCCGGCGTGACAGCGAATGGATGGGCAAGGTGTTTAAGTTCCTCGGCTTTACGGTGGGGCTTGTAACACGGGAGATGGATAAGGCACAGAAGCAAAAGGCTTATGCGTGCGATATTGTTTATTCCACAAACAACGAGCTCGGGTTTGATTACCTGCGTGACAACATGGTGATCCGCAAAAGCGATCTTGTGCAGCGCGAACTTAATTTTGCCGTTGTGGATGAAGTGGATAGTATTTTGATCGACGAGGCGCGTACGCCGCTCATCATTTCCGGGCAGGGAGATAAAGGCACGGATCTTTATCAGCAGGCCGATAAGTTTGTCGGCAAGTTAAAAGAAGAGGCTGATTACGAAGTCGACGAAAAAATGAAGGCGATCAACCTAACGGAAGACGGCGTAAAAAAAGCGGAGCAGTTTTTCCACCTGGAAAATCTGACGGATATTGAAAATACGGAGATCGTGCACCATATCAACCAGGCGCTGAAGGCACACCGCCTGTTTGTGCGCGACCGCGAATATGTGGTGACGGAAGATAAGGAAGTTGTGATCGTAGACGAGTTTACCGGGCGTTTGATGATTGGGCGGCGGTATTCCGACGGGCTGCACCAGGCGATCGAAGCCAAGGAAGGCGTGAAGGTGGAGCGTGAATCAAAGACGCTCGCCACGGTTACGTTCCAGAATTTTTTCCGGATGTACCACAAGCTTTCCGGCATGACCGGTACGGCGAAGACGGAAGAGGATGAATTCCAGAGCATCTACAACCTGCAGGTGGTGGAGATCCCGACGCATCGCCCGATGATCCGTAAGGATCAAAACGATGTGATATACAACACCAAAAAGGGTAAGTTTAACGCCGCGGTAGAAGAGATCGTGCGGCTGCATGAAACAGGAAGACCGATCTTGGTGGGTACGGTTTCCGTTTCCGACAGTGAATATCTATCGTCGCTGTTGGTGCGCCGGGGCGTCAAGCACGAGGTGTTGAATGCCAAAAACCATTTGCGCGAGGCACAGATCATTGCGCAGGCCGGTAAGAAGAACGCGGTGACCATTGCCACCAACATGGCGGGTCGTGGTACGGATATCCTTCTTGGGGGCAACGCGGACTATCTTGCGCGTAACGAGATGCGCGCGGATGGCATGGATGACGAGATGATCGAGCAGGCTGTCAGTCATGCGGCGACAACGGATGAAGAAGTTTTGGCGGCACGCCAGAAATACGTCGAGCTGATGGAAAAATATAAAAAAATTACGGATGCGGAGCATGAAGAAGTGGTGGCGCTGGGCGGACTTGCCATTCTCGGCACGGAACGCCACGAAAGCCGCCGGATCGACAACCAGCTGCGCGGACGAAGCGGCAGGCAGGGCGACCCGGGATCTTCCAAGTTTTATATCGCGCTGGAAGACGACCTCATGCGCCTGTTTGGCGGCGACCGGATTAAGGCGTTGATGGAAAGGCTGGCAGGCGACGGGGACGATATGCCCCTTGAATTCGGCATGCTGACCAAGCAGATTGAAAACGCCCAAAAGAGGATTGAAGGCAACAACTTTAATCTGAGGAAAAACGTACTGGATTACGATGACGTTATGAACAAGCAGCGCGAGGTGATCTACGGTCAGCGCAAGCAGGTATTGATGGGCGACGATATTTCCGGCAGTATCCAGGGGATGATTGATTCGCTGGTAGAAAACGCGATCGGGGTTTATTGCCCGAAGGGCAAATATTCGGAAGAATGGGATTGGAATGATTTGTACGCTTATTTCGAGCGTGTTTTTGGGCTGAAGCTGGAGCAATATTCCGAGGAGGAAAAAGAGGCTGCCGACAGCAAAAAGCTGGAAAGTGAAATCCGCGAAAAAGTGCGTGAGGCATACGGCGTCAAAGAAACGGAAATGCAGGAAGCGGGCTTTGGGATGCGCGATGTGGAACGCATGGTGCTGCTGCGCGTGGTGGATTCCAAATGGATGGATCACATTGACGCGATGGATCAGTTCCGCCGCGGGATTGGTCTGCGGGCGCTCGGACAGCGCGACCCGATCAATGAATACCGTATCGAGGGCTTCGATATGTTTGACGCCATGGTAGACGCGATTCGTGAGGAAGCGGTGTATATGCTGTACCACATCAAGGTACAGAGCAAGGTAGAGCAGCACGAGGCGCAGGAAGGCAAGGCAAACCTCGACGCGGACGGAAACCCGACCGGCGGCGGGGCGCAGCGCAGTAATATGCGCGCGGGCGCAAATGCAAATGCGGGCGAGCCGCAGACACCCGTGCATGTGGAGAAAACAGTGGGGCGCAACGCGCCGTGCCCGTGCGGCAGTGGAAAAAAATATAAAAACTGCTGTGGGAAAAACGAATAAGATCCGCAAAAATGAGAAACCGTTGAAAAATCTTTTTCAACGGTTTTTTTGACCGGATGCGTCGGCGTCATCCTAAGATCCTTCAAAGCTTCTACAAAAAAAGCGCGTTTGCAGTTTTTGCGGCGCGCGCTTCTTTTTGTATGCTGAATACGTGTTACAGGATGTCGATATATTCGTCGTTGAGCGCTTTGTTCATGCTGCGCACTGCGCAGAATTTGCCGCACATGGAGCAGCTTTCTTCGATTTCCGGCTTGCTTTCCTCGCGGATACGCTTTGCCGTTTGCGGGTCGATCGCGCATTCCCATTGGCGTTCCCAGTCAAACGCCTTGCGTGCGTCAGCCATCCTATCATCAATGTCCCTTGCGTGCGGAATATGTTTTGCGATATCTGCGGCATGGGCGGCGATCCGCGAAGCAACGATGCCTTGTTTTACGTCTTCCACCGTAGGAAGCGCAAGATGCTCGGCGGGCGTGACGTAGCACAAGAAGGCTGCGCCGGCGGAAGCGGCGATCGCGCCGCCGATCGCGGAGGTGATGTGATCGTAACCGGGCGCGATATCCGTGACGATCGGTCCCAAAACATAGAAGGGCGCGCCCATGCAGATGGTCTGCTGGATCTTCATGTTTGCTTCAATCTGGTCGAGCGGCACATGACCGGGACCCTCCACCATCACCTGCACGTCTTTTGCCCAGGCGCGCTTTGTGAGTTCTCCCAGACGGACAAGTTCTTCGATCTGGCAGACGTCGCTTGCGTCGGCAAGACAGCCCGGACGGCATGCGTCGCCCAGCGAGATGGTGACGTCGTATTCCCTGCAGATCTCGAGGATTTCGTCGTAATACTCATAAAACGGGTTTTCCTGCCCGGTCATACACATCCATGCGAACACCAAAGACCCCCCGCGGGAAACAATATTCATTTTCCGTTTGTGTTTTTTGATCTGTTCGATTGTTTTTTGCGTGATGCCGCAATGGAGCGTCACAAAATCTACGCCGTCCTCCGCGTGCAGGCGCACAACGTCAATGAAATCTTTGGCGGTGAGGGTGGAAAGATCACGCTGGTAATGGATCACGCTGTCGTAAACGGGTACGGTGCCGATCATCGCGGGGCATTCGCTCGTCAGCTTTTTGCGGAAGGGCTGCGTATTGCCGTGCGAGGAAAGATCCATGATGGCTTCTGCGCCCATATCCACTGCCGCCATTACTTTTTCCATTTCTATCTCGTAATCCTTGCAGTCCTTGGAAACGCCGAGATTTACGTTAATTTTTGTGCGCAGCATAGAACCTACGCCGTTGGGGTCAAGGCAGGTATGGCGCCTATTCGCGCAGATGGCAACATGTCCTTTTGCTACAAGATCACGGATCTCTTCTTCCGTGCGGTATTCCTTTTTGGCGATCGCTTTCATTTCTTTGGTGACAATGCCTTTTCTGGCAGCTTCCATTTGTGTGCTGTATTCCATTTTATTATTTCTCCTTTTTATATTCACCCTTCAGGTGAAAAGCGTGGTTTAAGGGACCGGGGCCTTTGCCGAGGTCAAGACCGTCCGCAAGCGCGTCGGAAATATATTGCTTGGAACGCTCGATCGCGTCCTCAAGGGCAAAGCCTTTAGCAAGGTTGGCTGCAATGGCGCTCGAGAGCGTACATCCCGTGCCGTGGGTGTTGGGGTTGTCGATCCGTTTGCCAAAGAACCATCTTGCTTTTTCTGCTGCGTAGAGGATATCGTTTGCGTCCGCTGTGCTATGACCGCCCTTGAGCAGGATGGCGCTGCCACAGCTTTGGCTGATGGTTTTGGCGGCGCGGAGCATATCTTCTTCCGTATGGATGGAGATACCCGAAAGCATCTGCGCTTCGGGGATGTTGGGCGTTATGACTGCCGCGAGGGGAAGAAGGTATTTCTCCATGGCAGCGGCAGCCTCGCTTTTCATCAGCTTTGAACCGCTTGTCGCAACCATCACAGGATCTACGACAATATTTTTTGCCTGGTAAAAACGCAGCCTTTCCGCGATCACCTCAAATGCTTCGGGAGAAAAAACCATTCCGATCTTTACTGCGTCAGGACGGATATCTTCAAAGATTGCGTCAATTTGCTGCCTGAGGAAATCGGGAGAAACTTCCGAGATCCCCGCAACGCCGGTTGTGTTTTGTGCAGTGAGCGCTGTGATCACGCTCATTGCATACACGCCATTCATTGTCATCGTTTTCAGATCAGCCTGAATACCGGCGCCTCCGCTGGAATCACTTCCGGCGATTGATAATGCTGTTTTCATACGTTTGTCTCCTTTCGTGTGCAGCACTATTTTTATTGAGCGGCAAAAAGTGGTGCCCCCAGTCTGCCGCTTTTTTGCTTCGGATTTTTGCGAAGCATTTTTCTTGTGTTTACAGGCGCAGCCGTATCCTAACCGCGCGTGATTTCAATAGCTTTCGCTCTGAGACGCGCTGCCGCCTGCTCGATGTTATCTGTGGCAAACAGGGCGGAAATAACAGCAATGCCGTCCATGCCGCCGCCCGTAAGCGCGCCTGCGTTTTCAAGATTGATGCCGCCGATGGCAACAGCGGGGATGGAAACCGAGGCACAGATCTCTTTTAGCTGTGCCGTGGTAATGCGGACGGCGTTTTTTTTGGTGGGGGACGGAAAAACCGCCCCAACGCCGATATAATCCGCGCCGGTCGCTTCGGCGAGCTTTGCCTGCTCTACGGTTTTGGCGGTCGCGCCAATCAGGAAGCCTTTGTCTGCGCACCTGCGGATTTCCCGTACAGGCGCGTCTTCCATGCCGACATGGACGCCGTCGGCACCGCTTTTGAGCGCAACGCTTACATTGTCGTTGATGATCAGCGGTACGCCGTAGCTGCGGCAAAGGTCTTTGACCTTGACCGCCTCGGCAAGGAAGGCTTCATCGTCCAGCTTCTTTTCGCGGAGCTGCAGCAGCGTGACACCGCCGCGCAGCGCCGATTCAATTTGTTCGTAAAACGTTTGCCCGTGCGCCCAGGAGCGGTCGGTGACCGCATATAGGAGCAGGGTATCTTTTGTAAAATTCATGATATCGTCTCCCTTAAGGAATGAAAATACGCTGCCGGATCGCAGCATGTCATCAGGCTGCTCATGAGGCATGCGCCGGCTGCGCCCGCGTTTTTAATGTCCCGCAGGTTCTGCGGAGTAATCCCGCCGATGGCATAGACCGGAACGCCTGTGCAGCCGCAAACCTCGCGTAAAAACGGAAGCCCGCGCCCTGCGAGACCTTTTTTGCAGTCTGTTTCAAAAATATGCCCTGCCGTCACGTAAGTGCAGCCGAGCGTCTCTGCTTCGCGTACCTCTGCTGCCGAATGGCAGGAAACGCCAATCCGGCGGAAATACGCCTTTTCTTCGTGGGGCAGTGCGCGCAGGACGGGGAGGGGCAGGTGGATCTCCCGCTGCCCGAGCGCCGCTGCCGCACCGGGGAAGCGATGCAGGATGCAGGGAACGCCCGCTTGCCCGCAAACGGCAATTACGTCCAGCGCAAGCGCAAGATATTCGTTTTCCGGCAGATCTTTTTCCCGCAGGATCACGCCGGACGGTTTTTGCCGGGCGATGGCTTCGATCCGCCTGAGAAAATCATCGCTGCACAGCCGGCGGTTGGTGACGCAAAACAGATCAAACATAGACGTAATCGTTCAGCACAGGCTGAAGTCCTTCCTCCGCAATATCGCGGTACATAGCATCAAAGCTTCTGCCGTCGCTGATTTCAAATTGCTCGTCTCCCTCGGCGCTGCCGCTTTGTTTGCCGGTATACTTGCTTTCGTGGTCGCCGATGCCCGTGGAAACCCCGGCGGACACCTTGGTGGCGGCGATTTTCACAATGCCATTGCGAAAAGCCGCGCTTTCCCGCGAGGATACGGTGATCCCCGCAAAGGGAAGAAAGATACGGTATGCGCAGATCACCTGGCAAAGCTGCTTTTCATGCACGTCCAGGGGATTGATTTTATCGTTGTTGATGATCGGGCGCAGCCGCGGGCAGGAAAGCGACATTTCCGCATGCGGGTATTTCCGTTGTAAATAATAGGCGTGCAGGGCGGTCGCGAGGGCATCCTTGCGGAAATCGGAAAGCCCGAGCAGCGCGGAAAAAGCAACGCCGCGCATGCCGCCGCGCAGTGCGCGTTCCTGCGAATCAAAACGGTACGGCCATACACGTTTATGCCCGGCAAGGTGAAGGGTCTCGTACTTTGCGGGATCGTAGGTTTCCTGGAACACGGTGACGTAATCCGCGCCGCATTCGTGAAGATAGCGGTATTCGTCCGTGTTGACAGGATAGATCTCCAGCCCTACCATCCGAAAGTATTTGCGGGCGAGCCTGCATGCTTCGCCAATATAGGCAACATCGCTCTTTGCACGGCTTTCCCCCGTCAGGATGAGGATTTCCTCCATGCCGCTTTGCGCGATGACCTTCATCTCATGCTCGATCTGCTCGGGCGAGAGTTTGCTGCGCTGGATATGGTTATAACAGTTAAAGCCGCAGTAAACGCAGTAATTTTCGCAGTAATTAGCAATATACAGCGGTGTAAACAAATACACCGTATTGCCGAAGTGCTTGCTGGTTTCCAGCCTTGCACGCTGTGCCATTTCCTCAAGAAACGGCTGCGCAGCGGGGGACAGCAGCGCCCCAAAATCCTCGATGGAACAAGCGGGATGCCGAAGCGCGGCGCGAACATCGCGCGCAGTATAGGAAGAAGCGTCGTAGGCTTCCACTTGCGACATTACATTTTTGCATACGTCCGACTCAATTTGTTCCATGCCGGGAAGGTATTCCATGTGGTTTTTACGGCATGACGGGTCGGTTTCGAGTCTATGCTTTTTTTCCAGCGCCTGCGGCGACAGGTATTCGGAATCAATCAAAAATTGGTTTTCCACTCGGAAGCCTCCCTTAATCGCTTAAAAATCCGGTCAGCGGATCGGAAGAGGAAGCCCCGCGCGAAAGAACGCGCCCCAGCCCGGAAAGATAGGCATTGCGCCCGGCGCTGATCGCGTCACGGAACGCGGACGCCATCAGCGGGAGATCTCCGGCGGTGGCAAGCGCCGTATTTGCCATCACGGCAGCCGCGCCCATTTCCATTGCTTCGCAAGCCTGCGACGGTCTGCCGATGCCTGCATCCACAATGACGGGGAGGTCGGATTCGTCGATCAGGATTTGGATAAATTCGCGCGTCGCAAGTCCTTTGTTGGAACCGATCGGGGAGGCGAGGGGCATAATGGCTGCTGCGCCCGCGTCCTGCAGGTCGCGCATGGTGTTTAGATCCGGGTACATATACGGCATGACCACAAAACCTTCTTTTGCGAGGATTTCAGTCGCTTTGACAGTCTGCCCGTTGTCAGGCAGCAGGTATTTGGAGTCGCGCATGATCTCGATTTTCACAAAATCACCGCACCCCAGCTCCCGCGCCAGCCGCGCGATCCGCACTGCCTCCTGCGCGTTGCGCGCCCCAGAAGTATTGGGCAGCAGCGTTACATTTTCAGGAATATAATCAAGGATGCTTTCCTGCTCTTTGGTATTGGCGCGGCGTACCGCCAGCGTGATGATTTCCGCGCCCGCGTCTTCTATTGCCGCCTTGATCAGCTTCATGGAATATTTCCCGGATCCAAGGATAAACCGGGAATAGAACGTGTGTCCGCCGATCATAAGTTTGTCGTTTGTTTGCATGAATAAAAAACCTTCTTTCTTTTGACGGATTGATCCGCCGTTCAAACATATTGTTTTTTTTAAACTTCGTACTGCCCCGCGATCATGCGCAAAACCGCGTGCGCCTGGTGTGCCGCACAAAGCATGACGCGCGAAGAAACAAGGCTTGTTTCGGTCGCCACGTCGCTTGCACCGTCGCCGCACAGATAAAACCGGTTTGTGACCCGTTTGGTGCGGATGGTGTTTGCCGGACCGAGTCCCGCCATGCCCGAGGCCGCCACCAGGTATGTGCCCGGCATTTCGGTAAGCACGCAGTTTGTCAGCATTGCCTTTGCCTCCGCGTTATCGAACGCCTCGCAGATGATATCCGACCCACAGAGCAGCACGCGGAAATTTTCTTCCGTAATTTTGACGGTATGTGCGCAGAGCTGTACATAAGGCGCGATTTCTTTCAGGTTTTGCATAAGCGCCTCGGCTTTATATTGCCCGACCTGCGCCGCTTTATATTGCTGGCGGTGGAGGTTTGTGATATCCACCCGGTCAAAATCAATGAGCGTGAGCTTGCCCACGCCTGCGCGCGCAAGGCAGATCGCGATGTTAGAGCCGAGCCCCCCAAGACCGCACACCGCGACCGCAGCAGAAGATATTTTTTCCTGGAACTGTTTTCCGTGGCGCAGACAAAGCGCCGCATCCATCTCTTCTTTGGTGGGCAGCATTTCAGCCCCCTCCCACAAAACTCACAACCTCAAGGGAATCGCCGTCCGCAAGGAAGGTTTGCCCGTAGGCTGTTTTCGGTACGATTTCGCCGTTGCGTTCCACGGCGATACGTTTTGGGTCATACTTTGTCTGCGCGAGATAATCCGAGATGGTGATTCCCGCAAGATCAAAGCTTTCCCCGTTGATCTTTACCATAAGCAGCATCCTCCAATCAAAATAAAAAAGAGGGAAGCTTCCTCTTTGGAAACTTCCCGCAAATACCCATATGTCAGCATTCCCTACGTTGGCATTATCCAAATCAGGTTTTGAGGGTCGAAGGTGCTGCCTTCCTCTCAGCCTGCCAATCAGCTTTTCCCCAAACCCCCAAAAAAAGGGAGTTCCCGATTTGGAAACTCCCTGTGATGCCCGCAAGTATGTAATTCCCTACGTTGGCATTATCCAAATCAGGTTTAAGGGTCGAAGGCGCTACCTTCCTCTCAGCCTATGAAACAAGCTCCCCTGGATTCAATTTTTTTCATTATAGTACGTTTGCTATCCATTTGTCAAATCCATTTCGAAAAATGAAATTTTGTGCCCGGGCTTGCTATGCAAATGGAAACGTGCTATATTAGTCTCGCGGTAAAAAAACCCGCGTTTGGCAGATAAGGAGCAATGATAAAAAATGATGCCATGGAACCGGAAGGAAATATGGATCGGAAATGATCCGCAAAAGTTTTCCAAAGCGAAGACTTTATTGGGAAGTAATCAGGTGGAGTACCACTGTGACGCCAAAACAAGCTGGTCCGCAGGGCGGGGCGGCGCGATAAACGGTAACGCAGGAATCGCGACGCGTTACGGCGAAGCGGCGGGAACGCAGCAGTTCCATATCTACGTGCACCGTTACGATTACGAAAAGGCGCGTATCCTGCTTCGAAACGTTTAAAAGCCGGGCTATGCCCAATGACGGGCAAATGCTGCGGCAGGGCGCGCAGGAACGCATAACAGAAAAACGCGCGGGGGATTGCCCCGCATCCAAAAGTTGCAGGAAGGGATATTCCTGTTTTTTTAGTGCCTGAAAGTTTACAATTTGTTCACATTTAGACGTCCTTGCCATTTGGCGGAAAGTTGCATATAATACTTTTCGTCTCTTTTTTTGGAAAAGGTTAGGAAAAATGTTAGCAGAAACGAAGAAAAAAATCGGAAAAACTATTTTAAAAAATACAGCGGCATTTGCATTTGCAGTGGTTGCGGTGACGCTTCTTTCCGCGGTCTTCGGGCAGGAAAATTCGCTGCCTGTGGTAGGGATCGTCGTGGCGCTGATGCTATACCCATCGCTTGACCTTGGGGTTTATGACCTGCGCATGGCGGTCGTTCTGGCATTGATGCTGCCGCTGATCGGTTTTACCTCGGTGTTTGCGCTTTCCGGGCTGTGGGTAGGCATGGCGGTCAACTTTTTTATGGTGCTGCTGATTCTGGCGCTTACCACAGAGCCGCTGTTGTACCGTCCCTCTCTTCCCCTGATGCTGTGTTATGTGTTTGCACAGGGTGCGCCCGTCAAAACACCGGAAGCGTTTTCCATGAGGATGGCGTGTATGGCGGTGGGCGGCGTTCTTGTGTTTGCGGCAACTTTTTTGGCATGGCGCAAAAAGCACAAGGAGCTTCCGCGGCACGGTCTGAAACAACAGATGACGCTGAGTCTGCGCCACAAAAGTTATGTGCTGCGCATGGCGCTCGGCATTATGATTGCTGGGATGATCGGCGAGATCTTTGGTCTGAAGAAATCTATGTGGATCAGCGTGGTGGTGCTCTCGTTGACGCAGATCGACATAAAGACAACGCGGCAGCGCATCAAATATCGGGTGATTGCCTCGATTGTCGGCGTGTTTTTATTTTTGTTGTTCTGTCAGTATCTGATCCCGCAGAAATATGTGTTTATTTTCATTATTTTTCTGGGGTATCTCAGTAGTTTTGTGAAAGAATATAAATATGCGCAGGTATTGAACACCATCAACGCACTCAACGCAAACCTTGTGCTTTTTGATACGCAGGAAGCCATCGGCAACCGGTTTTTGCTGCTGGCAGTGGGGATCGCCATTGTGCTGTTGTTGTTTTTTGCCGATAAGGTTTTTAGAAGGATGATGGCAGTGCACCGGGGAATACGACCGGAACAAACAAAAGTACAGGAGCAGGAAACCGGTACACAGGGGTTTTCGGCTGTTCGGACAGGCTGAGAAAGATAAAAAAGCGCCCGGAAAAGCCGGACGCTTTTTTGTTTCTGGTTATTTTGCAATAGGAAAATAGATTTCTGTCACCAGATCTTTTGCGGGGACTTCATGGGGAGAATTGAGGTATTTTTCGTAGAATTCCCCCGTGATATGGTAGCCGTTGTCCTCGATCCACTTGACGAGCGATGCATAGGTCTCGCCCAGGGTGTCATATGGTCCGAAGTGCGCCGCCATGGCGTATGTGCCGCCCGCAAGCGTTTGAGAATCCGGCGTTTTTGCGGGGATGATGGCGCCGATCTCAATGTCCGTGTGCTCGGGATCGAATTCGCGGCAATGGTAAATACACACGACGCCCTCGCAGCGCAGTCCTTTTTCCGCAAGTGTGCGCAGTACCTTTCCGTACAGCTTATCAAAATCACGGATGGCGATGGTATCACGCACGCTGATGATTTCCATGGGCTTTGTTTCTATGACTGTGAACCCGTTATTTCCAATATCCATAATATCATTTCCTTTCTTTGACACTTCAATATCGTTTTTTAAGCGAACAAGGATGCTTTGTCTGCGGCAGAGATCAGCGCGGCACGTTTCATACTGTGCGGCAAACCGTGCGGCAACGGTATGGGGATCCGCGTGGAGCAGCGAGGAAGTTTGTTCCAGCGTAAAGCCGTAATCCTTGCATTTTAAGATAAACAGCAGATCGCGCAGCTGCGAAGCCTCATAATAGCGGTAGCCTGTCTGCGTATCGGTGCGGCTGGGGCGCAGAAGTCCGATGCTGTCGTAATGGCGCAGGGTTTTGGTTGTCACCATGCAGATCTTTGAAAATTCTCCGATCGTAAACATAAACATCCTCCTATTTTTTTCTGGAACCGGTTCCTGTTTTTTAGTATAAGGCTTGCCGCAGGGGAAAGGTCAAGCGTTTTTTATAAATAATTTTTTTTTGCGTGATTTGCGGGTATAATAAAATATGACGTTAGCAACATCGGCGGCAAACGGGCATATCATGGAAAATAATTGGAAACCGTATAAAAGGCGTAAAAATGGTTGTCATTTCATGAAAAGATGATATCATAGCAATCAACAGGTTCATGGATGTGACGTTTTTTTGAAAGGTAACAGGATGGAAGTAAATTCACAGAAAAGCAAAAACAACTGTAAGCTGATCGGCGCCGCGCTGGCAACGATCTTGGAAAACACCATGGATATGATGTTTGTGAAGGATGAAGAGCTTGTTTACCGCGGCGCTTCGCGCGCGTTTGCAAAAATGGTGGGGCTGGAAAATTCGGAAGATGCAATCGGGAAAACGGATTTTGAGTTGTTTGATGATCAGCAGCTGGCGCGCCGGTATACCGATGATGATAAAAAATTGCTGGCAGAGGGACGACCGATGGTGGATTATGTTGAGCCGATCCGCCCGACAGACAGCCGCCCCCGTTATTGCCAGACATCCAAATATATTTTATATGATGAAAACAGGCGTATGCTTGGGATACTTGGGGTAGGACGCGATATTACGCGGGAATATGAAGCAAAGCTGAACTATGAAAAAGAGCTCGCCAGTTTTTTTGAGATGCCGGACGGCGTTTTGGCGGCAGCTTTGTTTGACGTGGCAGATTGGCGCGTGGTGGATATACGCGTGCGGGACGGCAGCACTGCCTATTTTGGCACGATTGAAGAATTTACGGCTTTTGCGGGGATCGCGGTCGCACAGGACGAGGGCGTTAAAGAATTTTTCCGGTCATTTTCCCAGGAAAGTGTGCGGGAATTGTTTGACAGCGGAAAGCGTAATTTTTCGCTGGAATACTTGCGTCATCTGCAAAACGGCATGCGCTGGGTGCGTGACGAACTGCATTTTTTGACGGATCCTGTCAACGGGCATTTATGCGTGGTGATTGTGCTGCGCGATATCAATGACGAACGCCGCGCAGCGGATGAGCTTGCGCGTGAGGCAAAGCAGGATGGCATGACCGGGCTTTTGAACCGCAAAGAAACCATGAACCGGATCGGCAACTATTTAAACGGCGAAGGCAAAGACGGGATGCACGCCCTTTTTATGATCGACGTGGATAATTTTAAAGCAGTGAACGATACTTTTGGGCACCAGATGGGAGATCGGGTGCTGATAGAGATTGGCGAACGCATTCGCGAAATTTTTCGGGATTCGGATGTTGTGGGACGGATCGGCGGCGATGAGTTCTTTGTTTTGATGAAGAGCGTATCGGGCATGAGGGTTGTACAAAACCGCGCCGAAGAACTGTTGGAAGCCCTGCAGTATGTATGCGATTCTTCTGAAAAACGGGTGATGCTCTCCGGCAGCATTGGCATCAGCGTTTATCACGGGGCAGGGAAATCCGTAGACGATTTATATTCCCAGGCTGATGCTGCGCTTTATGAGGCAAAACGGGAAGGGAAAAACCGTTATGTTTGCCGCGAAAAAGATATACAGGATGCGCCAAAAGAGCATGAGCCGATAAACACCATCCATTTGCAATCGCTGCTGGAAAATATGGACGGTATTGTTTTTTTAATGGATATTCAGGATGATAAGATCAAGATCGTCTATTCCAGCAGGAGTATTCCGGCAAAAAAAGAATGTAAAGATACGTTTTCGTCGCTTGTGACCCACGAGGATGCACAGCGGCTTCGCAGCGCAATATTGGAGGCGGCAAAAACGGGGCGTACGCTCGACCATATTTACCGCGTGAACGAAAACGAAGGGCAGATCGGATGGAGGCATATCCGTGGCAGTCTGCTGCCTTCCCGCGGCGACGGCGTTTGCCGGATGATCAATGTTGTGAGCGACGTGACGGATCAAAAGCGCGCAGAGGAAAAGCTGCGGCAAAACAGTCAGATCATTGAGGCCGCCATGAAAAATACAGATATCAATTTCTGGATCTATGACCTTCGGACGAAAGAATGCATGCTTTCTGAAAACTGCAGGCGCGTCCATGGCATGCAAAAAGAAGTATTGCAGGATTTCCCCGAATGTATTGGAGATTCCGGGTATTTGCGTGAGGATTGCGTAGGACCGATTAACGAGGGATATCAAAAATTGCGGGAAGCCGGCGTTGGTTTTGAGATGGATGCGTGGTATCGGAATAATAGAGGTGTCGGCTGGTGGTGTGAGCATATAACGGTAACGCCTATATTCAGCGAAAACAATGAGCCAAGATATGCGGTTGCTATTGGAAAAAATGTTACGGAAATGAAGAAAATGCAGAGTAAATATCAGGCGTTTCGAAACTACCGTAAGCTGGCACAAAATAATACAGTAGCGTCGTTTCGTATGAATTTGACTACCAATTGGTGCGGAGACGGGCGCAGCAAGATTGAGGACTCTCAGGATCTATGTCAAGCGCAGACGGTGGACGATTTTTTTGAGATCCTTTATCAAAATATCCCGGTGGAGGCGGAACTCACAAAATATAAGGAAGTTTTTTCGCGAGAGGGGCTTTTGCGGCAGTTTGAAATGGGCGAGACCTCGCCGGGCATGGAATTCCGTTACAGCACACAAGATGAACGGAAAATATGGATGCGCTGTGCCGCGGAAATGATGCGTAACCCCGTTACGGGTGCGGTGGAAGCGTTGTTTTACGCATATGACATTGACTATGAAAAAAACATGAAGGTCATGATCGACAAGCTGGTTCGTACGGATTATGAGTTTTTGATGCTGATGGATGCGAAGACGGGGCGGATCCTTGTTTCGGGGGAAAGCGCGCTCACGGGGCAGTCGTGGAAAAATCATGCCGCAGAAACCTATGACAAGCTTTTGCCGGGAATCTTAAAAGGGCTTGTTGTAGACGAAGATTATGAAGAATGTCTGGCGGCACTGCGCCGTGCGCATCTGGTGCGAGAGCTGGAGCGCAAGGAAATTTATACCTGTTCTTTTTCCGTAAAGCAGACCAGCCGGATCCGTGCGGGGCGCAAGCAGTGGAAGTGCGGGTATCTTGATGAATCGAAAGCGAAGATCCTGGTTACGCGCGCCGATATTACGGATGTGTTTTCCGCTGAGCGCGACGAGCTGACCGGGATTTATAATCGTCAGGCTTTTTATCGCCATGCGCGTGCGATTTTGGATGAAAACCCGCAGGAAAAGTTTGTGCTTATTCGCTTTGATATTGACAGGTTCAAGGCGTATAACGACCTATACGGCACCCAGGCGGGGGATATGCTGCTTTCAAAGATCGGAAAGCTGATGAAGAAAAGTATCCTGACAAAGGATGCGATAACGGGAAGAATCGTATCCGATCATTTTGCTGTGCTGGCGCCCGCAGAATATTTTGATATTGAAGAATGGCGCGGAGTGGGACGGAAATGGATCAAAAAGATTTCGCCGGATTACCACCTGAAGATCAGTACGGGGATCTATGAGATAACAGACCGTGATATTGACGTTTCGTTGATGAGTGATCGTGCGTTGCTGGCGCTTTTGACGGTGAAGCAAAATTATTCTAAAAAGATTGCGTGGTATGATGAAAGCCTGCGTCAGACGCTGGTGGATGAACATCAGTTAATAGAAGAAATGGAGCAGGCGCTCATAGAAGAACAGTTTGTTGTATATTTTCAGCCTCAGGTCGATTATGACGAGGGTACGCTGATCGGGGCGGAAGCGCTGGTGCGCTGGCAGCACCCCACACGGGGCTTGATCCCGCCGGATAGGTTTATTCCGCTGTTTGAGAAGAACGGCTTTATTTCAAAACTGGATGTTTATGTATGGGAGAAAAGCTGTCAATATCTTCGTAAATGGATGAGTATGGACGGAAGGCTGCACTCGCTTACGGTTGCGGTCAATATTTCGCGTTACGATATTTATGATCCAAAGCTTTGCGAGACACTGGAGGCTTTGGTGCGTAAATATGCGCTGCCGCCATCCGCGCTTAAGCTGGAGATCACGGAATCTGCTTACATGGAGGACGCAGAACGTTTGATTGAGGTGGTAAACCAGCTGCAGTCGCTGGGATTTTTGGTAGAGATGGACGATTTTGGCGCGGGATATTCTTCGCTGAATATTTTAAAGGATGTGCCGGTCAACCTCTTAAAGCTGGATCTTCGTTTTTTGTCGCAGGGGAAAAACGATGCGCGCGGCGGCAGTATTCTTTCTTCGGTGATCCGTATGGCGCACTGGTTGAAGCTGCCGGTGATTGCGGAGGGCGTGGAAACAAAAATGCAGGCTGATTATTTAAGGAGCCTGAACTGCTCTTATATGCAGGGGTATTATTTCGGTAAGCCCATGCCGGCAGAAGAATTTGAAGCATATGCGCAGGGCATGACGATAGGGCTGCAGGATCGTTACCGCGGCGTAAGTATTGGCGGGGCGAGTGAGTTTTTGGATCCGTCCACGCAAATGACGATGCTCTTCAACAGCTTTGTGGGTGGCGCCGCTATTTTGGAATATTGCAAGGGAAACGCAGAAATTATTCGTGCGAACGATGAATTCTATAAGC
Organism: Christensenella sp.; assembly: GCA_034926635.1. Lineage (GTDB taxonomy): Bacteria > Bacillota > Clostridia > Christensenellales > Christensenellaceae > Christensenella. Next base: position 63,780 of record JAYFQX010000012.1, on the reverse strand, counting down.
AGCTTGGAACGACCCGAAAAGAGTATTTAAGCAAACAAAAGCGTATTTTGGAACGTTTTGATGAGGAAAACAGGAAGATTTACAAGGAGATGCTGGAAAAGGCGATTCTGACGGGTGCGGAGACTGAATGTGTAATCCGCAGTTTGCCGCACGTCCCCGGCGGAGACGAAATCTGGACACATAACCGCGTGCGCCTTTTGGCGGATAACCTTGGAAGCTATCTATTTTATCTTGTGGTAGAAAATATTACCAAATATAAAAAAATGGAACAGGAATTGGAAAGACTCCGGGGAAAAGACAAAGGATAAAACCGGAAATGCTCTCTTTCAAAACCGTGCCGTTTGGGTCCGGAACGCTTATGGATTTTGTGCGATTTTCAGATATTTGCCCAAGGAGACAGAATAAACCGCCAGTTTTCCGGTCGCCTGCGCGGCGCACATGCCGCAGGATAACGCCGTGCGTACGGAGCGGTGGTTTTGGGGATGTATTTTAGCGCTGACCACATCGGCGCGTTTTTCAAAAAACGCTTTGTTCAGCGCAAGCCGCAGCGCCTGATGACCGATCCCCCTCCCCCAGAGGGTTTCTTCACCGATCGCGTACACGACCTCGTATTGACCGCCGCCCTTCGGGCAGAGCTTGGTAAAACCTATGGAACGGTCGGACTTATCGCAGACAAGATAAAATTGTCCGCTTTGATTAAAACGCAGCGTCAGTAAATGGACGGGAGCTTGTTCCAGCAGCAAACGGATCTCTTCTGCGGCGCCGCCGCTTTCATTCAAGTATTGGGTCACATTTGGGTTTTTGACCCAACGGATCATGTTGTGTCCGTCTTCGGGTCGGATGTCCGCACGTAAAAAAATAGAAGCGGCTCTCTTCATATCGCTTACCTCTCAGCAGTGTAATAAGTTAAAGCCCTTCTATGCATCGCATGGACGGTTCTTTAGTATGTAATTATGGTGATCCTATCAGATCCGAAGAATACGTTTAAAAAAGAGTTTTCTGTCGGACTGTTTGCCGTTGCTGCGTCATCCCGACCGCTTGCGCTTTGCGCTCAAAACCTCTGTTTTCCAGGTATTAACCCGAATCTGATCTATAAAAGCGTAGCATAAGCGGCAGGGAATGTCAAATTTCGGGCAGAATCGCGAGATAAAACACAAACTTTGCCGGCGGTCAAAACGATTTTCATTAAGTTAATGTTTAAAAACTGTATTATGCGTTATAAACAGAATAGATCGTTGCAATGATTATCATAAAAAGGAGGGACAACAACATGGGAACGTTTCAGAAAGCCGGAGAAAAAATAGATGAATTCAATGAAAAAGTCGTCGAATTTAATAAAAAAGTAGCGGAAGACGTAAAGGACGGCGTACATAAAGCTTCGCAGGATATTGAAAAGCATGCGCAAAAAGTAGAAAAGCATGCCAAAGATGTGGAAGCCAAAACGGAAAAAACAAAAGATAAAGAATAAAGAAGATATCGGATAAAACGGCAAAAGGCGGGGATCCTTACGATCTCCGCCTTTTTGTTGCGTTGCAGACCGGTCTTTTATAGATGGTTTTATTGATCTCAAGAAATATCGCCTGAGGCGATCATTTCCAGCTGGGCGTAGGTGGGAACAAAGAAAACATTGCCTGTCACCGGGGTCAGATAATCAAGAAGCAGGTCGTGCGTACCGACTGGATCTCCTTCAAACATATGCGTAAGCATTTGCTGCGTAATGGCAAAGGATTTGGAATATCCTAAAAAATAGCTTCCAAATAAGTTCTCAGACGGTTTTGCAAACACGAGATTCGCGCGCATGATTTTGAGCTCGTCCCCGCGTTTGTCGTGCGCTTTGGAGATTTCGGTATGGGATTCCGTGAGCTTTTTGTCTTCGGCGATCTCGAGATCTGTCCATTTTTTGCGCCCGATCACAGCTTCCTGCCTTTCTACGGGCAGTGCGTTCCAGCCGTCATGGTCAAATAAATATTTTTGTGCAAACAGATAACTTCCCCCGACAAACGGGTCTTTTGGATCATCAATATAAACTGCGCCGGGCGCTTCCTGCGGGTCCGGGTTTTCCGTACCGTCCACAAACCCTATGATGGCAAGACCGTCGCGGTAACGAAAGCCGTGCGTTTCGTCTATGGGTGTGATGATATCCTTTAAAAGGATATGGATCATGGTTATGGTCTCATAACACATATCCATTTTATCACCGCGGATATGGAAGATGAGGTCGCCGGGCGTTGCGGGAGCCGTCATTTTTTTCCCTTTGATTTCCTGGAACGGCTGCAGCTCTTTTGGCTTGGGCGTATGGGCAAAGAGCCGATCCCACGCGCGTGCGCCGATGCCCATGGCAAACTCGTAATGCCCATAGGGATAGCGAATACGCATGGAATGCACCATGGGATGAATCCTATCGCAAAAATCGCGGAAAATGGAAAGCGTTTTATCCATATCTGCCGAATCTTTTATGTTAACGGTACAAATAATGGTGTTTTCGGCTTGACCGGGAATAACGTCTTGGTATTTCATAAATTTAACCCTCTTTTCTGTTTTTTGATCCTGGGCGGCAAAAGTCCAATCTGCTTGCCGTCCAATGCAAAATGATGCAATCCTATCATTAATAAACGGCAGAAAATGAAAATCACAATAAAAACCATTGTTTTGCCATGCTTTTGCAAAATACCATGAAAAAAGAAGAGCTATATCGCCACACATACAAATCTAAAAGTGATCCTCTGAAAAGTATTAACACATATATGGCCTTTTACAACGAGGAACGGCCTCATTCGTACTTGCAATACAAAACTCCGGTTCATTTTTCTGTAGAGTAAAATTTGTTTTTTTTTGCAAAGATCATGACAAAATAATTTTTTAGAACATATAATAAAAATGCCTTAATGTAGACATTTATGGCAAAAGGAAACTGACGTTATCGAACACGGGGATTCGGATTACGTTGGTGGTGTACAGATAACGTTTGAATATCAAAATATAATCTGATACAATAAAATAAATTGTTACATTTATCATATCGAAGTAATTCGTATCAATACATCACTAATGAAGAATGAATTGGTTGCGAAAACCGGAAAAGGCAAGCAGCTCGATTTCGGGATGGCGCTCAAAATGGGATTGGTGAGAGCTTCCAACGAGGCAGACGGCAAAATAGATAATGAAACTGGATAAGGCAGGAAAAAACATGACTATTGACAAAAAGCTAAACAAAACAGAGCTGACAATTTCACTAGAAGGCAGGCTTGATACGATTATGGCACCACAGCTTGAGACCGAGTTAAAAGATTCATTTAATGTAATAACAAGTCTTGTGCTGGACTTTTCTCGGCTTGACTACATATCTTCTGCCGGACTGCGAGTTCTGTTGTCTGCCCAAAAGGTAATGAACAAGCAAGGCAAAATGTGCATCCAAAATGTCAACAAAACCATTCAAGAGGTTTTTGATGTTACTGGGTTCTCTGATATTTTAACGATCAAATAGGTTCTTATTATGACATATTTAAAGCTCGGGGTTATGGCGCTTATTCCCGTGCTCATATCCGTAAGCATGTATCTTCTTGATAAAAAGACTTCGCTTGGTAAGCTTAGCAAATGGCGAAAGCAAGCGCTGTTTGGCGTTGTATTTGGAATCCTCGCGATACTTGAAACAGAGTTTGGCGTGGCAATTCCGGGAGCAGTTATTAATGTGCGTGATGCGGCTCCGCTTTGTGCCGGGCTTATCTTCGGAGGACCGGCAGGGATAATAGCCGGACTGATCGGCGGCATAGAGCGATGGTTTGCCGTGCTTTGGGGGGCGGGTGAATATACAAGATTAGCCTGTTCGATATCCACTATCCTAGCAGGATGTTTTGGGGCATGTATCAGAAAACTGATGCTTGATGATAAAAAGCCCATGTGGTATATTGGCTTTTTTACGGGATTTGTGATGGAAGTTTTCCATATGCTCATGATCTTTTTTACCAACATGAGCGATGTGCAGACAGCTTTTTCTTTCGTAAAGCTATGTTCAGTCCCGATGATCCTCACTAACGCTTTATCCGTTATGCTTGCTGTGCTTTTTGTGTCCTTGATTGGAAAAGAAAAACTCCATATTGCAAAAGAAAGCAAAAAACTATCGCAGGCATTTTCGAGATGGCTGCTTATTGTAATTTTGGTAGCTTTTGGCGCGACGAGTTTATTTACATTTATTCTTCAAACAAAATTCTCCGCAGACGATAACGTTAATCTATTAACAATGAATATAGCAGACGTTAAGGCGGATATAGAATATGCATCAAATGCAAATCTTTTAAAGCTGACTCACGGGGTGGCAGAGGATCTTGAAAATGCTTCGTCGATAGACGATGAACTTCTTGCAGCGCTCTGCGATAAACCCGGAAATGATTTTTCCGAAATTAATGTTATAAATAAAGACGGAATTATTACGCACTCAACAAATCCCGGCTACATCGGGTTTGATATGGCCTCGGGAGAACAATCGAACGCATTTGATGTTTTGCTTCATGGCCAGAGCGAGCATGTTCAAAATTATCAGCCAATATCAAAAGATAGCGACACATATATGAAGTATGCAGGCGCAGCGCTTAAATCAGGCGGATTTGTGCAAGTAGGATACAACGCAGAGCGTTTTCGTAAGGATATTGATGAAAAAGTTATCGGCGCTACACAAAATCGTCACGTCGGCGAAACCGGATATATTATGATCGTTTCAGATGATTTTAGTATCGTAAGCAGCCCGAATGGCAATGACAGCGATGGTCTTGAAAAGGCCGGTATTTATATTGATACAAAAACCATGCCTAAAAACACACGTTTTCAGGGCGAGGTCTACGGTACAGATTGTTTCTATATGTATGACCTGACAGAGGGATATTATATCATTGCGGTGCAAGCCGCAGAGGAAGTGTTGTTTTCAAGAGATCTTTCGGTCTATGTAACGGTATTCATGGAAATTATCGTGTTTGCTGTGTTGTTTATATTAGTGTATTTTCTTATAAAAAAATTAGTTGTGGAAAATATAAACAAAGTCAACAAAACCCTTGGGGAAATAACCAACGGTAACTTAAATGTAGTTGTTGATGTGCGCGCGAATCAGGAATTTGTGTCGCTTTCCGATGATATCAACTCTACCGTTGTTGCACTCAAGGGGTATATTGCAGAAGCAGCAGCAAGGATAGATAAAGAGTTGGAGGTCGCGAAGATTATTCAGTCATCCTCACTGCCGAGTGTCTTTCCGCCATTCCCGGATCGCAGTGATATTGACATTTATGCCATGATGACTACTGCAAAAGAGGTCGGAGGAGATTTTTATGACTTTTATTTGCTTGACAAAGATCGGCTTGCGTTCCTGATCGCCGATGTCTCCGGGAAGGGGATCACTGCGGCGATGTTTATGATGAAAGCAAAAACGCTTATAAAAAGCTATGCAGACAAAAAAGCTGATGTTTCTCTTGTTTTTACCAGGGTAAATGAGGATCTATTTGCCGAAAACAAGGCGGAGATGTTTGTAACCTGTTGGATGGGAATTTTGGATTTAACGACAAACATACTTTCCTTTTGTAATGCGGGACATAATCCGCCCGTCATACGGCGCAAGGGCAGTAAATTTGAATATTTGAAATCCCGACATTCCTTTGTGCTTGGTGGTATTGATGGAATAAAATATCGCCAGAGCGAGCTTGCGCTTGAGCCGGGCGATGAGATTTTTCTATACACCGATGGGGTGACAGAGGCGATTAACGATAACACAGAGATGTATGGCGACGACAGACTGCTTTGCCTGCTCAATACATTAGAAGAGGGTGAATCAGCGCGGGAAATTTGTACTGCTGTCAAAAACGACGTGGATCGCTTTGTGGGTGAAGCTCCGCAGTTTGATGATATCACAATGCTGCTTTTGCGAATCCTGCCAAGGAATATTATGGCTTTTGTGCCGATAGAGCAAAGCATGGCGACGGCTCTTGAGTTTGTGGAAGAAACCATTGCCAAATATAATGTGCCGATGGAAATTGCTGCAAAAGTGAATATAGCAGCAGAGGAGATATATTCCAATATCGTGCGTTACAGCACAGCCCAGAATGCAACCATAGAATGTGCGATCACAAATACCCGCATCAAATTGATATTTACAGATGACGGAAAGCCTTACGATCCGACGTCGAATATGGACCCAGATATTACCCTTTCGGCAGAAGAAAGAAACATCGGCGGTCTAGGAATTTATATGGTCAAAAAAATCATGGACGAGGTAACCTATGAATACCGTGACGGGCTTAATATTTTAACCGTTACCAAAAACATAGTTTGATTCTCTTAGCATTACATAACAATCTGGGTGATTAAAAGATGGAATATTGTTTGAATGGGTACCGACCAAGGGCAAAGATAATATGGTTAGGCATTGCAATATCTCCTGATTCTCTTAAATAACTAATGGAAGTAATAATATGTCAACATTATTTTATGCTGCTACAATAGCGCTGCAAACAGCTCCATACATTGGCTTGGTGACAATAATACCTTATGTCATGATGCAATATAAAAGGAGCAAATACATCTCCGTCAAGAGATGCACATATATTTATATTTTTGTTTTCTATTGTATGGCTGCGTACTTTTTAACGATGCTGCCATTTCCATCCATTGAAAGCGTCGCAAGCATGAAAAGCGGCTATGTGCAGCTAATGCCGTTTGCCGGGATTGTCGATTTTATAGAAAATTCCGGCATATCACAACCGGATACGATGTTTTCTGCGTTTACAGGTGGGATACTATGGGGAATGCTTTTTAACATTGCTTTGTTGATCCCCTTAGGATTCTTTTTGAGATTTCTCTTTAGTACCAGCTTAAAGAAAACAATTTTGATAGGATTTTTAGTAAGTTTGTTTTTTGAGCTGACACAGCTTTCGGGACTGTTCTTTATTTATCCCCGTCCGTATCGAATTTTTGACGTTGATGATATGATCTTAAACACTTTTGGCGCCATTTTGGGTTGGCTTATAGTTCCCATGCTCAAAAAAGTCCTGCCTTCACCCGATATTGCAACGAGCAACCGTTTGGAATTGGGTTGTGAGGTATCGCTGGGAAGACGTATTTTTGCAGCCGTAATAGATAACGCTGTTATAATATTACTTATTTTTCCAATCGTTCTGGCGGTTCCGACGTTTGTAAAAATTATAGATTCACATAATATAATTTCTATTATTTGCTTGCTTGTAGGAATATACATAGTTCTAATGATACTTTATAGAGGTGTAATAATGTGGTTGGCAAAAGGGAAAAGCTTAGGTTATGCCATGACAAATCTTACGCTGTACTCCCAAGGCAAACGTCCGCCAAACCTAGGACAATGTGTAGTGCGAGCACTACTATCCTATACTGGCATACTTTTGATGCCGGTGTATATCTTGATCCTTATGCTTGTTGCATCAGACAGCAACGGTATCCTTAGGGGAATACTGGTTGCTTTGGGAGCTGTTGGGACAATAGTTTACGCTTGGTTTTTCTTAACGCTTCTGCTGAATGGAATAACCCATGGCAAAATGCTGTTTTATGACAGCGTAACGCATACTTACCTTAATTTTAGGCATAACGCAAAGGTTGCGCGACATACCAGTATGATCGCAAAGGGAGTATTGAGCCTTTCGCAAATAGATTCCATATCCGAAGTGATTTATGAAACTCTTGTCAAAAATAGCTTTTCGGGAAAAGCGGCAATAAAAGCAAGACTGTTATCTGAAGGCGTGTTGCTGGAATGGGTAAACGGGGGGCTTGACGATGCGGTTTATGAATTGCTTTTGGATAACCGTTCTTTTAGAAAGGCGCTTGTTTTAAGCGCGGTCGGTGACGAGGTTAAAAGATCCCAAACCGAAGATGACTATTATCATGTGCTCGGTGGTCTGCGGCTGGCATTTGAGACTCATTACAGTGGGAACCGTAACATCTGCACAATAGAATTGCAATAAGAAGATGCAGTATGTGATTTGCTGATCATTGCATCGCCGAAGGCTTGCATGGTCTTGAACACATCTGTGTTCGAATTTATGATCGTTAAGAAAACAAAAGCCACCCGTACAACGGGTGGTTTTTGTTTTGGTAGCGGCGATGTGATTCGAACACATGACCAATCGGGTATGAACCGAGTACTCTAGCCAGCTGAGCTACGCCGCCATTTGATTAAATTGTCTTGCAATATAATATCATAAGGAAAATACAAAAGCAATATTTTTTTCTGTACCGTCGGATAAAAAAATGTCCTCTTCCAGAGGAAAGAAGTATTTTTACGAAAATGCCTCATAAAATGTGGTAAAATAATATCAGAAAACCGGGACGTTCATGCAAGGGAGGTAGGAAGTGGAAAAACAGCGTATTAAAATAAGAACAATGGCAGTTGATTTGATTTTTTTTGTGTTGGGCAGCCTTGTTTTTGCGATCGCGGTCAACATGTTTATTGCGCCTAATAACATTGCCCCCGGTGGTTTGACCGGTATTGCGACCATGCTGAACCATTTGTTTGAGCTGCCTATCGGTACGATGGTGCTGGTACTCAATATCCCGCTTTTTATCCTTGGATTTATTGTGTTCGGGTTTGAGTTTATCATAAAAACCGTCGTGGCAACGGTGATCTCGTCTGTGATGATCGATGTGACGCAGGGGCTTGTGCCTGTTTATCAGGGCGATCCGTTGATCACGATTGTGTTTGGCGGGGCGCTTTACGGCGGCGGACTGGCGTTGATTTTGATGCGGGGAGGCACAACAGGCGGGACCGATTTGGTTGCAAACCTTATAAGCAAGCGGTTTCCGCATATCTCTATGGCTAGGATGATTATGCTGACCAATATTATCGTCGTGGCGTGTTCCGGCTTTGTATACGGCAACCTGGAAAGCCCGCTTTATGCGATCATCATTATTTTTATCGAATCTAAGGTGATCGACGCGGTGCTTTATGGCACGAGTGTTGCAACGGGGAAGATCCTGTTTATTATTTCTACCAAAAGCAATGAGATCGCGGAAGAAATCATGTGCCGCCTGAAGCGTGGTGTGACAGCTTTAAAATCGCGCGGCGCCTATACGGATAAAGAAGGGGAAATGCTGATGTGCGCAGTGCGCCGCCCGGAGGTTTCAAGGCTGTATCACCTGGTTTATAAAATAGATCCCAAAGCCTTTATTATCGTGGGCGAGGCTGGGCAGATCCGCGGCGTTGGTTTCCAGCCGAACACTGATCCTGCGGCGACAGCGTATTGCAAGCCCCAAAAGAAAAAAAGGGGGAAACCGTGATGCAGTATTTCGGGAGGATTTTTCGTCCGCCGAGCGAGGCAGACAGCCTGATCGTGCAGGCGACGATCGGCTGCTCGCATAACAAATGCGCTTTTTGCGGGATGTATAAGGAAAAAGAATTCCGTATCCGACCGCTGCAGGAAGTTCTTGATGACCTGACGGAGATGTCGCATCGTTTTGCGCGTGTGCGGCGTATTTTTTTGGCGGATGGAGATGCGCTTGCTATGCCGTCCGCGGCGCTGGAAGAAATTTTATCGCATATCGCCGTGTGTTTTCCGGCGTGCAGCCGCGTCGCGGTTTACGGCTCGCCGCGCAGTATCCTGCATAAAACGGAAGAAGAGCTTCGACGGCTTTGCGGGCTTGGTCTCGGCATGGTTTATATGGGACTGGAATCCGGCAGCGACAGGGTGCTTGCCTCGATGCAAAAAGGAGAGACTGCAAAACAAATCATAGAGGCGGGACTTCGCGTGAAAGAGGCGGGAATTGCTCTTTCCGTTACGGCGATCAGCGGACTGGGAGGCATAGAAAACTGGCACGAGCACACGGTGCGTACGGCGGAAGCCTTATCCGCGATACACCCGGATTATATCGGGCTGCTGACGCTGCTGCCGGAAGAAGGCACGCCGCTGATGCAGGAGATCCGCGAGGGCAGGTTCACCCTGCTGTCCCCCGAAGAGGTTGCGCGGGAAACGCTGGTGATGCTCTCGCATATGGACTGTGAGGGAAGTATATTCCGTGCCAATCACGCATCCAATTATGTTTCGCTTGCGGGAGTGCTAAACCGCGACAGGGAAGCCTTGATGGAAAAACTGGAAGCCGCGCTTTTGCAAGGCGGCTTTAAAAAAGAATGGTTTCGGGCGTTATAGCCGCTTTTTTTCTTTGTTATTTTTTCTTGCCGCTTTGGAAGCTGGTTTTGCGAAAATGCGTTTTCATATAGCTTTCGTGGATCTCGGGATGCACGGGAGGCTCGAGTACGGAATCCTCTCGATAGCATTTGGCAAGCGCGTCGCTTCCCGCGCATTTTTGCCATGGCAGTACGCCTGTTTTTGCAAATGTGATAAAATCGCGCTGGATCTCTCGCGATATTTTTTTCGCTTTTTTCATGGAGAACGTCAGCAGGAAAACCAGTTTGCCCAGACCGGCTTTAAAATTTCCAAACACAAACGGGATGTCGCACGAATGAAAGGTGCGCAGCCCGCTCACCTTCATGGCGGCGGTTTCATAATCAAAACGGTACAGCCAGATATCGGAGGTTCGGCTGTAGGCTTCGGCAAACCAGAGGTTGCCCATACGGAACACCATATCCGTATACATCATGGAAAGACCGCGCTTTTTTCCGTAGTGCCTTTGGTAGGTATCGGGAATTACATGAAGGCTGTTTTGATCCTCATGGCTGACGCCTGCGTTCATGATGCCGTCGATGTCAAGCACTTTGGCAACGGGCTTTATCAGCAGAAACGACATCTCTTCTTTGGTGGTGCCCATCAAAACGGGAACAGACGGGCGGGAAGCCTGCATGGCGGCGGGGATGGGGTAATCTTCCACCAGCGTGCCGTCTACGCTGATGCGGAAGGTGCCTGCACCCAGACCGCATGCCGAGGCGAACGCGCCCTGTTTTTCTGTCAGCGTTTCTGCGGGCATTTCCATCAGCGTGCGCGCATCGTTAATTTTCATAAAATCCAAAAATTGCCGCGCGGTTTTTTGTCCTTCTTCCCGGCTTTGCAGCAGCGTGGGACCACCGCTCATGACGATGGCTTTGGAAAAAAGCCCCTGTGCGGCAGGAATAGTGGTGAGCGCGGCGGTCATGGTGCCGCCGGCGGACTGACCGAACACTGTGACGTTTTCGGCGTCGCCGCCAAACGCTGCAATATGGCTGCGAACCCACCGCAGCGCGCCGATGACATCGTGCAGACCGCAATTGGGTTTTAATTCTTCGCTTAGAAACGAAAAATCGAGAAAGCCGAGACTGCCGACGCGGTAATTGACCGTAACGACGACCGCGCCTGCCGTGCGCGCAAGGTTCGCGCCGTCATAGGCGGGATCGCTGCCGGAACCGCCCGCAAAAGAACCGCCATGGATAAAAAACAGCACGGGACAACATTTTTCGCTTTTTTCCGCGGGCGCCCAGATGTTGAGGTACAGGCAGTCTTCTGATGTTAGCCGTTTTTTACGGCTTGCCTGCGGGCAGGAGGGACCGTATTGTGCCGCCTGCCGCACGCCTTCCCAGCAAAAAGGGACCACCGGGGGCTTTAGCCGCAGCGCGCCGACCGGCGGGTGCGCATAGGGTACGCCCTTCCACGAAAGAACGCCGTCCGTTTCCCTGCCTCTCAATGTTCCGACCGCCGTATGAACCGTTGGCTCTGCCATTCCTGTCATCCCTTTTCTGTTTTTTTGATTCATTATATCATAACCTATTTTTGATGGATATGGAATAAAAATGAGACGGTGATTCATCTTGCGTTCACATGAAGGCATTACAATATATTTGTGATGGAATCAGGGTTTCCCGAAGAATTACGGTTGCAGAGTCTCTGTTTACAGTATATTATATATAGTAGGGAAATTTTAGTATGGAAAAGAGTGTGCGGGATTTTATCAAAGAGAATAATCTGGCCTGTGAGGGACAGACGATCGGCGTTGCCGTATCCGGAGGGGCTGATTCTATGGCGCTTCTGGTTTGTCTTTGTGCAATCGCCCCGTCTCTTTTTTGTTCTGTTGTCTGCGTGCACTTTGAACACGGGATCCGTGGGGAACAGTCGCGCAGGGATGCTGATTTTGTAGCGGATTTCTGCGCACAGCGCAATATTCCCTTTTATATGAGTGCGGCAGATGTGCCGCTTCTGGCAAAGGAGTGGGGCATGAGCGAGGAAACCGCGGCAAAGCGTGCACGGGAAGAGTATTTTAACGCTCTGCTGGATGCGGGCGAAGCGGATGTGATCGCCACGGCGCATCATTTGGACGATCATGCGGAAAGCGTGCTGATGCACATCCTGCGTGGCAGCGGGATGGATGGGCTCATTGGGATCCATGCAAAGTGGGGACGGTATATTCGTCCGCTTTTATGCGTGGATAAGAAGCGTATTCTTGCCTATCTGGAAGAAAAAGGCGTTTCGTATGTGACGGACTGCACAAACGCGGAAAACGAGCATACAAGGAACTTTGTGCGTAACGTGCTGATGCCGCAGATCAGGGAAAAGATCAACCCGGATGCGGTGGGGGCTTTGAGTCGCCTGAGCGAGGTTGCGGCTTGCGACGCGGAATATCTTTGCGGGATCGCGGAAAAGGAATTTCCGGCTTGCGCGGCTTGCCGGAACGGCAGAGTGGAATTCAGCCTGCCCGCGTTTTTAAAACAGCCCGAAGCGATCCGGCGGCGGCTGGTGCGGCTTGCCTGCGCAAAGCTGCATATCAAGCAGGATATTGAAAGGATCCACGTCAGCGACGTAATTAAGCTGGCGCAGCGCAAAAAGACAGGGACGCGCACAAGCCTTTCCCGACACCTGTATGCGCAGGTGGAATATGAAAAGCTGCTGATCGGTTTTGCCGGACGGGAAAAAGACAGGAGCTTTTGCCAGCCGTTTGATTTTACAGCGGATAACGTCCTGCCGGACGGAAGCCGGATTACCTGCATAGAAGCGGCGGCGTGTGATTATGCCAATGCAGACCCGTTCTGCGCGTATCTTGATGCGGACAGGCTGCCGCGGTTTTTGACGCTGCGGACGCGGCAGACGGGCGACGTGATCCATCCGCTGGGCGCGCCGGGCACAAAAAAATTAAAGGATTACTTTATCGACAAAAAGCTTCCGCGCGAACAGCGCGACGCAGCGCCGCTTTTAGCGGATGGGAGCCGCGTGCTTTGGGTCATTGGGTTTTGTATAGACGACAGCTGCAGGGTGAGCCCGCAGACAAAAAAGGTATTGTGCCTGAAATACAGTAAAAACCGGGAGGAAGGGCAGTAATGGGGCATTATGTGGAACAGGATATCGGAAGCGTGCTTTTGACAAAAGAGCAGATCCGCAACCGTGTGGAAGAGCTTGGAAAGCAGATATCCAAGGATTATGAGGGAAAAGATTTTATCGCGGTCGGAATACTGCGCGGCAGCGTGGTGTTTTTCTCTGATTTGATGCGGAATATATCGATCCCGATGGAGATCGACTTTATGGCGGTGTCAAGCTACGGAAAGAGCAGCACGTCTTCCGGCAGCGTACAGATCAAGTACGATATGCAGGAGGATATCCGCGGCAAACACCTGCTGATCATTGAGGACATCATTGATTCCGGGCATACGCTTTGCAACCTGATGGAGCTTTTGCAGGGAAGAAAACCGCAGAGCATTGAAATCTGTTGTTTGCTTAACAAGCCCGACAGGCGCGAGGTGGACGTGCCGGTGAAGTATATCGGGTTTGATATCCCGGATGAGTTTGTGGTCGGGTATGGGCTGGATTACGCTGCAAAATACCGGAATTATCATTCCGTTGGGATTTTAAAGCGCGAGATCTATGAAAAATAATCCCCCTGCGTTTACGCTGTGGGGGAAGTTGGTAAAAATAAAAAGAATGCCGCGGCAAGCGGCGAGAATAAGCTTATAAAGGCAGGCGGGCAGAAGACCCGCAGGTCATCACCATAAAAACGTGGTCGCAGGGCAGGGATGCCCGAGGCGGCCGGGGTATAATGGATAAGCCTTTAAAGGAGGATAGCAGTTTGGCAAAATTTTTCAGAGGACCGTTTATTTATATTCTGATTATTGTCATTATTATAATAGCGGCACAGTTCCTGGGGAATCCGAACGGCGCGACGCAGGTGGAAGAGCTGCAGTACTACCAGTTTTTGGAGAAGGTACAGTCGTCTGACGTAAAAGATATCGCCATCCAGGATAGAACATTGGTGGGAAGGACGACAAATTCCGCGATTACAGATGAAGCGTTCCCACAGGAATATGATTTTTCAACCACGATTCCGTCGATCGATCAGTTCAATAAAGACATGGCGGCGGTAACGGGAAGCACGAATCCGGACGATTATGGGTTTAACCTTAATTATGTACCCACGCCCGAACCCAACGTGTTTTTGCAGTTCCTGCCATATCTGATTATGATCGTACTGTTCCTGGTGCTGTGGATGGTGATCATCAAACGCGCACAGGGCGCGGGCGGCGCAGGCGGCGCAATGTCGTTTGGCAAGAGCAAAGCAAGGATGACGGATGGCGGGGAAACCAATAAAACATTTGCGGATGTTGCGGGCGCAGATGAAGAAAAAGAGGAGCTGGTGGAAATCGTACAGTTCCTGAAAAATCCCGCGAAGTTTAAGGAGCTTGGCGCGCGTATTCCCAAAGGCGTGCTGCTGGTGGGACCTCCCGGCGGCGGTAAAACGTTGCTGGCAAAGGCCGTGGCAGGGGAAGCGAAGGTTCCCTTCTTCTCGATCAGTGGTTCTGATTTTGTAGAAATGTTTGTAGGCGTGGGCGCTTCGCGTGTGCGCGACCTGTTTGAAAATGCAAAGAAGAACGCACCGTGTATCGTGTTCATTGATGAGATCGACGCGGTAGGACGCCAAAGGGGCGCAGGTCTCGGCGGCGGTCATGACGAACGCGAGCAGACGCTCAACCAGCTTTTGGTGGAGATGGACGGGTTTGAAGTCAACGAAGGCATTATCGTGATGGCGGCGACCAACCGGAAGGATATCCTTGACCCGGCGCTGCTGCGTGCGGGCAGGTTTGACAGACAGATCATTGTAAACTATCCGGACGTCAAGGGCAGGGAAGAGATCCTGCATGTCCATGCCAAGGGCAAACCGTTTGAGCCGGATGTTGATTTTAAGGTGATCGCGCGGCGTACCCCCGGGTTTATCGGCGCGGATCTCGAGAATGTGCTCAATGAAGCGGCGATTTTGACGGCGCGGCGCAGAAAGAAAAAAATCGGCATGCCGGAGATCGAAGAAGCGATCACGCGCGTGATTGCCGGACCGGAAAAGAAGAGCCGGGTGATGACGGAGGATGACAAGCGCTGTACGGCTTACCATGAGGTAGGTCACGCGATTTTGGCGCATGTGCTGCCAAAGTGCGATCCGGTACACGAGGTATCCATTATTCCGCGCGGCATGGCGGCAGGTTATACCATGACGCTGCCGGAAGAAGATAAGCAGCATGTGTTCAAGAGCAAGCTGCTTGACGAAATCACCATGATGCTGGGTGGGCGCGTTGCCGAAGCGCTGACCTTAAAGGACGTATCAACCGGCGCGATCAGCGATTTGCAGCGCGCGACGGAGACGGCCAAGGATATGGTTACCAAATACGGCATGAGCGACGAGGTCGGACCGGTGTTCCTTGCTTCGGGGCATGAAGTGTTTCTCGGTAAGGATTTCGGACAAACGCCTGAGTATTCTGAGACGACCGCTGCGAAGATCGATTCAGAGGTTTCCCGGATTGTGGAAGGCGCATACCAGCGCGCAACCGAGATTTTGGGCAAAAACCTGCATAAGCTTGTGAGCATCGGCGAAATGCTGATGCGCAGGGAAAAGCTGACGGGCGAAGAATTCAAGGCGCTTTTCGAAGACGAGATCTCGGAAGAGGGACTTGAAGCAATGGAGGCGAAGAAAGAAAAGAATGCCGGCGAAAAAGAGCCGGAGAGGATCGCGCCGCTGCCCGAGCCTGAATTGGCAGATGTAGAAGAAACGATTATTGTAGAGCCGCCAAAACCGGAAGAAGAATAACAGGAAATATGTGGAATTAGCGGCTGAAACCAGCCGCTAATTTTTACGCATAAAGGGCACGAATCTCAGCCTGTACGCTGCTTTTTGCGCAGACAGGCGCTTAGATAGCGCGCCTTTTGGGATTCCCAAAGAAAATCCCTTGAAAAGAGGAAAAATATGCTGGATTTACACATGCATTCAACTGCTTCGGATGGCACGGATACGCCGTCCGAGATTATTACAAAATGCGCAAAGCTGCGGCTTTGTCTTGCGTCCATTACCGATCACGACAACATAGACGCGCAAAAAGAAGCGATGGACTGTGCCAAAAAGAATAAGATCCCTTATATTACCGGGGTGGAATTCTCTGTGCGGCATATCGGGGAACTGCATATCCTCGGCTATGGGATTGATGTGGACAGCCCGAAGCTGAAGACGATGATGGAGGATCTGCGGGAATCGCGTGTGGAAAGGGTGCACGCAATCATCCGGTCTTTGCACGAACATGATATCTCAATTTCGTTTGAAGACGTAGAACGGTTTGCGAAGGGGAACACGCTTGGCAGACCGCATGTGGCGCTGGCGCTGATGGAAAAAGGGTATGCGTCTGATTTGCAGGATGCTTTTTCAAGGTATTTGAATGAAAGCGGGCTTTGTTATGTGCAGCGCAGGAAACTGAATCCGCAGCAGGCAATGGAATTGATTTTGGGTGCGGGCGGCATGCCCGTGCTTGCCCATCCGAAGTTTGTGAAGACGGATGATATGGATGCGCTGGTGGCGCAGCTTGCCAGGGAGGGGCTGGCGGGGATTGAGGCGTATTATCCCGCACATAATGACGCAGATGTGGAAAAATATCTTGCGATGGCAAAAAAGTATAACCTGATTGTGACGGAGGGGAGCGACTATCACGGAAAGATGCGCGAATATGCCGCAATCGCCTGTGAAAAGCGCGGCGGTGAAAGGCTTTTGGAATCTGTCAAAATTTTGAGAGGAAAAGCATGTAATATGATTGAAACAAAATAGGACGGGTGCTATAATAATTTTATAATCACATAAACTAAGGATGGTATTTTTCTTATGCTTACTGGTAATCCCGATATCAAGATTTTTGCCGGATCGTCCGGCGTCCCATTCGCCAAGAAAATGTGTAGTTACCTTGGAACCGAGCTTGGCGCCTCGGAGGTAATCCACTTTTCAGATGGTAATATTTTTATCCGTATTAAAGAAACAGTCCGTGATAAAGACGTATATGTCGTGCTCCCTATCGGTTTGGATCCAAACAATGAGTTAGTGGAGCTTTTATTTTGGATGGATTCTTTTAAACGTGCAAGCGCCAGCTCTGTGACCGCGATCGTGCCGTATTACGGCTATGCAAAAGGGGATAAAAAAGACGAGCCCCGCGTATCCATCCGCGCACGTGTTTGTGCGGACTGTCTGGAAACGGCAGGCGCAGACCGCGTGATCACAATGGACCTGCACAGTGCGCAGGTACAGGGATTCTTCAAGATCCCGGTGGATCACCTTCGCTCTTTGCCTATTTTATGCGAATACATGAAAGGCATGGCCGACATGATGGAAGACCTGGTAGTGGTATCGCCTGATGCGGGCTTTGCCAAAACCGCGCGTAAATATGCCGACTATCTTGGCGTTCCGGTTGCCATCGGCGATAAAACGCGTACCGGGCACGACGAAAATGCCCAGATTTTGGAACTGATCGGCGATGTGGAAGGCAAAAACTGCGTGATCGTTGATGATTTCTCCATCAGCGGCGGTACGCTGGTAGATGTTGCGCATATGCTGAAAGCGCGCGGCGCGAAAAAGATCGTTGCCTGCCTTGCGCACATTATGCTGCGTGAAAAAGGCGTAAAAGCCATCAACGACAGCCCGATCGAATACGTGATTTCTACGGACAGCGTAGAGAACCCGTTCATTATCGGTCATCCGAAGTTTTTGACGGTTTCTGTTGCGCCGCTGTTTGCGGAGGCTGTTTACCGCATTCACGAGAGGGAGTCCGTCAGCACGTTGTTCTCTGCGGTACCTGACAAAGTAAAGGTAGATATCCCCAATGCGCCGCATGGCAAAACCTGCAAATAACACAAGGCAAGTTTGAAGCAAAGTGCGTCCCTGTTTTTTGCGAAGCAGGGACGCTTTTTTAAAAATGCAACGGACGTTTGCGTAAAAGCGCCGCGGCACAAGGACGATCCCGGGGGAAGCTTGCGGGAAGAAACGTTGTTTGGAAAAGCGGGTTTGTTTTCCGAAAGAAAAAGACGGTTATTAAAATAAGCCGATGTTTTTTCCGGAAAAACAATCGATCCGGCGGAACATTTTGACGGATGGATACGTCAAACGGACGTACGAAATTGGCGAGGTGAATGGAATGAAAAAAACAACCAGAATTTTAGGAATTATTTTGGCAGTGGTATTGACGCTGGCGTTGTTTGCGCCGGTGGCTTTTGCGGAACCGACCGAAGAGCCGACAGTGGCGCCGACCGAAGAACCGACAGTGGCGCCGACACAGGCGCCTACGCAGACGCCGAAGCCCACACAGACACCGAAACCCACGCAAGAGCCGACGCAGGCTCCCACGCAGGCGCCGACACAAACGCCCGCGCCTACGGCCAGCGAGGATCCGGGCGTCAATATTACGATTTATGTTTATACACAGGATGGCAAAGCGGCGTCCGGGTATCAGGTGAAGATTGATAACAGTTCCCAGGACACAAACAAAGACGGCATGGTTTCCTTCCCCGGTGTGGACGTTTCCGACCACGACCTGACAATCAAGGGACCAGACGGAAAAACCAGTACGGGACGGCTGTATTTGGAACGCGGGTCTTCGACCGGCATTGTGGATATGACAATGGGCGGAAAATATGAAATATCCGTTGCCAATGGAACGAATAACCTGTATTTATCAGCAGTGTACGTGCCGGAGCAGGCATTGCAGGTCACCGCTGCAGGGGAAAATAAACAGCCTGCGCCGTCGCCCATGGCAACCGCTTCGGGCGCGGCAACGGGGCTAGTGAACATTACCTCCGCGTTTTTGGATGCGGACGGTAAGGGGATCAGCGGCGTGACCGTGCAGGTAAGCCAGCCGGAGGGCACCGAGGTGATGCCGATGGTGGGGACCACGGATTCCAAAGGCTTGTTTGTGTGGAACGGCGCGCACTTCGGAACCTACGCATGGTCGATCCTTGCGCCCGGCGCAGCAGCGGAAAAGGCGACTGCCTTAAACATTGAGATCAGGCAGGGAACAACCACGCGGATCGCAGAAACAATAGACGGTGGTTATGTGGTGGAAACGCCTTCTACCTCTTCGCAGTTATATTTTGAGTTTAAGCAAGCGGGCGATACCTTTATTTTGAGCTCGGTTGCGGATAAGGTGCCGGGCGGTATCGATTCTATGATGCTCGGGATTATTGTCATCGTTGTGATCGTCGTTGTGCTCATCATTGTGCTGGTGGCAGTTCGTCATAATAAGAAGAAAAAGACCATGATGAACCAGAAGCAAAAGGAGTTCCGCGGAAGGGAAAAGGAATTTGAAGAAGATCGTTCCGCCTTTACCGCGCCCAAAGCACCGGAAGAACCCCGGAAAACAGGCGGTACCAATAAGATGGGAGACCGCAATAAGTTTTAGGATCACGCGACAAAAACGATGAAAACGGAAAAATATAAGATCGGCGGGATCCCTGCGATACTGTGGGGCGGGGATTCCGACCGGGTGTATGTTTATGTCCACGGAAAAAATTCTTATAAGGAATACGCGGAAGAGTTTGCCGAAATTGCGGATGCGCGCGGCATCCAGACGCTTAGTTTTGATTTGCCGGAGCATGGCGAGCGAAAAAAGCAGGACGATTGTTGCAGTATGGCAAACGCGATGGCTGATCTTTCGGCGGTCGCGGATGAAGCTTTTGCAAACTGGAAAAACGTTTCTTTGTTTGCGTGCAGCGTAGGGGCGCATTACAGCTTGCATGCCTATGCGGACAGGCGCTTTGACCATTGCCTGTTTCAATCGCCGATCGTAGACATGCCGTATTTGGTGAAGCAGATGTTTGCGTGGTTTGACGTGACAGAGGAGCGTCTGCGTACCGAAAAAACGGTTTCCACCCCCATCGACACCATACGCTGGGAAGATTACAGCTATCTGCGCGCACATCCTGTGCACTGCTGGGAAAGTCCGACTTCCGTTTTATACGGCGCAAAGGACGTACTGCAGACCCCCGGCATAATGCGCGGATTTGCCGAACGATTTTGCTGCAATTTAACGGTTTCCGAAAACAGCGGGCATACTTTTATGGAAGGCGAAGAGCCGCAGGCAGCGCGTAAATGGTATTTGAAAAACATTGGGAAGGCGCCCCGCACAAAATAAAAGAAAACCTCCGAACCGGGGAAAATACCGGAACGGAGGTTCTTTTTTATTCATGATGCCTGCTCCCTGCCTGCCGCGTTTTTATTTGCCGAGGTAGTTTTCGATCGGGGAGAGGTCAAGCTGGTCATACCCCTTCAGGAAGGCATACAGTTTTTCCGTGATGATGCGCACGCCGCCGTGGACGTCGCTTTCCACATTGACCGGGATCAGCGGATCGTGCAGGGAAAGCCGCACGAGGAACCAGCCGGCACCGTCGTTGGGACCAAACGAAACGCGGATGCCCTCGTGATTGTCCGGCGCGATCAAAAAATCTTCCTGCGTATTGGCATAGATGGTTAAATCGTCGATCAGCCGGTTACCGTAAGCCTTGAAATCCTCTGCTTTGATATTCAGACGGAATTCTTCGCTTTCGGCAGGCTCTTTGAGGTCTGCAATCAAATCCGAAATGGTGTGTCCCTGTTTTTTGAGCTTGGCCATCTCAATCAGCAAACGCGTGACCAGGTATGCGCCGTCGTCCAGGAAATAATTTTCCTTGAGCGCAGCATGCCCGGAGGTTTCGATGGCGAGCTGTGAATCCGCGCCGCTTTTATTGAGACGGATAGATTCGTTGATGACGTTTTTATAGCCGCGGCGGAAACGATGGTGCACACCGCCGTGTGCGGTGATAAATTCGGCAAGACCGCTTGACGTGATGGAGTCCGTCACGATAGAAGTGCCGGGAAATTCCTTGAGGAGGATTGCCGAGATGGCGGCGATCAGCCTGTTTTTGTTAAGAACGCTGCCGCCTTTATCCACTGCGCCGGCACGGTCTACGTCCGTATCAAAAATAATACCGAAGTCCGCACCTGTCTTTATTACCGCATCCACGATGCTCTCCATGGCCTGCTCGTTTTCCGGGTTGGGAACATGGTTGGGGAACGTGCCGTCCGGCTCTAAAAACTGGCTGCCGTCGGTATTCGCGCCAAGAGGTTTCAGAACCTGATCTACATAAAAGCCGCCTGCGCCGTTGCCCGCGTCTACGATGATTTGAAACCCGGTGAAGGGATGCTCTTCCCCGGTGGCCTTGCGGATTTTATCCACGAGGATCCCCGAATATACGCGCATGAAATCCACGGTTTTCACATTGCCGGAAACGTCTTTGGTATCAGGCGCTGCGGCAAGACCGATCAGTTCCGTGATCTCTTGTTTTTCCAAACCGCCTTTGTTGGTGAAAAATTTGAGACCGTTGCGGTTCATGGGCAGGTGGCTCGCCGTGACCATGACCGCGCCGTCGCACAAAAAGCCTTCGGTCACGGTTGTCATGAACATCGCGGGCGTGGAAGCCATGCCGCAGTCCAGGACGTTTGCGCCTGCGCTTAAAAATCCTTCGATGCACGCCGCTTTGAGATCGGGACCCGTCACGCGCGAGTCCATACCGATGGCGACCGTAAGGGTTTCCTTCTGCAGGCGGCTGCCCAGCCATAAGACGAAAGCGTGAGCGAGGTCGCGGGCTGCCTGATGCGTAAGGTTGGCGCCTTCCCCGAGAGCGATCCCGCGGATGTCGCTGCCGTTTTGTAATTTTTGGTAATCCATAGAAAAATTCTCCTTTTTTTCCTGACATTTTTTATCCCGTTTTATTGTAACAAGGCTGCGGTCGCAGTGCAAGAGATTCGCAAAAAACCAAACAGCAAAAAAACGCAGGAAAGCCTGTTTTTTAATCTTGGGCGTCCCCTATATTGTAACAAAAATGTCATAAAACTGTTGAAATAAACAGACCCTTGTATTATGATATATGTTATATAGGCAGAATATGCAGTTTAAAGTATGAAAAAAAAGAGAGGCTTTTTGTGAATGGGCGTATTTGGTAATTTTAATGATATAGGAATTGACCTCGGAACGGCTACCGTATTGGTATACGTAAGGGGAAAAGGGATCGTGCTGCGCGAGCCGTCGGTGGTTGCGGTAGACCGTCTTTCCGGACGGATGCTGGCGATCGGCGAAGAAGCCCGCATCATGCTTGGACGTACCCCGGGTAACATTGTGGCGGTGCGGCCGCTGCGCGAGGGCGTGATTTCAAACTTCCACGACACGGAACGCATGCTCCGTTATTTTTTGCGGAAAGTAATCGGCAAACGCCTGTTTTTTAAGCCGCGCGTTGTGGTATGCGTGCCTTCGGGCGTTACGGAAGTAGAAAAACGTTCCGTTATTGAGGCGACAGAGGAAGCGGGTGCAAGGCATACCTGTCTGATTGAGGAACCTATTGCGGCGGCGATCGGCGCGGGCATTGATATTGGCGCACCGCAGGGCAACATGGTGCTGGACATCGGCGGCGGTACTGCCGATATGGCGGTGATTTCTCTGGGGGGTGCCGTCATTAGCGACTCCATTAAAATCGCGGGGGATACGTTCGATGAATATATCTCGCGGTATATCAAGAAAAAATATAACATGCTGATCGGGGAGAGGACTGCCGAGGAAATTAAGATCAACATCGGCAGCGCGTTTCCGCGTAAAGAAGAAGCATATATGGAAGTAACGGGTCGCAACCTGATTTCCGGGCTGCCCAAAACCATCACCATCAGCTCGAACGAAACCATCGAGGCAATGCAGGAGCCCCTTGACCGGATCATGGAGACCATGCACAGTGTGCTGGAGCGCACGCCTCCGGAATTAACCGCGGACATTGCGGAAAACGGGATTTGCATGACAGGCGGCGGATCGCTTTTATATGGTTTGGACAGGCTTTTGACAGAGCGCACCAAGATTCCGTGCTATGTGGCAGAGGATGCGGTTTCGTGCGTGGCGATCGGTACCGGCAAGGCGCTTGAAAGCATCGATGTTTACAGCGCGGGCGCGGTTTATGATTACCGCCGGGGCGATTATTATAACCAGGGTTATTAAGTAAGCGAACACGGCAGAGTTGCCATAAAAGGGCAGCTCTGTTCTTTTTGCCTAAAAAGCCGTTTGATCGGATGCAAAAAGGATACAAATAAGAGTATGATTTTATCTGGGCGGGAAAATGCGCCCGGCAGAAAAAATGAGCGGAGGGAACCGCCTTGAATTATAAAAAAGGGATTCGGATATTAACGGTAGTATTAGTGATTTTGATCGTATCCGCGGGGAGCGTATCGTATGCGCTTTATAATACATATACAGATATTAAAGCGAACCCCATCAGCGCGTTTAATACAGCCTCGGGAGCAGACGAGCTGGCGGCAAAGGAACAGGATTTGCAAACGCCTACAGAGAAAATCACGGTGGACGGTACGACATACTGGAAAAACCCAAACACCATCAGTATTTTGATGCTGGGCATTGACTGGGATGGCTCGGAAGTAAAAGATAAGACCGGCGCGCGCAGCGATATGATTATGCTGTGCACGGTGGATATGCAGAACAACAAGATTTCGTTCCTCTCGATCCCGCGCGATACGCGTACCAAGGTGCATGCGGTCGATAAAGAAACAGGCGAAATTGAGGATAAGACCTATACCACAAAAATCAACCATGCCTATGCGCTCGGAAACCTTTACGATCAGGAAGCGGCTGTGAAAAACACCATGCTGGCCACGGAGGATTTGGTGGAGCTGGACGGACAGCTCGACATTCCGGTAGATTATTATATTTCTATCGACCTGGAGCATTTGTCTGACCTTGCCGAGGCGCTTGGCGGCGTGGAAGTAACGCTTGACCAGGATTATCCGGACATTGGAAGCCAGGGGGATACTATTAACTTGGAAGGCGATGCGGTGCGTCTGTATTTGCAGAACCGTAAGCAGATGGACGACGGCGAAATGTCGCGTCAGCGCCATGAACAGGATTTTATGATGGCGATCGCCAGAAAGGTGAAGAAGCTGGGCGCGGTGCAGGCTGCGACCAAGCTGTACCCGCAGATCGCCGGAAAGGTGATCCAGACAAACCTGAATCTTGACCAGATTGTCGCGATGGCAGGCGTACTGGATAAAATCGGCTCGATCGACGATATTGCGATGGAGACCTTTGAGGAAAAGGACGACAGTTGGCAATATATGGATGATCCGCTGGTGCAGAGCGATACCGGGTTATGCTACTTTATTATGGATAATGACGAGTTGATGCAAAAGATGCTGGGGCTTTATTATATCCCGGATGGGGAACAATCCGCATAAAGACGGTTGGCAAATTTGGTCCGGCGGCAGGGCGGATGGTATGGCATACACCTTGCGATTATGAACATTTTGTGAATACCGGAAAATCGGGAACGAAATAGGCTAATATAGCGTCATAATAGTATGACCTGTAACGCGGTTATGGGTTATACTATTTTTTTTGACGGAATTATTTTGCCGCTGAAGGAGGCTGGACAGGCTTGAATTATAAAAAAGGGATTAAGATTTTAACGATCGTGATCGTGGCTTTGGGGATTTGCGCAGGCGGCGTTGTTTATGCGCTGTATGGCACTTATCATAATTTGCGCGCGAACCCATTGAGCGCATTTCAGGAGAATACCGCGCCGCAGGAAAGCGATGCGATCAACTATGACAACAATGCAAACGTCAAAACTGTCAGTATTGACGGGAAGGAATATACTGCCAATCAAAACATTATTTCGATTTTGATGCTGGGGATCGATGCGGACGGAAGCGAGGCAAAAAACGCGCAGGGCGAGCGCAGTGATATGATGCTGCTGTGCACAATCAACCTGGAACCCGGCTCGGAAGGCATTACGTTTACCTCCCTGCCGCGCGATACGCAGGCTGTGGTGCATGATGTGGATGAGGATACGGGGAAAATACTCGAGAAAAGCTGGAAAACCAAGCTGAACCATTCTTATATCATCGGCGGGATGACAAAAGGCTATGGCGCGCAAAACACCATGCGCGCGGTGGAGGATTTGATTGAGATAGACGGACAACTCTCTATACCGATACAGTATTATATTTCCATTGATCTTGCGCATCTGTCCGACCTTGCAAATGTACTGGGGGGCGTGGAGGTGACGCTCGATCAGGATTATCCTGATATCGGCAGCAAGGGAGAGACCATCAATCTGCAGGGGGACGCGGTACGCTTGTATTTGCAGAACCGCAAACAGATGGAAGACGGCGAGATGGATCGTCAGCGGCATGAAATGAATTTTATGATGGCGATCGCCAAAAAAATTAAGGAACTGGGCGCTGTGGATTCTGCATCCAAGCTGTTTACGCAATTACAGGATGTGGTGCATATGAATTTGAGCCTTGACCAGGTGGTGGCAATGGCGGGCGTGCTCGATAAGGTTTCGCTGGACGAGATCCAGCATACCGTGATGGAACAGGGCGAATATCAAACCGGCGTACACGATGAGTTTATGGGGCGCGACCTTGATTTTTATTTGATGGATCAGCAAGAATTGCGCGATAAGATGCTGGCGCTTTATTACACGCCGGTGGCGTAAAGCCGATTGGGATAAGCGGCGTAAGAATAGCACGGAAAAAAAGACCATGCGCTGCATGGCCTTTTTTGGTATACCTCGGGCGTTTTGTTACCAATCGAAATCTTTGTCCCACAGGTTATAGGTATCCGGGTTTGCAAGCGCGCGTACCATGTTGTCCGGCGCCTGCGCATGCAGCGTTGCAAGGTAGGAGAGGATTTCCTTTGCCTGCTCACGCTTGGTGGAAAAATCAATGGGACACGGGTTTTTGGCGATGGGGATCTCCTGCCGCCGCACTGCCGCCACAATATCTGACTCGCGCAGCAGCACAAACGGGCGGATGAGCGTGATATCGCGCCGGGAGAGGTAAGACTTGGGCGAAAAGGTGTTTATGCGCCCCTCGTACATCAGGCTCATGAGAAGCGTCTGTATGGCATCGTCACCGTGGTGCGCGAACGCGGCTTTGTTGCAACCGAGCGCTTTCGCCTGCTCATAAAGCGCGCCTTTGCGCATTTTGGCGCACAGCGCACAGGGATTTTTTTCCTTGCGGATGTTGAAAACGATATCGGAGATTTCTGTTTTGACAATGGTGAGCGGCACGCCGAGTTTTTCTGCATAGGCGCTGATCGCGCCGGTATCATAATTTCCAAAGCCGAGATCTATGGTGACAGCGCGCAAGCCATAGTTTTTTTTTGCGTAACGCTGATAGAGCGACAGCGCGTATAAAAGCAGCATGGAGTCCTTGCCGCCGGAAAGACCGACGGCGATGGTATCTCCGTCAGCGATCATGGAAAACCGCTCGTCAGCACGGCGTACACCGCCTAAAATTTTTCTCATATATAAAAACCGTTCCTTAATACTTTTTAAAATATATGCCGTAATCATTGAAATTATACCATAGATACAGTATGATTGTATTGTTTTGAAAAAAGAAAAGGAGCTAAAAATTTATGGAAGCAATGATTCCCGCAGCCGCGTATTGGACTGTATTCGGGACATCCATCCTGCCTATCATAGAACTGAAAGGGGCGATCCCGCTGGGGCTTGGTCTCGGGGTGCCTTTTTGGACGACGTACATTATCGCGCTGATTGGCTCGTGCCTGCCGGCGCCGTTTATCGTTATTTTTATCGAACGTATCATCCGCTGGATGCAGAAAAGCAAGGTGAAGCTGTTTAACCGTTTTGCAAACTGGCTGATGGGCAAGGTGGAAAAGCACAAGGGAGGAATCGAAAAATACGGATACCTCGGGGTGTTTATCTTTGTGGCGATCCCGCTGCCAGGAACGGGCGTATGGACGGGTTCGCTTCTTGCAAGTGTGCTGGGGTTAAACCCCAAAAAGGCGATCCCGCTGGTGATCGCGGGAAACTGCGTGGCAGGCTTTATTATGCTGATGCTGTCGAGCATCTTTTTCCCGGGGATGGCGCCTTGGGCGGCATGAGGGCAGAACAAGACAGTAAAAAGGACGGGAAAAGCCGTCCTTTTTTGTTTTGTGGTTTTTGAGGATCAATCCTTGAAATCAGGGTTGAATAGCTGCATGGCAACGCCGTCTTCCATAACATGGAAACCAAATTTTTCGTAAAATGCCGCGTTTTTGCTTTCTTCGGGCATACCCTCCAGATACAGGTAATCGCGGTATTTTTCTTTGATGGCAAGCACCAGCGCGGCGGCAATGCCGCAACCCTGGTATGCAGGGTCAATAAGCAGGTAATGGAGGTAGGCAAGCAGTCCGCCGTCGTCGAGAACGCGCACGAGACCAACGAGCTTTTTGCCGTCCCAGGCGGTGAGTACGGTGGAAGAATGCAGCAGAGCCTGGTACAGGCGGCGCGGGTAACGCCCCGAAAGCCAGTTTACAGATAAAAATAAACGCTGTACATCTTCCTGTGTAAATATTTTTTCTTCGGTATAGGTAATCTCCATAGATACTCTCTTTCTGTGTTACGGTTTATTAAGGATATTATAGCTGCAACAGCGCATAGCCGCAAGGATTAGGAGATCGCGCAATGCTTATTTGATCATGCGCAGGAAGAAGGCGGAAATGCGGTTTTGGCAGGCGGATAAAAAGGGAACTGCCGGGTTTTAGCAGGCGCATACGGCTGCGCTCGGGTGAAAATATTTGGTGGCATAGATTTGTGGAGATTGTTGTTTGCTGAAGGTGGTTTCTTTGCCGCAAATATGATAAAATAACGTTAACATCACAAAAACGGGGCGAACGCAGTGGAAGAAAAGAAAACGACGCGGCTGCAAAACATGGCGGTGGTCAGTGTGCTGGCTATTGTTTGCTGTGTTTTGTGGGGAAGCGCCTATCCCGGAATCAAGATCGGTTATCAACTATTCGGCATTGCGTCCGGCGATACTGCTTCGCAGATCCTGTTTGCGGGGCTGCGTTTTGCGCTGGCGGGCGTGCTGGCGATTTTGATGGGCAGCCTCCTGCGTCGCCGGTTTTTATTTCCCAAGAAAACATCGTGGGGGAAAATTGCAAAATTATCTTTGGTCCAGACCATCCTGCAATATGTCTTTTTTTACATTGGACTTGCGCACGCGAGCGCGGTGAAGTCTTCGATTATCAACGGAAGCTCCGCGTTTATCGCGATTTTAGTCGCCTGTTTTTTATTTCGGCAGGAAAAGTTTACGCGCGCCAAACTCTTTGGCTGTCTTCTTGGGTTTGCGGGGATCGTGACCATTAACCTCGGCGGCGCGGACGGCGCGGGCATGTCTTTTTTGGGCGAGGGGTTTATTTTGATTTCTACCGTGGCATACGCGGTTTCCACATCCCTGATTAAAAACTATTCGCAGGCGGAAGACCCTGTGGTTTTGAGCGGATACCAGTTTTTGATCGGCGGGCTTGTGATGGCGGCTGTGGGCGCGGCGCTTGGGGGAAGACTCCCTTCGGCGGGCGTAGCGGGCGCGGCAGTGCTTTGCTATCTCGCTTTTTTATCGGCGGCGGCATATTCGCTTTGGGGCGTGCTTTTGCAGCATAACCCGGTTTCGCGCGTGGCGGTATTTGGGTTTGTGATCCCTATATGCGGCGTGTTTCTATCTGCGCTGCTGCTCGGAGAAACAGGGCAGGCGGCAAACCCGCAGAGCATTGCGGCGCTTGTGCTCGTTTGCGCGGGTATTATTATCATCAACAAATTTGGCGCGGCTAAGACCGGCAGAAAGCTGCGCTGAAAAAATATTTTTCACTGAAAACATTCGATAGATATAAAAAAAATACCGGGATCGAATTAAAATACAACTTTATCGCTTTTTTTGATCTTTGCAGCGTGGATTTTGTCAAAAGATTACGGAAGCGCTGCTTGTTTATGTTGTTTTTTTACAGGTAAAATATTCAAATATTGAAAAAACGATTGGTTTTCATGCAAATAAGTGCATGATAACATAAGAAAAATAATCACATTTTCTTAATGAAATAATCCAAAAATCGTATAAACAAAGGGAAATTGATCATATGCTTTTAAAAAACAAAAAGATTTGTCTGTAAAAGTGTGAAAAGCATAGGTGCTTATTGTTGCACATATGAGCGGACGAAGCCCCGGATGGGGTTTCATTCTGTGTAGCCCAATGTTAGTATAATAAAAAACAAAACCGGAAGCGACACAAATCTTTAGCAATAAAAACAAATATAAAGTGAATTGAATACAAAAATTTAACTGATTCTGAGTAAGCCTGTTAAAAAAACGCTGATCGGCGGATAGATCTATCTTGTCATCAAGATGGAATAAAGAAATGAAAAGTGAGGGGATAAAATGCGCAAAAAATATGTGGTTGGGGTAGATCTTGGGACAACGACAATCAAAGCGGTATTTTTAGACACACAAAGCAACCAGATTGTTTCTACGCAAACAGAGGAAATTTTTCCTGTTAAGATGCAGGACGCGGAGCATATTGAATATAATCCCAAGGAATGGATGGAAGACACAAAACGTATCCTGGCGCGCGGGTTTGAAACGGGGATCGATCCTCATGAGGTAGCGGGCATCTGTTTTGGCGGATGGACGGTAATGGCATTTTTGGTTAAGGCCGACGGAAGTCCGGTTACAAATGCCATCCATTACAACGATATGCGCCATCTTGGGCTTGTGGAAGAGGCCAATCGTTACTACGGTGATCTCGCGGTGCAGCGGAATGGCAATTATATCGGCATGTATAGCGGATCAGTCAAGCAGTATTGGTGGAAAATAAATCACCCGGGCGTATTTGGGGCAGCGGACTATGTTGCGACAGAAGTAGGCTATATGAATTATATGCTCACAGGGCAATGGACATGGAACCGTGTGCAAGCCGGTTTCTACAGCCAATATAATGCGCATACACGTGAATGGGATGATGAGATCATTGAAGCGATGGGCTTTGATCGGTCGATGTTCCCAAGACTTGTGGATGCGTGGGAGGTTGTAGGCGAGGTAACGCCGGACGGCGCCGCATGGAGCGGACTTGCGCCGGGAACCTTGGTTTTTGGCGGGGTGGACGATGCTTCCCCGGTGGCGCTTGCAACGGGCGTGTTTGAGAAGGGACAGGGATTTATTTCAACAGGTTCTGCGGCGAATATTGCGGCAAACACGGAAGAACCGGTGTCCCACCCGACGATCATCACCTATCCGCACTGCATCCCCGGTCTGACAATGGCCATTACGGTAATGGCGTCTACGGGATTAAGCTACAAATGGATGCGGAATACCTTCGGACAATTGGAAGCGCAGCTCGCACAGATGACGGGCGCGAATACATACGATTACTTAAACGAACAGGCAAAAAAAGCAAAACCCGGCGCGGGCGGCGTGCTGTTCCTGCCGTATCTGGACGGGGATTATACCCCAAATAACGATCCGAACGCGCGCGGCGTGTTTATCGGGATGGGTACTGATACGACAAAAGGCGATATGCTGCGGGCGTCGCTTGAGGGCGTTGCGTTTTCCATGCTGGATAACATGATGCTGATTCGGCAGCTCGGCGGTGGGATCGACAAAATCGTTTTGACAGGCGGACTTGCCCAAAGCCCGTTGTGGCTGCAGATTATTGCAGATATCACGGGATGCCCGGTATCTCTGCCGAAAGAAACGGAGGGCGCGCCATTTGGCAGTGCGCTGATTGCGGCTGTGGGCGCGGGCCTTTACGAAAGCTTCTCGCAGGCAGTCGAAAAAGCTGTGAAGATCAAACACGACGCATTTATCCCCGATGAAAAAAACCAGGCGATTTATGGGGAATTATATCAAGTATATAAAAGCTTATATCCGAGGTTACAGCAGGCCTTTGCAGAGATCGCGGATATAAAAGAAAAAAATAAACAGGAGTAAGAGGAGGAGAAAATGAAAAAATTATCTATGGTCTTGGCGGTGATTTTAGTGGCAGTGTTCATGTTTGCAGCATGCACGCCAGTAGATAAACCGGCTGAAAGCGCACCGGCTTCGGAGGCACAGGGAACTGAAGAAAGCGCATCTGCAGAGCAGGCAGAGCCTGTTGCAGCAGGGGAATTCAAGAAACTTGGATTGGTGCACAACGTGCAGTCCTGGCAGATGTATCAGGTTATGGAAAAAGCAATCAAAGAACAATGCGACGCCGCGGGTGTTGAGCTTGTGGTTGCGGATGCAAACGGCGATGCAAACAAACAGCTGCAGTTGATTGAGACGATGATGAATTCCGGCGTAAACGGGATCATCGTAGTAACGATTGACGGACCGACGCTTGAGGACGTTGCAAAACGTTGTACAGAAAACGGCGTAGCGCTGGTATCGATGTACATCGAACTGGAAAACGCAACGGCGAATATGCTGGTAGACGAATACCAGTACGGTTATGAGATCGGCAAAATGGGCGCAGAATATATGGCTGCAAACTTCCCGGATCAGGAACTGGAAGTAGCGCTTCTGCGGATTCACGATTATCTGCCCGGCATTGACCGCGGCCGTGGGATGGAAGACGCACTCAAGGAATTCTACCCAACCGCAAAAGTTGTAAACGACCAGAACTCTATCGACGTGGAATCCGCTATGAAATCGACAGAAGCGATTTTGGCAGGAAACCCGAATACAACGTTGTTCTTATGTGACTCCGACGATACCGGCGCAATCGGCGCTTATGAAGTACTCAAGGCAAAGGTTAAGCCGGAAGATCAGGCGAAGTATTGCGTAATCGGTGCGGACGGTGTGCCGCAGGCATTTGGATACATCAAAGAAGATGGAATGTACCGCGGTACAGTTGCCCTCAATAACAGGGAAATCGGTATGACAGCGTACAATATCTGCGCAGACGCCCTTGCGGGAAATGAATTTGAAAAAGTGCAGTATTGCAGCTTTGAACCGGTAGATAAAACCAACGCGGACGAATATTTGAAACAGTACGAATAAAATAGGGATGCCCGCAAGGGGGAAGGATCTTCTTCCCCCTATGCAGGGCATGGACACAATAGAGTTACGGGCAATTAAAAATCGCGTTGCCGGAAAGGGCCGGAGGCAAACATGCAGGATAATATATTGGAAATGAAAGGGATCACCAAGCTGTATCCCGGAGTGGTGGCGCTGGAAGACGTCAATTTTACACTAAAAAAAGGCGAAGTTCATGCGCTGATCGGAGAAAACGGCGCAGGAAAATCGACTTTGATCAAAATTTTGGCGGGCGCTGTAAAAAGGGATGGCGGATCAATTGTATTTGATGGGAAAGAATGGAACCACTATACACCCCACGAGGCGATTGATATGGGGATCAGTGTGATCTATCAGGAATTCAACCTGGCGCCAATGATGTCTATTGAAGAAAACCTGTTTTTTGGCAAGGAGATCAAAAAAGGGATTTTTTCCGATAAGGCAGAGATGCTAAAACGTTCCAAAGAAATATTTAAACAGCTGGATATGGATGTAGACCCAAGAAAACCGGTCAAGGACTTAAGCGTTGCATACCAGCAGTTAACAGAAATCGCAAAAGCTATTTTAAATAAGGCAAAAGTTATTGTTATGGACGAACCGTCCGCTACGTTGACGAACAAGGAATTAAAGGCGTTGTTTGATTTGATCCGTCGGCTGAAGGCGGAGGGTACCGCAATTATTTATATTTCACATAGATTGGAAGAGATCTTTGAGATCGCTGATACGGTAACGGTATACAGGGACGGTCATTATATTGATACGAAGCCGGTCAGTGAGATGAACAAGGAAAAATTGATTCAATTGATGGTCGGCAGAGAGCTGACCGGGACATATCCGAACAACCACAAGGTTTATGACGATGTGGTCATGGAAGTAAAAGATCTCTACAACCAAAAGGTAAAGAATGCCAATTTCTGCCTGCATAAAGGTGAGATCCTTGGAATTACCGGTCTTGTGGGCGCGGGTCGTACGGAATTGGTACGGATGATCTTTGGTGCGGATGATTACCTTGGCGATATTTATATAAAAGGGAAAAAGGTAAAAATAAAATCTCCGGCGGACGCGATACGCTGCGGCATATCACTGCTCCCCGAAGACCGGAAATCGCAGGGCTTGCTCCTTGACATGGGGATAGACTTCAACCTTTCGATGATCGTTTTAAAATCCCTTACGAAAAAAGGCTTTATTTCGGAAGACGAAGAAAAGAAAGTCGTCGACGAATACGTAAACATGATTTCCATTAAGACGCCGTCAAATAAACAGCTTGTCAGGAACCTTTCCGGAGGCAACCAGCAAAAGGTGGTTCTTGCAAAATGGATGGCGTCACAGTCAGATATTATTATTATCGACGAACCTACACGCGGGATCGACGTAGGCGCAAAGGCTGAGATTTACGAGCTGATGGACAGATTGGCAATGCAGGGCAAGAGTATTATCATGATCAGTTCGGAGCTTCCTGAATTAATTGGTATGAGCGACAGGGCGATCGTCATGCATGAAGGGGAAATTGTTGGAGAAGTATCACGCGGCGAAATGGAACAGGAAAAACTTTTGACCATGGCGTCATCAAAAAAAGGAGAACTGGCATGAAAGGTAAATTATCAGTAGGAGAATTCTTTAAAAAGTTTGGAATCGTAATTGTGCTTATTGCACTTTTCACCGTGTTTGCATTACTGAACCCATATTTCTTGGATCCAAGTAACATCATGGAGCTGCTCAAGCAAGTGGCATTTATGGGGATTATCGCAGTGGGCATGACATTCTGTATGCTGACAGGCGGGATCGACCTTTCGGTAGGGTCCAACATGGCGCTTGCGGTTGTGGTAGCAGCGCTTGTAATGGCGGCTGTGCCGTTTGGTACGCAGGAAGCCAACGCAATTGTCGGTTCTTTGGTAGGGATCGGCGCGGCAACGCTGGTCGGGTTTGCAAATGGTTTCTTTGTCAATGAGATCAAAATACCGCCGCTGATCGTTACACTGGCGATGATGCAAATTGTTCGCGGTATCGTCTATATTTCTACAGGCGCTATTCCGATTTACGAAAATATCCCCGAGGTATTCAGCTTCCTTGGACAAGGCAGCATCGGTCCGGTTCCGTTCCCGGTCATTGTCATGGCGATTACCTTTGTGATCGGCGGTATTATCCTGCATAAAACAGTTTACGGACGTCATGTGTATTGTGTGGGAGGAAACGAAGAAGTAGCACGTCTTTCCGGTATCGGCGTGAAAAAAGTAAAGTATTCCGTATATATGATCAGCGGTCTGCTGACAGGTATTGCCGGCATCCTGCTTCTCTCCCGTATGAATTCCGGTCAGCCGCGTGCGGGACTTGGCTATGAATTTGAAGTGGTTACGGCCTGCGTATTGGGCGGTATTTCCATGGCGGGTGGCTCGGGCAAACTGTGGGGCGTATTCTTTGGTGTCGTTATTATGGGTACACTGTCCTACGGCCTCGTTTCCGTTGGACTTAATGAGTTCTGGCAGATGATGATCAAGGGCGTTGTACTGCTGATCGCAGTTGGTATTGACTCTATGTCACAGGCGAAAAAGCATAATCTGGTCGAAATACGTCGCGAGGAAGAAGAACGTAAAAAAGAAGCGGCAGCATAACGGAAGCGCAAAGGGAGCACGCGGGGGACAGAGCGGAACGCCGCCGGTGGCGGAAACAGTGAACGCGAATGTCAGTGATGCTACGAGGCGCGCCGACCGGGAAGGTACGGCAAGCCCGAAGCGAACGCGTCCTGCAAGGAAATGTAATTGCCGCCCGCGAAGTAAGCGAAGAGAGCGCAACCAAGCGACTGGAAGTGGAAACGCACTCGTAAGTACGTTCGTCAGGAAGGAATTGGTTTTGCGAGCGAAGAGGTTTGCAAGCGAAGCAAAACAACCTTAAACAAAGGGGGCACGCGGGGGAAATGTAATTGCCGCCCGCGAAGCGAACGAAGAGAGCGCAACCAAGCGACTGGAAGGAGCGAAGTATGGATATTTTAGTGATCGGTGGAGGTCCGGGCGGATATGTAGCAGCCATTGCCGCGGCAAAACGCGGGGCAAACGTAACGCTCATAGAAAAAGATAAGCTGGGAGGAACCTGCCTAAACCGCGGGTGTATTCCCACGAAGGCTATTTTGCACAGCGCAAATCTGTTTCATGAAACCAAGAGCTTTAAAGAACTTGGAATTTTGATCGATGATGCGCAGGTGGATTATGCTGCGGTAGCAAAACGCAAAGACGGCGTTGTGAAGCAATTGCGCGGCGGCGTGGAGTTTCTGCTGGGAAAAACCGGCGTAAAAGTGGTTAAAGGGGAAGCAAGGTTTTTGTCGCGTGATCGCGTTGTTGTAAAAACAGCGGATGGCGAGACGGAGATCGACGCAAAAAACGTGATTATCGCAACGGGAAGCGTTCCAACGGACTTGCCGTTTTTGAAAGCCAACGGCGAGAATATCATCAATTCCGACCATGCACTGGCACTCGCGCAGTTGCCGCAGAGGCTGGCGGTGATCGGCGGCGGCGTGATTGGATGTGAGTTTGCGCAGGCTTTTGCGCGGATGGGCGTCAAGGTGACGATCATAGAGGCGCTTGACAGACTGGCGGCGACAATGGATCCGGATCTGTCGGCGCTGATGGCGCGGATATTGAAAAAAGACGGTGTGGAGATCCAGCTTTCGTGCAGAGTACAAGAAGTAAGCGAGAACGGCGCGGAAACAAGCATTGCATTTACAGATAAGGACGGCGCACAGAAAACGGTATTGGCAGACAAGGTATTGATCGCCACGGGACGGCGTGCATTTGCAGAGACACTGAATGCACAGGCGGCGGGAATATTGCCCGGTGAACGCGGGAATATCCCCGTAGACGGCGGATGCCGCACCAATGTGGAAGGGATTTATGCAATCGGCGATGTAACGGGAGGCATTCAGCTTGCGCATGTGGCTTCTCATCAGGCGGAAATTGCGGTAGATAACATCTTCGGCGGGTGCAGGGAAATGGACGAAAGAATCGTTCCTTATTGTATCTACACCAGCCCGGAGATGGCGGCGATGGGATATACCGAACAAAAAGCGCAGGATGCAGGGTATTCTGTAAAAACAGGGATGTTCCCGGTATCTGCGAATGGTCGTTCCATGATCGAGGGAATGCGGGATGGATTTTCCAAGGTGGTGCTGGACGAAAGCGACGGTACAGTGTTGGGAATACATCTTGCAGGCCCGAACGTTACAGAGATGATCTCGCCGTTTTCCGGCGTAATTAAATTTGAAGCGACGCAAGAGGATGTCGAAGAAATGATTTTTGCACATCCGACGGTTTCCGAGGCAATTTTTGAAAGCGTTCTGGACGCAAACAAAAAAGCGATTCATAAAATTTAAATAGAGGAGAAAAAATTAAAAATGGCACAAAAATATCCTGTGAAAATAACGGTATACCGCAAGTTCGACTGTGACGAGCTGCCGGATTACAGCGGCGGCTGCCATGCGTTTGACGAAGGCGCACAGTTCATGG
Source organism: Christensenella sp. (assembly GCA_034926635.1). Classification (GTDB taxonomy): domain Bacteria; phylum Bacillota; class Clostridia; order Christensenellales; family Christensenellaceae; genus Christensenella. The sequence continues at coordinate 27,227 of JAYFQX010000012.1, read as the reverse complement.
TGCAAACAGACGGCAAAATGCCGGAAGGGTTCTGTACATGGGCATGGAACGACATTTATCCGGTTGTGATGACACTGCGTTTTGGCGGGGAATTTACATACTGCAAAGAAGGAAAAATGATGTATTCGGCATGTTCTGACGGGCTGTCGCCTGTTGTGTTCCGGCTGGAAAGAATAGAAGATTAATCCGCATCATAAAAAAACCTTTATCTTTAACCAAGAATTAATTATGAGGGTTGAAAAGAATAAAAGACTAATGAAGGAGAAAGTAAAATGGCAATGTTAAGAGAGTTAAGAGAAAGAGTTTTAGAAGCTGGAAAAAGACTGCGCACCTATGATTTGATCGTAATGGCAGGCGGAACGGTAGCGGCGCGCGACCCGGAAACAAATTTATGCGTTATTACGCCGAGCGGCATGGAATATGAAGATCTGCGCTGGGATGATATGTGCGTTATTGATATTGAAACATACAAGTTGGTAGACGGATACCGCAGACCATCGTGCGCATGCGATATGTTTACAAAAGTATTGCGTGAGCGTCCTGACATCCTGTGTGTCACACATTCTCATTCCCGCTATGCGACTGCGTACGCTGTGTGCGACAGAGAGATCCCCGTTGTAACGACAACGCATGGAAATCTGGTGGGCGGCTCTGTTCCCTGCACACACTGGGTACATCCTGACCCGCACAATGAAGAATACCTGCAGGACATCGTTGACACCATGGGCAGCGGCTATGCGGTCAATATCCGTAACCACGGTCTTGTGGTAGGCGGACCGACGGTAGAAGAAGCGATTGAAAATATTATTACGTGCGAAGTATCCGCGCAGATCGCTTTTATCGCAGAGCAGCTTGGCAATCCCTATTATTTGACGCCGGATGAAGCGGATAGGGCACATAAGTTTGCAAAATCAGTGGTAGGTCAAGATATTAAATAAAATTATTAGGATGATAGATCTCTGATGATTTGAAACTATAAGGGAGGGGAAAATTATGAGATATCGGAAGCTTGGAAACAGCGGAATTGATGTTTCGGTCATTGCGAACGGAACATGGGCGATGGGAAACGATTTTTTTGGCGAGGTAGATGAGGCGCGTGCGATTAGTGCAATTCATACTTCGGTAGAGAATGGCGTAAATTTGATTGATACGGCGCATGCATACGGCGAGGACTGTGCTGCGGAGAAGGTAGTTGGCAAGGCCTTGAAGGGAATGCGTGACAAAGCGGTAATTGCAACAAAGGTAGGCGTACTTCGGGCATACGGAGCAAATTATGTAAAGTGCTCCGACCCGAACGTGATGCGCTATGAGCTGGAGGAATCGCTGCGCAATCTGCAAACCGATTATATCGATCTCTATCAGATACACTGGCCCGATCACAATACGCCGCTTGAAACCGCACTGGAAACAATGCTGCGGTTTAAAGAAGAAGGCAAAATCCGTGCGATCGGTGTCTCAAATTTTTCTCCTGATGAAATACGCACAGCGGTTCAGGTAGCGGATATTGCAAGCGTACAGCCGCCGCTCAGTCTTTTGAACAGGCAATCCTTTGAGGACGGGGTACTTGAGACCTGTATTGAAAACGGTTTGGGAGTACTTACGTACGGTTCGCTCGGGGGAGGGATCCTTTCCGGAAAGATGAAGAAAGTTGCAGTTGGCGGAAAAGAACTGCGCGGGTCGTTCTATCCGTATTATGAAGAACCAATGTGGTCAAAATGTCAGCAATTGCTGGAAGTGCTGGGAAAAATCGCTGACGGCAGAGGCGTTTCCACCGCGCAGGTATCTATCAATTGGGTGCTTGCACAGCCGGGCGTGACAACCGCGCTTTTGGGCGCAACAAGACCCCAGACTGCGATGGAAAACGCGAAGGCTGCCGACTGGGAGCTGACAGCAGAAGAACTGCGCGTCATCAACGACGCGTATGACGGCATTATGGGATGACGACAGTAAAAAGGTGGGGAATGCATGAAGTTTGATGAGACGCGTGAAACTTACGGAAAAATTGCGACGTTGTATTACATGGGGGAGTTATCTCAAGACGAGATCGCCAGGATATTCAATATTTCCCGGTTTAAGGTATCGCGTGTTTTAAGGCGGTGCAAAGAGCTGAATATCATTGAATTCCGCGTGAACAACAAGCCGCATTATTACAAAAGCATGGAAGAGCAGATCACCAAAAGTCTGGGCCTCAAAAAGTGTATGGTCGTCAGCCCCGGTACCACGATGCTGGAATCCAAGACCAATGTAGGAAAAGCGGGATCGAAATATCTGACAGAGCATTTGAAGGACGGCATGATGGTTGGCTTTGACTGGGGGACAACACTGCAGACGATGGTGCGCGAGTTTTCACCAGAACAGCAATACCACGATAGTTTATTTGTACAGATTTCAGGCAGTACGTCCTCTCAGTCGGTTTCCGGAAACTGGTATATGGACGGTCATGATATTGTAAGGAACCTTGCGGCGAAAGCAGGGGCGCAATGGTCGCTTTTTCCCGTGCCGTATATCGTGAAGGACAAGGTGCTGCGCGATATGCTGCTGGATGAAAAGACGATCAAAAGCCACATTGATTATTTTAAAAAGCTGGATATTGCGTTTTTCGGTCTGGGATCGTTCCAGCCGGAGGTGTATATTCCGTTTTACAAGAATTACCTTTCCACAAAAGAATGCAACATGCTGAAAAAGGAAAGATGTTTCGGCGAGTTGTTTAGTTGTCCGCTGGATAGGAACGGAAATATTATGGAGTCGATTTTAAAAGACAGGGTCATGACAATTGAGCTGGATCTTTTAAAAGCGATCCCGGAAACAGTCGTGCTGGCAGCAGGGAAGGACAAGACAAATTCCATTGTTGCATCGGCGCGGGGAGGATATTTTACGACCCTGATCACCACGGAAGTGGTGGCGCTTTCTATCCTAGAATTGCTCGAACGTGAACAAGAACATTGAATCGGTTGCACGGATGTGCAGGCGACGGCGCAGGTTTATTGACTTTGCGCAGGGGAAAGACAACAATGGATACAGAACCAAATTACCAATTATTACAGGAGGTTATCATGCAGCTTTCGAAAGAACAAAAATTAACAATTTATGAGACGATGCTGCTCATAAGAGAAACTGAACAGAAGATGATCGAGCTTTATAAAAAGGGCGAGATCGAAGGACATTTTCTCCCTTGTTTGGGACAGGAGGCAATCCCGGCGACGCTTGCGCAGGTATACAATGACAGGGATTACCTGATCACCGGACACCGTGGGGGCGGACATTATTTTGCGCGTGGTTGCAATTATAATGCGTTTTGGGGAGAATTATTCGGATGTATTACAGGTTCCAGCCGTGGTCGCGGCGGACAGATTCACCTGATGGATAAAGAAAAACATGCTTTGACAGGTAACGCAATTGTCGGAGCGCAGTGGGGCATTGCAGCGGGCGTAGGTTTTGTTGCAAAACGCGACGGCGCAGCAGTTGTATGCGTGGGCGGCGAAGGTTCTACGAACCGCGGGCCCTTCCACGAGAGCCTGAACATGACGGCTGTTCAGAACTTACCGGTTCTTTATGTAGTAGAGTTCAATGACCGTCAGATGTGGAACGACTGCACACAGACCACCGCTGTTGACCGTATCTCCAAGCGTGCGCTGGCTTATGACATGGAAGGTGCAACTGTTGATGGGAACGATCCTGATGCGATTTTTGAAAAAGCGTCCGAATTTATGGGCAAGATCCGTGCGGGCGGCAGACCGTGCCTGCTGGAATGTATTACACATAAGTGGACAGACAGCGTAAACAGCGCGAGAAACCAACCTGATGTTATCGAAGGGTTTAAACAACCTGATGTTGACGCGATCTACCGTTATGAAGCGAAACTGAAAGAACTTGGGATTTTGACGGACGAGCTTGACGCACAGATCAAAGAACGCGTTCGCCAGAAGGTAATGGATGGCGTGGAATTTGGCAGAAACAGCGAAAGACCTGAGATTACGGACGGTATGGATCAAGTTTACAGCCAGCCGATTGACTAAGGGAGGGACGAAATATGAAAACTATGAAATTTATCGAAGCCCTGCGCGAAGGGCTGGCAGAAGAAATGAGAAGGGATCCGGACGTGTTTCAGATCGGTGAATCCCTTGGCCGCGAACAAGGCGGGATGTTTAAAGTAACAGACGGACTGGATAAGGAATTCCCGGGACGTGTAATCGACTCCCCGATCTCGGAGGCTGCGCTGGGCGGCGTTGCCGTTGGCGCCGGTATGTTTGGGATGAGACCTGTCGTAGAGATTATGTTCGGATCGCTGATGCCGCTGCTTTTGGATGAGATCCATAACCAGGCAGGAACGCTGCATTATGTATCCGGCGGAAAAATTAACTGTTCTATGGTCGTACGTACGTGCAACTGGATGCGTATTGTATCCGGACCGCACCACTGTGGGAACTTTGACGCAATGTTTGTGAATTCCCCGGGCGTAAAAGTTGTGGTTCCGTCCACGCCTTATGACGTAAAGGGATTGATCAAGGCTGCGATCAGGGACAACGACCCTGTTGTATTCATGGAATATTCACCGCTTTATCAGGTGAAGGGCGAAGTGCCGGAAGAAGAATATGTTCTGCCGATCGGCAAAGCGGACGTTAAGAGAGAAGGAACGGACGTTTCCATTATTACTTACGGCGTGGGCGTCCACGATGCGCTTGCTGCTGCGGCTGACGCAGAGAAGTCCGGGATCAGCGTAGAAGTAGTGGATCTGCGGACGATTCATCCTTATGATAAAGAAGCAATCCGTAAATCTGTTGCAAAAACAGGCCGTGCCATCGTTGCTTACGAAGGCTTTAAAACAGGCGGCGCGGGCGCTGAATTTGCCGCGTTTATCGCAGAAGAGTGTATCGAAGATCTGTCTGCGCCTGTACTGCGCGTGGCGTGCAAAGACGTACCCAACCCCTGCAACTCTACATTGATCAAGGCTTTGAGCGTAGGGAAAGATGACGTACTGGATGCGATCTTTAAAGTGATGGAATAAAGGAGATAGAGCATTGGCAGAATTTATCGTTTTATCTAAAATGACGCTTACCATGGAAGAAGGAACCGTTGCAAAATGGCTTGTCAAAGAGGGAGACTCTGTAAAACTGGACGACCCGCTTTGCTCGGTGGAAAATGAAAAAGAAACAGAAGATATTCTTTCTATCTATGAAGGTACGATACTGAAGCTGCTCGCCGAAGAAGGCGAAGTATACCCCGTCAACACACCCATCGCGGTGATAGGGGAAGCCGGCGAAGATATTACCGCGCTTATGGACAGCCTCAGCAAACAGGCAGAAGAGAAAAAAGAGGAAGAAGCCGCCGCGGTGCGCAGGGTCGTGTCGCAGGCGAAAAATGTACAGGGCAAGATGATGCCGAAGATCCGCAAGCTCATCCAGCAAAAAGGGATCGATGAAGATGAATTGGCAGCGTTTTGCGCAGGCCGCAAGATCACCGAAGAAGAGATCGCTGCTTTTGAGCAGAAGAAATCCGGCGGTGCGCAGAAAAAGGCAATTGAAGTCGGTGAGAATGATCGCGTAGTAAAAGCTTCCGCAATGCGTAAGACTGTTGCGAAAAACATGGTGGAAAGCTGCGAGCATACCGCACGCCTGACAAACATCATGGAAGTGGATATGACGGCAGCGTCCGCACTGGTGAAAAAGCTAAAGGCGGACGGAAAACGGGTCTCTATGACCGCGTTTATTATGAAGGCGGCTGCCTATGCGCTCAAAGAATTTGAGGTTGTCAACACATCCTATTTGGAAGAAAGCGGCGAAATTATTTACCGCGGTGATATCAACATCTCTTGTGCGGTGGATCTGCCGGAAGGACTTGCCGTACCGGTGGTGATGCATGCTGACAAACGTGATATTTTTGATATTACAGGTGACATTGATTTGTTTGCGCAGAAGGGCAAAGAGGGCAAAATCTCCAATGATGAGATGAAGAACGGTACGTTTACCATATCGAATATCGGCATGATGGATGTGTTGATCTTTACTCCTATTATCAATTATCCGCAGACCGCTATTTTGGGTGTTGGTACGCTGCGCACGCTTCCGCGGTATGTGGACGACGCCTGCACCGTGATAGAGCCGCGCAAGATCATGCAGATTGCGATTACGTACGACCACCGTGTTATTGACGGCGCTCCGGCAGGACGCTTCTTAAGAAGCATAAGGACGTTGCTGGAAGAGCCTGAAAAACTGGTGTGAGGGTTTGCGTATGCGTAAAAAGCTAAGGGATTTGCCTTTTGGATTATATGAAAAATCTGTCTGCACAACCTGGAGCTGGGAAGATAAGTTTTCCCTGGTCAGGGAAGCGGGATATGATTATTTTGAGATCGCAATCGACGCAACGCCCGAAAAGCTGGACAGGCTTTCAAACAAAGAAGAACAACTAAAAATCCGCAAGGCTTCTGAGCAAAAAGATATGCCGCTTTATACCTTTGCTTTTACGGCGAATCGCTTCTTTCCACTGGGGAGCGAAGACCCGCAGATCAGGGAACAGGGCGTACGTTTGCTGAAAAGCGCAATAGATTTTGCGGCGTTTATTGGCGCGAGGGTCATGCAGTTTGCCAGCTATGACGAATATGAAAGACCAAGGAATATGATGACGGAAGGGTATTTCATTCAGTCGCTGGAGGAATGCGTGAATCATGCCTCCCACCGGGGGACGATCCTCGCGCTGGAAACGATGGACAGTGATTTTATGGATACAACGCAAAAAGCCATGCGCTATGTACGTATGTTTGATACGTGTTATTTGGGGCTGGACGTTGATCCCGGAAACATCACCGCCATGGGCAACGACCCTGTGCCGGATATGGCATTTGGATCGGGGCATATTGCGGAAGTGGAATGGAAGGACGTTATGCCCGGTGACGTGCGCAACACGTTTTTTGGGGATGGGATCGTAGATTTTGACGCTTGCTTCCGTGCGCTGCACGATATCGGCTATCAAGGGTTTATGGCGGCCGAGATGTGGGCGAATGATGATCCGTCGACGCATCACAGGATTTTTGAAGCAATTTCTTTCTTAAAAGATAAGATGAAGGACTATTGATCTTCCCGGTACGACAAATAGGGTTTGCAGCCTGCCTTCGGCGGGCGGCAGGCCCTGTTTTTTTTCCCAAAGAAAAAGGCAAAGCGGGATTCCGGTTTTGCGCGCGGATTCGGCGTCGCGCATAAGCATTTTTTTATTGGTTGAAATGTGCTTTTTGCTTTGGTATAATAATTACTTAGTGGAATAATACATATAATTATGTAGCAATATTTGGAGGATTTAAAATGAGAAGATTATTTACATCGGAATCTGTTACGGAAGGGCATCCGGATAAGGTATGTGACCAGATTTCCGATTCCGTACTGGACGCAATTTTGGCACAAGACCCATACGCGCGCGTTGCCTGCGAGACATCCGTTAACACGGGACTCGTTTTGGTAATGGGTGAAATTACCACCAACGCTTATGTGGACATCCCGAAAATCGCTCGCGAGACCATCAAGCAGATTGGGTTTGATAAAGCGGATTACGGTTTTGACGGCGAGACCTGCGGCGTGATCACCAGCATTGACGAGCAGTCGCCCGATATTGCCATGGGCGTGGACAAAGCGCTGGAAGTACGCGACAACGAAGAATCTGTTGATAACGGCGCGGGAGACCAGGGCATGATGTTCGGTTATGCCTGCAATGAAACGCCTGCGTTGATGCCGATGCCGATTTACCTCGCGCATAAGCTTGCAAAGCGCCTGTCTGACGTGCGCAAGAGCGGTGAGCTCGATTACCTGCGTCCGGACGGAAAATCGCAGGTGACTGTGGAATATGACGAGCACTGGAAGCCCATCCGTGTAGACGCGGTGGTGATCTCCACACAGCATGATCCGGAAGCGACGCAGGCGCAGATCCGCCGCGACATGATGGAATATGTGATCAAGCCCATGATCCCCGCGGAGATGATGGATGACGATACCAAGATTTATATTAATCCGACGGGACGTTTTGTTATCGGCGGACCCAAAGGCGACAGCGGTCTGACCGGACGGAAAATTATCGTAGATACTTACGGCGGAATGGGACGCCACGGCGGCGGCGCGTTCTCCGGCAAGGATCCGTCTAAGGTGGACAGAAGCGCGGCCTATGCGGCGCGTTATGTTGCCAAAAACATTGTGGCTGCCGGTCTTGCAGACCGCTGCGAGATCCAGCTGGCTTACGCTATCGGCGTAGCGCACCCGGTGTCTGTTTTTGTTGAGACGTTTGGCACGGGCAAAAAACACAGCACGGAGATTGCGGACATTATCACAAAGCTGTTTGACCTTCGCCCGGCTGCGATCATCGAAAAGCTGGGGCTTCGCCGCCCGATCTACCGCCAGACCGCGGCTTACGGTCATTTTGGCAGAGAAGATGTAGAGCTGCCGTGGGAACAGCTTGACATGGTGGAGGCTATTAAGAAAGAGATTTGACCGAGGAAATTACCGGTACAGTTTTAAGCAAGATTTATGAAAGCGCGGATGGTTATACCGTGGCTGAAATCGAGGCGGATGAGCCCACCGTTGTGGTGGGCAATATGCCCGATTTGAAGCCGGGGGAACTGACGCGCTTTTTTGGCGTTTTTAAAACGCATCCCAAGTACGGTATGCAGTTTGCCGTGCAGTCTTACGAAAGCACACTGCCGCAGGATTTGAACGATATGGCGCTGTTTTTGGGCGGCGGTTTTATCAAAGGGCTGGGCGAGGTGCTGGCGCGGCGCATTGTGGAAGAATTTGAAGATGATACGTTTGATGTGATCGAAAACGATCACCGCGCTCTTTCGCGCGTGAAAGGCGTTTCCAAGCGGCTTGCGGACAGCATACACGCGGCGTTTCGGGAATATTCGCTGAAAAAATACGTGTATTCCGAGTTGATGGGCATGGGGCTGACCGCGCGGCAGGCGACCCTTGCGGCGCAGGCGCTGGGGGATGACGCGGCAAAGCAGGTGCGGGAAAACCCGTATCTTTTGATTGATGCGGTGCGCGGCATTGATTTTATGACGGCGGATAAGATTGCGGCAAATCTGGGCATTGACGCGGCGTCGCCCTTTCGTATGAAAAATGGGATTTTGAACGTGATGAAGAAAATGCTGGCGCGGGGCTCGACCTATGTATTTCGCAGGCAGCTTGTTCCGCATGTGGCGGAGCGTCTGCGCGTCTCGCAGGGCGAGGTAAACAAAGCGCTTTTGCTGCTGGCGCAGGATGGCGATGTTGTGCTGCGGCGGTATTACCCCGATATGCAGGTGGTTTTTTTGGAAAGCGCTTACCGCGCGGAAACGGCTTGTGCGGCGAAGTTGTTTGCACTGTCAAGAACGCAGTCGCTTTTGCAGGTGATAAACAAGGATGCGCTGATCAGCAAAAAAATGCATGAGTATTCCCTGACGGAGGAACAGGCGCAGGCTGTGCGCATGGCTGCGGACAACCGGGTATGCGTGGTGACGGGAGGCCCGGGCACGGGCAAAACCACGATTTTGCGTGCGGTGCTGGAGGTGCTTTGCGGCAGCGGCGCGGTATGTGCGCTGACCGCGCCAACGGGGCGCGCGGCCAAACGAATGCAGGAAACAACCGGGATGGAAGCAAAGACGATCCACCGGCTGTTGGAATATTCATATGATGAGGACGCATATAACTGTTATTTCCGCCGCAATGCGGATAATCCGCTGGATGCGGATGTGGTGATTGTGGACGAGGTTTCCATGTTGGATGTATTTTTATTCCGCAATCTTTTGGCTGCGCTGCGTGAAGGCACGCGGCTGATTTTGGTAGGGGATGCGGACCAGCTTCCGTCCGTTGGCCCGGGCAACGTGATGCGCGACGTGATCGATTCGGGTGTGGTGCCGTCCATCCGCTTGACGCATCGGTTTCGCAACGCGGGCGGCATTGCTGACGCGGCATACGATGTGCTGAGCGGGGCTGTGCCGGGCGAATATGACGAAAGCTTCGAGTTTTGCATGGCAGCGTCGCCGCAGCAGGCGAAACAGATGATTTGCGCGCGTTATCTGGAATACTGGAAGAAAGGCGCTGACGTGCAGGTGATTGCGCCCATTAAAAAAGGCGAATTGGGTACCATTGAATTAAACGCCGCGCTGCGTGAAGCAGTGAATGCCAACAAAGACGGAAAGAAGACAGAAGCGGCGTTTGGAGACAAGGTGTTTCGGGAAAGCGACCGCGTGATGCAGCTCAAAAACAATTATGCGCGCGAGTGGCGCGACGATGCCGGACTGGAGCTTGGAGAAGGCGTGTTTAACGGGGATATTGGCGTGGTGGAAACCGTGCATGCCGGCGTGGTGGGCGTGCTCTTTGAAGATGGAAAACGCTGCGAATACGAGCTTCCCGATTTAACGGAGCTGGATGCGGCATACGCCTATACCATTCATAAATCGCAGGGCAGTGAGTTTGATGTGGTCATTATGCCCATGATGTATGCGGTGCATCCGTTTTTTGCGCGAAACCTCCTTTATACGGGGATGACGCGCGCGAAGAAGAAGGTCGTGGTGATCGGCGATATGCGCACGTTTTCGTATATGGTTTCCAACGGGCAGCAAAGCAGGCGAAACACCATTTTAAAACGAGAGCTGCAATATTTGGACAGGATAACGGATCATGAAAAGCAGATGGCGTGAACTAATCGGGAGTCTGACGTTGACGGGTGCGCAGTGCGCCTGTTGCGGGCGGGAAATTCCAGAAGGACAGCTTTGCTGTGCGCAGTGTGAATCAGAAGAAAACGCGCTTTTGAACCGCGATGGGTTTTGCGGCGGGGGCGTTTTATACGCGTATCGCTACAGTGGTGCCGTGCGCGGGCTGCTGCGCCGTTTCAAATATGGAGATATGCCGCGGTATGCTGTTTTGATCGCACAGAAAATGGCGGATTTTTTGCAGGATTATGAGGTGCATGCGGATTTGGTGACGTTTGTGCCCATCCATCCGGAGCGAAAGCAAATGCGCGGGTATGACCAGGCAGAGTTGATTGCCGGGAATCTCGCGATGCTGCTCGGATTGCCGTTTGTGCCGCTGCTGGTGCGGGAAAAGAATACCAAACCGCAGTACCGGTTTAATTCGGCGGAGCGTGCCGAGAATATACGCGGCGCGTTTGCGCTTGTGGAAAACGCGGAGATCAAGGGGAAGAATGTTTTATTGATAGACGATATTTATACCACGGGCGCGACCATGGCAGAGGCGTTAAAGCCGCTTGCGGCTGCAGGCGCATCGGTCATGGCATATGCCTATGCGCGGGAATTTCCGGGGGAAGAAAAATAAGGCGCGCTTTTCTTTTACGGGAAAATCAGGTATAATACGGGTATTGTTTTTAAAAAAACGGGGCAGGCGGTCAAAAAACCGCTTGAACCTGCGATAAATTTATATGGGAAAGGGAGAAATCAGCCTATGTGCGGCATTGTTGGATATGTAGGGGACCGGAATGTGATCCCGGTTTTGATCGGAGGGCTCAGCAAGCTGGAATACCGCGGCTATGACAGCGCGGGCGTTGCGTTTTTGAAGGACGGCAAAATGGAGGTCGTGAAGGAAAAAGGCAAGTTGAAAGGGCTTAAAGCACTGGTGGAAAATATTTCCGCCGATCACACGGTAGGCATCGGGCACACGCGATGGGCGACACACGGCGAACCCAGCCGCGCAAACGCGCATCCGCATATTAATATGGTGGGGGATCTCGCCATCGTACATAACGGGATTATTGAAAATTATTTGCAGCTGCGCGAGTCTTTGGAGAAGAAAGGCGTAAAATTCGTATCGCAGACCGATACGGAAGTCATCGTGCATTTGATCAACTATTATATGAAAGACGACCTCAAAGAGGCGGTTTCTACCGCAATTTCCAAGCTGCGCGGCAGCTATGCGCTGGGCGTTGTGAGCGAGCGGTTTCCGGACGAGATCGTGGCGGTCAGAAAGGACAGCCCGCTGGTGGTGGGCGTCGGGAAAGGTGAGAACCTGATCGCTTCGGATATCCCGGCGCTGCTGGAATATACGCGTGATGTATATTTCCTTAACAACGGCGAGATCGCGGTGATCAAAAAAGACAGCGTGACGCTGTATGACGAGGTTTTAAACGAAATTCGCCGCGAGCCGTATACCGTGGAATGGGATGTATCGCAGGCGGAAAAAGCCGGATATCCGCATTTTATGCTCAAGGAGATCGAGGAGCAGCCCAAAGTTCTTGCGGAAACCATGAACCCGCGCCTTGAAGACGATGAGATCACGCTTGCAGAGGCAGGACTCACGGACGAAGATCTCAAAAAGATCAAAAAGATTACGATTGTGGCGTGCGGAACGGCGTTCCATGCGTCGTACGTGGCAAAATATATTATCGAGCGGTTTGCGCGTGTGCCGGTCGAGGTGGAGATCGCCTCGGAATTCCGTTATAAGAATCCGATCATGGACAGTGACGATTTTGTGATCGTAGTGAGCCAGTCGGGCGAGACCGCAGACACCATCGCCGCCCTGCGCGAAGCAAAAAAACGCGGCGCTTATGTGCTGGCGATTGCCAATGTGGTCGGTTCTACCGTGGCGCGCGAAGCGGATAGCGTGCTTTATACCCGCGCGGGTATGGAGATTGCGGTGGCTTCCACCAAGGCGTATACGACGCAGCTGATGGCGCTTTACTTGTTCTGCTTAAAGCTTGCCCGGGCAAAGGACATTCTGGGGCAGGAAGATTATGAAAAGTATGTCGAGGAGCTGAAAACCATTCCGGAAAAAGCAGCGCAGGTTCTTGAGAAACGCGAGCTGCTACAAAAATTTGCTTATGAACATTTTACTGAAAGCAGTGTGTTTTATATTGGGCGTGGTCTTGATTACGCGCTCGCCATGGAAGGGTCTTTGAAATTAAAGGAGATCAGCTATATCCATTCCGAGGCGTATGCGGGCGGAGAGCTGAAGCACGGCACGATTGCGCTGATTGAAAAGGGCACGCTGGTGGTGGCGGTGCTCACGCAGGGAGAGCTGCTGGAAAAATGTATCAGCAACGTCAAGGAAGTGACGGCGCGCGGTGCGGTGGTGCTGGTGATCACGCAGGAAAAATATAAGGATATGGCGCGTGATATTGCGGATAAGATGGTGACCATCCCCGACTGCGAGGACTTCCTCGCAACGATGATCGCGATTATCCCCATGCAGATTTTTGCATACCATATGGCGGTGCAAAAGGGCTGCGATGTAGATAAGCCGCGCAACCTTGCCAAGAGTGTGACGGTGGAATAAACAAAAAAACAAACCGGCTGTGCGGGGGACGGAAAGGATTCGTCCGGGCATGGCCGGTTTTTTGATGCAATGAAAAAAATGATAGGTGGTTATGCCCGCCTGTTAAAGCACTGCGGAGGGCGGCATTGTGAGGATGCCGACCGCGTGCAGCGGTGATCCGTCTTTCCCGCAGAGAAGAGAAAAGGAAGCGGTGCAGGAAAGGAGGCTCCCTTGCGCGTCGCGGATCTGGAAGGAATAGTCCTTGCCCTCGACGCCATTGATGACATCCTGATACATTTGCCGTACGGCATCAAAAGAATCAGCGGGCAGAAGAGCTTCCGTAAGGATGCTGTCAGGCACCGCATGGAAAATTTTTGATTGATATTGCCGGAAATTGGGGCCGCTGTTTTGAATGCGCAGCTCGTTTTTGGAAAGGTCTAAAAACCAGACCAGCGTATTGGCTTTTTCCAGGATCAGGTCTGTGACAATGCGAAGACGGTCACAGGCATATTTTAAATCCGTGATGTCGTGGATAGCGCATACCAGCATCCGCGCGCCGTCATTTTTGCCGGGCATCCGCGCGATGCGCATGTCGTGCCAATAAACATCAGGGCGTCCGGGAAGCTGGGTGCGGTAAGAATAATGCGTTGCTACGCCGGTTTGCGCGACTTCCTTGAAGGCGCTGCGTAAGCCGGGCGCATCTTCTTCAAAAATATAGAAAAATAGTTTCTTCCCGGTTTCCCGGGCAGGCTCCGGCGCAAGTCCCATTCGCTTGTAATAGCTGGGGCTGATATAGGAAGCCTCTATTTTTTTGCCGACCTCCACAATCAGCAGGCTGCCAGCCATATATTCCAGCATGGCCTGCAGGTGGATAGGGTCAAGCGACGGCGGAAAATGCGCTTCATGCAGTTCCTTGCTGGTATCTGCGTTGATCAGGTGGTATTCGTTTTTCCCTGCGCGTTTGGCTGTATACAGCGCGGTATCTGCAATGTGGTAAAGCAGGTCGAACTTAGCCTGCCCGCTGCTGAGCGCTACGCCTACGCTGGCGGTAACGGGCAGCAGCTTTTGCTGGTCAAAATTAAACTGGAGCGCGTTTACCAATGCCGACGCACGCTGTGCGGCGAGGGTGGGCGTGATGTTCCCTGTTAAAAAGACAATGAATTCATCTCCGCCGAGCCGCCCCACGAGGTCGGGCGTACGGAAAATGGAAGAAATCACCGCCGCAGATTTTTGGATCAGGGCGTCGCCGCTTTGGTGACCGATTTGGTCGTTTACCTGCTTGAAATTATCCAGATCAATAATAAAGAGCGCACAGGTCTGCTCCTGGGGCAGATCCTTGAGAGCCTGCGTGATGCGCTGTTCCATGGCCTGCCGGTTCAGAACACCGGTCAGAGGATCGTGCGAAGCCATATGCGACAGCTTGGCGATCTCACGGCGCTGCTTGTCGATATCCATAAAGGTTACGATCATCATTACTTCATCGGAATGGGGATACTTCATCATATGCACGTCCGCGCGGGTCCAGCAGTCTTTGCCGTCGATGTGCATACGGTATTCCAGGCTGTCTTCCGTGACACCGCTGTAAAAGAGATGGAGCAGGCGGACGCGACCGAAAAAGTTATGGAACGCATCTTGGAATTTTGAAACCACAAAACGGGCGGCATCATATTCCACCAAAGCACTGAGCGTGGTATGCCTGCCAAGCTGGCGCAGGGCAAAGCCCTCCAAATACTCCACGGAATCATTGGTTAAATTCACTTCTGCGAACAACATGCTTTTGTCCAGAAGCGTAGAAAGGCTGGCGCGCCATTTTTTATAGGCGATCTCCATCTCCCGCGCTTCGGTATTATCAAAAAAAGTAATGATTGCGGTAACGGGGTCGCCGTCCTCGCCCGCAACCAGCGAATATGCCACCTGATACCAGCAGAAGTCGCCGCTTTTTTGCCGTAATTGCACACTTGCGCTGCCCGACGCTATTCCGGCGTGGATGTTGTCAAACAAACTCCGATAATCGTCTATGGTTTCGTTTGAAATAAAGCCTGTGCCAAGCATACATTCCGGGAAGTTTTCCGTTACCTTAGGAACGCCGAACAAAGCCATGGAATCAAAAAAGCGTTCGGCAATATGCTCGGCAATATGGTAGCGAATGACAAAAACGCCGGTTTGCCGGGCAACTATCAGTAATTCCGTTTCGTTTAAATAATTTTCATGTAATGGTTCTTTGGTCGGTCGATTCTCCATGGTCCACCCGTCTTTTTGGAAGCTATCCGTTCCTTTGTTTTTGCACAAGACGCCGAAAACCGGTGGGAGAATGCGTTGGGATGCATGACCGCCTGCCGGCGAGCCGAATACGTTTTGCGCTGTCTAACAGCAAAAAATTCATTCAATGGTATATTGCTAGTATAACGCGTTTACAAATGTTTGTCTATGCACGAAAAATGAACTTTTATGGCGTGGGAACCGCAAGCGCATCGGATGTGAGGATGTTTTTCAAAAGCTCGCGCGCCTCTGCACGCGTTTGCGCAGGATCATCGCTGCTGGCGTTGACAAATCCCCAAAGCCCGTACAGGATAAACCCTGCCCATTTTTCCAGAGAATACCGCGGGGAAAGCGAGCCGCTTTCGTCCTGCGCCATTTTTCCCACGTATTGAAGCAAATAACGGAAGAGGGCGGTGTTGAGATAGGGACTCTCTTCCGGGCGCGTATGTCGGAAAAAACCATAGTTTTCATAATATAGATCCAAGATGCAGTCAAGCAGGTTGCAGTAGCTTTGGACGGCGTCGCGTGACGGGTTTTCTGTTGCCTGCCTGATACGAAAATTTTCCTGTGCGTGCAAAATAAACGTGGAAAAAACAGACTCGGCGAGATCATACTTATCGCTGAAATGGGTATAGAACGTAATGCGGCTGGTCTCAGAAGCGGTGCACAGCTCTTTGACCGTTATTTTTTCAAATGGTTTTTCGTCCAGCATGCTGACCAGCGTCTGCCGCAGGTGGCTTTTTGTTTTTCGGATCCGTTTATCTTCGCACATATTGTTACTCTTTCCGATTTTTGTATGATTATGTAAACAAAATCTAAATTCTGTCATTGAATTGCCTGGATTTGTGTTATATTATTCTAACATGGGTTCGGTTTTTTGGTCAAGAAAACAGCCGGACGCAAAAGAATATGGAACGGCGGGGTTAGGATGGCTACAGGGAAAGAAAAAGCTGCGAAGGTGATCAGGACGGTGACGGTGCCGCCGGTGCAGGTATGCCTGCTGCTGGTTGTATTGTTTTTTTGCAGGAACACCGTTTTTTCGGGCGTTATGCAGCTGTTGCTATCGCTTTTGTTTTTGATGGTGATTCCGGCGCTTGCGTATCCTCTGGCTGCGGTGATCCCGCATTACAGGCGACAGAAAAGAGAAGGGCAGCGCAAGCTGGCATTTTTGACAAGCGCGGCGGGATATGCGGCGGCTGTGGTATATGGGCTGCTTGCGGGTGCATCCCAGGAATTGATGCTGGTTTACTGGTGTTATTTCTTCTCTGTTGTGACATTATTGATTTTTAACAGGCTTGTGGGCGTACGTGCAAGCGGACATGCGTGCAGCATTGCAGGACCGTTGATTTTAGCCGTATATTTGATCGGCTGGGGAGCGGTGGCTCCGTGCGTGGCGCTTTTTGCCGTGGTTGCATGGTCGTCGCTTGTTTTAAAAAGGCATACGGGGCGTGAACTGGCGTGGGGCAGTGCCTGCGCCGCAATTGCGTTTGCAATCGCTTTGGTGGTTGTGGGCGCGATGTATATGTCCTGAAAGAAAGGCATAGAATGGAACGGATTACACTTCATACAAGATCCGGCGCGGTCTGCGGGACTGTGCGGAAAAATACATGGCTATTCCGGGGGATCCCCTATGCGGCGCCCCCGGTGGGAGCGCTGCGGTTTCGGCATGCGCAGCCGCACCCGGGCTGGGAAGGCGTGCTGGACGCGTCAAACTACGGCAAGTGGTGTCCACAGAACGGCACGTCGGGCTGGTTTGCGGATGAGGATTGCCTGACTCTTAACATTTGGACGCCGCAGGGCGGCGCCAAGAAAAAGGCGGTTTTGTTCTATGTGCCGGGCGGCTCGTTTTGCAGGGGATCGGGCGCGGAATCGCGTTATGAAGGGACAAGGCTGGCGCGGGAGGGC
This sequence comes from Christensenella sp., assembly GCA_034926635.1. GTDB lineage: Bacteria > Bacillota > Clostridia > Christensenellales > Christensenellaceae > Christensenella. The sequence goes on along the minus strand of JAYFQX010000012.1, from coordinate 9,843 downwards.
GACGTGGTGGTGGTGACCATCAATTACCGTCTGGGCGCGCTTGGCTGTCTTGATTTTTCTTTTTTGGGAGAAGAATTTGAACCAAACTGCGGGATGTCGGATATTGTGGCGGCGCTGCGGTGGGTTTATGAAAACATTGAAGCGTTTGGCGGTGATCCGCACAACATTACGGCGATCGGGCAATCGGCTGGTGCAAACGCGGTGAGCGCGCTGATCACAATGCCGTCCGCAAAGCCGTACATTGCCAAGGCAATCATGATGAGCGGCTGCCCTGTTTGGATGCATACGCGGCAGGAAGCGCAGAATGTGGCGCAGCGGTTTTTGGAATATGCCGGGATCGACAACGCGCGGGAACTGAAGGACGCTTCGGCACGCAGGCTAGTGCGCGGGCAAAAGGGGTTTATGCGGCGCAGCGGACAGAGCGAATATACGTTTACGATTGTGATTGACGGTGCGCTTGTGCCGGATTTTCCGATCCCGTCGGCAGCAAACGGCGCGGCAGGGGAAATTCCGCTGCTGATCGGCAATACACGGGACGAGATGTCGTTTGTGTGCAGCAAGATCCTCTCGTTTTTTATCCCGATCAAGGAGATCGCGCTTTCTATTTTGTCGCGTGAGCCAAAGGAATTAAAGGACAAGATCCTGGATGGCTATCGCAAGTATGGCGCGCGCAGAGAGGCGCGGTTTGTAACGGATCAGGCGTTTCGCCTTTCCAGCGACTGGTTTGCGCAGGGCATGGCGCAGCGGTCCAATGTTTGGGCGTACAGCTTTGAATATGCGACGGCTATTATGAAAATGACAAGGCTGGGGGCATGTCATTCCAGCGATATTCCATATTTGTTCGGGACTTACGGCGCTCTGAGCTCGATTTTTATGTTTTGTCTGCCTGCACGGCGCGTGATCCGCAGGATCGCGGCTGAGATGCGCAGCGATTTTACCGGGTTTGCCAAAAGAGGATATTTATCCTGGGAAAAATGCTCCGGCAACGCGGTACCCGCAAAATGTTATGACAGAAAGACCAGCATCCGTTCGTTGATCGACGATGGGATCAAGCTTGTTTACGACAAAAGCAGGTTTAAAAAGCAGAGCTTTCGCAGCGTATATTAAGGCGCGGGAAAAAAGAATTTGAGACAGGGGCGGCAGGCAAGATGCCGCCTTTTTTTGTATACGCGTGTTTTTATCGTGGGCAGGGATCAAAAAGGGGAATGCGTTTTGAAACAAAAAGCATGGCGAAAGACAGCGGTTTTTTATCTGGCAATGACGCAGAGAAGCGATGGAGAGTACAAGGAATGTTTGAAAGGGGAAAGAACCCAACAGGGATAAAGATCTGTGCAAAACATGTACGAAAAAAATAAACCCCGCTTTTTTAGCGGGGGATATCTTTATTTTAGCACATACTGAAAACAAAGCGCATAAGGATGCCGGGTTAGAAAATACCGCCGCATGTTGCTTCGAGGCTTATGATCTCACCACAATACTGATCTGTATTGCCGCTTGCCCCATGGCTTCCTCTGATTGAGGATCGTAAGCGGTAAACAGCGCCATTGCGTCATAGGTGCCTGCGCTGACCGGCTTGCTTAACTTTGCCGATTGGATGTGATAACCAGGCTCTATTAACCCGGATGTGTAGACGACCTCGTTTGAATCGGAAAGCATGATCTGTACGCCCATTAAATACGGGTTGGCTGCAATGTTCTCGATGCGTAATTCGCCTTCTGCTTCGCCGTTTTCAAAAACAATGACGCTTGCGATCGACACATTGAACATATTCTCCTCAACAACCTTATCCAACTCTGTTTGGATTTCCTCTGGCGTTTTTCCTTCGTATTGACCGATACTTGCATTGGTATCCAAGGTGTCTTGACTGCCGCAGGAGCGAAGGTGAAAGAGCAAAATGATGATGCAAACGGCGAGTACCGCGCATAATACTATAATTGTTCTGATCCTTTTTCTTTTGTTGTCATCCATCATCTTCTCCTCTTTTGGCTGCGCCCCGGATGAGGGAGGTGCATATTTCATCCCGCGCGTCCCTCATCCGGGGCGTATCGGTTAGGCAAGCGCGCCGGGGGCAATTGTGAACATAATTTTAAACACTTTGATAGCCGAAGTGTTTGTAATATCAAGCGATGAATTTGATCCTGAAAGGGTCAGACCCAGCGTTCCCGCTGTCGTGCCGTTTGATGCATCGACATTCCATGCGTTGGTAAAACTGGTTTTTGCTGTAGTTGAAAATACCCATGGGGTATCAGCGCCTGCCTGGATTGTGGAATAGAAGGCGTTTTTAACAGCAGACTGTCCATCCTGGGCAACTGTTGCAAAGCTGATCGGCGTGGTTTTTGTGGCGGATGTATTATCAAGCTCTGCCACAAGGTTTGACACATGCACAGCCATAAAAGAATTGTTTGTGATCTTATATGCTGTTGCCGTGGGGAAAATTCCGGAACCGCCCCCGACCGGCGCTACAAAAGTTACGCTAACCGGCACAGTCACGCTGATCTGGCTGATGTCAACCTCGGTCAGAAAATCCGTGCCTGCGGTGCTGTTTTCAAAATTGCCATCAGAGCCTGTCCCAGCCGCCGCAAATGCCGACATGGGCACAAGGAGCATGAGTATTACTAAAACAATTATTAAGATTTTTTTCATTTGCTTACTCTCCCTTTTATATTTTGAATGATATTTTTAAAACTTTTGTTATCTATCAGTTTTCAACCACGATTTTAATTTTCGCTGCCGCCTGTCCGACAACGGAAAGATCGCCTTGATCATATGCAGAGAACAATGCTGTTGCAGGATACGTCCCCGCCGGAAGTTTTTGAGACAGCTTTATGTTTTCAATGTAGCTTCCGGGCATAAGACCGCCGGATCGATATACGGTTTGTCCCGTATCATCAATGATGATCTCTACGCGCATATGGTATGGGTTTGCCTTGATGTTTTCGATACGCGCCTGACCTTCCTGCGTGCTATTCTGAAACACAATGGTATCGGCGATCGAAATATTGAACATCCCCTCCTCAACAATTTTGTCAAGCTCTGCCTGGATTTCGTCATTGCTTTTTGATGACAGAACGCCTTCTTTTGCAGAGGGATCAAAAAAATCAATTGCAGAATCACCCTTCATTCCGGGAATCACAACGAATATCACAAGCAGGACAATCAGTGCAGCAATCAGTGAAATGAGAATCATGACAAGCAGTTTTTTCTTTTTGGACTCACGTTCTGCCGCATTGCGGTCTGCCTTGCCTCGGGCAGGATGGTTGTTCATAATTTTGAAGCGCTCCCTTTTTATAAAATTTGGATACTGTATCGTTTAGCCTTGCGACGGTAGAGCATCGGCGATCCCGACTGTATAGATGACAGTTGCGATCTTCAACGTATCTTCCCAGACGTTTTTAAAATAATTATTGCTGCCCAGCGTAATATCCCACCAAAGAGGAAGCGTACCGGGCAGGATCCCGTTGCTTGCCAAAATATAGCCATCGCTGATGCTGCGTACTGTATTTTGCGTATTAAAGCTGTAGGTTGTATCGCCCTGCTTAAACCCAAGAGTTGCCGTCATGCCGGGTACGGAAGCGACCTTTGCATAGATCCCCGTTTCACTCCCCGGCGTGGGATCGCCGCTCCATGCCCATGATACGCTTGCAAGGCTCAGCGGGAAAGCACTGTAATTTTTAATGCTGTAAGACGTACCCTGGGGGAAAATGAAATTCCCGTCTGCTTTTACAACGGAAGTGACTGTTATGGGCACCGTTGCTGAGACCTGCGCTGCCGCTCTGTTGATGGCGAGGTTGATATAGTGTACGTTTGTGCCGTCCGAAACAGTCAGCGCCAACGTCCCGGTTCCGCCGGATTGGGTAAGCGCATTGTGGTTATAAAGGGTGAGCGTAAGAGTTGCGTCTGCCGCAGTGGATGCCACAGCGCCCAGATCTCGCCCGGTCCCCAAATCGCCGGACACATCCGTTGCGGTGCTGCCGCTTAGCTGTGCAGATACGCCAAAATGCGTATTGGCAGTGGAATAACCGGTGTTTCTTCGCTGCGCATACACGGTATGGAAATCTTCTAAGATGAAATCTTTTGTTCCGGGCACGCTCTCACTTACCGTATTTGCCGTAATGTGTATGTTTTTGCCGCGTATCACGCCCATGCTGCCAAACAGCTCTGCAAGGTCTATTGTAACGCTTTTGTTTTGCTCGGCAGCGGGCGTTGCATCTTCGTCATAGGCATAAAGCGTATAGGAAAGCGTTTGGGGCGGGTTGGGCGCAGGGATGATATTGAAAACAGGATACCCGTTGTTTGTGCCGTCAATGACTGCCCAGTTGGTCAGCCCGGAATATGTTGTGTGGTTGGTATCAATCCAGGAGTTCAGAGAGGTTAGCAGCACATTTCCATATAACAGCGCTTCTTCGTAAATCCCGTTGTTTACTGTTGCACCGCTTGCAGTAAGCGCGCCTGCATTGTCTGCAAAAGATGCGCACGAGCGGATGGCACAGATGGCATCGTTTGTCCCAACGGCATAAAGCGAAGCGTTTACCCCGTTTTCTACGCTCAAAAATGCGCAGTTTTCAATTGTGGAGGAAAGCTCGTTCACGAGCCAGTTTCTCCCGACGACGCCGCCGACGCTGGTTATGCCGGTCACGCTGCCGGTGCTATAGCAGTTTGCGGTAATGCTCTGGCGGTAGTTTCTTCCTACAATCCCGCCGACCATGGACGTGCCGGACACACTGCCGGTATTATAGCAATTCTGCACCAAATAGCGCTCGGACAGACCGACGATGCCGCCGACGTCTGCAATGCCGTTTACGCTGCCTGAAAAATTGCAATTTTGAACCATGCCGCCTGCCTGAAGAGAACTCAGGGGACCGCAATAGCCCACGATGCCGCCAACATAGCTGCTGCCGCTGACCTCGCAAGAGCTTGAGCAATTGGTGATTTTGCCATTGGAGCAGCGCCCTACAATGCCTCCTGTCATGTCATGACCGTATATTTTGCCTGAAACATGCAGGTTTTTAAGCTCGACGGAAATGCCTGCAAGAGTAGGAAACAACCCAGTCATATCCGAGGCGTTTGGGATATACAAACCTTCAATAGAATGCCCCTGTCCGTCAAATACCCCGGCAAAGCCGAAACCTGTGGCACCGATGGGGGAGAAGGTCCGGGAAAGCGGCGTGACATCTCCGCTATTGAGGGTGATATTGTTTGCGAGGATAATTGTATTTTGATAAAAAGAATAGATAGTATTGTATTTTGGAGAGGAAGCGATCGGGGTTGTCGTACCGTCTTCTGTGACATAATAACCGGTTCCCGAGCTGTCCTTGCCACGACACATCACAGAAAACCCCGCAAGTTGCTCCGGCGTGGAAATAACATAGCCTCCCTTTGGCTGCGGCTTTACGTTCCCGGATTGTGTTAAATACCAAGAGGTATCGTAATTGCCCACATCCGACCAGCTTCCCTGCAGCGGCGCCTGCACTGTAAAAACAGGAAATCCGCCGTTTAGGTTGGCAACGACGCTCCAATATAAAAGATCCGTGGTACTTGCAATATTTGCATCTACCCAGCCGTTTAAGGCTGTAAGAAGATTGGTCCCATATACAAGCGAGCCGGAACCGCTCAGTGCCAGACCGCCCGTTGCATTAGTAAATACGCCGCAGTTGCTCGACGCTCCGCCGCTTATGGTATAACCGACGATCGGGGAACTCGCACTGCCGGAACGGGAATAGCAGCTTTCGACCGAAGAAGCATTGATCCCTACAATCCCTCCGTTGTTTTGCGCTGTAACGCTGCCGGTATTGTAGCAATTTTGCACGGCATTCTCTGATTTGCCGACGATGCCTCCCACACAGTTTGTTCCGCTCGTAATAATGCTTCCTGTATTATAACAGTTTTGAATGATCCCTGCGCTGTTTCCCAGGATGCCGCCGGCATATACGCTTCCGGTTGTGGTCGCCGTAATGCTTGCCGTGTTCTTGCAGCTTTGCATAATGCCGGAAGCCGTTTGTGTTCCGCAAATGCCGCCTACAGTGGCGTCGACAGAAAGTTTTCCCGCATTACCGCAGCCTTTGATCGAGCCGGCATTATATCCACAAATACCACCTACGGCGCGCGAAGCCGTAATGCTTGCATCATTAAAACAATTCGTTATGCTGCCGCTGTTACTTCCGACAATACCCGCGCAATATCCATATCCGTTCATACTTCCGCGCATATGGCAATTGCTGATGCTGCCGTTGTTACTTCCGGCAATACCGCCCAAATACCGCTGATTGGATTGCACGGTTATCTTCCCGGATACGGAGAGATCGCGGATCTCGCCCGTTTGCCCGACACAGGCGAAAAGACCGAGGTAGTCTGTGCCGACGGCATTGATATATAACCCGTCTATTGCATAGCTTTGTCCGTCAAACGTTCCGGAGAAGGACTTATAATTCTGCGCGTCGGTATAGCTGCCGATGGATGTCCAACCACGCGAGGCGGTGGAAAGCTCGCCCTCGTTTAAACGGATGTTGTTTGCAAGGGTTATAGTTTTTCCCTCAAAGGTGTGCGCCGTCTGCCCGGTGAGCTGTACCGCGCCGGTTGCAATGGTCATTCCAAGGCGTGTATCGAGGTATTCTCCTGCTATCATAGAGGCATCCGTTCCGTTTACGAGAACGGCCAGACCCGCTAAGTCCTGTGCGTCATACAAAGTGTATGCGGCATCAGCCTCATGACCCAAATACCAGCTTGTATCATACCAGCCCTGGCTTGTCCAGACGCTTGGGTTGGCGCTGAACGTTGTTTGCGCTGTGTTGTCCGCAAGTGAGGTTATCGTTCCAAAATAGTCTCGGTCTGCAACGGTAGAGCTGGTCGTTACGCTGTTTTCCGGCAGCCAGATATAGATCTTGCCGTTTGCGTCGGTCAAAACATCCGTCAACCCATAGGCATCGGCAAGCAGCGTGGAATTCAGCGCTGTTACCGCGCTGCCCTCTGCTGTGCCATCCATTTTTATGGTGTTCAAATAAACTGCCGCAGGCGTTTGCTGACCGCTTGCAGGGGTCACACCCGAAACGCTCTGAATGCTACCGCCGGTGATCGTAAGGCTTCCGGGACTATTGTCGTTATCTATATCGGACTCGTTCAAAGCCGTATTGGCGAGCACCGCGCCGCCGGAAATCGTGCAAACGGCGGTGCTGTCCATCATATAGATCCCGCCGCCAGACGTCGCCGCGGTGTTGCCGGTCACGACGCCGCCTTCCATAGTAAGACGGGAACCTTCATCGGTTCTTGCCTCCAGCGCAATTCCGCCGCCATACGTTGCCGTGTTGCCGGTGATTTGTCCGCCCCCCAAGCGCAAGGCTGCACTATGATAAAAGCAAAACACGCCGCCGCCGCGCTGCGCTGCGGTATTGTCTCGAATGATCCCCCCGCTTATTTGCGTTTCGCTTGCAGACTGCGTGTATATCCCGCCGCCATCAAAGCTTGCGTGATTATGCTCGATGGTACCGCCATTCATTGTCAGAGACCCGGCGGTAAAAATACCGCCTCCGCCATAATTCGTCCTTGTACAGCTGTTGCCGCTGATGGTACCCTTGTTGATGGTGAAAGACCCGGTGCTGCTGACGTACACACCGCCGCCTTGATCCGCGCTGCAATCTTTGATTAATCCGCCGGACAGGAATACGGCGCCGTTTGTTTTGACTGCGCCTCCGTCGTGCCCGGTGCCTGCGAGACAGTTGTTTTGCAGCACCGCGCCGTCCGCAAGCGTCAATGTGCTGCCGGAGGCAACGCTTATTAAAGGCAATGATGCAGTGACCCCGCTGTTTGTCGTTCCGCGTCCGAGCGCCTTGTTTGTTTCGCCCGTCCAGACAGCCCCGCCGTCAATTATTATGTTGCAAAGCGTCAGCGTTCCAGCCTGTACGGTAATAAGACTGTCCGTATATGCAGGGGATGTCCCAGCGCTGTCATCAAATCTCTTTAATATCACCTGATATGCAGTGCCGCCGGTAATTGCCTGCGCTTCCTTGACGACATAACCTGCTTTCATATATATAGTAAGATCGCCGTTAATGTGGTTGATGATCTCCTGCATATTTGTGAAGGGAATTCCCGCGGCATCGTTGATCACGCTACTGCATGCCGCGTCCGAATAAAAGTTTGTACCGTTATACCAGATTTCGCCGGGAAGCGTTATCCGGCTGTTTACGCCAATATAAAAGGAAAAGCTGTCCGTCATAAATGCAAGCGAATCGTTTTTGGCGGATTGGATGGATATTTCTTCGGCTGTTTCGTTTTCTTCTATATGCAGCAAAGCAAATTCGTCTTCAGCGCGAAGCGTCACATTTTCGATCCTGACGCAGACGCTTTGACCAAAGTCAACGGGCTGATATTCTGTTTCTCCCACATATATTGTAATATCATAGGCAAAATAAACTGTTGCGATGTTTTTGCCGGTCGCCTTGCACGCAAGCCGCTGTGCCTCGGCGAAATTTACTTCCTGAACCTTGAGCTGCGCACCCTCCGGCAGCATACCGGTAACAAGGACGCGGCGTCCGTCCGCCGTATCTTGCGACAGGGTTTGATCAAAAAACGTGATGTTTTGCTGGTTTGATTCCGCTGCATACCCGGATGGATCAATCTGCGCGTCGGGTGCAGACGTACTGAAAGATGCAGCCGGTTGATCGGATATAGGGGACTGAGCGGCAGTTTGATCTGCCGGGTTTGGATCGTTTTCTGCCGCTGCGGTACCGGTGCCCGTTGCGTTAGCCAAAGGGGAAAGCGCTGTTGCAAACGTTGAAACCGGGTAGACTTGGAAGATCATAAGACAACATAAAAGAAGGGTGAGTGTACTCTTGCGAAGGTACTTTTTTGCAACAAGGCAGCCACGTCGTTTTATGCACCTTTTTTTCTTATCCATCCACTTTTCCTCTTTGCAAAGCCTTTGCCATGCTTGTTTTTATCCTTATTGATTAGGATTCCCCGATCCTTTCTAAAAAAGCCAAGAGCAATGCCTGGTATTTTAAAAAGCTGTCGGCATTAAGAAAAGACAGATGATATTACGCATCTTTCGAAGATCAATCTGAAAAACACAATCGGCAGGACAATTTCTTGATCCCGCCGATACTGCTTGCAGATACAACCAGACAGACCTGCCGCATTTGATACGGTTTAGTCTCACGGCTTTTCGCTCTTTGTCTTTCAACAAGATTGCCGACAATATTAACTTTTTCATGATATCATAACAATTTTTGCGTGTCGAACAATCCGTTTTTTTTAAGACACGCATGAGCAAAATTGTTTTGATTCATCCAAACAAAAAACACATAGGTAGATCTAGCATACTTTATACAATAATGTACAATTATATATTATTGTAAAATTATAGAAATTTCAATAGAATTGCACCAAATAATATTTCATTTATCCTTGCCGGCACTTGCTTTTTTGAATTAGACAGAGAAAACCGGAGCGGTATCTGATCGGCTTATATTTTGTATTGACATGATCAAACGATGTCTGCTTTTTTTATTCTACTATGAAAGGGGGCTGTCGAGGCTGCGCGAGAAAACAGAAAATGCACGCACAAAACACAAGCAGCATAAAAAAAGTATCAGTCTTGTAGGCACAAGATCTTTTAAGCAGGAATCAGAGTTGTTTTCGACCGTGATTTTTGTAGCTGCTCATTTTTATTTACGGAAGTGGGAACAAAATAAAACCGCCTGTATATCTTTAGACTGAACCCTATTGAACAGACAGAGAAAAAAGCCCCTGTCGTAGAATAGCTAAAGATTAGGCGGATTTACTCCTTAATTCAAAAGGAGTGAGTCCGCTTTTCAATTGAACACGTTCATAATTGTAGAAACGTATGTA
>JAYFQX010000023.1:0-58349 GCA_034926635.1 Christensenella sp. | reverse complement strand
CCGTTTACAACACTCTTCCCATCCTGTTCCAAAGAAATCGGGGCAGGATACTGCGCCAGATCGCTGGTGATTTTTACCTGTGTCGCGCCTTCCGGTTTTGCGAAAGCCAAGCCTACATAGTAATTATCGCCGTGTTTCATGAGATCTGAATATGCAATTTCTCCTGTCGGAATCGTGACAGTGTTTGTCTCCGCGTTAAATCCGATTCCCAATTCTTTATAGGTTCCCGCATAATCAGCGGTATCTCCTGTTAAAGATGTCTCGCGGAATGATACTGTTGGCGTATAAGACGAAATTACATCCGATTGCGCCATTGCTATGGCAGGCAACATCGTTACAATCATAAGCGCAGAAATTAATACCGCAATTAATTTTCTTTTCATTCTTCTTCCTCCCAGAATTTTTTTCGCATTATTATTTGGTTCAATTAAAAATATATGTTTTATGATTTGTTTTCGGACGATCCTCCAAATTTTTGATAGCTTTTGCCAATAAAAGAAGTTTCCACTTATTATCAATTGTAAGCTCAAAATAAATTTTTTTGATTTCCTGCAATTGGGGCTCGTTATTCTTCATATTAACTTTCCCCCTACCCCACTTATTATGTTTTTATTTTATCACTAATAAATTAAAAGTCAATAAATTTAATTTATTAGTGATAAAATAAAAACATATATAATCTCTTTAAATCCCACTAATATTGCGGTCTTTTGATGAATTTCAATCATATTGTCTAATTGTCTTATTTTTGAATTTATGATAAAATGAAACCATTCTTTGAAAGGCGCTGTCAGTTTGTATCAACGAATAAAAAAAATACGAAATGTATTACATTTAAATCAAATGGAATTCTCCAAAAGACTTGGCATGAGCCAGTCTTCTTTAGCGATGATTGAAGTTGGAAAACGTAAATTTAGCGAAAAACATATTAAAGTTATCTGCTCAGAATTCCACGTTAATGAAAAATGGTTACGCGCTGGCGAGGGTGAAATGTTTCTTACATCTTGTTTTGACAAAGAATTTAGCGATATTTTCGAGAAGCTCCTTCCTGAATCACAAGATTTTTTATTCAAGGTTGCGAAGGATCTACTATCCACGCAAAATAGGCTTGTTCAAAAGGGACGACCTGAGAAAGATATCCCTCATTCAAAATAGTCTTATACGTATGCCGTAATTTATGAAGAAAAGCTCTGAATTCCGAGGAATTTTAAAAAAAGACCATGAAAATGGTCTTTTTTATTACAATAAATTATTTAAATAATAATTTCTCTGCTTTATAGAAACTGATTTCCCGATTCTACAAAACCACCCATCTCTACCGACAGTAAGCTGCCCGGCTCACCGGGGTCATGCTGCTCTGCCCAGCGTTCCTGAAATTCCTGATACTGCGGCGAAAGCTTAAATGCCTCTACCTTCTGATTAAATAATTGCATCATGCAGACCGCAAACAATACAAAAGATAAAGTAATCACCACAACAAATATAACATTATTACGAATTTTTTTCTGACGGCCGGCGGCTTCATTGCTCTCAGCAGTCTGCTTTTCTTTCTCCATAATGATTCCCACCCTTAATTAATGAGGTATTATTGTTATTATAACCCTCGCATCAATGTTTCGCAATGTTTCTTACAAAATTGAAAAAGAATGGAAAAAAAGCGCTGTTACTGGTATAATAGTAGCATGATTCAGGCGCAGGAGGACTTTTCTTGAAATACGACGTTACTGTAAGCATTGTCAACTACCGCGATTACCAATGCGCGCGGGAAGCGGTGAAATCGCTGCTTGCGTATACGCACGGCGTTCGAATAAAAATCTATTTGATCGATAACGCTTCCGGTGATGGCAGCGCGCAAAAGCTTGCGGACGAATTTTCTGCGCTGAGCGTGGTATTCAGCGACCGGAATCTCGGTTTTGGCGCAGGTCACAACTTGATTTTAGATCGGCTCGATTCTGAATTCCATGCTGTTATAAATCCGGATATTACGTTACATAGCGATATTTTAACTGAACTTACAGAATTTATGCGCGCCATACCGGATATCGGTGTATGTACCCCAGCAATCCGCTATGCAAACGGCGACCCTCAGGATTTGCCAAAGCGCAATCCCAAACTGAAATACCTGATCGCCAATCGTGCCCCCGGAAGGCGCTGGGAAAGTCTGCGGCGGCATTATAGAATGCTGGATGAGGATTTATCCGAAGCTACGGATATAGAATTCGCATCCGGTTGTTTTTTGTTTATCAGGACTGCTCTGCTAAAAGAAATTGGAGGGTTTGACCCGCGTTATTTTATGTATTTTGAAGATGCCGACCTAACGCGCACGGCACGTCAATTTATGCGTGCGGTCTTTTTTCCGTTTGATTATGTCATTCACGATTACAAAAGAGCCAGCGCACATAAAGCACGGTTTTTAATGATCCATATTGCGTCCATGTTCAAATATTTTTGGAAATGGCGTGGAAAAGCATCACGCCCTTGACACAACGCAAATTGAAAATATAATGAAACATAGAATAAAATGGTCTTAATGGCCGATAAGAAAGGAATTCATATGAAAGGAATCATACTTGCAGGAGGCAGCGGAACACGCCTCTACCCTCTTACAATCATGTCCAGCAAACAACTTTTGCCGGTTTATGACAAACCGATGATCTATTACCCCTTATCTACGTTGATGTTGGCTGGGATTAAAGATATCCTGATCATTTCCACACCCGTAGATCTGCCGAGGTTCGAAAGTCTTCTTGGAGACGGTTCACAATTTGGTATTTCCCTTTCCTATAAAGAGCAGCCATCACCGGACGGTCTTGCACAGGCTTTTATTATAGGAGAAGAGTTCATCGGCAACGATACCTGTGCTATGATTTTAGGCGATAATATTTTTTATGGCAACGGTCTTTCGGGTTTAATGGAAGATGCCGTGCAAAATGCGCAGAACGGTCGCGCGACCGTTTTCGGTTATTATGTGGATGATCCGGAACGCTTTGGCATTGTAGATTTTGATGAAAACGGAAAAGCGCTTTCTGTAGAAGAAAAACCCCAAAATCCAAAATCCAATTATGCCATTACTGGGCTGTATTTTTATGACAACCGCGTCTCCCCCTATGCCAAGGCCCTAAAACCCAGTGCACGCGGCGAGCTGGAGGTCACCGACCTCAACGCGGTCTATTTAGACAAGGGTGATCTTGACGTGAAATTAATGGGCAGGGGATACGCATGGCTTGATACCGGCACGTTTGATTCCCTGATCGAAGCTGCCGAATTTGTAAAAATGCTGCAAAAACGTCAGGGCATCGTGATGTCCGCACCGGAAGAAATCGCTTTTCGGCGTGGCTGGATCGACGGCGATACACTGCTTAAAAGCGCTGCAAAATATGGGAAATCGCCATACGGCGAGCATTTGCGTGCAGTGGCGGAAGGAAAGGTGCTGGATATATGAAACGGATTGAAACTGGGATCGAAGGACTTTGCGTGATCGAACCCGATTGTTTCGGCGACCACAGGGGCTGGTTTATGGAAACATACAGTAAACCAAAATTTGAAGCAATGGGGATTTCGTGTGCATTTGTGCAGGACAATCAATCGTTTTCCGCACAAAAAGGCACACTGCGCGGTCTGCATTTCCAAACAAATCCAATGGCGCAATCTAAACTTTTGCGTTGTACTGCAGGAAAAATCATGGATGTTGCCGTTGATTTGCGTAAAAACTCTCCAACTTATAAAAAATGGTTTGCAGTAGAGCTTTCCGCAGAAAACAAAAAACAATTTTTTATGCCCAAAGGTATGGCGCACGGCTTTTTGACTTTAACGGAAAACGTAGAGGTGCAATATAAGGTAGATACCATATATGCGCCTGAGTGTGACCGATCCATTCGTTTCGACGATCCTGAAATCGGTGTTGTGTGGGGAATCAAAGATCCTGTCCTTTCGGAAAAAGATTTAAAAGCGCCGCTTCTTTGCGACAGCGACGCAAACTTTTAAGAGGCAGGCTATGTCAGTACAAAAAGTAAAGGATTACCTGGCACAGTTTGGTGCAGACACGCGAATCCTGCAGCCTGAAGCATCCAGCGCAACCGTAGAATTGGCCGCACAGGCATTAGGCATCATGCCCGCGCGGATCGCAAAAACGCTTTCCTTTTGGACGGATGATCGCTGCACTTTGATTGTCGCGGCGGGGGACGCTAAAATAGATAATCCTAAATACAGAAAATATTTTCACTGCAAGGCAAAGATGCTCAAGCCGGACGAAGTACAGAAAGCCACCGGACATCCGGTCGGCGGGGTTTGCCCGTTTGCACTTCCCGATTCTGTGGATGTCTTTCTGGATCTTTCTCTAAAACGGTTTGAAACGGTGTTTCCTGCCTGCGGAAGCGGGCATAGCGCGATCGAACTAAATCTAAACGAATTATTCCGGTATTCCCGTGCAAAAGCATGGGTCGACGTATGCAAAGGTTGGCAGCCGGAAAAAAACAACGATAATAAGGAGTAAAAAATAAGATGAAACTATTGGTAACAGGCGGTGCAGGATTTATCGGCAGCAATTTTGTATTTCATATGCTGGAAAATCATCCGGATTATGAAATCATTATTCTTGACCTGCTGACCTATGCCGGGAACCTCGAGACGCTCAAAGATGTGCTCAGCAAACCAAACGTAACATTTGTCAAAGGAGATATTGCCGACCGTGACGCGGTTTTTGAGGTATTTGAAGGCGAAGGCATTGATATCGTGGTTAACTTTGCGGCGGAGTCGCATGTGGACCGCTCCATCGAGAACCCGGGTATCTTTTTAAAAACAAATATTCTGGGGACGCAAACCCTGATGGATGCGTGCCGCAAATATGGTATTCAGCGTTATCACCAGGTTTCTACCGATGAAGTTTACGGCGACCTGCCGCTCGACCGTCCCGACCTGTTCTTTACGGAAGAAACGCCCATCCATACTTCTTCGCCTTATTCAGCGTCCAAAGCCAGCGCAGATTTGCTGGTGCAGGCATACCACCGTACTTTTGGTCTGCCCGTTACCATTTCACGCTGCTCCAATAATTATGGCCCGTACCACTTTCCGGAAAAGTTAATTCCCCTTATTATTTCCCGTGCACTGGCAAACGAATCACTTCCGGTCTACGGAACCGGGGAAAACGTACGTGACTGGCTTTATGTGCGTGACCATTGCGCAGCAATCGACCGAATCATTCACGACGGTCGTGTTGGCGAAGTATACAACATCGGCGGACATAACGAACGGACAAACCTGCAGGTGGTAAAAACGATCCTGCATGAACTCAATAAGCCGGAAAGCCTGATTACCTTTGTGAAAGATCGTGCCGGACACGACATGCGGTATGCAATTGATCCCGCTAAAATGATGAATGAGCTTGGATGGCAGCCTACTACCACCTTTGACGAAGGCATCAAGCAAACCGTGGCGTGGTACTTAGGTCATGAAGACTGGTGGAAAAATATCATCAACGGCGAATACCAGAATTACTATAAAACAATGTACGCCGACCGCTAAAGCGGCTGCGCGGCGGGATATCACAATCCCAAGGATAAGAGGTTACTTATGAAAGTATTGGTTACGGGAGTAAACGGACAACTTGGCTATGATGTAATAAGGCATTTAAATGCGCGCGGTATTGAAAATCGCGGCGTGGACATTGCAGATTTTGACCTCACGGACGAGGCTGCGGTGCTGCGTTACGTGGAGGAGTATCGTCCTACCTGCATTGTGCATTGCGCAGCTTATACCGCGGTGGACAAAGCGGAAAGCGAAAAACAAAAATGCTATACAGTTAACGTGGAAGGCACTCGGAATATCGCGCATGCTGCCATGGCTGTGAATGCGGAAATGATGTATATCAGCACAGATTATGTATTTGACGGCACTTCCAAGGAAACGCCGTGGGAAGTAAACGATCCCAAGAATCCACTCTCCGTATACGGGAAAACAAAATACCAAGGCGAGCTGGAGGTACAGAGCTTGCTGGACCGGTATTACATCCTGCGTATTTGCTGGGTATTCGGCAAAAACGGAAACAACTTTATTAAAACTATGTTGCGTCTTTCCGAAACCAAAGACGAAATTTCCGTTGTGGATGACCAGTTCGGTGCGCCAACCTATACCTACGATGTCGCCCGGCTGATTTGCGATATCATCGAATCCGGAAAATATGGCGTATACCAAGCGTCCAATGAAGGCGATATCAGCTGGTATGATTTCGCAGTAGAAATCTTCCGTCAAGCCGGAAAACAAATGAAAGTAAACCCTGTCAGCACGGAAGAATATGCGCAGCTTGCGCATCCTGCGGCTGCGCGTCCCAAAAATTCAAGAATGTCAAAAAAAGCGCTGGATGATGCCGGTCTGCAGCGTTTACCGGATTATAAAGACGCTTTGGCCCGGTACCTGAAAGAATTATAATATGAAACCTCTCATTTCGGTGATTATTCCGTCTTACCGTTACGAAAAGTATATCGGCGCCGCCATCGATTGTGTGGCGGCGCAATCTTATTCCAACATCGAGCTTGTTATTTTTGATGATTGTTCTCCTGATAACAGCATGAAAGTTATTCACGGACGCATTCAATCCGAAATAATACGCGCACGTTTTGGTGATCGGATCATTGTGCATCAAAACCAAAAAAATATGGGAGCACACGAAACCATCAATTTGGCAATCGCCGCATCTCATGGAGAATATATTGCCATTTTAAACGCGGACGATTTATTTGAGCCTAACCGTTTTTCTTCCATGATGCGCGCCATGCAGGATGCCAAAAGCTTATGGGCTTTTTCTGCTGTTCGATGCATCGGCGCAGACGGAGCTCCCCTGCATACCGAGCAGGCGCAGACCTTTGAGGCTATTCAGAATAAAATTGACGGAAAACGGTTTATTGCATTATCCGCGGTCGCTGAAAACGTTGCGATTTCCACCGGCAACCTGCTGTTCGCCCGTTGCCTTTACGATGGGATCGGCGGTTTTAAAAACTACCAATATGTCCACGATTATGACTTTTTTCTGCGCGCCTGTCTTTATGACGAGCCTGTTTATGTTCGGGATACAGCATATTGCTACCGCCTGCACGGCGAAAATTCTTTTTTGTCGCTGCATGATGCGGGAGTACGGGAGAACCGGGTAGTATGGCTGGATTTTTACTATGCAGTACAGAAGGGGAAAATCGCAAATTCTGTTATTCTAAAAAATCCCGCTTATGCGGACGAATTTTATAAGGCGGTTTGTGCAGAGGGCGATAAAAAACGCACACTGTGGAAACTCGCCAGAAATCCGCTAACGCGTCTCGGTCTTCATGCGTTAAAATCACGTTATCATATGGAATAGAATATTATAATTCTCGCAGCAAGTCCGCAGTTTTTGCGACAATCAACGCAAGGAGATCCTGCGGCGCAATTTCAATTTGCCGTCCGATCTTTCCTGCACTTACTAAAATCATCTCTTGGTTTTTACAGGAAATATCTACCACCGTATCAAATTGTTTTTTCATACCGATCGGACTGCAGCCTCCGCGGATATAACCCGTTGTTTGTAATAGAGCCTTCACGTGAATCAATTCTACATTTTTTTCTCCGACAGCACGAGCAGCTTTTTTGAGATCAAGCTCGCGCGCGACCGGAATTACAAATACAAAAAAGCGCCTGTCCGCCCCCTGCGCGACCAACGTTTTATAAACACGCTGTTCGGAAACTCCCAGCTTTTGCGCGACAGTCACGCCATCCTGCGCTGTTCCATCGTTATCATACTCGTGCATCCGATAAGAAATCTTTGCACGATCCAAAATTCGCATTGCATTTGTTTTTGCCTCAGCCATTCTTTTCACCTCGCGACTCTTTCTATTATAATACTACTTTTTGGTGAAAAACAATGAATGTTTTTTGTTTGTGATTGGCAGTAAAACATTCTCGACATATCACAAGATAAGACCACGGACATCTTCCCTTGGAATGCACTATGAAAAGGCATTCGTTTTTTTTACAGATTCGAAAGAAATAATAGGTTTTAAACAGCTTCTATTTGCTGAAATCACCTGTTTGCTGTATAATAATTATAGAAGGGTAATTTTTTTCCAGGAGAAAATGAATATGATGCAGCAACTCGGAAACGACAACGTGAGAAAAACGCGGCTTTTTCTTGTCTTTTTTATGGGCGCGTTTGTTTGCTATGCGCTTTATGTCGTCCTGTTTGGAACTCTTTCCACTTCTATGATGTCTTACTATGCGATCAATACCGGTGCGCAGGGTGCGTTCACCATGATTGGCAGTATCGGCGGAATTGCGGCTGCGCTTTTTTGCGCGCTGGCCGGCGAACGATTTTCTAAATTATGGGCAATTGCCCTGGGGACGATGATCCTTGGCGCAGCTACGCTTGTGGTAGGCTTCGCTCCTCCATACCTCGCTGTCTGTGTCTGCTCGCTCTTTTGCGGGATCGGTTATACCGTAATCGATGTAATGGGAAATTCTGCAGTAACCGAATATTTCCCGGATCGTTCCAAGACTTTACTCCCCATGATACAAATCCTTTTTGGCGTGGGAACCATGGCAGGTCCGTTTCTTGCGACTTCTTTGCTTTCGCCCGGGCTATCCAAAACATTTGTATACCCATTCTTACTCATAGGCGGCATAAGCCTTGTCATGACTGCAGTGTATGCGGGTTCCCTGAAAAAAGCCCTTCCTTATTTACCTAAAATCGATCTGAAACAAATGGCTGCCTCAGCAAAACAAAATCCAGCGGAGATCTTTCGCTCGTGGAAGTCGTGGGCTATTCTTTTAAGCTGCAGCCTATTTTGTTGCTTTAATACTTCTATAGTTGCATGGTATCCGACATTTTTCAATTTAGAGCGCGGTATGGGGGCAGAGGGTGCCGCTCTTATGTTGACCTTATTTTATGCCGGTATTCTGGGGATGCGGTTAATCAGTCCTCTTCTGTTTCGCAAAATCTCTCCGCAACGTGTCTACGTTTTGTTCAGCATCGCAAGTATCGCTTGTATGCTCGTAGCCATCAATACGCAAAACATCGCACTTTCCATGGTATTTACCGTTATCGGCGGGGGATTCCAGGCTCTAAATATTGTAAGCGTTATTATGATTGCAACCACGCTTTTTCCTGCGCGCAAAGCTTCAGCAAGCGCTCTTGCGGTCTTTTCCTATAATATAGGCGGAATGATTGCGCCTTTCCTTGTTGGTATGATCGCCGAAACAACCGGATTGCAGTTTCCCCTCAGCCTAATGTGCGGCGTATTTGGTTTAGGTATTGCAGTAATGGGATTCCTTAGTAAAAAATGTCACAGTGAGCTGCATACAGCATAATGTTTTTGATCCGCCAAAATCATATCCATACAAATGCAGCCTCTTTGGTTCCGTCCCAAAGCGGCTGCCTATGTAATAGAAAGGCCGGAATCATGGCTTCCCGGCTTTTTTGTTTTCCATATCGTGGATTTTCCCACTCGATATACTTTTTATGTAATAACCCCAAAGATCCCTATTCAAACCATTCCATCGGGCGTACTCCATTAAAATAACAGAGATCATACATTTACTTCCGCACGATTACGTATTTTTGGCGTCGTTTCCCGAACGATCGTTTCTAAAAACTGCCGCCGGGCAAAACGTTCTTGCCAAGGCGTATGCCCACATTGTTCGACCGCATAATAACGATAAGGGACATTACTCTTTTTTAATGGTTCAAGGACTCCTTCCACAGGATGCGTATCATAAATTCCATGAATGATTACAACGGGGCATGCAAGTTGCCGGAAGCATCCTACAAGTTGTCCGCTTTGACGCATAGAAACCGCTTCGGCAAAGACTTCCGTATACATTCTCGCATCTGTTTTCATCATTTTCTCAAGATTAACGTCGGGCGGCAGCGGCGCATAATCATCAGCTTGCGCACACAGTTTCCCAAACTGCGAAAGCAATTCTTCCTGAAAATATTTCCTGCCATAACCAATCTGGGTTTTCAAGGCATCGTAAAGCGTTGCTTCCGAACGGGAAAAATGTGATTTCCGCTTTTCTTCTATCATGGGCACATATTCATCTTCCAGCGGCGGGCAGCCGGAAAGAAGTACCTTACTGACCGTCTGCGGAAACCGCGCGGCATAAATTGCACAAAGCCACGCGCCCCACGAGTGACCGATCAGCGGAATGGGATGCCTGAAATAAAAAGTAATTTGATCATGTAATTCTTCTACAAGCTCATCAATACAGTACTTTGTTTGCAGAGGCTCTACAATGCTTAAATATTGTGATAGCTCCCTGGCAAGCGGCGCCATTGATCCAATCGCGCCCGGGCCTCCGTGCACGACCGCGGCATGATAAGGCGCTTTTCCATATATCCTGACTTTCATAGTTTCCTCCTGCCGTATCTTTCCTCTTTATTTTACTACGATTATACAAAAATATCCTGTTTTCTATCAAAAAACCAATTAAAAAAACAATATCTTTTCTTAAGTTCTTTTTTGTTTCTATCCCGACCACTATTGTGCTTCCCCATAAAATGATGTATATTTAAACTTGATTTGAATTATTTGAAAACATAAAAAAAGGAACGAAACGGTTATGTCGGAACAAAAAGAATTTTTACATGGAAGCTTCTCTAACTTTCCGGTTTTGCCCGGTGATGATGAACTGATTAATTTTGATGTTGTGGTAAAAATCGGTTCTATGGCGCTGATCCGAAAAGAAGATAATGATATTGATTATAATATATTTTCCCGTCTTGCAGCCGGCTTAAAGCCGGGATATATCCTCGTATC
Organism: Christensenella sp.; assembly: GCA_034926635.1. Classification (GTDB taxonomy): domain Bacteria; phylum Bacillota; class Clostridia; order Christensenellales; family Christensenellaceae; genus Christensenella. The sequence continues at coordinate 47,577 of JAYFQX010000023.1, read as the reverse complement.
TTCCGGCGCGGCGGAAATCGGTCGAATCGATTATATGAAACGCAACGGCGGCCGCGAACTGAAAGGAAATCTCGCAGCGATCAAAACCGCTTATTCCGCACAAGGTCAGCCTATTTTGATGGAGATGTACCGACAGTTTGTGAATCCAAAATATTCTGTACGGCAAGTTTTGGTAGAGCACAGCCATTTTAACGATGCGCGTAAGGTCAACCACATTCGTAACTTGCTGTTCTCTGCTGCCAATCAAAACGCTATCCCGATCGTAAACTATAACGACGCTGTTTCCGATACGGAAAATATGCGGCTCGAGTTACTCAATCTTAAACGAAAGAACGATAATGTAGTGGAATGTGTCGATAATGATGAAACTGCCGCAGTGATTGCGCAGCTTGTCAATGCACGTACGCTTGTGCTTCTCACAAGCGTGGAAGGCATTTATGCCGATCCTGCGGATCCGTCCACACTGATCGAAGAAGTGATCGCTCCTACATATGAGGAAGTCGAACTAAAAATCGATGAAATGATGGAACATTGCAACGGCGCCTCGCGCAGGGGGGCAAACGGTGCTAAAGCAAAGCTGCAATATGCAAAAGAGCCGCTTCGGCGCGGAACAACAGTTATCATTGCACACGCACGGCACGGATTGTCCGATATCATCAAAGGCAACGTGCCCCGTACACTGCTCAGCGTACAATAACGGACGACAAAGGAGGTGTTCATCATGGAATGGGAACAATTATATCAGGCAATTTTTCACAGGAAATCCGTCCGGAAATATGATCCTTCTCCCATGCCTGCGGAGTCCATCTCTGCGCTGGAGGCATATTGCAAGACCATATCTCCCCTCGTTCCATCGCTTAAAACAGAATGGAAGATTTTCTCCGGGAACGATGTCAAATCATCGGCGCCGCATGCGCTGTGCCTGTTTTCTGAGAAAAGCAACGAAGCACGAATGAACGCAGGTTTTTTGATGGAGCAGGTTGACCTGTATCTTTCTGCCAATCATATTGGCGCCTGCTGGCTTGGTACTGCAAAGCCGGATAAGGCAAAGGATACGACACCCACCGGCTTAGAATGGATCGCAACGCTCTGTTTCGGTACGCCGGCGCAGCCGATGCACCGCGAAGGCGCGGCACAATTTAAACGTAAAACGTTAAATGAAATATCCGACATTTCCGACCTGTATCACGTTTTAGAGGCGGTACGTCTCGCGCCCTCCTCCATGAACAGCCAACCATGGTATTTTAGCGGCAACACGCAAACTGTGGTCGTCAGCAGAAAAAAGTCGCTTTTACTTGGTAAATTAAACCAAATCGATATCGGAATCGCGCTGTGTTGTCTTTGGCTTTCCCTAAAACACCAAGGCAAGGAAGCATCGTTTGAATTTTCTCCGGTTACGGTTTCCAAAGGTTATGAATTTATGGCGTCCGTTTCCATTACGTCGCCCTCCGTATCGTATAAAGAGAAATGAAAAAGCGGCGAAAATTTCGCCGCTTTTATTTTGTTTAAAACAAGAATCAGTTCTTCTTTTTGCTGGAAATATTGGAAAGTGCAACTGCCAAAATAATAATAACGCCACGAATAATCGTCTGTTGGCTCACGCTCAATCCTGCAAGAATCAAACCATTGTTAATCATGCCCATCAGCATAGAACCGACCAACGCGCCAATAACGGAACCCGTGCCGCCCGCCATGCTCGTACCGCCCAAAATAACAGCCGCGATAACCGACATCTCATCACCATCACCAAAGGTGTAGCGTCCCGCCTGCATTCTGCCTGAATACAGGATACCGGCAAACGCAGCAAAAGCTCCGCTCATAACAAATGTCATCAATTTGATACGGTTTACCTTGATACCCGTAAATTTTGCAGCTACTTCATTTCCGCCTGTGGCCAAAACTTTTTTTCCAAATGGCGTTTTATTAAGAAGCAGCGCCCCAAATACTACAAATACAATCGTCCAAATCAGCAGGACCGGCACACCGCCCACATCCCCGATCCCAAACGCAAAACAAAAATCAGCATTCGTAATCGGTACTGCCGCCGTGTCCGTGATCCACATTGCACTGCCGCGAATAATATTCATCATACCAAGGGTAACCAAAAACGCCGGAATCCGAAATTTTGTTACCAGCCAACCGCTGGCAGCACCAATCCCTGCCCCAAGTGCAATTGACCCCACGAGCGCAAGAAAAATATTATTGGTGCTCTGCAAAATCAACGCGCATGTCAAAGATGCCAGCGCTGTAATTGCGCCTACGGAAAGGTCGATTTGTGCAGCTGCGATTACAAAGGTCATTGCGACCGCCATAATAGAGATCATAGCGGTTTGCCGCGTTATATTTAAAATGTTGTTGACCGTAATAAAACCTTTGTCGTTCAGCCATATGGAAAAAAAGATAAACATTGCCGCAAAGGCAAAGTAAACGATGTATTTACTCCAGTCAATTTTTTGTTTTGATAATGCTTTATCCTTGGATTGCATGTTGGATTACCTCCTCATCTTTTATATCTTCCCTGTTCAGTTCGCCCACGACTTTTCCATCAAATAGTACGATAATCCTATCGCACATCGCCATAAGTTCGGCAATCTCAGACGATACCACGATCACGCTGTTCCCTTTATCGGCATAGTCTTCTACAATTTTGATGATTTCGCCTTTCGCGCCGATATCAATTCCGGCGGTCGGTTCATCCAACAACAGTACCTTAGGATTGATGTTAAGCCATTTTGCAATCACTATCTTCTGCTGGTTTCCACCCGAGAGCAAGCTGGCAATCTTGTTAATGCCATCAGTCTTAATATCAAGTTCCTCAATGCTGCTTTCGGTATAAGAAACAATTTTTCCGGAGTCAATAAACGGTCCTTTTTTTGTTTGCTTAAAAATTGGCAACTGAATATTATCTTTTACCGTATGCTCCAAAATCAACCCCTGTCGACGTCTGTCTTCCGGCACTAGGGCAAGTCCCGCTTCAATTGCGTCCTGTACACATTTAATTTTTACTGGCTTTTCTTCTATTAGGATCTCTCCGTTTTGTATTTTCCGAATACCGAATAACGCTTCTAAGATTTCTGTTCTGCCGCTGCCCATAAGTCCCGCAAGTCCAACAATTTCGCCAGCATTTACTTGAAAGGATGCGTGATCCACCAAATTATCCACGCACAGGTTTTCTACCCGAATCATACATTTTAGTTTATCTTGTAATTTGCGCGGACGGTATTCAAACGCATGTCCTCTTTTTTCTCCAAGCATATACGAAATGATCGCTTCAACCGTTAAATTTGCAGCCTCTTCCGTCACAATATATTTCCCATCCCGAAGCACGGTAACTTCATCCGCAATTTCCAGTATTTCGTTCATCCTGTGGGAAATATAAACGATAGAAACGCCTTTTTCTTTCAAAATCCGCACGATGTCAAACAGTAATTTTACCTCACTGTCTGAAAGCGACGCTGTGGGTTCGTCCATTATTAATATTTTGGCTTCTTTGGAAAGCGCTTTTGCGATCTCCACCAATTGACAAAAGCCCACACTTAGATCCGACACCCTGCTTTTGGGTGAAATATCAATCCCAAATTGGTCGAGCAGCGCTTTGGCATCCTGTTGCATACGCTTATCATCTAGAAATAATCCCTTTTTTTCTTCTTCATTCAGGTAAATATTTTCCGCGACTGTAAGTGTCGGTATAATACTTAACTCCTGAAATATCATGCGGATCCCGACCTGGTTGGCGTCTGCATAACTTGAAAAAGCCACTTCCTGCCCATCTACAGTTACATTCCCGGCATCCTTGGTATATATACCCGTTAATATTTTCATTAACGTGGATTTCCCCGCGCCATTCCCGCCTACAAGGGCATGTACATGGCCCCTTTTCAATCCAAATTGCACGTCATCCAGTACTTTGACGCCATTGAACGATTTATCCACATGATTCATTTGTAATATATATTCGTTCATGTTTCACCCCGTCAAAACGCAAACACGTCCCTCCCGTTTTCCGGGGAAGGACGGCTGCTTTTTTCTATTTATTCTTCGATTTCTGCTACTTTTTCCCATTGTTCCGTTTCTCCGGAACGAATAATTGCATCTGAAATCAACTCGATTTTGTACCCATCTCTGAAATTAGGCTCTGCCTGCTTGTTCTCAGCGATTGCCTTGATAAAATCATACATCTCAACTATCTTCGTTTCCGTATAGCCAATCCCAAGTGCCGGAATCGGCCAAAGCCCTTCACCGTACGGATGTGCCGGACCCGTATACACCGTGCGGAATCCTCGCCGGTCGCCCGGATCGCTCGCAAAACACACTTGCAGCTCATCACGCCGTTCATAATTAAAAGCAACAGAACCTTCTGTTCCATGAATCTCAAACGTAATAAAGTTGTTTCTTCCCCATGCGTTTCTCGTTGCTTCAATGCTGCCAAATGCGCCGTTATCGGTTTTTATCATAAAGAAACACTGGTCGTCAACATCCACCACTTCTTTTGGTACATCATTTCCGCCTTTTACATTCCCAAGACTGTCTGCCGATCCGGTCTGTATCGGACGCTTGTCAATGTAGGTAGCAAGACGCGCATTCACCTCTGTAAAATCTCCTACCAGAAAGCGCATCATATCAACTACATGGGTCCCGATATCCCCGAGTGCGCCGCTGCCGCATATTTTTTTCTGAAAACGCCACGAAAGCGGAGAATTCGGATCTGCCGACCAGTCTTGCAGATAAGTGGCACGAAAATCCAAAATTTTCCCGAGCGCACCTTCCTCAATATATTTTTTTGCGAGCTGCACTGCCGGGGTCCGTCTGTAGTTAAACGCCAGCATATTGATAACGCCTGCTTTTTTTACCGCATGATACATAGCCTTTGCTTCTTCCACTGTCCTTGCAATCGGTTTTTCGCAAAGAATATGCTTGCCTGCTTCTGCTGCCGCGATCGCAATTTCCGCATGCGCGTTATTGGGTGTACAAATATCTACGATATCAATTTCCGGATCGTTTATGATGTCATGCCAATCCGCCGTCGCCTGTTCAAAACCAAACGATGCTGCCGCATCGTCCGCGCGTTCCTGTGTTAAATCAGCAATTGTTTTTTTGACAGGGACGCCGGGAGCGGGCCAAAAAAACATCGGCATCCCCGCATAAGCAATCGAATGTGCTTTCGCCATAAAACCCGCGCCAATCAAACCAACTTTATATGTTTTCATTATTTTTGTCTCCTTTATTCATAGTAAAATCCATACAAATGGGATGGGGACCACATTTTCGGTGAGGGAAGGAAGTGAGCCTCCCTTCCCTCACCGATAAATCACTTAAATTCTTATCTCCGTGCTCAACCCTTGCTTGCGGCGTACGCATCCTGGATTTCCTGTGGTGCAGCCATGTGGTAAACCGTTTCGTAAGCTTCCAAAACATTATCATGCGTTACTTTGAGTGCAGGAACCGCAACATAGGCAGGCGCATCTTTTCCAAGCAGCGCATATCCTACAAGAATCGCTTCCGCAACGCCTTGATCATAAGGCAGCTGTGCACCCAGACCTTTAATGATTCCGTCTTCCGCAATTACCTTTGCTACGTTGTTTCCAAGGTCAATCGTTGTAATAACGAGATCATCGCGTCCTGCCGCTTTTGCCGCGGACATCACACCTTCAGCGGGGATATCCCAAGAAGCATAAACGCCGTTTAAGTCAGGATATTTTGTAAGCAGCGCATCACCAACCTCCGCGCCTTTGTTTTCATCATCAAATCCTGCTTTTTCTACAATTTCGATATCCGGATATTTTTCTTTAATCGTCTTTTCAAATGCTTCATCTCTCTGATTCGTTACAAAGAAGTTTGCATCATAATATACCATTGCAATTTTGCCTTTTCCGCCCAGTGCTTCTCCCATAATTTCTGCTGATTTTACGCCATTTCCATAGTTGTCCGCAGATACTACAGAAGTATAGTCTTTTCCGGCTTCCAAACCATCCGGGCAGTTATCCATAAACACAAGCTTAATTCCCGCATCTGCAGCCTGCTTGAAGGCAGAAGCAGAAGACACCACATCTACCGGGATCGAAACGATTGCATCCGGCTTTAATGCCATTGCGTTTTCAATATCAGAAATCTGCTGTTCCGGTTTAAAGTTTGCATCTGTTACCGACACGACCTCTATCCCCATTTTAGCAAACTGGTCTTTTAACCCTGCCTGCTGTGCAGTAGACCAATCGTTACCAGCATAATGGAAAGAAAGTGCTACTTTATAATTTCCTTCTTTGATTTTTGCAAGCTCTTCGTCCGTAAGCTCTAAATCAGTCGCCGCATACGCTGCTTCGCCGTGCGGTCCCTTACTCAAAACTTCGCCATCCCCGGCGGTAGCGCTTTCGCTGGCCGCAGGTGCCGCACTTACAGATTCCGACGGTGCCTCAGTCGCGACAGGCGCCTCCGTTGCTGCCGGCTCGCTTTCGCTCGCTGCAGGCGTTTGAGCGGTACAGCCCGCGAACATCGCCACAGCCATTACCAAACACAAAACGATTGCCAATACCTTTTTCATCTTTTTTCCTCCTAAATTTGATTATTATTAGTAAATCCATAAGTCTTTTTTGGATCAGTTACATATTACAAAAGCCCTTTTAAATATTCTGCAGATATTTTTGCTCCCTCATTTGCGTTTCCGCTCCAGCCATCGCATTCAATAGCCCACAAGATTTCTCCGCCTCTTTCCGTAAGCGTTTTAATGATCGGTTTAAAGTCAATTGTGCCAACACCCAGCGGGCAAAATTCTCCATCTTCCGTCAAATCTTTTAAGTGAAAATACAAGATACGGTCTGCATATTTCCGCGTAATGGTAAGTGGATCGCCGCCGCCTAATTTTACATGACCGCAATCCGGGCAAAGCTTGATACGAGATTTTTCCATTACCTTATCCAGTTGCTCCGGCGTCTCTACCAGCGATCCCATATGGGGATGGAAGCTCGCCGTCATGCCAAGTTCCTCTGCAAGTTCGCACGCGCAGTCAAGCCCAGCCGCCAATTTTTCATAATCGTCTTCGCGGATGCCGTCAAACCTCGTTGCTCCGCCACCCAAAGCAATCTGCGTCGCTCCAAATTTTTTAGCAAACGACGCTGCCCTGCGCAGCCGATACATTTCTTCCGGAAGAATTTCGCTATAGATAAAATTACAGGCAGAATATACGGCCTGCAGCGTTACATGATAGCGTGCAAGCAATGCGCTTAATTCGCTCTCCCGTCCTTCATAGGCAAGTAGATTTCCGTCAAACATTTCGATGGATTCAAATCCAGCTGCCGAAATTCCTGCAATTGCTTCTTCATCACTCCCCGGGCTTACGTAAAAAGCGCCATTTACGTTGTTGGGCGCTGCACAGTGCGCCATAACCGGTGACCATGCATTTGTTGAATAAGTTACTTTCATTTTGTCCTCCTTATTTTGTACCACGACATTTCTCTACCGATAACGATAATATGCCGGTTTTTAGTTAAAAATAACCAGTTGAAATTATATTTATATTCTGGGTTTTGTTAAATAATGTTGAGTGAATCTTTACCCTCTTAATTTACGCAAACAATAACATTTTCTTTTGCGTCGGTCAATGAAATTGGTTTAATATGATTTTAAAAAAAATATTCTTCTATTTTTGGGGTGTTTTTACGTAAATTTTCTTATCTGTTAGAAAGTCTGCCTCAGGCATGCGCAGAATGTCGCGCCATGCCCTTGCCAATTGCTGCGGCCGCACGACGCGTGGCTGAACACCTATAAATTTATATTGTTTTTTCCCTAGCAGTGCATGAATCGCCGCAAGCGCCGCTGCTTCGCCTTGTTCATAAGGTCGCTGCGACGATAATCCCTTCACCATTTCTCCCTTTTTCATATATTCTGCAATCTGACGGTCAAGGTCAACGGTGACAACTGCAATGTCCGTACGTTCCAGCTCCTCCAGCGCACGAAGCGCCTCTAGTGCCGGTCTCTCCCACGAAATATAGAGTCCCTCTATCTCTGGATGTTCCCGAACCATTTTTTTACATACCTCATAGGCGTTTGAAATTTTATAAAAATTTTTCTGATCTATGATCTTCACATTAGGATAGTTTTCCAGCAATACTTGTTCCGCTGCTCCATCACGCTGTTTTGTCATATGGAACGGCAGCCCATGGTTAAGCATGCCTATCTTTGCCAGACCTTTTCCTTTGAAGTATTCTCCTAATATTTTACCGGCGTTCTGTCCGTTCTCGCGCTCATTTACAGAAACACAACTCCAATAATCATCGGGGCTAAATCCTTGCGGCACGTTACCAATTAGAATTAATTTTGTCACCCGGGATAAATCCTTAAATTTTCCTGCTGTAACATTCTCATCTGCCGGGACACCAATAATGGCATCCGGTCTTTGCATACGGATCGCCTCTAATTGCGTCACCTGAAGCTGCGGATCAAAGTTGGCGTCCATAACCGCTAATACCTGTACGCCATACTTTCCAAGCGTATCCCTGATTGCCGATTCGTGCAGTCTCGTCCATTCTGTTCCGGTATAATGAAAGGAAATTGCGACTTTATAATGTCCTTCCCGCACCTGCGCCTCTTCTTCTTCCGTCAGCATGATTTCATCCGGCGAAACAGCAATTTCGCCAAATGGCCCCCTGTTAATCACCCGCGTGGATTTTCTCACAGTTATTTCCAATGGAATAGACTGTTCTCCATGTATAACATTATCTCCTTTTATTTTTTCCATCATGGTGTCAACTGCCACGCGCGCCATTTTCTGTGTATCTTGCGTCAAGGTAGTGAGCGCTGGATTGGTGACATCGCTCCATGCATCATCGCCAAAACCAACGACCGAAACATCTTTCGGACACTCCAATCCATATTCATCCAAATCCTTCAATAGTTTTAAGGTCAGCGAATTCCCGGCAGCAATAAACGCCGACGGAAGGTTCCTTAGATCCGCTCCGTCAAAAATATTTTTAGCGTTATCCTGATAAAGATCCAAAGCCTTGACCAATCTTTTGTCATAAGGGATATTATATTCGGCAAGCGCCTTTTTATAACCTGCGAGTCTTTCATTCCCCGTGCTCAAGCAGTGACTTTCAAGCAAAATGGCAATCCGTTCATGTCCGCTCAAAATCAGATGCCGTGTCCCGCGATAAAGCCCCTCGCGATTTTCCACAAGGATGCTGTCTACGTTATACCCCGGCAGCGTACGCTCCAGACACATAAACGGAATACTGGAACGTATCATCTTTTCGTATACTTTATTCTTTTCCCCGGCAGGCGCCAAAAAAATACCGGCTATTTTTTTATCTGCCATCAGATCCGTCAGGATATGTTTCTCCCATTGCACATCATCCCTGGTAATATAGGTCGCCAGTGTATATCCCGATTCCTTCAGATATTCCATTAAGGCCATATTCAGACGCGCATAAACCACGCTGTGTGTATTAGGAACTACAAAAGCAACTTCCGATTGCTTTCCCAGCCGAAAAGCACCCTCAGCAATACTTTTCCCCTCAAGCTTTTTGCTATACCCCGTTTCTTCGATCACTTTTCGGACACGCTGAGCAAGCTCCGGGCTTACATATCTCGTTTTATTAATTACGTGGGAGACTGTTGCAATGGAAACCTGTGCCAAATCCGCGATTTCTTTTACTGTAATCTTCATTGCTTTTCTCCCTAAATAAGTTTACGTAAATTATAACAACCTGTATTTTAACCGTCAATAAAATCAAATTGATTCTGTCCCTTAACTATATTTATATCATTTTTTACGTAAATTTATAATTTTTTATAGAAATATTAACTGTCGGCAATTAAAAAAGGCGGGGATTTTCTCCCTGCCTGCTTCTAATTTTTTCGCTTATGATACAATTTTTGAATCTACTTCCCTTGTTTCCTGTGTAATCTTAATCCGTAATTTTCGTTCAAGATCTTTGATTTTCCCATGTTCCCGTGGTGTAATCAACGTGTATGCCTTACCGTTCTTTCCAGCACGTCCTGTTCTGCCGATCCGGTGTACGTAATAATCGGGCTTATCCGGCACATCATAATTAATCACTAGGTCGATCTTATCAATATCAATTCCCCGTGCCGCAACATCCGTCGCAATCAGCACCTTTGTCTTTCCCTTACGAAACGTATTCATGATGGTATCGCGCTCTTTTTGGCGCATATCCCCATGCAGACACGCCGAAGCAAGTCCGCGTTCTTTCAATTCCTTTGTCAGCTCTTTCACTTTTCGCTTGGTGTTACAAAACACAAGCGAAAGCCGCGGCTCGCATTGCTTGATTAACCCGCATACAGCATTTGATTTCCGTTTTGTTTGCATATATGCCTGCGTTACCGTTTCAACCGGCTTATTTTGTGTACCGATTTCTATCTGAATCGGATTTGTTTGAAACTGCGCCGCGATCGCCGTTACTTCTTTATTCATTGTTGCGGAAAAAAGCATCGTTTGCCGGTCTTGTGGAACCGACGATAAAATTTCTTTCATATCGTCCCGAAATCCAAAGTCGAGCATCTCATCCGCCTCATCCATCACTACCGTGCGCACATTTTTCAATTTAAGCACATTTTTTCCGATCAAATCCTTCAACCGGCCGGGCGTGCCTACAACGATCTGCGCACCTGCCCGCAGTGCTTTGATCTGTACGTTCACCGGCTGCCCGCCATATACGCTTACTGTACGCACACCGCGCAGATGTGACGAAAGCTCCGTCGCAACCTTCGCTGTTTGCATTGCAAGCTCTCGCGTCGGGCACAGGATCAATGCCTGTACTTTTTTATTCGGCGGAAATACGTTCTCCAAGATGGGGATCATAAATGCCGCAGTCTTTCCTGTACCTGTCTGCGCAAGACCAATCAAATCCTTTTTTTGCAGCAGTGGTTCCAGCGTTTGTTCTTGTATGGGCGTCGGCTTTTGATAGCCAATTTTTTGTAACGTCCTGTTCATTTCTTTTGATAATTGTTGTGAAAAACTCAATGGTTACCTCTTTCTCTTTTTCCAAAAAAAAGAAGACTTTGCTATCTCAAAGCAAAGTCTTTTCTTCAATCTACTTTGTAATACTTTAAAAGTATACCACGTTATGCTTATCATGTAAACAAAAAAGCGCTTTTGTTTACAAAAGCGCTTTTTTTCTTGATTTAGAAAGACTTATTTTTCTTCTGCCAGACCCTTGTAGTATTCGTATCTTTCTTTTGCTTCTTCTTCGGATTTTTCAAACAACGCATCCGCTGTTTCCGGGAAGAGCTTCTTTAAGGATTTATAACGTGTCTCGCTCTGGATGAAATCCTGGAAGCTTGCAGTCGGGGCTTTGGAATCCAGAGTAAACGGATTCTTGCCTTCTTCTTTCAGCTGCGGATTATAGCGGTAGAGCTGCCAATAACCGGCTTCTACTGCACGTTTTTCCTCATGCTGCGATTTGCCCATGTTGATACCATGGTTGATGCACGGTGCATAAGCAATGATGAGCGACGGACCCGGATATGCTTCCGCTTCCTGCATCGCTTTTAAGAGCTGCGACTGGTTTGCACCCATCGCAACGCTTGCAACATATACATATCCATAAGTCATCGCAATCGCGCCAAGGTCTTTTTTCTTTACTTTTTTACCGGAAGCCGCAAATTTTGCGATAGAACCGGTCGGTGTGGATTTCGATGCCTGACCGCCTGTATTGGAATATACTTCCGTATCCAGTACCAGTACATTGACATCTTCGCCGGAAGCGAGTACATGGTCAAGACCGCCGTAACCGATATCATATGCCCAGCCGTCACCACCGAAGATCCATACGGACTTCTTCACAAACAGGTCTTTTTGCGCCAGAATTGCTTTACAAGTATCGCACTTGTCCGCAACTTTTTGAAGAGCCGCTTCCAGGTTTGCCGCAGCAACCTTGGATTCGTCGCCTTTGTCAGCTACTTCCAGCCATGCGTTCATCGCTGCAACCACTTCTTCATCTTTTCCGTTTGCAGCAGCTTCTTTTACCTGATCTTTGAGCGCAGCCCTGCGCGCCGTGAAAGCAAGGTTCATGCCATAGCCAAACTCTGCGTTATCTTCGAACAGAGAATTTGCCCATGCCGGACCTTTGCCTGCATCGTTTACGGTATAAGGACATGTCGGAGCGCTGCCGCCGTAGATAGAAGAACATCCCGTTGCGTTTGCGACCGTCATCCTGTCACCAAACAGCTGTGTCACAAGTTTGACATACGGTGTTTCGCCGCAGCCCGCGCAAGCGCCGGAGAACTCGAACAGCGGTTTTAAGAACTGGCTTTCCGGAACAAGGTTCTTTTTGATCTCAACCTTCGGTTCAGGCAGTGCAGCAGCAAACTCCCAGTTTGCAGCCTGCAGTTTTTCCTGTTCTGCGAACGGCTTCATCACAAGAGCCTTCTCCTTTGCAGGACAGATATCCGCGCAGTTTCCACAGCCCGTACAATCGAGCGGAGAAACCTGCATACGATAGCTGTAACCTTCTTTGCCGCGTGCCGGTTTGGTTTCATAGCCAGCCGGAGCATCTTTCATTGCTTCTGCGTCTGCCAGGAACGGACGAATCGCCGCGTGCGGGCAAACATACGAGCACTGGTTACACATAATACAATTCTGGATCTGCCATTCCGGTACGTTAACCGCAATCCCGCGTTTCTCGAATTTGGTTGTGCCGGTAGGAACAAAACCGCGCGGATCGAATTTAGATACCGGCAGGTTATCGCCCTTCTGGATGAGGATCGGGTGAATCACGTCACAGAAGTAAGCGTCGTCCGGCAGAGCGATCGGTGCTGCGCCTTCTGTTGTGGTTGCCCAGCTTTCCGGATATTTTACTTCCTGTACGGCCATACCTGCGTCCACCGCTTTATAGTTCATGTTAACGATGTTGTCGCCTTTTTTGCCGTAAGTTTTCTTGATGGCTTTCTTCATATAGTCGATCGCGTCTGCTTCCGGAATGATGTTTGCAATCTTGAAGAAAGCAGACTGCATTACCATGTTGGTTCTGCCGCCAAGACCGATTTCACCAGCAATTTTAATTGCGTCAATGTTGTAGAATTTTAATTTCTTCTGTGCAATCGCGTTCTTCAGAGAAGCAGGAAGTTCTTTTTCCATCTCTTCCAAAGACCACGGAGAATTCAGAAGGAACGTACCGCCTTCTTTAATGCCTTCCAGCATATCGTAACGGATAACATAGGAAGGATTATGGCATGCTACCATATTCGGTTCGGTAATAAGGTACGCCGACTGGATCGGGCTTGTACCGAAACGCAGATGAGAAATCGTGATGCCGCCGGATTTTTTGGAGTCGTAGGAGAAATACCCCTGCGCATACATATCCGTGTGGTCACCGATAATTTTGATAGAGTTTTTGTTCGCGCCTACCGTACCATCAGAGCCAAGACCATAGAACTTCGCGCTAAACAGACCATGCGGCGAAGAATCGATGCTATCCGCTACTGTAAGGGACGTACCGGTTACATCATCCGTAATACCGACTGTAAAGTGGTTTTTGGTTTCTGCGGACTTCATGTTATCATAAATCGCTTTGACCATGGAAGGCGTGAATTCTTTGGAGCCAAGGCCATAACGTCCGCCGTATACTTTGATGCCCGTTCTGCCTGCCTCAAAGAGGGAAGCGATAACATCTTCATAAAGCGGTTCGCCAAGGCTGCCGGGTTCTTTTGTCCTGTCAAGCACCGTAACTTTTTCTGCTGAAGCCGGAATTGCACCGATAAATGCGCTTGCATCCCAAGGTCTATACAGACGAACTTTGATCAGGCCGTATTTTTCGCCCTGCGCATTGAGGTAGTTGATTGCTTCTTCCGTTACATCACAGGAAGATCCCATCGTTACAACAACGTGTTTTGCATCCGGAGCACCAACATAATCAAACAGGTGATACTCACGTCCGAATTTCTTTGCGAATTCGTTCATGACTTCCTGAACGATTGCCGGCGTCGCTTCGTAATATTTGTTTGCAGCTTCCCTGTTCTGGAAGTAGATATCCGGATTCTGCGCTGTACCCTGCTGGTGCGGATGATCCGGGTTCATGCCGCGTGCGCGGAAATCAGCGATCGCGTCCCAATCAACAAGTTCCGCAAGTTTATCATAATCGAGCAGTTCGATTTTGGAAACTTCGTGGGATGTACGGAATCCGTCAAAGAAATGAACGAACGGAACCTTAGCTTTCAGCGTAGACAGATGCGCAACCGCAGCCATATCCATCGTTTCCTGTACGGAAGCAGCGCCGAGCATTGCAAAGCCGGTCTGGCGCGCAGCCATGATGTCGGCATGGTCGCCGAAAATGGAAAGTGCGTGAGCAGCCAGCGCCCTTGCAGATACGTGGAAAACCGCCGGGAGAAGCTCACCGGAGATTTTATACATGTTCGGGATCATCAGCAAAAGTCCCTGCGATGCCGTAAAAGTAGATGTCAACGCGCCCGCAGCCAAAGAACCATGCACCGCGCCTGCAGCGCCGCCCTCTGATTGCAGTTCAGAAATTTTCATCGTCTGACCGAAAATGTTCTTTCTTCCCATTGCAGCCCATTCATCACAGGATTCTGCCATTGGCGAAGAGGGGGTAATCGGGTAAATCGCGCCTACGTCGGAAAACGCATATGCAACATGCGCCGCAGCGGTATTACCGTCAATTGTTTGTGTTGCCATGAATCGTGACCTCCTAAAAATTTATATAGTTACTTAAATTGTCCACAACATTATATATTATAGTATTTTCTGCAAGGAAAAGTCAAGGAAGCAGCGGCTTTTCCCCTGTGTTTTCAGGCGTTTTCTCCTTTTCACACGCACTGATCTGTGCGCGACTCAAACCACTTTCCCTGATCTGTCTGACGGGTGCTTTTTTATAGAGCCGTCGGAACGCCTTACGCTCCTCCTGTGGGATAATCGGCTTCCCGTGAAAAGATACGTTATAAAACTCGCTTTGCAGTGCACTCATATCTTTTTCACCGCGAAAATATGCGTCCATCAGCGCAATCCGGCGGACGCTCCAATCGACCGCTTTTTCAAGCAGTCCCAAAAAGAAATCATAATCAAAAAGTCCTTCATAAGTTTCCCACGGTTGATAAAGCAACGTCTGCAGCTTCACCTGCGATATAATATTCAGCATTTTCAATTTCCGAAGTTCTTTTTTCCCGGGGCGGCTTACCAGACTGTTGTAATAAGCATAATAGCCATAAGCACGCTGATAGGGCTTTGGTTTGATCTTCATATCTTTAAAAAGATATTTCATGTGCATATAAAAATCATCGATCTCGCCCGTTGTGATCAATGTATCCCTTGCAAACTGTTCTTTATCAAATGTATAGGCGTCTATACCGTTTTGCTTGGCGTATAAAATATCCAGCGCACTTTCCAGCGTATTATGTGTCGACATGGCTTTTGTAATTTTATTAATCCATGGATGCAGCAGCATATCCAGACAATAATGTGTGATATAACCGTAAAAATAACTCTTTAAGGTATCACTTCCGTTATTTTTGATGTACTCCGCCCCTTCGCAAAAAAAACGCTGGGGTCTTGTATAATGCAGCGCCCATCCCATCATTTTTGTTTTTGCGCCGCATAGAAAAAAATAAAATTTATACAGCATAAAAGGATCCCCGCCTTGAGAACCTGAATAGTATGCAGGCAGCTCTCCTTGAATCAGCTGTCCCGCCGGGGTATCTTTTAATTTTCCCAAGATATTATCCGCCGCAATTTTATGCGTCAGTGTCGTCGGCATAGTTTTACCCTGTTCTTCCTGCCGCGCTCGCTGCGCAGCCGTATTTTTCTTCAGCCTTGTGGCAGTGTATGCAAAAAACAGTCCGGTTCATGCGCTTCCGTCATTCCCACGCTTTGCATAAATGATTCACAAATTGTTTTCCCAACAAAAACAAATCCATATTGTTTGAGCGCCAAATACATTGCTTCTGGTTTTTTGAAACCGTAAAGAAAACGAAACAAGCTCTCATGCTCCGCTGCTGCGCGCAGTGCTGCACGGGCATTTCCCCGAACAGCATAAATCTTTCTTCGGTTACGGATAATGCTTTTGTCTTGTGTCAGGGAATCCAGATAATCATCGGTAAGCGCCGCACACTGTTTGATATCAAATCCATAAAACGCGCGCCGAAACGCATCGCGTTTTGCAAGCACCGTCCGCCACGAAAGCCCTGCCTGAAAACTTTCCAGACACAGTTTTTCAAAGAGATCGTTGTCGTCCGATTTGATTCTGCCGTATTCATGATCGTGATAATCAATCAAAAGCGCGTCTTTCGCCCACGCGCAACGCTTTTTTTTCGTTTGAATTTCCATAAATGATATCTTAACATATTTTGCACTATTTTTCTCTATTTTATGGTAGAATTTAAATAACAATTGATATTTTAACCGAGGAGGCAAACTTGCCGTCATGATACAGCAATATTGGAGCGACAAAGCAAAAAGCTTGACGCCTTATACTGCGGGTGAACAACCCAAAGAAAAACTGGTAAAACTGAACACCAATGAAAACGCTTATCCCCCCAGCCCGAAAGTGGCGCAGGCCATTGCGCGGGAGGTTCCTAATTTGCGTTTATATCCCTCTCCGGATGCCGATATCCTTCGGGAAGCCATCGCACAAAGCTGCGGGCTTTCTCCGTCACAGGTTTTTTGTGCGAACGGCTCTGACGAGGCTCTTGCCTTTTGTTTCTCGGCTTTTTTCCAAAACAAAACCGCCGGTGCTGAAAACTGGTTCCCCGGTACAGAGAAACGATATTCCTTACGGACGGCGGATATCACCTATAGTTTTTATCCGGTATGGTCTGATTTTTTTGATATCGCGCTGGAAACTGTGCCGCTTCGTGAAGATTTTACAGTAAATATAGATAGTCTTTTAAAAAGCCGCGGAGTTGTGATCGCAAACCCAAATGCCCCTACCGGAATTTGTCTGACACAAAACGATATTCGCCGCATCGCAAGTGAAACCGATGGTGTGGTGCTCATAGACGAAGCGTATATCGCTTTTGGCGGCGAAAGCGCTATCCCTCTTTTGCGGGACTGTGATAACCTCGCTATTGTGCGTACCTTTTCCAAATCTCATTCTCTCGCGGGTCTTCGCGTCGGCTATGTGCTTGCACAGGAAAGCCTGATCGACGCGCTGCGCACCGTGAAAGACAGCTTTAACTCCTATCCGGTGGACAGGCTGGCGCAGGCAGGTGCGGCAGCGGCAATCCGTGACCGGGAGTATACGGAAAAAGTAATAACTGAAATCATTGCAACGCGTGAATCCACAAAAAAACAATTACAGGATATGGGAATTTCCTGTCTGCCTTCCGGCGCAAACTTCCTGTTTGTCCACTGCGGTAAAAATACTGCGCATATTTTCCGGGCATTACGGGAAAAAGGCGTGCTTGTACGATATTTTAACCAACCACGCATCCGGGAATACTTACGTGTGACCATCGGAACGCCGGAAGAAATGGCTGTGTTTCTCTCGGCTATGAAGGAGATCCTATGAAGATCGGCGTCGTAGGTTTGGGGCTGATCGGCGGCTCTCTTGCGCGCGCGATCAAAGAATATACAGATCACAAAGTCTGCGGCGCAGACAACGACCCGGCCGTGATTACCGAAGCGTACCGGCAGGGCGTGATCGACAGCGATACGGACGTCTCCGGCTGCGATATTGTTTTTGTATGCCTGTATCCGCGTGATACGGTGGAATATATTCTGCAAACGTCATTTAAACCAGGCTGCATTGTCGCCGACATTTGCGGGATCAAACGTTTTATTGCGGCAAACGTATCCGCACCGCTGCGTGAAAAAAACGTGCATTACGTCGGCTGCCATCCCATGGCGGGCAAGGAGACCAGCGGGTTTGCGAACAGCGAAGCATCGCTGTTCCAGGGCGCCAGTTTTATTATTACACACGATAAAACAACCGATCAAGACGCACAGAATATATTGGCAGACCTCGCAAAGCAGATCGGGTTTACGCGCATCACGCATTGCAGCGCCCAAAAACATGATGAAGTCATCGGCTATACGTCACAGCTTGCGCATATCGTTTCCAACGCTTATGTCAAAAGTAAAGCTGCAGAAGATTTTTGCGGCTTTTCTGCCGGCAGTTTTATGGATCTTACGCGTGTTGCAAAGCTGAACCCCGTCATGTGGTCCGAGCTTTTTACGGAAAACAGCGATATCCTTACTGCTGAAATCGACGAATTAATCAAAAACATCACCGCGCTGCGCGATGCGGTTGCAGAAAATGATGAAGATACGCTGCGGAAACTTCTTCAGGAAGGCAGCGAGAAAAAAGAGCAGTTTAACCGGGAATGTAAATAGCACAACACCAAAACAGGACTGAAAAAGGAGGCCTTGGTCTTGTGGGAAGATAAAAAGAAAACGCTTTATCAAAAAGCAGGGCACTGGAAGCAGCGCCTGATTTCGTTTTGTAAATGGATTCTTTTGAGCGCGGTAATCGGCGCGGTGATCGGCGGTCTTGTCGGCACTCTCTTTTACTATGTTATGCAGTGGGCAAACATTACCTGTGATGCCAACTGGTGGCTGGTTCTTTTCCTTCCGGCAGGCGGTCTTTTTATTGTTTGGCTGTACCGCATATGCGGCGTAAAAAAAAGCCGCGGAACCGATCTTGTATTTTTAGCTGTCCGCTCTTCTAAGCGCGTTCCCATGCGCATGGCTCCACTCATTTTCATTTCTACCGCAATCACCCATTTATTTGGCGGTTCCGCCGGACGGGAAAGCGCTGCGCTGCAAATTGGCGGAAGTCTTGGATATGGCGCGGGAAAATTTCTTAAATTAGAAGAAAAATCTTTGCATGTCGCTACGATGTGCGGTATGGCAGCTGTTTTTTCAGCTTTGTTCGGCATGCCGGTTGTCGCGACTGTTTTTGTGCTGGAAGTTGTAAGCGTAGGGCAAATGCACTATTCTGCCCTTGTTCCGGTTTCGGTTTCCAGCCTTCTTTCCGCCGGGATCGCCGCACAGCTCGGCGCTGTAGCACCTCATTTTGAAATGACCATGATGCAGGGAATCTCCCTGATTCCCGCGCTGCAAACCGCTGCTCTTGCCGCGCTTTGCGCTGTGGTCTGCATCCTTTTTTGCCGCGCCCTGCAATTTTCCGGAAAACTTTATGAAAAATTACTTCCAAACCCTTATCTTCGCGTATTGGCGGGCGGCGCGCTTGTCATGTGCCTGATGCTTCTTTCCGGCACCAATGATTATGAAGGCGCGGGCAGCCATGTAATCGCAAGCGCTCTCGGGGGGACTGCAAAGCCGGAAGCTTTTGCTCTTAAGCTGATTTTAACTGCGCTTACCATAGGCGCTGGTTTCAAGGGCGGTGAGATCATCCCCAGTTTTTTTATCGGCGCGACTTTTGGCTGCTGGATGGGTGGTCTTTTGGGACTCGATCCTGCTTTTGGGGCGGCAATCGGGCTGATTTGCCTGTTTTGCGGCGTGGTCAACTGCCCGATCAGTGCATTGGTGCTCGGCTGTTCCCTTTTCGGCGCAAGCGGGATCTTGTATTTTCTGCTGGCTTGCGCGATTTCTTATGCGCTATCCGGATATTCCAGCTTATATTCCGAACAAAAGATACTTTACAGCAAATTTCATCCCCGTTATATCAATAAAAAAACAGAATAATTTTATTGATCAAGGCAGACAGCCGCGAAAGGAACTGAATGAAAAAAAATAGCCCTATACGATTCGCAATGCCAGCTGACGCTGATGCTCTTTTAAACATTTATGCACAATATATTGACACACCCATTACTTTCGAATGTACGCTGCCCAGTCAAACGGAATTTGCAGAACGAATTTCCGCCATCGGAGAATTTTATCCATACCTCGTCTGGGAAGAAAAAGGGCAGGTCGTCGGTGATGCTTATGCCCACCGTCAAAAAGAACGTGAGGCATATCAATGGAACGCTGAACTTTCTGTCTATCTCGATCAAACGATGACTTCCCAGAGCATCGGAAAAAAGCTTTATCTTGTTCTGATGGAATTATTGCGTCGACAGGGAATAAAAAACGTATACGGAGGCGTGACGCTGCCCAATGCAAAAAGCGAAGGGTTGCATCGCAGCCTTGGGTTTCGGCGGCTTGGTACTTACCATAACACCGGATATAAATCCGGGCTTTGGCATGACGTATGCTGGTTTGAAAAAAAACTTTCGCCTTATATACAAAATCCTGCGCAGGTTTGCTCTATCCACGAGATTCCTTCTGAAATACTTGAAACAGTCATAAATAGATATTGCTTTGAAACAGAAAATTCAGTATCTTTACAAAAGGGCTTTTCCCTGCAGCCGGAACTTTTACACACTACCAAGGCAGGGTCGCGCCGCATTGCGCAAAACCTTGGGTTGACAGATACGGAAGATATTGTTGCATGGTGCCGCCAAAAAATCGTGCAGTCTGGCAATAATATCATACGCAAAGGCAAAAACTGGTATGTGGACGCTGCAGATTGCATCATTACCATCAACGCGGCAAGCCATACGGTCATCACTGCGCACCCCCATAAACAATCAAAAAACAATGGATAAAAAAGGAACTGCCAAATTGCAGCTCCTTTTATTTTCATCAAAGTTATTCTACTAAAAATTTTATTTTGGCCGACAGCAATATTCGCTTAATACATTCCTTTACGCCATAACCGCAGAGATCAACATAGCTTGTGGAATGAAAAGCACCTCTTGTTCTTCATCAAGGATCAGCATCACAGTTTATCGTGCTTTACTGCTTCAATCAAGCCGCCGCAGGCAATGATATCCTGAATAAAATCCGGAAACGGCTGCGCTTTATAGGTTTTCCCCGTAGTCAAATCGTGGATATCCCCCGTAGCAAAATCCACTTCTACTTCATCGCCCTCTTTGATTCCGCAGGACGCTTCTGCGCATTCCAGAATGGGCAGTCCGATGTTAATGGCATTGCGATAAAAAATACGGGCAAAGCTCGCAGCGATCACGCAACTGATCCCCGATTCCTTAATGGCAATGGGCGCGTGCTCTCGTGATGACCCGCAGCCAAAATTCTTAGCGCCAACCATAATATCGCCCTTTTTCACCTTTGATACAAACGATGTATCAATGTCTTCCATGCAGTGCGCTGCCAACTCCTTCGGATCGGAGGTGTTTAAATAACGTGCAGGAATAATGACGTCCGTATCAATGTTGTCCCCGTATTTAAATACTCTTCCTTTTGTATTCATTCTGCGTTCCTCCTTAAATATCCATGGGCGAAGCAATTCTGCCTGCCACCGCGCTTGCCGCCGCAACTTCCGGGCTAGCGAGATATACTTCCGACTTTACATGTCCCATTCGCCCTACAAAATTACGGTTGGTCGTCGCCACCGCGCGTTCTCCTGCTGCAAGGATTCCGCAATGCCCACCAAGGCACGGTCCGCAGGTAGGCGTAGAAACCGCGCATCCCGATTCCACAAAAATCTTAATCAATCCTTCCTTGATCGCCTGCAGGTAGATCGCCTGCGTTGCAGGGAAGATAATCGCACGCACATTTTTGGCGACTTTCCGTCCCACCAGAATATCCGCTGCAGCACGCAGGTCGCTGATCCTGCCATTAGTGCATGAACCGATCACCACTTGGTCGATCGGGATATCGCCGACTTCATCGATCGTTTTGGTATTTTCGGGGAGGTGCGGAAATGCCACCGTGGACTTGATCTCCGATAAATCAATATCAATGACGCGAAGATACGCAGCGTCCGGATCCGGTCGGTAAATATCAAATTCTTTCTCGGAATGGCTGCGCAGATATTCTATCGTCTGATCATCCACTTCAAAAATACCATTTTTGCCGCCCGCCTCGATCGCCATATTCGCCATACACAGCCGGTCATCCATGGAGAGCGATGCAAGCCCTTCTCCTCCGAACTCCATCGACTGATATAACGCGCCATCCACGCCGATCATACCGATGATATGCAAGATCACGTCTTTGCCACTGACATATTTTTTCAGTTCTCCACGCAGGTTAAAACGGATTGTCTGCGGCACTTTCAGCCATACTTTCCCCGTCGCCATAGCTGCCGCCATATCCGTTGAGCCGACGCCCGTGGAAAAAGCGCCCAGGGCGCCATAGGTGCAGGTATGAGAATCCGCGCCGATCACCGCATCACCTGCCAAAACCAATCCTTTTTCCGGAAGCAGCGCGTGCTCGATACCCATTTGCCCTACGTCAAAGAAATTAACGATCCCGTGTTTATTTGCAAATTCGCGCACCAGCTTACATTGCTCCGCCGCTTTAATATCTTTATTTGGCGTAAAATGATCCATTACCAATGCAATTTTTTCGCGGTCAAATACCTCTTTTCCGGTTTTGTTAAACTCACGGATAGCAACAGGAGACGTAATATCGTTTCCCAAAACCATATCGAGATGAATGGAAATGAGCTGCCCCGGCATTACGCTGGCTAAATTTGCTTTTGCCGCCAGTATTTTTTGTGTCATTGTCATGCCCATAAAATGTACCTCTTTTTCTATTCTGTATTCGGTATTGCCGTCCAATCCGCAAAAGCGGTGCAGGCATCGGCGTCCCCGGTTTTTACGCTTCGTCGAGCGTCAGTTTATATTCGATCGAATCCGCAAGCGCGCGGAAACTCGCTTCAATAATATCGGTAGAAACGCCTACTGTATTCCAGGCGTTTTTTCCATCTGTAGACTCAATTAAAACGCGCACTTTTGCCGCTGTCGTTGCCGAGCTTTCCAGCACACGCACCTTATAGTCCACCAAACTCATTTTTTCAAGGGATGGATAAAACCCCTTCAGTGCTTTTCTAAGCGCAAGGTCAATCGCGTGGACAGGTCCGTCGCCCTCTGCTCCCGTTACGCGGGATTCCTCTCCGACTTTCACCTTAATAATTGCCGAAGAAGGATATTCCTGGTTATACAACGGTTGTTCGCCGATAATCTTAAAATATTCCAGCTCAAAATATTTTTTATACTTCCCAAGAAGCCTGCGGATCACCAGTTCAAAGCTTTGTTCTGCTGCTTCAAATTGGTAACCTTCAAACTCCAGCTGTTTAAGCCTGTCTACAAGCTCTCCAACCACAGGATCTGCTGCCGTGACAGACGGGTCGATCCTCTGTATTTTTTTAAGGAGGGTTGCCTTGCCTGATACCTCGCTCATCAAAAACCGACGGTTGTTGCCTACGGTCTCCGGCGAAACATGCTCAAAGCTTTTGCGTATCTTTTTGACGCCGTCAATATGCATTCCGCCTTTATGCGCAAACGCGCTTGCCCCTACATAAGGACTTGAAGCCGGCAGCCAGATGTTAGAGATGTCCGCAATCCGTCGCGCCGTTTCGGTCAGACGCTTCATATTCTCCGCACCAATCAAATCATATCCACATTTCAACTCTAAATTGGGGATAACTGTGGAAAGATTTGCATTTCCGCAGCGTTCCCCATAGCCGATAAACGTTCCCTGTACCTGCCGCGCGCCTGCCTCCACCGCAAGCATCGTCTGTGCAACTGCCATTCCCATATCGTTGTGGCAATGGATCCCTATTTTCACATCGGGGAAAGCCGCTGCGACCTCCGCCGTGATCCGCTGTACTGCCGTCGGAAATGCCGCGCCATTGGTGTCACACAGGCAGAGCACATCCGCGCCTCCCTTGTGTGCCGCGCACAGCGCCTGCATAGCGTAAGCCGCGTTTGCCGCATATCCGTCGAAGAAATGTTCTGCGTCAAATACCACATATTTCCCGTGTCGCTTCATGTACGCAACCGTACTTTCGATCATCTCCAAATTTTCCTGCAACGTGGCATGAATCACTTTATCCACATGTAAATCCCATGCCTTGCCGAAAATCGCCACAGCGGGAGTATCTGCCTCCAGCAGGCTGTTTACATTTCCATCGTCTTCCGGACGGATCCCCTTGCGCCGCGTACTGCCAAAAGCGCACAACTTGGCGTGTGCAGGGGCATTTCCTCGCAGCCTTCGAAAAAATTCCAGATCCTTGGGATTGGATCCAGGATTACCCGCCTCGATAAAATCGATTCCCAGCGAATCCAGCGCCCGCACAATATTCAGTTTATCTTCCACAGAAAAGGCGATGCCTTCCCCCTGCATGCCGTCACGCAGGGTGGAATCAAACGTATCAATTTTTTCATTCATCTTATTTTCCCCTTGCTTAGCATGGCTGTTGCACGACGGCACAACTCTTGTCGATGATTTTCTTCACGGCTTATGCTCCCAACAATTTATTGATGGCGTTAATGTACGCCAGCATGGAAGCCTCGATAATATCCGTAGAAAGCCCACGTCCTGTGACGGTTCTGTTCTCCGACGCAACCTTGACCACAACTTCACCCAGCGCATCCTCGCCGTGCGAAACCGCGTTGATCTTATAGTTTTGCAGTTTCAGCGGCATTTGTACGATATTCTCAATTGCTTGGTATGCCGCATCGATCGGGCCATCGCCAAGCGCTACCTGTTCCTGCTCTGCGCCGCTCATGTCTTCCAGCGTTACGTTTGCCGTTGCCTGAATGGTGTTGCCGCTGTTTACGACAAATTGCTTTAACCGAAAATGCTCGACAACCTTAGCCGCTTTTTGCGCAACCAATGCTTCCACATCATATTCGGTAACTTCCTTTTTCTTATCACACAGCTCTTTAAACTGGGCAAAAGCAGTATCCAGCTCTTCCGTTGACAGGTTATAGCCCAGTTCCTTCATAAAATCATCAAAAGCGTGGCGACCGGAATGTTTTCCCAACACCATTTTATTGGTAACCAGCCCAACAGATTCCGGCGTCATGATTTCATAAGTCTCCCGGTTTGCCAAAACCCCATGCTGATGGATACCGCTCTCGTGCGCAAACGCGTTCGCTCCGACAATGGCTTTGTTCGGCGGAATGGATACGCCGATAATCTTGGACAGCATCCGGGATGTACGGTACAATTGCTTGGTATTGATGTTTGTATCCGCGTCAAAGAGCGCCCTTCTTGTATGGATCGCCATAACGACTTCTTCCAAAGACGCGTTACCCGCGCGCTCGCCTATGCCGTTAACCGTACACTCAATCTGGGTTGCCCCCGCACCGACCGACGCCAGCGAGTTTGCAACTGCCATTCCAAGATCGTCGTGACAATGTACCGAAATATCCGCCCTTTCGATTCCCTCTACGTTTTGCTTTAAGTATAAGATACGGTCATACATTTCCTGCGGCAGGGCATACCCCACCGTATCCGGGATATTTACCGTAGTCGCGCCTGCGTCAATCGCCGACTTTACTGCTTTTGCCAAAAACTCCAGATCACTGCGCGACGCATCTTCCGCCGAAAACTCAATATCCGATACCAGTTTTTTCGCATAAGAGACAGATTGCCTGATATGCTCGAGTACCTGCTCTTCCGTCATTTTTAATTTATACTGCATATGCAGCGGCGAGGTTGCGATAAAAATATGGATGCGCGGCGCAGCAGCATTTTTCAGGGCGTCATAAGAAGCGTCAATATCCTTTTGCATAGACCGCGCCAGCGAAGCCACCGCGCAGTTTTTCACCGTATTTGCGATAGTCTGCACACTTTTAAAATCTCCCGGCGACGATACCGCAAACCCTGCCTCAATCACATCCACTTTCAGCAGCTCCAGCTGTTTTGCAACCTCAATCTTTTCTGCCAGATTCATGCTGCAGCCCGGCGATTGTTCCCCGTCGCGCAGCGTAGTATCAAATATCTTAATTGTTTTCATAATTGTTTATACTCCTTTGTATGTTCAATCTTTTTATTTCAGGACTGCGCCGGTATCTGCGCTGGTAACCAGCCTTGCGTATCTCGCGAGCCAGCCCGAAGATACCTTCGGGGACATAAGCCGCGAGTCCGTAAGTCGTTTTTGCAGCTCTGCTTCGTCCACTTTCAGATTGATTGAGTATTTCGCAATATCGATTTCTATTCGGTCTCCTTCTTTTACATAAGCAATCAGACCGCCTGCCGCCGCTTCGGGCGAAATATGTCCGATTGCCGCGCCGCGTGACGCGCCTGAAAAACGCCCGTCCGTAATCAGCGCAACATCTTTGTCCAACCCCATTCCCACCAAGTTTGAGGTGGGCGCCAGCATTTCTCTCATGCCCGGTCCGCCCTTGGGACCTTCGTAGCGGATCACCAACACGTCGCCTTTTTGGATTTTTCCCGTTAAAATCGCCTCATTGGCTTCTTCTTCACTTTCAAAAACACGCGCGGTTCCTTCATGCTTCATCATTTCCGGAGCGACCGCCGCACGTTTTACCACGCAGCCTTTCTCCGCAATATTCCCAAACAGCACGGCAATCCCGCCTGTTTGCGAATAAGGATTTTCAATTGACCGGATTGCGTTGCCCGTAATCCTTGCGCCTTGCAAACGCTCCAGTACGCTCCCGCTCACAGTCTTCCCATCCCGAATCAAGCCTTTTTTATGCAATTCCGCCATAACCGCCGGAATGCCGCCGGAATCATTCAGTTCTTCCACATAATGATGCCCGGACGGCGCAAGATGGCAGAGGTTTGGCGTCTGCTCACTGATTTCGTTGACTTTGTGTAAATCGATAGAAATCCCGCATTCATGTGCAATTGCGGGTAAATGCAGCATGCTGTTTGTACTGCACCCAAGCGCCATATCCGTGGTCAGCGCGTTAGCAAACGCATCTTGCGTCATAATATCGCGCGGACATAAATTTTGCTTCACCAGTTCCATTGCCTGCATCCCCGAATGCTTGGCCAGCGCAACCCTCGCTGCCATGACTGCGGGAATCGTGCCATTGCCCGGCAGCGCCATTCCCAGCGCTTCGGATAAGCAATTCATGGAATTTGCCGTATACATGCCGGAACAGCTTCCGCAGCCCGGGCATGCCTGCTGCTCAAACATCTCCAGCTCGCTGTCGGAAAGCGTGCCGTTTGCGTGTCGACCCACCGCTTCGAACATACTGGAAAGGCTTGTCTTCTCCCCTAAAAACCGCCCAGCCAGCATAGGACCTCCCGAACACACGATGGCAGGAATATTGACGCGCGCCGCTCCCATCAGCATACCGGGAACAATTTTATCACAATTAGGAACCAGCACCGCGCCATCAAAAGCATGCGCCATCAACAAAGTTTCCACGCTATCAGCAATCAGTTCCCGAGACGGCAAAGAGTAGTGCATTCCCATATGGTTCATGGCAATTCCGTCACAAACGCCGATTGCCGGAACCTCGATGGGTGTTCCTCCCGCCATACGGATTCCGTCTTTTACCGCCTGTGCTACCGTATGCAGATGCAGGTGCCCGGGAATCACTTCGCTTTGCGCACAAACAACGGCAATGATCGGTCTTTCTATTTCTTCTTTTGTCAATCCCAACGCATACAGCAGGGACCGGTGCGGCGCACGCTGCGCGCCTTTCTTAATTTTATCACTGTTCATAAAAACTCCCATATCCAGGTCGTCATCATTCGCAGTCCAAAACCGCGTCGCGGGAACCGGACAAGCATTCCGCTAGCCTGCGTTCCCATACGCGTTTCCGGACAAGTTGTTTATTTTTCCTTATGCCAGCTCATTTTTGAACGGATTTCCTCTCCCGTCTTCTCAAGCTGCGATTCTTTTCCGATGTTGCGCATTGCAATAAAATGCGGACGTTTTACCTGATTTTCCAGCATCCAGTCACGCGCGAAAGTTCCATCCTGGATTTCCGTTAATACCTGTTTCATCTCTTTGCGGGTATCTTCCGTAATAATCCGTTTCCCCGTTACATAGTCGCCGTATTCTGCCGTGTCGGAAATTGAATACCGCATACGGGAAAGACCGCCTTCATTGATCAAATCAACGATCAGCTTCATTTCGTGGCAGCATTCAAAATACGCCATCTCTGGTGCATAGCCCGCCTGCACCAAAGTCTCGAACCCTGCCTTGATCAATTCGGAAACACCGCCGCATAGGACTGCCTGTTCACCGAACAAATCTGTTTCTGTTTCCTCACGGAAGGACGTCTCGAAAATTCCCGCGCGTCCCCCGCCAATCCCGCTTGCATAGGCGAGCGCGAGATCTTTTGCTTTGCCGGTCGCATCTTGGTGGATTGCAATCAGGCACGGAACGCCTTTTCCTTCTAAAAACTGACTTCTTACCGTATGTCCCGGACCCTTGGGGGCAACCATCCATACGTCCACATCCTTCGGCGGGACGATCTGCCCAAAATGAATATTAAATCCGTGGGCAAACACAAGGGATTTTCCCTCTGTCATATAAGGCGCGATTCCTTCGTAAATCTTACCCTGTTTTTCATCCGGAACAAGAATCATCACGATATCCGCTGCTTTGGCAGCTTCTTGCGCCGTCATGACTGTAAGTCCGGCTTCTTCCGCCGATTTCCACGAACGGCTGCCTTCATAAAGTCCCACAATCACATTGACGCCGCTTTCTTTCAGGTTCTGCGCATGCGCGTGCCCTTGACTTCCGTAACCGATAACAGCAACGGTCTTGCCCTTCAGCAGCGATAAATTACAGTCTTTGTCATAATACATTTTCATGTTCATTTTGTTTGCCTCCAACAAATTTATATATATTTTAATAAACTAAATCACATAGATCCCTGCGGATCTTCCTGGTGCAGCGAGCCCGATCCGCGCTCCAGCGCGGTAATTCCCGTCCTCGCCATTTCAATAATCCCGTATTCGTCCAAAAGGTCTAAAAGCGCGTTGTTCTTCTCCGGCGATCCAGTCAGTTCTATAATGATCGTATCTTTGGATACATCCACGATCTTGGTACGGAAAATATCACATAATTCGATAATGGAAGCCCGTCGTTTTGCATTAGCCTTCACCTTCACCAGGATGAGCTCTTTATAAACCGAACTGGCGGAACGCAACCCCTTGATGGTAATTACGTAAACCTGCTTTTCCAACTGTTTTTGAATCTGCTCAAGCACGCTTTCATCACCGACCATTTCAATGGTGATACGCGATACCTTCGGGTCGTGCGTTTCTCCAACGGAAAGCGAGCGGATATTGTAACCCCTGCGGGAGAACAGTCCTGATACCTTGGCAAGAACTCCGGACGTATTTTGTACTAACACAGACAGCACATACCTTCTAATCATTCTATTTTTCCTCGTTCCTTCCTTAATATATAAAGCGAAATATAAAGTGTAGCCTTTTTCTTTATTATATAACGCATTCGCATGTCCCGCCTACTATTTTTCCCAATCCAGTATGATATTATCAAAGGTTTTCCCTCCCGGAATCATAGGCAGCACATTTTCGTCTTCGTGGATATCGCATTCCACCACTACCGGTCCTTTGCAGGCAAATGCTTCCTGAAACACCTGCGCCATGTTTTTTTCGTCAGTGATCCGTAGACCTCGCGCCCCCAATGCTTCTGCAAGTTTCACATAATCTGTCGGGCGGTTCAGCGTGGTTTGGGAATACCGCTCATGAAACATAATTTTTTGCCACTGACGCACCATCCCCAGTACATTGTTGTTCATCACCACGATCATAATCGGCAGGTTATGCTGCACCGCGGTTACAATCTCCTGAAAATTCATATGAAAGCTTCCGTCGCCCGCAATGTTAACAACATGTTTTCCCGTACCGATCGCCGCGCCGATGGCAGCGCCCGTGCCGAACCCCATGGTTCCAAGTCCGCCTGATGTAATAAACTGCCGTGGGTACTCGATTTTTAAAAACTGCGCTGACCACATTTGATGCTGACCCACTTCTGTCGTAAAAATAGTATCCTTGGGCGCCATTGCCTGCATCGTCTGAATCACTTTTTTAGGAAACTTCGCGTTGCGCGTTGCGCGGTCAAGCGGATATTTTTTCTTCCATTCCAACGTTTTTTGTATCCACTCTCTGCTCTTTTTTGCTTTTATTTTCGGTAAGATTTGTGACAGGGCCTCTTTCGCATCGCCAATCACCTCATAATCCGCCGAAATATTTTTATTGATTTCAGCCGGGTCAATATCAATATGCAAAATCTTCGCCTGTTTGGCAAACTTTTGCCGGTCAGACGTCACTCGTTCGGAAAACCGTGCGCCGATGGTGATCAACAGATCACACTGTGTGGCACAAAGCGCAGAAGTCTTTGTCCCATGCATGCCAATCATTCCGGTATATTGTTCGTCACTCGCCGGATATGCGCCCATGCCCATCAATGTCATGGTAACCGGCGCGTTCAGCTTTTTCGCTAATTCATGCAGCTGCTCTTCCGCGCCTGACATCAGTGCGCCGCCACCTGCCATGATGAACGGGCGCCTGCTTTCGTTGATCGCTTTTACTGCGGCTTTGATATCTTCCGCCGAAAAACGACTCTTCCTCGTAATACGCTTGGGCTTCGCCGGTTCATACTCATATGTTTCCAACGTCACATCTTTTGTGATATCAACAAGCACAGGTCCCGGTCTGCCACTTTGTGCGATATAAAAGGCTTCCCTTATCGTTTTTGCGAGATCTGCGATATCCTGAACGATCACATTATGCTTGGTAATCGGGATCGTCACGCCTGCGATATCAATCTCCTGAAAGCTGTCTTTCCCGAGATTTTTTTGCTCTACGTTTCCGGTAATGGCAACCAGCGGGACAGAATCCATATATGCCGTAGCAATCCCCGTTACGAGGTTTGTCGCGCCCGGCCCGCTTGTCGCGATCACAACGCCCGGTTTTCCCGTAGCGCGGGCATATCCGTCTGCCGCATGAGCTGCATGCTGTTCATGGCAGGTTAAAATATGGTTAATTTCTGGATAGCTGTAAAGTGCATCGTAAATCGGAATGACCGTGCCGCCCGGAAACCCAAAGATCGTGTCTACGTGCTGTTCTTTTAAACATTCCATTATGATTTGCGCGCCTGTTAATTTCACTTTATTTTCCTCTTTCTTTGCGTAATCAACTCTGTGTAATAAAAAAGGCCTGCGCTTACTGCGCAGGCCTTTGAATTACTTGTTAATTCGTCCAGTCCCTATTGTGTTTGCACACAACCGCAATAAGCCTTATTCGCTCCGCTAATAATGACGAGGCTAATAAGGTTAATAAGGACGACGATGAAGTTGTAAGAAGATGGTTTACTCATTTCTTCTACTTCCTTTGTTTTGTTCTTTTTATGATAAATGCATTTTTAAGACTTGTCAATCTTTTTTTTAAAATGAAACAATTTATTTGCAAATACGTTAAATTTATATTAGAATATAGTTCGTGACATATTTTGCACTTATAGCTCAGTAGGATAGAGCGTCCGCCTCCTAAGCGGAAGGCCCCGCGTTCGAGTCGCGGTAAGTGCGCCATTTATTACTGACAATATAGATATTGTCTAAAAAAAGCCCATAAAAATGGGTTTTTTTAGACTCTAGAACCCGTTTTCAAAAAGGTGCGTTCCCATTTATGTTTCTGCGTAAAATATGCACTCTCCATGATTCGAATCATTTAGCAATCTCAAATCAACATAGGCTCACACAGTTAGTGTCGTAACCGCTAACGTAGTGGTGGATCTGTTTTATATTCCATAAAACACGGAGGCGTGTCTGACACTTTATCTCCTAATGGAGTTAACATTGCTTTTTTTGAAATCAGCCGACAAGATGCTATCTACAGGGAAATCCATTCTCATACAAAAAAATACTCCCTTCGCCGCTTTTTCCATAGTCCTATCACAAATCATTTTTTACAAACTCATAAATGAAATTAGTGCTTCGGATAGTGACCTTTTCCAACAAATTTACCCGTTTGGGGAATATCCTGTTCAAACACACGTGGTATAATATATTAAAATTAATGCAAAGGAGTTAAAGCGTGAAGATTAAAACCATCTACTCCCGTCTGCGCATAGACAAGCTCCTTGCCACCGTGATCGACTATCCTCTTTGCTGCGTGGTGGCGGGCGCAGGCTATGGTAAGACCACGGCGGCGAGCGAATATCTGAAAAAGGCAAAGCTCCCCTATGCGTGGATCACGCTGACGGACGGCGACGGGGAAGTGCTTTGGGATAAGCTCTGCGCCGCAGTAGAGGTTCACAGCAAATCCGCCGCCGACGCTCTGCGCGTTCTCGGTCTGCCTGCGGGTGCGTGGTCGGTGTCACGATCGGTGAAGCTGGCCCGGGAAAACTGCCATCAGCCATTTATCATCTGCATTGACGATTATCAATTTCTGCCGGACGACAGCCCCGTGCACAGGCTGGTGGAAACGCTGGCATTTGAGGATGTTCCGAATCTGCATCTGCTTATTCTTTCCCGCGCACAGCCGAACATTCGGCTTTATACGCTTGCCTCAAAAGAAATGGCGCTGTGTATCGACGCGGACACGCTGGCCTTTGACATGAAGGAAACGGACGGCTACCTCGCCATGCGGGGCCTGCGGCTGACAAAGGGCGCAGTGGAGAGCATTCACGAGAGCAGCGGCGGCTGGGTCTCCGCTATCTACCTGTTAGGTGAGGGCGTTCGTGCGGGCGGCGTGCTCGGGCAGGGCAAGGGCATCGGCGCGCTGTTTGAGGAAAACCTCATAAAGCCCCTGCCGGAGATCGACCGTGAAATGCTCTATCGCCTGTCGGCTTTTCCGAGTTTCCCCCTCGATATGGCGGCGGCTGCACTGGGCATGGAGCGCATACGCGACGTTGTTGCCGCGCTCATGCGGGAGAACGCCTTTATCACAAAGGATGAAAAGGACGAGTACAGCTTTCACCCTCTGCTGCGTGATTACCTGTATTCTCATTGCCCGCAGGACGATGTGCAAAAAACCGTCTACCGCCGTGCAAGCCTATGGTACGCGGCACGCAAAGATCGCAAATACTTCTACTCGGTGGAGTATGTGAAAAAAGCGAACTGCGTGGAGGAATACCTCTCATACTTCAACAAACCCGATGCCAACCGGCTGAACTACTACGACATGGACGCCATCTGCCGCATGGCGATGGAGCTGGGCGACGAGATGTGCCTCAAATACCCGTTCCCGTATTTACAGATATGCTTTTATCTGCTGCTCTCCGGCGAGAAGCGGTATTGCCTATTTGCGGGAAAGCTGCTGACGATGATGCGGGAACATTTTACCGAAAGCGATGCACCATACCGCAATATCATATTGGGCGAGCTGCTGGTTATCTCCCGGGTGACAGGCTTCGGACAGCTCTACGGCGAGGGCGAACCGCTGGAAGAAGCGGCGCGTCTGTTTGAGGGCAGGCAGTCGGAGATACTCAATCCCGCCGATCCCTTCACCTTTGGTCTGCCCATGCTACTGCACTCGGAGTTTATGAAAGCGGGGACACTGAATGAGGCGGTAAAACGCTGCCAGTACAATCCCTATGAGCTGGTGTCGGATGGCTTCGGGCGGGGCAGCGAACCACTGGTAAAAGCGGAGGCGGCACTCTTGCGTTGCGGCATGAAAAGTGCAAAGCTCTATGCGGAGCAAAGCATCGTGGAAGCAACGGAAAAGAAGCAATATTTTGTTCTTGCAAGCGCCTATTCCACGCTACTTCGCCGTGCGCTGTTCATGGGTGACACGGAAGCGGCAGCACAGAGCCTCGAAAATCTCCGCGCCCTTGTCACCGTCGCTGCGCGGGAGCAGCCCGATAAACGGCTGACCGTGCGGATGCTGCGGGAGGCGCTGACCCTTGCCGAATGCTTCTTTGATACATCACTTTTGCGCCTATCCGAAATACCGCCGGACTTCCTCGACGGCACGCACCAAAGCATCATGGCGGCGGGCCTCGGCGTACCGCAGATGTACGCGGCGCGGGCGATGCTTATGACCGGCAACCCGATGGGCGCGCTGCGGCTGTGCGAACGGATGGAAAATCTTCCAAGCGTCTGCCAGGGCGCGCGACTTTACGGACTGATCTTGACCGCCTTGTGCCGCGAAACGCTCACCGGTGATGGCGGCGGAAGCTCCGCGCTTATTACCGCGCTGACGGAAGCGCAGAAGGACGGCATTATTCTGCCCTTTGCGGAAAACCCCGATGTGCTGATGCTGCTTGCAAAGCTGAAAAAGCAGAGCGGCATTGACGAGAAATATCTTGCCGAGGTGAAAAAGCAATGCGCTATCTACAAAGCCGTTGCGCCTGATACGCCGGAGGAAGCAAGCGTTTCCCTTTCCGAGCGTGAGCTTGAAGCTCTGCGACTGTCCGCGCAGGGCAAGACGCGCAAACAAATTGCAGAGGTCTTGAACGTACAGGAGGAAACGGTGAAAAAGCACCTCGCTACCGCCTATAAAAAGCTGGGGACCAAGGGCAAAACCGAGGCTGCGGCAAAGGCGCGGACGCTGGGAATCCTCTGAAAAAATTTTGCCCGAAAGCAAAAAAGTACCCGTTTGGGGAATAGGCGAAAAATTTATGGTCTGCTACACTGTATGGCGTGGCAGACCATTTTTGTTTCTGCCGGGATGGAGGGTTACAACTAATGCAAAAAAAAAATATGGCAACAATCGAGCGGTTCTATGTGACCATTGACGGAATGGAAAACCATGAGTGGCAGGGCACGGTACGATTTGCAGGCGGCGCACAGGCGCGGTTTGAAAGTCTGCCCATGCTGCTGCGGCTTGTAAACGATAGATTTGGCAACAATACGCTCGTATGGGGACAGGAGGAAGCAAAATGAAAAAAAGAATTTTATCAATGCTGTTATGTGCGGTGCTGCTGCTTACGCTGCTGCCGGGGACGGCTTTTGCGACGGTGCCGCTAACACGGCATATATACTGTATGGCTCTTGATAGTACTGCCTCGTTTTATACTGCCGGCTACTTAGACATACCGGCTTCCTATACGCCTGTGGAAGTGGCTGCGGCTATTGCTGCGGATAATAGCGGAATGGGTATAGTTAATATGATGGCACGCGCAGGCATCACCGTCACTGCGTCTGAAAATACATTGATTTTTTCTGAACGCGCAAGCGACGCGGAACATATCCTTTGTTTTCCGAATAAGGGAGATTATGGATATGCCGGCAGAAACGACGCAGTCATCGAGAAGACCTCCTACACAAAGGGAACGCCCGGAGTAACGCCCTCTGTGACGGTATTTACCATCACCGCTCTTAAGCAGATGGAGCTTCCGTCGCCGATAAACTGCAAGTGGAGCACAAAAACAGCAACCTGGGAGGGGGTAGAGTGCGCAAGCGGCTACTCCGTTCAGCTTTATAATAACGGCACGAAATCGGGTAGCGCAGTTTTAGTGGGAAGCGATGCGCAGACCTATGATTTTTCGGCAGAGATGGTGGCCGCCGGTGGCTACGGCAATTTTTCCTTTAGCGTGACCGCCGTGGGCGACGCAACAAACTTCACAGACAGCGATGAGAGTAACAGCGATATATACAGCAAGTTGGTTTCGGCTCCGGTGTTCAGCCCCAAAGGAGGAGTTCATAATCAGAAGGAGCTCATTACGCTCTCCTGCGACACGCCGGGTGCAACGATCCGTTATGAAATAAATGCAGAGCCAACGTTAGCAAGCATGGTATATACCACTCCCTTTAAAACGTGGCTTGAGCGTTGTACAGTCAAAGCGAAAGTATTTATGGGCGACACTGCCATAAGCGACACCGCAGAGGAAAGCTACGTGTTCAAGTGTGCTGACCCTGTTTTTTCACCGGTAGCAGGAACCTATACCGATGTGCAGCGTGTGACGCTTTCCTGCGACACGAAGGGCTCAATTTTCAAGATCTGTTATACAGTAGACGGCAGCGAGCCAACGGAAGAAAGCACGGAATATACCGCTCCGATTTTCGTAAGTGAAACCACTACCATCAAGGCGAAGGTTGTTTGTTTAGAGGACATATTTTCGATGGAATCATTGATCAATAGTGATGTGGCAACGGCGGACTATACGATAAGCCTGCCGGATTACACCATGGACTTTACCGACGGCGCAGCGCAAGGCTGGGCGGGAAACAAAGCGCCTGCTGCCGAGGATTGCAGCGGAACAGGCTGGAGCTGGGATCACAGCAATAAAATACTCACGCTCTCCGGACTTAAATTTGAAACTACGGCAAAGAATGCGGTTATTTTACCGACGGGCGCTAAAATTGTGCTTGCAGACGGAATGGAAAATACGGTTATGTCTGCCTATAATGGCGCTGAAAACGATAGCTATGCAATAAAAAGCGGCGGAAGCCCAAAGATCAGCGGAAAAGGCACGCTCTTTGCTATGGACAGAAAAGGCGCCCTTTCTACTGCACCCAATCTCGGCGTTGGCATGACTGCACAGGGCAGCACAAATATTGACGGGAGCGGCGCAGCAGACTATTCCGCCGAAAACAACAGCAGCTATCAATGGGTTAAAATAGTGGGTGTTCCGATAGTTACCTCTGTGACGGTTTCTCCCGCTACGGCAAGCGTAAAAAATGGCAGCACACAGAGCTTTACAGCAACGGTAAACGGCGAAAACAGCCCTGCGCAGACTGTAACTTGGAGCGTAAGCGGCAACAGCTCTGCTTCAACCACAATAGATGCAAGCGGTTTGCTTACCATTGGCAGCGACGAAACAGCAGAAACGCTGACCGTGACAGCAACCTCAACGGTAGATACAACAAAAAACGGCACAGCTGCTGTTGTGCTGAGACCTGCCGAGCAGTCGGGACTTCCCGCCACCGGTGATAACACCATACCTGGATCTCCCGCCACCGGTGATAACGCCATGCCGGGGCTGTGGATTGGGATTATGCTGTTAGCGGGCGCGGTGATTGCGGCAACGGTTATATTGGGGCGCAGAAAGAGAGCGCAATAAGCGCACTTCATATAATCTACAAATACAAACGGCAGACAACGGCTATTGATATTACTGTATCGCAACAAACAGTACCGGCAGTGTGCAGAGTTGTCATTACGTCCTCAAGGTAATGGAACACTTGTATACACCGAATACAGGTGATGATTCTGCGATTTGGCTATGGAATGGGTATCCTGCCGGCTTTGCCGTAATAGCATTTAAGGGGCATATAAAAAGGTATAATAAATGAGCCGAATATAATCGAAATCTACTATATAAAACAGTTCTAGGTAATTAAGGGATATCCACATAATATATCCATATTTTGCAGGATGAACAATAAGAAACAACTTTTCTTATGTTATACTAAAATTGTAATGAATACCTTTAAAGGAGTTGATTGTTATGCTGGTTCTTTGTTATCCAAAATGCTCCACCTGTCAAAAAGCATTAAAATGGCTTGATTGTCATAAGGTTCCCTATACCCTTCGAAATATTAAAACATCAAACCCTACTTACGATGAATTACGCTTGTGGAGTCACGCAAACGGATTACCGCTAAAACGTTTTTTTAACACCAGCGGTCTGCAATATCGGGCGCTCGGTCTCAAAGACAAGCTTTCCGGTATGGACACCGAATCGCAGCTCCGTCTGCTTGCAACCGACGGCATGCTGGTAAAACGTCCCTTGGTCATTGGGGACAGCTTTGTACTTACAGGCTTTCGGGAGCCAGAATGGGAGCAACGGTTACTATGATCTTCATTGCGGCAGCCATTATTCGCGATAACCAAAAAAGAATTTTGATTTGCCGGCGTGGCGCGGGTGGTTCCTGTGCTTATTTATGGGAATTTCCGGGAGGGAAGCAGGAGCCCGGAGAAAGTCTTAATGAATGTGCCCTGCGCGAATGTATGGAAGAGCTCGGCATCCGCATTGCGCTTGACGGAATTTTGGGTCAAGCAACCTACTCTTATCCCGAGCGCGATGTCTCCATCACTTTTTTTAACGCGCATATTACAAAAGGAATCCCCTTAAAACGCGTTCATACAGATATCCTTTGGGTAGCTCCCTGTGATTTGTATCGTTATTCTTTTTGTCCTGCTGATGAGGGAATCATCAAAAAATTATCCGGCAAATAACAAAATGTTAGAAAAAAGCCGCTTTCAAGATATAGCTTACAATATCAAATAACCCCTCGGTTTCAGCCGAAGGGTTATCTGTGTATGAAGGTTGATGTAATGACCTATAAAAGGCACACACCGATCAAATATTGTGGATTGCGTGTCCTTTTACTGCTTCAGCAGCTTCCATCACTGCTTCGCTTACGGTAGGATGGGCATGAATCGTATTTGCGATTTCGTCCACCGTACATTCGCTATTGATCGCCAAAGCAAGTTCCGCAATCATATCCGTTGCGCGCGGACCTATCATATGCGCGCCCAAAATTTCGCCATATTCTTTCCCGGCTAAAATTTTGATAAAACCATCCGGTTCTCCCATCGCAAGCGACTTGCCGTTCGCCTGAAACGGGAATTTCCCAACCTGATATTCCTTGCCTTCTTCTTTTAACTGCTCTTCCGTCTTACCAACGCAGGCAATTTCCGGTTTTGTATAGATGCAGCTTGGAACAAGATCCAGGTTGATCTCGGATTTTATGCCGCAAATTTTTTCTGCGACAAAGATCCCTTGCGCCGACGCTGCATGCGCAAGCAAAACTTTTCCGTTCACATCCCCGATCGCATAGACCCCCGGCACATTTGTCTCAAACGCATCATTTGTTTTGATGCGGTTACGGTCAAGCACGATCCCGGCTTTATCCAGAGCGAGCGCCGCTGTTTCAGGTCTGCGCCCAACACATACCATCACTTTATCAGCCATAATGGTTTTTTTCGCGCCGTCAAGTTCAAACTCAACTTGCTTTTTCGCGCCGGAATCAGAGATCGAACATACCTTTGCACTGGTTTCGATCTGCATATATGCCGAAGCATGTTTGCGGAATTCCGCAGTGATTTCCTGGTCGAGGTTCGGCAATATCCGCGGAAGCGCTTCCAGTACGGTTACTTTTGTACCGAACTTAGCGTATACGCTGCCAATCTCCATACCGATCACTCCACCACCAATAATCACCAGTTCCTTCGGCAGGTTATCGAAATCCAACGCTTCTGTACTCGTTATAACATTTTTCCCGTCAATCCCTGGAATCGGAATTTTGGAGCTCTCCGACCCTGCTGCAATAATAATGTTATCTGCCGAAATATCTTTCGACGTTCCGTCCGTCAGCGCGATACGCAGGCTTTTTTCCCCTGTAAAGGACGCTTCCCCACGAATCACTTCTACCTTACGTTTAGACAACAGATATTCCACGCCGCCAACAAGCTGCTTTACAACACCGTCTTTCCTGTCGTTAACCGCCTTGGTATCCACCGTATAACCAGTTACTTTGATGCCGCTTTTGGCGCTTTCTTTTACAGTATCAAGCACCTCTGCGCTATGCAGCAGTGCCTTTGTGGGGATGCATCCCCGATTGAGGCAGGTGCCGCCGACTTTATCACGTTCTACCAAAATTGTCTTTTTCCCATTCATCGCAAGCTTCAGCGCTGCAACATATCCGCCGGGACCGCCGCCGATCACGATGGCATCCGCAGACTGGTCCCCTGTTGTGGCGGCAACAGGAGACGCGGTCTTTGAACTTTCTTTTATATCAGGAGTTTCTTCTATGCTTTCGCCTTGCTCATATACTTTGGCAACCACTGTTCCCACAGGAAATGTTCCGTTTTCATGGACAATCTTCAAAATGCCGTCCGCGGGGGAATCCATCTCCGTCGATGCTTTATCATATTCCATTTCGTAAATATGGTCGCCTTTTTTGACAGTATCTCCATCATTCTTGTACCATTTTACAACGGTACCTTCCTTCATGGTCTGCCCCATTCTTCTAATTGTAATTGTCTTGGCCATTTTGTCTCCTCTTTACACGAACATCAATGCTGGTTTTTCTACAATTGTTTTAAGTACCTGCATAAAATCAGCTGCTGGAGCGCCATCAATTACTCTGTGATCTGCGGTAAGACTGATCACCATCATTGGTTTCACAGCAATCTCGCCATTGCATACCACCGCTTTTTCTACAGCACGACCGATTCCCAAAATTGCAGATTCCGGTGGGCTGATGATAGGCGTAAACATATCCACACCTTTGCTTCCGAGGTTTGAAACCGTAAAGGTACCGCCGGACATCTCATCGCCGGAGAGTTTTCCCGTGCGCGCTTTTTCCACAAGTTCCTTTGTGCAGCGAGCAATTTCGCCCGGGGTTTTCTTGTTTGCGTCTTTCACAACCGGAACCACAAGACCACCGTCTACTGCTACCGCCATCCCAACATTCACCTGCGAACGATAAACCAAAGTCTCCTCATTTTCCAGGCTCACGTTGATGTTCGGCGATTTTTCAAGTGCCTTGGCGACCGCCTTGATCAAAAGATCATTTACACTGACTTTGATCCCCTGCTGCTCATACTCGCTGTTCAAATCACTGCGCATTGCCAAAAACTGCGTCATATCAATATCCGTTGAATAGGTTACCACCGGCGCGCCAAAATAGCTAGCTTTCATATTACGCGTAATGGCTTTCCTCATGCCGCTTAACGGAACGCGTCTATCTTCCTGCAACGTTTCCGCAGCGTCCTGCAACGTTTCCGTCGCCGCAGGCTGCTGCGGTGCATCGCTTTCTCCGGCTGACGCAAACGCGACGACGTCTTCCGAAGAAATCCGTCCATTTGCGCTGCTCGCCGTTACGTCCGCAAGGTCTATCCCCAGTTTTCTGGCCATCTTTTTTGCAAGAGGAGAAGCATTTATTTTAGGAGTCTCACTTGTGACTGCCTCTTTACCCTTTGCTTCAAAATCTTCCAGATCTTTTTCTGTGATCCGTACGCCATCTGCCGGTACAACCATTGCAAGGTCGATATTTTTCTGTCTTGCAGCGCGCTTTACTGAAGCGGAAGCCTTATACGCGCGTTTTTCTGCAGTTTGTTCCACAGGCGCCGAAATTACCGCCTCTTGTGCTTTCATGGGAGCTGTAGCCGCAGGCTGCTGCGCTACCTTTTCCCCTTCCGCATAAATCATTCCTACCACCGTACCAACGGGAAAGGTTCCGCCTGCTTCTTCAATGATCTGCAATGTACCGTCGATCGGCGCCGTGATATCCGTGGATGCTTTGTCGTATTCCATCTCATAAAGAGAATCCCCGGCTTTTACCGCATCTCCGTTGTTTTTGAGCCACCGAATGACTGTGCCTTCTTTCATGGTCTGGCCCATTCTCTGTATTGCTATTTTTTTAGACATTGTTTTTCTCCCATTAAAACTGATGCTCAGAATATTTCCATGATTTCTTTTACGATTCTCTCGCTGCTCGGTATATATGCGTCTTCCAGAACCGGGCTATACGGAACCGGGCAATCCGGCGCTGTAATACGAATCACGTTTTCTTCCAGCTCGTCAATGCAGGTCTCTGCAACCATCGTAACGATTTCCGAAGCAAAACCCGATGTACGCGTATCTTCCTGCACAATCGCAAGACGATGCGTCTTTTTAATGGAATTGAACAGCGCTTCCTTATCAAACGGAACAAGCGTCCTGGGGTCGATGACTTCTGCACTTACGCCTTGTTTTGCAAGTTCTTCCGCTGCTTCCATTGCCTTGTGAACCATCATGCTCCAAGCAATGATCGTGATATCTGTACCTTCCCTCAAAATGTTCGCTTTTCCAAACGGTACATAATAATCTCCATCCGGAACTTCGCCTTCTAGGCTGTTGAGAAGGGACTTATTTTCCAGATATAATACCGGATTGTCATCGCGGACAGCCTGCTGCATTAAACCCTTTGCATCTGCCGGAGTCGCCGGGCAAACAACCTTCAGACCCGGAATGTGCGTAAACATGGATTCCAGCATCTGCGAATGCTGCGCCGCAAGTCTGCAGCCAGCGCCGCAGGATGCACGGATGACCAGCGGCATCTTGCATTTCCCGCCGAACATATAACGCATCTTTGCTACCTGGTTCATGATTTCGTCCATCGCAACGCCTGCAAAGTCAATATACATCAATTCTACGATCGGACGCATTCCTGCTGCGGCAGCACCACAACCAAGTCCAATGATCGCCGTTTCACTGATCGGTGTATCCATTACTCGTTGAGGACCAAATTCTTCAAATAATCCTTTTGTCTGTCCAAAGCACCCGCCGTATTTTCCTACGTCTTCTCCTGCTACAAAGACCATCGGGTCTTTTTTCATTTCGTTTTCCATGCCCGTTTTGAGCGCAACGCCATATAACATCTTTTCCATCGTATCTCTCCTTAATTCATAAATTTTTTGCAAAATCCCCAGCCATTACGCATATACGTCTTCCGTCAATGTGGATACATCCGGATACGGGCTGTCTTCTGCAAATTTGGTGGCTGTCGCGATCTCTTCGTCGACCTTCTTTTCGATCTCGTCCAGTTCCTTCTGTGTCGCAACCTTATCAGCTACGAGCTTCGCCTGGTAACGCGGAATCGGATCTTTTTTCAGCCATTCTTCATGCTCTGCTTTATCCCTGTAAATGAACTGCTTTTCATCCGGGTCTCCTTCAAAGTGTCCGAAATGACGCCATGTTTTAAATTCAAGCAGTGTCGGTCCTTCGCCCTTGCGCGCTCTGTCTACCGCACGCTTTGTTGCTGCTACGACTGCCTCAACATCATTGCCGTCTGCGGTCTCTCCGGGAATCCCGTATGCTTTTGCACGATCGGAAAGATTTACAAGCTTTGTCAGCTTTCTCTGGCTTCCTGAAATACCGTAGAAATTGTTTTCCAGTACATAGATGACCGGCAGATTGTACGCAGCTGCTAGCGTGATGCTCTCGTGGAAGGTACCGCGGTTTGAAGCGCCGTCACCAAAGAAGCAGACGCTGACCTGTCCTTTGTCAAACGATTTGCACGCATAACCTGCGCCGACCGCAATTGGCAGTCCTGCGCCGACAATACCGTTTGAGCCCAAAATCCCAAGATCCATATCGCAGATATGCATGGATCCGCCCTTGCCTTTGCAGTAGCCTGTTGCTTTTCCTGCCAGCTCTGCCATCATCAGCTTGAGGTCTCCGCCTTTTGCGATCAGGTGACCATGTCCCCTGTGCGTGCTGGTAATAAAGTCATTATCATTGAGTACGCTGCATACCCCTGTCGCAATGGCTTCTTCCCCTGCGTACAGATGTGCGCCGCCCAGCAGTAATCCGTTTGCATATAGTTCACGGGCCGCATACTCAAACTTACGGATCGCAAGCATATTACGATAGATTTTCAACAATGTTTCTTTGTCTTGTTTCATTTTAAAACCTCCTGCTAAAATGTGTTATTTTATTTTTAAATTGTTTCCAGTATTAATCAAAACTTTGTTCTTATATAATTTTATATTTTCTATTCATTTTTTTCACAATCTCAGGCGCCGCGCTGCTGGATTCCATCTTTTGGTTGTCATGCAGCTTTTAACGTTATGTTGTTTATTAACCCGCGATTATATCATCAATCATATCCTTTGATATTACGGCACTCTTTGATGTTTTTGTTTCGTTTGTATCATGTTTCTTGCTATCTTCGCTTTGCGATTTTTTAGATACTGTATCAATCAAATTTTTGGTGGTGGGACCAGCCATGCATTTTTTAAAATATACCCTTGGTAGAAGCAAGGCTAATACCGGTCAAACCGGTATTAGCCCGCCCCGTCATCTTAAACTTATTTACAATGTAACCGAATCAACAATTACACCATTCTATTAAATACTTTAGTTATAGTACGCTGCCAATGCTTTACGATAGTCTTCTTTATACTTCTGGAATTCTTCTACTTCTGCAGTTGTGGTGATCGCTTTTACAGGAACAAATGTTTCCGCATCAACCTTTTCACCCTTCAGAGTTTTCTGATATGCTTCAAATGCATATTTTGCGATTTCTGTAGGATACTGTACAACCGTTCCCAGAACATAGGTGCCGTCTTCTTTCATTTTGTCAAAGATTGCATCGTCTTCATCTGTACCAACAAGCAGAATGTCGGTTCTTCCCGCTGTGTCGATTGCACCGATGATGCCTACCGTTACAGGAGCAGTAATGGAATAGATTACATCGAGATCACCAA
This sequence comes from Christensenella sp., assembly GCA_034926635.1. Classification (GTDB taxonomy): domain Bacteria; phylum Bacillota; class Clostridia; order Christensenellales; family Christensenellaceae; genus Christensenella. The sequence goes on along the minus strand of JAYFQX010000023.1, from coordinate 3,812 downwards.
CAGCATATGCGGAGAGTTTATCCTGCATCAGCGAATAACCATCATCGGAAGAAATGGAGATCGGAGAAGTTTTTTCGATTGTGATGTTCGGATATTGAGCCATAACTTCGTCAAAACCAGCTTCTCTGTCCCTTGTGGAAGAAGCCTGCGGATATACAACCGCCAGAACTGATCCTTTTTCTTCGCCATTCTTTGTTTTCAGAGCTTCTACAACTTTCTTCGCGTCAATTCTTCCCATTTCTGTATTATCAGAAGCTACGAAAGAAGTAAGTTCCCCTTCATCAGAAGTGGTATCAATACAGAATACCGGGATATCTTTGTCGTTTGCGTCTTTTACAGCAGAACCAATTGCCGCAGAGTCAACCGGGTTAATGAACAGTACATCAACGCCGCTTACGATCATATCGTTAATATCATTGAGCTGCTTTGTCGGATCCTGGTTCGCATCAGCGCTAACAACCGTGTAACCGTTTTCTTCCGCCATGGATCTGATCTGCGCCAGCATATCAGAGAAGAAAGGATGCTCGAACGTCATCATGGAAACACCGATCGTTTTTGTGCCTTCTGCTGCGGACTCTGTTGTAGCAGCGGATTCTTCTGCTGCGGGCTCTGTTGCAGCAACAGATTCTTCTGCTGCGGACTGTGTTGCATTGTTGTTTGCGCAAGATGTGAATGCAAAGCACGAAAGCGCCATTACTACACAAAGTGCAATCAATAAGACTTTTTTCATATAGATTTTCCTCCAAATATTTTTTTCTGCCTTTTGGCAAACTTATTTATATGTTTGTAACATAATATTTTATATGTTTTACATGCTGGCTTTGGAAGCCTTGGTATAAAGCACTACTGCCACAACCAGGATGACGCCCTTCAAAACTTGCTGCCAATAAGATGATAAACCTACGATGTTAAAGCCGTTTGTAAGAACGATCAGGAAGAATGCGCCGATAATCGTACCAAGCATGTATCCCTTACCACCGGTAAGCGTAGTACCGCCGAGTACAACAGCCGAGATTGCATCCATTTCCAGGCCTTCTGCCGTTGCGGGCTGTGCCGAACCGATACGTGCTGTAAACACAATACCTGTCAGTGCCGCACAAAAGGCGCAGATCATATAGGTTGAGATTTTAATTTTATCAATGTTAATACCGGAAAGCCTTGCACATTCCTCGTTACCGCCTGCCGCATAGATCCGCCGTCCGAACCTGCTTCTTGCAAGTACCAGCCACAAAACGACTACAACTGCGATCATAATGATAGAGATAATCGGGACTGCGCCGACATTTCCACGCCCCATGTCCACATATTCTGCGGGAAGTCCGGAAATTGGCTTACCACCCGAGTACAAAAGCGCCAGACCTTTTGCAGAACTCATCATCGCAAGCGTCATGATAAAAGGCTGTATGTTCAGCTTTGCAATTACGATACCATTGAGCGCCCCAAGACCAAGACCAATGAGAATCGCCAACAGAATCGCCGGGAACATCGGCATACCTGCGTTTACGATAAAGCCCGCGGATAACGTTCCGCAAAGATTCGCAATAGAACCGACGGATAAATCGATCCCTCCCAAAATCAGTACAAAGGTCATCCCTGCCGCAACAATTAACTGTGCCGAAGTTTGACGTAAAATGTTGACGAAGTTATCCGGTGTTAAAAACACCCTTCCGGCAGCGCATCCAAGCACAATGATAAGACCTATAAAGACTATTAAAATACCGAATTGCGGAAACGCTACTATTTTCTTGCCAATGGACATCTGTTTTACATCGCTATTGGCTGTTTTAGCATTATTCATCGTTTTCTCCTTTAAAATATTAATTATGCCATTTTTGTTTTATGTGCATAGGTCATTACAATTTCCTGCGAAGCCTCTTCGCCGGCAACTTCTCCCGTAACATCCCCTTCATGCATAACAATGATTCTGTCGCTCATGCCAAGGATTTCAGGAAGCTCGGACGAAATCATAATAACGGCAACGCCATTTCTTGCGGCTTCGACAACCAGCTTATGAATTTCACTCTTTGCGCCTACATCAACGCCTCTTGTAGGCTCATCGAGGATTAAGACATCCAGATCCTTTGACAGGAATTTTGCAAGCACTACTTTTTGCTGGTTTCCGCCCGAAAGGCTGCTGCCAGGATGCTTTTCCGATGCAACTTTAATCCCAAGTTTTTCGATCATACGAAGGCTTAAATCTTTTTCAGCCTTGGCATCTACAAAAATCCTTTTTGTCAGGTCATCCCATGATGTAACTGTGATGTTGTCTTTAATAGAACCGATCAGATTAAGACCATAGAGCTTTCGGTCTTCGGGAACGTAGGCAACCTTTGCCTTAAGCGCATCCATCGGCATTCCGAATTTTACTTTTTCCCCATGCAGAAAAATCTCTCCGCTGTCCGGCTTTGTCGCACCGAAAATTGCTTTGGCAAGCTCTGTTCTTCCTGCGCCCACAAGCCCAGAAAACCCAAGAATTTCTCCTCTGCGGACCGAAAAGCTAACATTGTTAAACTCACCTTTCCGAGAAAGGTTTTTTACCTCCAAGACCACATCTCCGATCGGCACTTTCTCTTTCGGGAACATATTGGTAATGGTTCTGCCAACCATATTTTTTATGAGGCTCTGCTCGTCTGTTTCGGAAATGGGCCATTGCCCCACATATTCGCCGTCACGCATAACACTGATGTTGTCGCCTATTTTGAAGATTTCTTCCATCCTGTGCGAAATATAGATGATGGTGACGCCCTTCTTCTTCATATCTTCGATTACTTTAAACAATTGGTTTACTTCAATTTCCGTCAAAGAAGATGTAGGCTCGTCCATAATAACAACTTTTGCGTCATACAGAACTGATTTGGCGATTTCTACCATTTGCTGCTTTGCCAGGGAAAGCTTATCTACGATCGTTGCGCAATCGATATCTACGCCGATCTCTTCCATAACACGATTGCCTTCCTGAATCTGCTTTTTCTTATCGACAAAAAGGCCTTTGCGCTGCTCGTTGCCGACAAACAGGTTCTCAGCAACCGAGAGATAGGGCACCAGGTTCAGCTCCTGGTATATCATGGAAATTCCAAGCGCTTTTGCATCTGCAGGCGTATGAATTTCTACTTCTTTCCCCTCATATATCAACTTGCCGCTATCTTTTGCATGTGCGCCTGTCAAAATGCGCATCAGCGTGGATTTACCGGCACCGTTTTCACCCATAATTACATTTACTTCCGCACGTTTGAACTTGATCGTGACATCTTTCAATGCATGGGTTCCGCCAAACCTTTTTTCAATGTTATGCATTTCTAATACATAATCACTCATTTAAAAACGTACCTCCAATATTTGGTAGTTTGCATTTATACTGAAACAACATGATGCTTGATTCCGTCTATGAATAAAATTATTACCAGTTAAAAATTCCATCCGGTATAATGTTTTGCGTAAAACCCTGTATAATTTTTCTACTTTATTATAAGTATAAAATTTGTCGGGCGAAAAAACTTGGCTTCTTTTGTCGGAATACATCACTTTTTTTGCTTTTGTTTAACTGTTTTACATATTGTACTTTTTGCTGTCATCTCCGCATTTTTTTAAACCGATTCTTTCCTCATGCGGAGATGACAGCTGCAATTTCTAATGTACTTCCTTAAGAACGCCTGGGTATCTTTTGCAAAATCTTACAGGCAGAGTGCAAACATATCGCGTATTACCTGCTCGGTATATCCATACGCTTCTTCCTCGCCCCATGCGCGTGCCGTTTCAAGTGCATCCGGCGCCATCTTGTCGATCGCGTCCGCGTCTGTGATCCCCGCTTCGCT
>JAYFQX010000029.1:0-61411 GCA_034926635.1 Christensenella sp. | reverse complement strand
CTTCACAAAGAAGAGCCGTAAGGACGATGATGAAGAAGCAGATGCAATGCATTATGCCAATAAGTAACCAGGGAAACAGCGCCGGATGAGTCCGGACGCTTTCAAAAAAACCGTGTGCAATACTGCATACGGTTTTTTGTTATTTGCAGAAACTAGGAAAGAGCATAAAAAAGACGCCTTAGGGCGTCTTTTAAAAAATATTCGGTGGTTATTCTGCGCCGAGCGCAGCCATAGTAATGTAGTTATATGGCTGGTTAAAGTGAGGCAGAAAGAAAATATCGAGTAGCTTTAGTTTGTCTATTGTGACGCCTTCCTCGATCGCCAATGAAAACATATGAATCCCCATAGAGATATCTTCATAAGATGCAATTTGTGCGCCGACGATCCGCCGGGAAGTTTTTTCATAGACAATACGGATTTTTACCTTTTTATTTTCATGAATGAACGCTGGTTTTTGTAAGTCTTCATAATCGGCATGTTGTACGATCATTCCAGCTTTTTCTGCCGCATTCATATTAAGACCTGTAGAAACCATGTTGTAGCCATAGATGCTAATGCCATTGGAGCCCTGTACTCCAATAGATTCAAGAACCGTCCCGCAGGCATTGTGTGCCGCCACGATACCGCTTCTGACTGCGTTGGTAGCAAGCGCGATATAAGAAGGGGCGCGCAGGGCGTTGCTGTATACAGTGGCGCAGTCGCCGATTGCGTACACACCGGGCAGGCTTGTTTCCTGATGATGATCAACCAAAATCGCACCGTTGCGGAATAACTCAAGATGGTTTTTTGCAAGTGCATTGTTCGGCAAAAAACCGATGGCGAGAATCACCAGCTCAGCGGCATATTTGCCTTTATCTGTAATAATCGTCTGCACTTTTCCATCCCCTTGCAACTGTTTTACAGTCTCGTTGAAGTGAAGCGCAATTCCGTGTTCAGCAAGTACACGATCCATATCATGAGAGAACCATGGGTCGTAATAGCTTGAAAGAGAGGTATCCTGTGCTTCAAAAAGCATTGCGTTTTTCCCGCGGCGCCGCACTGCTTCGGCAATTTCTACACCGATATAACCTGCGCCTACTATAGCAACGTTTTTGATATTTTCATCTTCCAAAGCGCGATTGATTTTTTGCCCGTCCTGGAAAAGCTTTACCACATCCACGTTTTCAAGATCGAGACCGTCGATTTTGGGAATAATAGGCTGAGAGCCAGCGGCAAGGATCAATTTGTCATAACTTTCATCCCATTCCTTTCCGGACTTGCTGACCGCGTGTACGGTTTTGGTTGCATAATCGATCGTCGAAACTTCTGTCTCCATATAAACCTTGGCATGTTTTTTTTCGAAAACATCTTGCGAGCAATAAAAAAGTCCGTCGGTTCCGTCAATTTGACGACCTACCCAAAGTGCTGTTCCGCATCCAAGGTAACTTATGTTGGAATTACGGTCAAAAATAACCAGTTCATTATCCGGATATTGATCCAGGATCGTGTTTGCTGCGGCAGTTCCCGCATGATTTGCGCCAACCAATACAATTTTACTCATTTTGTAAATCCCCCTTTATAACAACTTTTTCTATTCATAACCATTTTTCAGGAAGCCTACACCGGTTTTAAAGGGACGATTTTGAGAATTTTGGTAATAGAATCACACATAAGACACAGTTCGCAACGCCTAAATATTAAGATTTGATGGATGCGGGGAGGAAATCAAGGGACGGTGGTAGAAACATTTAAAGAATTAGATTATTGATAACGGGCAATAAAGGAGAAAGATTGTTTATGATAACGATACAGCAAAAGACGGCAGGTGAGAAATATCTGGGGATCGAACTTGGGTCTACCCGCATTAAAAGCGTTTTAATCGACGGGCAGAACAAGCCAATTGCCTCGGGGAGTTTTGAATGGAAAAATAAGCTGGAAGACGGAGTATGGACTTATTCGTTGGAGGACGTCTGGAAAGGGATTCAGCATTGTTATGACGCTCTTAAGCTGGATTATAAAAAAGAATACGGCACAGCGCCTGAAGGGATCGCGGGGATTGGCATTTCTGCCATGATGCACGGGTACCTGCCGTTTGACGAACATGGTAATCAGCTTGCCGCATTCCGTACGTGGCGAAACACCACAACGGAAGAGGCGGCGAAAAAGCTTACAGAATTGTTTGATTTCAATATTCCACAGCGGTGGAGTATTGCACATTTATATCAGGCTATGCTGAATGGCGAAAAAAACATCCCGCAGGTTGCGTCGATTACAACATTATCCGGGTATGTTCACAGAATGCTGACCGGAAAGCATGTTTTGGGGATCGGGGACGCGTCCGGTATGTTTCCGGTTGACAGCGAAACAAATGATTATCGGGAAGATATGGCGCGTGAGTTCGACAGGCTTGTGCAACCATATGGGCTCAAAAGGCCGATCACTGAGATTCTGCCGAAGGTACTGTTGGCAGGAGACGAGGCGGGAGCCTTGACGCCGGAAGGCGCGCTGTTGATTGACCCGAGTGGGGATTTGCCTTCGGGTATTCCGCTGTGTCCGCCGGAAGGCGATGCGGGAACGGGAATGGTGGCGACAAACAGCGTAACAGAGCTGACAGGCAATGTATCTGCGGGAACATCCGTATTTGCTATGATTGTTCTGCAAAAGCAGCTATCCCAAAAATATGTGGAAATTGATATGGTGACAACACCTGACGGTAAGCCGGTGGCGATGGTGCATTGCAATAATTTTGTATCGGATTTAGATGCATGGATGAAATTGTTTCGCGATGTACTGGAAGTATTTGGTGTAAAAAAAGATGGAGGAGAGCTCTACGGCACGTTATACCGACAGGCTATGCTGGAAGGTGCACAAACATCGGAGATGGTTGCTTACAATTATTTTGCGGGGGAACCGATTACAGATACGGACGAAGGAAGACCTTTGTTTGCGCGGATGCCGGATAGCGAGTTTACCTTGCCAAATTTTATGCGTACTATGATTTTTTCTGCGCTGGGAACGCTTGCGCTGGGCATGCGTATTATTACGGAGCGAGAAAAAGTAAAATTGAATGGTCTGATGGGACACGGCGGGTTCTTTAAAACAAAAGGTGTTGGGCAAGACCTTATGGCGGCGGCGCTCGGCGTACCGGTATCTGTAATGGAATCGGCAGGGGAAGGCGGCGCATGGGGAATTGCGCTGCTCGCTGGATATCGTGCGCAGCGTGGCGAGGGACAGACATTGCCGGAATATTTGCAGCAAAAAGTTTTCGATCAAATGGCAGTAGAGGTTGCAGAGCCGAAAGAGCAGGATATGAAGGAATTTGAAAAATTTATGCGTATGTATGAGGCTGGAATTGCTGTTGAAAAATCAGCAATTGCGCACTTAAAGGAACCTGGGACAAAGTATGAATAAAATTAACGGAAATATACAAGGCGTCAGAACAAGCCTTTTGGAAGAGTTGGAGGGTTTGTATGAAGTGGAAGCGGGAACGCAGGAGTTTATACCGCCCGAGATGCTGGAACGGATGGCGCAGGCAACGCAGGCAATCGGGCGCGAGATTTCGGTTTTCTTTTCCCGCAGCGGAAAAGTTTTGGATGTTTCCATCGGGGATAACAGCAGCGTGCAAATGCCATATGTTCGCAAAAGGCGTGGACTGCTGGGATTATCAGGCGTAAGGGCGATCCATACGCATCCGGGCGGAAGCCCTATGTTATCTGCAGTGGATATTGGGACGCTGATTTCCAGTAAGTTTGACGCAATGGCAGCGGTTTCGGTAAAGGATGGCGTTGCTACGGCGATGTGCGTTGGATATATTGGCGATAAATTAGACGTTGCGCAGATCGCAGGTCCGTTTCGCACTTCGCGTATTCCGCAGCGTGCGCTGATGGCAGAGATTTCGAATGCCACCCAGCGGGTTGCACAGCAGATAGCACTTTTGGAAACGGATGTGCAGGCAGAGCGTGTTATGCTGGTGGGGCTAAACGCGCCGGAAGAAAGTATGGAAGAGTTAGCCCGTCTTGTAGATACTGCGGGGGGGCTTTGCATCTCAAAAGAAGTACAAAATCGTGAACGCGATAATGCATTTTATATTGGCAAGGGCAAAGCACGGGAACTTTCGCTTGAGGCAGCAGCGCAGGATATTGATACGGTGGTTTTTAATGACGAGCTGACCCCGCTGGAAATCAGAAACCTTGAAGAGATTTTGAATGTAAAAGTAATAGACAGGACAATGCTAATCCTTGATATTTTTGCGCGGCATGCGCGCAGTCGGGAGGGAAGCATGCAGGTAGAGCTTGCCCAGCTTAAATATAACTTGCCCCGTCTGCAAGGCGAGGGAAGCGCCTTATCGCGACTTGGCGGCGGTATTGGAACCCGGGGACCGGGAGAAAAAAAGATTGAGATAGACAGGCGCAGAATCCGTCGTCGTATTTTTGAACTCACTCAGGAGATCGATAAAATTAGCCAACAACGTGAACTTCGCCGAAAAACGCGTAAGGATAGGGATGTAAAAGAAGTTGCTTTGGTCGGGTATACAAATGCAGGAAAATCAAGCTTGCTTAATTATTTGACTGATGCCGGCGTAACAGCGGAAGATAAATTATTTGCGACGCTTGACCCGGTAACACGAAAAGTTGTGATCCCGGAAGTAGGGGAAACAGTTTTTACCGATACCGTCGGCTTTATTGAGAAGTTGCCGCATGATTTAATCAGCGCATTTCGTTCTACGCTGGAAGAGGCGGTGAATGCGGATTTGCTTTTATGTGTCACAGACGCCTCTAATCCGCATGCGGAAAGCCAGATGAATGTGGTAGATGAGGTCTTGGAATCATTGGGTGCAGGAGAAAAACCGCGGTTGCTTGTGCTGAATAAGTCGGATCTTTTGAAAGAGGCGGCAGAAAATACGGAAAACATGGTTTCTGTTTCGGCAAAGACGGGCGAAGGTATAGAACGCCTGATGGAGCGTGTGAGCCGGATGCTGCGTCCGCAATTATCGACTTATCACGGTAAAATTGGGTATGAAAGAGGAGATTTGCTTGCTTTGGTGAACCAATACGGAAAAGAAGTTAAGACAGATTACCAGCCCGATGCCGTATATTTGGAGGCGCTGCTGCCCCAGGAAGTCATTAGAAAGTTGCAGGAAAATCGGAAGAACGAAGCAAAGTGACCAGACAAATGTACAAAAAACCTCTCTTTCGTAAGAAATCAAAGAGAGGTTTTTGTATTTTTATGGATGCAGGGTAAATTTCCAGGAGCAACAGCAAGTTTGATCATAAGAATCCGGATAACAACTCAGGCACTCACAGGTAATACGGCGGTCGATGATTTTTGCAAACCCGGAATATTCAATAATACCAACGCGCTTGCATGGATGAAATCCCATTTGTTTCCGCTGTCTTGCGGTCTGTACACTGCATTCCAAAACACGGTATAACAGGGTGTTGTCCTTTATTATGATTTCATCACGGTTGATGTTTGCATAAAAGCGCAGAGAAAGCGCTTGCCTTAAGCCTTCCACTCCGGCGTATTCGGGCAGTTTCAAAAATTGTTTGATACGCCGCGCTTCGACCTCTGTAAATATCCGCCACGCCTCGCCATCGTGGAACATCGCTTCGTCCATTCCAAGCTTTTTTTCGATAGACTGGAACCATACGCCGTCCATCGCCAGCCAATTTTTAGAATAAGCCCCAATTAACTCAATCAGTTCTTCTTTGGATAAAGAATCCAAAATTTTATTGTGATTCATGATTTTTTCTGCCTATACAATAATCTGCGCCCGGTCAGCTTCCAATGGATTTTTCGCCGTTCTTGGGAAGCGGTGCTTTCTTTTTAAAAGACAGCTTCAGCAAAATCGGTGAAATAATTGTCGTTACGACGACAACAATGACGACCGGTCCAAACAACAGCGGGGACATGAGTCCTACCGCTGCGCCTTTGTTGGCGACAATCAGGGCAACTTCACCGCGCGATACCATACCGCAGCCGATCTGCATAGATTCTTTTCCGGAAAAACCACAGATGCGCGCACCCAGCCCACAGCCGACAATTTTTGTGGCAATCGCCACCAAGAGAAGGACAACCGCAAACATGATCAGCATAAAGCTCATATCAGTCAATACAACGGACAGACCGACGCTCGCAAAGAAAATAGGGGATAGGAGCGTGTAGGAAAGCGTTTCAAACCGGGATGCGATATATTTGGCATGACTGGTGCCGGAAAGCAAAAGACCCGCGATAAATGCGCCGGTGATGTCGGCAACACCAAACCATTCTTCCGCTACAAACGCCATCAGCAGACAAATGACAAACGCCATAACGACAAAACGTCTATGGTCATCGATATGCCGGTCAGACCACTTTTTAAAGACCTTGTAAACAAGAAAACCGATACCGATTGCAAAAGCAAAAAATCCGATGATTTTCAAGAGAACAATTCCTACGTTTACGTTTGGATCGGCAAGGCTGGTGATTACAGTAAGCGCGATAATCCCAAGGATATCATCGATCACCGCAGCACCCAAAATAGTAACGCCGACCTTGCTGCTGAGCTTGCCCATTTCTTTTAAGGTTTCAACGGTAATGCTGACAGAGGTTGCCGTTAAGATGACGCCGATAAAAATGTTTTGCAGAAAACGGTTGGTTTCCAGATCTGTCTGGATAACGGATGGATTGTTAAAGACACCCGCAACCGCAAAGCCGACAACAAGGGGAACGATAACACCCAAAAGAGCGATGATCAAAGAAGCCTTTCCTGCTTTTTTAAGCTGGTGGATATCGGACTCCATCCCAGCGGTAAACATTAAAACAATAACGCCGATTTCGGATAATGCTTTGATTAAACTGGTGTTGTCTATCAAGCCAAGGCATGCCGGACCAAGGATAATGCCGGCAAGAAGCGCTCCGACGACCTGTGGCATTTTGAATTTTTGGGTTACGAGACCCAAAATTTTAGTACTCAATAAAATAAGCGCTAAATCAAGTAAATAGCGATAATCCATAGTAGTGTACTTCCGTTTTAAAAATATTTATCACCTTATGCCTTCCGGAAAACCTCGTGGCATAAGAGAATATACCGATTAAGTATATGACCTTTTTATGAAACAAATCATAACTTTATTATTATAACGCGAAATGGAATAAAATCAAGTAAAGCAAAAGAAAAAGAGCAATAGGATATTGGGAAAATAACGTTTTTATGACCCGCAGGGCGCTGTTGAAAAAAATTTGTATTTTTGATATGATAAACGTGCATCAGAAAAAGGAATGTGAAAGGAAAAATATGGAATTTCGTGAAGAATTTGCACATAAAAAGATTGGGTCGGTTGCGGGGATTTTTATTACGCTGGGTATCGTAGCGGCAATGCTGGCGCTTATCTTTATAACATCCTTTCTCAGTTTTTGGCTGCAGATAGGCTGGATTCAATTCACGCCGTTTGTGGTGGTTGTCATTGCCGTTTTTGTCGTTGTAAAATATTACCTCACGGATTATATTTATGTTCTGCAGGATGGCATCGCGCTTTTTGGCAGAAGGATCGGAAAACGCGAAAAAGAGTTATATCGTGCGCCTGTCAAGGAACTCAGGAAGTACGGTTCCTATGAATCAATGAAGGAGTTTCTGGATGGAAAAAAGGTCTATAAGTTTACATTCCGAAAAAAGAAAGATGCATATGTTCTGATCTTCCGGGATGCAGGCGTTATTTTTAGTCCGACAAAGGAACTGATGGAAAAGCTTGGGATCAAATAAAGGAGACACCGCTATGGATGCACCGATTATCGCCATGCTGTCGCAGCTGACGCCGCAATTGAAAACACGATTTTGCATGCCGGGGCATAAAGGGCGGGATGGTTTTTTGCCGAAGGACATCAATCTTCTGGATATTACGGAAGTACCGGGGGCGGACAACCTCTATATGCCGGAAGGCGCGATTCGAAAATCCCAGGAGTTATATGCTGGTTCTGTCGGGGCAAGAGAAGGCTTTTTTTTGGTAAACGGAAGCTCTGGTGGGATTCACGCGGCGGTTTTGGCGGCGCTGCAGCCGGGCGATGAAGTTATTGTGGCGAGGGACGTCCATCTTTGTGCTGTGAACGCGTTTGTCTTGGCAGGCGTAAAGCCGGTGTTTGTTTTCCCTTCTGCCACTTCTGTAAATGTGCCGGGCGTGGTGAGCGTACTTGATATGCAAAAGGCAATAAATGCACATCCCCGGGCAAAGGCAGTATATCTTACCTATCCGAATTATTATGGGCTATGCGCTGATCTGAATGGAATTACAGCAATCGCCCACCGTGCGGGAATGGATGTTATTTGCGATGCGGCGCATGCCGCGGCCTTTGATTACTCGCCGTTGCTGCCGGTCACACCTGCTGCCGCAGGATGTGACATTTGGGTGTCGAGTCTGCATAAAACGCTTATGGCCATGAATCAGTGTGCTGTTTTGGGCGTTGGGGAAGCTGCGAAGATAACGCATGACCAAGTGCAGTCGGCGCTGAATATGGTACAGACAACAAGCCCTTCCTATCTTCTGTTGGGATCGGCGGACTATGCGCTGGCAAAAATGCGGGAACAAGGCAAAAAGCAGCTTGCGCTGGTTGTCAATATTGTTGAAGATTATATGCGCAGGATTGAGGCCCTGGGAGGGTATCGGTGCGTTTTGCAGGATGTGCCGGCGGATACGGGCGCTTATGACAGGGATATCCTGAAGTTGGTGATCGATGTGACAGACCGCGGAGTCAGTGGATTTACCGCTGCGCGTCTGTTGCAGCAAAAAGGGATTACAGTGGAAACAGCCGATCTTTCCAATATTGTGTTGATCTGTACGGTTGCCGATACATCGGATGATTTTTTTCGGCTGGCCAGCGCATTGGGAGAGATCAAAGGTTCCAATTATCATATCCGCAGGGCATTTTCGGCGCAGGATCTGCATTCGGTATTTTGCTTGCAGCCGACGGTGGATATGCGCAGTGCGGCGTTGGCACCGCGCAGGAGGATCCCTCTGGAAAAAAGCGCGGGATATCTTTCGGCGGCAGCAGTGGGGGCATATCCTCCCGGGGTGCCGGTGATTCTGCCCGGGCAGGAAATCACAAAAGAAATGATTGATTATCTGATGCGCCTGAAAAACAATGGGTATTCCCTTTTTGGAGAAAATGGCGGTATAGAAATAGCTTGCTTATAAGAAGAAGGCAAGAATAGGAAGGACGAAGAGTTTGAAAGGTTTATTTATAACGTTTGAAGGAGTAGACGGCTGCGGCAAAAGTACGCAGATGCGTTTTTTATCGGAATATCTGGAAGCAGAAAAAGGAATTACGCCCGTATTAACGCGGGAACCCGGCGGATGTAATATTGCGGAAAAAATTCGAGAGCTTGTTTTGGATGTGCAAAACAGGGAAATGGGAGACCGTACGGAAGCGCTTTTATATGCGGCGGCACGGGCGCAGCATACGAGCGAAGTCATTCGTCCGGCTGTGGATGCCGGGAAAGTGATCTTGTGCGATCGGTTTATTGATTCTTCTCTTGCTTATCAGGGCGTGGGCAGAGAGCTTGGGATTCATGAAGTTATGGAGATTAACCGTTTTGCAATGGGCGATATGATGCCGGATAAAACTTTTTTTCTGGATTTTCCTCCACATTTGGCCTTTGAGCGTATGAGCAAAAAACGCGTTCACGATAGGCTGGAAACGCAGGAAAAAGACTTTTATATTATGCTGTACAATGGTTTTGTTGAGCTTGCGCAAACTTATCCGCAGCGCATTGTGCGGATTGACGCTTCCGGCGATAAATTTTCAACGCAGGAAAAAGTGCGTGCGGCAATGGATAAAATTTTAAAGGACTGTGGTCGCGTATGAACGAAATTCTGGAATGCGCGCTTAAAACAGGGAAGATCGCGGGGGCATACCTGATTGCAGGCGCCTGCGCTGATGCAACAAAAAACGAAATAGATGAATTCCTGCAAAAAGTTTATTGTTCTTCGCATACAGCGTGTGGAACGTGCCCGGGATGTCTGAAATATCTTCACAGAAACCATGCGGATGTGTTCCGTATCGAGGCAAAAAACAGCATTAAAATTGACGACGTGCGCGGAATTCCCGCCGCCGTATCAGAAAAATCATATGAAGGCGGTTATAAGGCGGTCATAATTGCAAAGGCGGACTCGATGACTCCGCAAGCCCAAAACGCGCTGCTCAAAATAATTGAAGAGCCACCGCCGGATACTGTGTTTATGTTGGGGGCACAGAACGTCAAAAACATATTGCCTACGATTCAGTCGCGGTGTATAATTTTAAAGACGTCTTTTTCCGAGATACAAACAGAACAGCAGCTTGTTCAGGAACAGCGGTTACCCACGCTGCGCGCGCGCGTATTGGCGCATGCGGCAGGGGGAGATTATTTTTTGGCGCAGCAATATCTTGAGGATAATTTTTTTGAGGTGCGGGATGATATGGTTCTTGCGTTAAACCGCCTGTGGTCGGCAAAAAATATGGCGACAAGCGCAACGCTGGCATTGTTTTTAAAACACGAACAAGCAATAGGGCTTTGCCTTGATATCGCGATCCGCTATATTGCGGATATTCTTATCTATAAACATACGGGAAAGACAGAGGGTATTGTAAATCAGGATCAACTGCATGCCATTGAAAAACATGCGGTTCTCAGCGATTTTGTACTTGTCAATACGCAGGATCAGTACTTTGACTGTGTTGTGAAACGTGCACAATGTGCGGGACTAAATACAAAATTGGCGCTGGAAAGCATGCTTTTTCATATTTTGGAGGTAATTATATGAGTTTAGTAATAGGAGTCAGGTTTTCGGATGTGGGGAAGGTTTATTATTTTGACCCCGGTGACCTGCAGATTGAAATAAATGATAAGGTAATCGTAGAGACTGTGCGCGGTATGGAGTTTGGCGAAGTCGTTTTAGGTGCGCGCGAAGTAACGGAAAAAGAGATTAAAAGTCCGTTGAAAAAGGTTGTAAAAAAGGCGGATGAACGCGATTACAAAAAGCTGGAGAAGAACAAAAAGAAAGAGAAAGAAGCTTTTGATATCTGCACTGCCAAAATCGGAAAGCATAAAATGCAGATGAAGCTGATTGACGTGGAATATACGTTTGACGGCGGGAAAATTATTTTTTATTTTACTGCGGAAGGGCGCGTTGATTTTCGTGAGTTAGTAAAAGACCTCGCGTCTGTTTTTAAGACAAGAATAGAACTCCGTCAGATTGGTGTGCGCGATGAAGCAAAGAAGATCGGTGGCCTTGGACCGTGCGGTAGACCTTGTTGCTGCAGCGCGTTTATGGGTGATTTTCAGCCGGTTTCCATAAAAATGGCAAAAGAGCAAAGCCTCTCGCTTTCCCCAACCAAGATCAGCGGTCTATGCGGACGGCTGATGTGTTGCCTCAATTATGAGCAGGAGCATTATCATACTATGCGCAAAAAGCTGCCGCGCCTTGGTGCGATGGTAAAAACCCTGGATGGGGAAGCAGAAGTAACGGAAACGAATCCGTTGACGGAAAAGGTAAAGGTCAAGAAAAAATTACCGGACGGCTCTTTTGATATCCGCGAATATGACCTAAAAGATATTCGTATGAAAAGTAGGAAAGTAGCAGCTTCGGAGGCAGAAGAAGAAATTGTGATAGATGAGGAAATGAAAACATTGCTCGACGAATAAAAAATGATTGCATTTTTATTGCGAGATGGTAGAATAGAATTGTAAAAACTATGGAGGTGAACGGTCATGGCATACAAAATTTCTGAAGGATGTATTTCCTGCGGCGCATGTGCAGCGGATTGCCCGGTTGACGCGATTTCCGATGGCGGAGAACATTACGTAATTGATGCAGATACATGTATTGATTGTGGTTCTTGTGCAGCTACTTGCCCAGTGGAAGCAATTTCCGAGGCGTAAGCCGTTATTGTCACAAAATTTTAAAAGAGACCTGCGTTTGCAGGTCTCTTTTTTTACAGTTTTTTTATGGTATAATGGTTGTTATGGAGAGAATCGATGACTTACAATTAAAAGGACTTAAAATTATACAGGATACCGATCTGTTTTGCTTTGGAACGGACGCTGTGCTGTTGGCTGATTTTGTGAGTCCCAAGAAAAACTCTCGAGTTGCCGATCTTGGGACGGGGACTGGAATTTTGCCGTTGCTTCTTTATGGACGTCATCCGGATATTACGGTAGATGGATTGGAAATACAGGAAGCGCTTTGCAAAACCGCGCAAAGGAGTGTGGAGCTCAATGGTCTTGAAAAAAAGATCCGGGTGCTGCAGGGGGATATCCGTAATGCATACGACATTCTGGGATGCGGATATGATATCGTTATGACGAATCCGCCGTATGATAAGAAGGAGGCTGCTATTCCGAGCGCTGGAGAAAGCCACCGGATCGCACGGTTTGAGGTTAAAATTACACTCGCGGAGCTATGCGCCGCCGCAGGCAAGATATTGTGCTCTAAGGGAAAATTTTATATGATCCACCGGGCGTCAAGGCTAGCTGAAATTTTTGAGGAAATGAGAAAGCATGCTTTGGAGCCGAAAATCATGCGTTGTATTCATAGCTTTGCGGACGCGCGCTGCGACCGTGTGCTGGTTTGCGCAGTAAAAGACGGCAAAAGTGCGCTTAACGTGCTTGCACCGTTGGTTGCGCATAATCCAGACGGCAGCGAGACGGAAGAGGTGCGCGCGATATATCACAGGGAGAAAACAGGGGGGGACGGAAAATGACGTCGGGGAAACTGGTAATTGTCGCAACACCCATTGGGAACCTGGGAGATATTACTTTGCGAGGCTTGGATGCATTGCGAGACGCAGATATTATTGCTGCGGAAGATACACGTAGAACGATCAAATTGCTCAATCATTATGAGATCACCAATAAATTATTGAGTTTTCACCAATATAGTGCAAAAGCACGTTATGAAGAAATTTTGGCGATACTGCGGGATGGGAAAACCGTGGCACTTGTTTCGGACGCAGGAACGCCTGTTATATCCGATCCGGGATATGAGTTGGTAGCGCTTTGCCTGCGCGAGGGGATCGCGGTAGAAAGCCTGCCAGGACCGTGCGCGGCGGTGACTGCCGTCACATTAAGTGGGAAAGATTGCGAACATTTTATGTTTTGGGGTTTTTTGAATGCCAAGTCAGCCGTAAGAAAAAAGGAGCTGGCACAGATTCTTGATATCGGCGTTCCGTGCGTTGTATACGAAAGCCCGAACCGCATTAAAAAAATGCTGGAGGATCTTTGCGCGATAGGCGGTGGAAAAACAGTGCTGTGCATCTGTCGGGAATTAACAAAACGGTATGAAGAAACCCTGCGGATGACAGCGGAGCGTGCATTGGATTTTTTTGCAAAAAAAGACGCTGTAAAAGGTGAATTTGCCCTTGTTTTATTTCCTTCCCATGAAGAAAAAGAAACGACGGATGAAGAAATAAAAGAGGTGCTTGAAGCATGCCTTGACAAAGGAATGACAAAAAAAGACGCGGCGGTATATGCAAAAGATACGCTGGGCGTCTCTAAAAACAGGGCGTATCAATTATTATTAAAATTGTGATTGAACAAAGCGAGTTATTTAAGCAATTCTGTCATTTTGCGTAGGCAGTCCACACAAATGGATTTGCCCTGATAAACCGTAAGATCTTTTGTACTGTCACAAAAAACACAGGAAGATTTATATTTTTTTAATAAAATACAGTCACCTTCTATAAAAATTTCTAAGGGATCTTTTTTTTGCAAATCAAGTGTGCGGCGGATTTCAATAGGCAATACAATCCTCCCCAGGGGATCGAGCAAACGTACAATGCCGGTTGATTTCATGAGAGAACCTCCTTTATGACAAATAATGATTTTTGATGCCGGAAACAGGGCGATTGCACTTATCATATCATAAAATAATGGCGATTTATAGGCGATTTTTTACAAAACCATAATATAATTTGTCATCAAGTGTGATTTTGGTAACGCTCTATGTTTTTTTTGAGGGAAAAGCAGGGAAGATAGCGTCCGATCAGAGTACCAAAGAAAAGATAAATGGGATATTGCTTGAATTTTATCGGGGAACATAGTAAAATATAACATTAGTTGTTAATATCAAAGAAATCGGCAGGAAAAACCAATATGAAGATTATCAGTTCGGCGGTCTTTTGTGATTTGCCAAAAGTGGAATTGCAGGATAGAACGGTTGTTATGGTGGATGCATTGCGTACATGCGCATCTATTATTACGGCTATCTCAAACGGCTGCGACAGAATTGTCCCAACAGAAGAAGCCAATGAAGCAGCTGCAATTAAAAGGATTTCCGAAGGAAACGTTCTTCTGTGCGGGGAGATTGCGGCGCAAAAGGTAAGCGGTTTCGATCTTGGGAATTCTCCGCTAGAGTTTACACAGGATATGGTGGAGGATAAGGTTATTATCCTTTCAACAACAAACGGAACCGTAGCGATGAAATCCCTCGTTTCGGCAGAAGATATTTTGGTAGGGACGTTTATTAATGCCACGGCTGTCGCACAAAAAGCATATGATTTGGGACGAGACATTGTGCTTGTATGCGCAGGGACAAAACGTAAATTTTCAACAGATGATATTCTGGCGATGGGATGTATTATCGACAGGTTGTTGAAAATAGACGAAACAATTGAAACAGACGATATGGGGAAAATGGCGCTTAAGCTTTATCATGATTGCAACCATGATATTCTAAAAGCGCTGGAGCAAAGTACGCAGTTTGAATATTTGAAACAGCTTAAATTATACGACGACTTGGAATATTGTACGAGGGAAGATATGTTTGATGTCGTCCCGATTTACCAGGAAGGCGTAATTATTAAAGGTTAAAAAACGGAGGTATGGAAATGAAGGTAAATGCAGCATTTATTTTTGTGGCACCCGGTGCCGATTATAAAAAGAATCGCGCAGAGGTGGATACCCCCGGTGTGCATCTAACAGTGGTGGGCGTAAAGGATTATCATGAGGGTGTTTTGGCGGCGCAGGAGCTTGTAGCGCAGGGCGTTGCTGCCATTGAATTGTGCGGTGGTTTTGGGAACGAAGGTACGGCGCTTGTCAGCAAGGCAGTGGAAGGAAAAGCGGTTGTAGGAGCAGTCCGTTTTGATATTCATCCCGGTTTGGAATGCCAAAGCGGGGACAAACTGTTTCAATAGAAAAATAAAGGAAAGCTGCTGTGCAAAGATGTACAGCAGCTCTTTTTTTATTATGCTATTACAAATTTATTTTTGTAAACTTTCGCCTGCAACCCTTTGATAAGCTTTCTTAGGAGAAGTTGGGGAGCTTCAGATACTCCGGACGGATCCAACCGATTTTGCGCAGCAGTGCAGCAGCGGCCAGCGTGATAACCGCGGGTAGGATAAATTGTATCAGGGCAATCTCAAAAATGAGGAGTGGAGCAGGAACCGTGGCGTTCATTGCCGCCCATGCGCCAAATTGTCCTACCAATCCGGAAGTTCCCATGCCGGCGCCCGTGGCAGTGTTCGTCATTTGGAAGACGCAGGTGGAAAGCGGACCGACAACGGCAGAAGCTATAATTGGCGGAATCCATATCTGCGGATGCCGCAAGATGTTCGGGACTTGCAGCATGGAGGTTCCAAGACCTTGCGCAAGAAAGCCTCCCCAACCATTTTCTTTAAAGCTCATAACGGCAAAACCGATCATGTTTGCACAGCATCCTGCAACCGCCGCACCCGCTGCAAGTCCGCTGATGTCCATCATAATACAAAGAGCAGCAGAGCTGATTGGCAACGTTAAAACCATACCGACGATGATGGAGACAACAATTCCCATGGGTAGGGGAGCAAGTTCGGTTGCGGAGTTTACCACGCTGCCAAGCCATGTCATAAAGGTATTCATCGGAGGGCCTACGATCCAGCCGACAAAACAGCCTGCCAAAATAGTCACGATAGGCGATATGATGATATCTACCGGTGTTTTTCCTGCAACCAGTCTACCAATTTCAGCGCCTACTAGTGCGGCGACGTAGGCACCGACCGGACCGCCGAGTGAATAACCAAAAGCGCCTGTAGCGGCGGAAGAAAAAATAACGAGGGGCTTATTCTTAAGACCGTAGGCGATTGCAACACCGATTGCCGCGCCGACAACCGGGGATTTTGCGCTCAATATTCCCGTAAATTCGTTTAAAACGGAAAGCGCTGGGATAGTTGCGAGCTGCGAAATGATCAACCCGATAATCAGGCTGGAGAATAGACCGAGCGCCATTGCGCCCATGCCGTCGATAAACCACCTTTTTGCATATTTTTTGATGGTCAGGACAGCTGTAGAATTTTTTTGCATAAAAAAACGACCTCCTAAAAAGAAATTAGTAGATTTGCGCAAAGCGCTTTTCCTATCTGCTTCCTTTTAAGCGGTACGTATACCGGGGAACAATGGTTCCAATACTTAAAAACATGTGGCTTTAACTACACATGCCCCCTTGCAGTGATTTTATTATAACGAAAAATCATCGAGCATTCAAGACGTATTTTTGTAAAAGCATAAAAAAGGTAAATCAGACCGAAGCGGGAAGCAGCACAGTAAATGTGGTTCCCATTCCAGATTCGCTTTTGACGGAAATATTGCCGCCGCAGCGGTCAAGGATCTGCTTTACAATGGCGAGCCCAAGACCATTCCCATCTTTGGAGTGGGAAGGATCGACTTGATAAAATTTCTCAAAAATACGTTTTTGTGCATCTTGCGGAATGCCGGTTCCAAAATCGGTGATTTCTGCGCGGATCCACGCGCCGTCGCGCTTAAGACGTACACGCAGCAGCCCGCCGTAAAAGGAAAACTTGATTGCATTGGAAAGAAGATTGATCCAGATTTGCTGAATCATTTCTTCGTTACCCGTGTAATTGGTATTTTCAAGTTCAATATCCAATTCCAGATTCTTTTGGTTCCATTCGTTTTCCAGCAGAACAATGGTTTTCCGTATTTGTTCATCCAGAGAGAAGGTTGTGTTCTGCGAAGGAATGGACTGGTTTTCCAGCCGGGAAAGACGAAGGATGTTGCTTGAAAGTCTTGACAGGCGTGCGCTTTCATCAATAATAATATCGGTATATTCGTTGAATTCTTCCGTCGTAAGATCCTTGGTCTTCAAAAGCTGGGCGAACCCCTGAATGGAGGCAATGGGGGTTTTGAATTCATGGGAAACATTGCTGATGAAATCTTTGCGCAAAAACTCCATGTTTCGAAGCTCTTTGGTCATCAGGTTAAAGTTCTGTGTTAATTGACCGATTTCATCCTGTGCGTCATATTCTACGGAAATATTGAAATTACCTTTTGCAACCTCCTTGGTTGCTTTTGTTAAACGCTTTACCGGCGCGGTGATATAACTGACGGCAATCAGCATCAGTACAGAACCGATTACCGCACACATAATGAGCACCATAAAAGCAAGGTTACGAAAATAAAAAAGCTCGTTGTTATCAGTGTGGGACGATAGCACAAGATAGGAATCCCGCACCTTTAAAAAAGCGTAAGGAAGGTTTTCAGAACGGTCAGGAACAAAATAAATTTCGCCTTCATTGAGGGCAGAAAGCTGCGATTGATCGAATTCTTCAGGAACCGTTGGATCGGCGGGATCATAAACATGAATATCGTAATAAGAGCTTCCGATCATGTCGGCAATTTCATCAAGGGAAAGATTGGTTTCCTCCGCAAGGCGCGCAACGCTCCGGGAGGTCTCTTTCAGCCGCGCCTGCATATCATCGATCAGTGTGTTTTGCATATAGGCGGACGCCACAACCATGGCTGTCACGCAGGCAATCAACAGCATCCCTACAAATACCATGACAAATTTTAGTTGGATCGAGGAGATATTCCTCATGTGGAAGGAAGGGATCTTTTTCATACGTTTTTTTCCGCCTTATACCCAAGGCCTCGAATAGTGACGATTTTAAATTCACCCAAGCTGTCAAATTTTTCGCGCAGGCGTTTGATATGTACGTCTACCGTGCGCTCGTCAGCCTCGGCATCCATTCCCCATATTTCATCCATTAACTGTTGACGCGTAAAGATTTTTTTAGGATAGGAGAGTAGCTTGAAGAGCAGATAGAATTCTTTTTTTGGAAGCTCATAATTTTTGTCATACGCCGTTACGGTAAGGGAATCATAATCCAGCGTGATGTTGTCTCCGATATGCAGTTTGTGTTCATTGGCAATATTAGCGCGTCGCAGGAGGGCGGATACGCGCAGCAGCATTTCTTCCATATCTACCGGCTTGACCATATAATCGTCAGTGCCTACCAAAAAACCACGTTTTTTGTCTTCAAACGTTTCTTTGGCGGTCACCATTAAAATCGGCAAAGTGAAATCAGCCCTGCGGAGTTCTTCCGTAAGCTGGTATCCATCCATGCCGGGCATCATAATATCGCTGATAATCAGGTCGATATGTTGCATATCTAAAATTTCCATCGCCTGTCCGCCGTCTCCGGCATGATAAACCTCATAACCGTCACGTTCTAGATAGGTAGCCATCAAACGGCGGAGGTTTTTATCATCTTCAACGATTAAAATGTGAAACATATTTTTCTCCCGCTGGCCTGCCAACAAAGACAATTGAAGGCACAGCCTTTTTTATCCATTATACCATTTTTTATGAACTTAGAATGAAATCCGTAGAATTTTAACGACTGCTAAAAAAGGGTCAATCTGCGGGGCTGTAAGATTAAAATTTGCAAAATATGAACCCAAAATGAACTTTTTTCATTAGAATTCTCTTGATCCTGTTTTAGGAAACAAAAAAAGTTTAAAAAATAGAGAGCAAAGCTGCTTGAAAAATAAATGGCAGAAAAAAATTCACTTTGAGGATAATGAAGGAGGACATGATTTTGAAACCTGTAGATTTAAAAGCGTTGTTTATTGGGGATAAAGCCGAAAACGGTAATTATTACAAAGAGCAAATGAACAAGTTAATGGATGCACACCTTGGATGGAGGCAGGATTATATTCCATCGGATATGCCGGCAATCAGTGATGAAGATAAGCAACAGGAAGGTTTTGTAGCAACAACGGAGCGTATCAGCAGCGTGCTTGACGATGTAAACCAAAGGCTGCGTTCGGGCACGATCCCGTGGCAAAGCGCGGGTCGCTATTGGGGACAGATGAATGCTGAGACCTTAATGCCGTCGTTGATTGCTTATAACTATGCAATGCTCTGGAACTCAAACAATGTGGCGCTGGAATCTTCCATGGCAACCTCGCAGATGGAAGCAGAAGTAGGGAATGATTTTTCGAATCTGTTTAATTATGAAGACGGCTGGGGACATTTAACGCACGACGGCTCTATTGCAAACCTGGAAGGCATTTGGTATGCGCGTTGCTTTAAATCTATACCGCTTGCCATGAAAGATATTTATCCGGATAAGGTTGCAGGAAAAAGCGAATGGGAATTGCTCAACATGAGCGTAGAAGAAATTCTGGAAATGGTAGGAAAGCTTTCTTCGAATGAAATGGATGCGGTAAAGGCTGCGTCTTCCAGAAGCGGAAAACACATTCAGGAATTAGGGAAATGGATCGTACCGCAGACCAAACATTATTCATGGCTGAAAGCGGCGGATATCTCGGGCGTTGGGCTTGACAATATGATTGATATCCCGGTACGCAGCAATTACAGGATGGATATTGATAAGCTGGAACAGAAAATACGCGAGTTGGTTGCACAGAAAACTCCAATTTTGGGTGTCGTTGCAGTTGTAGGTACTACCGAAGAAGGCGCGGTCGACGAGGTAGACAAGGTTGTTGCACTGCGTGAGAAGCTTCAAAAAGAGGGAATTTATTTCTATCTGCATATAGATGCAGCTTATGGCGGTTATGCACGCGCACTGTATTTGGATGAGAATGGTAAATTTGTAGACTATAAGGATTTGGATACAATGTTCAAACAGTATAATACATTCCATTTTCCAGTGACGGTAAGCGAGGATGTTTATAACGGATTTAAAGCGATGAGCGCAGCAGAATCCATTACGATAGACCCACATAAAATGGGGTACGTGCCATATGCAGCGGGCGGAATTGCCATTAAGCACAAGGCAATGCGTAATATCATCTCTTATTTTGCACCGTATGTATTTGAAAAATCTACAGTAAAAGCCCCTGATTTATTGGGTGCGTTTATTCTTGCAGGCTCAAAGGCAGGTGCAACCGCAGCTGCGGTATGGACTGCCCACCAGGTCTTGCCGCTTAATATTGCAGGGTATGGGCAGCTGATTGCCTCGTCTATTGAGGCTGCGCAACGATTCCGTGATTTCCTGCAAAAATTGACATTTACTGCAGGAGGCAAAACAATTGAGGTATATCCGCTCAATCATCCTGATTTCAACATGGTAGACTGGGTATTCAAAGAAAAGGATTGTATGGATTTGACCAGGATTAACGCGCTGAATGAAAAGATGTTCGATTATTCTTCTTATTTGGACGGAAATGTTTATTCCAATCGCTTCATCTCATCTCATACCTCATTTACGCAAGCAGGTTACGGCGATAGTCCGCTTTCGTTTGTGGAATCGATGGGTCTTCCGGAATCCGAATGGCAGAAGGTAAAACAGATCACCTTGATGCGTGCGGCAATTATGACCCCGTATCTGAACGACGATAAACTGTTTGCGTTCTACACAAGCGCTATCAAACAAGCAATGGAGAAGAAATTAACAGAAATTTATGAGGCGGGATTCTAAAATAATCGGTTCGTGCCGAATGGGCACGACAGAAGAAAGAGGTGTATCTCATGAATAAATCGAAACCCATGACAATCGGAAAGGGACCGGCTTTGTCAAAAGTCAGTACTTTCACCTTTATTGGCATGACATGCGCCTTGGTCGCCAGCATCAGGAATATTCCTGATGTGGCGGCCACGGGCTGGACAATGTTTTTTTACATGATTGTTGCGACGATTTTATTTGGCTTGCCGATTGCACTGGTTTCCGGCGAATTTGCCGGGATGTATCCGTCTGCGGCAGGCGGCCCGGAATTATGGACAACGAACGCCCTTGGTAAAAAGTGGGGGTTCGTTACTTCATGGCTTTTGTGGGTACAAATGTTCCCGGGTATGGTAATGGTTGCATCGGTACTCGCGCCAATGCTCGGCGTAGGGATCGGGCAGGAAGCTCTCGGGGAAAATAGCATTTTTATTCTAGTCATGATCCTTGTCGTTTATTGGGCAGTCACACTGTTGAACTTAAAGTTTGATATGGCGAAGATCGGCGGTAAGTGGGGCATCTGGTTTATGCTCTATATCCCGGCTGCCATGATCATGATCCTGGGTGTGGCAGCAACGGCCAAATCGGGTATTGACCCGAAGAGCGTACTGGGAAGCTTTGATGCTTCGGCGCTTCTTCCTACAGGAAAATCATTTTCTACAATGCAGTATTTTGCACCGATCATATTTATCTTTACTGGGATTGAGATGTCGTCCGTTTATATTCGTCGGTTAACAAAACCGGTGAAGCAGTATACTGCAGGCGTTTTTGCGGCACTCGTGATTATGCTGGTGATCAATACCTTGAGTGCATTCGTAGTAGCCAATGTGGTACCGGCCGGAAAAATGGATCTTAATAATGTGGCGCAACCGGTTGTGCTGTTTTGCCAGGTGCTCGGTATTCCTACTGTAATCGGGAATATCTTTGGATTGCTGGTGTTTGTGGGTGTTATGGTTCAGCTCTCCGCATGGATTACAGGACCGTCAAAAACAATTACGCAAAGCGCTCGTCGCGGGCAGTATCCGCCAAAGTTTAAATTCTGGAAGACGAACAAGCTGGACGTTTCAAAATCTGTGTTGATCACACAAGCTACGATTATTTCGATCTTTGCCTTAGTTTACCTGCTCATACCGGGGGTAAACAGCGCCTTCTTGACGCTGGTGAATGCAACAACCATTATTTATTGCTTCGTATATGTTATCATGGCTGTTGGAATTCTGAAATTGAGGAAAACAGAGCCTACACTGGCACGACCGTTCCGGATCGGTAAAAAAGGAAATGGTTTGGTTTATACGGTTGCGATTATATTAATAGCGGTTATCTGTATTTCGTGCTTCTATTCAGTCTATTACAGTTCTTTGATGAGCGCGATACTCACGCTGGTAGTTGCTTTTGCTTTCCTGATTATTCCGCTGATTATCTTTAAAAAGAGGGATCCCAAGTGGGCGGATCAGGTAAAAGAGTTGATGTCTGAGGAGCAGGAGAACATTCCTCAGGAATCCAACGTAGATTTACGGAAAGCCGCTGCTGCACAGGCTGCCACCGGCGGCGGAAGCACTGCTGCTTCGCAGACAAATACAAAGACCCCTCCGCAAGCAGGTAAATAGAGCTGAAAAAGAATGCTATTCTGTTGTTTGTGACAAAAGCCTTTCCATCCAGATGTGGAGGAAAGGCTTTTGATTGTAAGGTGAGGCAGGTGTGGCTTATGAATGAAAAAAAAGATCTTGTCCGTGGACTCTCTAATTTTAATATTCAATTGATTGCCCTTGGCGGAGCGATCGGTACAGGATTGTTTCTTGGGTCTTCTACCGCAATTAAACTTGCGGGACCGTCAATTCTATTTGCTTATATCATATCAGGTATCGCTATTTTCTTATTTATGAGAGCCATGGGAGAAATTTTGCTTTCAGACCCCGGATTTCAGTCTATCGGTGATTTTGTGCAGGCTTTTTTAGGAGAGCGCTGGGGCTTTTTGATCGGCTGGACTTATTGGCTCTGCTGGATTACGGCAGCGCTTGCTGAATTTACCGCAATTGGGATTTATATCAAATATTGGTTTCCGGAAGTTCCGGCGCTTGTGTCAGGGCTTGTTGCGCTTGGATTCTTAATGATCATCAATCTCTCGGTAGTAAAAACTTTCGGGAATCTGGAATCTGTTTTTTCCATTATAAAGATATTGGTGATTATTTTGTTTGTAGCATTTGGTATTATGCTTGTTTTTCAGCACAAAACATATGATACTTCCACACACCGGCAGGTTACAGTTAGTTTGTCAAACCTTGTGGATTATGGAGGACTTTTTCCAAATGGGATCAAAGGCTTTCTGCTGTCATTCCAAATGGTACTGTTTGGATTTGCAGGGATTGAAATGATTGGACTTACCGCGGGAGAAACCAAAAATGAAGATAAAAACCTGCGTTTGGCAATTAATGCGCTTCCCATCCGCATCCTGTTATTTTATGTGGGTGCAATTTTTGTGATATTGGTGCTCACGCCATGGAATCAGATGGATCCAAGTCAAAGTCCGTTTGTGTCGGCATTTAATTTGGTAGGGATCCCGGCGGCAGCGGGCGTAATCAATTTTACGATTTTAATTGCATCGCTTTCTTCATCCAATACGGCGGTTTACAGCACAAGCCGGATTCTTTATACAAGCGCAAAGAATAAACTACTGCCGAAATTTTTCACCCATGTTTCCAAAAAAGGGGTTCCTTCTTACAGCCTTATTTTTTCGTGCGTCATTTTTCTGATTGGACTTCTGGCGAATTTTATTGTGCCCAATGCAGCACAGCTTTTTGAAATGATAGCGAGCGTTACAACGCTTTGTTTTCTGTTTGTATGGTTTACCATTGTGCTTTCTCATTTAAAATATAAAAAGACGCAAAAAGCGAAGGAAAGCACTTTTAAAATGCCGTTTTATCCTGTATCAGATATTATTTTACTTGTATTTTTCCTTTCTGTCGGTGTTTTGCTATTTTTTAATGCGACAACTAGGGTCAGCGTTTATATTGCGCCTATTTGGTTTGGAGTGTTGCTGGTGGCTTTCCAAATTATACAAAAACAAAAGAAAAAAATGGAAATGCAACAAAAATGACATCGGATATTATAAAACAAAAAATGTTTTAAGAAACAAAAAAAAGGTTATTATTTTAGAAATTTGTGTTAAAACGGACTATCTGGCAACAGAAAAAATGTGATCCGGCACAGGCGACCGGAGATTTTGCCGGCGGCTGATGGAAAAATGGAAATCAAAAAGATACGCGGTTATGCGTATCTTTTTGATTCATCAATATTATTTTGATTGTGTTTGTTCCCATTTTTTAAATTTATTATCCTCTAAGGCAAGGTAGCCGCGTTTTAAAAACGGCAGGAAATTCCATAACCAATTAAAAAATCCGAAGCTGCGGAATGGATAAATATTTTTTTTCTCCCTACGGACATCGTGGAGAACTGCTTTTACTACCTGTTCTGCAGTTTGCGTAGGTGAGGGCAGTGGTGTGCCCGTTCCGGCTTGCTTGAAAAAATGTGTTTTTGTCGCAACCGGATATATGGTAGACAGGATGATATTGGCTGGCTTTTCAAACCGGTAAGCGCCGACAAAACCATCTACCGCGTATTTTGTAGAAGAATAAAGTGAAAAGCCCGGAATGGCAACCTTGGCAAGGGCAGAATCTGTGATCACGTATTGCCAGCGCTTTTTTGGCTGCATCGCATTAATTTTTTGCAGTGTATAAATAGGTGCAAAAACATTAACTGCAAAAATATTTTTTATTTTATCCCAATCAGCGCTCCCGATTTCTCCATAATAAGCAAAACCTGCATTCGCAAAGAAAATATCAATTTCTCCTAATGTTTTCGAACAGTCCGCGAGCATACTGTCTATGGCTTTGGGATCAGACATATCGTAGGAAAGCGCAGTGACGTTTGCGCGATTTAGGCTGTGAATTGCTTCGGTATGGCGCGCAACTCCAACGACTTGCGTCCCGGGATATTCGCTCAGGTTTTTTAAGAGCCCCAGACCAATCCCGGAAGAAGCGCCTGTAATCACTATTTTCTTATTTGTATACTCCATGGTATTTTACTTCCTTATAAATAGCGTTCGATCTGTACGCCGTTGTCACGCAGACGAAATAAAAAATCTTCTGTATAATATACGCCTGAAAGAAACCGAAACGTTTTGAGGGTTGTAACCATGGTCACGGATTTCGGCGTAACGATCACGCGGCTGACATCTTTATAATAAACCTGTTTGGAACCTCCAAACATACCGGTATAAACGATATATTCTTCTTTAACGCGTATCTTCCATCGAAGTGCCAGCAAAAGTGCAGGCAGACTGCAAACAGCGAGCACAGCCAAAAGAACCAGACCCGGCCAGGAAAAATTTTGCCAGATTATCATGTTAAGCAGAAAGAAAATAATTGCCCCGAAAAACACAAGGGAAATCCAGAGGTAAAGCCGGGGATACCGCAATGTGAATTCTTTGCGGTAGTCCACGGACTTTACAGAATCGTGTTTCGCCGCATAGACGATCATATTGACGACAAGCGCGGCAGCTACCGCTAACAGGGCAATTTGCAGAAACAGGGTCATGCGCTTTTTTCGCTTCCTTTCGTAAGGTTAGAGCCACCCTTTTTGGAAGTAAGTTTCGGCAGAAGTAATGCGATTGCGAAGGTTGCGATCACCAGCACCCAGCCGCCGATAAATAAATATTGCTGTTCGTAACCACCATAGGGCGTTAAAATGTTGGATACAAGAAAGCTTGCTGCAAGCACAATAAATACGACAGGGCAAATATACTTCAGCAAAACATCCCACCATTTTCCAAGCTTGATGGAAGTGGAAGAATTAATGAATTTTCGAAGCTTGGGAATGCCGAAGAACCAGCAAACAGCGATCGTTTCAAAAATACCCATAAAGAGCAAGTTGCCTTCATTGACAAAATGATCGACAATATCAAGCCAATAAAGCCCGGCGTTAGTTACAAACAATAGTGCAAGTGCAAAACAAGCGACACAGGTAATATAAAGCGCTTTTTTGGGTCTGATTTTAAATTTATCCGAAAATGCGGTCGAAACGGTCTGGACAATGGAGAAGAGCGAATCGATGGCAAGCGCAAACAACATAATAAAGAATAAAAGAGAAAAAATGATACCTACCATCTGCCCGCCGGGGAAGACAGAAAGAGCCTGCGGATACGTGATGAAGGCAAGCTTGACACCCTGGAAGTTAAGACCGTCGATAGGAACGCCGCTTTCAAAGGAAAGATAGCCGAGCGTAGAAAAGACTACGAAACCGGCGAGTAGGCTGATGCCCATATCGGCAAGACCGATCACAAGGCTGTCTTTTGGGATATCACTGTTTTTGTTCAGAAAGCTTCCGTAGGTAATCATTAGCGCAAATAAAATGCTCATGCTGTAAGCGACTTGCCCAAAGGCGGCACGCCATACGTCAAAGTTGCCAAG
Organism: Christensenella sp.; assembly: GCA_034926635.1. Lineage (GTDB taxonomy): Bacteria > Bacillota > Clostridia > Christensenellales > Christensenellaceae > Christensenella. The sequence continues at coordinate 35,276 of JAYFQX010000029.1, read as the reverse complement.
GGCAGACCAATCTGGCGTAATATAATAACGGATGCCTTCCGATGCGCCGGGCATATTGACTGCCTGGAAGCACATAATGACCAAAATAATAACGGGAATGATCACAATCCATTTGACAATTTTTGCCATTTTTTCTATGCCGCGGCGCATACAGAGAATGACCACAACCCATGTGACAATTAAACCAATCAAAACAGGCAGGGAAAAACCTTGTAGGTTTCCGGGGCTGTTTGAAAGGTGAAGGATGGTGTTGTTGAAAAAGGAGACAGGATCGCCGCCCCATGCCATGGTAAAGGAAGCGACAATATAATCGACGACCCAGGCAACAAGCGTAGAATAATAGGCTGCGACAATAAAGGCAATGATGACGCCGGCCCAGCCGATCCATTCGAATTTTGGGTTCATAGCCGCCATGGCGGAAGGCGCACCCAGTTTATATTTTTTACCGATCGCAAGTTCCATCATCAGCACCGGAATACCGATTGCAAAAATAGCAATAATATAAGGAAGCAAAAAAGCACCGCCGCCGTTTTGATAGACTTGACCGGCGAAACGCCATGCGTTTCCAAGACCGACAGCAGAACCGATTGCCGCAAAAATAAAATTGGAGCGAGACCCCCATGTTTCCCGTTTAGACATAACCCAATACCTACCTGTGTTTAAAAATAGTAATGCAGATTAATAAATGATATATAACCCATTGTGGCGGATTGACGCAGGAATATCAATAGAATCCGGTCTCCGCGCGTCTAAAAGTATAACATAAAAAGGAAAGAACTGCTAGTATAAGCATACCTGGCTGGGATCAATATTCCTGGAACAAAGCCTTTCTGTCTGCGGCGATGTTGATTTCACTTAAAGCGGTACGGCTGTTTTTTACTCGTGCAACTTGCGGTCATACGAAAAAACTTGCTTTAAAACCGTATCCTTTGAACCCGATATATTTCGGCGTGATATAATAAGAAGTATGGAAGAATTATTGAAAAAATGTATGCTTTGTCCCCGGAAATGCGGGGTGGATCGCTTACATGAAAAAACAGGGGTTTGCGGCGCAAATGCGCGCGTAAAGGTGGCGAGGGCTGCGCTTCATTTTTGGGAAGAGCCGTGTATTTCCGGAACAATGGGTTCTGGGACGGTATTTTTTTCCTACTGTCCACTACATTGCGTTTATTGTCAAAACCAGCCGATCAGCAGCGGCGCAGCGGGAATGGAAATAGAAATAGGACGGCTGACGGAAATTTTTTTGGAGTTACAGGAACAAGGCGCACATAATATTAATTTAGTAACGCCTACGCATTATACTCCCCAAATCCTTCGTGCCTTGAAGAATGCGAAGGAACAGGGACTTTCGGTCCCTATTATATATAATTGCGGCGGTTATGAGGATGTGCACACGCTTGCGATGCTGCGGGACATTGTGGATGTGTATTTGACTGATTTTAAATATATGGATGCCGGGATTGCAAAAAGATATTCAGGCGCACCTGATTATTTCTGCCGGGCAAAAGAGGCGCTTACCGAAATGGCGGAACAGGCAGGAAAGGCAGTGTTTGATGAAGATGGTTTGATGAAAAATGGGGTGGTGGTGCGGATATTGCTGCTGCCCGGCTGCCTTGCAGATGCTCAAAATATAGTCCGATATGTGTATGAAACTTATGGGGACGATATTTACCTGAGTTTGATGAGCCAATATACTCCTATGGAAGAAAATGCGCGGATGCCAAGAGAGCTGCGGCGTACGGTAACACGGCAGGAGTATGACGCATTAGTGGATTTTGCGATCGGCCTCGGCGTAGAAAATGGATTTGTGCAGGATGGCGAGGCGGCACAGGAGAGCTTTATTCCACCCTTTGACCTGACAGGCGTACAGAAAAACTAATCTTTTTTGTGCGACCTAGATTAAAATCTGTAATTTCTCATAAATTTCACATAGCGTTAACGTTTCAGACGTATTCATTCCATATTTCTCCTTTAAACTTATCGCATATCACAAAAAAGGAGATTGATATGAAAGCAGTAAAAATTGCAATTGATTGCGTAATGGCAATTGCCCTTTGTTTTTTGCTGAATTTGCTGAATACAGGATTGCTTTGGCATGAGATTATCGGGCTTGTGCTGCTTGGCGTAGTGGGCGTACACCTTCTACTGAACAGGAAGCAGACCAAAGCGCTGGCGCAGTCATTTTCACGTAAAAACGCAAAAGCGAAGATTCTTTTTATTTTCGATATTATTTTAACTATATGTTTCATTTTAACGATCGTAAGCGGTATCTTGATTTCGGAAGCGGTATTTCCGAATCTTGGGATATCAACACCCGAATTGGTTACATTCCATACCAGTATCCCGTATGTTACATTGATCATTGCGGGAATCCACCTTGGGCTGCATTTGCCCATGATATTTGCGGCATTCCGTAAAATGTTCCGGATGAAACGGGAAAGTCTATTGCGGAAACGGGTGATCAGTGTGATTGGGCTGGCAGTGTTTTTGTTGGGATTTAAAGCGACGCTGGACTCAAATTTAGTAGCTAAATTGGGATGGGAAAATGCAGGAAATGCAATGCCGGATTATCAGGGACAACCTTCCTTTGCCGCAGCGACCTCCACCAAAAGTATTGATGAAACAAAAAATACGGTGATTACAGTGGCGGACGAAGCAGTGCCGACATTAGAGGAGTTTTTAGGGAGCATGCATTGCACGGCATGTCACAAGAATTGTTCTTTGTTATCACCGCAGTGCTCTAAAGGTATGCGGCAGGCGCAGCAGGCAGAAGCAACCTACGAAAGCCGTTATGGCGCGGAGAGTGATTCTGCACAGCAGGAGGATAATGGTTCCTCGCAGCAGGAAGAAGATAGTTCCAATGATTTGTTTGGAAATAATTCCGATGACAATGGGAACTCTGGTAATAGCGGAAGTATAGACGATGGTCAGTCCGATGAAAATTCTTCGGGTAGTGACGCCAGCGAGAATAAACCACAATTGCCACAGGAGAATCAAAACCAAAATGGCGGAGCGCTGCAGTTTAATGATACGGAAACCAAGGGGGAAAGCGCAGGCGATGTTGCGCAAAACGTATTGCAGGGCGCAGGGATTATGATCTTCTTTGCGGGCGGTTCATACTATGTTTCAAAAATTTTTTCTAAACCCAAAAAGCAGACGCATTCTTCTTAAATGATGAGGCAAAAGATGCTTGTGCACGGTCTGCATAGGCATCTTTTTTGTATCTTTTAAAATCATACTTTATTTATGTTTTTAAAAGTGGTAATGGTGCGTAATACTGCGAATTTCTTATCAGAATACTTGACAATTACGGTGGAAACGATTAATGTTAATATATATTTCAAAAGTGAAAGTGATTTTACAAGTGTAAAACGGAGGGATTACAGGGTGGCTTTATCTTCGGAAGAACGGTATTATGTAAAGCTAAAAGCGTCTTACTTATATTATAAAGAAAATAAAACACAGGCTGAGATTGCGGAGTTGTTCAACATTTCTAGACCTACGCTCATTAAGCTTCTAAACGATGCAAAAAAAGAGGGAATTGTGACGATTGAAGTGCACGATACCCGTATGGGCAACCATAATGTTGAGCTGGAGCAGGAAATTTGCAAGAAGCTGGAGCTTAAGGATGTCAAGATTATTACGCCGAATGCCGGAACAACGGAGGCAATCAACAGTAGTATTGGAATTGCGGCGGAACAATATCTGAATAACCTCCTGCGTTCCGGTATGACGGTAGGCGTTGGTTGGGGACGTACGCTCGAAATTATGGCACGCTATATCAAGCCTCATTCCGCGATCAATGATTTGCAGCTTGTTTCTTTGATCGGCGGGCTTGACAGCACAAGTGCGAATGATTATGCTATGTTTGCAAATTCGCTGTGTGAAATTATGGCAACCAATTACACAAATTGCAGGCTTGCCATGATGTATGCGCCGATTATTGCGCAGCATGAAATGATTGCCCGCACGTTTACCGACTCAGAGACACTTTCTGCGGTATATAAGCTGCACCATAACCTTGATATTGCGATCGTGGGGATTGACGGAGATCCCAAACATTCTACGACGGTAGAAATGGAAAAGACGCTTCAAAGCATCGCAGACGAATTAGAAAGCAAAAAGATTGTAGGAAATATCTGTTCCCGCTTCTATAACGAACAGGGAGAGCTGTGTCCGCTTAGCATTGAGGGAAATATTTTGACGATTTCTCCGGAGGCGTTGCGGAGTACGCCGGTGGTGATTGGCGCGGCAGGTGGAGAACATAAAGTCGCCTCTATTATTGGCGGCGCGCGCGCTAAGCTTTTCAACCACTTGGTTACGGATGAAAATACTGCGCAGGCAATTGTAAAACGTAAATAATCCTATTTTTTCTGCTGAGAATAGAGATACAACAAAAGATAGCATATAAAATAAATGAAATTGAAGAATATATAAAAAACCGCTGAGCAAAGCGGTTTTTTGATGTGTATTATAATGAATAATACAGATGATTTCAGGTCATATCAGACTGCAATTGCTCTAAAAATTGCTTCGCCGTGCGAGGAGAGCGACCGCCGCGCTCCAATGCAAAAACTTCTGCCTTCCGAAAGAGGATATCTTCTTGCATTGTTATGCCGTAGAGGTCGGCGAGACGACGTACGATATTAAGGTATTGCTGTTTATCCGGTCGGGAAAACGTAAGTGTAAGCCCAAATCGGTCGGAAAGAGAAGTAAGCTGCTGTACAGTATCGTTTGCATGGATTTCATCACCATCCCGATCGGAAAATGTTTCCCGTACAAGATGCCGACGGTTACTGGTGGCGTAAACCGCAATATTGCCGCTGCGCGCTGCGACGGAGCCTTCCAGTATGGCTTTCAGCGCACTGAAGTCATCATCATCCCGCGTGAAAGAAAGATCATCGATAAATAGGATAAACCGCAGAGGACTGCTTTCTAGCATTTCGACAAGATCCGGAATTTCGCGCAGTTGGTTTTTTTTCACCTCAACCAGGCGAAGTCCTCGCGGTGCGAGGACATTTGCCACAGCTTTTACCGTTGATGATTTTCCGGTGCCGCTGTCTCCATATAAAAGCACATTAGCAGCAGGTTTTCCTTCTAAAAGAGCGATCGTATTCTTGAAAATACAATTTCGTTCATATTTATAAGCAAAAAGCTGATCCATGGAAATAGTATCGGGATGACGTACCGGGAAAAGCTTATGCCGGTTCAGCGTAAACACATGGTATTTTCGGAAGATCCCATAGCCTTCGGTGGAAAGACCTTCCAGATAGCCTGTGTAGATTTTTGTGAAATCCTGCGGCATAGCAGTATGCCAGGAGGGAAGAAATTCATTATATGAAATTTTTTCTTTTATTTCATCGCTGGTAATCGTGCTTATTCTCTGTAATATGTTAAGTTCGCTGTGCAGGCATTCGGAAAGCAGGCTGTCTATAGTCCCGCCGTTTGCGTATTTTTGGATGTAAAAATTTTCATCATCTAAAATACGTTCGAGAACGTAATCGCCGAAATTAGCTCCGCCGCGGTAAAGAGACGCGGTAAAAGAGCAATAGCAGGAAACGCATTTTTCGGTATTTTCGGTTTGTAGCGCTTCCAGTAAATTTGAAAAAAGCGAGATCGTGGGATCTTCCAGCAGATTGCGGAAGATCACGAGGGAGTGAAGACGGTTCCATATTTTTTTAGCATTCATATATTTTGTTTCCTTTTATTGGTTTTTGTTTGCAAAGATTCCGGCGCTGGTGCTTATTTGCAGAACAATTCAGTCAGATACTTCCCATAGGCGTGAAATGCGGAAGGAACGGCGTACCTTTTTTGCAGGGATTCCTGATCGCTCCAGAAAAAGTTGCCATTTTCATTATGGAGCTGTATCAGAAAGCCCGTCATATGCCATTCAATATGCGTAAAGATATGCTTTGCCGGCGGCAGGGCGCCTATTTCTAAAATATCTTCAGAGGTTATGCCATATTCTGCGAGGCAAGCCATAAGATTCGCAGAAGAGACAAAGCCCGGAGTGTTTGGAAATTCCCACATTCCGGCAAGCAGACCGCCTTCACCACGCCGCAGCAGCGCGGCTTTTTTGCCGCAGATGATAAGAAAAACGGTTTTCTCTTCGATACGCCGCGGCTTTTTTGATGATTTGACAGGAAATTCTCCTGCAGTCCCGTTTTGTTCTGCGCGGCACAATGGAGCAAGCGGGCAGGCACCGCACAAAGGAATGCCGTTTGGCTTGCAAACCATGGCGCCTAACTCCATTAATGCCTGATTGAAATCCCCTGCGCGATCAATGGGGATAATCCCTTGAATTTTATCCGAAAAAAACCGTTTTGTTTTTGGATCCATGATATTATCGCGGCATTCTGTAAGACGGGAAAAAACACGAAGAACGTTTCCGTCAACTGCGGGCATGCACTGTCCAAAAGCAATAGAAGAAATAGCCCCGGCAGTATATTCTCCGATACCGGGTAGCTTTTTGAGCATGTCAAACGAAGAAGGAAGTGCGCCTCCTTCTTCCGAAACAATTATTTGCGCTGCTTTTTTTAGGTTGCGTGCGCGGCTGTAATAACCAAGACCCTCCCATAGCTTCATTAAAGCCTCATCCGATACCTGCGCCAGTGCGCGCACATCGGGGAGCGCTTTTAAAAAGCGGGAGAAATAAGGCTTTACCGCTTCGACGCGCGTTTGCTGCAGCATAATCTCCGAAACCCACACACGATAAGGAGAGGGATCGTCACGCCATGGAAGGCTACGCGCGTGCGCATCATACCACGCAAGCAGAGGGGTTGGAATTTTGGAATAAGGATAATCTCTCAAAGGTATCAGCCTCGCTTATTGCAACGGTAGAATTTGATAGCCCTGCGCGCGTACGTTGTCAATAAAATCTCCTAGAATCGATGTATTGGTAGAGGAAATTGCATGAAGCAGATAAAGCGCACCCGGATGAATGTTATCGGTTAGTTTGGTAAGCGCGGCAGACGGCTCCATTTGATCGTCCGGTTCATAATCGTAATAGGCGAAGCTCCAAAAAGCACTTTTGTAATGAAGCGCTTGTGTGAGCGCAAGTGTTTGTTCGGAAAACTCACCCATGGGGGGACGGAATACTGTCATTTCGATTCCGTAAGAATCCCGCATATATTGATGCAGTTTTACGATTTCGGCACGCGCCTGCTCAAGCGACAACGTGGGAAGAGACGGATGTGTCCAACTGTGGTTACCGATCACATGCCCTTCATCAATCATACGCTGCACCAGCGCAGGGTTGTCACGCACATAAGAATATGTTACAAAAAAAGTAGCCTTCTGGTTCTTGGCTTTGAGCGTATCCAGAATCGTGGGCGTATAACCATTTTCATAGCCTTCGTCAAAAGTGAGGTATAGCTTTTGCTCCTGCGGCATGATAAACAAAGCGTCGTATTTTCCGTATTGCTCCTGCGTATCTACCGAACCCGTAGGACGGTTCCACTGGTCTTTGTTCAGACCTTGTCCCCAGCCTTGTTTTGCGGAATCAAGCGCACCGATGGCTTGATAGTCCACCGCAAGGTCTTCAATTGGGGCTGGAGTGGGGCTTGGCACAGGTGACGGAGTAGGCGATGGGGAAGTTGTTGCAGACGGTGTTGGAGAAGGACTCGGCGATGCAGAGGGCGCGACCGTCGCAGCAGGAGTGGGACTCGGTTCCGCAGCAGGAGATTCCAAGACGCCAGAAGAAGATGGTACAGGGGAAGAGACCTCCTGCACGGGGATAGAAGTAGAGCATCCGGACAGTGTACCGGATAGAACCAAAGATACTAATAATATAATAACAAAATATTTTGCCGATTTCATGAAACACTCCTCATTGATATTGCTAGGCTGAAAACCTTGCCCGGAAGATAAGAGATACCGCCCGCGGCATTCATATTCCTGGATTCTGCCTGATGATTATATCCAGTATAACATAGAAATAAACAGGAAACAAAAAGCGCGAAGCTTTTGCCACGCACCTTTTGTTCTTATGAATTTATATTTGTGGATGGTACCTAAGTTAGTTGGAGCAATCCATCTCGCCTTCGTCCTGCAGGGCATCATAACCTTCTTCTCCAGTACGAACCTTGATGACGTTCTCTACGTCGTAGATAAAGATTTTTCCATCACCGATATGGCCGGTATAAAGCGCTTTTTTAATTGCTTCTACCGCTACCTCCACCGGTATTTTGCATACAACGATTTCAACCTTTATCTTAGGAAGCAGATTGATGTCTACCTCTACGCCTCGATAATACTCTGAATGACCTTTCTGCATGCCCGCGCCCATCACCTGGGAAACAGTGATACCTGTGATGCCGATATCTTCGAGAGCGGTCTTCAGATCGCCAAATTTATTCTGGTTGGAAATGACCACCAATTTTGTCATTTTTGTATCCCCGGAAGGCATACCGTCCGCTGTTTTCGGCATACGTGCCACGGGAACAGCCTGTTCCAGAGGAGTAACGGATGCAGGAGCGGCTTTTTTGCTGTTAGTACCGTTTTCTGTTATCAGGAAACCTGTTGCGTTTGCAGGCATGAAGTCCGCATATCCGGTTGCCAATCCATGTTCCTCAATATCAAGACCGGTAAGTTCCTCGGATTTGGAAACGCGCAACCCGATTGTATGTTTCAGGATCTGGAATACAATCGTCATGGTGATCGCAACCCACGCGATGACTGCCAGTACGCCGATTACCTGTACGCCCAGGAAGGACGGATCTCCGGTATAGAGCAAGCCGCCGTCAATTGCGAAGATACCTACAAGGATTGTACCGACTGCGCCGCAGAAACCGTGGACGGGAATTGCGCCGACAGGATCATCGATTTTGAGCTTTTTGTCAAGCAGTTCTACGCCAAATACAACGACGAAAGAACAAATTAAGCCAATTACGAAGGCTGCCCATGGATCGACGGCATCGCAGCCTGCGGTGATACCCACAAGACCGGCGAGCGCGCCGTTGAGCGTCATGGAAACATCGGGCTTTTTATAACGGATCCACGTGATGAACATGGCGCCGATTGCACCGGCAGAAGCGGATAAACTGGTGGTGGTAAAGATTTTACCTGCCCAGTCTGCGCTGTCGCCCTGGATGCTTAAAGTAGAACAACCGTTAAAACCAAACCATGCAAACCAGAGGATGAAAACGCCAAGAGCCGCAAGCGGAATACTGTGACCGAGGATCGCTTTGGATTTCCCGTTTTTATCGTATTTGCCAATACGGGGTCCAAGGATCATCGCGCCGACGAGCGCCGCTACGCCGCCAACCATGTGAACGGCGGTCGATCCCGCGAAGTCATGGAAACCGAGGGAAGAAAGCCAGCCGCCTCCCCAGATCCAATGCCCGGAGATTGGGTAAATCACAGCGCTGATAATCAAACTATAAATGCAGTAAGTAGAAAATTTGGTGCGTTCTGCCATAGCGCCGGAAACGATCGTAGCGGCTGTGGCGCAGAACATTGTTTGGAAAATGAAGAACACATACGGCGGAATATCGCCCACCAGGTATTCATTCTGTACGAAGAAATCCGGTGTGCCAATCAGACCGCTTGCGGATACGCCAAACATCAACCCGAAGCCGATCACCCAGAAAACGACGGAACCAAGAGAAAAGTCCATCAGGTTTTTCATGATGATGTTGCCGGCGTTCTTGGCGCGTGTCAGGCCTGTCTCGACCATCGCAAAACCCGCCTGCATGAAGAAAACCAAAGCGGCGCCAAGCAGTACCCATACTGTATCAACTGAAGAAAACATTTTGTAGAACCCCCGTTCTGAAAAATTTAAAAGGCGCGTACCCGGCAGAATAATTGTTTCTGCCACGCACACGCCTTTGTGTTACGTTGAGATCGGCGACAACAGCGTTTTTTTAGACGCTGAATAAAATATCGCCGTAGGTCGGCCACGGCCAGCATTTTTTGCTTACCATGGTTTCCATTGTGTCGGATATCCCACGAAGTTCCTGCATTGCGGCAAAAACTTCTTCGCGGTAATACCTTGCGCAGGTGCCGATATCACCGGCATCTTTTACGCCGAGCAGTTTTTCATCAAGCGCATTCACAGCGTTAAGAAAGCACGAGAGCAGGGAAGATAGATCTTCTGCGAGCCTAATTTCTGCATCTGCCGTAATTCCAAGCTGCTGCTTCATAAGCGCGGTTTCCGTCAATTCTTTGGTGTAAGTACTGACCGCCGGAATAATGCTTTTTTTGGACATTTGCAGCATGGTGAGCGCCTCAATATTAAGCGTCTTGCAGTAATTCTCCAAAATGATCTCGTAACGGGAATGCATTTCCGCTTCTGTAAAAATATGATGCTTTGTAAAAAGCTCGATATTCTTATCGCTGATAAAATACGGGAGGCAATCCGCAGTAGATTTTAAGTTCAAAAGCCCACGCTTTTCTGCCTCTGTAACCCAATCGTCCGAATAATTGTTGCCATTAAAGATAATACGCTTGTGCGCTTTCATCGTATCTTGAATGATCCCTAAAACCGCGGCTGTAAAATCGACGGCTTGCTCCAGCTTATCCGCGAATTGCTTTAATTCGTCCGCAACGACAGTGTTAAGCACGATATTTGGTCCCGCAATAGAAAGGCTGGAACCCAGCATGCGGAATTCAAATTTATTTCCCGTAAAAGCAAACGGCGAAGTACGGTTTCTGTCCGTAGTATCTTTTTGGAAATCAGGCAATACATGAACGCCCATCTTCATCTCGCATTTTTCCGGATCCGTATAATCGCTTTCTGTTTCAATCGATTCCAGAACCTGCGTGAGGTCGTCGCCGAGGAACATCGAGATAATTGCAGGAGGCGCTTCGTTTGCACCTAAACGGTGATCGTTTCCTGCGCTGGCAACCGATACACGCATGAGATCCTGATATTCGTCCACACCTTTGATGACAGCACACAGAAACAGCAGGAACTGCAGGTTTTCATGCGGATCATCCGTCGGATTCAGTAGGTTTTCACCTTGGTCGGTGGAGAGCGACCAGTTGTTATGTTTGCCGCTGCCGTTGACACCGGCAAACGGTTTTTCGTGAAGCAGGCAGGCAAGACCGTGCTTATCCGCAATACGGCGCATCATTTCCATGGTTAATTGGTTGTGATCCGTAGCGATATTTGTTGTTGTAAAAATCGGCGCCAGCTCGTGTTGCGCGGGAGCAACTTCATTGTGTTTAGTTTTGGCAAGTACGCCAAGCTTCCAAAGCTCTTCATCAAGTTCCTTCATAAAAGCGGAAACGCGCGGGCGGATGGAACCGAAATAATGGTCGTCCATTTCCTGACCCTTTGGCGGTTTTGCACCGAACAACGTGCGGTTACAATATTTCAGGTCGCGCCGTTTTTCATAAATATCGCGGTCAATCAAAAAATATTCCTGTTCCGGACCGACTGTAGTTAAAACGCGTTTTGCGGTTGTGTTCCCAAACAATCTCAGAATACGCAGCGCTTGATCGTTCAGGGTTTCCATCGAGCGCAGCAAAGGTGTTTTTTTGTCAAGCGCTTCGCCGCCATAAGAACAAAACGCGGTGGGAATACATAAGATACCGTCTTTGATAAAGGCGTAGGAGGTCGGATCCCAAGCTGTATATCCACGTGCTTCAAAGGTTGCGCGCAGACCGCCAGAAGGAAAACTCGATGCGTCGGGTTCGCCTTTGATCAGCTCTTTTCCCGAGAATTCCATGATTACCTTACCGTCTGTGGTAGGCGTAATAAAGCTGTCGTGTTTTTCCGCCGTTGTTCCGGTCATAGGTTGGAACCAATGGGTAAAATGTGTGATGCCATGCTCGATCGCCCAGTTTTTCATCGCGTTTGCCACAACATTGGCAACCGATATATCCAGGTCTTTTCCATCCTCAATGGTTTTTTTCAGCGCTTTGTAGGTTTCTTTGGGAAGGCGCTCGCGCATCGCCGCATCTCCGAAAACCATGCTGCCGAATAATTCCGGTACCTTAGTCATTTTTGTCAACCCTTTCTATTTGTTTCTTCTATAAAATTTGAAAAGCGCTGCGGGAAAATTTTTCTTGGTTTTCCGCAGCGCCTTTGCTGTCTACGTTTTGAATTATAAAACGGCATGCCTAGAAAGTCAAGGGGATTTTAAGAAAAAATGAAATATTTTTTATATAAATTGCATAAAAATTGGATTAAAAACGAACTAACTAGATAAAATCAATTTAAAAATGCAAGAAAATAAAAAAATATTTCATTTTTATATTGACAGAGAAATAGAGTCGGGGTATCATAAAAAATGTTAAAACGACACGAAGAGGTGGAAAAAATGCAAAAAGAAGGGCAGATAAGGATACCGTCAGGCTGCGCGATCTCAGGGATGTTTTCGAGGAGCGGGCATAGAACCAACGGCAGTGCGATTATTGAGTCGATTGCAACGATGCACGACCGGTCGAACGGTCTTGGGGGCGGCTTTGCGGGATATGGGATATATCCGGAATATAAGGATTATTACGCATTCCATGTTTTTTATGATAATAAGGAAGCAAAAACAAAATGCGAAGCTTTTTTGGAAGAGCATTTCGATATTATTAACTTATCAAAAATCCCCACGCGCAAGCATCCGAGAATTAAGGACGAACCGTTGATTTGGCGTTACTTTGTCACCCCGCTGCATACAAAACTGGCTGACAGCCAGCTAGATGAAAAAGAATATACCGTGCGCAGCGTAATTCGCATTAATACAAGGATAGAAGGCGCATATGTTTTTTCCAGCGGAAAGAACATGGGTGTTTTTAAAGCGGTTGGTTTTCCGGAAGATGTAGGAGAGTTTTACCGGCTGGAGGAATACAGCGGTTATTGCTGGACGGCGCACGGCAGGTATCCAACCAATACACCAGGATGGTGGGGCGGTGCACATCCATTTGCTATGTTGGATTATTCAATTGTTCATAATGGAGAGATTTCTTCTTATGATGCAAACCGGCGGTTTATAGAAATGTTTGGGTATAAATGTACGTTGCTTACGGATACGGAAGTCATCACTTATATCATCGACTATTTGGGTCGCAGACAGGGACTCGGCTATGAGGAGATCGCGCATGTAATTGCGGCGCCGTTCTGGAGCACAATCGACCGGATGGAGCCCGAAAAGAGGGCGCAGATGGAATACCTGCGAAATATGTTTTCCAGTTTGCTGATCACAGGACCGTTTTCTATTCTTCTTGGTTTTGAGGGAGGTATGATGGCACTGAATGACAGGCTAAAACTTCGTTCCATGGTTGCGGCGGAAAAAGGGGATATGGTTTATGTGGCAAGCGAGGAATGCGCGATTCGCGTAATGGAGCCGGAGCTTGACAATATCTGGTCGCCACGCGGCGGTGAGCCTGTGATTGTGACTTTGGATGAAGAAGCGGCGCAAAGGCAAATGCCCGCCGCGATTTGAGCGTGCGGAAGGACGCAGAGGAGAGCTGAAAACTATGGCAATTAATTTTATATATCCCGATTATGAAGTGGTGAGAAATGCGCAGCGCTGCATTGCCTGCCGCGTATGCGAGAGGCAGTGCGCAAATGAAGTACACCGTTATGATGAAGAACTGAACCTGATGCAAAGCGACGACAGCAAATGTGTCAACTGTCACAGGTGTGTTTCCTTATGTCCGACGCGCGCCCTCAAAATTGTAAAATCGGATCATACTTTTAAAGAAAACGCCAACTGGACAGGCGAGAATATCAAAGAACTGTATAGACAAGCGGGCACCGGAGGAGTGCTGCTTTCCTCTATGGGCAACCCAAAACCATACCCGGTTTATTGGGATAAGCTGCTGATCAATGCGTCACAGGTGACAAACCCATCCATTGATCCGCTGCGCGAGCCCATGGAAACGCGTACATTTCTCGGGAAAAAACCTGGGACGATAGAGCGGGATCGGGAAGGAAAGATTATTAATAACCTGCCTCCGCAATTGGAACTGAATGTGCCGATTATGTTTTCGGCGATGTCTTACGGCTCCATCAGTTATAACGCGCATGAAAGCCTTGCACGGGCGGCGCGTGAGCTCAATACATTTTATAATACGGGCGAGGGCGGTTTGCATGAAGACTTTTATGAATACAGCGCGAATACCATCGTGCAAGTGGCATCCGGACGGTTTGGCGTGCATAAGGATTACCTCTGCGCGGGTGCGGCAATAGAAATCAAGATGGGACAGGGGGCAAAACCGGGTATCGGCGGACATCTCCCGGGGCAAAAGATTGTGGGAGACGTATCCAAAACAAGGATGATCCCCGAGGGGAGCGATGCGATTTCGCCGGCGCCGCATCATGATATTTATTCCATTGAGGATTTACGCCAACTTGTTTTTTCGCTGAAAGAAGCAACAGACTATAAAAAGCCGGTGATCGTAAAAATCGCGGCGGTACACAACGTGGCGGCGATCGCGAGCGGCATTGCGCGTAGCGGCGCGGATATCATCGCAATTGACGGATTTCGCGGCGGTACAGGCGCAGCACCTACGCGTATCCGTGATAACGTGGGAATCCCGATTGAGCTTGCACTGGCCAGCGTGGACGAGCGGCTGCGGCAGGAAGGTATCCGGGGCGATGTTTCTATCGTAGTCGGCGGCAGTATCCGCAGCAGCGCAGACGTAGTCAAAGCGATTGCCCTTGGGGCAGACGCCGTCTATATTGCGACAGGCGCGCTTTTGGCGCTGGGGTGCCATCTTTGCAGAAGCTGCCAGGCGGGAAAATGTAACTGGGGGATTGCAACGCAAAGACCTGACCTGGTAAAAAGATTGAATCCTGATGTTGGGTCACAGCGGCTTGTGAATCTTGTGAGTGCATGGCAGCATGAGATCAAGGAGATGATGGGCGGAATGGGCATCAATTCCATTGAGGCACTCAAAGGCAACAGACTGATGCTGCGCGGCGTGGGTTTGAATGAAAAGGAATTGGAAATACTGGGCGTAAAACACGCGGGAGAATAAAGAAATGAAAAGAATTTATGTCAATGAGAAATGGTGCCTCGGGTGCCACCTGTGCGAATATAATTGCGCTTTTTCCAATTCTGCGGAAACGGATATGGTAAAAGCGCTCAAAGATATCCATATTAATCCGCGTATCCGTATTGAGGAGAATGGAAACATTTGTTTTGCGGTTTCGTGCAGGCATTGCGAAGAACCGTTGTGCGTCAAAGGATGTATTATGGGCGCACTTTCCGTAGAAAACGGAATCATTATGGTCGACCAGGATAAATGCGTGGGCTGCCATACCTGTATTTTGTTGTGCCCGTACGGCGCGATTATGCCATCGGATACTGGCGTTATGCAAAAATGCGAATTGTGCGTAAAAAACGCGGACGGAGAACCTGCCTGCGTGCAAGGGTGTCCCAATCAGGCGATTGTATTTGAGGAGAGGTAACGGGGATGAAATATGTAATCATTGGAAATTCCGCGGCCGGGATTGGCTGCGTGGAAGGGATCAGGCAACAGGATCAAGAAGGAAGCATTACAATTATTTCTTCTGAGCCGTATCATACCTATTCGCGCCCAGCAATTTCATATTTGCTTTGCGGAAAAACAACCGAAGAAAAAATGAAATATCGTCCGGAAGAATTTTATGCGCAAATGCAGTGCAGGCTGCTTACCGGGAAAAGAGCGACAAGGATTGACGCGAAGGACAAGTGGGTTTTCCTGGACGACGGACAGTTAATAGAATATGACAAACTCTTGATTGCAACGGGTTCGCGTCCCTTTGTACCTAATATAGAAGGTCTTGCTGCGGTAGTAGGCAAGCATACTTTTATGTCTTTGGATGACGCAAAGGGGTTGGATGAAGCGCTGACACCGCAAAGCCGGGTGCTAATTATGGGAGCGGGGCTGATTGGACTGAAGTGTGCGGAAGGGATTGCAGAAAAAGCATCGCAAATAGAAATCGTGGATCTTGCGGATCACATTTTACCGAGCATTCTTGACGCGGAAGCGGCTGGAATCGTGCAAACGCATATTGAAAAGCAGGGGATACGCTTTTATCTTTCGGATGGAGTAAAACGGTTTGACGGCAATAAGGCGATTCTATCCAGTGGACGCGAGCTGGAGTTTGATACGTTGGTTGTCGCTGTGGGGGTAAGACCCAATACGGAGCTTGCGGGGGAGATCGGGATCAGCGTAAACAAGGGTATTGTCACTGATGCGCTATGCCGGACTTCGGCAGCGGATATTTATGCGGCGGGGGATTGCACGGAAAGTTATGATATTACGACGGATATGATGCGACCGCTGGCGCTTTTGCCCAACGCTTATATGCAAGGCGAATGTGCCGGAATCAATATGGCGGGCGGTATTAAAAAATACGATAAAGCAATCCCCATGAATGCCATTGGATTTTTTGATCTGCATATCATTACGGCGGGAAGTTATTGCGGGGATGCTTATGTGGAGCAAGGCGAGGACGAATATAAAAAGCTGGTTTCCGAAAATAACCTGCTAAAAGGATTTATTATTATTGGCAACGTGGCGCGGGCGGGTATTTACACTTCTCTAATTCGTGAAAAAACGCTGCTTGACAGCATTGATTATGAGCTGATCAAGCAAAAACCGCAGCTCATGGCGTTCTCCAGTGTAGAACGCAGCAAAAAACTGGGAGGCGCAGCAGAATGAATATTAACGCAGGAAAAATGCATTTTAAGGATTTAAATCAGCAAATTAAAGCGGCGGAAGATAAAACTGTTGTGGTGGATCATTGTATCGGGCAACGGTATATTGGAAGCGGTCTTGCCGATAAAAAAATTGTGATTAACGGAACGCCCGGCAATGCGCTGGGTGCATACCTTGACGGGAGCGAGATCAGGGTAAACGGTAACGCGCAGGACGCGACGGGCGACACCATGAACGATGGAGCGATTTATATTGCGGGATCTTCGGGAGACGCGACGGGCTATGCCATGCGCGGCGGCAAAATCTTTGTGAACGGGGACGTAGGATACCGTGCGGGCATCCATATGAAAGAATACCGGGAAAAGAGTCCTGTGCTTGTGATTGGCGGATGTGCCGGCAGTTTTTTAGGAGAATACCAAGCGGGCGGGACGATTATTGTCCTTGGGATTGATCGGCAACGCCCGGTCGGTAATTTTTGCGGAACGGGAATGCACGGTGGAAGGATTTATCTGCGCTGCGATGAACTGCCGCCGGATCTACCTCCGCAAATTGTTGCGAATAGAGCAAATCAAGACGATATGGGGGCGATCCGGGCTTATATAGAGGAGTTTTGTGAGGCGTTTGGCAGGAAAAAAGACGCGGTAACGAATGCGAATTTTTTTGTGCTTCGTCCGGACAGCAAGAATCCATATAAACAGCTCTATACACAGAATTAGGCAGGTGATGACATGTTGCGCCGTATCTTAGTGGTGTCGGGGTCGACCAAAGGACGCGGCTTTTTTGAGAAACTGGTGAAAGAATTCGGCATGTTTGAGATTGCATGTGCATCGGATTCTCGCCAGGCAAGAGAGGCGTTGCAGCAAAACGATCACGAGCTTTGCATTGTAAATCCGCCTATTATCGGCGGAAACGGACTTGAATTCGTGGAATATACGGCAAAGAATTTTTCGTGCGGGTTGATTGTGGTATTGAAAGGCGAAACAGATGAGCGGGTGGTCGCGCGCGCAGAAGAGGCGGGCGCGTTTGTCGTAAAAACACCCATCAGCAAAACAAATTTTTATCAGGCATTTCGGTTTGCATGTGCGTCTCATAACCGGATGCGGCAGATTCAGGCGGAGAATTCAAAGCTGACTCGTAAAATTGAAGATATTGGGATGGTAGACAGGGCAAAATGTGTGCTTATTCAAGTACTCGGTATGACAGAACCGCAGGCACATCGGTATATTGAAAAACAAGCGATGGATATGCGCGTTTCCAAACGACAGGTTGCGGAAGAATTATTGAAAACTTATGAATAAAATGTTGGATGGTGAAGAAAGATGACGAAATTTATTTTTGTAACGGGTGGTGTGGTATCAGGACTTGGGAAAGGTATTACGGCAGCTTCCCTGGGAAGGTTGCTAAAAGCACGGGGACTCAAGATAGCGGCGCAAAAGCTTGATCCGTATATCAATGTAGACCCGGGAACCATGAGCCCGTATCAGCACGGCGAGGTTTATGTAACAGACGACGGCGCGGAGACGGACCTTGATCTCGGACACTACGAACGATTTATTGACGAAGATCTAAACAAGTTTTCCAACCTGACCACGGGAAAGGTGTACTGGAATGTTCTCACAAAGGAACGCAAGGGCGAATATCTCGGCGAGACAGTGCAGGTGATTCCGCACGTGACCAACGAAATCAAGAATTTTATTTACGCGGTAGGCACCAAGACCAACGCAGACGTTGTGCTAACAGAAATCGGCGGTACGACGGGCGACATCGAAAGCCAGCCGTTTTTGGAGGCCATTCGCCAGGTATCGCATGAAGTCGGACGAGAAAATTGCCTTTTTATTCATGTTACGCTGGTTCCGTATATCAAAAGCTCGGGAGAGCATAAATCAAAGCCAACACAGCATTCCGTGAAGGAGCTGCAGTCCTTCGGCATTATGCCGGACATCATCGTGATGCGCTGCGACGAGCCTGTGAACGATTCCATCAAACAGAAGATCGCACTTTTTTGTAATGTCAAACCGGACTGTGTGATTGAAAACCGTACGTTGTCGGTGTTGTATCAGGCGCCCATTATGCTGGAGAAAAACGGGCTTGCGGACATTGTATGCCGTGAACTGAAAATGGATTGCGGAAAACCGGATTTAACTGAGTGGAAAGAAATGATAGCGCGGATCAAAAACGGAAAAAAGCCGGTGCAGATCGCATTGGTAGGAAAATATATCCAACTGCATGACGCTTATCTTTCGGTTGCGGAAGCGCTTGCACACGCAGGATATGAAAACAGTGCCAATGTTGCAATTAAATGGATCGATTCGGAAGAATTAACGCGTGGGACAGCAAAAGAAATGCTGTCGGATTGTGACGGAATCCTTGTGCCCGGCGGTTTTGGCGGGCGCGGCATTGAAGGGAAAATTGAGGCGGTCCGATATGCCCGCGAAAATAATGTTCCGTTTTTTGGGATATGCCTCGGAATGCAAACAGCAGTCATTGAATATGCCCGCAATGTACTCGGGTATCAAAGCGCAAACTCCAGCGAGTTTGATGACGGTACAAAATATGCTGTAATCGATTTAATGCCTGACCAGCAAGATGTTGAGAAAAAGGGTGGAACCATGCGTCTGGGGGCATATCCGTGCAGGATTATGCCGGAATCGATATTATCACGTGCGTATCGGCAGGAAAATATCAGTGAACGGCATCGCCATCGTTATGAATTCAATAATGATTTCCGGGAACAGATGGAGGAAAGCGGTTTGCGCGTGACGGGATCGTCGCCGGATGGAAGGCTTGTGGAAGCGGTTGAGATTCCTGCTAACGATTTCTTTATCGGCGTACAGTTCCATCCGGAATTCAAAAGCAGACCAAATAAAGCACACCCAATTTTTCGTGAGTTTATTGCGGCGGCGCTGCAATATAAAGAAAAAAGGAAATAACGGTATTTGTCATTCTATAAAAAATGCCCGCCTCTTTACTAAAACAAAGGGACGGGCATTTTGAAAGAAAAACGGTTTTATTCTGCTGAAGACACAATCTGCGCTTTGATCATGGCCTTGATCGCCGCAAAAAGATAAGGTTTAAATGTTTCGATAGAAACGGGTTCTTCGTTTAAGATAGTATTATTGCAAGTAGAACCGATTAGCTCGACAATCATAAAAAGCATGATTTCGGGATCCTGAAAAGTGAGCCCGGAATCTCGGATGATTTCATAGTATACCTTTCGAAAATCAATCTCGGCATTGGGAGAAGGAGTGGTGAGGGCCGATTTAAAAAGCGCCCAGCTCAAATTTTTAGAGATAAACCGCACCAGCTTTTTGTCGCTTGCCAAATAATCAATGATATAATTTGCGATAAAGATAATACGGTCGGCAAACAGCGGAATTTGCTGCCGACGCAATGCATCCATGGCTTGGGAGAAAATAAGGTTTGATTGATGGACGATCAGGTCATCCCGCAAGCTGTATTTATCGGCATAATAAAGATAAAAAGTGCCTTTTGCAACGCCCGCATGCAGCGCGATTTCCAAAATTGACGTCTTTTGAAAGCCTTTTGTGGTAAACAATTCATATGCGCTTTGTAAAAGCGCTTCTTTTTTTCTTTGCTTTTTTAAATCAATTTTTCCCATTCTGATTATCCCCGCTTTCCTGCATCATAACAAAAAGTCAGGCAAATGTCAAAAAAATATTGACCATTAGTCATTTTAGTGCTATACTCGTTTTTGTAAATTGACCATAGGTCATTTTAAAGATTTTCTCCGCAATAATACCGGAGAAATGCGATGGAAGAAAAGGGGTTTTGTATAGCATGATAAAATTTGGGAAATGGATCGCAAAACATAGGATTATCATTCTTGTTGTCGCTGTCCTGCTGCTAGTTCCGTCAATTTTCGGCATGATTTCCACGCGGGTGAATTATGATATTTTATATTACCTGCCGGGGGATATTGATACCATGAAGGGGCAGGATATTTTGACAGATGAATTTGGAACGGGCGCATTTGCGATGTATATGGTTGAAGGGATGAACGATAAAGACGTGAGTGCCCTGGAGCAGAAGATCAAGGACGTTGATAATGTAAAATCAGTCATTTGGTATGATGACATCGCAGACCTCTCTGTCCCCAAAGAAATTTTGCCGGATAAATTTTATAACGCGTTTAATAAAGGCGATACGACACTGATGGCAATCTTTTTTAAGGATACATCTTCGGCGGATTCTACACTGCAGGCAGTGGATGATATCCGCGCGGTTTCGAACGAGCAATGCTTTTTGAGCGGGATGTCTGCGGCGGTTAAGGACACAAAAGACCTTGCCGAGAGAGAAGAGCCGATCTATGTCTTGATTGCGGTCATTTGTGCGACCATTGTTATGGCGCTGTTTTTAGATTCTTATATTATGCCGGTTTTCTTTTTGCTCAGTATCGGTATGGCGATCCTGTATAATATGGGAACCAATATTTTTTTGGGAGAAATTTCTTATATTACCAAGGCTCTGAGTGCGGTACTGCAACTTGGGGTCACAATGGATTATTCGATTTTTCTCTGGCACAGCTATCAGGAACAGGTACAGCGTTTTCCGGGAGACAAACAGCGTGCTATGGCGCATGCTATTAAGGCAACAATTACTTCTGTGGTGGGAAGCTCGATCACGACGATCGCGGGTTTTCTGGCGCTTTGCTTTATGAGTTTTACACTAGGTGGAGACCTTGGCGTGGTGTTGGCAAAAGGCGTCGGTTTTGGTGTGCTTTCCTGCGTTACGATCCTGCCTGCCATGATTTTGACGTTTGACAAAGGCATTGAAAAAACAATGCACCGGTCACTCATGCCGAAGTTTGGAAAGCTTTGTGATTTTATTACAAAACATTATAAGGCGGTTCTGTGCGTGTTTATTATATTGCTGATCCCGATGGTCTATGGATACTGTAATACAGAGGTATATTATAAAATGGATGATTCCCTGCCGCGGGATCTTGACAGTATTGTAGCCAATGATAAATTGCAGCAGGATTTTGATATGAGCTCTACCCATATGGTTTTGTTGGACGCGGATGTTTCTGCACATGATAAATATGCCATGATAGAAGAGATGAAACAGGTTGACGGTGTAAAGGATGTATTGGGGCTGGAAACGGTTTTGGGACCGTCCGTGCCATCGGCAGCACTGCCCGAAGCCGCGACGGATATCCTGCAGAGCGGACAGCACGAACTGATGCTTGTGAATTCCCGTTATGCGATTGCGTCCGATGAAGTCAACACGCAGATTGATGCGCTAAGCCAAGTGATTAAAAAATATGACAGCGGAGGAATGCTGATAGGCGAAGCGCCTTGCACCAAGGATTTGATTACTATTACCGACCATGATTTTCAAATGGTCAGCATGGTTTCGATTTTTGCGATTTTTGTAATTATTCTTCTGGTGCTGCAATCCATTTCGCTTCCGGTGATTCTGGTGGCGGTTATTGAATCGGCAATCTTTATTAACCTCGGGATTCCTTATTATACAGGAACCATATTGCCGTTTATCGCATCGATCGTAATTGGCACCATACAACTTGGTGCAACCGTCGACTATGCAATTTTGATGACGACACGCTATAAACGGGAACGCTCAAACGGAATGGGGAAAAAAGAATCCATTACGATTGCTTTGAAAAACTCGATTCAATCTATTATTGTAAGCGCGCTTGGTTTCTTTGCGGCGACATTTGGTGTAGGTCTTTATTCCGACATCGACATCATCAGTTCGCTTTGTATGCTGATGGCGCGGGGCGCATTGATCAGCATGGCGGTCGTTATTTTTATTCTGCCTGCCATGTTTATGATTTTTGATAAAGCTATCTGCAAGACTAGCAGAGGTTTTTTGCCAAAGCTGCAATAAAAAAGGGCAGAAATATATGGAAATAGCATCGGGCAATAGGCTTTAAAATTTTGAAAACCGATTGCCGGAGATTTTGAGGAAAGTGAGCCTAAGGAGGTAAGGATTTATGAAAAAAATAATTTGTATCGGGTTAGCGGCAGCAATGGCGCTCAGCCTTATGGGTTGTTCTGAGGCGGCGAGTGGACAGGCTCCCGCTTCTGCGATGCCAACCGAAACGGCAGAGACCGTGAAGGAAGAACCGGTGGCAAAAAACTCGGAGGCAGAAGGAGAACCGGTAAAAGAAGAGACGGTATACGTGATTTCAGACGCTTCGGGAAGCCCGGATAAAATTATTGTAAGCGATTGGCTTAAAAACGCAGGATCGAGCACTTCGCTGCAGGATTATTCCGAGCTGTCGGATATTGAAAACGTGAAAGGAAACGAAACATTTACAGCAGAGCAAGACGGAAATATGACGTGGACGCCGCAAGGCACTGATATTTATTATCAAGGTACTTCAAATAAGGAGCTTCCGGTCGGAATCGCGATTTCCTATACGCTGGACGGCAAAGAAACCAGGTCAGAGGATATGGAAGGGAAGAGCGGACATGTGGTAATTCAGGTTTCCTACACAAATCGTGACAAGCAGGAAGCAGAGGTAGGCGGGGTAAAAAAAGAAATATATGCACCGTATCTTGCGCTTTCCACGATAGCGCTGAATAATGATGATTTCAAAAATATTACGGTTTCGGACGGCGGGAAAGTAGTGGATGACGGAAGCAGAAGCATCGTGACAGCACTGACATTTCCGGGAATGAATGAAAATCTGGAAATTACAAATGCGGATCAAAAGCTGCCCGAAAAG
Organism: Christensenella sp.; assembly: GCA_034926635.1. GTDB lineage: Bacteria > Bacillota > Clostridia > Christensenellales > Christensenellaceae > Christensenella. The sequence goes on along the minus strand of JAYFQX010000029.1, from coordinate 11,971 downwards.
GTGACGATTGAGGCAGATACCAACAATTTTTCGCTTTTGACCATACTTTCGGTTGTGACGAATCAGATTTTTTCTGATATGGACAGCGATAAGCTGGGGTCGCTTGATGATACCAAAGGGCAGCTTGATGAACTATTGAATGCATCCAGGACAATAGAAGATGGGGCAAAAACGCTTTATGACGGAGCAGCACAGCTTTCAGACGGTGCGCTGACGCTGGATCATGGAGTGAGTGCGCTACTTACAGGAGGAAATTCGTTGGTTTCCGGCAGCAGCAGTCTTCTATCGGGAATGGAAAGTATTTCCGGCGGCGCGCAGACACTGGATCAAAAATTACTGGAATTGCAAAGCGGGTTGTTGACCGCCAAAACAGGATCGCAGGAAATTGCGCAGGGGACGCAGCTTGTGGAAAGCAATATCGCCTTGATGACCGGAAAAATAGGCGAGGCAAAACAGGGAAGCAGTGATCTTTATGACGGGATAGAAAAAATTGCCGGCGGCGCGCAGAATTTGGGCGATGGTATGGATAACGCGGCAGACACGCTTGATAAAACGGTAGCTGCAGACCAAAAAGTACTTGCGTACTTAAAAGGTTTGGCACAGCAAGACCCGGAAGACCAAACGCTGCAAGCCTTGATTGGCGCGCAGGAAGCCAGCATACAGGGGCAGCAGGGCGTTTCCGGGAGCTTAACAAGCACGCAAGGAGAAACGCTGCGTGCCGGAGTGAACGCGCTGACAGAAGGGGCGGCAAATGCGCTTTCGGGAGCGGGCGATCTCAAAGACGGTATGAGCAGCCTATATGGTTTACTGCAGCAGTTTTCCGGAAAAACAACTGAATTAAATAACGGCGCACAGGAGCTTGCCGGAGGAATCACGGAAGCATATGGCGGGTCGGCACAACTGGAGGCGGGCGCAAAAGAGTTATATGGTTATTGTCTTCAGGCTGAGGAAGGCGCGGGACAATTAAACAGCGGCGCACAAGAGATGAACGGTGGGATCGCAGCACTGAAAAGCGGAAGTGCGGCACTGGTAAACGGAACCAATTCGCTGGCATTGGGGTCGCAGGAATTGTCAAGCGGTATTGAGACGTTTAATACGGATGGCATTGATAAGCTATATGATAAACTGGTAAATGAATTGCTTTCCAAAACCGATGTATTGCAGGCAATGGTAAGCCTTGCGGGGCAAAACCAGACTTACGGCGGAAAACCGGCAGGGATGCCCGGCAGTGTAACCTATATTTATCGCACACAGAGCATTGGGGACGAAACGATCGGCTGAAAATTGTAATGAAAAAAGCCCCGCAGGAATTTTTTCCTGCGGGGCCTTTTTAAATTTTTATTTGTTTTTGATTTTTCCAAGAATGCCAATGGCTTCGCCGATCGTTTTTTCTTTGGCTTCGTTTCCGTAGGCATCTACCTGCTTGCGGTCTTTGGGACCATGTGTCAGACATGCCGCCCCGCCGATACAGCCGTCCTCACACGCCATTCCTTCAATAAAGTTGTGCGGAAGCACGTCTTTGGAAGCCTTAAGAAGCGCAATTTTACATTCTTCGATCCCGTTGCAGGAAATAGGTTTATAATCAAAATCGTCTTTCCCGTGCTCCTTGAGCGCCTGTCCGACTGCCGTTGCCACACCGCCGCTGCGGGCGAAGATCCGACCGTAATAAGAGGCGTTGTCAAGCGGTTCATAATCAAGAGAAGAAAGATCTATGTTACGGCTGTCAAAAAGCGCGAGAAGTTCTTCAAATGTGATGACACAATCAACAATCCCCGCAACTTCCGGCAGTTGGAATTCCCGTTTTTTTGCGATGCACGGTCCGATAAAAATAATTTTAGCCGTGGGATCCATCTTTTTGAGATAAATGGAAATTTGTTCCATTGGCGATACATTATGCGAGACATGCTGCGCAAGGTCGGGATAATTTTTTTGTACATAGCTGACGAAAGCCGGGCAGCACGAAGTTGTGAGAAACCCCTTTTCGTATAATTCGTCCGCCTCTTTATCTGCCGCCATATCTGCGCCGAGAGCAGCTTCGACAACACTGTAGAAGCCGAGATTTTTAATGCCGGAAACAACTTGTTCTACCTTAACGTGGCTGAATTGACTGGAAATCGATGGGGCGACAACCGCGTAGGTTTTATATTTGGTATTGTTTTCTGAGCCTTTTAGCAGCTTGATTGCCTCGACCATATAGGATTTCGCAGAGATCGCCCCGAACGGGCACTGGTATACGCACGCACCGCAGGTAATGCACTTTTCATTATCGATCACAGCCTTTTTTTCTTCGTTCATGCTGATCGCGCCGACTTTGCAGGCGTTTTCGCACGGGCGTACCGATTTGGTAATGGCGCTATAAGGACATGCAGCAACGCACCTGCCGCATTCTACACATTTCTTTTGATCGATCTGCGCCTTCAAATTTACAATTTTAATGGCGTCACGGGGACAAACATTTTGGCAGCGGTGCGCAATACAGCCGCGACACGCTTGCGATACGTGGATGCCGTCCACAGGGCATTCGTCGCATGCAATGTCCAGTACTTCCACTACGTTTTTGTTCTCAGGATCGCCACCGAGGGCAAGCTTTAAACGTTCGTTGACAATCGCACGTTCTTTATAGATGCAACAGCGCATTGTGGCGTGCGGTCCCGGTACGATTGTTTTAGATATATGAAGAAGACCTTCCTCCAGCTTATCATCGAAAGCCAGGCAGGCAACTTCTTTTAAAATTTTATATTTCAGCTCCTGAACGCTTGTATCAAACATTCCGTTGTTCATAAATTGTGATATCCGCTCCTTATCTACTATATTATTATTGTATCTTATCATCTATACTATACGGGTTTGTTAACTTATTGTCAATCTTGCAAAGAAAGGTTTTCTGATGCGAACCACATGGAAAATACCGGATAAAAAACAAAAGGAAATAGCCGGGAAAAGCCTTTGTTAAAAAGCTTTGTTTAAGAAGGAACCACCGGTTTATATCTGTTTTGAATATGGATGCAGCAAAAAACAAGCATTCATTAATTGTTTACAAATGTAATGTATGATTTTTGATTAACTGAATCAAAAATGTATTATTAATAGATGGGTGTATATGTACTATGGATATTATTGAAGGAAAGGATGAGGCACAAATGCGTATTATGGTAGACGATCTGGCGGTAGATATTGACAATCGTAAGGTGTACCGCGGCGATGAGGAAATCCAGCTAACGGCAAAGGAATATGAGGTCCTCAAGTATTTGGCGCTGAATAAAGATAAAATTGTTTCACGCGCGGAATTACTGGAGCACGTGTGGGATTGTGATTATGACTGTTTCTCCAATGTGGTTGACGTATATATTCGTTTCTTGAGAGCGAAAATTGACGACGGGCACAATAAGAAGTTGATTAAGACGTTCCGCAGGCAGGGATATTCCCTGACAGCATAAGAATTTTCATACACAAACCTTGCAGGAAGCAAAAAAGGCACAACCTTTGGTTGTGCCTTTTGCATTTTTTATTTTTGAGTATCCTGCGGCGGAGCGCCTTTATGCACGGGATCCTGCGGCGGCGGGCAAAAATAAGGCTGTTGTCCGGGAACCGTTTTTTTGGGATGCTTGATCCGGTATTTGCGAACCAGCAACAAAATGACCTTTACTACCGCAAAGATGATAGCCGCAAAAATAGCTGCAACAATCAATATGGGGGCAGCGGCAGCCCAGAAAACAGCGAAGTCCTGCATGAATTCGCCTACGCCTGTCCATGAAAGTGAAAATGCATCGGAAGCGCGACCCGCGAGGGGTTGTCCGTCGGAACCGATTGTTTCCGGCGTAATCAGTTCGCGCAGGGTTACGGAAACGGAAGCATAATCAACGAGACTGTCCATTTTCCGTTTGCTGCCCTGAAGCTGATCCAGCTCATAAAGCACATCGGATATCTCGCTTTCTAGTTTAATGACGTCATCCATGGTTTCGGCAGTGGCAAGATACCCCATCAGTCTTGCTTTTCGTTCTTCCAAAACAGCAATGCGGGAATCGGTATCATAATATTGGTCGGAAATATCCTCGGTAGATTTTTGTTTGCTGACTATTGTTCCGATACCGGAAAGATCGTCTAAAAAGGCGTTGTATTGATCTATCGGGACGCGGAGCGTAAAAGAGGTATGTCGTCCAGTGTTTTGACCGTCATCCGAATAAGCAGAAGAATCTTCGTACTCCACATACCCGCCAACGGCGGAAAGCGCACTGGTAATGGCGCTGTAATCAGCGTCGTATTGTTTGGTTTCCATTTCAAAGGATGCGCTGTAAGTAAGTTTGTGGTCGGTATCGGGGATTTCTGCATTTCCAATATTCCCAAGCCCACTTGACCCGCCTTCCCCTTCTGCGGGAGCCGCCTCGATGTCTGCGGAAGTTTCTTCCGTAGCGGCATATTCGCCGGCATCGCCGGATATGGTTGAAGATTGGTTTTCCATGGCGTAATTCGAGCTGGAAGAACAGGCGGCAAACAACCCGCAGCAAAGAATAACGCAAAGAAGCAGTGCAAATAGCTTTTTCATTTATTTTTCCTCCTGACGGATATTTGATTTTCCCGAGAATAGAAAACGATGATTTTTGAAGCGTTTATTTAATAGTAAGACGAGCTGAAAATTGAAATAGTTCCAAATTTTTAAGAAAGTTTTCATATATTTGCGAGGTGCATTGTAATAATTATTGGATAGAATAATAACAAGGGATCAAGATGCCGTACAGATAAACAAATCAGATGTGAACGATACGGTTTTAAAATAGATTTTTTGCAAGACTGTGATTACCTCGCTCGTCTTAGTTGCGATAAAAAATCTTTGTTTCAGGCGCATTTGGTCGATCGCGGGATGCTGGTATATGTCTGAAAAACTGGGTAGTGTGTGGTATAATATACCTTGAAATCAATACGGAGGTATCTATCATGAAAATATTGGTCTGTGACGATGATAAGGAAATCGTTGAGGCAATAGAGATCTACCTTGTGAACGAAGGATATAAGGTTTTAAAAGCATATGATGGTGCGCAGGCGTTGAGAATAGCGGAAGAAAATGAAGTGCATCTTGTGATCATGGATATTATGATGCCGGGGATGGACGGAATTCGTGCTACGATGAAGCTGCGCGAAAACGCGAATGTGCCGGTGATTATGTTGAGTGCAAAATCAGAGGATACGGATAAAATTTTGGGGCTGAATTCCGGGGCTGATGATTACCTGGTGAAGCCGTTTAATCCGCTTGAACTGGTCGCGCGCGTAAAGTCGCAACTGCGCAGATACACCTCGCTTGGGAGCATGACGGAAACGCAGGGGATTTTGCAAACAGGTGGGCTTGTGCTGGATGATTTAAAAAAATCTGTGACGGTAGACGGGGAAAGTGTCAAGCTTACGCCAATGGAATATAAAATCCTGCGGTATTTGATGCAGAATATGGAAATGGTTCTTTCAACAACACAGATTTATGAAAGCGTTTGGGACGAAAAGGCAGTAGGCGCGGAGAACACGATTGCCGTACATATTCGAAGAATACGGGAGAAAATCGAGATTAACCCGAAGGAGCCAAAGTATTTGAAGGTGGTATGGGGCATTGGATACAAAATCGAAAAACTCACGGTATAGTATTTGGTATAAACTCATTGCATGGGTATTGTGCCTTGCCTCGGCATGTGTGGCGGTCATCATCCTTTCGGGTATGTGGAGAGAGAACACCTCGCAAGTGGTAACCAGTGAAAACTATGTGGATTCGCAAGGGTATCAGCGCGAGATGGAAGAAGAAAGGCATCAGGTAGAGCATGCTTATTTTGGTTATGGCGAAACGGAAAAAAGTGACGCCCTAAGCACCTACCTGAGCGCGCTCAAGGAAAAGCATACGCAAGAAGTCAGCGAAGTTTTGACGCAGGCCGGAATAGGAGGGGATTATAATGAGTATATTACGTACTTTGAAGAAATGGCATTTAACAATGAAACGCAAACGGGTAGTGAAGCAGCGCAAACGGTGGGAAGCGCGGATCAGGGCGTGCCTGATTCGGTAACGAGGGCTAGAGAAAATGCTTCTGAGATCTATGAACAGCTGGATCCCTATGTAAAAAAGCAAATTGATACGATCAATCAAAAATATGCGGAACTGTTTGCTGATGCAGAAGGGTATATTGCCGATGAACTGAATAAGGCGGAACAACAGGAAAAGACTGCGCTGGAGAATCAGAAAGAATTTTATTATGCGGTTGTCCAGGATTCCCGCGTAACGAATACCAACGTGCCTGTGAAAGATGCTGTAAGCTGGATACAAAATCTTACGGCGAATCGCGAATATAAATGGGCAGAAACGAATTTGCCGATCGGCGTTTATTCTGAGACTGCTTCAAATACCGCACTGGATGGATATGATTTGTCCGGCGTACAAATTTATACGGGGTTATCAAACGATGCTTACGCAGCAAAACAGTCAGAATATAACGAACTGCTGCGTGCGTTTTTTTTCCGTTTCATCTGTGTCCTAGTCTGTGTTATTGTTTTTTCGGCTGGCTTTTTATGGCTGATGTATACGGCTGGGAAATCTGTATATGATAATAAAATACATGTTTCACTCATGGATTCCGTTTATCTGGATATCGGGGCGGTATGTCTGGTGGTTATTGTTGCGTTTATCGTAATGGGCGTTAATATGATCGCCGACCGCTCTGCCAATGCATACGGAGCTCTTCAGGTAGTGGAGATATGCAGCCTGGTTTCTGTAGCGGCAGCGCTTACACTGATGTGGAGCATGTCGGTATCGCGCCGCGTAAAACAAAAAAAATCCTATACCTTGATCAATGCAATCGGAAGCGGTTTCCGGCAGGCGTATGAAAAAAGCGGGCTTGGTACACGCGGGGTTATCGCCGTCATTTGGACGCTTATTGTAGGATTGATCTTAATTGGTCTTATGATCTTGCTGACAAGGGTAATTTATATCCTTGGATTTATCATCGGGTTGATCATGATAGGGATTTATATCGCCGTGGTCGTTAAGTTTGTATTGAAAAAAGTGGCAGCGTTGCAGGAAATAGCAACAGGAGTAGAAAAAATTAAAGAAGGGCAGCTCAATTATACAATTCCGAAAAGTGGCAGCGCCGATATGGACAAGATCGCAACGGGGATTGAGCATATTGCAGAAGGTCTTGAGGCGGCAGTGCAGCATGAAGTGAAAATCGAGCGGATGAAAACAGAGCTGATTACCAATGTTTCTCACGATATTAAAACGCCGCTTACTTCAATTCTTACGTATGTGGATCTGATGAAAAAGGAGGGACTCCAAAGCCCGAATGCCCCCAAATATCTGGAGGTTCTGGATATGAAATCCAGGAGGCTGAAATCGCTTACAGACGATTTGTTTGAGGCGGCCAAAGCAAGCAGTGGTGATATGAAGGTAGACATGACGCGGATTGAGACAGTCCAGTTTATGGAGCAGGCGTTAGGGGAACTTTCTGATAAAATTGATGCGTCAGGACTTGCGTTTGTGACGGATTTACCGGATGAGACCATGTATGTGCAGGCCGACGGGCGGATGCTTTGGCGTGTGATCAGCAATGTGCTGGATAACGCGGTGAAATATGCGGCGCCGGGATCGCGGGTTTATATTAACATTCGGCGTGTGCTGCATAATATTTGTATCATTGTCAAAAACGTTTCTCGTGATGAATTGAATATGACAGAAGAAGAATTAATGGAGCGATTCCAACGGGGGGACGAGTCTCGGCATACGGATGGATCGGGTCTCGGACTTTCAATTGCACGTAATTTTATGCAGATGATAGGTGGATTGTTTTCGGTTGAGATTGACGGCGATTTATTTAAGGTGATTATCTCTATTCCGGAGGATGCTGTTTTCCCGACGGATGAAAAAGAGGCTGAAACCAGTGAATAATGATCAATGCAGGGCGCATAAAGCCGGCAGGAAACAGGATAGACAACCATGATCGCGATAAAAAGAAGTTGGAAACCAGCTTCTTTTTTCATATAGTTTTAAGAAATCGTTCAAGAGCCTGTAAAACATTTTTGATGAATAAAAGATATAATGAAAATATAAAAAGTAGGCGGGGTGAGAAGAATGAAAAAGATTTTAGTGAAGATTGTGGCTTGTACGGCGGTGATTGCGCTTGGAATCGGCATACTGGGGGGCTGTGCACAAATTTATGGAAAAGCCGGGAAAATGATGCAGGATATTACGGATATCAGCGAGCGTGCCGTAGAAAAAGGAAGCATTCTGGCGGAAAAAGCGATAGATACTCTGAACAAAGCGCTGGATACCGGTGCATCCGCTGCGGAGACCGCGCTTGATGATATTGACGAGTTTCTGGAAAAAGCTGACAATTCTTTAAAGGAATATGAACCGTTTGGCGTTTCCTACAGCGAGGCAAACAGGATGTATTGGTATCAGGGAAAGCCGGTTGCGGGGCTCTATGACGAAGGACATCACACGATGGTCAATGGCTTTTATGGGGATATTGGCATTTTTGTCATTGCAGAGCGGGACAGCGCAGGTGCGCTTACCGGTGTGCGAGAGATATCAAAAAAAGAATTTGTGCAGGCGGTGGGAGTAGATGAGATTGATAACGCAAAAGAAGCTGCAAAGCGCATGGAGTATGATTTTGCAAAAGAGGATATCAGCGTAGCGGAACTGGGCGCCAAAGAATTTGAGAAATTGAAAGAAAGCTTACGTGCGGCGCACAATGGTGAAAATATCGTAATCGAGTGTAATGATTATGTTTTTTGGTTTCATCGCTCGTAGCAAGGGAAAAAGGATATAGAATAGAAAGAAAAAAACGGCGGCTTATCAGGCTGCCGTCTTGTATGTGATTTCATTTCCGTCAGAGAAGATTGCAATATCTCCGTTTTCATCGGTTCGCAGAGATTTGACATGGTCGGCTTGCAATAAGTCGAGTGTTTCCCGGTGGGGATGACCATAGTCGTTGCCTTCGCCACAGGTAATCACGGCGAGCGAAGGCGTGGAAGCATCAAGGAGTTCTTCGGTTGTGGCGTTGGAAGAACCATGATGCCCGATCTTTATGACGTCAATATCCATCTCCGGGGCGTATGCGGCGAGCATTGTGCCGATTGCCTCGGTTTCCGCGTCGCCTTCCAGCAAAAAGCGCGTAGCGCCATATTGCATAAGCAATACAATGCTGGAGTTGTTACTGTCTTCTAATTCCGTTTCCTGCGGGCTCAAAACCTGAAATAAAACAGAGCCGATCTCAAAAGAATCCCCAGCGAATGTAAGAATCTCCTTTGTGCCGCTTTCCGATATTGCGTCTATCATGTTATCATAAGTTTTGGTTTGTGCGGCATAGGACGTCATATAAATTTTATCCGTAGGAATTGCTTCCAGGACGTCATCCATAGAACCAATATGATCCGCATCCGGATGCGTTGCTACGGCTGCCGAAAGACGGGTGATACCAAGATCCTTGAGCGTTGCAAGGATAAGAGAAGCGTCATCATCGTCTGCTGCGTCAATCAATATGCCCTGACCGTCAGGCGTACGGACGACAATACTGTCGGAATTACCCGTATTTATTACATACATTAACAGTTGTCCGTCGTTGCTCCCGGAGACCAGTGCTTCTACGTTAGTTTGCTGCTCGCCGTAATGGATAGTGTTATTCCATATTTGGATAATATTATCCGTGAACGAACCATTTGTTCCGAATGCAAAGATCAGTACGACCCCGATAATACAAAGGATGGTAATGAGGATTTTCAAACTACCTTTATTCTTTCTTCTTGCCATGTTTGCTCCTTATGGTTTTCTGATAAAGATTATACTATAATAGTAAGGAGAAAAAAACCAAATCGGAGAAGGAATCCATGGAAAAATCAAAACAGCGTGTTATTATCGGAATGTCTGGCGGTGTAGATTCTGCAGTTGCGGCGTTATTGCTGAAGGAACAGGGGTACGACGTTGTGGGCGTCTTTATGAAAAACTGGGATGACAGTGCGCCGGATGCACAGTGCCCGGCGGAAGAGGATTATGACGATGTTAAAACAGTATGCGGACAGATCGGCATTCCTTACTATACTGTTAATTTTGAAGAAGAATATTGGCAGCGCGTATTCTCTTACTTTTTAGAAGAATACAAACGTGGACGTACGCCCAATCCTGACGTGTTATGCAATAAAGAAATTAAGTTTGCTGCATTTTTGGACTTTGCGAAAAAGGCGGGCGCAGCTTATTTGGCGACAGGGCATTATGCGCGTCTTTCACGTGAGGCGGGCGTAACTTATTTGAAAAAAGGGCTTGATCAGGGAAAAGACCAGACTTATTTCCTTTGCATGCTTTCGCAGCAGCAAATTGAGCGTGCTATGTTTCCGATTGGTGATATGCAGAAGAAAGATGTGCGGGCAATGGCGGAGCACGCAGGGCTCTCTGTTGCCAAGAAAAAAGATTCCACGGGTATTTGTTTTATCGGCGAGCGGAAGTTCAAACAATTTTTACAGGAATACCTTCCTGCCAATCCGGGAGAGATCAAGTCACTTGACGGAAAGACTGTTGGGCGGCACGATGGCTTGATGTATTATACCCTTGGGCAGCGCAGAGGACTTGATATCGGCGGAAGTAAAGACGGTACAGGGGAACGCTGGTTTGTTGTGAAGAAGGATATGGAAAATAATATTCTTTATGTATCGCAGGGCGCGGAGTCGGAACTGCTTTTTTCCCGCAGTCTTGTAATGAGCGGTATGAATTTTATTTCGGGCGGAGAAGAAAAAAAGGAATTTGAGTGCGGCGCAAAGACACGTTACCGTCAGCCGGATCAAAAAGCACGTGCAGAAAAACGCGGGGACGGAATTTATTATGTGGAATTCGCAGAAAAACAGCGGGCTGTTACACCAGGACAATACTGTGTTTTGTATGACGGGGATGTTTGTATCGGCGGTGGCGTAATTGACGAAGTTATTTTTTAGGGACAGGAGAGAATAGCGGTGGAGATTATTAGGGTCAATCAGGATAATATAGAAAAGGAACATATATGCTGCTCGATTTCCGATAAAAAAAGCACACAGGTAAAAAAGGAATGGATGAAGCAGCGATTTGCAGAAGGGTATCGTTTTTGGAAAATGGACGGGTGTGGGAAGGCGTTTATTGAAGCGACACCTGCAGAAAACGCATGGGTTCCGATCGATGCGGAAGGCTGGATGTTCCTGGATTGCTTTTGGGTTGCGGGGTCATTTGCGAAAAATGGATATGGATCGTCTTTACTGGAGGTTTGTGTTGCTGAGGCAAAGGCAGAAGGAAAAAAGGGAGTTGCGGCGATCTCTTCTGTTAAGAAAAAACCATTTTTATCTGACGGAAAGTTTTATAAAGCACACGGCTTTCTTGTGGCAGATACCGCATACCCGGATTTTGAGCTTCTGGCGCTGCCATTTTCGTCTGAGGCTTCGATGCCGGCGTTTTGCTCGTGTGCAAGAGAGGGCAAGACGGATGGAAACGGGATTGTAATTTTCTATACGGATCACTGTCCGTGGAATGCGAAGTATATTCCGCGTCTAACACAAATCGCTTTGGAAAGGAATGCACCGGTATCCTTTCGAAAGATCATATCAAAAGAGGAAGCACAGGCGAGCCCGTCACCGTTTCCGACCTATTCGGTTTTTGCGGATGGAAAATTCCTTTCAAATGAAATGATGAGTGACAAAAAGTTTGTCCGCTTTTTAGAAGAAAAAGGATATTGAATAATAAAATTTTATTTTTGATTTTTTGCAAAACACCACTATAATATGGGTGTTTTTCCTTAGCCATACACTACTGAGAGTGGCTCTATAAAAGGATTTAGTGGGCAAGTGCCATAGTGATAAAAAAGAACGAAAAAAAGAATGAAAAAAGAGTTGACAAGGGGAATATGATTTGGTATTATAAATAAGCCGCAAAAAACGCGGCGAACATTGAAAAAACAATACAGTACCAAAAACGAAAAGTAAAATGCTTGAAAAG
>JAYFQX010000027.1:0-27383 GCA_034926635.1 Christensenella sp. | reverse complement strand
GAAAGCAGAAACCAAAAGACATTTCTGCCGGATTGTGTGGAAGATTATGTGGATGAGCATAGCGCGGTGCGCGTGATCGATGCGTTTGTGGAAATGCTGGAAATTGACGAATTAGGCATACAACACGCGCAACTCGCCCAGACGGGCCGTCCACCGTTTGATCCGCGCGATCTTCTTAAGCTGTATGTATACGGGTACTTCAACAAAATCCGCTCCTCACGTAATCTGATGCGGGAGTGTGAGCGCAATGTGGAAATGATGTTTCTGCTCCGGAAACTTGTGCCGGATTTTCGGACAATCGCAAATTTTAGAAAAGACAACGCCGTCGCGCTAAAAAGCGTATTCCGCGCATTTGTGAAGCTGTGTGTGGAGATGGAGCTGTATGAGAAGAACCTGATCGCGGTGGACGGCACTAAGATACGCGCGCAAAACAGCAAGGACAACGCGTATAATGCCGAGATTTTAGACAAGAAGCTTAATCGGATTGATGAGCACATCAAGGAATATTTGCGTCAATTAGATAAAAACGATGAAACAGAGCAGGATGCGCCGTCCAAAGACAAAGTACAGCGAGCGCTTAGTGAGCTAAAGAAACGCAAATCCCGCTACAAGGGTTATCTGCGTGAGCTAGAGGAAACAGGCAAAACGCAAATATTGACCACCGATCCGGAGTGTCACCGGATGCACACTAAGGATGGGTTCAACTGCTGCTACAACGTGCAGGCGGCGGTAGATGCGGACAGCCATTTGATCGTCGAATACGAAGCGACGGGCAATGCAACCGATCAGGGATTACTGCATCAAATGGCGCAACAAGCAAAGAAAGCGCTTAGGGCAGATACGCTCGAGGTGGTTGCTGACAAAGGATATGACAGCCGCCGTGACATATTGGAATGCGTGATGAACGGCACAATCCCAAATGTAGCATTGAAGTACGACAAACACGAGCGGGTTTATCCGCTGGATTACATCGAGGCAGAGATCACCGAAGAGATGCGGCGCTCAACCTGCCCGGAGGACATCGCGGCCTGTATTCACGCGGGTGTGCTTCCCCAATGCTACGAGGAAACGTCGATTGCCGTAGAGCTTGTGAAAGAGGAGGCCATGGGCTGTTTTACGCTTGAAGAGGACGGCAGTGTCACCTGCCCGATGGGGCAAACGCTATCCAAGGTGAAGATCAAAGGCCAAAGCACGGTGTACGCCAGCAAGGACGCGTGCAGGCAGTGTACGAATCGCTGTACCTCTTCCAAAGGACACAAAACAGTGCTTTTTGGTCCGGACACGGTGCGCGTGGGCGTGCGGATGTTCGGCAAACAGGAGGATGTGGTAAACGCGCCACCCGTGGGGCACGTGTTTCACAATTCATTTTACCGCAAGGATGGCATCAAAAAGAAGGTGCTACTCACGATCCGAGAGGACAAGCACAAACTGAAACAACGAATGTGCAGTGTAGAACATCCGTTTGGAACAATTAAGTGGTATGATGGGGCGCACTATTTTTTGTGTCGCGGAAAAAAGATTGCGGAAGCGGAAATGGGCTTAAGTTTCCTTGCGTACAACCTAAAACGGGCCATTAATATGGTGGGTACAAGGAAATTGATCGAAGCGATGAGGGATAATATCCCTGCCCTTCATTTTGCACTCAGAACTGTCCGAAAACAGACTCCTAAAAACGCTAAAAACCCGCTTAAATAGCGGGTTTTTAGACAAATTGTGGCGGAAAGGGAGGGATTCGAACCCTCGGAACGCTATTAACGTTCACACGATTTCCAATCGTGCGCCTTAGGCCAGCTCAGCCACCTTTCCACATCCAAATTCAGTTTTACAGCGATATTTATTTTACCATAAAAACATAGGCGTAACAAGTCGTTTTCTTGTTTTTCGTTGAAAAAATAATATTTATTCCTTACGCGCGCAGTAAAAAAAGGAGTTGCTGGCAAAATAGTGGCGATATATTTGCAGGGATTTGTATTTTTTGATTGTTGTATAAAGACCGGGGAGGTAATAGAATCGCGAAAAATTGATAAAATTAGAGAAATCAGTCGTCCTTTTATGATTATAATATAATATAGCTGAAAAGACGCGATTATCTCTCTGATCCTATAAATGTATCACGAATTCGTTGTGCCGGCAATTGCATTTTGTGATATAATTTTGTGATACGATAAAAACGATTGGGGAAGTTTATGTCCAATACTACAAAAAGCCTCATTAAAAGTACAATTATTCTTGGCGCTGCGGGCGTCATAGTGAAGATTGTTGGTGCGCTTTACCGAATCGTCCTGGCAGACTTTATTTCTCTGGAAGGAATGAGCTATTACCAACAGGCATTTCCGGTTTATTCTGCATTGCTCATTATTTCTACGATAGGATTGCCTATTGCAATATCAAAATTGGTTTCTGAGCGCGTGACGACCGGTGACTATCGTGGCGCATACGCCGTTTTTAAAACGTCACGAACGTTTTTGATTTTGGTTGGGATCGTTACTTCCGTCCTTATGTTTTGTCTTGCAGGACCGATTACGCGTCTCCAAGCGTTGCCGGGTGGTCAATATTCTCTGATGGCATTGGCGCCAGCATTGTTTTTTGTTTCTGTGATGTGTGCGTACCGCGGATACTTCCAGGGACTGCAAAATATGAAACCCACGGCGTTTTCACAAATTATCGAACAACTTGTGAAGGTTGCTGCCGGATTATCTCTTGCATATCTGCTGCTTAAATGGACAGGAAAGATGGAGTTCGGCGCAATGGGTGCGCTGCTTGGCATCTCGATTTCTGAGGCGATTGCGCTGCTTTATACAATGGGAGCCTATGGCCGGCAAAAACGTCAAATGACCGAAGATATGATGGCAGCCTATAAGAGTAAGCTTTCATGGCAGGAAATAAAGCCGCTTCTTGGGAAAATATTGTTTCTTGCGCTTCCTGTAACTGTGGCGGGGCTTGTGATGCCGATCGTCGCCTTTGTGGACTCGGTTATCATTCCGAGGAGTTTGCTTGCTTTAGGGTATGAGAGCGCTGCCATCCGCAGCATGTATGGAACGCTATCCGGCGGCGTTCTAACGATTATTAATCTTGCGGCAATTGTATCGCAGGCGTTGCAAATGAGTGTTGTTCCCGCGATCAGCGAGGCGTTGAAGCTGGGTGACCAGGATCGGGTGAAAGCGAATGTGCTGCACGGGATTAAATTTGCGTTTTTGGAAGGGATCCCGGTAACGGTTGCGTTCTGCGTTTTTGCTTCGCCGATCTTCAGTTTCCTATATCCAAGCTCTACGGCGGCGCAACATGAGCTTGCAACCGGTCTTTTGATGACGATGTGTTCGGTGGCGGTATTTTTGCCTTTTATGCAGACGATGACAGGTGTTCTGCAGGGGATCGGCAAACAAAATTTACCGCCTATTTCCCTTGCTGTGGGGGCTGTGGCAAAAGTAGGACTCAGCTTGTTCTTAATGTCTATCCCGCAGATTAATATTTATGGTGCTGTAATCGGTACGGTGGTATGCTATATTATTGCGGCATTTATGAATTATTATTTTGTTCGCAAATATACGCATGTACGAATGAATATATTGGAGCATCTTGGAAAACCGATTTTAGCGACTGTTGTAATGACGCTCGCGGCTTATGTGATTTATGCCCTACTAAGGGGATATTCGAATGCATTGGCAATTATAGCCTGCGTAGTTGTCGGCATGATTGTATATTTGTTGATGCTGATTGCGGTGAAGGCGGTATCTGAACGTGAGTTGGTGCAAATCAAAGGCGGTACGAAACTTGTGCGTGCGTTGAAGAAAATACATGTCTTGCGCTGATAATAATTGAATTAAAAATAACGCCGCATCCAAAAGATGCGGCGTTATTTTTAATTAGGGTGGCTCTTATATAATTAGGAAGAAGATTTAAGGATTCACAACATTAACGGGATTGCCGTCTAAAAATTGTTTGAGATTATCGACTGCAATATCCATCAGCCGCTGGCGGCTTTCCTTGGGTGCCCAGCTGATATGCGGCGTAATAAAACAATTTTTTGCCGTAAGAAGCGGATTATCTGCTTTGATAGGCTCTGTGGAAACCACATCCAGACCCGCGGCATATACCTTTCCGCTGTCTAGCGCTTCGGCAAGGTCTTTTTCCACTACCAGCGGACCACGGCTGTTATTTAAAATAATAACGCCGTCTTTCATTTTGGCGATAGTATCTTTGTTGATGATACCTTCTGTGTCTGGGAACAAGGGGCAATGCAGCGCAATTACGTCCGAAGTACGAAGAAGTGTATCAAGATCAACATATTCGCCGATAGTTTTTGCTGCTTCGTTTTGATAACTGTCGTAAGCGATTACTTTCATGCCAAGCGCTTTTGCAATACGCCCGGTCGATTGCCCAATACGACCAAAACCAATGATCCCTATAGTTTTTCCGGCAAGTTCAATCAGCGGATAATCCCAGAAGCACCAGTCGTCGTTGTTGGTCCAGCGACCTTCGTGCACGGCTTTGCTGTGATGCCCGACATGATGGCAGATTTCGAGCAACATGGCAATTGCAAACTGACCGACTGCGTCTGTGCCGTAAGTAGGAATATTAGAGACAATAATCCCTTTTTCTTTCGCGGCATCGACGTCGATTACATTATAACCGGTGGCAAGTACGCCAATAAAACGCACATTGGGGCATGCATCAAGAGTGCTGCGGGAAATGGGCGTTTTGTTCGTATAAATGATGTCGGCATCCCCGATCCGCTCGATAATTTTATCTGCGGGGGTACGGTCATAAACTGTCAGTTCGCCTAAGGCGGCAAGATTATCCCAGCTTAAATCACCGGGGTTTTCGGTATAACCATCGAGTACTACAATTTTTGTCATGACTGATCTCCTCCTGTTTAATCTTCCAGCAGCGCCCATGCGCGGTTGATGACGCGCTTGGTATTTGCTAGGATAATGTCTTCGTCTTCGTCTTTCCAAGGTTTGACTTCAAAAGAAAGCACGTAGGGATTCTGTGCGTTAAAAAAGCCTTCTTCTTTCAACACGCGGAAGAAATCCAGAAGTTCGGCGGTATCGTTTGCGCTGTTTGGATATCCAAAACGCGGGTGCTGGTCGCCATATGCCTCGCAGCCTTCTTTTACTACGGCGTTTCCAATATGGAAGTGCGTGATATACGGACGCAGGGTACGGACGACAAACTGGCTGGTTTCATATGTCGTGGGGAAGTGACTGAGATCCACCATCAAACCAAAATTGTTGTTGGTGGTTCGCATATCCGCTGCAAATTTTGCGGCATAAGGCGCAGGACCGATCAAGACGGCTTTATCCATGTCGTAATCAAAGACCTCGAGCTCTACCATCATATCTTTGGCGGCGGCATAATCACAAACCGCGCGAGTGGTCTTTAAAAGTTGTGCATATGCCTGGTCTTTTGTTGCGGGATCCCATTTTCCGGCGAGAAAAGCGATGCCCTTTGCACCGAGGTATTCTGCCTCGTCTACAGCTTCGATCAACGTCGCTTCTGCTGCCTTACGACCGGCTTCGTCGATATCGTTCGGGTTCAGCTTCGGACCCAACAGCCGCGGCTGCGCGCCATAACAAACTTTTAAATGTGATTGGCTGAGCATTTCCTTTGCTTTGGCACGAATCTCATTATCAGAGAATTTGCATACCTCCAGTGCATCGAAAAAATCATCGGTTGCAATCGTGCGGATGGATTCCAGCACATCGCGCTTTGGATGGCTCATCCACTGGATGGTACCAACCTGGAAATATTTATGGATTGACTCTCTCATATTTTTAATTCCTTTCGTATTCGTTTATTATAATAGATCCTGTTTTTTAATCATAGAGATTCTTTGGGAAATCGAGTTAAACGGGCAGCAGGAAAATTTTTCCGCCTTCCTTTTTTTCGAATAGGTCGAACGCTTCCTGCCAATTGGTGATAGGCAGTTTGTGTGTGACCAGCGGCTCCACGTTTATTTTTCCACTTCCCAGTAGTTTCAGGGCTCTGCGCCAGTTGGCGTTGCGCGAACCCATAGAACCGGAAAAATGCATTTCTTTATAGTTGATTGCCTCGATATCAAATTCGATTTTTTTGCCGGTCAAACCAATCTGTGTAAAATATCCGCGCTTTTTGATCAACCGCAACGCAGCGTTGATCGCAGGCGCAGCGCCGGAGCATTCCAGTACGACGTCGATTCCATAGCCGCCGGTTACGCGCAGGATCAATTCTTCGAGACTGTCTTTTTGGATGTTAATCACATAATCCGCGCCAAGCTCTTTGGCGAGGGAAAGACGCTGTTCGTCTATGTTTGTACCAGAGACGATGACGGTTGCGCCATAGGCCTTTGCAACTTGGGCTGCCATCATACCAATGGAACCTGGCCCTGAAACAAGGACCACATCGCATGGACGAATGACTGTTAAATCGTCTATGGCGTGCGTTACGCAGGCAAGAGGCTCGGTCATGGCAGCAGCAGTAAAGCTGACACCGTCCGGGATATGGTGGACGCGGTCTGCGGGCACGACGGTGTATTGTGTAAAAATACCGTTATACCAATATCCGAGGGTACGCCTCTCAATACACAGGTTGTACCATCCTTCACGGCAAAAATCGCATTTGCCGCAGTAATCATAGGCGGTTTCTGAAACGACACGGTCGCCTGGGGCGATGCCGGTTACGCCTTCGCCTACTGCTTCGACAATACCGGAAAATTCGTGACCTGTTACGACCGGGGGATTGACAGGAATCGCGATATCGCTATGATAAATATGCAGGTCGGAGCCGCAAATGCCGGCTTCCTGGACTTTGATTTTCACCTGTCCGGGACCTGCTTCGGGAATGGGAATCTCGCGAACTTCCATGTTTCCGGGACCGGGCGCATATTTAACGAGCGCTTTCATTGTGTTGCTGTTTTCCATGCTTGGGTACCTCCTTGAAATATGTGGGATTATAGTTTTATTGGTGGATTGCCATGCCATCCGTATCCAATATACTTTCGTGTATCATTTCCGATACGCTTGGGTGTGCAAAAATAACTTCTTCCATATCGCCGGTTGCTGCTTCAAATTGTACGAGCGCCGCCATGCCGGAAATCATTTCCGTGACCATAGGACCGGCAAGATGGATACCGAGAATTTGACCGTTATCTTTCCTAGCGACGATCTTGGAAAACCCTGCCGAATGCTCGATCAATGCACGGCCGTTTCCGGCGGCATCAAACCGTCCGACTTTAACTGAAAGTTTTTCTTTTGCGGCAGCTTCGGACAGCCCGACGGAAGCGAGTTCCGGAGAAGTATAGATACACTGAGGCACCGCCGAATAGTCGATCTCGCGCGCTTTGCCCAAGATATTATCTACTGCAATCACGCCCTGATGTGAGGCGACGTGAGCAAGTTGGATATTCCCGGTGACATCGCCAATGGCATAAATATTGGGAATATTGGTACGCATATGACGGTCAACGGTAATAAATTGTTTGGGGGAAAGTGCAATGCCTGCTTTTTCCGGAGCCAGACCTGCGGCGTTTGGTCTGCGACCGGCAGCAAGCAAAACTTTTTCGCAGACCAATGTTTTTTCTTTGCCGTTTTGGTCTGCGTATTTAATAGAAACACCGCTTGCCCCCGGAGTGATTGCTTTGATTGCATGATTCAAGGAAATATCAACGCCGTCCTGCTTTAATGTTTTTTCGAGCAGTGCGGATTGTTCTGCATCCATGTTGGCGATCAGTCTCGGCAACATTTCCACGATTGAAACCTTGCACCCCATGCGTGAAAAGGCTTGCGCGATCTCGCAGCCAATGACGCCGCCGCCTACAATCGCCAGAGAAGAAGGAAGCGTTTTTAACTTCATAATATGGTCGCTGTTTAAGATGCCATTTCCATCTGCTTTTGCAAATGGCAAATCGGAAGGACTGCTTCCGGTGGCAATGATAAAAGCATCGGCGCTGATTTTTTCACTACCCACACGGATATGGTGCGCATCTATAAAAGATGCGCTGCCTGTCACAACGCGGACTTTATTCTTGCTCAATAAATATCCCACGCCGCCGGTCAGCTTGGCGACCACCTTGTCTTTGTTTGCCATGACAGTATCGAACTGGATGTGTGCGTCATCCGTAATCACGCCGATCGGCGCTCCGTTTTTGCATTCGTGAAAAACATTGGCTGAATGTAGGATGGCTTTTGTGGGGATGCAGCCACGATTCAGGCATGTCCCTCCTAGTTTGTCCTTTTCCACCAAGGTGACCTTGGCGCCTGATTTTGCGGCATGGATTGCCGCCACATATCCCCCGGGACCTCCCCCGATAATTACGATTTCCATTGGAATGCGATTGCCTCCTTAACATAATAATTATTATAATGAAAAAAATTTACAAGAAATAAAAGAGGGTATTTAAACAAAATCTACTCAAATATAAGTATAAGGTTACTATAATCTATCTTTAAAAATATTTCAATACAAAATATAAAAAATATTATTTTAAAATATAAAAAATTTCTGAACAATAACTGAAATACAGCAAAAATAAAGCGGATAATCCTTTTTTAAAGCTGTTTTTAAGAAAAAATTAAAAATACGGCTTGACACAGTAAGGATATAAAATTATAATAAATTTAAGTAAATCTAATAAAGATTAACTTAAATAAAATGTACGCACACCGACACTATATCAAAACAAACATTCTCTAAAAAATATCATAATGCAAGGAGTAACGATCATGCCAAAATCACTTATTGTTGATCCGAAGGCAGTCCGTTCGCAGGGCACCTTAAAATTTCATGACATCCTGTTGAATGAATACCAGAAGACCTTGAAAGATGTAAAAAATGAATTTTCGCAAGAGGATCTTATGCATATCTTTGAGGATATGCGGTTGATCCGCGAATTTGAAACCATGCTGGAGGGTATTCGTACCGTAAAGACGTATAATGGAATCGAATATTCCTATACGGGCCCTGCGCATTGCTCACATGGGCAAGAGGCTTTTGCGGTAGGCGAAGCGTATGTCCTCGACACGCACGATTATTCGCTGGGTACGCACCGTGCACACGCGGAAGTATTGGCGCGTGCCATGTCTGCGATCCGCGAATTGCCGGAGGATCGTCTATACGAGATCATGTCCACCTTTAAAGAAGGAAAACTGCTGCGCAACGTAGAAAAATTTTCTGCTCATAAAGACGATATCCGCGCGCTTGCAAAAGACTTCTTTTTATATGGATTCATGACGGAACTTTTCGGAAGGGAAATCGGTTTTACGGGCGGCCTTGGAAATTCGATGCACGTATTTTTTACACCGTTTGGAATTTATCCGAATAACGCGATTGTAGGCGCTTCTGCCGGGGTGGGCGCGGGCGTTGCATTATACAAAAAATTGCGTAAGCAGGATGGAATTTGTGTCGTAAACAGCGGCGACGGTTCGCTTTCTACTGGGCACACATGGGAATCTATGAGCTTTGCCTGCATGAACCAGTTTAAGACTTTGTGGGAGGAAGGATACCAAGGCGGCTTGCCGATTATCTTCAATTATGTAAACAATTTCTATGCTATGAGCGGTCAGACAGACCAGGAAACCATGGGATATGATATTCTGGCTCGCGTGGGCGCGGCGTTCAATGCAGACCAGTTGCATGCGGAGCGCGTAGACGGTTATAATGTATTTGCGGTAATTGACGCGTTTAAACGTAAAAAAGCGTTGATCCAGGAGAATCGCGGACCGGTGCTTCTGGACACCATTACCTATCGCCATACGGGACATTCTGTTACAGACCAGATGGCATACCGTACCAAGGAAGAGATGGATCTATGGAAAGCGGAAGATTCGCTTGCAAATTATCGCCGCCAAATGATCGAACAGGGATTGATGTGCGAGGAAGATGCGCTGGGTGTGGAAGAAGCAACGCGTGGTTTGATCACGGATATCTTGAAAAAGACAGTAGATCTTGATTTTTCGCCGCGCATGAACTTCGTGGTAGAGCCGGATGCGATTGCCAAATGTATGTTCTCTAATGAGCATATTGAAAAAATGGCGGAGGAAGAGCCGGAAGTAATCGGTGCAAAGGAAGATAATTCTCGCTATCAGAAGATTTCCAAAAGATTCCGTAAAACAACTGACGAAAACGGGAACCCGGTTTCCGCGTTAAAACTGTATACGTATCGCGACGCGATTTTTGAAGCGTTGATTGATAAGTTCTATGTGGATCCCACTATGATTATGTTCGGCGAGGATATTCGCGAACACGGGAACTCTTTTGGTGTGTTGCAAGGACTGTATGAATCGGTTCCGCACCACAGGATGTTCAACGCGCCGATTGCAGAATCCGCAATCGTGAACGCCGCAGTTGGATACGCGCTGGCAGGAGGGCGTGCGGTTCCAGAGATCATGTGGTGCGATTTTCTTGGACGGTGCGGAGACGAACTGTTTAACCAGCTTGCCAAGTGGCAGGGCATGAGTGCGGGCATCCTGAAAATGCCGTGCGTAGTACGTGTGTCGGTAGGTGCTTTTTACGGCGCGCAGCATTCACAGGATTGGACGAGCCTGTGTACGCATATCCCGGGTCTTAAGATCGTTTATCCTGCGACCCCGTATGACGCAAAGGGTCTTTTGGCGGCGGCGCTATGTTCGTCTGACCCCATTATGTTCTTTGAGAGCCAAAAGCTGTATGATATGGGAGAACAGTTTGAGCCGGATGGCGTTCCGAGAGATTATTACGAAATCCCGCTCGGAAAAGCAAGCGTGAAGCGGGAAGGGTCGGATATCACAATCCTGACAATCGGACCGGCGCTGTATTCGGCGCTTTCTGCCGCGGAAGAGCTTTCGGAGAAATATGGGATGGAAGCTGAAGTAATTGACGCGCGTACGCTCATTCCGTTTGATTATGATACGCTGATTGAAAGTGTGAAAAAGACGGGTCGCCTTATCCTGATCAGCGATGCGTGCGAGAGGGGTAATTATATCAAGACGATTGCAAGTAACATGACGGAGCTTGCATTTGATTATCTGGATGCGCCGCCGGTGTGTATCGGTTCGCACAACTGGGTATCGCCTTGTCCGGAACTTGAAAAATTCTTCTTCCCGCAGAAAGATGTGATTCTTGATCATATTAATGAAAAAGTAGTGCGGCTTGATGGATATACACCGACCAGTAACGTGAGTAACGAAGAAAAACTTCGCTGTGAGCGCCTCGGTATTTGATGCTGTTAGCTTTCCTCCCCCTGCCTCTTTTGGAGGAGGGGAGGAAAGCTTTGTGAATAAAAATGCCCAGTAAGAAAGGTAGGAAAAACAATGTCGAAATACAGCGCAATGGTTCATAATGTAAAACTGCCGAAGATGGCTCTTGTGCGCCAGCGGTTCGACAGGGAAATCTTGGAGGATATTCCCGGTGAGATCAGAAAACAGCTTGAAAGACCTGAGATCACCGAAACGATCAAACCCGGTATGAGCATTGGTATTACGGGAGGGAGCCGCGGCGTTGCTAATATTGCGTTGATCTTGCGGGAAATTGCATCCTTTATCAAAGAAAAAGGCGCGCAGCCGTTTATTTTCCCGGCAATGGGCAGCCACGGTGGTGCGACGGCAGAAGGGCAACAAGCGATTCTCACCAGTTATGGGATTACAGAGGAATATTGCGGATGTCCGATTCGTGCAACGATGGAAACGAAAGATATCGGGTATACGGACGAAGGGCATATCGTACAAATCGACAAATATGCCGCGGAGGCGGACGGGTTTATTGCGGTAAACCGGATCAAGCCCCATACCGCTTTTCGGGGACCCTACGAAAGCGGATTGATGAAAATGCTGACGATTGGCGTTGGCAAGCAGCGCGGTGCTGAAGTGACGCACACCGCGGGGTTTGGGGAGATGCATCATTTGGTTCCGCTTTTTGGGAAAGCCATTATGAAGCATTCCAATCTGTTGTTTGGCGTGTCGACTATTGAAAACGCATATGATGATACTTACCGGATTGATGCGCTGACGCCCGAAGAAATTGTTACAGAAGAACCAAAGCTTCTTTTGATTGCCAAGGCGAAGATGGGCAGTATTCTATTTGCGGAAACTGATTTACTGGTAATAGATGAGATCGGTAAAAATATCAGCGGCGATGGCGCGGATCCTAATGTCAGCGGGCGGTTTATCGGTCCATATGCGACGGGAGGCATTAAGAGCCAGCGCGTGGTGACGCTTGCGCTGACGGAGGAATCGCATGGGAGCGCAGCGGGGGTAGGCGTGTTTGACGCGGTCAGCAAACGGCTTTATGATCAAACCGATTTTGAGGTGACTTATCCGAATGCCATTACCAATACGGTGCTGTTAACGGTGAAAATGCCGATTGTCATGGATAATGACCGGGATACCATTGCGGTTGGAGTCAAAAGTTGTAATGGGATCGACTATAACAATCCGCGTATTATTCGTATTAAAAACACTGCACATATCGAAGATATTTATATTTCGGAAACGCTAATGAAAGAAGCAGAGGCGAATCCGGATATTACGATCGTGCGTGGCCCTGAACCATTTGCGTTTAATGACGATGGGAACCTTTGGTAGGAAGGAAGAAACATGAAATATGATGATTTAAAAAATAAAACAGCGATCGTAACAGGCGGCGCCCGGGGCATAGGGTTTGCTTCTGCAAAGCTTTTGGCAGAGCATGGCGCGTCGGTGGTCATTGCGGATATGCGCTATGCGCTTGCAAAGGAAAGCGCAGATGCGTTGATCGCCGAGGGCTGTACTGCTATGGCTGTGGAAGTAAATGTAAAAGAAAAAGAATCCATCGAAGCGATGGTAGAAGAAGTATGCCGCAGACACGGGAAAATCGATATTTTAGTCAATAATGCCGGAATTGCAGACGCTACGCCTATGCTTGATCTGACACAGGAAGCCTGGGACAACCTGATCGATATTAATTTGCGCGGTTCGCAGCTTTGCACACAGGCTTGCCTGAAAAAAATGATTGGGCAGGGTTCGGGGAAGCTTATCTTTATGGCTTCGCGCGCAGGTGAAATGGGAAGTCCTAAGGTAGCGCCGAGTTATTGCGCATCTAAAGGCGGTATTTTGGCGCTTGCGAAATCATATGCGCTGTTTTGTGCGCCATATAACATCAACGCCAATGCGATTGCGCCAGGCTATATTGAAACGGAGATGACCAAGGGTCGTGACGATCCGAAGTCCGTGCCGATCCAAAGACTGGGAACGCCGCTTGATGTGGCAAAAAGCGTATATTTTCTGGCGTCTGACCTTTCGGACTATATTACGGGCGCTGTGATTGACGTAAACGGCGGGCTTTATATCCGCTAAAGGAAAACGAGTGAATATTTATAATAGGAGATTACTATGGCAAAGTTTATATTAATGCCGCAAAAAGGCCTGACGGAAGAAAGCGTTATTATGGGCGACTGGAAAGTCGCGAAGGGCGATGCGGTGAAAGAAGGGGATATCCTCTTTGAAATCGAAACCGGTAAGGCAACATTCCCGATCGAAAGCGATGCGGAAGGGACTGTGCTGGAAACCATCGGTAATCCGGGAGACGAAATCCGGGTAAAAGAGGTAGTCTGCGTGATCGGAACACCGGGAGAAAGCTATACACTGCCCGGAAAAGCTGTAGAAAAAGAAAAAAGTGAGCCTGCAAAAGAAGAAACGTCAAAAGAGGCGATACCCGCTGTAGCAGCTGCTGCGCCGGTCATGCCGGCGGTGTTGACACAGGGAAGAATATTTGCTTCCCCGGTTGTCCGTAAGCTTGCGCGGCAGCAGGGAGTAGACCTTTCGCAGGTTGCGCCAACAGGACC
Organism: Christensenella sp.; assembly: GCA_034926635.1. GTDB lineage: Bacteria > Bacillota > Clostridia > Christensenellales > Christensenellaceae > Christensenella. The sequence goes on along the minus strand of JAYFQX010000027.1, from coordinate 13,612 downwards.
AAACGGAAGGATTATCCGTGCTGATTTTGAAAAATTTATGGCGAATAGACCTGCTGCTGTATTGCAGCCGGAAAGAAACGAGGAGCGTGTAATTCCGCATACGCATATTCGCAAGCTGATTGCGGACAATATGATGCAGTCTATTCATGGTATGGCACAGCTCACGATGGCGGCTGAGGTGGATGCGACCCAGATGCTGGAATACCGTAAACTGGCGAAAGAAAAGACGGATGCAGTTGCGTTTGGCGGCGCGACCATAAACGATATGATTGTTTTTGCGGTATCGCGGATTTTGCCGCAATTCCCGGATTTTAACGCGCATTATAAGGAAGACGGTTTGCATGTGTTTACGGATGCAAATGTTGGGATCTCGGTAGATACGGAGCGCGGACTGATGGTGCCGACTGTGACGACCGCTAACAAGAAGAGCCTGAATGCCATTGCGAAGGATACAAAAGAATTGATTACGCAGTGCAAATCCGGCGCAGTTGATCCGTCTAAACTTTCGGGTGGGACGTTCACCGTAACCAATTTGGGGACAACGGGCATTACGGTATTCACGCCGATCATCAATCCGCCACAGACGGCTATTTTAGGCGTCGGGACTGTGACTGTGCGGCAAAAAATGATAGAGGAAAAATTTGTGAATTATCCATGCATTACATTGTCGCTTACGTTTGACCATCGGGCGGTGGATGGCGCGCCGGCAGCGCGTTTTCTGCAAAAAATCGTTCAAGGACTGGAAAACTTCCCCTTGCTATTATCAGAGTAAATCTATATAATATTAAGGAAAATGTTTGAAAAATATCATGAGATTTCCGGGTGAAACGCATCATGGTGAACAGGAGGATTAGTGACTTGGAAGAAAATTCATCTTTGCTTGATTCAACGTATTCCCATTTGAAGAATATGATTATTATGGGGAAATATTCGCCAAACAGCCGTTTGGTAGTAAGTAAGCTTTCGGAAGAACTGGGGGTAAGTCATACGCCGATCAATGAGGCGCTCAACCGGCTCGTCTCCGAAGGGTATGTTGAGTTTATGCCGCGGCGGGGAATGAAAGTAAAAAAGCTGACGTTTGAGGAAATTGCGGAGACGTATGAAATGCGCAAGATGATTGAGCTTTATTGCGCAGAAGATATGGTGCAATACGCAAAAAATGTTCCTTTATATTTGGAGGAACTGCATAAGTGTACGGACAAGCAAAACGCAACGGGGTATCAGGCGACTGCGGAAAACGATATGGAGAGCTTTTTTAAGTATGAAGCATATTTCCACCAGTTGCTGCTTTCTGCTACGGGAAATAAGCAGATGTTTACGTTGTACCGCAATCTGAAATCCAACGGTATGTTTTACTATATGATGCAGTCTACGCACCATAAGCTTTCCAAGACAAGATATCTTCAGACGATGAAGGAACACGAAGATATTTTAAAGGCGATGGAGGATGGCAATGTAAGAAGATTGAAAACATTGCTGACCAGGCATCTGGAACGATCCCAGGCAAACTTGGTGCAAACGATCAAAACGGAGAAAGAACACGATATCAGTCCTTTTATACAAAGTCTGAGAATGAGAAAAAACGAAAAATAAATAATCGCTGATCATTGGAGGAAAAAAGGAATGGGAAAAAGACCTGTGCTCGCAATTACAATGGGGGACGCGGCTGGAATCGGTGCGGAGATTGCCGTAAAAGCTCTTGAAAAGAAGGAGATTTATGACCGGTGTATTCCGGTGGTGATCGGAGACTATGAACCTATGGCAGAGGCTGTGGAATTTACAAACAGCGGACTTAAAATAAACCGGATTGAAGACCCGGTGCAAGCCAAAGGCGAACTTGGCACGATCGATATGATTGACATGGGTTTTTTGGAGCCGCGCGGATGGGAGTATAAAAAAGTCAGCGCAAAAACGGGCGGCGCATCCTATCATTATATTGTAAAGGGAATTGAGCTGGCGATGGATGGCAGCGTGCACGCGGTGGTAACCGGACCGATCAATAAAGAAGCATTTAATGCCGCGGGGTATCATTTTGCAGGGCATACAGAGATCTTTGCACATCATACGCATTGTAATAATTACGCGATGATGCTTACTTCTAAGGATTTACGCGTGATTCACTGCACGACCCATGTTTCGATGCGCGAGGCGTGCGACCGCGTAACAAAAGAACGCGTTTTAAATGTCATTAAATTGGCGGATGAGGCTTTGCGTCTGATGGGGATTGAAGATCCCAAAATCGGTGTAGCAGGATTAAATGCACATTGCTCGGAAAATGGACTGTTTGGCGATGAAGAACAAAAATGGATTATTCCTGCTGTCGAGCAGGCAAAAGCAGAGGGCTATCATGTGGATGGTCCTGTTCCGCCGGATACGGTTTTTGTGAAAGCGCTCGCAAAACAATATGATATTGTCGTTGCCATGTACCACGATCAGGGACACATCCCGCTGAAGCTGAGCGGATTTAAATTAAATCTCGAAACCAACCGTTATGAATCCATGAGCGGTATCAATACAACGGTTGGGCTGCCGGTGATCCGTACGTCGGTAGATCACGGAACAGCGTTTGGGAAAGCGGGGGAAGGTCGGGCAAACGAAGAAAGTATGGTTGAGGCAATTGATCTTGCGATCATAATGGCGAACAATAAATTCCCGGAGCTTTCGGAATAAAAGATTATGGCACAGTTGTTGCTTTTGGCGGATGATTTTACGGGCGCGCTTGACGGCGGGGTGCAATTTGCAAAGCGGGGATGCGGTGTTTTTGTGTCGACTGATGGGAATTTTCCTGAAGAGGGCGACACAGACGTTATTGTCATGGATTTGGAATCGCGCCATTTGCTTCCGGTAGATGCCTATGAAAAAGTATACGAAAAAACGGAATATGCCGCAAACCGGTGTATTCCGTTTTTGTATAAAAAAACAGATTCTACACTTCGCGGTAATGTTGGCGCGGAATTAGAGGCTGCGCTTCGTGCGTCGGGCAGGGAACAGCTGTTTTTTATTCCGGCATTTCCGCGTATGGGGCGCACGGTAGAAAACGGAGTTTTTTATGTAAACGGAACGCTACTCACGGAAACTTCTTATGCAAAAGACCCTTTTCAGCCGATTTCCAGTAATGTTGTAACGGAAATTATCGGCGCGCAAACAAACCTACCTGTACGCAGGTGCGATTGGAAGACGGATAGGATCCCGCAGACCGGAGAAAAAACAATATGGATTTTTGATGCATACAGCGAAAAAGATATTGCAGAGCTTGCGGATGTTTTATATCCTGCGGCAACGCGGGCTGTGTTTGCGGGTTGCGCCGGATTCGCGGAATATATGGCGTATTGGCTGGAAAAAAAAGCAGGAAAGAAAGCCGTTTGCAAGACAAAAGAGATGCGGCAGGTGATGCTCTGTGGGAGCATTAATGAGCGGACGCGTAGGCAGATTTCGTATGCAGTAAAGCAAAAAGCTGAATATTATAAGCTAAAACCAGAAGATTACCTTGCGCCTTGTGTGCCGGAGGATACGCGTTCCCGGCTCAAAGAGAAGATTGCAAACAGTCGGGCGTTTATGCTGTATACTGCGGAAAAAGAAGATGATATAGCTGCTGCGGCGCAATATGCACAAACGCATGGGATAGAAAAAAACGGTCTTCATTTGCGGATCGCGGAAGGCCTTGGGAGAATCGCTGCAATTTGTTTGGCGCAAAAAGAAACGGAAGTTTTTTCGGTGGTGGGAGGCGACACCTTATTTGGAACGGTTCGCGGCGCAAAAATAAAAAATCTTACGCTTTGCAAAGAGGCGCTTCCTGGGGTGATCCTTTCGAGGATTGTACTGGAAGACGGGACGGGAAAATATATGTTTTCTAAAGCAGGGAGTTTTGGAGAGGAAGACGTTTTATGGAAAATGCTGCAGTATTTTATCGAATAGTAATAGAAATCAATAAGCAGGTTATAATATCGTAAATATGTTTTTGTGGAAGCGGCGAAAAAATTTCGCTGCTTTTTTTTATTTCGAAAAAATTGAAAACTGAATATATTGAAGAATGAAAGACATACATATGGGTATAAAATAAAGAGAAAAGATTAAATCACTCACAATTGTGCAATGTTAGAAAAAGTGAAGGAATAGGTGAACTGATAAACGAATATATTAATCATGATATAAAAATAGCGGAAAAATGCGCCTTTGGGCATGGCGAAACGGTACGCTAAATAAAATATTTTAAGAAGGATGATGAAAATGGCAAAGATCAGTAAAGCGAAGTATCAGGAAATGCTCGAAAAGATGCTGCTTACAAGAAGGTTTGAAGAAAAAGTAAGTTACTTCTTTTCCATGGGAATGGTTCACGGGACAACGCATCTGTATGTCGGGGAAGAAGCGGTAGCAGCGGGTGTATGCTGCGCGCTGGAACCGAACGATTATATTGAAAGCACGCACCGCGGACATGGACATTGTATCTCCAAGGGGATTGACCTGAATAAAATGATGGCGGAGTTACGCGGGAAAATTACAGGTTATTGCAAAGGCAAGGGCGGATCCATGCATATTGCGGATCTCGATAGAGGAAATCTTGGCGCAAACGGCGTAGTAGGCGGTGGAATTCCGCTGGCGGTCGGCGCGGCATTGACCGTTAAAATGAAAAAGATGGATCGCGTAGTCGTTTGCTTCTTTGGCGATGGCGCAAGTAATGAAGGCTCGTTCCATGAGGCGGTAAACCTTGCATCTGTATGGAAACTGCCGATCTTGTTTGTATGCGAAAACAATCACTACGGTATGTCGGTACCGCAGTCTAAATCTATGAATATTGAAAATATTGCTGATCGTGCCAAAGCTTATGGTATTCCCGGAGTGAATGTGGATGGCATGGATGTGCTCGCGGTTTATGATGAAGCGCAAAAAGCAGTAAAATATGTAAAAGAAAACGGACCGATGTTGCTCGTTGCCAATACGTACCGTTATCTTGGACATTCTAAGAGCGATGCAAACGTCTATCGTACAAAAGAAGAGATTGACTCCTGGAAGAAAAAAGACGCAATTAAAAAACTGGAACATTATCTGGTAGACAATAAAATTTTCACGCAGGATGAAATTGATGCAATTGAAAAGGATACCAGGCAGCAGATCGAAGATGCGGTTGCGTTTGCGGAAGCAAGTGAATTTCCGGGTCTTGAAACAATCGATCAGGATATTTACGCGGACTAAGGCGGGAGGTATAGAAGAATGAGAGAGATTACATATGCGCAAGCAATTAATGAAGCAATGAGTCAGGAAATGCGCCGTGACCCGAATGTTTTCCTAATGGGGGAAGATGTGGGATTATATGGCGGTGCGTTTGGCGTTTCCGTTGGGATGTTTGATGAATTTGGACCGGAGCGTGTGCGTGACACACCGATTTCCGAAGCGGCGATCGCCGGCTGTGCGGCCGGTGCGGCAGTAACGGGAATGCGTCCGATCGCAGAGATGATGTTTTCGGATTTTATGACGATCGCGGCAGATCAGATTATTAACCAGGCTGCCAAGATGCGGTATATGTTTGGTGGAAAAGCGCAAGTCCCAATGGTGATGCGCTTGCCGGAAGGCAGTGGAACGGGCGCGGCAGAACATCACAGCCAAAGCCTGGAGGCGTGGTTTTGCCATATTCCGGGATTGAAAGTTGTTGCACCGTCTACGCCTGCCGATGCAAAAGGGCTTTTAACAGCTGCGATCCGCGACAATAACCCGGTGATGTTCTTTGAACAAAAATTATTATACCGTGTAAAAGGTGACGTGCCGGAAGGTGAATACGTGATCCCGCTGGGGAAATCACATATCGTACAGGAAGGCAAAGACCTCACGATCGTAACCTACGGCAGGATGCTGCAGGTAGTGCAGAAAGCTGCGGAAGCGGTAGCAAAGGACGGAATCAGCATTGAGATCATTGATCCGCGGACGCTTTACCCGATGGATACGGAAACAATTATTCATTCTGTGATTAAGACTTCTCGCGCTATGATTGTTCATGAAGCTGCGGTTACGGGCGGCATTGGCGGTGAAATTGCGGCGAAGCTTGCCGGAAGCGAAGCATTTTATTATCTGGATGCGCCGATCACCAGGGTGTGTGGAATGGATGTACCTGTTCCGTATTGCCCAGAGCTTGAGAAAAATATTGTTCCGACGGTGGATAAAGTAACGCAGGCGATCTACGATATCATGCGTTAAGGGAGGCAGAGAATATGGCTGAAAAGGTAATTATGCCCAAAGCCGGGATGGCCATGGAATATGGCACGATCATCAAATGGCTGAAAGAAGTGGGCGACAAAGTGGAATATGGTGAGCCGTTGCTGGAGATTGAGACAGATAAAACCTCTATGCAGGTGGAAGCCATGAACGATGGATACTTGTTGTCTAAACTCTATGATGCGGGTGCGGAAGTTCCTGTCGTTACCACCATCGGCTACATCGGTGAAAAGGGCGAGACGCCTCCTGCTGATGGGGGGGCTGCGGCGATAGCAGAACCGGCGGCGGTTGATGTTTCGGCGCAAAAAGAAGAAAAATCAGCTGCTTCCGCTGCGCTGACTGTTGCAGTGACCGGTGAGAAGGTTGCGGCTAGTCCGGCGGCGAAACGGATTGCCAGAGAAAAAGGGATAGTTCTTGCATCACTTGGGATCAGCGGACGTCCGGTGAAAGCTGCAGATGTGATCAATGCGGATGGTAAAGTTGCGGCAACGCCTCTTGCAAAACGGGTTGCGGCGCAAAATGGAATTGATATTACGACTGTTTCCGGCAGCGGGTTTGGCGGAAAAATCAAAAAAGACGATGTGCTTGCGGCGGTTGCTCCTGCGACGACGTCTGCGTCTGCACAGCAGGCGCAAGGCGACGAGCTTATACCGATGAATGGTATGAGAAAAACGATTGCCAAGAGAATGTTGGAATCCCATACGCAGGTTCCGCCCGTTACGCTCAATACACGTGCGGACGTAACGAAATTGTTTGGACTGCGTAAGCAAATGAATGAGATCTCCAGCGTAAAAATTTCCTTCAACGACCTTGTGGTAAAGGCGGTTACCGTTGCTTTAAAAGAATTCCCTTATATTAACGCTTCTTATACGCCGGAGGGGGTAGTCTATAAGAAGGATATCAACGTAGGTGTCGCGGTCGCACTTGACGAAGGTTTGATCGTACCGGTACTGCGCAATGCAGATCAATATTCTTTGCAGGGGCTTTCGGCTGCGACAAAAGATATGGCGACTCGCGCCCGCGAGGGGAAATTATTGCCGGACGAATACACGGGAGGTACGTTTACAGTCAGCAACCTTGGCATGTTTGGGATTGAATCATTCGACCCGATTATCAATATGCCGGAAGCATGTATTCTCGGCGTTTGTGCAATCACGGACGAATTGGTAATGGAAGACGACGGCAGCATTCAAAAACATAAAAAGATGGGCTTCTCATTGACGTTTGACCATCGTTGTGTGGACGGCGCTTCGGGCGCAAAGTTCCTGCAAAGAGTAGTACGGCTCATGGAAAATCCGCTTGGGATGCTGATCTGAAGGAGAAAAAAGTATGGCTGAAAGAATTATTATGCCGAAAGCCGGAATGGCGATGGAATTTGGCACGATCATCAAATGGCTGAAAAATGTCGGCGATAAAGTAGAGTACGGCGAACCAATTTTAGAAATTGAAACGGACAAAACTTCTATGCAAGTAGAAGCGATGAACGACGGCTATATCCTTTCCGAGCTTTATGGTCCGGGAACGGAACTTCCTGTTATTACGACCATCGGCTATATCGGCGAAAAGGATGAAAAGCCCCCGGTAGAAGATGCTGCACCGGCGGAAAAATCTGTTGCGCCGACAGCTGCGGTTCCCGCTGCGGGAAAAGGTGAGAAACAATATGACGTTGTGGTAATCGGGGGAGGCCCGGCAGGCTATATCGCCGCGATCAAATCTGCACGGCTGGGCGCAAAAACAGCGGTGGTGGAAAAATCTGCACTGGGCGGTACTTGCCTGAACCGCGGCTGCATTCCTACCAAGACCTACCTGAAAACCGCAGAAGTGATCAACGGCGCGCTAGAGGCGAAAAAACGCGGCGTGTTATTCAAAGATCTTTCTTATTCGGTTGATATGAAAGGCGTGGTCGCGGAGAAAAACGGCGTGGTCAAAAAACTTGTAAATGGCGTAACAGGACTTATGAAAGCCAACGGCATCGATGTTTATCATGGTGCCGGAAAGATACAAAAGAATAAAACAGTGGTGATCGACGGCAAGCAAACCATTTCGGCAGATAAAGTTATTTTCGCGGGGGGTTCCAAGGTGTCACGGATTCCCATGAAGGGAATTGATTCACCGGCGGTGATGACGAGCGACGATATTCTCGATCTCGAAGAGCTTCCGGAAAAACTGGTTGTCATCGGGGGCGGTGTCGTTGGCGTGGAAATGGCGAGCGCATTCCATGCTTTCGGCAGCAATGTAACGATTATGGAAATGATGCCGAGAATTGTCCCCGGTATGGAACCGGAAATGTCTGAAATGCTGAAAAAGAAATTGCAGGCGGACGGCATCAAAATTTTAAACGGCGTAAAGATCACAGAGATCGAGCAAAAAGGTACGAGAGCATATGTGAAGACCGAAAGCGGAGAGACGGTGGAAGCGGACAAGATATTGCTGTCGATCGGTCGTGCGCCTGATTTAAGCGGGATCGAAGATATAGACGTCGCGGTGGATGAACGCGGCCGAGTTAAAGTAGATGACGGCATGAAGACAAGCGTAGACTGGATTTGGGCTCCCGGAGATTCCAACGGTCGTACCATGCTTGCCCACGCAGCGTTTTGTATGGCGGAAGTCGCTGCTGCAAACGTGATGGGCGGCCATGAGAAATATTCGGCAAAATATATTCCTGCTTGTATTTACACGACTCCGGAGCTCGCTTCGGTGGGAATGAAAGAAGAAGACGCAAGGAAACGGTATGATGTCAGCATTGGTAAATTTTCGTTTGCAGGGAATGGGCGTGCGCTTGCTTCGGGCGAAGGTGACGGATTCATTAAAGTAATTGCGGACAAAATAACAGGCGAGCTTTTAGGGATTCATATCATTGGACCGTGCGCGGCAGAGATGATCAATGAAGCGTGCGCGCTGATGACCATGGAAATCACAGCTTATGAAGTCCCGACCATCGTTCACGCGCATCCGACGTTTTCTGAGGCGTTGATGGAAGCTGTGGCAGACAGCGTTGGGCAGTCCTTGCATTTGCCGCCAAAAAGAAAATAGAATAATACTGGTTTTGACGAATCGCGGCACGGTATACCCTCCTCCAATTTATTGATTTTTACCGCGATAGTAGATACAATTAAAAATAACGGTTCGCATCATGCGAACCGTTATTTTTAATTGTATCATTATTTTAATGCGCCACCTGCTCCCCAAATTGGAATTTCGGCAAATTTGATATAGAGGTTAGCGGCGGAAATTCCGTAATCGCCTTCCATTAAATCATAAATCGCCGAGGTCAGCTTTGATTTATAGCTGAAGGGCTGCATTTGATAGATGGAAATTTCGATAATGGCAAGCGGACCGTCAAAACCGCGACGGTACATAGTGCAATCGTCTGAAATTTGAATCAGCGTTTGCTCGGGCGTTTTTCCGGGCATAATGGAGATTAAATCACCGAGCTTTGTCTGGAGTTCGTTTTTCTGTGCAGAATCGAATACTTTGTTGGTACTGACATGAACATATGGCATAGTAAATCCCTCCTTTTAAGGATCAGTATTGTTGCCGGGCCAAATATTCGGCAAAACTTTCTACCATCTCGTTTTGCGATTCGTTGTGGGGGATCTGAAGAACACGCCGCGCCAGCTCGTCGCTCTTGAATTCGCAACCGATAAGCGCGGGTGCGATCGTGCCGATGAAATCGGCGTCCATTGCATCGGAGAAAATACGCGCGTCCATCACCACTGCATCCCTCAGATTCAACATCAGCTCAATGCCGCCCCATGGAAACCGTGTTTTGGTAGTAATATCGAATTGCGGGGTTTGCCCAAAAAGCCATTCCCAGCTTTCGTTGCGCTTGGTAAGTCTCTCGATTTCAGCTTGTGCTTCGCTGGTAAAAGGATAAGGCTCGAAATGGCCGTATTCCTTCTCATATGCCGTTTTCAGGGCTTTTTCCATTGAATCTGGCATTATGTCGGGGTTTAGCTCCGCGAGGTTTACAACGCGCGAGCGTACGGAGGAGATGCCTTTAGATTCAATTTTATCTTTAGAAACTGCGAGATACTTTGAGAGTTTCGTCATATCGGTATTGATTAAGATAGTGCCGTGGTGGAATGCGCCATTTTTGCGATGGCAAAATGCATTGCCTGAAAATTTGCGCCCTTCTGTCAAAATATCGTTGCGGCCAGAAAACTCGGCCTTGATTCCAAAGGAATTTGCCGCTTCCAGCATCACTTGCAACTGACGGTGAAGATTATAAACATCGTGCGCGGCAATAAAAGAAAAGTTTAGATTCTCTAAATCATGAAATACGGCACCGCCGCCGGAAATACGCCGTGCCAGTTTTCCTCCGTCTGAGAAAAGCTTTTCATGGCGGCATTCCGCCCATACATTCTGGTTTTTGCCGATGATAACGGAGTCTTCATGCGTATAAAGATATAATATGATTTCCCCGGGAGTGATATGCGCCAGCATATATTCTTCCACAGCGAGAGTTTGATGGGGATCAAGGCATGGATTTCTATAATAAAACACTTTATTTTTCATTTTTATGTCCTTTCTTAATTACATTGTTATATTATAATAGATTGAAGAGACCCATTCAAGTTTTTTGGATTGCATCAAGACAAAAGTTATAATATGATAAGCATAGCGGATTTTTGCAGGAGGGCGTCAAGGAGAATGAAATACTATCAAGCGGAAATGCATTGCCACACGTCGGAGGTTAGCCCGTGTTCCTGTATTTCCGCAAATCAGATTGTTGATGGTTATGAGGCGGCGGGATACCGCTACCTTTTTATAACGGATCATTATCATCCATCGGTATTGGACAAGCCGGAAATGTCGAGACTGCCGTGGGAGAAACGTGTCCGGCATATGATGTCGGGCTATGAAGCGGCAAAAAAAGCTGCGGATGGCACGGGTTTGTTGGTTTTACCGGGAGTGGAGGTCGTGTTGAACCGCGACGAACAAACAAAAGTGGGCGACGATTTCCTGGTATACGGTTTTGATGAGGATTTTTTACTGGAAAACCCGTGGCTGTATAAGCTTTCCTATGAGGATTTTTATGACGTGATTCGTCGAAATGGGCTATTGACATTTCAGGCGCATCCCTATCGTTATGGAAGAAAGCCAGTGCTTCCCATCTGTTACGATGGAATTGAAGTGGTGAATACCCATCCGAGGCATGTGTCGCGCAATGGTATGGCGGTTGATTTTGCGGCGGACCACGGTTTGTATACCATTGGGGGGAGCGACACGCATGCGTCGGAAGATGTGGGAAGGGGAGGTGTGATGCTTCCCGGAGGAATTGAATCTGCAAAAGAATTTGTCAGCTATGTAAAGGAAAACGGTTCTCCGGAGCTGATTGTAACGTTTGGGGCATAGGCTATTCAGAAAAACGGATACACAGCTTTGGCACTTGCTTTTCAATCCGAGATAAAAATCGTTTACTATATTTTAGGCGCGTTTATAAATAAAAATACGGTTATAATCCTGCTGAAAAACAACAGGAAAAATAGATAATAAGATTGAGGGAAAGAGGTAAAAAGCAATGGCAAAAAAAGTTACAAAAGACATGAACATTATGGATATCCTTCAGATTGACGAAGGATTGGCGCCTGTTTTTATGGAAGCCGGCATGGGATGCCTCGGATGCGCCGCTGCGCATTTTGAGAATTTGGAACAGGCTTGTGCCGTGCACGGTATTGACGCCGATGCGCTGGAAGCCAAGCTGAATGAATATTTGGAGAACAAATAACGATTTCTATGATGCGGCAACGCACAATAAATTTTTTAAGGAGAACAAGCAATGAAAAAATATGTATGCACAGTATGCGGTTATGTTTATGATCCAGAGGCGGGAGATCCGGACAACGGTGTAGCGCCAGGAACAAAATGGGAAGATGTACCTGCCGGTTGGGTGTGCCCGATGTGCGGCGCAGATAAATCTGCTTTTGAAGAAGAATAAGAGCAGAAGGAGGGGGTAAGTATGACAGCAGAACCAACAAAAATCAAAGATGGTATCTGGTGGGTAGGCGTTCAGAACCCCGGGCTTAGGGTCTTCGATGTGATTATGAGGACGGAATGGGGAACTTCCTATAATTCCTACCTTATAAAAGGTGCAGAGAAAACAGCGGTTGTTGATGCTGTAAAAGAAGGCTTCTCTGAGGAACAACTCGATCGCATTAGTGCGGTCGTAGATCCAAAGGAGATAGACTACATTATATGTAACCATACCGAGCCTGATCATTCTGGTGCGCTTGTGAAGTTGATGGAAGCAGCGCCAAATGCTGTGGTGGTATGCTCGCGCCCGGCAAAGATGTTTATTCGTGAGATTATCAACCGTGACTTTGAATGTATGATTGCCGGTGATGGCGTGACGATCGACCTGGGAGGAAAGACGATTGAGTTTTTTTCTGCCCCATATCTGCACTGGCCGGATTCCATTTTTACTTATGTAAAGGAAGATGCTTTTCTGTCATCTGGCGATGTGTTCGGCTTTCATTTTTCGGCACCGAATATCTTTGATGATTTGACAAAGCTGGATGCCAATATGATCGCGTCGCAGAAGTATTATTTTGATGTGATCATGTCGCCTTTCAAAAGCTATGTGTTGCAGGCGGTTGAAAAAATTCGCAATCTCAAGATTGATGTGATTGGGCCATCGCATGGTCCGGTGCTGCGGCAAGATCCGTGGGGAGCAGTAAAACGCTATGAAAAATGGTCAATGCCGGAAATTAATGATCCCAGGAAAATCTATATCGGCTATGTAACTTGCTATGGATATACGGCGAAACTGGCGGAAAAGGTTTATGAGGGAGCAGATCAGGATGGTGTGGAGGTAGAGATAGAAGATATTTCCAAACTTCCTGCAGCGCAAGTAGCGGAAAAGATTCAGTGTGCAGATGCTTTTGCGCTGGGGTCGCCTACTCTCAATCGCGATGCGCTAAAACCTGTATGGGATGTTTTGACATCACTTTGTCCTTATGTTGTGAAGGATAAACCTGCGGCGGTATTTGGTACATACGCCTGGAGCGGTGAAGCCTGCAAGTATATGCAGCAACGGTTAGAGAATCTTGGGGTAAAGGTGATCGGCGCGGCGCGTGCAAAATTGAATCCCAATGAGGAAGAACTGGCAACGGCATATCAATTGGGCGTAGACCTTCGAAAGACTGTAAAATAATTAGATATAAAATTAAAAAAATACCGTCTGTGGCAAAATAATACCACTTGCGGTATTTTTTTGCCGTTTTGAAAGCGTGAAAAAGCCGACAACAAAGGGAAATAAGAAGACGATAAAAAAGAACGAAAAAAAGAATGAAAAAAGAGTTGACAAGGGGAATATGATTTGGTATTATAAATAAGCCGCAAAAAACGCGGCGAACATTGAAAAAACAATACAGTACCAAAAACGAAAAGTAAAATGCTTGAAAAG
>JAYFQX010000004.1:0-10014 GCA_034926635.1 Christensenella sp. | reverse complement strand
CTGGGCGAGTTGCGCGTGTTGTATGCCTAATTCGTCAATTTCCAGCATTTCCACAAACGCATCGATCACGCGCACCGCGCTATGCTCATCCACATAATCTTCCACACAATCCGGCAGAAATGTCTTTTGGTTTCTGCTTTCACCTTTTACGTATTCCATCCCTTTTCACCGCCACTGTGCTTTTCTTCATTGTACCACGCTTGTGCCTTTTCAGCGACTTTTTGGACAGTCTGACCAAGGCTCCTCAAATCCGAACCGTTCATCGGTCGAATGCGAGGGGTCTTTTTTGATATAACGGTATAAAGGATTCGAACCCACGAGGATTCAAGAGAAACGAGCCGAAAGGCGAAGATGAGCTATCCCACCGGGTACAACATTTGCAGGTTTTCCTGTATTTTATAGGAGGTATCCATTTTGTTGTTGCATTTTTCTTTGGGCTCAATTCTATAAGCTGCCTAAGAGACTGTTTGAAATCCGTTAAAGGCTTGGGAGCTTCCCTCAGATTTTTGGAGTTAGAGAAGCAGAGTTTTCTTCAGCAATTTGGTTCGCTAGGTCATTTTTATTCTTCGCCGGATTGCCCATGCCCACTAAAATAATGGCATGTCCACCCCCGCTTACATCATTGAGCTGCTCTTCCGAAAGCCGTTTCTCCTGTTCTTCTGTTGTTTTATTGTTGTTTTCCATGATAGTTTTCCTCCCTATAATCCCAAAGATTCAAACGTGTATTTTCAATAATTCAATGGGGCGCTTTTCTTTTACTAATATGATTTCATAATAATTAAAAAATGTTGATTTTGCAACTAATTATAAATGAAATGCTGATACAATATTTGAAATGCTGATATGCTTGCAACAATGTTTTTAATGCTTAGGCTTGCTTTTGTGTGGAAACAGGAGTTTTTTTGTTGCTCTGCCCCTGCTTTTTTTGCGCAAAAAAAACGGCATCGCTCACTGCCGAAAATCGTTTACCATTTTTATGGCGGGAGGTTAAGGATGTGGATGCCTTGAAGTCTTTTGCGCATAATACTATAATAAAGCATAAGATTATTTATATAACGATTAGCAGACATGAAAATTTGTCTGCTATTATTTTATATAATTATGGAAAGTATACTTGACATTTTATTTTGTGTATACTACTATATAAATGTAAAGTTTGTTTTCCATTTTATGAGGGGGTTGATATTATTGAAAAATAGGTTGGAAGAAATACGAAAAGCAAAAGGAATTAAACAGGAAGATTTAGCATTGGATCTTGAAGTTTCGAGGCAAACAATAGGTTCGCTTGAAAATGGGAGATATAATCCGTCAATCGTCTTGGCTTTTAAAATTGCAAAGTTTTTTCAAATGAGCATTGAAGAAATTTTTATTTATGAGGAGGAGAAATAATGAAAAAATCAAAAATGGATTTCGTAATTGTTGTGGTTGGATTTATATTGCTGGGAGTAGGACTATATTTAGCGAAAAGCATTCTTGATCCACAAGGATTTATGAAAGCATTCCCATATGTTTGTGTTGGATTAGGGTGTGGACTTTTCGGTCATGGTATGGGAAATATTATTTCACGGAAGGCAATTCAAACTGATCCCAATATTGAAAAGCAACTTGAAATCGATAAAAAAGATGAAAGAAATATAACAATTTCCAGCAAAGCAAAATCAAAAGCCTACGATATAATGACCTTTGTATTCGGAGCATTGATGATTGCATTTGCATTAATGGAAATAGATTTAATAGCGGTTCTACTTTTAGTTTTTTTATATCTATTTGTGCAAGGATGCGCAATTTATTATCGTTGCAAATACGACAAAGAGATGTAGATAATGAGCATAATCCGCAGAAACTACATATCATCCGTGGTACACTAAAAGCCGTCCGGCATATGCAGTATGCAGAACGGCTTTCCTGATAATTAAGAAGGATTCGAACGCAAGTGGTTTGGAAATGAGATAGGAAAGCATGGATTGTAAACAATGATACAATTTAAAGTTTACAATATGTGCTTTTTATGGTATTCTAAAGCGAAAGTAAAAGATTTGGGGAAGAAACGAGTTTGATTAGTTTGATTGCGTAATGTCAATCGGGGTTAGGCAACCACGGAAGGCGGGGTATGGTGACCCAAGCAGGAAACAAGGAACCTATAGGTAGCCGCGCAACTTTTAAATCGGAGATGCGGAATTTTGATCTGCTGCCAAATGCTATGCTGTGCGAAAAACACAAGGGATAGCGGTTCTCGTTGCAGAAGCATAGATACAGGACATTGGCAGAATAATCTGCAGCTTTTTTTGCCTGAAAATACGACAATATAGACGTACTGCCTCTGGAGGAAAGTACTTAGGGGTACCAAATGAAAAAGAAATCGACAAAAAATTTAACCTTCATTGTTTTTTTTATGGCGCTCATAATTGCCGGCGCTACTTGTCCCGGGTCGTACCCTTTACACTGCAATTTCTCTTCACCACGCTTGCAGGATTGCTGCTTGGCGGCAAAAACGGGGCGAGCAGTGTCGCCATATCTATCATTTTAGGGCTAATTGGGTTACCTATTTTTTCGCCAGGCGGTGGGATCAGCTACATCTTTAATCCTACCTTCGGCTACTTGCTTGGTTTTTGTGCAGGGGCATATCTAACCGGAAGAATTGCGCGCGCAAAGCCGAATCTATTTTTTAAAAGACTGCGAGCCGCGTGTTTCTCAGGTCTTTTGGTCGTCTATATGTTTGGTATGGTCTATTATTAATGATAAGCGATTTTTATCTTGGAAATCCCATAGGGCTGTGGTCGCTGTTTTTGTACGGTGTTATTCTGGCGGTTCCCGGGGATATCGCGTTGTGTTTTCTCAGCTCTGTTTTGGGCAAACGGATCATTACGCTGATTCAAAAAGAAGGGGTATAACAGTATGTCTTATGTAAAAGAAGCAATGGAAAAAGTTTTAGAGGGTCGATCGTTGGGAAAAAAGGAAGCCATAGAGCTTTACCTCCAACCGTTGGAAGCGCTGTGTACCGCGGCGGATAAGCTGCGTCGCCACTTCTGTGCGGATGAGTTTGATATTTGTACCATTATCAATGGAAAGAGCGGAAATTGTTCTGAGGATTGCAAGTTTTGTGCACAATCCGCTTGCAGTAATACCCTTACTGCGCAGTATCCACTGCTATCGACCGACGAAATCGTGACACACGCTGCAGAAAACCAACGTCAGGGGGTGCTGCGTTATTCCATCGTTACCTCGGGCAAGCGGCTTTCTGATGCGGAGGTGGACATCATGTGTGAGGCAGTCCGGCAAATTCGAAGTAAAGTAGAGATTGCTGTTTGCGTTTCTTTCGGACTTTTGGAGGAAGCGCAGTACCGCCGTTTAAAAGAGGCGGGCGTCACCCGGGTGCATAATAATCTGGAAACCTCCGGGAGATTCTTCTCACAAGTCTGTACTACTCACACTTATGCGGACAAGATCAAGGCGATAAAAGCCGCACAGGCAGCGGGGCTCGCGGTGTGCAGCGGAGGTATTATGGGATTGGGCGAATTACCGGAGGATCGTGTTGATATGGCCATCACTCTGCGGGACTTGGGCATCAAAAGTGTGCCGATCAATATGCTGAATCCCATTCCGGGGACGCCCTTTGCGCAGAATCCCAGACTGACAGCGGATGATATGAGGCGTATTGTGGCAATCTATCGTTTTCTTCTGCCGACAGCCTCAATACGCCTTGCAGGAGGCAGGGGACTGCTGCCTGACAAGGGAGAGAGCTGCTTTCTTTCCGGCGCAAACGCCGCCATTTCCGGCGATATGCTGACTACATCGGGTATCACCGTAAAAACGGATATGGCGCTTCTCCAAAAATTAGGGTATAAGGCAGGTCTTTGCAATGAGTAAGAATTTATTTATCACCGGAACAGGCACGGACATAGGCAAAACTTATGTCATCGGATTGATCGTGAAGAAGCTCTGGGAAAGCGGAAAAATGCAGCCTATTACAAGGCTGTTATGAGTAGTGGCAATATGCGGGATGCCGACGGCTGTCTCATGTCGGGAGACGCGCTTCAGGTCAAAACCATGTCGGGCATCGAACAACCGCTGACAATGTGTCCCTATGTTTACGAGACTGCGGTTTCGCCTCACCTTGCCTCCCGCATAGAGGGAAATCACGTACAGCTTTCTGGTGTCCGGCAGACCTTTCAGAGTGTTTGCAGTGAATATGATTATGTGACAATGGAAGGTAGTGGGGGAATTGTCTGTCCTATATGCTTCGACGAAGAATGACAACCTCATAAAAGATTTAAAGCTGCCCAGCCTGATTGTGGCGGGAGCAGGACTGAGAACGATCAACAACGTGGTGTTGACGGTGGAATATATGCGGGAAAAAGGTCTTTCTGTCAAGGGGATCATTTTGAATTATTTTTACCCGGGTGACATCATGGAGGAAGACAACAAATTTATGTGCGAATATATGGGCTTCATGCACGCCTGCGCTCGACCAAGGGATACGGATGACGCCTTGGCGTCACTTTATGAATAATGAGATGAAATACAAAATATGATTTGGTACCCTTATCAGCAGATGTAACAATGAAAGCGCCTTACAGGATTGTCAATGCAAAAGGTGTGTATCTTTATATCGGGGATCAAAAGCTTATAGATTCTGCCTCATCCTGGTGGAGCGTGATCCATGGCTACATGACTAAGATCCATACGATTGAAGCGATTGCACGGCGGGAAATGGAAGGTTTCACTGATCCCCGTATTAAGGAAATACGAATCATGGGCGGATGCGTCTGCGTTGAGGTGCACGATTCTTCTGTTTTGGCGGGCTATCAAGAATTTGCTTATCGAAATGGTGCGTTCAGTCGTCCGTTCTTAAACTACCTCTATGCAATGGTGCCATATATTATTGATGAGCCGGAGCTTATCCAAGTACTGTCGGTTATGAAAAAATGGTTTGATAGCAAATAGATTATTTAAGAGTCTGAGAGACCAACGGCACGGGTTTATAGATCAAAAAAATCTATGATCTATTCTTCGCTGTGTTTAAAACGAATTCTATCCTTGCTATAATATAAAATAAAAGCTATCGGTTTGCGGAAAAATAACTGCAGAAATCAAACCGCGATAGGGAGGAGATTTTATGGATTATAGAAATACAGGTAAGAATATATTGATCAGGCTCGATAAGGGCGACAAAATCATGGAGAATATCCTGCAAATATGTCAAAAAGAAAACGTCAAGAGCGCGCAATTTTATGGAATCGGCGCTTGTACCACGGCAACGGTCTCAACGTTTATTCCGGAAAACAATGATTTCATAGACCATACGGCTTCCGGCATGCTTGAGCTGATCTCCATGATGGGGAATGTTTCCAGTGAGGATGATGGAAGTCTTTTTGTGCATTGCCATACTGTTTTTTCCTATCTTGATCAGGAAGGAAAGCCTGCTGTATTGGCAGGTCATCTGAAAGAAGCGGAAATTTTTTATACGGGAGAAATCATACTGATACCATCTGATTATGTAATCCATCGAATGGAGGATCCGGCTACCGGGGTAAGCGTATGGAAGTTTTAAACGGATGCGCCAGGGCCGACCGATCGCCATTGTAAGACAATATCAGTCAGGATGCGGCGTTTCCCGTAAAATGCGGATCGTTTTGAGCAATGATGTTTTTTGATAATGATTTTGAAGCCAAATTTGTTAAAAATAATAATAAATTCTATACCAATTTAGCAAAAAACGCTGTGTATTACTATATATAATACACAGCGTTTTTTCGCTTTGTTATGCGATTCTATTCATTGGATGTCATGCACGGTCAAATTTTATAGCGTTCGCTGTTTTTAATGACAAGCTCGGCCTGGCGGGCGTACGTATCTTTTAAGAGAGGATAAAGTGAGCGGTACGTTTCAAAATATTCCTCATAGATTTCGACGTTTGCCGGTCTTGGCTTGATCTCGTCCGTGATTTTGATGATAGAATGACATGCGTCTTTCAGCGAGGCAAATGCGCCGCAGCCAACCGCGGCCATCAGTGCCATTCCACATGCAGGGGCTTCTTCAATGCTGGTGCTGAGAATAGATGCGTTAAAAATATCTGCCTGGATCTGCCGCCAAAGACGGCTTTTGGCGCCGCCGCCCGCCGCACGGATCTCACCAACAGGAATTCCGTATTCGCGCAGGATCTCCAGCGTATCGCGCAGGCTGAAGGTGACGCCCTCCATCACGGCGCGGCAAATTTCTTCGCGGCGGTGACGGTATGTAATCCCAAAAAATACGCCCGAAGCGTTTGGATCGGAATATGGCGTACGCTCGCCGTTCAGGTACGGAAGGAAACAAAGTCCTTCGCTGCCGGGATTGGCGTTTTGCGCAAGCTCGCTCATATAGTTATAGACGTCCTTGTGAAGTGTTGCCAATTCTTTCTTTTCAGTGGGAAACATAATATCGCGCAGCCATTTGAAGGAACCGCCCGCACCCAGCGTGCAGCCAAACAAACACCATTTTTCTTTTTGCGCATGGCACATGGAAAGTGCGGCGCGTGGGAGCTTATCGGCGATGGGCTCATCCATTGCCGCAAATACAACGCCGGATGCACCGATGGTGGAAGACACCATGCCCGCCTCAATGACACCGTTGCCAATGCCGCCCGCCTGCTGGTCGCCGCAGCCGGCGACAACGGGAATACCGCTTCGCAATCCAAGTTCGGCGGCGATATCCGGCTGCAGGTACCCCGCGACATCGGAGGATTCCAAAACGCGCTCCGGGACAATGGATTTATCAATCCCACACAGCGAAAACAGTTCATCCGACCATTCGCGCCTCGGCACGTCAAACAAAAAAGAGCCGGAAGCGTCAGTAACTTCCGTAGAAATTTCGTTTGTCATTTTAAAACGCAGATAATCTTTGGAAAAAAGGATCTTATAGATTTTCTGGTAGTCCTCCGGCGTGTTTTTTTGCATCCACATCAGCTTTGGCGCCCAAAAACCCGGAAGGGGATGGTTTGCCGTAATGGGGAGAAAATGCTCTACACCGATATTTTTTTCGATCCACGCTTTTTCGCGCGTTGCACGCTGATCCAGCCAAATAATGCAGTTGCCGATCGTCTCGAGGTTTTCATCAAGGCAGGTTGTCGCCAGCATTTGCCCTGTGATCCCGATGGATTCGATAAGATCGCCAACATCGCTGGATAAAACTGCCCGGTGAACCGCTTTTTTACATGCTGCCCACCATTCGGCAGGGTCTTCTTCCGCGTAATGGTATTTTGGCGTGATCATGTTGTATTCTTCATACCCCATGCCGGCTAAATAACCGTTTTCGCCTATTATGATGGCCTTTACACCGTTAGTCCCGGCGTCAATGCCAAGAAAATATTTCATCTCAAAGTTCTCCTGCCAAAAAGTATTGTTATTTTATGCTTCTGTTTCCTTCAGTGTATCCAGAAGGTTTTTTGCGGTATATTCGTCGGTAACCAGAACATTGAAGAGCTTACCGCGCGCCGCGCCGATAATCGCACCGGTTTTATATTGCCCGCCGGCTGCGGCGATCACCGTAGGAATATTTTTAAACAACGTGGGATCAACCCCAATGACACGACGGTCAAGCGCCGCGCTGCAAGGGTTTCCATGAATATCATAAAAACGCGCACAGATACACCCAACCGCGTTGCTCTTGCGCAGGTCTTCGATTTCACTGCGCGTGATGGCATCGGGATCAGACGAAAGCGCGCTTTCTATGGTAGAGGAATGGTCGATATCGCCATCGATCCCAATGACCGCAATATCAAGGTTTTTTACTTTGGAAAAAACTGCCTTCAGGGGGTTGGAATCCAAAAAAGCCTGCGCGGTCAGAACATTTGCGGTAATCATCGGCGCATAAAGATAACATACGATACTGCGCGGGAAATTCGCCGCAATTTTTTCGCAGAGCGCGTTGGACAGGATATTGTTATCCTTGCTGGTTCCAAGACCGCCGATTAAGGGAATGAACTCAATGTCCTTAATTTTGGTTGTCATTTTCACTTTTTCCGCAAAGCATTTTAAGGTGCGGCCCCAGCCGCAGCCAACACGGCTTCCGCTTTTTAGCAGATTCCCCATATAACTGGCCGTCGCCGCGCCAATCCTGTCGTTGATGATATCCCGGTTATCGCTGGGGACGTTGACAATTTTGACGTCTTCAATGCCAAGCAGGTTGCGCAGGGTCAGCTCGTCCTTTAAAAAAGCGTTGGTCTGTCGTGGTTCTGCAATCAGGATGCGTACAATCCGTTCCTGCTTCGCTTCCTTGAGTAATTTTACGATCGTCGGACGCGAGATATTCAGCATTTTGGAGATCTCTGCCTGCGTCTTATCTTCACGGTAGTATAAATGCGCGATCTTAATTTTGAGGTCATACCGTTCTTCCGCGGAAAAAGCCAAAAATTTCAGCCCCATTCTGTTATAAAATCAATGGATAATAATAGAACTTCTATATTAAATAGTATCGCATCAATTTATGAATGTCAATGTAAACTCAAAAAAAGTATTCAAATGTTAACATAATTCATTAAAATAAAAAAATTGATTGACTTTCTGTTTTATTTATGATTAAATGAAATCAATTAATAAATATTAACTTTTTTTAACATAGTTAATATTTGATAAAAAATATATTCGATACTTCAACATTGTAAAAAACAGAATTGCAAAAATAGAAAAGATACTAAGAGTAAAAATTGTATCAAATAATATGCTTGGCGTCAAAGCTATGCCACGCAATCAAGATAATTTTAATATTTCATAAGAAAAGCGCGGAGAGTGATGTATGAGTTTTGAACTGATTTTAGACGTAGGCATGGAAATTGCGGAAACGCCAATTTGGGACGAGAGGATAAACAAGTTATATTACACTGACCTATTTAAAGGGGCAATTCACCGCTATGACCCAAAAAGTAAAACGGAGGAAACGTGGAATGCGGGAAGCCTGATTGGCAGCGCCGTTCCCACCACCGATGAAAACGTGCTTTTTTGCGCGCTTGAAAGCGGAATGTATCTGCTGGATTTAAAAAGTGGCGCTTTGGAGCTTTTGTGTGATCCGGAAAACGGGAATCCTGACAATCGGTATAACGATACGCGGATCGACCCCGTGGGACGGATTTTTACCAGCTCGGTTTCCAAGCTATACGGGACTGACCAATATCAGCCGGATATGCTGGGGAATTTTTACATGGTCGATACGGATGGCAGTATTCAGATCATTGAAGAGGGCATCAACCAATATAACGCCATCGTTTGGAACAGCAACGCAACCAAAATGTTTGTTGTAGACACCTACCACGAAACGCTTCTGGTTTATGATTACGATTTGGAAAAAGGACCGGTAGGTTCAAAAAAAGAGGCGATTGCTTTTGGGGAACTCGGCATGCCGGACGGCATGAGCATTGACAGCGACGACAATCTTTATGTTTGTCACTGGACAAAGAAGATCTCCGTGTGGGATAAAGACCTGCAGCGCAAAGAGGTCATGTCTATTCCTGTGGAATACGCTTGCTGCACGGGTTTTGGCGGCGAAGATATGAAGGATTTATATCTTGCGACCGCAAAATATTGTTATTCTGAAGAACAGTTGAAAGCGAACAAAGGAGCCGGCGGAATCTTCCGCGCAAGAAACGCGGTTCGTGGAACCGGCGATCATTTTTATCAAATCAAACGGTAAAGGAGAGTAATGGTTATGGAATCATTTGAGTTTCAAGTACCGACAAAGATCGTGTTCGGTGCAGGGGAAGTAAGCAAAGTAGGCAAAGAGGCGTCGGCGTTTGGCAAAAAAGCGATGCTGGTAACATACGACGAAGATTTTGTAAAAAAAGTAGGCTTTTACGATAAAGTCAAAAAAAGCTGTGACGAGGCGGGGATCGAGCTGCTGGAGTTCTTTGGCGTAAAGAGTAATCCGACGGCAGAGCATGCGGCGGCAGGGATCCGTATGGCAAAGGAAGAAAAGCCGGATGTGCTGATCGCGCTCGGAGGCGGCAGTGCGATGGACGAAGCGAAGTTCATCGGCGTAGCTGCG
>JAYFQX010000011.1:0-98663 GCA_034926635.1 Christensenella sp. | reverse complement strand
TTTTGTGTCGCGGAAAAAAGATTGCGGAAGCGGAAATGGGCTTAAGTTTCCTTGCGTACAACCTAAAACGGGCCATTAATATGGTGGGTACAAGGAAATTGATCGAAGCGATGAGGGGATAATATCCCTGCCCTTCATTTTGCACTCAGAACTGTCCGAAAACAGACTCCTAAAAACGCTAAAAACCCGCTTAAATAGCGGGTTTTTAGACAAATTGTGGTGGAGGCGAGGGGAGTCGAACCCCTGTCCGAAAGCCTGCCCGGTCGACCTTCTACAAGCTTATTGGCCTTTGTTTATTTCCCTCTTTTGAGCCCTAAGCCACAAAAACAGAAAAGAGGTAGCTTCATCAAATCCGTATTGCCGCAAAGCTTTGGCAATATAGTACCCTGTTTTAAATTTGCTCCCGACTCTCTCCCAAACAGGAAAAGAGAGGTCAGAAGGCTGCTATTTAATTAAGCAGCGAGCAGAGCGGGAGAACCCACCTCTGCAGTTTTGTTTGTTTTTGCATTTATATTTAAGCCGGATTTTTTTACGCAGACCTTCCGAAACTGCGGCTTGCTTATCTGCCTCACAAATGCCCCCGTCGAAACCAGTACGCCCCCATATTCAGTTGTAATGCAAATTCGTTTATATCCTGCGCTCCATATCACGCCTGACTGCCTTTTCTTTGAGATCCTGCCGCTTATCATACAGATGCTTGCCGCGGCACACGCCAATCTCCATCTTTACTTTTCCCCCTTTTAAATACATCCGAAGCGGCACCAGCGTATAACCTTTTTGTGCGGTCAGCCCAAGCAACTTGAGAATCTCTTTTTTATGCAACAGCAGCTTGCGCACGCGCAACGGATCTTTATTGAAGATATTACCCTTTTCATAAGGGCTGATATGTAGGTTATTCACAAAAGCTTCTGCATTTCTAATCTGTACATAAGAATCCCGCAGATTGACCTTTGCCATCCGGCACGACTTCACTTCCGTACCGACAAGCTCAATGCCTGCCTCATATACATCTTCTATGAAATAATCATGCCGCGCTTTTTTATTTTGCGCCAGCAATTTTTCCCCCGCTGCCATATCTTTTCCTCTTCGTTCATTTCTTATTCCATTATACCTTATTTTTCCACTAAGGTAAATTCTATTTTACCGGAAGCAACATCTGCAGCCGCCACCCTGATGGTGATTTTATCGCCCAGCGTAATACGCTTCTTTGTCTTCTCCCCAACCGCACAGTATTCCTTTTCACGATAATCATAATAATCATCGTGAAGTTGTGCCAAAGGGATCATGCCTTCGATGGTATTCTCTAATTCCGCAAAAATTCCAAAACGCGTAACGCCGGAAACGATCGCCGGAAACTCCTGCCCGACAAACTGCGACATATACTCCGTCATCTTCAAATCTTGCACTGCGCGTTCCGCCTCGATTGCATTGCGTTCCCGTTCGCTTGATTTTGCTGCTACTTCCGGCAAAATCCGCTCATAATGCCGCACAATCCCTTCATCGATACCCTTTTCAAGCATTTGCTTCAAAATTCGGTGGATCTGCAAATCCGGATATCTTCTGATCGGCGAAGTAAAATGACAATATCTTTCTGCCGCAAGACCAAAATGTCCTTCCGGCTCCGTTGTATATTTTGCCTTTTTCAGCGAACGCAGCGCAACCCGGTTCACAATTGCTGCTTCATCAGTATTTTCTGCCTGGCTGAGCACACTTTGAATTGCGCGCGGATGAACGTTTTGGAAGCCCTTCAGTTTAATTCCAAAATTTCCGAGAAAAATCGATAATTCCTTCATTTTATCCGCATCCGGCTGTTCGTGAACGCGGTATACAAACGGCATATCCATATAAAATGCCTGTTGTGCAACTGTGACATTGGCGCGCAGCATAAACTCTTCGATCAACTTTTCCGCATCGCCGCGCTGGCGCAACACAACATCTTTTGGTTTGCCTTTTTCATCCAGTAGAATCTCCGCTTCATCAATATTAAAATCAATACTGCCTTTTTCAAACCTGCGTTCCCGCATGATCTTGGCAAGCTTATCCATTGCAAAAAGCATATCTGCTGCCTGTGCGAAACGCGATGCTTCCCTTTTATCTCCTGCCAAAATTTTGTTCACAGCTTCGTAGGTCAGCCTGTAGCGTGAGCGAATCACTGTATTTTCGATCCGATGCGATACAGTTTCTCCCTGCGGATTGATCTCCATAATGCAAGAGAGCGTCAGCTTATCCTCCGCCGGATTAAGCGAACATATTCCGTTGGATATTTCCTTAGGCAGCATAGGGACCACACGGTCTACCATATAAACGCTTGTACCGCGTTTTAACGCTTCTTGATCAAGCGGTGTGCCTTCCCGCACATAATGACTTACGTCCGCAATATGCACTCCCAGTTCATAATTACCGTTGGGCAATATCTGTAAGGAGACCGCATCATCCAAATCCTTTGCGTCTGCGCCGTCAATCGTCACAACCAAGCTTTTCCGCAAATCAAGCCTTCCGACAGTATCCGGCTGTTCCTGTGACAACTTTTTTGCCTGTGCATTGCACTCTTCGTCAAAATCGGCTGTGAGCCCAAATCTTCTGGCGTAAGCAAGGATATCCACTCCTTTTTCTCCGCTATTCCCCAGCACCTCGGCGATCTCTCCTTCGGGACTTCTGTTTCCATCAGCGCGTCGCGTAATATTAAAAACGACTTTTTGTCCGTTTCGCAATCCCTTTGCCTTCTGTTTTGGAATAAAAACATCGTCAATCGCAGGATCATCACTAATCACGAAAACAACGTTACGCGTTTTTTCTACAGTCCCTACCGTTTGGTACGGCAACGCAGAAAGCACCTTCACCACCGTGCCTTCCAGGTTTCTGCCTTCCTCTTGGTGCTTTCGCAATTTTACTAAAACTTCTTCACCATCAAGTGCCCCGTGTTTACCCGAGGCGCCAATAAAAATATCTTCTTCCCTGTGCGGCGTACGCAAAAAAGCAAAGCCGCCCTTTTTGCACTCCATCGTTCCACGAAAAAGCCCCATAGTGCTTGCGAGGGCATATTTTCCGTGCTTTGATTTCGCAACCTCATATTCATTTTCCAGGGCATCCAATTCTTTTTGAACATTTCCCTGCGGTAATCCCAGCTCTGCAGCGAGGAGATCGGGAGAAGCATAAATCTTTTCCTCGATCTTATCCAGCAACTGTTGCCGTTCTTCCTCTAATAATGCTATTTTATCTGTTTTCATATTCACCTTTAACCTATTTTCTCAAAACGGCAGCCTCACAAAACAGCAGACCACCGAAAGCCTGTCCCCCATATTGAAATAACTCCCTTTTACTATTACCCATACTGCATCACCTGAATCCAAAAAAATAATCCATTCCCAGTACAGCTTGAAGGATACTTCTACAATAAAAAAACACCCGAACTTGTGGGTGTTTTTCATCACTTTTTATTGCTTACATCCAATACTTTTGGATTACAACCAACAAAACGGCTAAAACCATAAAACCGATTGCTGAAAACCGTGTAAGCTTGATAAGCAACGCATCCATACCGCGCGCTTTCTTTTTTCCCCACATCGCTTCCGCTCCGCCGCCGACTGCACCAGGCACGCCGGTCTTCGCGCCGGACTGAAGCAATACGACTACGATCAAAAAGACGGAAAACGCTACCAATATAATTTTTATGACCAGAGACAGAATCTCCATGTAAATCCCTCCATCAATTAAACGTAACGAAACTATAATACCATGACAATGTAGAAAAAGCAACCTTTTTTTAACGTCCGCGCAATATCTCTTCCAGTTCCCGGTATGACGTCACGCGCACGACTCTTTCTCTCAGACGCGCCGCCCCGCGGATCCCTTTGATATAATCTGCCGCATGGGTACGCATTTGCCGCATCGCGATCTCCTCCCCTTTATAACGGACAGCAAGACGGGCTTGCAGCAAACACATCTCAATTCTCTCTTCTTCTTCCGGTGATGGCATTTCTTTACCTTCTTCCAAAAGCTGCCTAATTCCCCGGAACAAAAAAGGATTCCCGCGCGCACCGCGCGCTACCATAACGCCATCGCAGCCGGTTTCCTTCATCATCGCAAGCGCATCGGCCGGCGAAAACACATCCCCGTTTCCGATCACCCTGATGCCGACCGCCTGCTTCACCTGCTTGATGATCTCCCAGTCGGCTTTGCCGCTGTAATACTGTTCCCGTGTTCTGCCATGCACAGTAACCATATCAGCGCCCGACTGTTCTGCCATCTTGGCAAAGGCAACGGCATTCTTATTTTTTTCATCAAACCCCGAACGGAATTTTACGCTGACGCGAACCGGTACCGCTTTTTTTAGCTCTTCTATGATCCGTGCAGCCAAAAGCGGCTGCCTCATTAAAGCACTTCCTTCGCCGTTCTTAACGATTTTTGGGGCAGGGCAACCCATATTGATATCTATGCCATAGAGCCGCTCACACAACCTGTCTTGTACCGTCTTTGCCGTTTGCGCAATAATGTCCGGCTCTCTGCCAAACAACTGCACGCAAACCTGCCTTTCTTGTTCTCCCAGCGCCAGCAAGTCACCAGTATGTTCGTTTTGATATGCGATTCCTTTGGCGCTTACCATTTCTGTAAACGTCATCTGCGCGCCACATAAAATACAAACATCACGCATAGCCGCATCAGTAATGCCCGCCATTGGCGCAAGGTATACCACAGGCTCCACCTGTTTTTCCTCCGATCCTGTTCTCATAAAAAATGGGCGCAAACCGATGCGCCCTCAATTTTTTTGTTATTCTGCTACGCTTTGTTCAGCCGATGCAGACGTTTCCGGCGATTCCTCCGGCGCAATTGTGCCGGTCGGCTGCGCTTCCACAACTTCCACAAGCTTCATGCTGTCGACCTTCCATGCATTATCGCCTGTTTTGACCATTTTCACTTCATAAACGCCGCTATCCCATGCAGGCGGTTTTTGGATCTGTCCTTCGGAAGAAATAATTGTGCCATCTTCCGCAATTGAATCCAGCGGCAAGCCGCTGATCTCCGTCACTAAATCCGTAACTTTAAGCGTCACATGATCTTCCCACGGCCAGATAATCGTCGTGGCAATATCCGTCCGCTGATAATAATTCCGGATCTGGAAACTTGCATAAGCATCCCCTGTCAAGGCGGGGTCTGTTGACAAAAAGTCCTGGGTAAACAGCCGTTCAAGAACTGCGTCTTCCGAACCGTCCCCCGCAGGGATCAACACAACCTGGGCACGCTCTGTCAGCGCATCTTTTGCCACCATACGAACATTCATCGTATGCATCGCCGTATAAAAAGCCATAATAATGACCACGATTACCACAATGACGATCGCCACGCGGCTTAAAACATATAAAATGCCTTTTGCGGTCCTGATTTTGCCTTCTTTTGCCATAATTTGCGTTGCAGCGTCAAAGCGCCGCCTTACGGTTCGGACTGCTCTGTCCTCACCGCACGCCCCCCTTTTTGCTTAAAATCTTATTGATCAAATTCTCGTCCCTGATGCAAGACCCTGTGCCAGATTATTTACTTTCGCGCGGTTTCATCGTCGGGAATAATAATACGTCACGAATGGAGAAGCTATCCGTAAGAAGCATCACCATGCGGTCAACGCCGATCCCCATGCCTCCTGTTGGCGGCATAGCGTATTCCAGCGCGGTTACAAAATCCTCGTCCATCATGTTGGCTTCATCATCGCCTTCCGCACGTTTGCGTGCCTGGTCGATAAAGCGTTCCTTCTGATCGTCCGGGTCGTTAAGCTCAGAAAATGCGTTTGCCAGTTCCCGTCCCGTTATAAACAGCTCAAACCGCTCTACCAGCCAGTCACTGCCCGGCTTCTTTTTCGCAAGCGGCGAAACCTCGATCGGATAATCGTAGATAAAGGTTGGCTGAATTAAATTTTCTTCCACTTTCTGCTCAAACGCCTCGTTGAGCAATACGCCGCGGCTTGGCGTTCCTTCAAAAGCGATCCCCGCCTTTTTCGCAAGCTCCCTTGCCTGTTCATCGGATTCGCAGGCTGCAAAATCAACGCCAGCGTATTCTTTTACCGCCTCCGACATCGTGATCCTCTTCCACGGGGAACCCAAATCAATTTCCACACCCTGGTAAGTAATTTGATCCGTACCGTTCACAAGCTTGGAGCAATACCGGAACAGATTTTCACAAAGATCCATCATCCCGTGAAAATCCGTATATGCTTGATATAATTCCACTGTTGTAAATTCCGGGTTATGCTTCGGATCCATTCCCTCATTACGAAAAATACGCCCGATTTCATACACGCGCTCAAACCCGCCGACAATCAAGCGCTTCAAGTGAAGCTCCGTCGCGATACGCAAATACATATCAATATCAAGGGTATTATGATGCGTGACAAACGGACGCGCCGCCGCGCCGCCCGCGCTGGGTTGCAGCACCGGGGTCTCTACTTCAATATAATCCTGGCTATCAAGAAAATCACGGATCCCCTTAATGATTTTCGAACGGGCATAGAATGTGTTCTTTACCTCGGGATTGACAATGAGATCTACATATCTCTGGCGGTAACGCAAATCTGTATCTTTCAGCCCATGCCATTTTTCTGGAAGCGGCAATAAAGACTTGGAAAGCAAAATCACCTCGTGTGCCTTTACGGAAATCTCACCCGCGTTGGTACGGAACACCTCTCCGATGATTCCGACAATATCGCCGATATCAAACTTTTTATATTCTGCATATGGTTCGTCGCCCATTACATCCCGGCGTGCATATGCCTGCAATTTGCCGCGCCCGTCCAAAATATGGAAAAAACTTGCCTTGCCCATCACGCGCTTTGAGATGATCCGCCCCGCAACAGCGACTGTTTTTCCTTCCAGCTCTTCAAAATGTTCTAATATATCGGCAGAAGAGTGTGTTTTATCAAATGTCGTAATTTCATACGGATCACGTCCTTCGTTTTTCAGGTTTTCCAGCTTTTCGCGACGCACCTTCAAAACTTCGGACAACTCCTGCTGTGTTTGGTTTTCCTGTTCAGCCATAGCTCTCTTTCGCTCCTTACCTGTGAATATCCAATATTTTCAATTTAATGATCCCGCCGGGCGCCTCAACCTTTACGGTATTGCCTATCTTCTTCCCCAGCAGGGCACGCCCTACGGGCGATTCGTTGGATATTTTCCCGGAATTCACATCCGCCTCAGCCGAACCCACGATTTTATACTCAACTTCTTCATCAAAATCTTTATCATATACCTTAACCGTTGTACCAACGTTCACGCGCTGTACGTCTACATCGTCCTGATCTACAACCGTTGCACTGCGCAACATCTTCTCGATCATAACGATTTCGCCTTCTATTTTTGCCTGTTCGTTTTTCGCCTCGTCATATTCCGCGTTCTCAGAAAGGTCGCCAAATGCACGCGCCACCTTAATTTCTTCCGCAATTTCAAGACGCCTTACTGTCTTTAAATATTCCAGCTTCTCTTCCAGTTCTTTTACGCCCTGATGAGTCAGTACTACACCCTCGTTCGCCATTGCTCTCTCCTCCTGTTACACGCAAAAATGCGCATAAAAATCCATTTTCATATGACAACCATTATATAAAAAACCCTTGTTTCTTGTCAAGTTTTGGCGTTTCCTTCAGCCAAAAACTTATCGATCTTACCTTTTGCACGTTGCAGCGCGTTATCAATTGACTTCTCGTGCCGATTCATCAGCTTTGCAATCTGCTGATAGGATTTCCCCTGCAGATAATAGCCAAGCACCTGCTTTTCCAAATCAGAAAGCATCCTGGTGATCTCTTCTTCAATCTTTTCGTAATCTTCCTGATCTATGATGATCTCTTCCGGGTTTGTTACTTTTGTCGCGGATAAAAGATCCACCAACGTACGCTCGGATTCCTCGTCATATACGGGTTTATTGAGCGATACATAAGAATTCAGCGGCTTATGCTTTTGCCGCGTCGCCGTTTTGATTGCCGTGATAATCTGCCTCGTAATGCACAGCTCTGCAAATGCCCGAAAAGACGCCTTTTTTTCAAAATCATAATCGCGTACTGCTTTGTATAAACCGATCATACCTTCCTGAACGATATCTTCCTTATCTGCGCCGATCAAAAAATAGGAGCGTGCCTTGGATCGCACAAAATTTTTATATTTATGCAGCAAATATTCCAACGCAAAATCATCGTTTTCCGCAAGCGTCACAATCTCCTCATCGCTCATCTTAAAAAAACGGCTGAATTCCTCCGGCGCATAGATAATCTGCGTCTTTTCCTCCGGCAATTCTATTTCATTCTCTTCGTCTTGCAGTTTTTCGTTGTCCAGCAACCTTCTTTACTCCTTACCCATCAAATCCTGCCGCCGCTTTTCATACATCAGAATGCTGGCCGCGCAGGCCGCATTAAGCGAACTCGTCTTCCCGTTCATCTCGATTTTAACGACAATATCGCATAACTCTTTGGTTAATTTCCCGATCCCTTCGGATTCCCCGCCGATCACCAGGGCATACGCACCCCGAAGATCCGATGCAGCAAGCGGCTGCCCATCCATATCGGCTGCGGCAACCCATACGTTCTTTTCTTTCAGTTCCTCGATTGCATGATTGATATTGGTAACTTTTACAATCGGGATGTATTGTGCCGCACCGCACGACACTTTATAGGCAGCAGTTGTCAGCGAAGCCGCACGGCGTTTCCCAAGGATAATGCCATGCGCGCCGATCGCTTCCGCGCTACGAATAATGGCGCCGAGGTTATGCGGGTCCTGTATGCTATCCAGGATCATTATAAACGGTTTTTCTCCACGCATCTCCGCCAATGCAAAAATATCGTCCATCTCGCTGTACTTAAACGCCGGGACCTGGACAATAATCCCCTGATGGTTGCCGACCCTTCCGTCTATGCCGAGCCCCGCGCACAACTCGTCAAGCTTTGCACGCGGCACACTGGCGATCACCAGTTTGCGCTGCCGCGCCAACATCAGCAGCTCCCGAATGCTTCCGTCGGCAAGCCCCTGCTGTACAAAAACCTTATCAATTTGCTGGTCGCTCCGAATGGCTTCCCTCACGCTGTTTCGCCCAATGATATATTCTCCGCCCTGCTCAACCATGGTTTACGTCCTCCATCAACTTCTTATGTTTTTCACGAACCTCAGCCGCTTTTCCGCACGTCATGCGACCTTCCCCGCACGCGCCGCAAACGCAGGATGGCCCGGCACTTTTAAAAAGTCCCGGCGCTTTTTTTGCTGTGAGCGCCAACATTTGCCATGCAAGCTCCCTGATTTCCCATTGCGCCCTGTTGCAGCAGCGCAAGTTAAAAAAGTGCAGCAACTCCCTTGCGTTCATCGTAATGATCATTTTTGTTTCACAGGCATTCGGCAGTACAAAGCGCGCGTCTTCATTGGATTTCTCGCCCTTGCCGCCAAGTGCGCAAACCCATTCGTCGTACCATCCCTGCATGATTGCCATTTGCTCTTCAAATTTTGCCACTGCATCTTTGCCCAGTGCCTCGATACTTGGAGGAATGATATACGAAAAGCTTTCTTTTTTCTCACTTTGGTTCACATAACGCTGCGACTGCACAGAAAAACTGGCGATCCGGTGCCTCGTGATCTGCGCCAACAAGGCACGCGATACGCCCTCTACCCCAAAGGTGAAGGATGCGTGCTCAATGGGCGACAAATGCCCCATTTGTGTCAGCCTGTCGATAAATTCTTCGCTTTTCGCCGTCTTTTGCAGTGCGCCGATATCCGCCTTGGAATAACACAGCTTCGCCCCCATGGATACAATCAGTTCCGGATCAGGCGTTGCGCTCAGCAATACTGTTTTAAGCGTTGTCCTTGCCATACTGTTTTTTCCCTCCTGCATCTATAAATCAAAATCGAGTGTCGTCAGCATTTCATCAATCCGTTCGGCCTGCCCTGTCAGATATAAATAGCCGACTACCGCCTCTATTGCCGTTGCATATTTGTAATCCGCAACACTCATATTCTTGGGCGCAGAAGGACTTTTTGCGTTCCTGCCGCGCATAAAAATCTCTTTTTCTTCTTCTGTCAATTCTTCCAGCCATCGGTGCGCAAACTGTGCCTGTGCCCGTGCGTTTACCAGCTTTATGCTCATTGCGTGGAGTTTTCCCGCTTTTTTGGAACAATTCAGCACATACTTTGTCCTTACATAAAGATCAAATACGCTGTCGCCGATATATGCGAGCGTAAGCGGCGCGACCTGCGCTGCCTTAGAGTTCTCCATAATATACTCTGCTTTGATATTATTCAGCATTCAAATTCTCCGCTGCGTAACGTTTGATCCCATCTACAATCGCCGTTACGACCTTCTTCTGATATTCTTCAGTCTGGAGCTTCTTTTCTTCCTCCGCATTGGTGAAAAAGCCGCATTCCACAGTAACGCTCGGCTGGTTTCCCGGTTTCAAAAGCCGGTATCTTCCGCAGTTGATTGTCCGTGGGGCGGCAGGCTGAAGCTGCTCGTTCATCACCGCCTGGATACACGACGCAAGCTCTTTACCTGCTGCGGAATCCGTATAATAAAACACTTGCGGTCCCGCAATGGTTTTATCCTCAAAACTATTTTGATGTACGCCGATATACATATCCGCCTGCGAGGTCGTGATGATTTCTTCCCGCCGCTGCATATCCGCTTCCTTACGTTTTAAAACATCCGTTTCTTCTTCCGCCGCGATCGGCTCGTCTGATTCACGTGTCATCACAACGGTTGCGCCTTCTTTTTCCAACGCAGCCTGCAGCTTCAGTCCAATCTCTAGATTGACCTCTTTTTCATAGCGACCGGTCAAAACACCGGTCGTCCCAATATCAATATCACCGTGTCCGGGATCGACAATAATTTTTATTCCCGATAATCCCGTTTTCTCCTGCTTGTCCTGCGCAGCACACGCCGATAACGCCATACACGCAAGCATCGCCGCAAGCACAACAGCCAGAAGCCGTTTTAAAACCATTACAATCCTTTCTATTCGCAAAGATCCATCACAGGCTTCGCGTTTAGAGTCATATCCGCACGCCGTCCCGCAAGATATTCATAATATCCGCACGAGGCAATCATCACGGCATTATCCGTACAATATGCGAGATCCGGAAAATATAAACGAACCCCTTCGGTCTTTGCGCGCGCTTCAAATGCCTGACGGATCTGCTCGTTTGCAGAAACGCCGCCTGCTACCGCAATGATATCAACCCCGGCACGATTCGCTGCCTCAAACGTATTTTTAACCAATGTATCTGCAATATTCTTTAAAAACGATGCCGCAACATCCTCTCTTCGGTACGCCTGCCCCGTTTGCTCAAACTTGTGCAGAAGGTTAATCACCGCGGTTTTCAGCCCGCTGAAAGAAAAATCAAGATGTTCTTCCCCACGGAAGCTGTGTGGAAACCGGTATGCCTGCGCATCGCCTTTTTTGGCAAGTTCCTGCAAATTCGGGCCTCCCGGATATGGCAGACCCAAAACCCGTGACACTTTGTCGATCGCCTCGCCCGCCGCATCGTCGCGCGTACGGCCGAGGGTCTGGTACGCCGTATAATCTGCCGCCCAGACAATTTGGGTATGACCGCCCGACACCACAAGACATAAAAACGGCGGCTTTAACTCCGGGTGCGAGACATAATTCGCACAAATATGCCCTGCAATGTGGTGTACGGGAATCAGCGGCTTGCCCGCCGCAAATGCCAGTCCTTTGGCATAGGATACCCCAGTGAGGAGCGCCCCCACCAAGCCGGGACCGTTTGTAACGGCAATCGCATCTATTTCGTCCATGCCACCCGCGCCTGCAAGTGCAGCCTGTACCACATATGGCAGTTTTACTACGTGGTTGCGCGAAGCAATTTCCGGTACCACGCCGCCATATTCTTTATGGATCGCAATTTGTGTATCGAGCGCTTCCGAGATGACCTCCCTGCCGTTTTTTACAACGGCTGCCGCAGTCTCGTCACACGAAGTTTCGATCGCCAATATTTTAATGTCCTTCATTTTTCCTCTTTATCCTTCTGTTAACAATTCCCATCGCCGCCCCCGCGCCGCATGTAAGCGCCAAGAACCACGTCAGGATACGTCCTACCATGTCCGCGAAGAAATCCTGCTCAAACATACGTATCATTCGCGATACAGCCGGATCGAGCATCCACAGGTCGTTCGTGAAAAACACATAATGGAAGTTGACCCAAAAAGTCCCAAAATCTGCCGCCGCCCAAATACCGATCACTGCAAAAAAGCCAAGAATGCCGATGGTTGTCCAAAAATAGGTCTGGCATACGCGCCTAACATCCCGGAACGGCTTTGCAAAAAGCATGAGCGCCAGAAGCGCGCCTCCTGCGGTAAAGCCTATGACCATAAAAGCAAGTGCGTTTTGATAAAGAGCTTTGACGTCCACCATATGCGCTTTTTCCCGCGCAGTATAATATTCTTCTTCCGTACCGTCCTGCATCAGCACCGGCATATCAAGGTCTTCGCGGCGATCCTGCAGGTAATCAAGAAGTACATCCGTCGCTTCTTCAAGCTCTGCAGTGCCAACGCCTACATAAGCAGCTGTTTCAAACCGCGTATATTCTTGTTTATAAAAAGAGGAATCGAACGCGATCCCTTGCACGCAGGCAACCGCTGTTGAAAATACAATAAGCACTGTTGCCAAAGCTGTCAGCAGGCGTGTCAGCACGCCTTTTTTTCGCGAATTCAATTCCTCCATGAGCCTTACTCTACCAATCCTTCCACCAGGCACGCACGCAGCGGCGATCCATCCGTATCAATCTTCAGCGGGAGTGCGCACAAGAAATATTTTCCCGCAGCCGCCTTTTTCAGATTAAGCGATTCCAAGATACAAATTCCTTCCGACAGAAATATTTTATGAACCTCGTCATTGCCGATGGAAAGCGCATCCGTACCGATTAGGCGGATGCCCGCATCCACAAGCTGTTTTGCTGTCTTTGGAGAAAGCTGAGTTTCCTCTTCCGCAGCGCCCTTCAGCAGCACGCGCTTTGTCCCTTTCGGGATTTTTCCGCTGCCAATTTCTACAACAAGGCAGTCCCCAACAAGGTCACTGAGCGGAATCTCGCGTACCGTCCGTCCGCCGTCAATGACATGCGCCGGCGCGTCGATATGTGTACCGCTGTGTGATCCCATGCTTAATTTGGAAACCGCATATCCGTAATTTTCAACCGTAAAAAACTTTTCCAGCCGGACGTGTGGGTCGCCTTCATATATTTTAATGGTATCGTCTAAACGTAGCGTAATATCTATAATTTTAATATTGATACACCTCACTTTCCTCATAAATGATAGTAATCTATATTATAGTTATTTTAATCGTCTTTTTCAACCGCCCTGCGCCGGATTCACAATTTTGTAATCGCTTCGTTACTCTTTATTCTCAAATATCAGCATTATCCTGTGCATCCAAATAATCCATATAGATTTCAAACACATCCGCGCGCTCTACGCCAACCCTGCCAACAATCCGGCATAGATCCCGGTGGAGGAGCGGCAGTCCTTCATAGAGCGGCATTTCTGCCCATATCGCGTTTTTTGTGGTAAAAACAATCTCTGTTTCTATTTTTTCCTGACCTGTTCTTCCATCTTCCGTACTCTTTTCGCAATCCTTGTACCTTCTCCAGATGGAAAAAGCAGACTTTATCAGTTGGACAAGGTCTGCTTTTGCTATCTACATTCCAATTATGCCCTTCCTGTTTATAGTCTTTACAGAAAGGACTCCTTTTCTACAATTGATGCGGCACATTCCACAATCGCAGCGCAGGGGCGTTTTTTATATGCTTGCGTATTGCGGTCAGCGGGACTTGCATCCTTTGGCACTTCCTTAAGTCCCAGCAGCTCCTTGCATAGGATAGAGCCATTCTGTTCTCTGAATTTTTCTGCTAAAGCACGGATCCGCTCATAATGCGCTTTTTTGCCTTCCTTATCCTCCGGGCTTGTATAACCATTCTTCATGCCTTCTACAATAAACATCCCCGATACCGCGCCGCACACCTCACGCAGCAGCCCCATACCGCCGCCAAACGAAGCCGCAATCTTAAGCGCAGTTTCCTTCTCGAGTCCTACCTCGTCAGCAAACGCCAGCACAACAGCCTGGCAGCAGTTATATCCTTCTTTAAAATAAGTTTCTGCCTGTTTAGAACGTTCGCTCATTGCTCTTTTCCTCCATGGAAATTTTCCACCTTTTCTACTGCCTCTGCAAGCCAAGGGCTTTCGAGATCTTCAATGGTACCATGATCCGATGCCTGTGCAATCTTCGGCTCAATCGGTATCCTGCCTAAAATATCCAGACCGTATTTTTTCGCTGTTTCTTCCAAATGACTTTCTCCAAACACCTGGATCTCTTTACCGCAATCCGGGCATTTCAAATAACTCATGTTTTCTACAAGACCGATGATTGGGATATTCATCATGCCTGCCATGGACACAGCCTTGCCAACAATCATGGAAACCAGTTCCTGTGGAGACGTTACCACAATAATACCGTCTACCGGAATGGACTGAAACACTGTCAGCGGCACATCGCCTGTTCCCGGAGGCATATCCACAAACATATAATCCACATCTGTCCAGACTACGTCCGACCAAAACTGCTTGACGGTAGAGCCAATCACCGGGCCGCGCCATACCACCGGCGTCGTTTCGTCCGGTAAAAGCAGGTTAACCGACATAATCTGTATTCCGTCTTTGCTGTATACCGGGAAAAGCGTATCGTCCGTGCCTGTGGCTTTTTCTGTGATTCCAAACATCTTCGGAATGGAAGGACCTGTGATATCAGCATCCAAAATTGCCGTTGCTAAGCCCTTTTTCCGCAGCGCCACCGCCATCATTGCAGTCACAAGGGATTTCCCTACGCCGCCTTTGCCGCTCACTACGCCAATCACCTTTTTCACCGTGGAAAGGGGATGCGTTGCCTCTAAAAAATCTTTTGGGTCTGGTTGCCGGGATGAACAACTTTCTCCGCAGCTTCCGCAATCGTGTGTACAATTTTCGCTCATTTGACTTACTCTTCTTTCTATTCCATTCTTTTTTAAACGATTCCAGATTATTCTATTGTTTCTTCTGCAGCTTGATCCGGTCCGACTCGTGGATCTCCTTATTCAAAAAATATGAGATCACTGTCCGAATTGCGACGATCGCCCCCAGCCGGATGATGTCTTCCATGGTTGGACGGACAATTGTTTCAATGATGTCGGCAACAATCAGGATTTCCAAACTGAGAAGAATATATGCGCCTAGGCTATTTTTTGTTTCCTGCAGCTTTTTCGGACGCTCCATACGGTCTGCGCGGCCAAGCTGCGCCAGCAAAAAATCGCGGACGCTAAGCACCACACCCCATACCAAAATCACAATAGATACGAGGTATAAACAGGTTGTAACAATATTTAGTAACGGCGCCAATGCCTGCATATTTTTCCCCATCCGTTTCATGCCGCATAGCACGGCGGTTTTTGAAAAAGCAATGCATTAAATATAGCCTCATCTGACCCAATCGAAACAAAAACGCAGCACAAAATACACTGCGTTTTGTTGCCTTCTCATTTTTTGGGAAGATTCTTTCTGGGGTCGCGCAGGTATTCTTTAAAGCGCACTTTAAAGATAATGAAGTAACCTACCACGCAGCCTAATATGTAAATAATGCTGATAATTCCCCAAATGGAAGAAATTCCCTGGTTTGCAGTATATTCCAAAATGGACAGCACCAACAGCGGGACACCGGTTATCCAACAGAATTTACGCAACAATTTGGCGTGCGGTTCTTTCATTTCCGCAGGATAATCGTTCTCATAAACCTTGCCAGTACCTTTGATTGCGTAATAAAGTAAATATACCGCGATAAAGATATTGAACAATATCATAAAATTAAAAGCGCCTTCCATGTAATGTGTTTCCCCCTAAATTTTGTTTATTTTTACGCCGTCTGGCGTATCTTTCATCTCGTAACCAAGCGCCTTGATCTCGTCGCGCAGACGATCTGCCTCCGCCCAGTTCTTCTCTGCACGCGCCGCGCCGCGCTGCTGCGCCAATGTAAGCACTTCCTGCGGAACAGCCTCCTGTTCTTCGGGCTCAATGCCCAGTACGCCCAAAAGTGTGTCCAGCGTCCCAAGCGCTGCTTTTGCATCCTCTTCGCGTCCGCCGCCCTCAAACAAGGTGTTCAGTTCTTTAATATACTCAAAAATATCGCCGATCGCATCTGCCGTATTCAGGTCATCGTCCATCGCGTCATTGAATTTTTTGGTAACCGCGCTGATTACAGGCACAATATCTACCGCAATATCTTTGGGATTTTCCATCACAAATAAAAGATTCTCGCGGCAATTCAGGATACGGTCATACGCACTTTCTGCCTGCTGCAAGAGCTCTCTTGAAAAATTAATGGGGTTTGCATAATGCGCTGAAAGCAAAAACAGGCGAACAGCGCTTCCCCGGAATTCCTTTAGAATATCGCGAACTGTAAAAAAGTTGCCTGCTGATTTCGACATCTTTTTGTTGTCTATGTTAATATACCCGTTGTGCATCCAGTAGTTGGCAAATGGTTTCCCCGTTGCCGCCTCGCTTTGCGCAATTTCATTTTCATGGTGCGGAAATTTGAGATCCATACCGCCGCCGTGGATATCCAGCGTCTCCCCGAGATACTTCATGCTCATGGCGGAACATTCGATATGCCATCCCGGACGACCTTCCCCCCATGGACTCTTCCATGCGATTTCTCCCTCTTTTTTTGCCTTCCAGAGCGCAAAATCCATCGGGTTCTTTTTGGCTTCATTCACGCCGATACGCGCGCCCAGTTCCAGCTCAGAAAGATCTTGCCCGGACAATTTTCCATACCCCGGAAAACTCTCTACATCAAAATATACATCGCCGTTAAGCTCATAAGCATGCCCGCTGTCAATCAGTTTTTGCACGAGCGCAATAATATCGCCGATATGCTCTGTTGCCTTAGGGTGCACCGTTGCCGGACGGATATGCAGAGCCTTGGCGTCCTTGAAATATTCAGAGATATAACGGTCTCCAAGTTCCCTTACCGTAATTCCTTCTTCCCCTGCCACGCGAATCATTTTATCATCCACATCTGTAAAATTTTGCACAAAATTCACTTGATAGCCGCGGTATTCCAGATACCTGCGGAGGGTATCGAACACAATAAAGGGACGCGCGTTGCCGATATGAAAATAATTGTATACCGTAGGCCCACACGCATATATATTGAATTGCCCCGGATGGAGCGGATTCAGCTCTTCTTTTTTTCCTGTCATGGAGTTCAAGATTTTCAAAATAACGTCTCCTCTTTTTGTCTCATAATCTTTATTATTATAATATAAGCGCATCAAATAAACAACAGCAAACTGATATTTCGTTACCCCTTACACGGATTTTATGATATAATTGACGGAATTGGGCAAAAGGAGCAAACTATGATAACAGTCAATAATTTAAGTCTGAATTTTAGCGGTACCAACCTGTTTTCAGGCGTGAATCTTAAATTTACCCCCGGCAACTGCTACGGGATTATCGGTGCCAACGGCGCGGGAAAATCTACGTTCCTGCGTATTCTTTCCGGTGATCTTGATTCTACCACCGGAGATGTATCCATACAACCCGGTGCGCGGATGTCCGTATTAAAACAGGATCACTTTGCTTATAACGATTTTACGGTACTGGATACCGTGGTCATGGGCAATCCCCGGCTTGCGGAAATCTCCCGGGAAAAGGACGAGCTTTATGCAAAACCGGATTTTTCAGAGGAAGACGGCGTGCGCGCCGGCGAGCTGGAAGGCGAATTCGCCGAGCTTGGCGGATGGGAAGCGGAATCCGATGCCTCCCGCCTGATCCAGGGTCTTGGGCTTTCGGAAGATATTTTATATCAAACCATGTCTTCCCTGCCGGATAACGAGAAAATCAAAGTCCTGTTGGCGCAGGCGCTTTTCGGCAAGCCCGACATTATCCTGCTGGACGAGCCTACCAACCATTTGGACGTTGCAAGCGTGCATTGGCTCGAAGACTTTCTGCTGGATTACGAGGGAACGCTGATCATCGTTTCCCATGACCGGCATTTTCTTAATACCGTGTGCACGCATATGGTGGATATCGACTTCGGAAAGATTAAAATGTATGTGGGCAACTATGAATTCTGGTATGAATCCAGCCAACTGCTGCAAAAAATGATGCGAGACCAAAACCGAAAGAATGAAGAAAAAGCAAAAGACTTGCAGGCTTTTATCCAACGATTCTCTGCAAACAAATCAAAATCCCGGCAGGCTACTTCGCGTAAAAAGCTTCTGGAAAAGCTGGAATTTAACGATATGCCCGCTTCTTCCAGGCGTTATCCGTTTGTCGGTTTTACCATGGATCGCGAAATCGGCAAGGAAGTGCTGACCGTAGAAAACCTCAGCAAAACAATTGACGGCGAAAAGGTTCTAAACGGTGTAAGCTTCCGGATGAACCGCGACGATAAAATTGCGTTTTTGGGTGATAACGAAATCGCTGCCACCACACTGTTTCAGATTTTGATGGGAGAAATGGAACCTGATGAGGGCAGCTTTAAGTGGGGGGGTACAACCTCACAATCCTATTTTCCCAAAGATAACTCCGCTTTTTTTGATAACTGCGACTTCAATATTCTTGATTGGCTGCGTCAATATTCCAAAGATACGACCGAAACCTATTTACGCGGTTTTTGCGGACGTATGCTCTTTTCCGGCGATGATGTTTTCAAAAAAGTAAGTGTTCTTTCCGGAGGCGAGCGCGTACGCTGCATGCTCTCGCGCATGATGATGTTCGGCTCCAATATTCTTGTGCTTGACCAGCCGACCAACCATCTTGACCTGGAATCCATCACTGCTGTCAACAACGGGCTTTCGGACTTCAAAGGTGCGGTGCTGTTTGCATCTCACGACCACGAATTTATCGATACCGTGGCAAATCGTATCATTCGTTTTACACCGGACGGTATCATCGACCGCGTCGGAACTTACGAAGAATTTATCGCGGAATACGGCGGTGGAAACCTGTATTAAAACGATATCAAAAAATGCCTTTGGAGAAAGATCCAAAGGCATTTTTCATTCTTCTATTCTTCTGTTGTTTTTTCAAACTGTACAACATACCCTTCTATCGACCTTTGCATCACGCGCAACGCTTCTTCCCTTCCGCAAACTTCCCGCACGGTCGTTGTTTTGTGTTCGAGGGTCTTATATACCTCAAAAAAATGCGTCATTTCATCCGATACATGCAGCGGCAGCGCAGTAACGTCGCGGTAACAGTTATACATCGGATCTCCGAACGGAATCGCTATGATCTTCTCATCCTGCTGTTCGTCATCCACCATTTTAATAACGCCAATGGGGTAACACCGCACAAGGGTCAGCGGCGCAATTGCTTCCGAACAAAGGATCAGCACATCAAGCGGGTCATTATCATCCGCATAGGTGCGCGGGATAAATCCATAATTTGCCGGATATACCGTAGAGGTATACAGCACCCGGTCAAGCTTCAGCATCCCTGTTTCCTTATCCAATTCATACTTAATTTTACTCCCTTTGGAAATTTCCACTACGCCTACAAAATCTTCTTTTGTAATCCGTTCCTGTGAAATATCGTGCCAAATGTTCATTCCTTTTTCCTCCACGCTTTTCGCGTAATATTTCCGAACGGTAGGCGACCGTACGGTAAAATCATACAGACTTAATTTGATTCAGTTTGATCAAACTGGCTGTTGTAAAGATTGCGGTAAAAACCACCCTTTGCCATCAATTGCTCGTGCGTTCCCTGCTCAATCACGCTGCCATCTTTCATCACAAGGATCAAATCTGCCTCACGGATGGTTGAAAGTCGGTGCGCCACTACAAAACTGGTACGCCCTTCCATCAACTGTTCAAACGCTTGTTGTATTTTTATTTCTGTACGTGTATCAATACTGCTTGTTGCCTCATCAAGAATCAGCATTGGTGGTCTTGTGAGCATCACG
This sequence comes from Christensenella sp., assembly GCA_034926635.1. Classification (GTDB taxonomy): domain Bacteria; phylum Bacillota; class Clostridia; order Christensenellales; family Christensenellaceae; genus Christensenella. The sequence goes on along the minus strand of JAYFQX010000011.1, from coordinate 78,709 downwards.
CGCGCAATACACAACAATTGTTTTTGTCCTTGCGAGAGGTTTCCGCCGTCCTCCGCAATCACCGTATGGTATCCATCCGGCAGACGCATAATAAAACTATGCGCATGCGCAGCCTTTGCTGCGGCAATAATTTCGCTTTCAGTGGCGTCTTCTTTCCCATAAGCAATATTATCTTTTACGCTTCCCGAAAAAAGCCATGTTTCCTGCAGCACCATACCGTACATACTGCGCAGGCTGTCGCGCGTGAGAGTACGGATGTCCCTCCCATCAATGCAGATCCTCCCGCTATCCACATCATAAAACCGCATCAGCAAATTGATCAGCGTTGTTTTCCCGCAACCTGTCGGTCCGACAATCGCTACGCGCTCGCCGCTTGTCGTGGAAAGGTTAAGATTCTCGATCAATTTTCTATCCGGCACATAGGAAAACGATACATTTTCAATCTCTACCTTGCCGTCACACTGCGTCAGCGTCTTTGCATCCGGCGCGTCCGCGCTTTCCGGCTGTGCATCGATTACTTCAAACACCCTGCGTGCCGAAGCAAACGCCGTCTGCAGCTCGGTAATCACGCCGGAAATTTCGTTGAACGGTTTGGTGTATTGGTTTGCATAAATTAAAAAGCTGGAAAGCTGCCCGACCGTAAGCCCTCCCGAAAGCGCCATGAGCGCCCCCGAAACGCCAACTGCCGCATAAACAAGGGCATTAACAAAACGTGTGGATGGATTGGTGATGGAGGAATAAAATTGTGATTTTACACCGGTTTGATACAGCCTCGCATTGATTTCTTCAAATTTCTTTTGCGCGCTTTCTTCATAACCAAAGGCTTTCACAACTTTTTGATTGCCGACCATTTCTTCTACATAACCGCCCAGTTCCCCACGGATATCTGCCTGCCGGCGAAACATATGAAAGGATTTTCGCGCGATAAACGCAGCAACAAAAAACGAAAGCGGGGTGATCGCCACTACAACAAGCGCAATTCCTGCATTTATAGAAAGCATAAAGATCAGTGTCCCCGCGATGGTAACAATCCCCGTAAAAAGTTGAGAAAAGCCTTGCAGCAGCCCGTCTGATACCTGATCAATATCATTGACCACTCTGCTGATCAAATCGCCGTGCGCATGCGTATCAATATAGGAGAGGGGTACTTCTTCCAGTTTATGAAAAACCTCTATCCGCAGATCGCGCACCGTTCGGTATGTCACTCGGTTTAAGCACCGTGTTAATATCCATTGGAACAGAGCCGCCACACCGATCACAGCGGCAAGCCAGAGCAGAATGTACAGGATCCCGCCGAAATTCACATCACCGGGTACTGCCATATAATCAATCGCCCTGCCTATAAGCACGGGAGCAAGCAGGGTCATCGCTACACTGACGACCGCACAGACCGTTGCTAATACAAGCCAACCTGCATATGGCTTTAAATATCGTGCCAAACGCTTGATGATATCTTTGTTCATTGCCGCACCCCGCTTTCCTTAAGCTGGGACAGACAGATCTCACGGTATATTTCGTTGGTCTCAAACAATTCGTCGTGCGTGCCTACGCCGACGATCTCCCCATCGTCCATGACTATGATTTTATCGGCAGTCTTCACCGTAGAAACACGCTGCGAAACCATCAAAACGGTAATACGACGTCCAAATTCCCGGATGGCGCGGCGCAGCTTTGCGTCTGTCGCAAAATCCAGCGCCGAAGCGCTGTCATCCAAAATCAATATTTGCGGATCGCCTACCAGTGCGCGCGCGATGGTAAGCCGTTGCCGCTGACCGCCGGAAAGGTTTTTCCCGCCTTGCAGAATGACAGTATCCAGTTTGCGGGGCATTTTTTCAACGAATTCATAAGCCTGTGCAACCTGCAGCGCCGCGTCTATTTCCGCATCCGTCGCATTCGGGTCACGCCAGCGCATATTCTCGCGCACCGTGCCGGAAAACAAAACCGCTTTTTGCGGCACCAGCCCAATTTTTCCGCGCAGCTGCGAAAAAGGATAATCCTTTACATTGACTCCGCCCACCAAAACGCTTCCATGATCCGCGTCATAAAAACGCGGGATCAAATTGACCAGCGTTGACTTGCCGGCGCCTGTACCGCCGATGATGCCTACGGTTTGTCCGGCGTATATCTTCATGGAAATATCTTTAAGCTCTGCCTCCCCGCCGCCATAAGAAAAGGTGACATGTTCAAACTCGATCTCCGGCTTTCCGTTTTCTGCCTCCATCTGGAATCGGTTTCCCGTATCCGAAACCCCCGCTTCGGTCTCCAGTACCTCAGAAACGCGCGTTCCCGCTGCCGACGCTTTGGTGAAAATCACCACAAGGTTGGCAACCACAACCAGCGCAAGCATGATCTGCGTCATGTAATTGACCAGCGCGATAATCTGCCCTTGTTCCAGCTGTCCGGTATTTACCGCGCCGCCGCCAAACCAAAGGATCGCAACAATTGCGATATTCACGATCAGGTAGGTCAGCGGATTTAAGAGCGCGGATATTTTGCCCACGCGCACTGCCGCACGTTGCACCTCGTCTGCGGTTTCGTCAAACCGCTCTTTTTCTTTTTTCTGCTTGGAAAAGGCGCGGATGATCCTCGCGCCCGAAAGGCTTTCTCTCGTGACCAGTGATACGCGGTCAAGAAGCTTTTGAATCGCACGATAAAACGGTACGGAGCGGCTCATCACCAAATACAAAACCAGGGCGATCACCGCACCCGCGATTAGGAAAATAACCGCCATTTTTGCGTCGATCAAAAATGCCATTACCGTTGCGCCGATGATCAGAAACGGCGCGCGGATCACAAGGCGGATCAGCATGGCGACCGCAATTTGGAGTTGATTGATGTCGTTAGTCATGCGCGTAATCAGCGAAGGCGTTCCAAACCTGTCAATTTCCGCATGGGAAAGATTCCCAATATGGGAAAAGAGCGCATTTCTCAGGTCAGTGCCAAATCCCTGCGACGCCTTTGCCGCAAAATATTGACAAATAAGCGCGCAAACAAGCCCAATCGCCGCAATCACGATCATAAGACCGCCCATACGCCAAATATAGCCGCTGTCCCCGTTGCCGATTCCAACGTCAATAATGCTTGCCATAATGAGAGGAGCGATCAATTCCAAAATTGCCTCAACCAGTTTAAAAACCGGTCCAAAAACAACTTCTTTTTTATAATTTTTTAAATACCGCGCAAGCTTAAACATTATTTTACTTTCTCCGACAGCATAATAAACCTGCTTAATTATAACACACGAAGCCGCGTTTCACACCGAAAACAATTTTTACCATATTAATAATACAATACATTTTTATGCGAGGATTCTCCCTATAAAAAATAGATTGATATTTATTTAACAATATATAGAATGAAATTAGAAAACAATGCTTGAAAAAAAGAAAAGCAGTTTATGAATATGATGTCGAATTTGAACGAATGAAAGGATGGATTAACCATGTCAAGATTTACTTTACCACGCGACCTATACTTCGGACCTGACGCTATCAGCGAGCTCTCCTGCCTGAAGGGGCATAAAAAAGCAATTATCGTAACCGGCGGAAGCTCTATGCAAAAATTCGGTTTTTTGGATCAGCTTGAAAAAGTCCTGCAGGAAACGGGGCTTGAAACAAAACGCTTTGAGGGCGTTGAGCCTGACCCGTCTGTAGAAACCGTATACCGCGGCGCGCAGGCAATGCGTGATTTTGAACCTGATGTAATTGTTGCAATCGGCGGGGGGTCCCCGATCGACGCGGCAAAGGCCATGTGGGTTTTCTATGAATATCCCGAAAAAACTTTTGACGATATCAAAGATCCCTTTACTATGCCGGTATTACGTCAAAAAGCAATTTTTGTAGCGATTCCTTCTACATCCGGTACGGCAACCGAGGTCACTGCGTTCTCCGTAATCACAGACTATAAAACGCTGATCAAATATCCTTTGGCTGATTTTGAAATTACGCCGGATATTGCGATATTGGATACCAAAATCCCGCTTACCATGCCGAAATCGCTGACTGCAGATACCGGTATGGATGCGCTTACCCATGCAATCGAAGCCTATGTCGCCGGATTACACAGTCCGTTTTCGGATGCGCTCGCCATTAAGGCAATCCAGATGATTTATGAAAACATTTCCGCTTCGGTAAATGGCAGCGAAGAAGCCCGTGGTCAAATGCATATCGCTCAGTGTATGGCGGGTATGTCTTTCTCTAATGCGCTGCTTGGCATCTGCCATTCCCTTGCCCACAAAACAGGCGCGCAGTTTGATATCCCTCACGGACGCTGCAATGCGATTTTGCTGCCTTTTGTGATTGAATACAATGCTGCCGTGTGCATGGATCGCATGGCGGATATCGCGGACTGCATGGGACTGCCGGGCGCAACGCCGCGTCAGAAAATGAATTCTCTGGTAGAAGCGATAAAGACTTTGAACAAAAAGCTCGGCATCAAGCAGTCTTATCAGGAAAACGGCGTTTCCGAGGCGGATTACCTCAAGGTTGCAGACTTCATTGCGGAAAACGCAACGGCGGATCCTTGTACGGGAAGCAATCCGCGTCCTACAGATGTAGCGTCCATGCGTAAAGTTTTGGATTGCGCATTCTATGGCAATGACGTGGAGTTTTAAAAACACGCCGATTCTAACATAAATGGATCCCCTCCTTACATAGGGCGCAAAGAGTGAAGTCTACCTACTTTTTCTTTATGCCTTAGATAGAAAAAGAGAACCGTCAAAACGCGGTTCTCTTTTTTATATGATTCGATTAACGTAGCATAAACTTACCCCTGCATCGGTGGTTGCCCGTTTCCGGGTGTCTGCGGGCGGTAATACTGCGGTGCCGTTTGTCGACCGTGTTTTGCGTCATAAGCCGCTTTTGCATTCAGATAAACCTCAAAGCAGTAAGGCTGCACAAACACTGTCAAAAGCGAAGATACGACAAGTAATACCACAATCATGATCGGAAGCATACCATTAAGCAGGAGCAAAGGCTGCGACGCTGCTCCAGTCACTCCCAAAAGCATAAGGTTGAATTGGTTTGTTAATGGCGCCAGAATCATAGGACAAATCACTGCGGTCAGAATTCCGCCTTCTATCAATCCGATCAAAAGTACATTTCCGAGATTCTTCCAAAAGTTTCCTTTAAAAATGTAGCGGAAACTATCAAAGAATGCCTGGAACGCGCGTTTGTTTTCCATCCCAGGGATATATGATGTAAACAATTGGCAAAACTGGTAAAAGCATGCAATAATCGAGCATATGACAAGCACCGGCACCATAGCCGTCAAAATAATCGCTACGAATTGCAATACGTCCGGCTGTGTCCCGGAAAAAGCATATGACCAAAAATTAACGCCCGAGCAAATGAAAATAATGATCGCAATGACCGCAAGTATTGCGGCGAACAAAATCAAAAATAACCATTGCACCAATAACGTCAGCAGATATTTGGAATAATTTGTGCATGCCGCGCGCCAAGCCGCATGAAAAGATGTTTTTGCACCTGTCATATGGTACGCGCGCATCACAGCAGTAATAAAACCAAGATAAAGGGGTGTCAAAAACAATGCCGCCACAAAACTTCCCATCGAAAACCACGCGCTCATGGCAGAAGCCCCTGCTGAAACACCGTAACCCGTATTTCCCATAGCGCTAAGGGAAACCATGATATCTGCCGCACTAAAAAACAAAATAATCCCCACATAGACAATCGTTGCCAAAAAGAGCGTTGTAAAATTATTTTTTGCTGTTTTCCACGCAGATCCAAAAACTTTCCCGAGCGGTTTAATTTCATTCATCTTGATCATCCTCCATTCATGTCTCACATTTCTGTCTTTCTTCCTGTTTATCGTTGCTGCATCAACGCTCTCCAAACGCTTTCCCGAATAAAATACGAACGTCTGCTGCCGTGAGTTTTTTTGCGCTTGGTTTTGCAACCGCCGGCGCAACGCATATCCCCGTCAGCTTATCCAGTTCCTTCGACGTAAACACCGGTTTGTCCCCCATCAATTGGGAAAGCATTTGCTGAAACCCGGAAACACCGTCAACTTTCAGCAATGCGCACATCTTATCCACCTTAGCGCGCCGCGCATCATATGCAAATTCAACATATTCGCCGAGCGTATACGCACAGGCACGTCCATGTGGAACACCTGCCAGTGTGGTGATAGGATAGCCCATCGCGTGGACTGCCGACGTTCCTGCCGCATAGATCGCAATTCCTCCAAGGGTTGCAATATAAAGCAGGCGCGACCTGTCTTCATCATTCACCTCCCCTGATTTCAGCGCGGCGATGCAATCTGCAAATTGACGGAACGCCTCTTCTGCCACCATTTCCGTCGGTGCCGAATCAAGGATCAAATAAGCCTCCGCATTATGCGAAAGCGCATCAAGCGCTGTATCGAGCATCACGCGACGCGGAAGCGTTTTTAAATAACGCGGATCTAAAAAAGCAATTTTTGGTAATATTCCCGGATTTCCGAATGATTTTTTGGTCTCGCCAACCGTCAAAACTGAGACAGCCGTTACTTCGCTGCCTGTCCCGCATGTCGTGGGGATCGCAATCATCGGCAGGGGTGCAGTTTTAAAATTGCCTTCATATAACGCTTGTGCGGGAATATCGTTTACCGTGAGCACCGCTACACCTTTTGCAGCGTCCAGTGCCGAGCCGCCTCCCACCGCGACAATAAAATCATAGCTGGGATCATACCCTTGCAAATCCCGCACTTCCTGCGGCGTAGGGTTCGGCGAAACATTATTGCAAATATGGTAAGCAATCCCGATGCTATCCATTGCTGTGCGAATATCGCTGAGCGCACCGTTTTTTTCTGCCGAGCCTGACTTCACAATCAAAGCTTTTTTCCCTAATCCCGCAAGCAACTCCTTATGTCTTACCAAGCATTCTTCCCCGGCAATTATTTTTGTGGGAACCTGAAACACAAACTCCATTACTGTCTCTCCTATTCTTATCTGCAATATAATTAAAGTTTAAAAAATAACTCCCTTTTTTAGTATGATACAGCTATAACCCGCACGCTCGCTGGTCGCAACCACTGCATAACACTTTTTCGCCCTTTCATAAAATGCAAAGCGTTCTACCAGTTCGAAGTCCTTATAGGCACTCGCAAAATCGTGATTTTTTATAATCGATTCAAACTCCTGCCAAACCTGTGGGGGTTCACTGTCGTCTACAGGCCTCATTACCGCGCAGGGGTGCTCAACATAAGTATCCAGCGGGAAGAAATGGAGAATTGCATCAAGCAAATCCGTTACAGTATGCCCATCGGCACGAATAACCTTTTGTCCAACTGATTGCGACGGGAAGTTGATATCACCGAAACAAATTTCATCGCCATGACCCATTTCCATTAAGACTTTCATCAACTCAGGGGAAATAATTTCCGGAATTCCTTTTAACATAATCAATTCTCCTTTTCTGTTAAGCATATTGATAGTTTTTTTGTACTAATTTTATTATAACACCCGTTCATTGTTTTACAACCGCGCAAAATAAAAGTCCGCACAACATGGCGGACTTTTATCACAGATTATTTTGTTATAACATTTTTGGCTGCTGCGTTGTTATTTGGTGATCGTTACTTTCTGAATATGCCGCGGTGCATCGGGGCTGCAGCGTTTTGCATCGGCAAGACCGCATGCAAACATCTGTGCCGTTACCACCATATGAAACGGTGCGGTATATTTTGAACTTTTTTCTACCAGCAAGTATTTCTCGGCATCTGCTGCGTTTGCCGCATCATCCGTTATCATCAATACGTAAGCGCCAAGCTCTGCATACCGTTTTGTTGCAGCCAAAACGTCCGCACGTGCTTCATCACTTGCACAATAAACAAAAACCGGCATATTTTGAGAGATCAACGCCAACGGTCCGTGCTGGAAGTCAGAGATCGCAAAGCCACGCGCATTGGTATAAGTCGTTTCCATCATCTTAAGTGATGCTTCCAGCGCAATCGGATAGAGTAATCCGCGCCCCAGCACAATACAGCTTTGCATAAAGGTATATTCCTTTGCAAGACCCATGATCGCCTGCGCCTTCTCCATCTCTTTTGCAATCCCCTGCGGCAATACTGCAAGCGCTTCTTCCAGCTCTTTATTGCCCGACCAATCGGCAACAAGTGCTGCGAGGCAATACATTTCCGACGTAAAGGTTTTGGTTGCGGCAACACTTTTTTCCGGTCCTGCCGCGCAATCCAAATGGTATTTCGCTTCCTTTGCCATTGGGGAATCAATATTATTGGTAACCGCAATGGTGATCATACCGCTTTTGTTTGCATCTGTAAGCACGCTTCGCACATCTTCCGCCATTCCCGACTGCGAAATCCCGATCACAAGGGCATTACGGTATATGATTTCACTTTCATACACTGTATTGATAGAAGGCGCGGACAGCGCCACCGGCAAGTGAAGTACCATCTCCATCAGATACTTTACATAAATCGCACAATGGTCGGACGTGCCCCTCGCCGCAATTACCACCTGACGGATATCAGAACCTTTAATCTCTTTCACGAGCTCGCCGAGCACACCCTTGTTTTTTTCACGGATTCCCGCAAGGATCGCCGGCTGCTGCATAATTTCCTCATACATCTTCGTCATAATCATTACCTCCACAGAAAAACACACCATCGTAAATAACAAATATCCGCGACGGTGTGCTTTTATCAATTCATTTTTATTACTAACTTTTGTTTCATGTTTTCCTTATCTGCTGATCTTCTCACGCACATACGCAATCAGCATGCAAAGCAAGATGAGACCGTATCCGAGCCATTTTCCGGCATCGCCCCAACCAAACGCAACGAACAGGTTTGTCAGGGTTTGCAGCACCGCCGCGCCAAGGATGACCCCAAGATAGTTTCCTTCGCCGCCATTCAGGGATACGCCGCCAACAACAACAGCCGCGATACTCGGCATAACATACTGAGAAGCCATATCCTTAAACGCCTGTCCCAGGTTACCAATCAACAGAAGACCAACCAACCCTGCGATAATGCCGCTGAAAATAAACGCGATCGTACGGACACGCTTTACATTAATACCGGACAGGTATGCCGCTACCGGGTTTGATCCAACCCCAAGCAGCTTTACGCCGATTTTTGTTTTGTACATAATCAGCATGATCACAACCGTAGCGATGATCAGTACCCACAGGATATTCGGAAAAATCCCCGTCATCTTAGCGGATATCTCGCTCAGCACCGGAGACGGTGCACCGGTAATACTGGAACCAGCCGCGTAAACGTTGACAACACCCTGCAGAATGTTTGCCATTGCCATGGTGACAACCAGGGAAGGCAGCTTGACATAATGCGTCAACAAGCCGTTTCCAAGCCCGACCAAAGCGCCGATCCCAATTGCGATCAAAATTGCAATCCAAAGATTTTCGTTCATTCCATCCATATACTTGGCGGAAAGAACAGCGACCAGTGTTGCGATATAACCAACAGAAAGGTCGATATCGCCGCCTGCGCTGATGACAAGCATCTGGCACAAGCCGAACAGGGCGATAAAGGTTGCAAACTTCAGCATCAGGAGAACCTGCTCCACTGAAGCAAAAGTGCCGCCCGTCGTATTCTTCACTACGATCTCACCGACCGTAAACAGCACGACAATCAAAATTGCCGCAATAGCAAGCTTGCTGTATTTTTGAAAACCGCTTTTAAACGCGTTCCTTTTTAACGCCTTTTCCTGCGAACTCATTTTGCACGCCCCCCTTTCAACAATGCTTTTTCATTGATTGTTGTATAAATCGTGGAGCTTGCGATCGCCGCGATGATAATAATCCCGGATACCAAAGACTGGTATGCGCTTTCAATGTTCGCAACATAAATCAGCTTGCTGACAAGACTCATAATGATTGCACCAACAATCGCCATAAATACGTTGCCGCGTCCACCTGTGAGGGCAATCCCACCGACAACCGCCGCCGCAACGCATTGCAGCGTCAGCGGATCGCCGATACGCGCGCTTCCGGCCTGGTTCTGCGCTACCATAAACAGTGCACAGAAGAAGATGAAAAGCGAGTTTAGCATATAAGCCATAGTTTGTACTTTTGCAGTGTTGATGCCGCTCTGGAATGCTGTCGTCCTATCGGAGCCGACTGCGTAAATATAGCGGCCCGTTTTTGTCCGACTGACACAATACCAAATAATGACTGCTGCAATAATAAGCAAAACACCTGTTGGAATTGCACTGCCAAAAGCCTTGAGCGCTTCGGGCATTCCCGTTACAGAGTCAAAAGAATAGAAGATACGCATCCAGTTTGCGCATTCTCCACCCGGTGTCGGCATAATGAAAAGCGATGCCCCAAGCCAGATATAAGAGGTAGCAAACGTTGCGATCAACGGCGGAAGCTTTAAATATCCAACGGAAAGACCGTTCACCAGACCTACGACGAGCATCACTACGATACCCACTAAAAGTGCCGTACCGCCGGACGCCGGATCATCTTTTTTCATAATGCTTGCCATAACGCACATCATAAACGCCATAGCAGGACCTGCGGAAAGGTCAAGACCACCCGCGATAATAACAATTGCCTGCCCCAGTGAGAGCAGGATAAGCGGCGTCCACGAAATTACGCTGTTGCGCAAAGACGACGGATCGAAGAAATTCCCCTGCAGAATTGCGACGATTGCAATCATTGCAATAAAAATAATCAGCGTTGCAAATTCAGGCCTGTGCACAAACTTCTGGAAACCGTTTCTCTGAACTGTTTCTTTTCCACTCATTGCGCTGCCTCCTCTCCTGTGGAGCTAACCTGCAAAGACATCTCCACAATTGCTTCGTCGGAAATCTCTTTCCCTTTCAGCTCTCCCACGATTTTGCCCTCATACATAACGAGGACACGGTCGCAGTAGCTGACAAGCTCGTCGTTGTCGCTGGCGTAAAGGATCACACTCATCTGTTTTTCTTCCACCATCTTCATGATGAATTCATACAGGTCGTGCTTTGCGCCGACATCTACACCCTTTGCCGGGTCTGCCAATAACAATACATTTGTGTCAAAAGGCAGCCACTTTCCAACAACAACCTTCTGTTGGTTGCCGCCGGACAGGTTTTGCACGGCAAGGTCAAGGCTGGCAGTTTTAATAGAAAGAGTTTTAACGACCTCTTCACACTCTTCCCGATATTTTTTAGTAGGAGTAAATAATGGCTGATGTTTTAAGGCAAGTTTAGGATAGATCATATTGGTATAAACCGAGTCCTTGAGCATCAAGCCTTCCTTCTGGCGGTCGCCAGGCACAAGCAAAATTCCCTTGCGGACTGCATTGACAGGCTGACTTAATTTAATCGATTCGCCATCCAGCGTCGCCGTACATTTTGCTTCCTTATAATTACCGGCAAGTGCAAGCATGAGTTCTGTCTGCCCTTGTCCGGCAAGACCGCCGATTCCAAGGATTTCGCCTTTTTTCACATCAAACGACACGTCGTTTAAGAATTTCCCATAGTTCATGTTGTCAATCTTAAGCTTAACATCGCTTGAAATTTCTTTATATTCCTTTACCGCATTGATCGATTCGGTTTCACCGGTAATGAGCCTTACGATCTCATCCGGGTTCTTTTCCTGTTTTTCGAAATCAAGCGCACCAACGTTCATCCCATTACGAAATACAACGATATCGTCGCACATTTCCAATACTTCCCATAACCGGTGAGAAGTGAAAATCATAGCGACGCCCTGGTCGGCAAGCTTCCGCATATACTTAAACAAAGCTTGTACTTGCGCCTGTTCCAGCGCTGCTGTCGGTTCGTCCAATATCAATAATTGCGGATCTTCGGAAATAGCCTTGGCAATTTCCACAATCTGCATCTCACTCGAATCCAATTCGCTGACCCGTCTTTCAATATCGAATCCGGGCATAAACTCGTCTAATATTTTTTGTGATAATTCCTTAGCGTCTTTGTTGTCCAAAAACAACTTGTTTTTCTTTTCAAAGCTCAGAACAATATTCTGCCAAACCGTTAAATCAGGAAGCAAACTTAAATTCTGGAATGCCATCGAAATACCGGCTTTTTTTGCATCAATCGGGTTTTTGTAGCTTACCTGCTGACCGTTATAGGTAACAGTTCCGCCATCGGCAAGGTATACACCCGTGATGATTTTTGAAATTGTACTTTTCCCGGAGCCGTTTGCGCCCAGAAGTCCGGTAATCTTTCCCTTTCTGCAGGTCAAGTTTCCGTTTGACAGAGCCGCAACGCCACCGAAGCTTTTTGTTATATTTTTAGCTTCCAGTAAAACCATTCAAAAATTCACACCCTTCCCATCGTGAATTCGTCATCGTAATACTTAATTTGCAGGAGCAGGCACAAGGCCTGCTCCCACAATAAGTTGATAGTTGTTTTTCTTAACGATTATTTGAACATCGCTTCTGCTTCTGCTTCTGTATAGTACTCTGTCAACAGATAATCGTCAGACTGATCTTTCAGCTGTGCCCAAGCATCGTCAAAGTTCTCGTCTGTATAGAAGGAGTTAACAACATAGTACAGAACGTTGCCATTGTCCCCGGACAGTTTAGAAGTATCGAGGTCTTTGCCTTCAGCCATGTTCACTGCAAGACGCATTGCGGATGCACCAATTCCCGGAGGATTCGGCTGTGCGCAAGCTTTGAAGTCAGCGCCTTCTTCACGCAGCTGATTCCAAGCTTTGAAGAACGCCGTACCAGGATCACCAAACATTACTTTCGGCAGTTTGCCGGCATCCTGGAACGCCTGCAGTACGCCATAAGCCATGCCGTCCTGTGTGAACACTGCGTCTACTTCCTGACCGGAAGAAAGAATCTGAGCAGTAGCTTCTTTTGCTTTTGTCTGATCCCAGCCACCAGGCGTGCTCTGCAGCAGTTTGATGTCAGGATAGTTTTTCAGAACGTCCGCGGTCGCGCGAATACGTTCGTTGTTAGCCGGATGTCCATCAAGACCGGAAATCTCGATCGCATTACCTTTCTGCAGTGTTTTGCAGATAAATTCAGCGTTCTTTGTTTCCCAAGCATAGTGGTCAAGTGTTACGTTCAGAGCGCCAGGAGCATCAGCCGTTGCATCATATACAACAACCAGCTTTCCAGCTTTCTGCGCATCAGCAATAACTTCGTTCAGAGCCGTGTTATCGTTAGGGTTCACCATGATCACGTTTACTTCCGGATCGTCTACAAACTGACGCAGGATTGTCGCCTGTTCGTTCGCATCACCGTTTGTGGTGTTGTTAACGATTTTGTAGTCTTTGATTCTGCCGGCATCTTTGTACTCGTCACCAACGGTCTTCATGTTTTCAATCATGATATCACGCCAGGATGTACCGGAAGAACCAGTGGAGATACCAATCACGATGTCTCCTTTCGGAACGATCTTCATAACGCCAGTGCCAGTTTCTGCATCAGCGCCGGTTTCATCGGACTGAACAGGAGCCTCGGAAGCGCTCTCAGACGGAGCTGCGGTTGCAGCGCTCTCAGACGGAGCTTCAGATGCAGCCGGTGTCGAGGAGCAGCCTGCGAACATAGCAACAGCCATCGCTACGCACAAAACAACTACTAAGACTTTTTTCATTTTACTTTCCTCCATAAATATTTGTTTATTACCGCGAAATCGCGATAAACTGAATACTAAAGAATCTGTTTGCCGTGCTGTAAAACGCACTTAATATCTGACAAGTATAGAGAAGTATTTCTTCCCCGTCAAGATTTTTCAATCGATGCTTCGATTAAAAGTGTAGATATCCTGCTGCAGCGTGATCGAAATTTTAGACCGGTCACCGCGCATAAAGGATTGGGTAAGCTCGTATGCTTCGCCGGATTTTTGCCGCGTAATACGCTCGATATAAAAACCGCAGCTATGTCTTGGGCATTCCAGCATCTTTGCAATCTCTTCCTCAAAAATTATACTTTCATAAGTTTCTTCCGCAATATAGGGAGAAATTTTTGCATCATCCCTGAGGGAATCATAAAGCGATCCGTTTTTTAAAATGTCTTCTGTCAGCGTCGGATGCACCTTAACAGGCAAGAATGTCGTTTCCAAAAGCAGTGGTTCCCCGTTTGCCCGCCTAAGACGCATGAATTCATACACCGGTTCATCCGGCTGAATGCCAAACAAATCAATCAATCCGTCCGTCGCCGCGATCACTTTAAATTCGAGAAGCAGGGAGGACGGAATCAGGTTGGACGCTTCCATTTCGTGAGAGAAGCTGTAAACCTGCTCCATCTTCCGCTTCATTTTATTTTTTGAGATAAAGGTGCCTTTTCCGCGAACCCTTGTAACAAGTCCTTCTTCTTCCAGAGCCCCGATTGCGCTTCTAACCGTGGAACGGCTGACATGGAACGCATTACAAAATTCTTCTTCCGTAGGTAGCTTATCTCCCGGTAAAATCATTTTGGATGCAATATTCCTTTTTATGATCATCATAATTTGATAATGCAAGGGTAGCTTGCTTTCAAACTGAATCTCATTTTCAAAAATCGGGCTTGCCACGATATTACCTCTTATCCTGTTACCAAAACAGCAAAATCATTATAACACACATTTCATCATTTTGGTACACTTTTTATCATTTTTTTTCTTATTTCATCATTTTGTCAACATCCATCGGCAGATCACAGGAAAGGATGTTGTTTGCGTTCATGAACATTCCGTCGTCCAGCATGAGACCTGCGTTTGCGCCATCCGTCATGGCACCGCGCACGTTGCGGATCTTTCTGGAGTCGCCGATGTTGCCTACCAGCACACCCTGCGCAACCAATTCGTCATACAGATCGGTGTTGGACTGGTATTCACCAAAGATTACTGTATCGCAATCAATCTCATATTTGTTAAACTTGTTGTCCATCAGCACCACACTGCCGTCTTTGATTTCTACGATCGTGGTATTCAATTTAATGTCTACCGGGATCTTGATCGGATGCTGTTCCGGCAGTCCACCGCCGTTGCCGCCTGCAAAACGTACTTTTAATACTTCTTTATGAACGTTTTCGATATGCGGTGCAAATTCGGATTCCTGCGTTACATAAATAACTTCTTTTCCACGCAGTGCCATTGCTTCCGCTGTATCTGTAGCACCATAATGGTTACCGTATACCACTACCTTCTGACCAACTTTTGCCGGCTCTTTCTTGCCGCATTCAGGCCAGTATTCGCAGTTCTTCTTCACACAGCGCAGAACATCGTTGAAGAGGATTCCTTTTTCTTTGCCCGGAATGTCAGGGATAATGGTTTTGCTGCCTGTGCCGCAAAGCACTACATCATATTCCTTAAGCATTTCCGGCGTTGCTGTCGTATTCAACTGTGTATTGATGCCCAGTTCCTTCATCTGACGGCGCATCCAATCCATATACCATTTCATTTTGCCTTTTGGGGGAACCATGCAGCAGGTGCGCAGAATACCGCCGAGCTCGCTATCCTGTTCATAAACCGTAACATCATGTCCGCGCAGCGTCGCAATTCTTGCAGCCTCCATACCGGAGATACCGCCACCGACAATCGCCACTTTCAAGCTCTTGCTTGCAGGCTTCATATCGAGGAAACGGGTATCGCCGATTGCCGGGTTAACCGCGCAACGCATTTCGTGCTTGATCATCAGGGATTCAGACCAGCAGCCAACCAGGCAGCTGATACATTTACGGATTTCATCAACCTTACCGGCTTTTGCTTTGTTTGCCCAATAAGGATCAGCCAGCATCTGACGAGAGAATCCAACCATATCCGTCTTTCCCTCTGCGATGATTTGATCGCAATATTCTGGGCTGCGCAGCGTATGGCTCGTGATAACCGGGATATCCACTACCTTTTTAATTGCTTCCGCAGAATAAGTGTTCCAGCCTTCCGTATAATACATCGGGTCCATTACCGTCTCTGCAAGATCAAAGATACCAGCCGAAATATCAAGCGCCGCTACGCCCGCTTCTTCCAGCGTCTTAGCGATCTTCAGGGATTCTTCCAGCTTACGACCGTCTTCTTTCCATTCCTCTCCGGAATATCTTACCATGATCGGGAAATCTTCGCCACATTTTTGCTTGATGCCATGGATGATTTCCAGAATAAACCGCATACGGTTTTCATATTTGCCGCCGAAACGGTCGTTTCTTGTGTTGGTTGCCGGGCTCATAAACTGCGCGATCATGTAACCATGCGCCGCGTGCAGCTCTACTGCATCAAATCCGGCTTCTTTTACACGCCATGCCGCTTCCGTGAAGCGGTCGATCAATTCGTAGATTTCTTCCACTGTCATTTCACGAGCAATTTTACCATGCGCTTCGCCGCCTGCATAAATAACCTCGTGTCCAGCGCTGCCCGGCAGGTTCGAAACCATATCAGAGCAGGAAATCTGTCCTTTTCTCGGGAAAGCCGCCTGACGACCAGGATGCTGAATCTGTACTGCACATTTTGCACCGTGTTTCTGCATGCCCTTTGCAAGCATATGCAGACCCGGGATATAATAATCTTCGTCTGCGGCAACACATGTTACCGTAGGACGACCTGTATGCCTGTTCGGGGTGGACGCACCAACGATAATCAGTCCGCATCCGCCTTTTGCAATTTCTTCATGATACCGGATCACGCGATCGTTGATGCCGCCGTCCGGATTTGCCGAACTAATATCAGTAGGTACGTGAACTACCCTGTTCGGAACTACCATATTACCAATTTTGATCGGCTGAAAGATGTGTTCAAAAGCCATTTCTTTTACCTCCGTTTGAAATAGTGACCATGCAATATTTTATTTACATATTAAACTTTTTAAACTTTAACTGTTAGAAATTAAATAAGAAATATCTGTTTATTTGTACGGCACACTGCCGGCAGAAAGCCGGCGTGCGCAGCACAATCATAATTTTAAATATTTACAAGCTGATTTATTTTGCGTTTCTTACTTCTTCGATCGTAACATCAAGTACAGTCGGGGTCGAACGGTATCCAATACCCATACGGTCGATACCCATGTCGATCAGTTCCAGGAAATGTTCCCTCGTACGGATAGCGCCGGAACCTTTTACTTTGATTTTGCCTTCGCCCGCTTCCATCATCGCCGCTACAACTTCGTTGGTTGCGCCATCGCTTCTGCCGCCTGTCAAAAATCCGGTAGAACTCTTAATGAAGTCTGCGCCGGCAGCAACTGCAGCCTTGGTTCCTCTTTTTACTTCGTCAATCGTCAGAGCGTCTGTTTCGAGGATAACTTTTACAGCCGTGCCGTATTTGTGACATACATCACATACTGCTTTGATGTCTTCTTCTACTTCTTTCCACATTCCGCTGCGGATCCAGCCAAAGTTGGAAACGATGTCGAGCTCATAGATGTCGCCCCTCTTGCAATATTCCTCCGCCTGCAACACCTTGGAAGCCGTTGTAGAAAGACCGAACGGAAAATCGCATACCACACAAATTTTTGTATCTGTTCCTTTTGTCAGCTCTGCCGCGATGTCCAGCGAAGCCGGGTTAATGCAAACCGTCTTGCATCCGAAATCAATTCCTTCCTGGATGTATTTACGGATATCATCCTGTGTAAACTCGGGTTTCAGCACAGACTGGTCAATATAGGACGCCAGTTCTTTTACCGACATTTCACTTGCTTTTTTCGTAGGTTTCATGATCTTTCCTCCTGAAAATATTGATTAATTATTATAACGCCCGCATTTGGTTTGTTCCCGGGCACTGCATACCGCCATTAAGATGATCCAGCCTCGCCGTATTTAGTTTGGTTGCGCCTTATGTAAGAGAGTTATTGCAAAGGTATTTCATCTTGATGTATTATTTGTAATAAATGTATCATTTGTATCATTTGTATCATTTGTTTGTATTGTATCATTCGTATCTTTAAAATGCAACCCTATTTTTACAACTTTTTTAAATTAATTTTTTCATTTTTACGTATATGTTTTGTGTGATATTGTTATAATAATAATGTATAGACTTGATATCTACAATAATATAAAAATGTGAAACAACCGCGTTTGTGCTATGTATAGCTTGCAAGGGAGGTTCGGGCGCATTGCCGCAGGTGCGCTTCTTCCGAATAATTTCTTTTTTGGTTTTTATAAAAAACTATTGCAATTATTCCAATATTTTATTATGATACAAATAATACAAATCATATAAATCATACAAAAGGCATCTCCGGACAGAGATCGAGATACTTGCTGCGGTAATAATAGTTTTTTTCGAATATAAAATCAATATTTCAAGGAGGATGAAACAATGAAATTAGGATTTGTAAGCGCAATCCTGCCGGATTATTCGTTCGAGCAGCTGATTGATTACGCGAGCAGCATTAAGATGGATTGCGTGGAAGTATGCGCATGGCCTGTGGGGAAAGCGGAGCGCCGCTATGCGGGAGTTACGCATATTGACGTTGCAAACTTGGATGAAGCCAAGGCCGGACAAATCAATGATTACCTCGCAAAGAAAAATGTCGAGATTTCGGCGATCGGTTATTACCCGAATCCGCTTGATCCAGATCCGGCAGTACGCGAAGTCGCCGCAGAGCATATCAAAAAATGCATCAAAGGCGCACAGACGCTCGGGATCCATAACATGAACACTTTTATCGGGAAAAACCCTTCCCTTCCAATTGCGGAAAACATGAAAGCGTTTGCGGAAATCTGGCCTGATCTCATCAAATACGCAGAGGACTGTGACGTAAAAGTCGGGATTGAAAACTGCGCAATGTTCTACAGCATGGATGAATGGCCGGGTGGCAAAAACCTCGCTTCCACTCCTGCCATCTGGACGGAAATGTTCTCGATAATCGACAGCAAAAACTTCGGCCTGAACTACGATCCCTCGCACCTCGTATGGCAGCAAATGGATTACATCCAGCCGATCTATGATTTCGCGGATAAGATGTTCCATTTCCATATAAAAGACGTCAAATTCTATAAAGACCGCTATGATAAGGTCGGTATGATGGCAACGCCGCTTGAATACCACGCGCCAAAGCTTCCCGGTCTTGGCGATATTGACTGGGGACAGACGATCTCCGCGCTGTACGACATCCATTATGATGGCGCTGCCGTTATTGAAGTAGAAGACCGCGCGTTTGAATCTTCCCTCGAGGACAGGCTCTATTCTATCGAGCTTTCCCAGAGATATGTCAAAAACTTTATTTAGGAGTGTGTTCTTAACAGTATGAACGCGATAAAACAAGCAACAGCGCAAAAATTAGCGAAAGGCGTAACGCCGATGGAGGCATTGATTGGCTTCGATGGATTTGTGGACGAAATCATCCATGTCGTAGATAAACGGATTGACGCTGACCACTATTCCCGGATCGAAACCATTGCCGAATATACAGATCGGCTGAAGAGCGGTATTGGTCTTTCTACCAATATTGAGGTGATTCCTGTCCAAAAAAAGTTGGGCGGAAACGGTCCTATTTTTGCGAATGCACTCAAAAAACACCAGATTCACCTGACCTATATCGGCTGTATTGGTTCTTCCGGCACGGACGAGGTCTTTGACGAACTGGCGGACGGCTCGGAAATGATCGGTCTCACCGATCCCGGGCATACAGACGCATATGAGTTTAACGACGGGAAAATCATCGTCTCCAAAATCGAACATTTCAAGGAAGTATCCTGGGAACGGATCATGGAGAAAGTCGGTCTTACCCGCTTTGCAAAAATTATTGATCAAAGCGCTTTAATCGGTATGGAAAACTGGACGATGCTGCCCCGCATGAGCGATATCTGGAAACATTTCTTGTCGGAGGTGGTTCCGCTGATGAAAACGCTTCCGCAAAGCAAAACCTGCTTTTTTGATCTTGCCGATCCCGAAAAGCGCAGCGCCAAAGATGCAAAAGAAGCCATGGACTTGATCGGACGTTTTACAGACCTCAAATTCCGCACGGTACTTGGTCTCAATAAAAAAGAAGCGTGCGAAATCGCCGAAATTTATGGCGAAAAAATCAGCGACTATAAGGCATACCCGCTTGAAGATTTATGCGGTGTGCTTGCAAAGCACATTCACGCAGGTTGTCTGGTGATTCATCCGGTGGATCGCGCCTGCTGCTATGCAGACGGTCATTTTTATGAGGTGGAAGGTCCCTTCTGCGAACGACCGGTTCTTACAACCGGTGCGGGAGATACTTTTAACTCCGGATTTATGCTTGGCTGGATGAACGGTTATTCTTATGAAGAGTGCTTGCTTTGCGGTGTAGGCGCTTCCGGGTTTTATGTCAGAAACGCCAGAAGTCCAGAAACCCATGAATTATCGAACTTTTTACAAGAATGGATTTAAATCTCAGAAAGGATTACTATTACTATGAAAAAAATTAAAACCGGTGTTATTGGAACGGGCTTTATCGGTCCTACACATATTGAAGCTCTTCGCAGGCTCGGCTATGTAGACGTTGTGGCACTTGCGGACATTGACGACGCAACCGCACGCGCGAAAGCCGACCAACTGAGCATTGACAAAAGCTATGGCAACTACAAAGATCTTCTGAAAGATCCTGAAATTGACGTAGTGCATGTATGCTCCCCTAACAGTTTTCACTACACCATGGCAAAAGAGGCGCTTTTAGCCGGAAAGCATGTTGTATGCGAAAAGCCTTTGACCATGACAAGCGAAGAGGCAAAAGACTTGATTGCTGTTGCTAAAGAAACTGGGCTTGCAAACGCGGTGCATTTTAACATTCGCTTTTACCCCGTGATCCACGAAGCACGCGCCATGATCGAAAACGGCGAACTGGGCACGATCTTTGCCATCAATGGTTCTTACCAGCAGGATTGGTTGTTTAAAGAAACCGACTATAGCTGGCGTCTGGAACCGAAATTCAGCGGCGCATCCCGCGCAGTTGCCGACATCGGATCGCACTGGCTGGATTCCGTTGAATTTATGACAGGTCTGCGCATTAACAAGGTTTGTGCTGATTTTGCTACCTTCTACCCTATTCGCAAAAAACCGCTGAAGCCTGTAGAAACATATTCCGGTAAAATTTTGACACCGGAAGATTATGCAGATGTTCCGATCAATACAGAGGACTATGCTTCCGTGCTCCTGAAATTTGAAAACGGTGCACACGGCTGCATGACGGTCAACCAGGTTGCGGCGGGACGTAAAAACCGTATTTGGTTTGAGATTTATGGTAGCAAGAAATCCCTCGCAATCAACACCGAACGTCCGAACGAAATGTGGATCGGCAACCGCGATGAGGCAAACCAGACCCTGATGAAGGATCCTTCCCTGATGCATCCGGAAGCAAGACAGCTGATTTCCTATCCGGGCGGTCACAACGAAGGTTTCCCGGATACCATCAAGCAGTTTGCAACGAAATTCTACGGTTACATTCGTGACGAAGGTTATAAGACCGGTGCAACACCGGAATTCGCTACGTTTGAGGACGGTCTACGCGAACTTACGCTGTGCGAGTCTATCGTAGAATCTGCCAAAGCAGAAAAGTGGGTCAGTCTCTGATCCAATTCTCCCTTCAAACGGACAGACGCCGTACCCTAAGCGGCATCTGTCCGTTTTTTATCCTCGAAATTCATTTTCAAAATAAAGTCTGTTCATCTTTATCAAAATGATCTATGATAAAGATAACGAATACGCAAAGGAGGGCTCTACCATGGATAGCATCAAACAGCAGTATGATGCACGCCTAAAACGCGTTATGGACGCTGCGGCGGTAAAAGAGCCGGACAGGGTTCCGCTGGTTCCCGTTTTTCAGGCTTTTCCTGTTTATTATTCCGGATATACCATACAGGATGTCATGGAAGACTGGACAAAAGCCGGAAAAGCATATGATATTTTTTATCGGGATTTTCAACCCGACCTTGGCTGGGATCCGATTTTGTTCAACCCCGCTCCTTATCTCGAGCGTTCCGGCATTACCTGGTATCGCTGGCCCGGGCATGATATATCCGACCCCAACGCCATGTACCAATATGCGGAGGGCGAATACATGAAGGCAAACGAATACCCGGAAGCCATCTGCGACATGACAAAATACATGATGAATAAATGGATGCCCCGCAGTTTTGCAAATTTTAAAGGACTCTCCAAACTTGATTTTCGTAATGCCATGTGGTTTGGGCATATCGGTACGCTGCTCAATTTTGCCGACCCGGAAGTGATCAGCACGCTGGAAGCCATGGTAGAGACCGGTAAAATTCTGCAAAAGTGGTTTGCATATCTCGGCGAATATGGGCAAAAACTGAAGAATGAATATGGAATTCCTTTGATTTACGCAGGCTTTGCGTATGCCCCCTTTGATATGATCGGCGATTCCATGCGCGGCACGGTTCCCATCCTGATGGATATGTACGACCGTCCCGGCGAACTTCTGGAGCTGATTGACGTAGTCACGCGGTTTGCTATTGAGGACACTATAAAGTCCAGCAGCGGCAAAGATACGCCTTTCGTATGGTTCTGGCTGCATAAGGGTGTAGACGAATTTATGTCTGATGAACAATTTAAAACTTTTTATTGGCCGTCTCTGCGTAATTATATCAACGCGGTTGCCGAAGCAGGGCTTACACCGGTGGTCTATGTAGAAGGCGCATATAATTCGCGTCTGGAACATCTCAAAGAAATAACGCCGGGCAAGGCGATTTTTTCCTTTGAATACACAGATATGGAAAAAGCCAAACAAATTCTCGGCGGACAGTCTTGCATTATGGGTAACGTCCCTGCCGTCACGCTCAGTTACGGCACAAAACAGGAAGTCACAGATTATTGCAAGTGGCTGATTGATACCTGCGCACCGGGCGGCGGTTTTATTATGGACAGCGGCACCATGATCGATGATGCAAAAGCCGAAAATATTGAAGCCATGTTTGAAACCACCTTCAACTACGGCAAACGACGGTAAAATAGCAAAAAACAGCTCCTGTCAAAAGGAGCTGTTTTTTATGAACCTGTTTAATTATGCTTTCCTTCGTTATTTTCCTCTTCTATCATGCGGTCAAATTCATTTCCGGGAACGGCCCGCGAAAAATAAAAGCCCTGCACCATATCGCAGCCGTTTTCTTTTAGAAAAAGGAATTGTGCCTTTGTCTCTACTCCCTCCGCGATGGTTTGCAAATTCAGTTTTTTGGCGAGAGCCAGAATCCCTTGCAAAATAACGTCTCCGCGCTTGTCACCTTCCGTTTCGATCAAAAATCCGCGATCCAGCTTTACCGTATCAAAATTAATATCCTTTAACATATTGAGCCCCGAATACCCGCTTCCAAAATCATCGATCGCAAGCCTGAAGCCTGCCTCATGCAATTTTGCCATTGTCTTCATCATTTCCTGAAGGTTTTCGAGGAATGCGCTTTCGGTTAACTCTAATTCCACTGCCGACGCAGGAATGTCATATTTTTTTATGATCCCCAACAATTTTTCCGTCAAATGATCGTCGTACATTTGCGCGCGGGATACATTTACGGAAAGCGGGATCGGTCTGCCATAGCGACACCGCATCTCTTTGACCTTTTGGCAAACCTGCTCAAACATATAGAGATCCAGCTTGCCAATCAACCCGTTTTGCTCTAATAAATCAATAAAACGGGCGGGCATTATCATACTTCCGTCCTTGCAAATCCAACGTACCAACGCTTCTGCCCCTGCGATCTTTTTCGTATATACATTGTACTGCGGCTGATAATACGCTTTCAACTCACCGGATGCAAGCGCTGCATTAAACTTCCCTATCAACGCGGCGTCACTTAACTGTCTTTGATAAAGATTATTATCATAGATCCCAATAAAGTGTTCATAATTCCCTTTTACCGCTCTTCTTGCCACAATGGCACAATCACACATGGTGACCACATCGGTATTCTTATTTGTTATTTCATAAATCCCGTAACTAACCAAAAGCGACGATTGCCGCATCTCCATATGGAATTGCGCGTCAAATTGTTTGATACGCGACTGAATCTCCTGCAAATTTTCTGCTGTCATCAAACACAGAAAATGGTCGGCCTGTACACGTGCTGCAATTTCGCCGGTTCCCAAACACTGTTTTAAAATTTTTGCAACATGCGCCAGCAGTCTGTCGCCGATTGCATAACCATGAATAGAATTATATTCTTTAAAACTGTTTACATCAAAATCTATCAAATAATACTGGCTTTCCGGGTTATTCTCTAATATATTCTGTATGCTTTCGCAAAATCCTCGTTGGTTATACAGCCCTGTCAGATCATCCCTGTAAAGCACCTCTCGAATATTCCGCGCATACTTTGCTTTTCCGCGCAGCAAAAGTATCAAAACCGCGATGATCGCCACCAACAAAATAGCGATCACTAAAATAACGTCGGCAGGCATTTGTTCGATAATCCCTTGCAATGTGATTTCCTGTGGTTTTACTGTATTTTTTAAAATGATGGCGTTTAGTTCCGACTCGGAGATCTGGGAAAGCGCTTTGTTCAAAACAGAGAACAGTTCTGCCTCGTTTTCCTTTTTTACCGCCATGCTGATATCATAACTCGATCCATAAAGTGTTGAAGCTTTCAATTTTTCATATGCTGCTTTTGAAAGCAAAGAATCCGCGGAATAGGCATTTACGAAAGCTTGTTCCGTCCGTCCCAAGGCGACCGCATCAAGGCACTCCTGCGGCGTATCGCAGAACAAAACCTCATTTTCCGTCATTTCACTATTGTTATTCGTTAAATAATAACTGTCTATTGCCGCGGTGCTTCCCGACTTTTGCGCATCGTCGTCTTCACGTCGTACAACCACCATCGGTACGTTAAGATAACTGTGCGTAAGGTCATATCCCGCCGCATCGGCATCATCAAAGCCACCTGTAAATCCGCCGATTATATCCGCATCTTTTGCATCCGCTTCATAATGAAATGTAATTCCCGTCAGCTCGGAAACGCGCGCAAGTACGTCTGCAACAATCCCTGTAAACTGTCCGGTTTTTGGATCAGACATTTCCAGTGGCGTAAAATCGCTATTATACGAAACAGTAAATTCATGGTTTTGATCCAGGTATTCCTGCTCCTTTTGCGTTAACAGCAAGGTATTCTTAGTCTGCGGCAGGTATTTATAATAGAGTTCTTTTTCATAGAATGGATTTTCGATCGCAATTTCCTGCAGAGCTTTCTCCAGTCCCTGCAAAACAGAAGTATTATCTTTTGTCGTCACAAAATAGAACGGAACAGGCGCAAAGCTTGCTACGATCCGCGTATTCTCGGTCTCTTGATAACCGCCCATCACCCCTGCGTCGATTTCTCCGCTGGCAACGGCAGCCTCAATTGATTCTACATTATCATAATAAACCAGGGTTACGGTAAACCCGTTATCGGCTGCATATTGCAATAGTTCTTCCGGATTCTGCGATACACGACAGCCAACGCGCATCCCGTCAAACGCCTCAAAATCATATAGGACGATCTCACTGCCCACGTCAACGAACAGGGATGTATAAGTCGTTCCGCTGCTCTTCTTTGGAAAGGCAACCTCGTTGCGACGTTCTGCCGTATCCATCACGCAGCCCATCACGTCAACCGTGCCCTGCTGGAGCATTGTATAACACGCAGCAAAACTATCTACCTGCACAAACTGGTATGCCCAATTATTTTTTTGTGCAATACGCATCAGATATTCATAGTTGTAGCCGTAAGGCTTTCCGTTTTCATCCGTTTCCTGAAAACCGGGCTGGCTGAACCATCCTACCCGAACCACCTGCTGTTGTGCCGCGGCATAAGACTGCTGCGCCGGAAACAATAACAAGATCATGCAGACGCAAATCAAAAACAAAGAAAAGCATCGTTTTATTTTTTCTGTCAAAGTTATTGCTGCTTTCATATTTCGTCGACGTGATAGAATGTGCATGGAAAGCACAGCATATTATAAACGCTCGATCACGAAGTTCTCCTTTCCGTCTTCTTTTATCCTGTATGCCAGATAATACGCCCGGTCCAAAATAGCATTAAAATTCATACTGCATCCCGCCGGGATGATAAGCGCTCCCATATTACAGGTGGTCTTCACCGGCATGGTCGTCTGCTCCTTTGCCAGAAGCTTTTTCAGACGACGGAATTTCTCTTCTATTGATATGCCCTCTGCCTCCGGGAAAAAAACCAAAAAGCCTGCTCCCTCATACCTTCCGATGATACTTTCATCGCCAAATGCCACCGGCAATAAATCACCGACCATGGTAAGCTTTTTATCCGCTTCCGGGCGTCCTATAAGCCCTTGAAACCGGTCAATGTTGATCACCGCAAGAACAGATTCCTTCTCCTTACGATTTTTTTCATAAGTCTCAAGCGCCTGCGCAGCAAACGCCTTTCCGGTAAGCACACCTGTAAGCGGATCAAGCGCTGCCGCCGCACGCGCCAAATCCCTCTGCATAATCAAATCATTAATATTAATCGAAGATCCTATCAGCGTAATCGTATTCCCTTTGCTTCCGGTCACACTTTGAAAATAAAGCCGATACCATAAATATCCCTCATTTCCGATTTTTACGGGACATTCTATCATCGACGCACCCGGCGTACGGATCAATCGCCGAACAAAATGCTCGTACGCCATCCAGAAATCCTCCCGGATCTGCTGCTCATACTTTTTTTCCTTTAAATAATGGGTCTGTTCTCCGTGCAAAACGTTTCCATCTGTTTTTACAAATTCGTAGCGCAACACATCGTTTATGACGTCATATTCATATAAGTTGCACTGCGCCGTTTTTTGAATGATCTGAAAACGTGCCGCCTGCAAGCGCAGGCTCATTTGTTCCCGATGAACGATTCGCATAAAAACAAAGATCAAAATCACAAATCCTGCCAACACCGCTGCAAACGTCCACATAATTCCGGTTGCCGTCGCATAAAACAGCCCCATGATATAACGATCCGGAACCGCTATCTGGATATACCAGCCGTTATAACCGGCAGGCATATAAACCGATGTCATCTATTCCCCATCTTGCGTCTGGAATCGGTAATTCCCACTTACACCGCTCAGCAAATTCATTTTGATAGAATACGCTGCGTTGGCATTCACGTTTCCAAGGTCAAACAGCGTATAACTGTCTGAACTTACCTCCGGATTATTGGTTCGGATCACAAATTTGCCCGTGCTGTCTATAATATTGGCATAGCCAGTACTGTTGAAGATCGAAATGTCTATAATATCTGAAAAAAAGCTCGCGTTCTGCACCGCAAGAAGTACGCCTGTGATCCTACCGTTTTCCTTCACCGGAACCGCGTAATATAAAACCCAGCCGCTTCCATAAGGATCAGCGGAAGTATCCTGCATGGCTTCCGTACCACTTAAAGCTTCTTGAAAAAACAATTCATTTTTATAGTTTTCCGAATAACGGCTTCCGTCAACATCATACATCACAGCATTGCCGTCAGTATCCGCATAGCCCATTCTGATAAAGCTGTTTGCTTTATTCATTTGGGTAAACAATGCCGCTTTGGAAGTCTCGTCCATCTCCGCTATCTTAGAAAAGGAGGAGGCAACTGTGCGCAGCGTCTGAAAATCCCCGGAGATTTGGTTGTCGATCCCCTTTTGCGCGGATGTCGCATATCCCCGCATTTCTCCCTGAACACTTTCCACCTTATCCCTGCGCAAAGCCATCATAAAAAAGGCGATACATAATAAAAAAGCAATACAAAGGCATACTGCTATCAAAACGATTCTATGAATGTCTTTTCCTGTTTTTTTATCAAAGAAATCGCGATATCGTTTCATTTCTTTCGCTTCTGCCTCAACAATCTCTATGGTGATATCAAATATATTTATTTTATAGTATTTTTATAGTTTTGTAATGATAATTCATTAAAAAGGCATTGCCATTTTTGGCATTATTCATGCCAAAAAAGAATTGCTTTCTTCCTTTTTGGCTGATATGATAAACAAAAGGAGCAAGACTATGAAATATTCCGAAAAATTATCTGCATTGCTCGCTCTTACAGCGACAACAAATGCAGCAATCGCCCGTGCAATTAAAGTAGACAGCGCGCAAATCAGCCGCATGAAAACCGGTTCGCGCGGAATGCCCTTAAAAAAAGAAATCATCCGTGCCATGGCGGATTATTTTGCCCCGCGTTTTGATTCCAACTACCTTATTTCCGCACTTTATGAATTAACATGCGATATTCGGTTACACCCCGGCGCCGAACACAGTACGCTTTCCAATATTATCTTTGATTGGCTTATCCGTCCTGATTCCATAGACCAGAATAATGCAGGGCGGTTTCTGACAAAATTCGAAGCGGTTAACACCAATAAAAAGGAACTCCCTCCGTTTGTACACGCCTTGAGCAACCCCCGTGGAATGGAAAACAACGGATATCTTGCCTATTATCAAAATATCGGAAAGAGACAGGCGGTACGTGATTTTATCGCTTTTATCCTCGCACGGGAAGAACCCAGCATCATCCGAATTTTTTCGGATGAAGATACCGGTTTTCTTAAAGACGCCATTTTTACCTCCGAGCTGGAACGCGCCATGCGGCAGTTGATTGCAAAAGGCTGCTGCTGTCAGCAAATTCTGCCTCCGCTCGGTGGTCTTGAGAGTTCTCTGCATTCTGTAAAATACTGGCTGTCGGCTTACATGTCCGGCTCGCTGCATCAGTTTTATTATCCGTTTGCGCGCGACGGGCTGCATCGGCGTACGATTCTCGTTGTTCCTGACAGCATTTTTTTATCCTCAATGTCGCTTTCCGGGCAAGAAGAGACGCAGATCACCACGCTTTCCATTGATCCCATTACGTGCGATATTTATAACCGTTATTTTCAGGATATTCTTGATCGCTGTATTCCCATGACAAAACGCTATACCGCGCAGGAACCCGAAGAAATTCTGGAATGCCTGGCACAATTTGACAGTATTGCAGCAGATAGTATTTGTCAATCCATTTATCTTTCCACAATTTCGCTTCCTCTGGAAACCATACAGCGCCTGAAAAGCGCAAAAACGGCAAGCTGCAATTATCTTGCCCATGTTTTATATTCACGCATGCAGCGCCGGGCGCAGACATTTGCCTCGCATAAATTAACAGAAATAATGTGCCTTCCGCCGCTGGATGAAGTAATGGAAGGAAAGGTTCCCATTCCCGGCACCTCTGTCCTCTCCGACAAAGCGCTCTTTTATACGCCCGGCGAATATAAATCCCATCTGCAGAACATCCTGCACTGCCTGGAATCATATCCAAATTACCGCGTTATCCTTACGGATACGCCGCCATCTGACGGAGCGACAATTTATGCAAAAGGTGCACAGCGGACGCTGTTAATCCATGAGCCTGTGCCTTTTTCCTTATTTGACGTTACCGAACAAAATCTATCCGCATCATTTTATGATTACCTGCAAAGAAACGCACAACAGCAAATGCGCCAGCAGACACCGGGAGGAACCGCCGCCGCAAAACTGCATCGTGAGATCTCCGAATTAAATAAATTATTATAAAAAACGGGCGTATTTCCAAAAAGCGGAACATACGCCCGTCCAAAATCAAAGCATAGCGACTGACAAAATTATTCAAACAAGCCTGTCGATAAATACCGTTCTCCGGTATCCGGGAAAATAGTTACGATCCTGCAGCCCTCGTTCTCCGGTCTTTGTGCCAGCTTCATGCAGGCTGCAAGCGCCGCTCCGGACGATGCACCGCATAATACGCCTTCCCTATGAGAAAGCAGCCGTACGGCTTCAAACGCCTCCTTCGCATAAACTGCGACGACCTCGTCAATGATATCGCGGTTTAACAATTTTGGGATAAAGCCTGCTCCAATTCCCTGTATTTTATGCGGCGCCGGGCGTCCTCCCGACAATACCGGGCTTTCCGCCGGTTCTACCGCCACAATTTTGCAACCTGGACATTTTTCCCGAAGCACCTCGCCCACACCGGTGATCGTGCCGCCGGAACCTACACCCGCTACAAAAATATCAACATTTCCCTCCATGTCCCGCACAATTTCAGGTCCTGTTGTCTCGCGGTGCGCCTGCGCATTCGCCGGGTTCTCAAACTGTCCTACCATATAGCCATTACGATCCTCGCAAATACGTTTTGCCTTATTGATCGCTCCGCGCATCCCCTCAGAAGCCGGGGTCAGCACCAATTCTGCGCCCAAGGCTGCCAGTAATTTCTTCCGCTCATCACTCATGGATTCCGGCATGGTAAGCACCAGCTTCATACCAAGGCAAGTACAAATATAAGCAAGCGCAATACCCGTATTGCCGCTTGTCGATTCCACAATTACCGTATCTTTGGAAATCTCGCCTTGCTCCAGAGCGTTTTTCATCATATAGTACGCTGCCCTGTCTTTCACGCTGCCCTGCGGATTAAAATACTCGAGCTTTCCCCAAATCATTGGGTTAATGTGATTTAACTGCAGCAGCGGCGTGTTGCCGATTAAATCCGTTAATACTTCAGCTGGTTTCATTTTTATTCCCCCTCTTTTCGGATCGCGCGTACATCGTACGGCGTTTCCTGATATACATAATAGTTAAGCCAATTGTTAAAAAGCAAGCTTCCATGCGCACGCCAGCGCACAACAGGCGGCTTGGTCGGATCATTATTCGGGAAATAATTTGCGGGAACCGGAACGTCCAGCCCTCGGGAAATATCCCTGATATATTCCGTTTTAAGCGTATTTGCGTCATATTCCGGATGCCCTGTCACAAAGATCTGCCTGCCGCGTTTTGCAGAAACAATATAAACCCCGTCATCGCCAAACTCGCACAAAATTTCCAGCTCCAGCTTCTTTTCAATATCCGTTTTCTTGATATAAGTATTGCGCGAATGCACCGCCCAGAATTCATCATCAAATCCACGCAGGAGCGGTCGGTTGTTCTGGATACGTTTATGCAGATACACCCCGGAAAGCTTATGTTCGAACGGATATTTCTGGATGCCGTAATGGTAATACAACCCAGCCTGCGCCGCCCAACAGATATGCATAGTGGAATAGACGTTGGTCAGGCTCCACTTCATGATCCGTTCCATTTCTTCCCAATAGGTTACTTCTTCAAACGGGATCATCTCTACAGGCGCGCCGGTTATGATCAAACCATCATATTTTTCATCCTTAATATCGTCGAATGTTTTATAAAATGTATTCAAATATTCGATCGGCGTGTTCTTGGAGACGTGCGTTGCAGGATGCAGCAGCACTACCTCCACCTGGATCGGCGAATTTGCCAGAAGTCGGATGAGCTGCGTCTCCGTCTGTTCTTTGGTGGGCATGATATTTAAGATCACAATCCGCAGCGGGCGGATATCCTGCTGAACTGCGCGTTCCAGGGGCATGGTAAAAATGCCCTCCTGTGCGAGCGTTCTGGCCGCAGGCAGCTTGCTGTTAATGTTAATAGGCATAATTCCATTTCCCCTTTCTTTCGTTTTTAAAAACTGTTTATCGTATATTATACCCGATTACGTTATGAAAGTATACGCTTAATTCCCTCTGGTTATTAATACTGCACTACAGGCTTTTTAAAACAATTTTCCGTTGTGCCTGCATACTGCTCCAACAAAAAAGGGACGGTATAAGTCCATCCCTTCGTTCTGTTTTTTCTTTTTTATACCTGATCGACCCTCGCCGCTTCAAATTCTTTTTCCATCTCTTTGGAAGGCTTTTTGTCAATCAAGCTGACAATCACACCTGCCGCAAGCGCAAGCAGGAAGCCCGGCACGATCTCATAAAGCCCGGTCGGTCCCGCAAGGAACTGGTTCCAGAGAATCGCCACCAAAAATCCCGTCGCCATACCTGCGATAGCGCCCCATTTCGTGGTACGCTTCCAAAACAGCGCAAGCAGCACAACCGGTCCAAAGGCACTCCCAAAGCCCGCCCACGCAAATGAAACCACCGCCATAATGGAGGTTTGCGGGTCACGTGCCAAAATCGCCGCAATGACCGCAATCACAATAACGCCGATCCTGCCGATCCACATCAACTTCTTTTCAGAAGGCTTTTTCTTGACAAAGCGTCCATAGATATCCGCTGTGATCGCGGAGGATGCCACCAAAAGCTGCGAATCCGCAGTGCTCATTACCGCGGCAAGAATTGCGGAAAGCAGGATCCCGGCAATCACCGGGACAAATAACTTGCCTGCCATCACCAAAAATACTGTTTGCGCGCCCGCTGCGTCTGTAAAGACATCGCCAAGGTATACGCGACCGAAAAGCCCTACCATAATCGCGCCTGCCAGTGCGAGCACAATCCACCCCGTTGCAATCCGGCGGGAAGCTTTAATCATACGCGGCTCTTTAATTGCCATATAACGAATAATAATGTGGGGCATACCCAAATATCCAAGCCCCCATGCAAGATTTGAAATATAAACCATGGGAGAAAGCGCCGCACCGTTTGTGTCCGTAAAAGGGTTAAGGAATCCCGGGGCAATGTTGTTTGCGGCGGTAAACGCCTCTTCCGGACCGCCAAGCTTGCCCATCGCTGCCAGCGGCACAACAAAAATCGCAACCAGCATCAACATACCCTGAAAGAAATCCGTCCAGCAGACCGCCTTAAAACCGCCCATAAAGGTATAGACAATAATAACCGCGGCACAGATAATCATTGCAACCTGATAATCCATCCCCGGGAATACGGCAGTAAACACCGTTCCGCCGGAAACAAAACCCGAAACCACATAAAATGTAAAAAATACGAGGATCACGACCGAGCTGACAAGGCGCAGCACCCCGGATTTATCCTTGAATCTGTTTTCAAAAAACTCCGGGATCGTGATCGAGTCCCCCGCAACAAATGAATATTGCCGCAGCCGCTTTGCAACCACAAGCCATGAGCAATAGGCGCCTACCGCAAGGCCTACGCCAATCCATACTTCGCTCATACCGGATAAATACAGCGCGCCCGGAAGCCCCATCAAAAGCCAGCCGCTCATATCAGACGCCTGCGCAGAAAGCGCCGCAACCGCAGGGTTCAGCCCACGCCCGCCCAATACATAATCCGAAATATTGGATGACCGCTTATAAAAATAGAAACCGATCAGCAGCACAAACACAAAGTAACCGATAAAGGAAATAACAACTCCCCAATCAAAAGCCATATAAATACCCCTCAAACAAGAATTACCCCAATATTATACCGAAACAAACGGAAAAAATAAGGATACGGCATATGCAATTACATCGCCGTACCTTCATTTTACCATATTACTACGGTCAAATCAATTTCAAATACGCAACAGTCGGCAGAAAACCACCCATTTCGCTTGATATTATGTGCTTACAATGGTTTTTCGGTTTCCTTATAAAGCTGTGCTTTTTGGATATGCCGTGATACATTCTTTTTCTGCGCTGCTCTCTCGCCATCCGTTAATTCCCTGACAGCCTTTGCGGGCGAGCCCATAATGAGCATATTTCCGGGATAAATTTTACCCGGGGGCAATACGCTTCCCGCAGCTACCCAGCTTCCCTTGCCCACCACTGCGCCATCCAATACAATCGCGCCGATACCGACCAATACATCGTCTTCCAGCACGCAGGAATGCAGAGCCGCCCGGTGTCCGACTACCACGTTTTTACCGACCAACAGCGGTTTGTCTGTCATGGTATGCAAGACGCAGCCATCCTGTATGTTGCTGCCGTTTTGTACCCGTATTGCACTGACGTCACCACGCAGGACAGCGCATGGCCACACGCTGACATCCGCGTCAAGCTGCACGTCACCGATGACTACGGCACTTTCGTGAACAAAAACACGTTCTTTGAACTTCGGTTCTTTTCCATTATATGAACTGATCATAAAAGCTCTTCCTGGAATGTCTTGATGGCAATCGCCGTCTCAATCCGCTTCTTTTCGGTCTCACACCCAATTTTATAAGGTTTGCGAATACTGCCTGTTGCGTGGAACGCATTGGCCGCACAACCGCCGGAACAATAATATTTTGCCCAGCACTCGGAACACCCTTCCTTGCTAAATACATGAGTTTTTAAAAAGTCGTCTGCAATCTCAGGGTTTACGTTCCCGTCCGTCACGTCGCCCATATAAAAATCTTCCATACCTGCAAACTGGTGACACGGATAAAGCTTGCCGTCTGCCGTCACCGCCAGATATTCGCTGCCTGCGCCGCAGCCGCGCAGCCGTTTGTTGAGGCACGGGCCGGAATTTAAATCAATCATAAAATGGAAAAAGTTAAACCCGTTCCCGCTTTTTTCGCGTTTCAAAAATTCCCGCGCCAAAATCTCATATTCATGCTTGATCTCTGGGATATGTTCCTCCCGGATTGCATAATCTTCTCCTGTTACCACGGGTTCAACGGAAACCTGGTCAAAGCCAGCGTCCGCAATCGCACAAACATCTGCGGCAAAATCCAGGTTGTCCGCCGTATAGGTACCGCGCACATAATATTCTTTTCCGCCGCGGCCGTCAATAATCTTATGTGCATTTTTTAACACACGATCATAGCTGCCTTCCCCCACGACGTTTTTACGCATCTTGTCATGTACTTCCTTACGACCGTCAATACTGATGACGACATTTTTCATCTCCCGGTTGATGAAATCTGCCATTTCGTCCGTAACATGATAGGCGTTTGTGGTGAGCGTAAAACGAAAATTCTTATTGAACTTTTTTTCTAATTCCCGACCATACTCTACCGTCTTTTTCACAACGTCAAAATTCATCAGCGGTTCCCCGCCAAAAAAGTCAACTTCCAAATTTCTCCGGTTGCCTGAATGGGAAATCAAAAAATCGAGCGATGCCTTTGCCGTTTTGAGATCCATCAGTGCTCGCGTACCATGATATTCCCCTGTCTGTGCAAAGCAATAGGAACAGCGCAAATTACAGTCCTGTGCAATCAGCAAACAAAGCGCCTTGATCACCGGTTCGTTAAAACGAATATGCTCTGCATCCATCTCACACGCAGAATATAAAAGCCCCTGCGCGATCAATTCGTCTATTTCATTTAACACGTCCTGTGCCTCTTCGCCCAGGTCGTGGATAATCTGCTCGTTTGTTTTACCCGCATTTTTAAACGTCAGAACGCTCATCGCGGCCTTGTCAACCGCGTGCACTGCCCCGGATTCCACATCCAGTGCCGCATAATGCCCGCAAAATTCTATTAAATGTACCAAATTCTTTTGTTCCTCCTTCGTTCAAAAAAAAGTGGCGGCAGATCACAAATTCTGCCGCCGCCTTTATTACATGTCTATCTTATGATTTTTTTTCGCACTTCTGGTTTGCAAGTGTGCAAGACGTTTTGCAAGCCGACTGGCATGACGTCTGGCATTCGCCGCAACCGCCCGTCTTCAGCGTATCTTTCAGATTGCTTTTTGTAACGGTCTTAATATGCTTCATTTTTCATAAACCTCCTCAAAAACCTTACGGTAATATCATACAATACCGTACGGATTTTTTCAAGTGATGGCTGCCTTAATTTTTCTTTTTTGCGGCATCCTTTGCCTTGGGAGCCTCGTCTTTAGCAGCTTCCACCTTTTCAGGTTCTTCTTTTTTCGGCGGCTCTTTGGCGTCGTCGTCCCGTTCTACGGAAGCGATCGCGCCCTTTGCAATCACCAGTTTTGTTTTATCCGGGCCGCACTCCATCGTAACAAGATCTTCCTTGATCGCGGAAATCTTACCATAGAATCCCCCGATGGTCTTAATCCTGTCGCCGACGCGCAGGGCTTCCACCATCTCTTTAAATTTTTTCTCTTTTCTTTTGTTCGGAACAATGATCAGCACAACAAAAATAACGATCAACAGGATCGGGAATAACAAAGTCATCATGTTGGAGCCGGAAAACCCGCTCAACGCGCTTGTCGACATATCATTTTACCGCCTTTCCACATTTTTTTAATTCAAAACACACTATAAACTATATTATCGTTTCAAATAATAATAGTCAACTGTTTTTTATGACTATAATCTAAAATCAGTCATAAAATTACGATAAAATTCTTCAAAAGTCCCTGCTTCGATATGCCCGCGCATTTCTTCCATCAGCCGTATGGTAAACCTTGTATTATGAATCGACAACAGTACCGACCCCAATATTTCATTCGTTTTAATCAGATGACGAATATATGCCCGCGTATGGTTGCGACACGCATAGCAATCGCAGTCTTCCTCGATCGGTCGAAAATCATGCGCATACTCTGCATTACGGATCACCAGCTTGCCGTTGCGCACCAGCGCCGTGCCGTTCCTTGCCACCCTTGTCTGCAGCACGCAGTCAAACATATCCACGCCGCGCGCCACGCCCTCCACCAGGCAATCTGCGGTGCCTACGCCCATCAGGTAACGCGGTTTTTCTTCTGGGAGAATGTCTGTTACTACATCAAGCATATCGTACATCATCGGCTTGGGTTCTCCGACCGAAAGACCACCGATCGCATTGCCGATCAAATCCATTTCTGCAATTGCCTGCGCGCTCCGTTTGCGCAAATCGGGGTACATCCCTCCCTGCACAATGCCAAATAGCGCCTGCTTGTCATTTGTCTGCGCGTCCTTACAGCGCTGCGCCCAGCGGTGCGTGCGCTCCATGGAATGCTTTGTGTATTCATAGTCCGCCGGATATGGCGTACATTCATCAAATGCCATCATGATATCCGAGCCAAGAGCTTCCTGAATTTTTACTGCTTTTTCCGGCGTAAACATATGACGCGAACCATCAAGGTGGGACTGGAATGCTGCGCCTTCCTCCGTCAATTTTCGAAGATCGCCCAGGCTAAACACCTGGAATCCGCCGCTGTCCGTCAAAATCGGTTTGTTCCAATTCATAAAAGAATGCAGCCCGCCCGCTTCGGCAATCAGCTCATGACCGGGGCGCATATATAAATGATAGGTATTTCCGAGAATGATTTGCGCGCCGCAGGCAAGCACCTCATCGTTTGTCATTGCCTTTACCGTCGCCTGTGTGCCTACCGGCATAAACACAGGCGTCTTAATCTCACCATGAGGCGTTTTCAAAACGCCGCTACGCGCTTTTGTTGCGCTGTCTTTTTTTCCTATCTCAAAACTGAAATTCATCCGTAGTCCCCGTTTCTGTTATAAGTCCTGTCTATTATAATATACAGAAGGATTTCAGGCAACCACGGGAATTACAAAAACAATTGGATCTCTGCACGCCGCTGGAATTTTTTCTCAAGCTCTGTTTTATGATATAAATAACCTTCATCGTCAAAATATTTGGCATGCTTCGGGCATTTTTTGATACATGCCCCGCATTTTATGCAGATGCCCGTGCATTCACGGACATTTTCTTCCGGTATACTGCCCATAGGGCATACCGTCGCACAAATCCCGCATTCGTCGCATGCCTCCCCCGTAACGGGTTTTGCCTTACGGATGTCAATAGCTTTTCCATGCGCACTACGGGGCTGGTAATATTTTTCCGGATCGCCCGGGATGCCTAGCTCCTCTGCCGCCCAGTCGGTTGTTTTCAGCTTTTGTACGACGCTGACGGCAAATTTCTCCGCTTGCAGCAGATCGTTTTTGTCTGGTCGCCCCTTGGCAAGTATATAAGAAAACGAATGTTCCCCTACAAACGCGCCTGCAGCAAGGATATGGCATCCTGCGCCATGCAGGATCTTTGCAAGCTCGGCAAGCGCGTCGTCAAACGCGCGGTTTCCAAACAAAACAACGGGGACTGCCAGCGCGCCTTTTCCCTGCATCTCAGATAAATATCGAAGCAAAACATTCGGCACACGCCCTGCATAAACCGGCGTGCCAAACACCACAAGCTCATCTTTTTCGAAAACAAGCGGATCCTGACGCGCCGAAGGCAGCGTAAAGTCCGTTTCCGTATACTCTATTTGCAATTCCCTTGCAAGGCTGCGTGCAACTTCGCGCACAACTGCCTGCGTCGTCCCCGTTGGGCTAAAATACACTGCCCTTAGTTTTTTCGCCTTCATAACACTCCTCGATCCTGATCTATCTCTTCAGATTCAAATCTTTATCAGGTTTCCTGTTCCCCAATTTGATAAAAAATCACCTGTATCTGAATATTTCCTCCGGGGAATACCACTTTTTGCAGCGTTGTATGCATATGACGTATTTTGCCGTCTTTCCCTATCACACGCGGAATGAAAGAAATCAGATCTCCATCCCGCAGAGCCTTATGAAGAGCGTGCAGCGCCTTATTCTGATCTTCCGGATAAATCCGCTCCTCAAAAACGCCATTGCGGACCGCGCGGGTATATTCTTCCCCGCTTGCATACCCCAAAGCCTCCCACGCAAACCGGTTAAAATCAACCACGCTCCATTTTCCATTCTGCTTTTTATATTGGATCACGCCGCACGGGATCGCGTTGTAAAGCGCTTGCATAGAGGCTTCCTTCTTATGCAGCGTCTCTCTGATTTTCGAGACATCCGACATATCAATGCTTGAAACCATCACTAAATCGCGCCCATTCCTGCGCAGCGGCGAAGCCTGCGTGAGTACAAGCAGACCATCCGGGCGCATAATCTCCATTGCCTCGGTAATTCCTTCTTCCCTCAGCCGCGCCACCGGGCATTTTTCACAAGGCTGATCACGCTTCAAAAATTCCCGATAACAATACTTTCCTTCAAAAGAACTACCAAAATAATTCTGTATCTTCTTGTTATTATAGGAAATCTCATAGGTCTCGGGATCAATAATATAGATAAATGCCTCGTTATCATCAAGCGCAGCCTGGAAATCAGCTGAAAACGCCGCTTCTTCATCCTTATGCTCTTTGATCAAAAATGCGCCGATCAGTTTTGATACCAACGTCAGCGTCGCTACCTGCTCCTCTGTCCAAACGCGGTTTTCATGGCAATCATCAAAGCCGATATACCCGCAAAATACGCCGTTGTCCAAAATAGCGCAATGCAGCATAGACTTGATTCCCTGCGGTGCAAGGATCTGATACATTTTCTTTGGCAAAAGCGATATATCCGTACAATATAATACCCCATTTTCATTCAGGGTCTTATGATACATATTCCCTAAGTCTTCTTGATAAGATAACCTCTGCAGGTTCTGTATTTCCGGGTGCACCCCGGGGGCACACCACTCAATGGTATTCCTGCAGCACGCATGGTTTTCAATATCTTCAAAAATATAAACCCTGCTGACGTCATAAAATCTGCCGAGAGTCTCCAGAACCTGCCATATTGCGCTTTCCATATCCTTAGAATGATAAAGATGACTTAAAACATGCTCCAGCAGTACGCTGTTATAAGATTCTCCAACAGCCTTTTTCCCCAACCGTTCGTTCATCTCCGTAAAGAGCGCTTCATTATCTTTTTCTTTCTGGATGTTATCAATCTGCCCTATTACGCGATTCAAAATCCCGTTTTCATCCATGATTTTGATATAATAAATACGGCTCCACTGATAACCGTCTCCCCAGTTGTCAGCTACATAATCAAACGATCCCGTAAGAGACTCGTCCGACCTTAAACTAAGAACCCACGCGCGCAGCATCTCTTTGCTATCCGGGTGTACCCTGCTTTCATCCGTGTTGATATAGTTATAGTAGTCGGGGATACTGATGGTATAAATTCCCCTTCCTTTTTCATAGGTTTGAAAACGCAGACTCCCTGTCAGAAGATCGTAATCAAACATACACACTCCGGTCTTTTCGATCAGCAGGCGATTGCGCTGGTTCTCAATCTCGCGTTCTTTTTCCGCACTGACATCCTCGATCGTGATAATCGTACGTACGGGAGCACCGCCATCCGCAAATATCGTAACAAAACGAATTTGCTGCCAGTCATATGATCCATTTGCATCAAATATCCGAATTAACGCGCTTCCGTTTTTGCTTCCCCTGTGGATCTTCCTACATAACGCAACAAACCGCGGGCGGTCTTCCGGAACGATTTGTTTTCTGTTATATGACGACATCGCTATTGATACTGGCAGACCGTGTTTTTTGGCGTATTCCTCCGGAATTATAAGCGTCCTATCCTTATGGCTGTAATCACACACGATCCGTCCTTCCTGCGCCATAGCAAACTGCATGGCGTCTTGGCTGACACGCAGTTTTTCCGCCAGTTCTTTTTTATCCGTTACATTTTCCGTCAGTATATAGAAGAGTGCGGAATTTCCATTTTTGGCAAGCAGCCGCACGCGGTTCCGCGTCCAGAACGTCTTATCGCCTTTTGCCAGCGGAAGACTTTTAACTTCACATTCTGCCTCGCCTCCCGTCTTGATTGCTGTTTCCAGCATCTGCACAAAAACATCCTTGTATTCTTCTTCAAATCGCGTCAAAGTCGACCTTTGCTTTTCAAGATATGCTTCCCTTGTGGTTCGCAGCTGGGCATAAAATTCGTCATTGGCTCGCAGAATTTCGGCGGTATTGTTATTGTATTCCAAAATGGCAGCACCGCCCACAAAGCTGTTGAAGATCAACGCTGTCTGCGCAGACGGATCCCAAAATGCGGCGATCCCTTCCAGATCAACGCTGTTATAGCTGTTGATGGGTCCCAGTGCCTTCTTTTTCAACAGTTCTTCAAACTGCAATGCTGGCATAGGCTTGCCAAAATAGTATCCCTGCATATAAAAACAGCTTAGACTTTTCAAGTAATCCGCCTGTGTTTTTGTTTCCACGCCCTCGGCAATGACAGGGATTTTAAGCCAGTGTGCCATTCGTATGACGGATGAAAGAATATGGCCGCCGCGCGCATCGTTTTCCCCCTGCGATAAAAATTTAATATCCAGCTTTAGCACATCCACCGGCACATCTTTGAGCGTATTCAGCGAAGAATACCCGGACCCAAAGTCATCCATTTCTATGGTGAAGCCCATTGCCTGCAAGCGTTTAACAACGTTGATTAACTGTGTCGGGTTCTCCATATAAGCGCTTTCCGTAATTTCCAGCTTTAAATAAGACGGCGGTAGCCGGTATTTTTCCACCAAGGCTTTTAGCCTGTCACATAGGGTATCGTCATAAATATTGATCCGGGAAATATTGACGGATACGGATAACGGAAGAATCCGGTGGTCACGATCCAGCCAACTACGCAGATATTGGCAACTTTTTTCCCAGACATAAGCGTCCAGCTTGGATATAAAACCATTTTTTTCAAAAATCGGAATAAAATTCGCCGGCGAAATCAATCCATGTTTCGGATGATCCCAGCGCACCAGTGCCTCTGCGCCAATCAAAGAACCATCATCGAAATTCACCTGTGGCTGGAAATATAAAACAAACTGCCCTTCCTTAAGCGCCTGATCCATATCGTCAATCAGACCCTGTTCCTCAATTAACTTTTTGCGCATTTGCTCGGTATACCAGGCTTTTTTGTTGTTATAACTGCTCTTCACCGCTTGCAGTGCAAGCAGCGCCCTATCGCACATCAGCGATACTTCGATTTCCGGTTCCGTTACGCGATAAAGACCAACGCTGAACGTCAAATGAAAGTTTGCGGAGTAAGCCGACGAATAATTATCCAGCGACTTTTGTACGGATTCCAAATTCAGCTTTTCTTCCGGGAGCAACGCTACAAAATGGTCTGCCTGCACACGCCCGAGCACAAAATGCTTTTCTGCCGCAGCAAGCATCGCATGCCCAATAACGGAAAGAAGCTGATCTCCCGCTTCCATACCAAACACATCGTTATAGGCTTTGAACCTGTCAATGTCAAAACGCAGCAGCACATATTTTTTATCGTGGTGCGCATCAATTTCCTCGCGCACATGGCGATAAAACGCCTGTCTGTTATAAAGTCCTGTCAATGGATC
The DNA here is from genome assembly GCA_034926635.1 of Christensenella sp. Classification (GTDB taxonomy): domain Bacteria; phylum Bacillota; class Clostridia; order Christensenellales; family Christensenellaceae; genus Christensenella. Next base: position 37,166 of record JAYFQX010000011.1, on the reverse strand, counting down.
TGTCTCTGCGGCAAAAAGCCCCGTGATATCTGTCCTCGTAATCAAAATATAGGAATGCGCCTTATCCAGCCAACAGCATTTCCATTGTTTTCGTCTCTGACCGGAGTTTTCCCCTTGCCGCGTCGGAAAGGCACAGGTATAAACGTCCATTTTGGTAAGCGCTTTTACTATATGTTTCCGGCTTAATGCCCGAAGCGCTTCCTCATAATACCCACCCAACACCATGTTTTCCAGCACGATCGGCAGTTCCGCATCATAACTTCTTAAGGAACATGCCGGCTGAAGACTCCCTGTATCGCTGCTGCCGAACGTAACAATTTCCCCTGTTTGCGCGTTTATCTGCCCGATAAATTCATAATCAATATCAAGCAGCCTGTCAACCGTAAACTGGATATTCTTTTCAGCATTAATATCTACCGCATATACCAGTCCTTCCACATGCTCCGTTTGCGGGTTCCTTATCATCAGAATATTAGACCGTACCCAAATGGCATCCTCAGATCCTACCCAAATCCGATACTCACAGGAGACCTGAGAGACTCCTGCTTCAAACCTGGTTATCAGCGCCTCTCTGTTAAACCGCCGTTCGTATACACTCGTTTGTGCCGGATCCGCCTGCTGACGGCTGACCGCCGCAAAGTATCCGTCCGCCGTATCGCTGTTTACCTCTTCGCGTATTTTTTCATAACAGGAACGACAGTCGTGACAGCTGTTTGCAGTCAAATCAAGATAAGCGGATGCAATTATATTTTTGCCGGGGTTCTCACGAAGATACAGCATATTATCATATCGTTCTTTGAGCCCCGCCTTCTGCTTTTCCAAAGCCAGCGTGGGCAGCTTGCGGTCAGTAATGTCAATCACAACACCGTTCATCAGATAAGAACCATCCTGCTGCTTTCTGAATTCTCCGCTGACTTGCGTATGTTTGATTTCTCCGTCCTCAGTAATAATCCGCATAAACCACATCGCCGTGGTTTTTCCTTCATCAAGTGTCTCATTGATTCTTATGCGGACAGCAGGCAGGTCTTCCGGATGTATATATGCTTTACATTTATTGGCAAGCTTTACAAGCATGCTTTTGCGTGTATACCCATGGATCGCATAATAACGGTCGTTTCCGTAAATCAACGTAAAATCTTCGTCTATCCGCACCGAAAAAACGCCACCATGCTCCATCGTGCGGTACAGCTCCAGCTCTTGCTCTTTCATCAGCGGCACTGTCGTACCAATGGCATAATAAGGTTTATTTTGAGAATCTTTCAAAAGCTGATAGCATGCTCTCCCTGGATATTCCATTCCGTTTTCACCAATTGTTACGATGGTATATTCACCGCTTTCCCTGCCTGCATAAATGTCTTCATACATCCGGCGGAACTCCGTTATGAAATCGGGATGAATCGCACCGTTCTCGATTCTGGAATAAAGCGGGTCATAATATGTTTTGCCCCCGCAGCCAAGCAGCTGTGCACCGGGTCCCGAAAAAACAAGCTCTTTTGTCCGCAGGTCAACCGCCCAAAGCAAAAGATCGCTTTGCTCAATGGCTGTGCGGTATCGCAGCTCTGCAAACGCGAGCTTCTCTTCGTTTTTCTTGATTTTTGTAATATCACTCGCTACAATCAGCATGCGTTGAATGCCATAGTTACTGTCCGGAAGGCATGTACCGCGCGCATGTCTCCACAACACTTCGTCTTTTTCTCCATAGATCCGGTAGTCATAGTCAAGAACGGTTTTGTCGCGTGCAGCTGATAAAAGCGCCTCGCGAAACCCATCCAGGTCTTCCTTAACGATGAGGTTTATAAAGGCATTTTTTCTTTCCCGCTGACCGGTAAATACCACTCCCCTGAAAATGCTGTTGTTCGCGTAGATTACACGAATTTCTTCATCTTCAGTAATTTCCACCACCAACAGCGCACCATCCATGTTTTCCATCAACGCCTGCAAATTAACCGGACTGTTGAACCCTGTTTCCAAATTCTCGGGTTCCTGTGGTGCATCATCATCAAACGAAAAAGCAAATCTGTTTTTCCCCGCAGATTTTGCTTTATAAAGTGCAGCATCCGCCTCGGCATACAATTCATCCAGTGTCTTTCCACTTGCCTCATACAGGCTGATGCCTACACTGCCGGAAAGTTCAAACGCAATACAGGAGGTTGGGCAGACATACTGCAGTGCCTCAATCAATTCCCTTGCCTTTCTCCTCGCTGTTTTGATGTCCATAATATTTTTCATCAAAACAAAAAATTCATCGCCGCCAATACGCCCCACAATATCGGTGTCCCGGAAACTATGACGGATAGATGAAGCAACCTCCACCAAAACCTCGTCGCCCTTCTGGTGTCCAAACGTGTCGTTGATGGTCTTAAAATTATCAATGTCAATCATAAAAAGTGCGTGCGTTCCCGCCGCGCCATCCTGCGCAAGGAAGTTGCCAATGCGCTTCATGGTCGAATTACGGTTCAAAAGCCCCGTCATGGCGTCATATTCCGCGGCGCGCTCCAGTTCTTTTTCCGCACGCTTTATCTCGTCAATATCACGCAAAATAAACACGATAGAAATATGCCGGGTCACCGGATCCGTCAAAAAACGAATTTCGTTCTGTACCCAACGTTCCTTCCCGTCCGGCATACGGCGTAGATACTCCAGCTTGAGCTCCCGCTTGCCGCTTTCATACCATTTGAGCATATTTTCTTTGGAAAAGCTGCGGAAAAAAGAACGTGCTTCCTCGCTGTCAGCCACGCAGTTCGCGGCATTTTTTAGATAATCTTCAATTGTATGGCAATCTGAAATAATGCTATTTGCCTTGTCCTGATTACGCACAGCCACAATACGCCATTCCGTTAAATCAAATAAAAAGGCAGTGCGAACATCCCCCTGTAAATCCAACAGGTAATCCAATTCTTTTTGATAATCACGCGATGCTTCGTATTCGTGGGTAACTTCCCTTGCAATCCCCAAAACGCCGACAGCTTTTCCGTCTTTTCCCATAATAGGGTATTTGGAAACTAGCCCATATCGCGGTTTCCCATTGATACCGGGTAGAGGCTCCTCATAATCTATACGGGGCACCCCCTGCTCCATAACGAATTGGTCATTTTTATGATAACACTCCGTAAGACCTTCATCGTCAAAAAGCTCTTGATCGGTTTTCCCGACCACCTCTTTTACAGAATCCTTGCCCACCATTTGTACAAATGGTTTCGATGCCCCAAGATAAACAAAATCAAGACCCTTGACAAAAACAATATCCGTCGTGTTTTCAAGCACCGACTGCAAAACCGAATTAATAATATTGTGATAAGGTTTTTTCTCTGCCATAGCACGCTCCGTTTACTTTTGTTTCTTTTATAATTCCTTTATAATCTAGCAAAAAATTTATTGACAACACATCCTAAAGTATACCGCCCAAACCAACACGCCTGAAGCAAAGCCTTTTTGCAGGGCAACGCAGCCGAGCGATCCTTAGCCGCAACTAAGGCAAACGAGGATAACGCATCCATACGGAAATTTATCTTTTAAAACCGTATCGTTCGGGTCCGGCATGCTTATACGCCAAATGCAAGCGGACGCGTATCTGCCGAAGTCTGACAAAGCACTTTTCCGTCGCTTCCCAAAACCGTCACCGTAACGTGAAAAACCTGCCCGGTTTCCCCTGTGTCCTCAAAAAGCATTGTTACGGTATCGCCCTTATAATAGGCACTGTCATAAAAAAGCTCGTATTGTTTTTGCGTACCGCGCATCATATATAGATATCCGGCATCGCCGTCTTTTGGCGCAGCAGTAATTTGCGTGTCACCGTAGTGTCCTCTGAACGCAATAGTAAGACCATCCTCAGATATTACAGGCGCATTGTCCCCATACGCGTACGCAAGCTCGCTTTGCACCGCCCCCAAAATATCCGATGCGATGACCTGCGCATCAGCTTGTTTTGCGGCGGCTCCGTATATGTTGAACACCGGCACCAGAACAGCGCACGCGCCCACAGAAAAAATAGCAAACACGGCAATCGCAATTACCAGCTCCACCAGGGTAAAGCCCTGACGGTTTTTGGAATTTTTCCTTTTCTGTTTCTTCATCCTGCGTTACCTGCTTCAAAAAAAGTAATCGGACCGTCGCTGTAAATATCAATCTCCGACTGGGTCTTGGTGTGATCCTTATCATCAAATGAAAAATATAATTTATCTTCTCCTGCCTGCGGCTGCCCTGCATATTGACCTGTTTCAATCTCGCTGCTTTGTTCCCAGATACTTTTATATTCTTTATCCGAGTTCTCCAGCATATGAAAAGAAGCAGCCGTCATAGTCGCCACCACCAGCATAACAAGTGCAAAAATGGCAAGGCTGACAATCGTCTCCACCAGCATTTCCCCGCTTTTGCGCTTACGCCTGATCATATTTTGTAAGAGTCCATCCGGTTTTCTCTTCATTTTCCGGCCTCCGATAACTGTAATCTGCCGTCATTTTATAAATCTGTTCACGATAATAAAAACAATAGACAATGGTCAACCTGTCCACACTGAGCAAGCCCCCGTTTTCATCAAAACGAACACCCTTCAGCGTGATCTGAAGCGGCTCGGCATTCAAAGAACCGCTGCCGTCCTCTTTTAGAAAATCCGCCGGCATACCGTCCGCCGATAGATCACAGGTATATTCGCGACGCTCCGGCTCTGCCTCAACCATCTTGACAAGCAAATTTGCAAGCGCATCATTTTTCGCATCCGTCAGGTTTTCCGTTACTGCAAGCGCAGTAGAACGCGCATAATAATAAAGTTGTTTGTTTTCGCGCAGCGCTGCCGTACTTTGCACAGAAGCCTCCGATGCCGTCAGCACAGAGATGCCTACCAACAAAAAAACGATCAGCAGGATGAGCGCAATGACAATAGAAGCGCCTTCTTTGGCACGCGGTTTAGCCCTCATCCAAACCACCTCCCGGTTCTGTCGCAACGGTTTCGGACGATTGGGGTGACGCTGTGAAAGGCACGCCTTCGGAAGCCTGCGCTGTTGGCGAAGGGCTTGCCGTTTCCGATTCGCTTGCAGATGGTGTAGGCTGTGTATCTTCCACTCTCCATATACCCGCTACAAACTGATGTAGATCCATGCACAGAGGATAGGGGAATCCCGTGTCCTTATGAAAACGCCATGCCGAACCAAGCAAATCCAAAGCTTCGTCACCTGACAACCGTTCCTCCGAATATACATCGGCATTGACCATCGTTCCTGCCCCCACCGCGCTGTCCGCCGATCCCTGCAAAATCACGCATGCGCTGATTGCCCCGCCGTTATAACCTGCGATCCCTCCCGGATAGGAAGCAAAATCACCGACCGTTTGCAAACTGCCTGCAAAATAACAATTGTCGATGCTGTCTCCCGCTGCATACCCAGTGATGCCGCCCAGATAAACGTTGGCTGCATTTCCTTCCGCAGACAAATTCGCAAGGCTTGCGCAGGAAACGACTTGCGCCGCCGACTGACGCCCTACGATGCCGCCCAGATAAAGATCCGCAGAATCCGAAGTGCCCGTTATATGGATACTGCCGCCGATCGTCATGCAGTTTTCAATCGTTCCGGAGGTGTTGCCCGCAAGTATTCCGGCATAAAGCCGGGATTGCTGCACACCGCTTGGGGCCGTTACCGTAATAACCGGATTCAACAAACAAAGGTTCGCAATGCCGCCCCGCGCATCCGCGGTCATGCCGCCTGCATAATATTCTGCGCCGTCCTGCCACACAGGGCTTACCGCAACATTCAAGTTGGCTATCGTATGTCCATTGCCATCATATTTTCCGTTTAGGACGGCAACGGGCGCATATGAAATCCCCGTCATATCAATGTCTGCCGTCTGAATAAAGCATGCATCCGGCATTGCCGCAGCCACTGCGTCAAGCTGTGCAAGATCGGAAGACGTAGCAATCTGGAACGGCTCTTCCTCCGTCCCCATGCCAAGCAGCCCGTATTGCGCATATGACGTATCTTCCCATGGTGTTTGCTGAGATGCAAAACTCCCGCGCAGGTAAGGATAAGGATAATAATAAGTTTGCTCTATCGGCTGCGGATCGGCGGAAAATTGCGAACCGAGGTTTGCCGAGATTAAGCCTGCGGCAGTCAGCGAGCTGTTGGAAACCCCTTGTACCGTGCCATACCCGATCACGTTTTGATTCCATCTTCCCTGTTTCAGCGTGAAAACATTTTGAACAATTTTCCCGCTGGTAGAGAAGTTGTAATTTTGTCCGATCACACCGCCTGCATAACCGCCGGATGAATTGCCGATATAGCCAATATTATAGCAGAAGCCTACTTGCGCATTGCTGCCGTTCCGACCTGTAATGCCGCCGATATTGCCGTCATTCATGGTAACTTCTTCTGTATTGACGTCTACATTAACCCTGCCTGTATTATAGCAATTAGTAACCGCTTCTTTATTATAACCGGTAACGCCACCTACATTGCTATTATCCCCCGCCGCAACAACACTGCCCGCATTATATGACAATGTAACGCTGTTGTTGTTATACCCCGCAATGCCGCCCACCGCGCCATATTCTGCAATCGATTCCACCTTTGCGATATTAATACAGTTTTGGATTTCCCCTGCGTTTGCACCTGCAACACCGCCAAGCACGGTTCCTTTTTCTGACGTATAGGTCGTGGGGTTATCAACCGCCTCCTGGGTGGTCATCCCCGGAGCTTGCCGCATGGTTCCGCTGATACAGCGCGCGATGATGCTGTCGTTCTGCCCTGCGATGCCGCCGATCCTGTCATCCTGCCCGGACTGTCCCTGCGGCAAGGCAATACTCGCTTCATTCACGCAATCCGTTATTTCGCCGGAATAGGTAACATATCCCGGAATATCCGTTACATCGGACAGATAATAAAGACCAAAGATAATGGAATAAAAAGAGCAATAATAACCATCTTGCACCTTCTGCCCAAGATCGATCAGGTCTTGAATCGAAAGTCTTTGCCCCAGTCCACGATATAAGTTATAATCCGTCCCATTTATTTGCACTGTTACATAAACCCTGTGTAGCCTGTTTTTCCATGTTTTTGGAATACCGAGTTCGTCCGTATTGAGCGAATGGAACGAAATATAAAGGTTGGAGAACCATCCGGTTGTTATATCGTCCCCCGACCGGAAGATAACCGTTGCGGTACTCGTCCCCTTTTGGAAGGTTGCGTCTTGCGTATGGATATAATTATCGCCCGGCGTAACAGGATACTTTTGTGAATCGTCTTGCGTTGCTGAAATACCTGTATTCCATCCGGCGATTCCCCCAATATTCTTTTGAATGCCACTGCTGCCCGAAACCAAATCAAAGGATACGCCCGTACGCACGGTACAGCCTGCTATGCTGCCGCGGTTTATCGCCGCAACCGCGCCAAGATTTCCACTGCCCGTAATGGAGCCCGAGACAATCTCAAGGTTGCTGACAGCCGCATCTTCACTGATTTCAGCAAAAAGCCCTGCGTCGCCGCTTTGAGAAAGAACCGCCAGGCTTTCAACGGAATATCCCGCGCCGTTGTACCGCCCGCCAAGTGTGCCAAGCGGTGCAATCGTACAGACACTTCCGTCGTAATTCAACATCGCGATATCCGCCGTCTGCACAAAGCTCCGCAATAGATCATAGCGTACATTGTAAAGATGCCGTGCGTTTGCAACCAACGCGTTCCCCGCCGCGTCCGTCCCCGCGTACATGGTGTTTTCGCGGTTAGAATATGCTTCGGTTCCGCCGGGGTATACCACTCCCGCCGATATTTCCTGCCAATTGCGGAAATAATTATCAATCCGGTTTGCCGTCCCGTCCATCATAACGCCGTCCAGGATAATCTTAAATATACCGTTTTCGCAGTAAGCCGGATATTGGTTGCCATAAATACTGGTAAGAGGCTGCGCGACCGCGTCCTCCGCCGTTGTAATGCTTCGCAGAGCAGAAAGATCGATCCCGTCTATCCTGTCGAGCATTTGTCCGTTTGCGTCCAAGAATTCCACGCTGACCCCGGATGTAACACTTACGTCACTGTCAGGCCATTCCGCCGTCAAAAGCGTACTGTTCACAAGCCGAATCTCCAGCTCCGGCGCGGCGGGAATAATTTCTTCCCATGGCGTTTGCTGCGTGCCGGGTGTTCCTGCAAGATAAGGATAGACATAAAAGAACGTACCCTTTGGAGGCGCAGTGTCCGTCTCCCATTCCCCGCCCGTATAAAATCCTGCAAGGTCTGACGGTTCGTAGATCGTGCGCAGCGAAACGCGCGCGCCCAAAACAGATTCTCCGGCAGCATCTTTCACCCCACCGTTGCCGGGAATAAAGCTGCAATTGGTAATCGCCTCCGGGTCGACCGTCTCGTCTCTGCCGACAATGCCGCCTGCAGCGGTATCCTGTACAAGCGGGTCAACGCCAATGTAGTTGATGGCATAGCAATCTGTTACCACACCACTTTCTTCGTCATAACCGATCACCCCGCCGATATTTCCGCCGGAAAGCGATACATAATTGTCCGGGCTGTTGTCTTCATCCGCGGTCAGGTTGACTCTTCCTGTATTATAGCAGCTGCGCACCGATGCGCCGCCGTTTTTGCCGCATACCCCGCCAACGCTGCTGCCACTGCCCGTAGCGGTGACCCTTCCTGCGTTATAGCTCGTATTGAGATCTCCGGTTTCGTTCCAGCCGATCAATCCCCCGGCATAACCTTCTGCTGCGGTATTCTGTATTTGTGAAATATTAACGCACTGTGATATTATATTGGTGTTTTTGCCTGCGATCCCGCCGACCGCAGCGTTCTTTTCACCATTTTTGCCGGAAGAAATCACACAGGGCATTTCTCGCGGCACCTCTTTTACCACACCGTCCTCCAGGATCTTTTCTGTATAATAATAGGTATTGTGATAAGTATACCCGATATCTGTCAAATGATCCCGCGCTCCGGCTGAATCCGGCAGCGATCCGCCGGCGCATCCCATAATCACGCCATTATTGACCCCTGCGATACCGCCCGCCGCAGTATCTCCTGAAACCGAGCCGCAAACGCGGCAATCTTTGATAACGCCGCCTTGCGCGTTTGTCCCGGCGAGTATTCCGCTGTTTTTGCTGACCGGCGTATTTTCTGCACCCACCTGTGCCCCCGCGACAGTAACCCTGCTGATAGTTCCTTTATTCATGCCAAACAATCCCGCATTTTCGGCAGCCGTGGCAACGGACAAATCAGTGATAGAAAAATTATCCTGTCCTTCTTCTGAGACGCGCGCGGTATATGCCCCGGCAAATACCCCGAGTGGTGAAATCGTCACCTTTTCGCCCTGCGCTGCCGATTTATCGCCTATCGTATCAAAAAAGGCGCGCATGCTGACGTTCTGTGTTTGGCGGAATGACGCTGTCACCGCACCGCCGTTTTCAGGATCTGTCAAATAGCGGATATTATTGATATGACGCGCATCCGAAAGCAGATAAACATAGCCGCCCTGCGCATCGCTCCATTCTCTGCCCGCAAAATAACTGAATGCAAAATTCTCTGATTTCACGGCTTCGCCTGCCGCCGTTCCCGTAGATGCTTCTTTTGCCGTCACCTCCGCGTCCAGCAAGCCTACCGGCAGGTTAGGATAACGTTCCGCCATACTTACTTTCTTTGTGGAATCATAAGCGTTCCATTTACAAAACGCATCCAAAATCAATACAATTTTTCCGCTTCCGCCGGTTCCTGCCTCAAGATACGTCATCGGTCTTGAAGCATCCGCATGGTCGATCGCTGTTTTTGCACTGTTATACACGACAGCCTGCGGATTTGTGGGATCAGTGAGGTTCGGGTTGAGCACAATTTGATAACCGAGCTGCGGATTTTCTGCAGAATACACATGGAATTCATACTCCATTCCTTCCGAAGCCGCCAGATCGGCGAGATCACACTCCACCTTTAAAATGTTGTTCTCGTTGATGATCCGTACCGCGAGCTCCTGCTCCTGCGGCTTTTGCGGATTTACTCCGGTGTAGTCAATCCCATAATATCCCTGTTCTTTTTGGAAAAGCGCAGAAGTCTGCCTGTCAAGAACGTTAGACGCATCCTGCGCATTTCCGCTGTATCCCAAAAAAGCCGTTTCGCTAACAAATGCGGCGCGCACCTTTCCCGTTACAGCGTTATATTCGATTAAAATTGATTTTTCTAAAAGCGCCTGGTCTGAAATATAATTGGAAAGAAGGCGGTAAAGCGTGGTCGACTTTTTGTCGGCATTGTTGCGGTTCATTGTAAGATAACGGATATTTTCACTGTTTTCTGTTAATTCCTGTGCGGGCACAGCCGGAATAATCGCTTCCAGGTTCACAGTGCCGTCCGACCCGATATCCCCGGCGGTGTTGCCGTCCGCCACCCAGTCCGTCAAATAATTCTGCATAGCCAAATAAACGGTGCGCGCATTGTTGTTGAGCGCCTCCACTTTTGCATTTTTGATGTATCCTGCTACGGATGGGATTAGAAATGCGGCCAAAACGCCGATAATTGCAATGACTACAACCAGTTCCACAAGCGTAAAGGCCAATTTGTTCTTTTTTCGACCGGTCGCCACGGCGTATTTCCCCCCTTCGTATAGCTGTCACTCTCGTCAATTTCGAGAAACATCGGCGGTGCATAAATTTGTTTGCCACAGCCATTCTTGTGTCCGACAATCCATACCCGAATATTATACCACAATATATCGTCTTCATCTATTACCCTTCTACTGTTTTTTTTGTTTTTTTAAGCTCGTATTGTTGCGCAATCCACAATTTATGCTATTATTAAAAGTAGCGGCTTTTTGTAGCGGCGCAAACGATTCTGTTGTTTTTCATTCTAAAGGAAAGGTCGGTCATTCCATTGAGCCAGTTTCAATATGTTGCACGCGATACGCAAGGAAAAACGGTAAAGGGAAGTATCCCGGCAGACAGCCTCTCGTCTTTTTATTCCGCCCTTAGGGAAAAAGGGCTCTATTGTCTTTCCTATCGGGAATCCGTAGACGAAAAAGCAGCGCGCCCAAAGCTTCACAAAATGAAGACCCGCGAACTGATTATCTTTTGCCGCAAAATGGGTACGATGATCAATTCCGGTCTTGGCATCACAAGCGCTTTTGAGATCCTTTACCAGACTGCCGAAACGCCTGCGCTTAAGGCCTTATATCTTTCCGTCTATGAGAGCATCCAACGCGGGATGTCGCTTTCACAGGCAATGCGTCTGGAAAATGCTTCGTTTCCGCTGTTCTTAATAAACATGGTGGAATCTGGCGAGACCAGCGGAAATCTGGATTCCATTATGCTTACGCTTGCAGCCCACTACGAAAACGAAAATAAACTCATGCATAAAATTAAATCGGCAACTATATACCCGATTATTTTGCTTGTGGTTTCCGTTTGCGTCATCATCCTGCTTTTTACATTTGTTCTGCCAAACATGATGACCATGTTCCAAAACGCTGTGCTGCCCCCGATTACCGTGGGGGTTATGGCAGTCAGCAACTTTATGGTCTCTTATTGGCCGTGGATCGTTCTGGTCGTTGCAGCGTTTGTTTTAATTATGACAAATTCCCGGTATATCCCGCCGCTGCGGATGGCGCTCGATAAGGGAAAGCTTTATTCGCCCTTTACGAAGAAGATGAACCGCGTTATATATTCCTCGCGGTTTTCCCGTTCTATGGCGCTGCTTTACGGAAGCGGCATTCCGCTTCTCTCCGCACTGCGTCTTTCCGCAAATGTGCTCGGCAACCGGTATATCGACCGGGTTTTTTCCTCCCTGCTGCAAGATGTCAGCATGGGGGAATCGCTTTCTTCCGCGATCGAACGTGCGAACGTCTTTGACCGGCTGATGCCTTCCATGGTTCGTATCGGCGAGGAGTCCGGCAGGCTGGAACAGATCCTTTCTTCCATCGCCGATTATTATAATACGGAATCCGAAAGCGCAATCAACCGGATGATCGCCATACTAGAGCCGGTGATGCTGGTAGTTTTGGCTGTTATTATCACCATTATTCTGGCAGCTGTGCTGCTGCCGATTTATTCTATGTATTCCAGTCTTTTGTAGGGAGGGACTTCTTTGATTTCATTAGATTTTACAAATCTTTATATCCACGCTGTGGAAGGAAGCGCGTCAGGCGCATCGGTCACGGTAAACCGGTTTGGAAGCTGCAGCCTGCCAGGTCCTATCAGCTCTGAAGGACAAATGGACGAAAAGGCTGTCGCACAGTCATTGCGGGATTTATTGGAGTCCGCCAAACTAAAAGGGGACAAAATATGCGCCGTAGTTTCTAAAAGCAATCTGGTTTCCAACGAGTACGTTCTCCCCTACGAAAAAAAGCCCTCCGCAATGCGCAACATCATCCGGGGTGAGCTGATTCAATCGCATTCTATGGACGATCATGTTATGGATTATACGGTTATGGAAGTATTCCCCCGCGACGGCGGTACCTTTTGCCGCGTGCAGGCATACCTTGCCAAGCGTTCCCTGGTGGAGGCGATCTCTCGGGTGATCTCCCTTGCGGGAAAAAAGCCTTTCTGCTATACGGTGACGCAAAACTGTCTTTCCCGCCTGCAGAATATGGGCGCCGGCTTTGCGCAGGGTGATATTATCGTAGCCGCTATCGGCAGTGCCCGTATTTTGATTACGCTGCTTGCGCAGCCCAATATTGTCATCACGCGTGCCATTACCGTTATGCCCGGCGACCAGGCGCGTACGGCTTTTCTGGATGGAACTTATCCTACGGAAACTGTTTCGGAGGCCGCAATACAGAACATCTCTAAAATGCTGCAATACCACTCCATTAAATATCCCGGAAAAAAAGTCGATTCTGTTTATATCATGGGAGATATGGTGGATGATGCCATGGCGAAAAATATATCCGCATCCCTGGGAAATCAGGTATCACTACTGGCTGCGCCTGCGTTTTTAAATGCGCCGTCCGGTTTTCCTTTCGATCAATACGCCTACGCAACGGGGGCTCTGCTGGAAAAATGAATAACAAACTAAAACAAACGGTTAACATGTTCCGAAACATAGCGCCGGAGGCTTCCTCCAAGGGACGTCCAAGTGTTGGCGCGGTTTTAACCATCATTATTATCATTGCTGCCATGGTTTGTCTTTATGGTTTTACTGCAACAGAAGGCAAAAAACTGGACGAACAAATTTCTTCCCTCGAAGAATACGTATATAATACGGATTTGATCCTGCAAATAGAAGATGTTACCGATATGCAGGGGCAAATCGAGGAATATAACCAATATGATTCCGTTTTACAGGCAGCTTACGATTCCCTTGTTTCGCAGTCGGCTTTCCATGGCGGGATCTATGATAATATTGTGCAGGTAAAGCCGGAGCGCGTTTCCTTTACAGGCTTGTCTTTTAAAGAAAACACGCTGACCATCGAATGTATTACCCAGGATAATCTTCCGCCCGCAGATTTTGCGCAGGCGCTCGATGAATTAAAAATATTCGATGTTGTCGAATACCAGGGATTTAGCGGCTCTCCTGCTGACGGTTATGTATTTACGATCGCATGTGTTTTGCAGAAGGGGGGCGAATCCGCATGAAAAAGCTTCAGAAACGGGAAAAAGTATTGCTGATGGTATTAATCATACTGCTTATCATTCTGTTGCCCTTTGTCTTCCTGATTTATCCTGCCATGCAAAGCAACAATGCAAAACAACTGACATATCAGGATCTTCGCGCGGCGCAAACGGAAATGCAAACAAAGCTTGCCACAAAACCCGCATTGGAAGAAAATTTAAAACAGCTCCAAAAAACTTATGAAGAAAATACCGCGCTGATCCCATCGCCTATGAAAAATTATGATATTCATTATTTTATCAGCGGCTTATGTACAAACGCAGGCGTAACGCTGGATTCCCTCAGCATTGGCGATTATCAGTCCGTACAGTCGGAAACAGAAGGCGGTCAAAAAAAGGATACGCTCCTTTATAGCTCCTCGCTTGCGCTCTCGGTTTCCGGTACGTTTGACCAGTCTATGGCTCTATTGAACGGGCTTTCCGGTTATCCTTATGTGATTGTCACAGATTTTTATATTGATATGACGGCTCCCGCTTCTCCGTCTGTCACAACAATAAAAGCGTCGCTGTATGCCGTTCCTCTGCCGGGTTCCAGTGAATTTACTTCTGTAGAACAACAGCAAACGGCTTCTGCGTCCGCAAGCAGCGAGAGCACTGCGCAGGCATCCGCATCGCCTTCTCCTGCTGCTTCCTGACAATTGGCGCAAAAATATTCTTTACAGACCGAACAGCGACAAATATGCGTGGATCACTGTTTGACCATAAAGAGCTGCCACAAAAAGACCTGCCGATAAATAAGGGCCAAACGGGATTCTGTCCCGGCGCGTCTTTCGTTTCAGGGCAATCAAAATCAAGGAGACCACGGCGGCAGAGATCGTTCCGCAAAGCGCCGCAAACAGCGTGTTTTGCCAACCGAGCAAAAAGCCGCTGGCAGCCATCAGCTTGACGTCACCCATGCCAAAGCCGTCCGTAAAAAGGATGATGAGCAGCATAGGACCGCTGACGCAGGCCGCGCCGATCAGGCGTTCTACCAGACTGATTTGCGGAGCAAGCCAGATCGATATTATGCCAAGCCCTAAAATAATAAAATGGAAACGATCCGGGATCTCCTGCGTATCCATGTCGATAAAAGCAACAAGAATCAGTACCGCAGAAAACGCGCAAAAGATGGGTGTATTCGCAGAAACCCCGAACACCGTCCCGCACAGCGTAAAGCAAAAGGCGCACAGCAGTTCCACAATCGGGTACCGCGGAGAAATCCGCGCACCGCAGTTCCTGCATTTTCCCCGGAGAATCAGGTAGCTGACAACCGGAATATTGTCATAACCGTGAATCATCGCTCCGCACGACGGACACATGGAGCGCCCGGTTACTACAGTGATTCGCTTGGGAATGCGGTAAATACAGACATTAAGAAAACTTCCGACCACCAGGCCGAGAAGAAACAGAAATAAATAGGCGGTCGTAATGATCCATTGCATATGTGTTTCCCTCCGATGCAAATACGCGGCTGCGCCGCTCCGCTATCTATCTTAGCACATGCGGGGAATGAATGAAATCATAAATCTTGGGAGTGCGGTATCTTATGAAAAACGTAAAAATTGGCGAACTGCTTGTAACAAGTGGCATCATCAATGAAGACCAGCTTAAAAACGCTTTAAAAGTCCAAAAGGATTCCGGCGGAAAACGACTGGGCGATATTTTGATCGACCTGGGCGTTATTACGGAAAACCAGTTGATCGATGCATTACAAAAACGCCTGAATGTACGGCGTGCCAATTTAAAGGATATCCACGTTTCGACCGAGGTTCTGCGTGAAATTCCAGAGAAAGTTGCACGTAAATACACGGTGTTTCCTCTGCGCCTTCAGGCAAATATCCTGGAAATTGCCACAGCCGATCCCCTCGATTATGACATGATCAACCAAATCGGTCTGCTGAAGGGCCGCAGGATCGAAACGCTGATTGCGTCAAAACAGGATATTCTCAGCGCGATCGACCGTTATTACGAACTGCATCAGGTGGATGAAATTGCGGAAGATATCAGCCGTGATCAAAATCTAAACGAAGAACTTGAATTTCTTACGCAGGAAGACCTGTCGGATATGGAGGGGCGTGTAGGCAGTGCCCCGATCGTGCGTTTTGTTAACATGCTGGTAGAGCAAGCCTATTTCAAACGCGCAAGCGATATCCATATTGAACCATATGAATCATCAACGCGCATCCGCTTCCGTATCGACGGCGACCTTGTAAAAATCACCGAGCTTTCTGCTTCGGCACATGCTTCGCTGATTACCAGAATCAAAATCATGTCCAACATGGATATTGCCGAGCGGCGGCTGCCGCTGGACGGTCGCTTTAACACGGTATGCGCAGATACGGAGGTCAGTGTCCGCGTTTCATCCATGCCAACAGTCTATGGCGAGAAAATCGTGATGCGTCTGCTGACAGACAGCAAAACGGGGATTTATAAAATCAACCAACTTGGCATGACCCCGCGCAATATGGAGATTTTCTATCAATTGATCGAGAGTCCAAGCGGAATCATTTTGGTAACCGGTCCTACCGGATCCGGAAAATCCACCACGCTGTATTCCATCCTTGCGGAGCTTGCAACGCCTTATGTCAATATCGCGTCCATTGAGGATCCGGTCGAAAAAATGATTCCCGGCGTCAGTCAAACGCAGGTCAACCCCAAAGCGGGTTTGACGTTTGTAACAGGCTTGCGCGCGCTTTTGCGGCAGGATCCCGACATTATTATGATTGGCGAAGTCCGTGACAGCGAAACCGCGGACATCGCATCGCGCGCCGCTATCACCGGGCATCTGGTGCTTTCCAGCCTACACACCAATGATGCCGCTTCCACTTATATGCGGCTTGTGGATATGGGTCTGGAGCCTTATATTGTGGCTTCGTCCGTTGTCGGCGTTGTCGCACAGCGGCTGGTGAAGCTGATTTGCCCAAAATGCAAAGAATTATATACGCCAAGCAGTGCCGATATTGCCTATCTGCATTCTTTGGGCGTAACAGAAATCCCAACGCTGTATCAGGGAGCAGGTTGCGATTTCTGTAACCACACAGGCTATTACGGCAGGACGGCAATCCATGAAATTGTCCGCACGGACAATGCTATCCGCGATATGGTGATCAATCGGGAAAAAACGCAGGATATTCTTGCGCACCTCAAACAAAAAGGGCAAAATTTCTTGATTGATAACGCTCTCGAACTGCTTTCAGAAGGAAAAATCGACCTTTCCGCGCTCACACGCATCAGCAGCTCGGAAAGCGAATAATGGAGGTATCTTCCATGATAGACGAATTGATCCAGGTTGCCCGCGATATGGGCTGTTCCGACCTTCACTTTGCCTGCGGCGAGCCACCCATTGTACGGCTGCGCGGCGATTTGCTGCGGCTTGAAAACTACGCGCCTCTCACCGCACAGCAAATTGCGGAAACTGCGGAAGAGATGCTGCAAAAAAGCGGTCTTGCCGGGCGAAACCCGAAAGAAGACGCTGATTTTTCTTATGAGACACCTGCAAAAGAACGCCAAAGGGTGAATGTTTTTCACCAGCGCGGCGTGACGGGCATTGCCGTGCGCCTTTTGCAAAGTCAAATTCCCACAGTGGAGGATTTAAACCTTCCCCCTATTTTTACGGATATTGCAAAAAAACCACGCGGGCTTGTTTTGGTAACAGGACCAACCGGTTCTGGTAAATCCACTACGCTTGCCGCGATGATCGACGCCATCAACGCAACACGCCACTGTCACATTTTGACGTTGGAAGACCCTGTGGAATATGTCCACGCCAACAAACAAAGCATGGTCAACCAGAGGGAAATCGGCAAAGATGTGTCCGGCTTTTCCCCCGCGCTGCGAAGTGCGCTCCGCGAAGATCCTGACGTGATCCTCGTGGGAGAAATGCGCGACCTGGAAACCATCGGCGCGGCAATTACAGCGGCAGAAACCGGTCATTTGGTGCTGTCAACCCTGCACACGATCGGCGCGGGTAAAACCGTTGACCGGATCATCGATGTATTTCCGCCCCACCAGCAGCAGCAGGTACGCACACAGCTTGCCACCGTGCTAAAGGCAGTGATTACACAAACACTGATCCCGCGTGCAGACGGCAGAGGGCGCGTTCCCGCGTTTGAAATCATGCTGGTCAGTGACGCCATTTCCAACATGATCCGCGAAGGAAAGACCTTCCAGATTGATTCCGTCCTGCAAACCAATGCCAAGGCCGGAATGATCGGGCTGGACCGTTACCTCGCAAATCTGACAAAAGACGGAACCATCACCATGGACGCTGCACTGGATCGCGCGAATAACAAAGAGGAGCTGAAACGTTACGTACAATTCTGAGGACGATTTCGTCGGGAAAAACCAATCGCATTCTACCCTCATTCGTATTCTGGCAGGCGTAGCAGCCGTAATATTTGTCTTTTTTGTCGCTGTATTCGCGTTCACACTGGAATCACGTAAAACGCAATATGCCGGTTATGCGCGGCAACTTTATTACGACACGCTCTTGTTTCTTTCGGAAGACCCGCAGCCGCTTCTTTTTGACGAAACCGACGGACAATATTGTTATATTACCGATACCTCGCATGTCGGCAGCGCCGTAAAAAGCACGGGAGAAGCGAGAATCGTTTTTTCTGCTGATGGAAATTTGCTTTGGGCAGAATGGCAGAAAGGAAGTTCTTCCGACTTTATTGACTCACTGATCACCTTCCCCGTTTCTTATCCTTCGGAAGCTGCAAATTAGTCCCAAAACAAGCGGATAAATATTTGACTTTATACGGCATTGTGTGTACAATAAAGTTGAAAATTATCATTAATGAAGTTTTAATTGCTGTATCCTGTGACCATTGTGGGGGGATATGACAAAATTTATATTAAAGGAGTCATTATATGAACAAATTATTTGCAAAGCATAGGGCAAAAAAAGGTTTTACACTCATTGAGCTGATTATCGTAATTGCGATCATCGCTATTTTAGCGGCAATCTTGATCCCCAACATGGTTACTTACATCAGTGAAGCCAACACTTCTGTTGGTAACGCAAACGCACGGACAGTATACTCTGCGGCGGCGGCAGCGGCGGCAATCTGCCAGTCCCAGTCCCCTGCGGTACCTGCCATTGCAATCGAAAAGAAAGATGTTGCAACACTACTTACCTCAGACAATGCTTTTGAAAAGAAAGTCGGCGAGCTGCTCGGTTCGTCCTTTGCAGGTCAGGTCACTGTTGCAGTAAACGCTACGGGCTCAGGCATTGTTTCCACCGGTTGGACCGATGGCAACAGAACAGGGACGTATGATCCTGCGGCGGCATAACCAATCGTCTTATAAAGCGGCGCCCGGGGGTAACCCCAGGCGCTGTTTTTTTATATCTTGGCGGTCATCCTCTTTTCTTATTTCTCTGCTGTGTTTGTTTTTTTGACCACGCAGGTTGTATGCCGAATTGATTATTCTTAAGCTTGCCGGATTTAAACGATTTGGCTGAAAAGAACATTTTTGTATGGTACTATCCTCGCTCGCTTTCGCTACGGCGTGACATCCGGCGGCTTGCATTACCTTGCTAAAAAATTCTCTTCTTTAAGACAACCCTTAAATATTCAAATTCTTACTTCGCGGCAATACGAAGGATCGACGAAGAACCAAACTGCTTTCGGTATGAACAGTGCAGCAACTAAAAAAGACTTTGTTTGAGACAAATTGGTCTCAAGGAGGTATACTTCCCCCTCGCCGGTCCGATCCCCTGATCCGCCTTCCTGCCATAAAATATCGGCATCGGTTTGCCGTTCACTAAAAAAATCTACACTTTTTTTAAATTGCCTATTGCATAATTATTCATTTTTATGTATAATTATAAATATAAAAATACAAGAACACGCACGGCGCGCAAAAGCAGCGGGCAACGGAAGGGCGGAAGCCTCCATGTGCGCGAAGATAAGGAGAATATAAAAATGAAGCAGTATAACAAGGTGGTTTTAGCTTATTCCGGGGGTCTGGATACCTCCATCATCATCCCGTGGCTCAAAGAAACCTATGGCGTCAAAGACGTTATCGCCGTATGCGGCAATGTAGGTCAGGGCAAGGAATTGGATGGTCTGTATGAAAAAGCAGTGAATACCGGTGCGTCGGACGCATACATCGAAGATCTGACGGAAGAGTTTATCACAGATTACGTATACCCCACCATGCAGGCAGACGCAGTATATGAAGGAAAATACCTTCTGGGTACGTCTTTTGCACGTCCCGTAATTGCCAAACGCCTTGTAGAAATCGCCAAAGAAGTCGGTGCAGACGCAATCTGCCACGGTGCAACCGGCAAAGGAAACGATCAGGTGCGTTTTGAACTCACGGTCAAAGCCCTTGCTCCGGAAATCGACATCATTGCTCCCTGGCGTGTCTGGGATATCAAATCTCGTGAAGAAGAAATCGAATATGCACAGGCGCGTAACATTCCCGTACCCGTGGATAAGGAACACAACTACAGCATGGACGCGAACATCTGGCATCTTTCTCATGAAGGTTCCGACCTTGAAGACCCGTGGAATGAGCCGAAGGATGATCTGTACCTGATTTGCAAAACGCCGGAGCAGGCACCGGATCAGCCGTGCTATTTCACCATTGAATTTGAAAAAGGTATCCCCGTCTCAATCGACGGACAGAAATATGATCCCGTGGCGCTCATCACCAAACTCAATGAGCTTGGCGCAGAAAACGGCGTAGGGATTGACGATTTGGTAGAAAACCGTCTTGTGGGCATGAAGAGCCGCGGCGTTTACGAAAACCCGGGCGGACGCATCCTTTATACCGCACACCAGGCCTTGGAAACGCTGACGCTCGATAAGGACACCATGCATTACAAGGAAGGCGTTGCCACGAAATTTGCAGAACTGGTATACGATGGAAAATGGTTCTGCCCGCTGCGCGAAGCTCTCTGCGCTTTTGTATCGGAAACACAAAAAACCGTTACCGGCACTGTGCGCATGAAGCTTTACAAAGGCAACTGTACGCATGTTGGGATCAAGTCCCCTTATTCGCTCTACAGCGAGGAATTTGCAACATTCGGCGAGGATGAGGTTTATAACCACAAGGATGCGGAAGGCTTCATCAACCTGTTTGGTCTGCCGCTCAAGGTGCGTGCGCTGGCGCTTAAAGATCAAGAAATCAAATAACATGATCATAGCAAAAGCCGGGCGTTTGCCCGGTTTTTTGTTTCCCCCGTTTTTTGTATAAAGGTACATCCATTCTGCTTTTACTGTGAAAAGCTTCTCCGCTTTCCATCACCATATTGTTCTTCCCATCTGGTCTCCGCCTTTGTTTTCCTCTGTTATCCTTCTTGTAATCAAAAACAGGCACGCCTTTTGCCGGCTGCCCGTTTTTCCTGATTTGTCATTTTATTTATCCGCCGAAACACAGTGATCGCACCGCATTGCCAACTTGACGCAGCCGCACTTCTTAATTTTGCGACCCCTGCACAAACGGCACTTCGATCGGAATATCGCTGATCTGCCAGTTATCCGTATAAGGGATATCTTCCGGTTCCGTATTAAGTCGTTCCTCCGGCGCATCTGCCAAGGCAAGCTGTGCACGGATCGCCGCGGTTTCTTCGTCATTTTCATCGCCGTCGCGGATCACGCATTCCGTCCCCGGCGCAATATGATACCACATCCATTTTGCGTCCGGCACAGTCAATCGAATACATCCGTGTGAATCCGCCGTACCTATTTTGTCCCACACTTCCTCGATGTAAGTAGACGTATCAAATTCCGAATACAGAATGGTATGGAAATAAATCGCGCCGCGTATCTGCGTCCAATATTGTCCATAGGTTTTATCCCGCACAAACTGGCTGAACCGCACACGGTAGTTATCCATTTTAAAGGTACCTTTGGGGGTACAATCGTTCTTACCTGTGGAACAAAGCATATACCGTACCGGGACAGTATATTCGCCGTCTTCATCCTTGCTGTAAACCATCGTCACCTGATGCTCGATATCCACGATAATTTTGTAGGTTCCCGCCTTTGGATAGCCCTCCGGATACTTGTCCCGCGTGCCGTCGTCTGTCATGACCAGCTCTTCAAACGTCATGCCTACGGTCGGCGCCAGATTGGAAAACGGCTCGCATGCCTTTGCATCGTCCGCATAAACAGCTCGCAGCGTTTGTTCTCCTGCAATCCCATCGCTATTCAGATTGTTTTGTCTCTGAAAATTGCTGACCGCAATCCGCGTTGTACTGCCGTAATAATCAGTGGCTTCTTTCTCTGCCATATACCCAAGCTCCATCAGCCTCTTTTGCAGTTTTTTCACATTTCCAGAGCTTACACCTTCCGCAAGCTGCTCCATTGTCGGCGCAGGCGTGGGAGATGCGCTCGCTTCGGGCGTAGGCGAAGCTATCGGCGAAGCCGTCGCGGCAGGCGTCAGGGAAGGCGTCAGGGAAGGCGATGGGGACGCCGCCTCGTTCCTGCCTTTTGCGCCGCAGCCAACAACCGACAGCGCCGCCAGCGCGCATACCACGACGATACATATTATTTTTTTGATGAATTGTTTTTGCATGAATATTCCTTTAAACTTCCCTCTTGTTTCAGCACGTTTATTCCAAAGTTCCAAGCAAAACTTTTGCCTGACGGATGTGTTCTTCCACCATCTGCGGCGCGGGACCTCCCGGTACACTGCGGGTATTCACGCACGTTTCCAGGCTGATCGCGTCAAAAATATCTTCTTTCGCGGAAGGCGCGCAGCTACGGATCTCTTCCAACGATAATTCGCCGATCGCTTTGCCGTGCTGCTCGCAATACAGCACCAGATGTCCAACCACCGCATGCGCGTCACGGAAGGGCATCCCCTGCTTTACAAAATAATCTGCCGCATCCGTCGCATTGGTAAACCCAAGCCCCGCCCCGGCATATAATTTTTCTTTTTTCCATTCAGCCGTTCTCAGCATGCCGCACATCACCTTCAGACATGCGCACAGCGTATCTACCGCGTCAAAAACGCCTTCTTTGTCTTCCTGCATATCTTTGTTATAGGCAAGCGGCAGGCCCTTCATCACGGTCAAAAGACCCATCAAATCACCATATACACGACCTGTTTTCCCACGGATAAGCTCTGCCATATCCGGGTTTTTCTTCTGCGGCATGATGCTGGAGCCTGTGGAATACGCGTCCGACAGGCGCAATACGCCAAACTCATTTGTTGAGAACAAAATGATCTCCTCGCACAATCTCGATAAGTGCATCATACAAATGGATGCAGCCGCAAGATATTCCAATGCAAAATCGCGGTCAGATACGCCGTCAAGGCTGTTCCTTGTGATCCCGTCCATCCCAAGCTCATCCGCCACGGACTGCCTGTCCAGCGGATACGTTGTCGCGCACAGCGCCCCCGAGCCAAGCGGAAGAATATTCGTACGCTTTTTGCAATCGCCGAAGCGCTGGATATCGCGGTAAAACATCTCAAAATATGCCATCATATAATGCGCAAGTGTGGTTGGCTGCGCTTTTTGCAGATGGGTATACGCCGTCATAATCGTGTGCGTATTTTCTTCCGCAAGATCAATAAATACCCCGCACAAGTCCGTAATTCCGCACACCGTATCCGCCAAGGCACGGTTCATATACAGACGAAAATCCGTCGCGACCTGATCGTTGCGGCTGCGCCCGGTATGCAGCCTTTTTCCGATATCACCGATCCGTTCCGTCAACAGTCTCTCGATATTCATATGGATATCCTCGTCATGGATCGAGAATTCAATTTTCCCATCGTCAATATCTTTTAAGATGGATCTGAGCCCATCCACAATTTTCTCGGAATCGGCAAGTGGAATAATCCCCTGTCGTCCCAGCATATGCGCATGAGCGATACTGCCCATAACATCTTCTCGGTACATCCGGCTGTCAAAGCCGATGGACGACTGAAACCCTTCCGCAAATTCGTCCGTATTTCCTTCAAATCTTCCGCCCCATAATTTCGACATCTTTCTTCTCCCAACCGTTAAAAATACATTATTTATTATACCACAAAAGCCTTAAGCATTTCATGCTTTTCCTACCGCATCCGGCAAAAGAATAACAGATATAAAAGACGAGCGTTATATGCGCCCGTCTTTTTTCAGCAGTTACTTCAGCAGTTCCAGCTTACCCGATTGAATCGCACCAATGTTTTTGGCAATTCGTTCCTTCGGCCAATCCCACCATTTCAGCGCCAGCAGCGCACAAACGGTTTCTTCCGAAAAACGCTTTTTGATAGGCGCAGCCGGAACGCCGCCGACAACCGAATAGGGCACGACGTCTTTGGTGACAAGCGCCCGTGCGCCGATCACTGCGCCGTCGCCAATGGTAACTCCCGCAAGAATCACCGCTTCATACCCGATCCAAACGTCATTTCCAACCACAATATCCCCTTTGTTATCCCACGCATCCGTAACGTTCTTGTCGGATAATCCCCATTCTTCATAAAAAATCGGAAACGGATAAGTGGAAAGTGATCCCATCGCGTGATTTGCGCTGTTAAACAAAAATTTTGCGCCGCAGGCAATCGAACAGAACTTGCCGATCACCAGTCTGTCACGGTTTACCGGGTAATGATAGAGCACGTTATTGGTTTCAAACAATGCGGGATCCTCAGAACTATCATGATACATCGTATAATCGCCAACGGTGATCGCCAGATCGGTGATCACGTCCTTTAGATAAACAGTATGGGTATCCCCTGTGCGAGGATACTTATTTTTCTCTGGAATAGTCATTTTTTTCTCCTTTTTTCTATGTCTTATGCTCTAACTATTCCAGTTAATACAATGCACCGTTTCATCCGCTTTTCCTCCCTTTCTGGAAGATGCCGGACATTTCTTTTGCCCGGGAGAATCAAAAAGCGCGCCGCAGGTTTCCGGGCGCGCCGTTATCTTTATAAAAAAGCCCCTTATTTCCGCCGCGCGACCTTGCCTGAGATGGCCTCCGCCAAAAGCGCAATTCCAGCCACGGTAAGGTATATTCCCAAAATAATCGTTGTTGCCAAAAGCGCCGCAAATGGCAAAACCACCATTAAGACACCAAGGATCAAATTCAAAAGCCCACTGGTAAAAAGCCACCCATTGTCTTTTTCATCGATCTTTTTAAACCGTGCATACGCAAAAAATTGTAAAATGCCACGGTACATGGAGAGAAATCCCAGCGCCAGCGTAAACAGCCCGAGCATCGTTGCCTGGCTGGATAAATCGCCAAAAGATAAGGCAAATACAACCAGACCCAGAACCGTCATGATCACGCCGCTTGCAAGCGTCATGTCATTGCGGTATGGCGCAGCCGTACGGAAAAACACGATCAACTCATACACGCCCATCAACAAAACGCCCGTGGACAGTGTATAATCTACTGCTGTCACGCTGCCAGTGGGCATAAACGCGATCAAAAGTCCCAAAACAATCATGACAACCGCCACAATAATGCCTGCTATTTTATGTTGCTTGACCCTTTTGGCCAGTTCCGGCTCAAATTCTCTTTCCTCCTCGGGAATCAAATCCTGATTCTCCATTTTGCTTTCCCTCGCTTTCAAGTTTGCTTGTATTTAACGAATTTGCCCTTCGCCGTCGATCACATATTTTACGGTAGTCAGCTCCTCTAATCCCATGGGGCCGCGCGCATGCAGCTTTTGCGTAGAAATCCCGATCTCAGCGCCAAAGCCAAATTCAAATCCATCCGTAAAACGTGTGCTGGCATTCACATAAACCGCCGCGGCGTCTACTTCATTCTTAAACTTCTCGGCGTTTGCATAATCATTCGTTATGATCGCTTCGGAATGCCCCGTTCCATGTGCGTTGATATGAGCGATGGCTTCATCTATCCCGGCAACCACCTTAACAGAAATAATATAGTCGAGATATTCCGTGTCATAATCCTCTGGCGTTGCCGGAATTGCTCCATATTTCTGGCTTATCTCGCAACCGCGGATTTCTACATTCTGTGCCTTGAGCGCCGCAAAAACGCGCGGCAAAAATTGATCGGCAACCGCCGCGCTAACCAGCAGACTTTCTGCCGCGTTGCACACCGACGGACGCGAGGTCTTTGCGTTAATGGTGATCGCTTCTGCCATCGCGAAGTCCGCCGTATCATCCACATAAATATGGCAGTTGCCTACACCGGTTTCAATCACAGGCACCGTCGCATTTTTTACCACAGCCTGAATCAGTCCGCCGCCGCCGCGCGGGATCAGTACGTCGATCACGCCGTTTAAGGTCATCATCTCACGCACCGCTTCGTGCGACGTATCCGTCACCAGCCCAACTGCCCCTTTGGGCAGTCCCGCTACTTCGCCGGCACGCACCATTACGTCGGCAATCGCCATATTGGAATGAAGCGCCTCACTCCCGCCTTTGAGTACCACGGCATTGGAAGATTTCAGACACAACCCCACTGCATCTGCCGTCACGTTTGGTCGCGCTTCATAGATAATGCCGACCACGCCCATGGGCACACGTTTTTTCTGGATCACCAACCCATTAGGTCTGCGCGTTCCGTGAATGATCTCGCCAACAGGATCCGGCAACGCAGCCACATCTAAAAGCCCCTGCGCCATATCCTCTATTCTCTTTTTTGTAAGCGCCAACCTATCGATCAGGGCTATGCTGCGGCCTTTTTCCTTTGCCGCCTCCACATCCAGCGCGTTTTGCTTTAAAATAAACTCACTGTGGTTTAAAAGCCCCTGCGCCATCGCCTCCAAAATTTTATTCTTATCAATCGTGGTGAGGCTGCCCATCGCTGCTTTGCACCTTCTGGCTGCCTGTGCAATTTCCATTACCTTGCTCATGCCGGTCCCTCCGTCCGTTTATCAAAATTTCTTACCTTCAGTATAACACCCGTTTTTTCGCCATACAATAGCAAGCTAAAGAAAGAAAAAAAGGACTTTTTCAAGCCCTTTTCCCATTCATTGCCTTCATCGTCAACGGTTGTCCTCTTTTTTGCAGAAAACCCGGCAGCAGCATTGCCAGCGATCCCGCAAGCATCACCGCGATGCCAACGACCATGGATACCGGAATCATTTCCTGCAGGAAAAGCGCTGCAAGCACCGTCGCGAGTACCGGCTTAAAGAAAAACACCACTGAGGTTGTACTCGCGGACGTATATTCCATCGCCATAAAATAAGAAGCAAACCCAAGACCTGTGATCCCGATGCTGATATAAAGGAAATACCCGATATTTGCCGCACTGTATCCTGTAAAGAGCGGTACATTTGCAAAAATTTCCAAATGGTTCGCCTGCAAAAACGATGCAACCCCGCCGATATGCCCGAGCAGGATAAAAACCAGCAGCTCGGCAGCCCCAAACAAAAAGCTGAAACAGGTAACCGTCGCCCCTCCGTATTTAGCGCATTTTCTTTTGCCGAATACACTGTAGAGAGCAAACAAAATAAGCGAGAGCAGTGTAAAGAGAATCCCATAGGAGTTTCCCTGTAATTGAAATGGGTTTACCATAATTGCGATTCCTGCGATCTCCAAAATAATCGCCGCAGCATTGTTTTTATGAATTTTCTCCCGCAAAAAAATTGCTGCAAACAACATTACAAACGCCGGGTTGCAACTGAACACTGCCGCTACCACAGAAGCTTTTTCGTTTAAAATAGCCATTTGATACAGCATCATGCTTGCCGCAATCCCAACGAGCCCCAAAACTGCAAAAAAGCCAATGTCTTTTCCGGAAATATGTACGCCTCTTTTTTTCAGCATCGCCACCGCAAACGGGATCAAAAAAATACCGCCGATCAAAAAACGTGTTGCGGTAAGCTGCACCGGGTTAAAATCCCCGGCTATTCTCTTTAACGCAATTTCCATTGTGCTGAACAAAACCGTAGCCAATGCAATGAATATAAAACCCTTTTTCAAATAAAAACGCTCCTTTTCGCGCCTATCGCGCATTTCGTCCTTTCTTATGATAGACCGAAAACGAGCATAAGTAAATTCAATAATAATTATAATAAATATAAGCGTTGCTTATGCCTAAGTCTGATATTGTCTCTGTTATCTTAAAATATCCAGAAATGCCTGCGCTGCATGCGAAACCGCACCCTTGCTGCCGGTAATCACGCAAATACGCCTTGGCGGAATGGCGATATCGGTCTTGATCTCAAAAACGCTTCCCTTTTGTATCCCCTCACGTGCAAAATCCCGTACCACTATGCCGATTCCCATGTTACGCTCCACAAATGGAGTCACCAGATCCGAGGAACTTACCTCAAAATCAGATTGCAGCGAAAGTCCGTATTGCTCAAAGAAAGAATCCAGGTAACTGCGGGTACTGGTGTCTTTGCCGAGGCATACCACCGGATATTGCACCAGTTCGCGCAGGGATATTGTTTTTCCGCGAAGCGGCTCGAATCGTCTTCCTGCGATAAACACATCGTCGATCTCCGCAACACTGCGCACGCAAAGATCCTTCCATTCGGAGACCGGAGAACCCACAACGCCAAAATCTATTTTTCCATCTCGCAGTTCCGCAACGGTGATTGGTGTGGAAGCGTTTGTCAGACTGATCCTGATCTTCGGGTATTGCCTGCGGAAACTTTCCAGAAACGGCAGCAGATACAGCTGCAACGTCATATCCGAAGCGCCGATACGCACTTCCCCCATCTCAAAACTGAGCATATCCTTTATTTTCTTCTCCCCCAGCAAAAATTGTTCATAACCTTTCGCTACGTGAAAATAAAGCACATTTCCTTCTGCAGTAAGCTGCATGCCGCCGCGCGTCCTCGAAAACAAAGCACATCCCACGGCTTTTTCCAGTTGCCTCACCGTCTGGCTGACCGCGGGCTGCGATAAAAAAAGAGCTTGTGCCGCCTGCGTGATGCTGGAATATTTTGCGACATAATAAAAAGTTTTATAGTACTCCAGATTGATCTCTTCCATGGTTTTCCTTTAAAAACAGCTCAAAATGCCATCGCAGACCCCCTGCGCGCATTTCTGCTGGTATTCCTCCGAAATCAAAAGCGCTTCCTCGCTGCCGTTGGAAAGACAGCCCATTTCCAGGTTACAAACCGGCACCGTGCTCCAATTGAAGCCCGTCTGGTCGTCCCGCTCGGAAATCCCGCGGTTATTTGCCCCGGTTGCCTGAAGGAACGCTTCCAAAATTGCTTCTCCGGCGTCGCGGCTACGCCCCGCAAAATTCTCCGTATAGCTCCCTGACGGAACCAACATCAGCGCACCGGAAACGGATGCATCCGCGCTGTCGCAATGCAGACGCACCACCAGCTCGGCGCCCGCGTCGTTCATCATTTTTGCGCGTTGCTGGTTTGAAATGTCGACATCCGCCGTATCGTGCGTCATTACCACAGTCGCACCGTTTTCTTCGAGTAAATCGCGCAGCTTTAATCCCACCGCAAGATTAATTTTATATTCCGGCGTACCGGTATTCACACCGTCTGTTCCGGAAGTCACCTTGTTTTTGGTCACCGAGGATCCCGGCGCGGCTGCTTCCTGTTCAGAATTACCTTTTGCCTGGTGCCCCGGGTCAATCCCTATGATAACGCCCGCAAGGGGCAGACTGCATTCCTTTGCGTCCGCCGAAAAAACAAGCGCTAGCGTTGCAGGTCCTGCAATTCCATCTGCCGAAAGCCCATTTTGCTTTTGGAAAAGCTTTACTGCCCGCTCTGTTGCCGGACCAAACTTGGTCGTACACGTTTCTATCTTCAGATATCCCAGCTCCTTAAGCCTCCCCTGTAGTTCCTGCACTGCATTGCTGTCCATGCCGCTTTTCAGCGTTGGATCCGGCGTGGGCGTTGGCATAGGCGTGGGTGTGGGCGTCGGCTGTGCCGTTTGCACAGCCTGGGGCGAAGGCGTAGGTGTGACAACAGCAGAAGGCTCCGTGGATGGCACGTTTTCCTTTGTGCTGCACCCGCAAAACATGACCGTGCATAAAAGAGCACAAATCATAATCCACCAAATTTTTTTGTTTTTCATGTTGTTTCTCCTCCTTCGCGTTGATCTCATTATAAACGGAACGTCCATAATACACAATCCCGCAAAAAGGTGTTATAATGGACGAAAAAAAACGAGGGCGAACAGATGAAAGCATTGGTTACGGGGGCAAGCAGCGGTATCGGCAGAGAAATCGCCAAAGAACTTTCGCAGCGCGGATATCACTTGATTTTATGTGCGCGGCGTGCCGAACGTCTGGAAGCGCTGCGCGAAGAATTGGGCGGAAATGCCGAAATTATCATGGCCGATCTTTCCCGTGAAGAAGAATGTATCCGCGTATACGAGCAAACCGCTTCCCAAAACATAGAAATTCTGGTCAATAATGCAGGCTTTGGCGTGTTTGGTGGTTTTTGTGATACAAATCTGGAACGCGAAATCAACATGATCGATCTAAACATCACTGCCGTGCATATCCTGACTAAGCTTTACCTGAAAAAGTTTACGCGGGAAAACCGTGGTTATATTTTAAACGTTGCTTCTTCCGCCGCATTTATGCCCGGCCCGCTGTTTTCTTCCTATTACGCCTCCAAAGCCTATGTATTGCGGCTGACGCAAGCCATTCATACTGAGCTGCGCAAGGCCGGCTCCGCCGTCCATATCAGCGCGCTTTGCCCGGGACCCGTGGCTACGGAATTCAACGAGACCGCAGGCGTGCATTTTGCCTTGCATGGTCTTTCGCCGGATCGTGTTGCCGGGTATGCCGTCAAAAAAATGCTGGCAGGGAAAACCGTGATCACACCGGGTTTTCTCATGAAGTGTGCGCGTTTCTTCTCGCATATTCTACCTGACGGTCTGCTTGCAAAAGCGGCTTATCATATGCAGAAAAAAAAGCTGGGTTCCTAAAAAACACGCCGAAAGGAGATCCTTAGATATGGGCATTGCAATTGTGACAGGCGCTTCATCGGGTATGGGGCGAGAATTTGTAAAGCAGATCAGCGCACATGGGCAAATGGATGAAATCTGGGTTGTCGCCCGCCGGAAAGAAAGGCTGGAAGCCCTTCGCAGCGAAGTCAAAACGCCTTTGCGTGTACTTTCTCTGGATTTAACGCAGCAAAGCAGTATCGACGAAATTTTGCAGGTTTTACAAACCGGTAACCCGCAGGTACGGCTTTTATGCAACTGCTCCGGCTTTGCAAAATTTGGCGATTTTGAGGAAGTCAGCATAAACGACGCTCTTGCCATGATCGATGTGGATATACGCGCGCTCGTCGCCGTTACCATGGCATGTATCCCTTTTATGCCTTCCGGCAGTCATATTGTGGAAATCGCTTCTACCGCCGCGTTTCAGCCGCTTCCCGATTTAAACGTCTATGCGGCGTGCAAAGCGTTTGTCTTAAGCTATTCCCGTGCGTTAAACCGCGAACTCGGAAAAAAAGGCGTCAGCGTAACTGCCGTTTGCCCAGGATGGACAAAAACAGAGTTTTTTGATGTTGCGCGCAAGGATGCTTCTTCTTCGGCAGTCAAAAACTTCTTCTTTCCTTCAAAACCAGAAAACGTAGTCGCACGCGCACTCAAAGACGCTTACCGCGAACGTGAGGTCTCTATTTATGGTGTTTTTAATAAACTACATTGGTTTTTCGCGAAATTGCTCCCGGCATCTTCCGTAATGACGCTGTGGGATGCTATGAAATAAAATATTTTATTGATTGGGTATGCAGATCTATAAAAGTATCAATTTATTTTGCTACCATGCGCCATGCGCTAATACAGCACGATCTTATTTCTCCCCGTTCTCTTTGCTTCATACAGTGCTTCGTCCGCCCTGCGGTAAAGTTCGCCAAACGAACTCTCCGGCGTTGTCTTCATTTCTGCACCGCCAATACTGATCGTGATGGATGGCAACCCTTTTTCTTCTTTTTCCGCCGCAAGCTCACGGATCTTTTCCTGGATTCTTCTTGCCATAGATCCGACTTCTTGTTCCTTCACATCGTACGAAAAAACAAAAAATTCTTCGCCGCCCACGCGCGCCACAAAATCAGTATTTCGCCGTGCACACAGCTTTAGGCAATTCGCGATTTCGCTTAGACAGCGATCTCCCTCGGTATGTCCGTATTGATCGTTATATTTTTTAAAAAAGTCTAAATCGAGCATCAATGCCGACACCCGGCACCTGCTCCTAACGCTGTAAGCCCAAATTGATTGAATTCTGTTGTTAAGACCCCTTCGGTTGAGCAGCCCGGTCAGGGCATCTGTTTCGGAAAGCTTTTCCAGCCTTACCTTACTTCTCTCCAGCGTTTGTTTTGCTATCAGCATTTTACAATAAATGTTTGTGACCAAACGTGAAACCACAATAACCGCTATCGTGATAAGGATAATTTGTTCAATGAGAAAGGGTTCGAAATCAAGTAGAACCGCCGCCACAATCATAATGATTACATTGGGAATAATAACTATCAGTATTTGCTTCATGGAAAGCAGCGTTACAATTGTAAGAATCGCCGACATATACAGATAATTATCCAGTGTAATACGTTCCAATACGTCCAATGTGGCAAAAAGCATGCTACCGAAAACAAAGAAAAACCAGAAGCTGGTATAAAAAGCCGGCCATTTTCCCCTGTGATCAACATTTTTGGAAAGCAAAAGTGTTACCGCTATTAAATAAATGCACGCAATCGCCAATAAAAAAATTGCCCCTGCCTGATAATACTCCTTGAATCCCGCATGTGCGCCAGATACAGCGTTCGTAATCATATTCGCGATTTCAATACATATCAGCAGAAGTGCTATGGGAATGATTCGCTTCATGTTTAAAAGGGCAAGTTCATTCTTAAAAAAAGCGCGCGCTTTATTGTTCATTCCTTTTTGTGCATCATAAAAAAGAGCCTCTTTTATCTCCAGGAAGATCTCTTTAAAAATTTCACCGATGATATGCATACTGTTTTTTCCTTCTTGTCATCTGCACCGGAGCACCCTTATGCCCGGTATCCCCCTACGTTCTATCAGCCTTTTATTCGAAACAAATATCCGGTTCTATGCCAACACAAAATTATTTAGCCGAACGTGAAAAGAGCCGGATTTACAGTATTGCATTCCCTATCACAGAATGCAGCGATCTTCCCTTTTCTTCTGCGTCATATTCTTCCCTGCATACAATATTAAAATCACGGAATATTATGAAGTATAACATTCCATGCCTGTTCTGTAAATCTCACGAAGCCCTTTTTCTGTTTAATATAAAGGAAATAATGAGATTATAGAATGTTTTTTCATTATTTTTATAATAATTTAAAAACATAATGAATCTGCATGACCTTATTCCTTATCTTTGGTAACGTAAAAAGGCTTTCCGTATTGAAAAGCCTTCTTTTGTTTTTGTATTATATTACAGCTTTATT
Source organism: Christensenella sp. (assembly GCA_034926635.1). GTDB lineage: Bacteria > Bacillota > Clostridia > Christensenellales > Christensenellaceae > Christensenella. The sequence continues at coordinate 4,345 of JAYFQX010000011.1, read as the reverse complement.
CTTCCTCTTCTTCCGGTAAATCGGCATTGTGGAAGATGTTCTGCACATCGTCGTTATCCTCAAGCATTTCCAGCATTCTTTCGAATTTATCTTGCTGCGCTTCCGAAAGCACGGTTGTCGTTTGCGGCACCATATCAAGCTCCGCAGACAGAAATTCGTATCCGGCGCTTTCCAGCGCCTCGCGCACAGAAGAAAAGTCTTCCGGTGTCGTCGTAATTTCATATGCGCCGTCTTCCGCAGAAAAATCTTCCGCTCCTGCCTCCAGCGCCGCCTCCATCACGGTTTCTTCCTCGCCTGCTTCACCGTCGATGACAATGATGCCCTTCTTGTCGAACATAAACGATACGCTTCCGTTCGTCCCCAGCGAGCCGCCAAATTTATCAAATGCATGGCGCACCTCGCCCACCGTACGGTTTTTGTTGTCTGTCATGGTTTCTACAATCACTGCAACACCGCCGATGCCATATCCTTCATATGTCAATTCTTCATAATTGATATTACCAAGATCTCCGGATGCTTTTTTGATCGACCGCGAGATATTGTCATTTGGCATATTATTTGCTTTTGCCTTTGCAATGACGTCGCGCAACCGCGAATTCATCAAAGGATCGGGACCGCCGAGTTTAACGGCAACGGCAATTTCCCTGCCTATTTTTGTAAAGACCTTGCCGCGCGCTGCATCGGCCTTGCCTTTTTTGTTTTTAATCGTTGACCACTTCGAATGACCGGACATGTTCTTTCACCTCAAACTCAAAAATAATTACTGTACGATAGTACCATAAGTCAACCGTTTTGTAAACGCCAAGCCGCACGGGATGTGAATATTTTGTGAAAAACATTTATTTATAAGGTGAATTATGCTACTATATTTATAATTAACTTTGAACGTATGGCATGGAGGTAACAAGCCGAATGACTCCCAAAAAAAATTTCAGGGATAATATAAATGAATTTGCCGGTAAGGCGAAGGACTTTTTTAAGACCACAGGTCAAAAAATAAAGCGCGTTTTTTCCGTCAATGCAGATAAAACGAACGAGAAGGGTTCATCGTACGGAGAAAAGCCTGCAAAAGATGAAGTAAAGACATATATTCCCAAAAAAGGCAAACCGTTTTTGCATACCCCTAAAAAGGCTTCTACCCGCAAACCGGGCGGTATTCCCACGGACGAAACCGTGGTCTTTTCAGACCACGTCTCCAAAACCATCAAAAAGTCCTCGATTCCTCACAAGGAAATGACGCAGGAAATGCCTGCCATTAAGGGGAAAAAGGCGATTTTTAAACCGCGCGAAAAAAAGCCAAACTTTGTGTTGGGTGTCATTTTGACAACCTTTAAGCTTGCGCTGGTGGCAATTTTTGTGGTAGTTGCCATTGGTTTTGGGACGCTGATGGGCGTTGCCAACTCGTATCTGGACACAACGCCAGAGCTTGACATCAACAAAATCCAGGATCAAAGCCTAAGCACCAAAATTTATAACCAGGACGGAACCAAACTGCTTGCAACCTATACCGGAAGCGAAAACCGCGACTGGGCAAAGCTTGATGAAATCCCGAAAAATCTGCGCAATGCTGTTATTGCGGTGGAAGATATCCGTTTTTACGAACATAACGGCGTGGATTTCCGGCGTCTGATCGGCGCGTTTGTCTCCAACCTTTCTTCCAGCAAAGTGGAAGGTGGCAGCACCATCACGCAACAGCTTGTAAAAAACAAACTATTGACCAACGAGCGTTCCTATAAACGGAAATTGCAGGAAGCGTATCTCGCTACGGAACTGGAGAAAAAATATACCAAGGATGAAATCCTCGAAGCATATTTGAACGCGATTCCCCTCGGCGGTACAATTTATGGGGTCAAAACCGCTGCCAAGGATTATTTCGGCAAAGATCTTGCAAGTCTTAACCTGCGCGAAATTGTCTGCATCGCGTCTATCACACAAAATCCGTCCCGTTATAATCCCCGGACGGCAACTTATGACAAAACCGAATATCTCCCCAAGCTCATCAACCGCATGAATATTGTCGCAGAACGTATGTATTGGGCAGGTATGATTACAGAAGAGGAATATAACAACGTCGTGATTCCCGCAGAGGATTATCTCGCACCTGAATGCCTCGTACAAAACGAAGACGGCACATGGAAGCTGAAAGACGACACGGATATGGTCCTCAAAGACGGTTATCTTGACACCTGGAAAGCAGAAATGAACATCCTGCCGACTTCTTCCACCAATGAGCTTTATCAATATCCGCACTTTATCGAATATGTGGTGAGTGACGTGCAAACCTTCCTACTGGAAAAAGAAGGTCTGGAAGATACCGAGGCAAACCGTCAGAAGGTTGATCTTGAGATGCGTGCGGGTGGCTATAATATTTATTGTACGATCGACACCACCATACAGGAAACCGTGCAAAATACATTATCGGAATATAGTGGTTATCCCAATCTTCCCGATGGCGTTGCGACTGAAATCACTGACAGCAACGGCAATGTAACCATTCAACCGCAGTCCGCGGCGGTGGTGATCGACAATACCACTGGGTATCTTGTGGCGATTGTCGGCTCGCGCGATACTCCAACGATCCGCAGGAGCCTCAACCGTGCAAACGAGGGATTACAGGTTGGTTCTTCCATGAAACCGCTTGCCGTTTATGGACCTGCTTTTGATATCGGTTACGGTCCGGTTACTCCAGTCGCCAATATTCCTGTGCCGATCAACGGCTGGATCTTGGCAAACGGCGAAGTCGGCGCACCGGATATAACGGGAACACAGGGACCTGTTGACATGCGTACCGCCATTGTAAAATCTTTAAATGTCGCGGCAGCGCGTACTTTAATGGATTATGTCACGATCCCCACCTCCGTGGAATATCTTCACAAACTGGGGATCCCGGACGAAAATATTACTGCAACGGGCGTTGGACTTGCCCTCGGTGGCAGCGAGGTTACTCCTATCCAGATGACGGCGGCTTATGCGGCGATTGCAAACAAGGGCGAATACCGCCAGCCGGTTTCCTTCACTAAGGTGCTGGACGCCAACAATAACGTTATTTTGGATACGGAAACCGACCGCGATGTACACGAGGCGTTTAAATCTTCTACCGCTTTTATGCTGACAGACGTTCTAGAACAGGCTGTCAATGAAGGTACCGGTACCGAGGCAAGGCTCAGCGGCATGACGACCGCCGGAAAAACCGGTACGGTCGGCAACCATAAGGGCGTGACTTTTGCCGGATATACGCCCTATTATTCCTCCATGGTATGGATCGGCCAAGACCAAAACAAATCCATAGGAAGATATTACGGCGGCGGTGTAGCTGCTCCGCTTTGGAAAGAATACATGCAGAAGATCCACGAGGGTCTTGAAGATAAGGCGATTATCGACGGTACACCGGAAGACTTCAATATTGTAAACGTCACCTTGTGCCAGTATACCGGACTTTTGCCAAGCGACGGCTGTCCGACCTTTACCGGTTGGCTGCTTGATGGAACGCAGCCTACGCAGCATTGCAGCAGCTGCTCGTTTATGACAGAAACCATTAAAATGTGCGGGATTTCTCACCAGCGCTTTATTGAAGGCGTTTGTCCGGAGGAATCTGCTTACACTATCACGCGGACAACCGGAAGTTTTCCGGAAGGTTCTCCTTATGCGCAGTGGACGCAACTTGCGCAGGGCAAAGTCAGCATTGTGAACGCAGATGGTACGACAACCGAAATCTCGGCAGAGGAAGCCGGCGACCCGAATACGGATTGTACCGTACACTTCCCCGGTTGGAACGCCACGCCATCTCCATCTCCAACGGCATCAGCGTCCCATCCTATCCCAACGGTTGAACCTACGCCTGCTCCAACGCCGGAGCCGGAACCGACCGTGATCCCCGAAGAATAAAACACTGACCCAGGTAATAAATATCCCCCGGTACAGCCGGGGGATATTTCATATGCGCGCATAGCCCTATTCATACTATCCGCGTCTCAAGACACATGGTAGTCTGTCGCCTGCTATACTGATTCTTGCTACCCGCAAACGGATCTAGATACTCTTTCCATGTCAGTTATTTATCCTTCCATTAATTCTGTATGTATTCCGCCGTTTCCTTCACATTTTTCCCTCGCTCAAGCTTTTTCTGCACCACTGTCAATGATGGTTTTTACACAAAAAAAGGGTTCTGCCAAGTGAATAGCAGAACCCTTCTTTGATTCGTAATTACGCCTGTCTTGCAGCCTGTGCGCCCATCTCAAGGGCATGCTCGTTCATAGGGATCAGTTTTGCTTTCTTTTCTCCCATGATATTCGCGAGGCACTCGATAATCGTCTTGTTTTGTACAACCTTTTTGCATTCGTTGTAC
>JAYFQX010000017.1:0-15127 GCA_034926635.1 Christensenella sp. | reverse complement strand
GCACTATCAAGCAATTCTTCAGAAAGAAGTGTATTACGTAATAACAATATTTTTGCAAGCTCATTGTGACTATCAACAATCGATTTTATAGTTGAATCGCCCATCTCAATATTTTCTGTTTTGATCAATAAATAGAGTAACCAGACTACCTCTAGATCATGATCACAATCCAAATGTAAAACGAGCAGATTTTTTATAAACGTTATGTCGATTGAATCAAGTGTCAGGGAGTCACGATTTCCAATAAGTAATGAACAGGCTTTTGTTAATGAACGTTCGTTATTTCCAATAATAGTTAAAAGATAGGACTTATACAATTTAGAATTGTCTGTCTGTATTTGTTTTTTTTCTATTGACTTTAATAAATAACGAATGGCTCCCTTAGTTCCGCTCTTTTCTAAAGATAAAAAAACATCAAATAATGCCATTGTTTTTGACGTATCTAAAGATTCTTCACTCCTACTTAAAAATAGTTGTCCTAAGTTGTCAACTATATAATATGGAAAATCAATGATTTCAGTTTTTTCTGCATTAAGTGTAAAACCATATCGATTTAAAATTTTATTAAAAATGCTGATTACTTCTTTTTTTTCACCATTATATAGATAAACTTCGTAATCGTCCACATATCGTGAAAAATTTATTCCTTGACATTCTAGCTCAATATCAATACGAGAAAGAATACCCTCAACAATGATTTTTGAAGATAATATGCCTGGCAATAATCCGTTAGTACGATTAAGATTTTGGTGCCTAATCACCATATCCAATTTTTTATACTTTAAGTACGTTGAATTAATTGTTGTATCGGCCTTGTCCTTTAGATATTTTTTATATTCATTTTCAGCATTATCTTTGCCTAGTAGGATCGATGGGATCATGTGCATATAAAAACTTGAAAAGCAATTTGATATATCAAGTTTCAAAATTTGCTTTGCACCAGTGGAACGAATCATTTTTTCCGCAATATTTTCAATATAATCTGATGAAATTTCATCAAGTCCCATTGGCACACTAGTATATACTTGTTCATGACGCATAACATTGTCATCTTTTCCTAATATTGGTGAAAAAGAGAATTTGCTATTTTCTGAAAATTCTATAATTTCTTTGATAATCTTTGTTTGTCTCATATATTGCTGTGCAACAAGGTATGAACCAATTTCAGGAATAAATATATTTCTTCGAGCATCATTTCCACTGAAGCGGCTCATTGTATAACAATATGGCTCAATTAAGTCACAATTTTCTGTAGGTGGATGCAGAAAAATCGTCCTATCAAGTTTAAAGCAAGGCGGAAGATATTCTGAGAAAAAACCTGTTTCAGAGATTTTTTCTTCTATATTATCATAATTTCTTGGCATATTCTTTATTTCTTTCTATGAAAAATACTCAATCGATAAAAAGTTCAGGGATGTTATACTTTATTTCCTCTGCCTCTTTACGTACCCCTTCGTTTGCGCACAATAAAATCCGATTATTTATCCTATAATCGCCTTCTGTTTCAACAATGAATTCACTTCGATGCTTTTTGATGTAGGTGGATGTTTCTCTAGAGAAACCATTTCGTTGTAAAAAAATAGTAAAAAGATTAGTGGTTCCATATTCTACATATTCATACCAATCATTTTGAAGCTTTTCAATTTTATGATACTTTTTATACTCTAAAGAAAATCTTAAAAAATAACTTGCTATTCTAAATAATATGACATCTTCAATAGCATTTAAAGTTGACGATATAACTATATTCTTATGCTCTCTAGAGTCATTGTATTCGATAACCTGCCCAGCTATTTTAACACCACTCTTGGGATTTTGTTGTTTATATTCAATAGCGGCATTCATAATAAGATTTAATCCGTTCCCAGTCATCCATTGTGCTAATATTACTGCATACCATCTCAATTTTCCAAAAATTTGTGTTTTTTTTGTTCGGTATCCAAGAGTACTAACCTCATATTTGTCCCATTTAAAAATCGTACTTAATTTTTCCAAAAATAACATCAAGGTGTTATAGTCAACTTGACCGTGTTCGTTTAGATCAGGATATTTGAGTCCCTTTGCTATTGCCTCTATTAGATTATTCACCTGATCGTTTGAAATATTGATATCATCATCTTCTTGAGGTTGAACATGAAATGCGTCTCTTATTTGTTTGATTTTTTGTTCATCTAGCAAATCTGAAAAACCTTTAAAGACAACGCTTGTTTCATTTGAAGATAAAATGTCACGCAACAAAATAATAGCAAATTTTCTCATTAGAGAATAATTATCTTCTGATTGAGATTTAGGATAACGCAGTAATTCAATATTACCAGCAACCAAACATTCGACGATTTTAATTTTTTGTGGTCTTGTAAGTTCAGAATAAAGAGATAATTTTTGGTCAGGAATGTCTTTTTCTAACAATTCTTCATACTTCTTAGTATCCATTGGCCGATCAGTAGCTACTAGAAAAACATTGCCATATAGATTGTACTCAATACGCCCAACACGACCAACTAAATTTTTGAAGTCCACCGCGGTCATATTTGAAACGCCATTTTTATAACTTGTAATAAATAGATTATCTGCGGGCAGGTTGACTCCTTCTACTAATGTACTAGTACAAAAAATTGTTTTGATGTCACCTTGTTTATATAATTCTTCAATTCTCATACGGATATTTGAGGGAAGATACCCAATATGGTAGGCGACCCCTTTCTCTAATACTTCAGCAAGAAAATAATCGCCGTGAATTTCATTTTTTATATCCTTTACCAAAGACGTAATTTGCGTGCTAGGTTTATATTCTTTGATATGTTTTTTAGCGTATTCTCTTGCCCCACTTACTGCTTTTGACGTAGAGTTGCAATAAACAATATTTTGAGAATTTTTGCCAATGAGGTATATGAGCTCACTTAATGTTACATCTCTTTTAAAACAGCAGATATCTAGGATAACATTACTCGGTTCGCTATATACTCGAATAGAACGATCTTTGAGATCGACTAAATATTTCGTTTGACTTACAGGAGCATAATAAGTTGCTAAATCAAACACTGTATCTGTTGGTGCTTGTGGAATAAGATTCAAATAAACCCCTGGATTTGGTATATTTGGGGAAGAAAAAATAATATGTGTAGTATTATTTTTTTTCACTATTAGATCAATAACTTTATAATAAAACGGACTTCTGCTATCTTTGCTAGATATCTTATGAGCCTCGTCAATAAATAGATAATCTAAATTAATCATCGGATAATCTAACAAGAGGTATAATAAACGCTCAGGAGTTAAGACAAAAATAAAATTATGCTTTTGTTGTAATGAAAGTGCACCTGCCGAAGTTATCAACCTATAGTCATAGTTTGCTAGATTGTCAGTTAAATCCTCAATTATTTTGCTGGATACCTCGTTAATCAACGCTTTCGTGGGAACAAGAATTGCAAAATTTTTTTGAGCTCCCTGCAAAATATGTTCTTTAAGAAACATTCGCATAATGAAAGATTTTCCCATAGAAGTGGGTCCTGAATAACTGAAATACTGATTATCCAAATGATTATAAATTAGTCTTTGTGATTTAAAAAAATAACGCTTCGAATCAGCTGGTACCTTCATTAGTTCACGAATATATTTACCATATATTTGATCCCATATATCTGTTCCGTTAAATGATTCTCCATGTAGTTCTAATCCTTGATAATTACCCGCACTAGATAAAATAGAACCAGTATAATATCTAATTCTATAATCATTTGGATATAAAAAATCTAGTAAAGCGACCATTTCTTGCGCCCACATCTTATGTTTTTCAGATTTTGTAGGGTGTATAGATTTTGATAGAATATCTGCAAAACGCAAAGCGTGATTTATGTTTATATCTTTAGGCAGAGCTTTATTGTTTCTGAATAAAGCAATTGAATAGTTAAACAAAATATCATTATATAACTCTTTGAGATATTCATTATTATTGATATCCTCATAAAGTGATTCCCCAAAAGTCTGCATCATATTTATTTGCCCTTCAATTTATTTATAATATCCGCTCGATCTTTGGTAGCATTATCAAATGGAAGAACATAAAAGTAGAACGAATATGCATTTAACTTCTGTTTTTTAATTTTTGATTCTATGTATGCAGCATGCTCTGTAATATCATCGATCATCTTTTTTTGTACAGCCACCCTATATTCTGCATTTGAGAGCATAGGTGAATCTGATTTAATTGTATAACCTAAAAATATGCCAAAAGCTTTATCAATAGGCAAACACAAATTTCTTTTTGCAGGGATAATGAGCTGTTTCAAATACTCCGCCGTTTTTTTATCAAAAGCTTCTTTAAAAATGTTGCTCTCTATTAACCGTAATTCATTATCAGGGGCACTCACTATTTTCGTAATTGACTTAAATGCATCGTCAATAGCTGATGTAAGACTGCCAACAATTTTTGATTCGCCTAAGACCAACTGACATACCGCTTTACCTGAACTATCAGAACAAAACAATAGATGAACTCCGTCACTCCCATAGACATATTGATTTTCTGAAGACTTTAATTCCATTTTGCTCAGTATTTTAGGAGCATTTAAATTTTGTTCCAAAAATAAATATAGCAATATCTCTCCAAGCTCACCGCCAGCGCCACAATCATGTGGGTTATTAGCGGTACGCAATAGTTCTAATGCCTTTGCGCTAATAGCCTCCGCCTCATCGTCTAGATAAAATCGTTCTATCGCAGCTCTTGAAAAGACATAACGACCAATGTTGTTTTGCAGCAATTGATGTAAACCAGAATAAGAAAAAGAATTATTTTGAATATCTAAACTAAAAATACGAACACAATTAGGATTAGCAAATTCCATGCTTTTGGAACAAACTTCAACAAAAACAGAATTGAATCTATCGCCCTTGCTTGTGTTTTTTATTGGTGATGTCGTTACCATAAATAAACACCCTCCAAATAACTTTATACCGTATAATTCATTCTATCACTCACTACAAGAATATTCCAGTAATTAGATGCGTTTCGATATATTACGTTGAATTCTATGATTTTTTGTAGTAACTTACTCACCATATTTTCATGTTTTTTCTAATGGGTTAAAAATTTTATATACATAAACGTTTATCACACGTTTTATTATCTAATATTTCAAAAACTAGCAATTGAGGAAATTTAATATGTATGAAAAAGGACAGGCTCATGACCTGTCCTTTAAACTGATTGTCATTCCGAATACTCCATCTAAAAAGAAAAGGTTCGGATATGACTGAGTTGGTGGAGACAGCTGGGCTCGAACCAGCGACCCCCTACATGTGAAGCAGGTACTCTGACCAACTGAGCTATGCCTCCACAGCATAAAAAACATTGATTTTTGTTACGAAAATTATTATACCATGTTTTTTTGTGTTTTCAAAGGTTTTTTATGAAGAACAAAAAGAAATTGGATTTGAAAACGGAGAAAAGCCCATAACAAAAAGAAACCGTTTTAGTAATAACAAATTGCAGAAAATGCATGAAATTATGACAGACATGACTGAAAAATCATATTAGACCGAGCTATAATAAAAGAAAACAAAATATGCGATAATGGTGAAGACAGGATGAGCCGAGCGGTTATCGCATTGCGGGGAAAGCTGACCGTAGGGCGATTGAAAAATATAGAAAAACAAGATACAGAACGTAAAATATAAATGGCGGCGGCAGGCGCACTTTTTGCGGGAATGGTTTTGCCGAAGAAGGGTAAAAAGAAGACACGGGCAAAGTAAAAACCAGGAAGAAGCAGCGGGCATTCAAGTAAAAGAGGACGCCTGTTTTTTGATTTTAAGGGAAAGGTCTTACAGCGGGAAAACGCATGAAAGCACATACGCGGACGGGGAAAAAGCGGGTATAAAAAAACACCCGTTTTAAAACGGGTGTTTCTTTCGCGTTGGTTTTGATTACTTACGCGGGGCGAACGTTTACAGCACGCATTTTGTTGCTGTCGCGCGTATCCTGCTCCGTATCAAAAGTTACTTTTTGACCTTCCTGCAACGACTTATATCCATCCATGTCGATCGCGGAGAAGTGTACGAATACGTCTTCACCGGATTCATCATTTGTAATAAAGCCATACCCTTTTTCTGCGTTAAACCATTTTACTGTACCATTGTTCATGCCGGTACCTCCAAAAAAGAAATTATTATAACCGGACCGCGAAATAAAAAAAAGGGAACATCATTTCAGAGGACAAATGACTTCCCAACCAGTTCAATCACTTCGCGCATCTAAATTACAGTGACATAATACCATATATAAAGCCGGTTGTCCAGCATGATTTTTAAAATATGCCTGTTTTATGCACGATCAAGCTGGTTTTTTACCGTTTTTGGTACAGAAACGCCAAGCTGCGCTTAAAAATACTTTGTGTTATAATATTTTATAAGAAAAGTTTCGAGGATAAAAAGGAGAAAAATATATGGTGAAGGGCATTTTATGGGACCTCGACGGCACGCTGCTCAATACGCTGCAATCGCTCTACCAAAGCGGCAGCCTGATGCTGGACGATTTATCGCTGCCGAGGCAGGATGCGGATGCATATCGTTATTTTGCGGGCGATGGCGCGGCGGTACTGGTAGAGCGCGCGCTTGTTGCGGCGGGGGACTTGAAGCTTACGCGTCTTCAGGAGGGGCTTGCCCTGTTCCGGAAATATTTTCCGCAGTGGTGCGATTATGAAGTGAAGCCTTATGACGGAATTGTACAGACCTTGCGCGTTTTAAAGGAAAAAGGGGTTCATCACGCTGTGCTTTCCAACAAGCCGGATGAGCAAACAAAAGCTATTATTGGTCGGCATTTTGGCAAAGAACTTTTTTCCTGCGTGCGCGGACAGACGGAGGGCGTACCCAAAAAGCCCGATCCCGCGGGTGCAAAGCTTGTGCTTGGGCAGCTTGGACTTTCTGCGGGCGACTGTCTTTATGTAGGGGATACCGCCGTGGATATGCAGACCGGCAATGCGGCGGGGATTTTTACCGTGGGCGCGGCATGGGGATTCCGCCCGGAAAAAGAATTGATGGACGCGGGCGCGCGCAGAATCATCCATCACCCCGAAGAATTGCTTGCGATTGCAGCACGGCGTTAAGAATGCGGACATACAAAAGGCTGTGCGGTTTGTTTGACTGCACAGCTTTTTTGCGGGGATCATTACAGCGCACAGATAGAAAAAGGATCGAATTCCAGGGAATAGCCGCCGCAGTGCGTCCCCTGCCCGTAAATATTTTGGTACACTGACAGACCGCGCGAAAAAAAGCACGGTGTGATTTCCAGAAAGGTGCAATATTCGTCTGTGCGGCGCAATCCGTTTTGGAAGGCGAAAACCAGTTTTTCCAGCGGCATCACCTTGCGCGTGGCCCAGCGGTCGGCAAGATATTCATACTTCCGGCGCTCCAGCGGTTCTGCCGCAAGCAAATTGGCGGTGCATGTATGCTGGTGACCGAGTGCGCGCGCGAAAACCGCGTTTTCTTCCGCCGGTTGCTGAAGCGCGTTGCTGATGAAGATGGTTTTTCCTATGGTAACAAAGCGCATTCGTCCCCGAAAACGGACGCGATGCAGCGTTACGCCGAGTTCCTGCATTTCCTGTTTTAAAATTTCATTCAACATTTTCCATACCCTCTGGTTTTATTTTACCACGCAGGATTGTCGAATTTTGTCGATACGTGTAGGTAGATTTTTTTTCGTGAAAAAAAGTGAAAAAAAGTATTAAAAAATATGAAACCAAGGGTCGTTGAATATAATTGACAAAGGTAAACAACTAAACTACACTAAAGAGCAAGAGCATAGTTTGCTTGGAACGCCCCGCTTCCCGGAAGCGGGTTTGAAGATCGGGAGAATTGAGGAGGTAGGAAAGGTGGAGATATTTGAGTTAAGCTGCGGCAGCGCTGCGGCAAAGGTGCAGAGCCTCGGCGGAGAGCTGTGCTCGTATGTTCCCGCGAATGGCAGGGAATATGTGTGGCAGGGAAACCCGGACGTGTGGGGCAGCCATGCGCCGATTTTGTTCCCTTGTGTGGGATCTACGGTGGACGGCGTTGTGAAGATCGGCGGGACGGAATATCCACAGAAAAAGCATGGATCGATCCGCAAACGTCAGTGGAAGGTTGCCAAACACGGCGAGGATTTTATCGAGATGGTGATGGAGGCGGACGAGGATACACGCAAAGAATATCCGTTTGATTTTACTGCGCATATCGTCCACACGATCCGCGAGGACGGTTTTACCACGACGTTTTTGATTGAAAATCGCTCGGCGCAGGTGATGCCGATGTGCATCGGCGGACATCCCGGGTTTAACTGCCCGGTTTATGACGGAGAGAAATTTACGGATTATGTACTGGAGTTTGAGCAGGTGGAGGATGGCAAGAACCTGCTTTGCCCGGACGGATATATCATCACGGGCAGCGAATATATCGACGGATTCCGCAACACCAATATTTTGCATCTTGACCATGCGCTGTTTGATGATCGTGACGCGCTGATGTTTGACGGGCTGCGTTCGCACAAGGTGAAGCTGATCAACGAGAAGACCGGCAAGGGGCTGCTGTTTTCCTTCCCGAAGTTTCATGCGCTTGGGGTATGGAGCGCGCCGGGAAAGAATGCGGATTACGTATGTTTGGAACCGTGGTGCGGACTGCCTGCCATAGAAGGGGAGAGCGGCAATATGGAAGACAAGCCGTATGTACGCATGCTGGAACCGGGAAGATCGTTTAAAGTAGAATATTCTATGACGGTAATCGACTGAGAAAGTTTTGAAAGGGCGCTGCTTTGCCGCAGCGTCTTTTTTTTGCACTTTTTTTGCAAAGAGCAAAGGTGCGGGTGCGGGGCAGGCGCGAGAGATAAAAAAAGCAGACCTTATGGCCTGCGGCGTTTGTTATAGATGGCGATGATCTCTTCAATCTCTTTTTTTTCGTCCTCGGTGAGCTGGTCATAACCGGCGGGCGTATCAGCCGCGACTAAAAAACTCTGCGGCACGGCGTGAAGGTCGTCGCTGCTGCCCAGAAGGTAATCCGCCGAAACCCCCATAATTTCCGCAATTTGCGCGAGCATCGCCGGGTTTGGCGTAGATTTATCCGTTTCCCACTTGGCGACCGATTGCTGGCTCACGCGCAACAGACCCGCAAGCTCTTTTTGGGAAAGCCCGATGCGGTTCCTCAATTCTTTTAATCTCTGGCTGAACATGACGGTTTACCTCGCTACTACAGTATAATACTACCTTTAGTTGTATTTGTAAAGAATATTTTGGCTTGGTAAACGGGATTACAGCATTTCTTCATGTTTTTGAGTAAAATAAGTTGTTGACAACTACGAAAAGTAGTCATATAATGGCAAAAAGAAACAACCTATTGTAGTTAAAAGGGTGAGGCGTACAGGTGCAGGAGGTCGGAAAAAATGGAACGGATGAGGGAACTACGAAAAAAACGGGAGATGACGCAGGAGGATTTGGCGCGCAGGCTGCATGTGAGCCAGCAAAGCATTGCCAAGTGGGAGAACGGAAACACGATGCCGCGCGCAGACAAGCTTGCCGCATGTGCAAAGGCACTGCGCTGCTCGGTAGACGCGCTTTTACGGACAAAATAAGTGCGGGCGGTACGAAGATCAGTTTTTGAAAAATGCGGACCGGGGGATTTTTTTGAAGGTGTGAAAACGCGGAATGGGCATAAAAAAGGGGGAGGAAACGTATGATCGTACCGATTGACGACGCGCCGTATATCCGGGCGGCGCAGGAAACGGGGAACAACACGATGTGGCGAACATGGGGCGAAAGCGGGGAGAACGACAATGGCACGGAAGCGGATGATTGACCCGAATATCTGGCAAAGCGAAGATTTTGCACGGCTAAGCGTGCTGGCGAGGCTGGTTTTTATCGGGCTGTTTTCTAATGCGGACGATGAAGGGCGCGGACGCGCTAAACCAATGTATGTGAAATCAAATCTTTTTCCATATGATGAAGATATGCGTGTGACCGACATAGAAAAGTCGCTTTCGGAGATAGCCGCTTTTCTGTCCATCACATTTTATACAGCGGACGAAAATCAATATTACAGTCTTGACCACTGGAAGGGCTGGCAGCGGGTGGACAAGCCGCAGCCGAGCAAGATCCCGCCGCCTCCGCCGGGAAAAGAGGAAGAAATTCCGGGAACGCTCGGCGATCCTTCGGGGAACGCTCGGCGAACGGTTGCGCCTAACAGAAAAGAAGAGAACAGAACGGAAGGGAATCAAAAAGAAACAGGGTTTGCTGCGCCGTCAGAAGCAGAGGTGGCTGAATATTGTATCAGCCGGAGCAACAATGTGGATGCGGATGCTTTTTTTGATTTTTATGAAAGCAAGGGCTGGTATATTGGTAAAAACAAGATGAAGGACTGGAGGGCGTGTGTGCGTTCCTGGGAAAAAAAGGCGCGCATCGGTACGGACAGGCGGGGGTTTGAGCAGAGGGAATATTCTCCGCAGCAGCAGGAACGCCGAAAAAAAGCGGCGATGGACGAGCTCGAACAGCTTTACGGAAATGACAAAGGAGAGGAAACATGAAACGGGAAAAGACAAGGCAGAAGTATGGCGTAGAGGAAACGTTATTTCGCTATGGAAGGCTGCGCATTCGGGTGAAAGAATGCGAAGAGGAAATCAGGGAGCTTTATGCGCGGAAGTATTCGCTGCTGGACAGCCTGTTGCGACCGAAAGCTGCAGAACAAGACAGGGTAAGCGGCGGGAAGACACCGGATCCTGTTTATGAAACAGTGGAAAAGCTGGTGGATGTTTATGAAAAGCGGATCAAGCGCGCGACGGTGGAGCTTTGCGAGCTGGATGGCGATCTTGCGGTGGAAAAGAGGCTGCTGGTTTCCCTGAATTTACCGGAGAACGAACGGCGGTTTGTGGAGCTGCGGTATGTGCGCGGGTTAAACGTACAGGATATTGCAGAGGAAATGCGGTATTCCGGCGAGAACATTTACCGCATGCGCAGGCGGGTATTGCAACGGTTGACAATGGCGCTTCATAGTCAGAAACGCGCGTAAAGGAATGCGGATAGTGCAGGCGGAATACAGAAACGATGCAGAAACAGTGCAAAAAAATACAGGAAAAACATGGTATGATGATATTGTGAGAATGGTATAGAAAAAAGGCAAGGAATATCCTATATACCATCATGCGAGGGGACGCGAAAACCGCGTCCTTTTTGTATATCAAAAAAATAACCGGAGGTATGAAAATGGAAATGATTGTATTGGCGGCGGGAATGGTAGCGGCGTTTGTAGCGGGTGCATGGGTACGGATGCCGTTTTTGTGGGGGAGGAAACCCCGCGAGGGCAAGTGGGGAGGCGGAACCCGGGACGAATGGGACGGCGGAACGGCAGAAAGCGTGGATTTTAGCGAAAAAGAGGAAGCGGCGCGGGACAAGAAAGCGGCGCAGATCGGGAATTTGTTGGCGTATACGGCGAAAAACGCCGAAGATGCGGAAAACGAATGGGAGAAATAACCGGAGGGAAAGAAAATGAGCAATAATTCAAAAAACAGTTATGCACAAAGCGCATATGGAAACAAGTGGGGAATGCAGACGAAGAGCGAGGCAGAGAATAAACGTGACAAAAAGGTACATGCAGGAAAGTCTTTACGATCGTCAGAAATAATCGGTTTTCCAAGGCGGAAGCCGCAGGAAAACAACTTTAAGCGAGGGGATCACCAAAGGGGAACTGCGAGTGCCCCTTTGGAAGGGAGCGGAAGCGACCGCCCTATGTGGGAGGAGCGACGTAAAAAAGAGGAAGAGGCGCGGCAAAAACGCGAAGAAGCGACACGGCAACAAAACAGCGCGCCCCAAAGTACGCATAAGGTATATTCGCACGAGGAGTATACAAAGGAGCAAAATCAGAAAAGTTACGGCAGCGATGTGTATGGTAGCGTTTATAAGCCCAAGCAGGTCGGGACGAAGAAAAGCACGCCGCAAAGCCTGTTTGGAACGCCGGGGACTGTGCCGGGAAACCCGTTTGGTGTGCCGGGCGCGATCAAGCAGCCTGACGATGCGGATCGGATTATGAATGTGCTGGAAAGCGATTATGGCTGGGGCAACACGAAAAAAGATGCGGGGATGGATAACGCGGGGTATGCGAATGATGTATATGGTAGCGTAAATCAGCCAAAATACGGTGGGACAGCGGCAAAGAAACCGCAGACGTTACCGGGGCTTACGCCGCTGGGGAAGGACGAGCTGACGCCGGATCAAGAAAAGGTGTTCTAGGACACGCTGTTTGAGGTGCCGGAGAAACGCGATCCAATTCCCACGTATGGACCGAAAGGGGAGACCAAGGAAGAAAAAACAATGCGGGAGCTGATGGGGTATATCACAGAGGACGACTATCAGCCGGAAACGCCGCAGGAGTATGCAAAGCGGTTGGCAGAGGACAAACAGCAGCAGGCGGCAATGAACAACGCGGGATATGCAAACGAAAACGGGGTCCCCGAAAAGTTGGTAGCCGGAGGCGGGACTTTTTGGGGAGGAGGAGACAGCCGCCCGCAAGCGAGCGTTTCGGACGGTAGTGCGAAAGCGAGTAACAGGGCGAGCTGGGACGATGGTAGCGTTAATCATCCAAAATACGGAGGGACGGTTGCGAAAAAGCCGCAGATGCTGCCGGGACTCACGCCGATAGGAGCAGCGGAAAATATTAGGGGCGGAAGCACCCAAAACGGCACGGGGATGTTGTATAATAAAAATAATCCAAACAAAATGACGAAAAATGGAATAAATTTAGGCGCTTCTGCATATAACTATAATAAGGGACAAAATGGCACGGTCAATATGTCTGATATGCTGGCGGGGAATAATTCTAATGGACAAACAAATGCACGAAACACTCCAGAAGGATTACAGGAATTTTTGGAAGAACATCCGGATTTTATTCTGCCTAATGGTGTTGACTCGAAAACGCTAAATCAATTGAGAGAACAATATCTTACCACAAAAAAAGGAGGAGAAGGAGTATCGGCAGGCTGGGAGACAGTAAGTTCAGAAAAGAAAACAGATGTGTCTTTGGACATTATGAATGGTCTTAAAAATATGGCATTGGATGGGCTGGATACCAGCAGTATTTCTGTTGACATGGGAAATGGAAAAAGTTATACGCCTTCTGCAAGTGGACAAGCGGCAGTCGCGGAATTAGTGTTAGGAGCCATTAATCTCGCATTTGATGCAATTAAAGTAACTGATAGTGTTACAGAGAAACAGGTTCAAAACGCAGGGACGGAAGATGAAAAAACGCGTACTGTTGTTAAATTAGGATCATCGGATGACAGGATTATGAAATACGGACTTAAACCAAATGTTATAAATAGCATGGTTGCAAGAAGTGCGGATCAAAACGGTGTTACATCTGATGATGGCCCCAGAAAATACTATGAATTAATTACAGGCGAAAAACCGGCGGCGAATAGATCCTATGATGTTCTGGTGACTTATAGCGAGGATTATATAAAAGATCCATACTATGGCGCGTATATCATAGATCAAAATGGTACATGCGCATTTCATCCATATATTGAGGGTGTGACCATTACATTGATAGAATATGATGGAGTGAAAAGAACGAAGGAAATTAATATGGTAGATGATTGTTTTAGCAAACAATAAAAGTGTAGAGGTGAAAAATGGAGAAGAAAAAGGTATTGTTTTGGGTGAAAATTGCGGTAGTGATAGTGTTTTTTTTGGCGACGCAATGGATCTCTGCGCGTAGGATATTGCAGTATGCCTACGGGAACATGCAATTCAACCTGTTTGTGTTGGAAAATATTGTGTACACTGCGATCTTTTTCTATGCGCTGACGTGGCTGTACCGCTGGGTGGTGCGTGATAGTCTGCGTGGCTGGCACCTGCAAAGCGCGGCGGCGGTGGGCGTGGGCGTTTTGCTGCGGATGGTAGCCGACCTTTGCTATCTTCCGTTTTATACGGGTGCGGCAGAAGGGCAAACCTCGGATATGGTGCGCAGCTATAATCTGATATACGACGTGTTTTGTATTTTGTCCGT
Source organism: Christensenella sp. (assembly GCA_034926635.1). Taxonomy (GTDB): domain Bacteria; phylum Bacillota; class Clostridia; order Christensenellales; family Christensenellaceae; genus Christensenella. The sequence continues at coordinate 1,111 of JAYFQX010000017.1, read as the reverse complement.
CGTGATATTTTTACTGCTGCTGTTTTTTTGGCTGGATGGGCGCGCGGGAAAGCCTATGGCGCGGCGTACCAAAAGCATACGCATCCTAAGCGTCGCGCTGATGGTGGGAACCGTCGTCTGCGCCGCTGCTATCGCGCTGGTGACGTGGGCGTTTACGCCGGTCACGGATTTTGTGCACGCGGGTGATCTGCTGGCGATGGATAAAGAGGCGCAATTGTTGTATTTGATCAGCTTTCCGGGGATGGTGGAGCTGGACGTGGCGCTCGGTTCATTGGTGCTGGCGTTTGGCACGGCGGTTTTCGCAATGCTGTTTTTACTTTTGTGGGTAGGGACAGCGCCGGGAAAACGCACGGCTTTGACGGAAGAAAATGAGCCGCGGGATTTGGGCGAATATACCAAAGAGTGTAAGCCGAAGCGCACGGCGAAGAAAGCCAAAATGGGCGTGCGCGAGTGGATCAGGAAAAACAAGCTGTGAGCGCGGGTGGATGCGAACGGTTTGTTGTATGATCGCAAGTAGAAAATAATTAGCGCATGAAAAAGAGTAAAACGATATTGTGAGTATGATATAGAAAAAAGGCAAGGAATATCCTATATACCATCATGCGAGGGGACGCGGAAAACCGCGTCCTTTTTGTATATCAAAAAAATATCAGGAGGTATAAAAATGGAAATGATTGTATTAGCGGCGGGAATGGTAGCGGCGTTTGTAGCGGGGGCATGGGTACGGATGCCGTTTTTGTGGGGGAGAAAACCCCGCGAGGGCAAGAGGGGAGGCGGAACCCGGGACGAATGGGACGGCGGAACGGCAGAAAGCGTGGATTTTAGCGAAAAAGAGGAAACGGCGCGGGACAAGAAAGCGGCGCAGATCGGGAATTTGTTGGCGTATACGGCGAAAAACGCCGAAGATGCGGAAAACGAATGGGAGAAATAACAGGAGGGAATAATCATGAGCAGTAACAAAAAAGACTCGTATGCACAGAGCGCATACGGAAACAAGTGGGGAATGCAGACCAAGAGCGAGGCAGAGAACGGAAGCGACCGCCCTATGCGGGAAAAATAAACGAAAGGAATAACAGGAGGATAAAAAAATGGGCAACAATTCAAAAAACAG